>JAFZKB010000026.1 GCA_017551865.1 Clostridiales bacterium | reverse complement strand
GATGGTTGCGATGCGGATGCCCGGCGCGCACATTACTCCGTCTTCGAACTCTATCCCGCCTGATGCAGACAATATCGCGGAGTGGTTGATAAATACATTCTTTCCGAATTTTACTCTGTTTCCAAAATCGCAGATAAACGGCGTAAGTATCCTGACATCATCCAGTTTCCTGCCGAAAAGCTCTTCCAGATATTTCACATATGAAGGATCATCCGGAAGCAGCGCATTTGCTTTTGCACAGAGAGTCCTTGCTCTCATCATCTCTTGAGCCGCTTCCATAAAATACGGTTCGGTAACAATGGTCGGGCCGCCTTTATCCATTAATTCATATACATATCCTTGGGGGTATTCCATGATCAAATCTCCTTATAAAGCGTCATATTCTTCATCACTTACAGGTTCCAACCATTCATTTTATGCCTCCACGTAAACTTCTTTCGCGAGATTAAATGTTGCCCATACCTTTGGCCAGCCTGCATAGAAAGCAACATGTGTGATCGCAGCAGCCATCTCGTCCTTTGTCACGCCGTTTTTCTTTGCGTTCAGCAGGTGATACTTCAACGAACTGTCTGTAATTCCCTGCGACATCAGAGCCACAACTGTTATCAGGCTTCTTGTCTTAAGATCAAGAGCTTCGTCATTCCAGTTCTCTCCAAAAAGAATGTCATCGTTATAGTGGGCAAAGTTAGGAGCAAACTTTCCCAATGCGTCTCTTCCTGCCGTCTGAACTATTCTTTCTGCCATAAGAACCTCCAATCTCAAAGTGAATCAGTAAAGATCTTTGCAATGTCCTTCTGCGCAAGTGGGACCCATGCGTACTCGAGACCTTCGTTATCAGCTACATGCTGTGCCATCTCTTCGATCCTACTCTCATCAATGCCGACATCTCTTAAGTGCATTGGGATATTAATCGATTCGAAGAAATCATATGTAGCCTGAATCGCTTTTTCCGCGATCTCAAACTTGTCAAGAGAAGCATCTACACCAAAGACATTCACACCATACTTCACAAATCTGTCTACAGTTTTCTCGCTCAGAATATGCTTCATCCATCTGGGAGTGATGATCGCGAGACCTTCTCCGTGAGTGATGTCATAGTATGCTGATAAAGCATGCTCCATACCATGGCAAGGCCAGCCAGACTGGCTGTTACCGAGAGCATAGATGCCATTGCAGCCATATGTACAGGTAAGCATCATCTCCGCTCTTGCAGTATAGTCTTCGGGATTATCGAGACACTTCTTCGCATTGATCATCAGACTCTTAAGGCCTGCTTCCATGAATCCGTCGTTAAGAAGCGTTGAATCCTCACAGAAATACTGTTCCATGATATGGTTCATCGCATCGGCACAGCCTGCCGCAGTCTGTTTCTTCGATACAGTGAATGTGTATGTCGGATCCAGGAAAGAAACCGCAGGGAAAAGATGCGGATCCAGATATCCTATCTTATCGTTCGTTTCCGTTCTCGAGATCACACCGCCCATATCATATTCACTTCCGGTTGCGGCAAGTGTCAGGATATCCACGATGGGAAGCGCCGCCTGTGCTTTTACCTTATAGGAGATCAGATCCCACGGATCACCATCGTATTTGGCGCCTGCGGCAATCGCCTTGGAGCAGTCGAGAACACTTCCTCCGCCGACTGAAAGGATCACATCGATATCGTTCTCTTTACAAATCTTTACGCCATCCAAAACGCTCGGATCATACTTAGGGTTCGGCTGGATCCCGGAGAGTTCGTAGATCTCAAAATCAGCCATAAGTTCCTTCACTTTATCGTACAAGCCGATCTTCTTAATGCTGCCGCCTCCGTACGTCAGGAGCACCTTTCTACCGAACTTCTCCATCACTTCGGGAAGCTGTTCGACTACGCCTTTCCCGAAAATGAGTCTTGTGGGTGTCATGTAATCAAAATTCTGCATAATGTTTCCTCCTCTTTAAACCTTAGTTGTATTTGTTTCCTTCTTTCTAAACTCTGAAAACAGGATGTATCCTACAAACATAAAAAGTAGCATGACCGCTGCATAATCCAGGAAAAATACGGCTTTCGATTCGCTCGTATCGATAAAAGCAAACATCGTCTTTCTGAACATATACTCGTGTATCGATCTTCGCACGAAAACATATGCGCCATATCCGGAGACCGCACACCAGACAGCATAGACCGCGATCCTTGCTGACCGTTTTTCACGAAGGAGTTTTCCCACTACTGGAACAAGGTGAGTTCCCGCGTGGATGCACATCAATACGAGTCCCCAGTATGAAAGAAGTAGATGGAGCTCTCGCGATGTTGAAGCGACACCACGTATGTGAATAAAAGTGTACAGGTGCTTTGACATCAAGATCCCGCTGATCGGAAGGGCAAACATGATGACCAGAAGAAGAACATCCAGAACGGTCCGGATGATTCTTTTTACCCCATACTTTCCCTTAGGAAGAGCCCGATACCATTTCCGGTTCAGTACATGGTGAATGATAGAGAGTATCAGCATCAGACTTCCCAGGATCTCGTGGTTTTTCTCTCCGACAAGAGAATATGCCATAAGAAGTGGGAGCACCACTATCATGACGATATCTACGATCAGTCTGATTCTCTTTTGACTCACTTCAAGCTTCCTCCTTCTTCGATTCTCTCTGTCCGCATTTTCGGAACTTTTAATATCCGAGATCAGATAACCACTCGTTCACATCTTCTCTTGCATTATCAGGATCGTTCTGCGCTTTCTCTCCTTTGATGGCCAGACCCTTTCCCACTGTGCTGTCCGGAAGTGCATCTGATAGTTTTTTATCAAAGCCGGAAAGCCCCGATCCTTCGTGTGTCGAGAAGGGAAATAGTGCTTTCCCTTTCAGCGCATCTGCATTTGTTTCGAAGAAAGTGTACATGATCATCGGCCAATCACCCCACCACACTGGGGCACCCAAGAAGACCGTATCATACTGGCTCAGATCCGGTACCTCTCCCTTATATGCAGGGCGGGCATTATCATTCTGCTCCTGTTTGGCCACATCGGTAAGCTCATCATAGGTGTAGGGATAGTAATCATCCTGAGGGAGCACCTCAAAGAGATCCGCCCCCGTTTTCTCAGCGATCATCTCTGCAACGATAGCCGTATTTCCTTTATCGATCACACCGACATTGTACTGTTCGCCTGTTCTGGAAAAATACACGACCAGGACACGGCTCCCGGAAGTCGTCTGTTCCGTACTTCCCGAAGAAGCAGAGGCACTTTCCGAAGATGTTTTCTCTTCCGCTTGGGAAGCATCCGTCAGATTGTTTTCGGACATTGTCTGTTGACTCGTGCTCTGCGATGGTTTTTCGGCATTGCCTTCAGACTCCGAGGACTTCGAACAGGCGCTGAACGACAGAAACATCGTCAGGCATATAAAACCAATAAACACTTTGTTTTTCTGCATATTACTTACTCCCCAAACCATTCGGACTTTCCTTATCTTTCAAACGGGAGATGCATTCCCGCATACTTCTCGACTTCTTCATCTGTTGCGTTATAGTACTTCTTTGTGCCGTCGAGCCCAGCGATCTCGGCCATTTCTTCGTCTGTTAATGAGAAATCGAAGATATCTCCGTTGTCTCTGATGTGGTCCGGATTCTTCGAGCCAGGGATCGTGATGAACTGCATCTGTGTTGCCCAGCGGAGGACGATCTGTGCGTTGCTCTTTCTGTACTTATCTGCAAGCTTTAAGAAAACTTCTTCCTTTACCAATCCCGGATCACCGTGCCCCAACGGATACCAGCCCATGAGGAGTGTGCCGTACTCAGCAACTCTGTCTCGCACTTCCTTCTCTGTACAGTAAGGGTGTGCTTCGAGCTGCATGACATGGGGCTTGATCTCAGATTCGGCAAGAAGGATATCCAGCTTTTCTCCGTAGAAGTTAGAGATGCCGAGGCTCTTCGTTTTGCCGTCTTTATAAGCCTTCTCGAGCTGTCTGTAGCCTGCCATGTAGTTTCCTGCCGGCTGGTGAATGAAGAGAAGGTCAACATAGTCCATACCCAGTCTCATGAGGGTGTTATCGACCGCTGCATCGTTCTCGTAGAGTGTCGGCCAGAGTTTTGTTGAGATAAAGAGTTCTCCTCTGGTAACGATACCCTCGTCAATTGCTCTCTGGACAGCATTGCCGACGGATTCCTCGTTCATATAAGCATTTGCAGTATCGATAAGTCTATATCCCAGTTTTATAGCTGAATAGACACTGTTTACAGTATCATCAGGAGAGATCATGAAAGTGCCGATCCCTAATAAAGGTGCATTAACTCCGTTTGAAAGTGTTGCATATTCCATACTTGTTTCTCCTTTGCGGTGGCTTATCTTATGGTTTAAGTTTACTGTGAAGAAGAAATGATGTACAATGCCAATAACGGAATCTGCTATAACAAAAGTGAATACTGAATGGTAGAGGGCCAATATGATCGACATACATATTTTAGAACAATTCCACACATTCGCAGAATGCGGAACCCTGTCTTCTGCAGCAGAAAGACTGCATACCTCACAACCTGCGCTGACCAGATCCATGAAGAAACTCGAAGAAGATCTCGGTGTGCAATTATTCATCAGAAGCAAGAATCAGCTCCGTCTTAACGAGACAGGTCTTCACGCAGCAAGGTATGCTGAAGACGTGTTAAAAGCGGACGCTGATTTCGAATCAAAAGTAAAGGCATTCGACAGAAGCCTTCATACGATCTCTATCGGGTTCTGTGCTCCCGTTCCTCAGACCGTGTTTACACCTATACTGAACACGATCTTTGAAGGGATGACTATCTCTGCGGACATGACGGATGATGTCGACTTTGTTGATCGCCTTATATCTCATGAGTACCATCTTGCGGTCTTGCACGAGGATCCGAATGATGAAGAGATATATGTGAAAAAGTGCGGGCACGAAGACCTGTTTATTTCCCTAATGCCGGGCGATCCGCTGACCTTCTATCCCGAGGTCCATCTGTCTGATCTGGATGGTAAGACTATCCTTCTTCTGACACGCATCGGATTCTGGATCAACTTTCATAATAACAAAACGCCCAATTCCAACTATCTTTTGCAGATCGATATGGATTCATTTATGGAGTTATCACAGAACTCGAATTATCCATCTTTCTCATCAAGCTATTACATGAAAAGAGGAGTCGTTAACAAAGGAAAGATAACAATACCCATTGCCGATCCTGAATGTCACACTGACTACTATCTTGCATGCCTGACATCCGAAAAAGAGCGATATAAGGATCTGTTTGAAAAAGTAAATGAGAAGACGATAATGTAGTAAAATTCAATAATCGATTATCTCTAGAGGGAATCCTTTCCCACCAGAGGGCTGACTATCGCTAACACCTCACGGGCAGGGGAGTACCCCATGCCGGTTCCGTGATCGGAATCTGGCACGGGGCATCCTTCTTCCGCGGTGAGGGGAGTACAGTGCTTATAATGAAAGGTCCGTCTGAATGAAACGTTCAGGCGGACCTTTTCTATTTCGTTTATATGATCGAAGATGCGAAAACTTAATCTGCTTACTCTTCTTCCGGATCCACCAGCGGGATCTCCACATGAAGTTTAAAGTTCCCATTTTCATCAAAGTCTTTGGCAACAAAGTATGTCAAGTAGTGGGAAGCCTCACCGTCACCTGATCCGGACTTCATGAGCGAATTACAGCCTGTGATCTGCATGAGGGCATCACAGGAAGTGTTATATAGTTCTTCCCATCTTTCCCTGTTTTGACAAGTGAGGATCACACTGGCACGGCTGGCCATATTCAGTGAACCATCGTCGTTGCGGATAATGTAGACGTTGACATAATCTATTCCTTCCGCACCTTCCTGCAATCTCAGATGCCAGTAATAAAATATCATTTCGTCTGCTTCATCGCTGTACGAATAATCGATTGGATATACCATACAGCGCTCCGGGAAATTCTCCGGAGTGGCATCTTTTGTCGTCCGGGAGATCTCGATAATATTTTCCCTGATCTCATCTGTGCTCTTTCCTTCGAAGGAAATGAAAACGGTACCGGACGCATTTTCCTGTCCGCCGTTAGGATAGGCAATTACATCCTCGGATTCCTCGTCTACCGGTTCGGTAGTCGTTGCAACCGGTTCGGTAGTCGTTGCAACCGGTTCGGAAGTTGTATTTTCCGTGGTGCTTTCCACCACGACATCCGTGCTCTCTTCCGTTGTTATCTCAGGTTCTTTTTCCGTAGTCTCCGTCGTTTCCGTTTTTAATGTCTTATCTTTCTTTTTATCCTTTTGATTCGTGGTGATGAGAATAGCTGTTATTCCTCCTGCCACGATCAGTACGGCTACTATACCGATAATTACTTTCTTGATCATAATACCTGTTCCTTTCACGATCGCTTCGGTCGCGATCTTTTTCCCTGCTTCCGCGGAAGCAGCCTTGATAGATGAAGATGCGGACAGGTGAAGTAATGAAGCGGGCATAGGTTTGATCGTTACCTGCTCGGCTTCTTTTGTGAAAAGCTTCGTTAAGAACGGCAGCGGCATACCAAACAGCTTCGTGTTACTTTCTTCTTCATATTTCTCTACCTCCTTTTTGATCTTTTTCCTGGCAAAATTCAGACGCCAGAGAACGGTTCCCTGAGGAACTCCGAGAAGATCCGAGATCTCTTTTGTGCTCATCTCGTCAAAGTAGAATAAGATGATCGTTCTTCTGACATCCTCCGACAAAGAATTCTCGATAATATCCATGACGATTCTACGCATTGCATCCGATTCCACGATCGAATCCGGAAGAAAATCTTCCGGGACCGTCTCGAGATTTTCCAGGACCTCGTCATCGACGTTCTCGGTCCTTACCGACTTCAGACGGTTCAGGCTCTTGTTGGCCGCGATCTTCTTAAGAAGGGCGACTACCTTGGTCGTGTCCTCGATGTTCCCGTAAGATTCGATAAAGGAAACGAATGTGTCCTGTACGACATCCTCGGCATCGGCTTCATTCTTAAGAAGAGCCATAGCGGTCCAGTACACGGCACGATAGCCTTCGTTGTAGATCTTTTCGAGTTCTTTCTGTGTCATAAAATGCCTCCTTCATATCCGCATCTACTCATTAAACAATTGAGGGACACAGATTATTGGGTGGGTAGAGAAAAAAATCATTTTTCACAAAAACAGTATAACAATGATCCTTATGAAAGTAGAGTATTAATGGAAATGACAGGTTTTGAAAAAAATTACCGCAAATAGCCAATAAATTCCCTTCTTCAATTGTCTAGTAAGTAGAAGAGGTCAAACACATGATAAAATGAATATGGGTTGTTTGATCTTACCATTACAAAAGATCAGGAGAGTAAGGTATGTATTCAGAGAATAATCGGAATCAGGAAAAAGAACTGGAGCAGATCATCGCTTCATCTCCGAATTATCGGACTGAGGAAGAAGCCATCGCTCTGGCATCGTCCGGAGGGAGCACAGTTGACCGGCAGGCAGCAAGAGCTGCCGTGGCAGGTGCTTTTCGCGAAGAATTAGGACACGCGATGGAGCCGGGCGCGAAGGTGATGTCGGCGGATCGAGAACTCCGGTATTGTCTGGAACTTCAAAGAGACCGTATCGCAAGAAAGAATATCCGCTTTACGGAAGAATTCGATCCGGGAAAAAAACCTGTGCGAAGCGCGGTGAATAACGTGCGTTCCTGGCAGGACGGCCACTACGAGACGTCGTGGTCCGTCGGATATATCAACCATAAAAAGACCGCCGAGAGATCTGGCATGAAGACGTTTAAGAGAAAAGACCCGCAGTCGATCTGTGAAACGGTCATCGATGTCAGAAACGGCGAAGATGTCAGCGGGGATACCTACTGCTGTCCGAACTGCGGCGCGGTGTCCACGATCCGGGAACTGCAGGAAGGATGCAGCCAATGCGGCACTTCTTTTCACATGACCGAACTCTATCCGAAGGTCGGCAACTATTTCTTCGTTCCTGACCCGGGCGTAAGTACGGAACCTATCTGGAAGACAGTGACCCGATGCGGACTTTGTTCTCTGCCCGTTACGCTCATTCTGTTTGCGCCGATCGTGTTGCAGGATCCCAGTGCGAGTCACAGTATGATAAGTACCTATACACCCGAGAATTGGGTGGTTCCGTCTCTGGCGCGGGTCATCGCGTATATCGTTACCATGATCGTTGCAAGCCCGATCATCGGATACTTCGTATGGTTCCTTTCGCTCTTCTTTGCGGGATTCAAGACACTTGGAAAAGAAACTCCGGCCGCGCTTTCCGTCGGAAGCTCCCGAAAGAGATTCGCTTCTCGGATGGCCACGATCAGCCCGGCATATACCTTCGAAACATTCTCTTCGAAGATCACGACACTTTTTAGGATCCTGGTGTTCTCCGATAGCCGCGAGAGCCTTCCTTTTAATGCGGTAAAAGAACTTGGGACGGATCTTGATGATGTGGTCGACTGTACCTTCCACGGATGGATGTCCTGTAAGAAGATCAAAGTGGAGAATAATAACGTCTATGTCACGGGCGATGTGTTTGTGGATACTACGCGGGATATGGGCGACCGGCTCAAAGTAAAAAGCGAGGTCTATCAGATCACGGCCGCAAGAAGGACCGATGTTCCGTTCTCGACGAACTTCTCCATCGCAAGGATCCAGTGCCCGTCCTGCGGCGCCAGCTTTAACTCTTTTAAATCGAAGAACTGCCCGTACTGCGGCAAAGAATGTGAGCCGCCGAAAGAAGAATGGGTGATCTGTGATGTCAAAAATGTCGGAAAGAAGTATCTGTTCAGGCGCATTTTCTGGATCGTAGTGGTGATCGCGATACTTGCATTATCGGTATTTAACATGCTGCATTCCATACATACGGGAATAAGATGAGGTAAGGATTATGTTTATCATTCTGTATTGTGTCGTTTTGGGAATCGTCGTGAAATTCTATGGCATGGAATTGATCCATGATGAGAAATCCGCGATCATTTTTGTCGTCGGTGCGACGATCGGATTATATCTTTCCGTGGAGATAAACTCGATCCCCAGGAAACTTCGTGCCAGAAAGCAGCTGGCTCATCTTACCGGAAGGGCGGAAGGCCGGATCACAAGCCATTACGAGGATACATATGAGACCAAGGATGAGGACGGAAACTGGCATAGGAATTCCCGTGGAACCGTCATTTACTATGAGTTCGAGGCTGGAGGGAATACCTATACCGGACAGGGGTATGGTTCCTGGAAACGGGCAAACAGAGAACAGCAGACGATCTGCTATGATCCGGATCATCCGGAAGATAATCTTCCCTTGTATGATATTGACAGCAAAACGAAGACTCATTTTATCGGATTACTTTTGTACTTGGTCATATCGTTTGCGGTCTTCTTCGGACTCATCTGGCTGTTTTTTGGCGTGATCTATAAAGGCTGAAAAGAAGACGATCTTCCTCTTGATCCGACAGGCACGATAGAGTGGGAATAAAATGCATTCGTTCTTCTGTTCCAGATCGGAGTATCAAGTACGAGTTCTTTTGCATCGGAAAATATCGATTCGATACTTTCCATCATGAATATTCCGTAGCCCTTACGGAAGTGTTCCGGAGATACTTGAACGATCCTCCAAAAATGGTGCATCGTTCAACATCATTGCATATAATTGTATAGTCTCTAACAGATTATTCTATCGATTCCGCCCATTTCCCAGCCTTTTCCGCCGTTTTTGGTCGTACAGATCAGGGGCTTTACGACCAGTTAAAAACAAAACAGTACATGGGTCAGATGCCTGCTGTGAGGGGATTGGCGGGGATTTTGCCCCGATTTTCAACAATGTAGAGGGGTATAAAACACCCCGGATCCAAGGTCGGGTCCGGGGACGTGTGTTGTAGTGTTTGCAGCGTTTTGCGGTTTTTTGCCGCGTTTTGCGTTTTTATGCGCTGGTCGTAAAAATCTGTACGACCAGTACCGTAAAATACGGTCATTTTTGGTCACTAACTGGTCGTCAGTCGTACAGTTTTCGACATAAGAAATGTAGTATTTCCAGTGCTTAGGGCTTGTCGATGGACTTCATTGTGGGGAAAACGGTCAGAACTGATGCAAAATCGAACATATATTTGCATAAAATCCTGAAGCTCCGTGATTTCAAGTGTTTTACTTTACCAATACTTACCAACGCAAAATTCAGTTTTTCACGGATTCTTATAGTTTTCTTACCAATTTTGGTATTTCGTTGGTAAGTTTTCTCTTTGCGATGTCAAGTTTATCAAACACTTACTCATCGTTTCCCGGTCGTTTCATCTGGTACTTGCTCATCTCACTAGTCGTGAAATCCGTCGAAGCATCTGTGTAGATATTCATGGTCGTAGTGATGTCCTTATGGCCAAGAATTTCTTGCAATGCTTTGGGATGTATTCCCGCCTCCACCATGCGAGTGGAGAACGTATGTCTCAACCAATGGTTGGTCAGGGGAGGTAAGAGAACCGCATCCTTATCGCCTTTTTTGATGACATCTATGTTAT
>JAFZKB010000025.1 GCA_017551865.1 Clostridiales bacterium | reverse complement strand
TAGAAAGTCACATCGCTGACGACCTATTCGTTAACGGGAATAAAGGACAATTGGAACAACTGACCACGATCCTGCTGGATAATGCTGTCTCGCACACCTCCTCTGATGAAAGCCGGAAAACTGTCTCTGTTGTTCTGAAGAGAGTTCGTGATCATGTGATCCTGGAGGTCACCAATCCCGGAAAAGAGATACCGGAAGCGGAGAGACAAGTGCTTTTCACACGGTTTTATCGCGCTGATGATTCCAGAGAATACACGGGACACTACGGACTCGGGCTGTCGATCGCCAAAGCGATCTGCGACGCACATGACGGTAGGATCGAGGTTACCTGCGAGGACGGTCTGGTCACCTTCCGCGTCTTCCTGAAAGCAGCCTGAGCTCTGTTTTCGGAAAACCCCTGGAAATTCTCGAATCTACCCGGTTTAAAAAGAGACTCTCCATGCCGCAGGATGAAGCAACATGGAGAGTTTTGCTGACTTTTGGTGCGGATGACAGGACTTGAACCTGCACACTTTCGTACTGGAACCTAAATCCAGCGTGTCTGCCAATTTCACCACATCCGCTTATTTCTTAAAAAGCACATGTGATGGTATCATTTTTTATCTCTTTGGTCAAATGAATGTTATCACTTCTTGCCGGTGATATAGTACACGGCGAGCGCGGTTCTGTGGGACAGTCCTTCTTTGGCCAGGATCGAGGTGATGTAATTCTTTACAGTTCCTTCGGAGATAAAGAGTTTACCTGCGATCTCTTTATTGGAAAGCCCGTCAGCAACGGCACGGACGATCTCGAGTTCCCGCTCGGTGTATCCCGTCTCATCAAAGCCTTTTGCGGCCATGGAGGATCCGGAATTCTTCGTGATGGACTGAAGAAGGTTTTCTTCCATGACCCCGGATCCCGCATAGACCGATTTGATCATCTGCTTTAAATGCTCCGGGGTATGGTTCTTGATCAGATACCCCTTCGCGCCGTTTCCGAGGGCTTTTCGAACGAGATCATCGTCATCGAAAGTCGTCAGGATCAGGACTTTCCCGAGGTCTTTTTTCACGATCTCCGCCGTCGCTTCGATCCCATCCATCTCCGGCATCTGGATATCCATGAGGAAGACATCCGGCTTATTCCTCTCGGCGATCTCGATGGCTTCGCGTCCGTTTTTCGCACAGCCAAGCACCTCAAAATCGTCGTCCACATCGAGGATGATCTTCATGCCGTCTCTTACAAAATCGCTGTCGTCTGCGATGATGACTTTTATTTTCTCCATTTTTCTCCTCCTGCATTTCTCATTTTCCCGGCATTACAGCGGAAGCAGCATAGTCACGGTAAAGCCGGGGTCGGTTTCAAAAGTGATCGTGCCGCCACATTCGCGGACACGCTGACGCATGCCGGAGATGCCCATGCCGTCTTTTATCTCCGGACAGCCGACTCCGTCGTCGGCTATCGAAACACGAACTCTCTGGTTCATGACGAAAAGGCTGATATCGATGCGGCTGCACTTACTGTATTTCATGGAATTGGATATCGCTTCAAAGGCATTGTCGAGAATGACTTCCCAAATGGCATCGGAGATCAGTGCGGTATCCCCTTCCGTCGAAAGCTCTGTCTGCACGCCCTTGCCGTTACAGTCCTCACATAGCTTATATAGCTGGAGCATCGCCAGCTGTCGTTTCTCCGGGCGTTCTTTTCTTAAGATCCCCCGGATCTCGTCCATACCGGAGCGGAGCTGGTCGATGACCGCCTGGATGATGTTTCCGGATTTCTCCGGATCTTTGGAAAGAAGGACTTTAGCGGCCTCGAGCTGATATACGGATCCGTTGATGTTATGTCCGAGCTTGTCGTGAAGCGTCTGTGAAAGTGTCGCACGCTCTTCGAGGATCTGGTTTTCCGCCATGATCATGCTCTTTCTCTGCTCCATCTTCGCGGCGTATTCCTTCTGCTGCATATCACGCTTTAAGTTCTGCTCGTTGATCGTGTCTTCAAGCATCTGCTTTTTGTAGGACCGAATAATATAATTATGCTGCAGATAAACGATGGCTGTAAGCGAAACTGCGATCAGCCGCGTGACGATATTGATCGGTCCCGGCAAAAGAAAACCGACAACAGGAATCAGATAGATCTTCGCATCAAGTGATTCAAACAGTGACAGGAAATCGTATACAATGACGAATCCCAGAAGCATGAATCCCGTCTCGCCGAGGGCCATCAGCGCCGAGAAAAAGCCGGAAGCCATGATCAGAAGGATGAATCTGTATTTCCTGGGGACGATCTCAAAGATACACATGGAAGCAAGGTACATCGCCATCAGAAAGAGCACCCAGGCAGACACCTGCGTATTCTCCGGTCTCTCAACGAAACCATAAGCGCAGAAAGTGACCATCAGAAAGAGGCGCACCAGCACAAAATAATGATTCTTCAACCGTTCCAAAAGATTCTCCCCACCGGTTCGGAATTGGCTACGGAATCTATATACCCACGCTCCGGCAGCCATTTATATTATCTTTCATCATAATAGCACATTTTGCAACAGTATCCTTTCTCCCCTCGTCTAATATGTAACTGATAAAAAAGGAGTGAAAATCATGAAAGCGAAAAAACTTATCGCCTGTATTCTTACCTCTTCCCTTCTTCTTTCGACGGGAACAGGATGCGGGAAGAAAAATACGAGTTCCTCCCTCAAGACGGTCAAGCAGAATCACTCGGAGACCGCGATCTTTGAACTGGCCCAGGGAAGAAGCGGAGCTGCGGATAAGACCTCGGACGAAGACCTGAAAAAAGCATACTCGGAATTCGTCTTCGGGCTCATAAGCCGCTGCGCGAAAAGCTCCAAAGGCAGTAACTTCATGATCTCCCCTGACTCGATCCTCTTCCTGATGGAGATGGTCGGTGCCGGTGCGGACGGAAACACCCTTAACCAGATCCAGGGAACGCTCTTTCCGGGAGTAAATAAAGAGGATGCTTTCCTTTATTCCGTAGAGCGGATGAAGCAGCTAAGGAGCCCGCAGTTAAGCATCTGTAATTCCTTATGGATCAACCAGAACATGGAATGCTCCGTATATGACAACTACCTCCAATATGTAAAGAGCAAATTCGATGCCGGTGTAGATAGTCTCTCCTTTAATAAAAGCGGTGTCGATAAAATCAATTCCTGGGTCAAGGAAAAGACCAACGGCATGATCGATAATCTCATAGGCGAATTATCTTCGGACGATCTGATGGTCCTCATAAACGCCATGGCTTTCGAAGCCGACTGGGAGAAGAAATTCCAAGGAGCTTCTATCGCCGAAGACTATTTCTATCTTCCGAACGGAAAAAGCAAGAAAGTGACCTTCCTTTCCGGAGAAAACGATGTTCCCTACTTTCATTGCGAAGATGCCTGCGGCTTCTATAAGACCTACAAGGACGGAAAATACGCTTTTCTCACGATCCTTCCCGACGATAAATCGATCGATATCAACGAGTACGTCTCTTCTCTGACAGCGGAAAAGTACTGGCGATTCTGGGAGAGCAAAGACTATCCGAATGTCGAGTATAAGTTCCCGCAGTTTACGAGTGAATACGATATCTCTCTTCCCGATATCTTAAAGGACATGGGGATCCGCGATGCCTTTGATCCGGAATCTGCAAACTTTAAAAATATGAGTGATCTATCCCCTCTTTCCGTAAGTGCTGTCAAACATAAGACGTATATCGAAGTCACACCGAAGGGCACAAAGGCGGCGGCTGCATCCGCAGCAATCGTAGAGCATAACGGCGCCATCGTCATGCTCGGAGAAACATACCACGTGATCTGCGACCGTCCTTTCGCCTATGCGATCGTTGACATCGAGACCGGTCTTCCGATCTTCTTCGGGACAGTAGAAAATGTAAACGGATGATCCGGATACTGCCATATGCTGAAGGGACGGGAAGGTCTTCTTCCCGCCCTTTCTCCTTTTCTTTTTCCTTTACCTTCAGAAATCCGTTTACTCTTCCCCATTTCGGATCTTCACTCCTACACCGCCCACACTCAATGTGAGGATCAGGTAGGAACACGTAACGGCAAGAAGTACCAGGTAGGCTTTTTTATCCCCGACAAAGAACATCTCCGTCGCATCCAGGAACCACTTCTGCGGCATCAGCGATGCGATCGCCTTGATAATGCTTGAAGTACCGTCCAGCGGGAAGAAAGTTCCCGCAAGAAGTGATGACATCGAAAATAGTGCGAATGCGGCGATATTCGAATTCATCACGTCACCTAAAACGACACCGATCACGAGACTTATTGAGCTGAAGATCAAGCCCAGAAGGAACATCATCAGGAGGAACTTTCCTCTGCCGACACCGAACTTCTCCGCATTGAGAATCAGCGTGCAGATACCCAGAACAATCGTCATCAACGCCGTCGCGATCGCGCTGATTACGAACTTCGAAGCGAAGTATGTGTACGAGGACAAGCCCGTCAGTCGAAGTCTCGTGAGGACCTTGTCATGCTCATCTTTGATGACCGTGTGTGCGATGAAAACACCGCAGAATACATATCCGAGAGTCATGAAAGCAATGGCATATCCGATTGCGGTCTTTCTGTTTTCCTGATCCTGTGTAAGGGATCTGGAAGAGCCACCTGAAATCTTGACGACTTTCTTCTCCGGGGAACTTGCAATTCTCTGATTGAGAAGTTCAGATGCCTTTGGCAGTGTCCATTCCGCGACTGTCTTTTCGATTAGGGCAAGTTCTTTTCGCACAGAATAATCGAGCATCTCGATCCGGCCGTCGTCGGAAAGCACATAGACAGCAAGCGCTTCATCTTCTTTTCCGTCGGTGACCAGGCGGTCAAAATCCTGCGTGATGTAGAGCGCTGCACCCATCCTGTCAAACTCACCATCGTGCTTCACTCGTGCATCTGCAGAAGCTTTATCCATGTCCGGCACCTTGGCCCGTACGATGGAAAAAGCACCGCTGCTCGCGAGTTTTTTCAGCATGTACTCGGAAAGATCACTTCCGCATGCATCGTATACCTTTACGACAAAAGCACCCTGACTGCTGTAGTATGCGACCTTTTCCTCCTCGGATCCCAGCTCGGCGACCACACCTTCCGCCTGCTTCGAAAGCGTGATGGAATTCATCTGATGCGCCTGGAGAACAGATGTGGAAAGGATCGGAACAATCAGCAGGAAAAACCAGAAACTCTTGTTTCTGAATAATAATTTAAGACTGGATCTGATCAGTGTTCTCATGCTCTTCCCCTCCTTCTGATCGAACTTGCCGCGATCGAGATCAGCGAACACACGACGATGATCCCTGCGCAGTAAAGAATGGCACTTCCGAAATAGCTGCTGCTGCCGGATGAGGCCTGCTCGACCATCGCGCGGTTGCAGTGATAGATCGGTGAGAGCAACTTGAGATACTCAGGATGATCTGAGAACATATATGTCTCGAAGCTTCCGCCGAAGAATCCCATGGTCCATACCAGAGAGAACGTCAGGATGACCGTGATGATCATGTTATCCGTGATACTCTGGAACATCAGTCCGAGCGCAGATGACGCGGCTGTCATTACCAGGAACAGCACAACAACATAGAAAAGGTTGCCCCAGTCTGTCCCAAAGAATGCCGCATTCAGACCGGCTGCCGCGAGTGTTCCCAGCATGACCACGATCGAAAGAGGAAGGAACCTTCCCAGATAGATCTGTGTCTCACCGAGTGCCGAAACCGTGTATCTTCTCCGGATGCCGTATCTCTTCTCGCTTGTCAGAAGTCCTGCAGCGCAGATGATCGCACACCAGGAGTAGTAGAGAACGAACACGATACCGTAGTATCCTGTCGAATCCACAGCCTTAAGAAAGGCCGGGTGTTCGACGGTGAGTTTTATGTCGTCATATTGATCCGTTCCAATCATCTGCGCTTCTTTGGCAGCCGGATCCGAAGCCGGCGTATCTGTCGCCCAGGAGTCAGATCTCACGGAATTGGCCTTGGCATCTGTCATCTCATCACAGAAGACCGACATGAAGTATTCGAGAGCCGCTCCCTGTGCCGGCTGGTCGGACACACGATAGATCGTGTAATTCCCGCCTTCAAGCTTTACAAATCCCGACAGGTCATTTTTCGAAATGATCTCTTCCGGCTCTTCCGAGTCAAAGCGGGTAAATGTGATATCCGTCTGTGCTCCTGCGATCTTCAGTGCTTCTTCGGCGTTCTCCCAGATGCTTCCTGTCTCAATAGAGTAGCCGCATCGGAATTCTCCATGATCCTGATAGGTTTTCATCAGTCCGGAAAAAGCACTGATCAGGACAGCGGATACGAGTACCGGGCAGAATGCAAACAGCAAAACGTTTACCCAGCTCCTGCCCATGAGCTTGGCATTGTTTTTGATTAAATACCGTATCATGATCAGATGTCCCTCAGTTTCTTTCCCGTCAGCGTCAGGAAGACTTCCTCGAGCGTAATGCTCGATGTGTCATCCACTACAAGTTTCTTCAGTTCTTCGGAGGTTCCGGTCGCGATAATTCTACCGTTGTCCATGATGGCGATCCTTGTGCAGATCGCTTCGACTTCTTCCATGTAGTGGGATGTATAGATGACTGTCGCGCCGTTTCTGTTCGACTTCTTGATGCGCTCGAGAATGAAGTTTCTCGACTGCGGATCGATGCCGACTGTCGGTTCGTCGAAGATCAGAAGATCCGGGTGATGGCCGATCGCACAGGCGATATTGAGGCGTCTTTTCATGCCGCCCGAAAAGGTCCGGGCGTATTCATTCTTCTTATCCAGAAGACCAACGTATTCCAGGGATTCGTCAATGCGCTCTTTCAGTTCTTTTCCCTTAATACCGTATAAGGAAGTAAAGAGTTCAACATTCTCCCAGGCTTTAAGTCTTCCGTGGATCGCCAGGTCCTGAGGGATATAGCCGAGTTTTTTACTGAGTTCTTTTTTATTCTTCCGGAAATCTTTTCCCATAAATTCCACCGTGCCGATCGTCGGGCGTACGATGTTGCAGATCATGTTCATCGTGGTGGATTTTCCGGCGCCATTCGGTCCTAAAAGACCGAAGACCTCGCCCTTTTCGATCTCGATATTGAGATTATCCACGACGACTTTGTTACCATACTTTTTGGTCAGGTCCGTAAGTTTCAGAATCGTTTCCATGTGTTTTTTCTCCATCAGATTTTTTGTCGATATCAGCATATCAATACGATGTCTATGACATAAGTGAAAAAAGACAGGTTTTCCCATATGACTTTCGTCATGTTCGAAGAAAAAAACTATCAGGAAAATTCTCAAATTCGGGTGTCCGATTTGAAGAAAATAGCGTATCATAAAAATATATCCAAAACAAAACAAGGAGGGACATTTATGGATAAGCTGTTCAAGCTGAAACAAAACGGCACGACCGTCCGTACGGAGATCGTTGCGGGACTTACGACATTCATGACAATGGCGTATATCATCGCACTGAATCCGAATCTTCTCACCGGATTCGATGTAGGTTCTCCGCTCTGGAACGGCGTCTTCCTGGCAACATGTATCGCCTCTGCAGTCGGTACTCTGGCCATGGCTTTCTTAGCCAACAAACCTTTCGTTATGGCACCTGGTATGGGCCTTAACAGTTTCTTTGCCATCGTCACGGCAAACATCGTCGCCATGACCGGTATGACGTATCTGGAATCTTTCCAGAGCGCTCTGGTCATCATCTTCATCGAAGGTATCGTATTCATCGTTCTCTCGATCTTTAACGTTCGTGAGAAGATCGTAGAAGCGATCCCGCTCGGTGTACGCCTCGGTATCGGACCTGCTATCGGTCTGATGCTTATGAACATCGGTTTCGGTTCCAACGTCAGCATCTATTCTGAGGATGGCGGACCGTTCTATGCAATGCGCGATTTCTTCGGTTCTCTTACCGCGAAGTTCGCTAAGGATTCCATGGGTTCTGCTTATGACGTCATGGTCCTTTCTGTTGTTACCATGTTCATCGGTCTGTTCGTGATCATCGCACTGACACACAAGAAGATCAAAGGTTCTGTGCTTTATGGTATGCTGGTTGCTTCCGTCTGCTACTGGGCAGGTGAGGCGATCTTCTTTGATACCAACCCGTTTGAAAGCCTGAAATCAGCTTCCTTTGTTCCGCCTTTCAAGGATATGGCAGACACCACACTGTTCAAACTGAACTTCAGTGGTTTCGCTCAGATCACCTGGTTCACGATCGTAACGCTCGTCATCACCTTCTGCATCATCGACATGTTCGATACCATCGGAACTCTCGTTGGTACCGCTTCCCGTGCGAAGATGCTCGATAAGGATGGCAACATGCCGAACATGAAGCAGGCTCTCCTTTCCGACGCGATCGGTACGGTTGCAGGTTCCGTTACAGGTACCTCCACCGTTACCACATTCGTAGAATCCGCCTCCGGTGTTGAAGCCGGTGGTCGAACCGGTCTTACCGCGGTCACAGCAGCGATCATGTTCCTGCTTTGTATGTTTATCGCTCCTCTCGCAGCAGTGATCCCGGCTCCGGCTACTTCTTCCGCTCTGATCTATGTTGGTATCCTGATGTTCGGTAACTTAAAGGACATCAACTTCTCAGATCTTTCCCAGCTCGTTCCTGTAGCGATCATGATCCTGGCAATGCCGATCTCCGGCTCTATCGGACACGGTATCGGTCTTGCTCTCATCAGCTACACCGTAATCAAGATCTTCACCGGTAAGGCCAAGGACGTTTCCATCCTGACATACGTTCTTTCCGCGATCTTCCTGCTGAAGTTCTTCGTTCCGATCTGATGCCGGATCTCATCTCCTAAAGAGATAAAACGAAAAAAGATAAAAAGGGAGCCGCCCGCTGGGGCGGCTCCTTTTTTCACGCGGTGGGTGTGGGGCCATCCGAAGGGGGAATAGTCCCCCGCGCAAACTCAGATATATTAAAGTGCTACTGAGTCAACGAAAATAACCTTGTACTCGCTGTGTACCTGTGCGAGCTGTTCAATAATGATCTCTTTGAGATGTGTCTGTGCTTTCTGATAGAGACCGCTGTTGATGGCTTCCTGGAGATGTCTCTCTTTTACTTCCGCCAGACGGACGGTAACTTCATCGGCACGGATCGGATTGAATACATTGTTGTCCTGAACGACGGTAACGCTTTCCTGCGGAAGATTGTTGTCCACGATCGGGAGCTTCGGCAGTGTGATATAGATCTCCTTCTTCTGATTGTTGACGACGGTCTTGATGTCATTTAAGTCATATCCGACCTTGATGGTGCCCGAATAGACGATCTCGATTTTGTGCTGGGTACCCCAGATCTCAAAATCCGTATACGGGATCTCGACGGAATCGACTACGCTGGCGGTGCCTGCATACTTTTCAGAATAAGTCATCAACTCTGAGATCGCCCGAAGCTCCGTGACCACGTTATCTGTAGTCAGGATGATGCCGTGGAATCTCTCTTCTTCTTCAATAATCGCTTCGCGGGATCCGGCATTCTTGACCTTGGATGAACCGGAGAGCGGTTTCCATCCTGTGCACATCACTACGATGGCAAGCACACCGACGATCGCGCAGATCGCTGTAGCTCCGTGAAAGAGTCTTGTGAAAAAGCCCTTGTGCGGCTTGACTCTAACACCGTTGACATACTCATAGTTTCTCATAAGCAACTCCTCCTTTTTTCAGAGAGTGCGTTCACTCAGTAGCACATTTAAGTTCCCGCACGTTTGTGATGTGTTTCTAACTCATGTTTTCTCACTATAATGATAAATGAGAACGGCGTCCTAATTCCTCTTAATTAATTGAACATTTTTCGACTAAAACGTAACGAAACATTTGATTTGTTCTGACTATAGTTTATAATCTAACATGTCAAGTAAAAAACCGCGGGAACTTTGCTTTAAGTTCTGCTAATTTGCTTTGAATTTCAAAATAAGGTGTGGGTGTTAAAATGGGACGTAGGTCAACAAAAGAAAATAAGAACATTTACCAGATCAGCCGCGAGGCGCAAAACCTTACGCGCGACGCTGCTTCCGAGAAACTGCAGTACATCTCTGCTGACCGTATCGAGAAGATCGAGAACGAGAAGACCCTTCCGCATCCGGAAGAGATCCTGGCTATGGCAGACTGCTACAAGAACCCTTCTTTGTGCAATTACTTCTGCTCTCACGAGTGCCCGATCGGACAGGAATATGTACCTGAGGTCGTTCCGAAGGAGCTTTCGCAGATCACTCTCGAGATGATCGCTACATTAAATGCCATCGAGAAGAACAAGAACCGCCTGATCGAGATCACGGTAGACGGTAAGATCGCCGATCACGAGCTTCCGGATTTCGTGGAGATCAAGAACGAGCTCGATAAGATGGCCCTGACCATCGACTCCTTACGACTGTGGATCGATAACGCCATCGCTGAAGGTCAGCTCAGCAAGGAAGACTTCGCCAAGTAAATCCTGAACGGATCTTTTCCATGAGAAGAAAAACAGAGCCCGCATGTCTCACTCATGCGGGCTCTTCTGTCGAAAGTGGAGGTGTGTTTTTTTCCTGGCAGATCCTCTGACCCCGAAAGGTGGATCTGTTGATCAGTCCGATCCGTCTGCTGAAATCCGGGAAGCATTCCATCGCTTCACACAGGCGGATCATCTTAATTCGTTTGTCTAAGTCCATGAAGTCTCATCCCCTGTTGCTTCAATTACTGTTTCCGATTATTTGCTTGCTTTGAAGATATTCTATCCTTCTCCGTGAAAAAGAAACACCGGCGCAGCTACTGAATAAGTCGCCCTATTTTCTCTTATCCCGCATGTTAGAAATGGTATAATGAATCTGGGCATAGGTGGAACCGCTGCCGTATATCGGCGGCAAATACTGTCCGCGCAGGCATTTGCGCATTCTGACAGACATAAATCGGGAGGATTTTCTTATGAAGTACGTACTCATCTCTTTGGCCGAAAGCAGTAAGATCGACTTTTCCGGAGCGGAAAAACTTTCCAAGACCGATCACATCATCTTCGTTTATGTAAAAGGAAAGAAGACTTTAAGTGCTTCCGTGAAAGAAGCGCTTGAAGAGGTCAAGGCTGAAGTGGAGTATTTCGAGATCGCTGCGGCTTCCGAGCTTTCCTGCGCGATATCCTACCTGATCGGATACCATACGGCAAGTAAGCATGATGTCATCGTGATCACCGCAGATAAGAGCAAGTACCCGAGCAAAGTCATCAAGGAGATCAAAGTCTATAGCGCATTCCGCGCGGCTACCGGCGGCACATCCTCTTCTTCCTCCGCAAAAAAGACGACTGCGAAGAAGTCCACCACCGCCAAGAAGACTTCCACCGCCAGGAAGACCACGACGGCGAAGAAATCCACTTCCACGGCGAAAAAGTCTACAACCACGAAGAAGACGACGAAAAAGACTTCTTCGAAAAAGAAGTCGGACGGTCTGGATTCGATCCTGGATTCTCTGGCCAAGGGCAATACGACCAAGCTCGGTAAGAGCTTAGGCGATCTGGCCGGCTCACTTTTTAAGTAAGGAATATATTACGGTTCAGAGCTTTTCGAGCACCTCGAAGAGCTCGATCTGAAGGACTTCACGGGGATCCAGATACTCTCTTAACGAGTGTTCCAGGATCTCCTCTTCTTTTCTTCTTCTCCAGTCCTCGATCTTCATGTCGCCATATTCACAGGAGGCCAGATCCAGAGGAACATCCTCAAAATGCATCAGGCCGAAGCCGAGGGTCCGGATCACGACCTTGGGATTTCCGTCCCAGTCAGTGATCACATTGAGATCCCCTTTTCTCGGGTACATATCGCGGTATTCGGAAATAAGGCTCTGGAGTTCTTCATTGGTATACTGACGGATCTCATACGGATCGTAATCCGATAGATAGCTGAAATCCGAGATAAATGCAGTGCGCCTGCCCATCAGGATCTCTTCTACGACTTTATTCGCTTCTTCTTTTGTATCACCGTAATGCCAGAAAGAGAGCTCGTCGATGTTATACTCAGTCATACCCTGCCTCCTTTTCCTTCCCTATTATAGCAGAAGGATAAAGAGGTGGAACGGATCTTCGGGAAATGACCTCAGCGCAGATCTTTTCGCGTATACTTCGCATAAGAAAGGACGATTCCGATGACCATAAAGATCAATCCCGGAACAAGATAGCGGACCGCAAGATCTCCGGATCTTATAATGTCCGAGGTCTCCGTGTAGCTGAAAGCGGAGATATACTTTAAAGGCTTTGCCTTCTCGGTGATGTTCGCTACGATATTCAGAAAGTACATGAGTCCTGCGATCCCGATACCGACACCGATCCCGCCGTGTGTCAGAAAAGCCGACACGCCGAAGCAGATGCCGGCGATCTCAAACTGCATGAGAAGATACGCGAAATGGATCAGCAGAAGTTCTTTCCAGAAGATGCTCTCGCCGATCAGAAGGATCGATAAGATCGATAGGATAAGAACGATCGCGTTCATGATGAGGATGTTCGAAAAGACGGAAAGGAGCTTCTCGGTGATCACTCGGATCCTCGGGACCGGATGGGTAAAGAGGAACTCCGCTGTGTGGTCACGCTCTTCCTTCATGAGGGAAGATACCGCGATAATGGCAGCGAAGAACGCGCCGCCCAGTCCGAGCATGTTGCCGGCCTCCACACCGTAAAAGCCGATCAGGGTGCCGAAGTTTAATTTATCCATGCCGAAAGCCTGGGTGAAGCTTCCCATCTTCGAAAAAATCGCATTCACATCGCCCATCTGCGATTCCATCTCGGGGAACATCAGGACGCAAAGCCCGATCAGAAGCCCGATGGAAAGGCTCCAAATCAGCACGGTCTTTTTCTGTGATCTTATTTCCTGCTTAAAGATAGTCATATGGGGTACCTCGTTACGATTCGTAGTAGTGCATGAAGATCTCTTCGAGACTCGGCTCCGTGATAGTCAGATCCCGTATCTCTTCTTTGGAGAGAATGGAAAGAAGGAGCTTGATGTCGCCTTTATAAAGGAAGCTTATGTCTTCGTCTCTTTCGCTCTCGGTAAATGTCACACCGGGAAGATCGGAAAACCGCTCCTTCGGGACATCCCCGAGGATCGTCACCTTCCTCGCGCCTGTCTGCCCGAGCTCGCCGACCTTGTCGGAAAGGAGGATCTTCCCTTCTTTAATAAAGGCTGCACTCTTGCAGTAGGCCTGCACTTCCGAAAGGATGTGTGACGAAAAGAAGATTGTCGCTCCCTGCCGGTTCTCTTCTTTCAGGATTGAAAAGAACTCTTTCTGCATCAGAGGATCAAGACCCGAAGTCGGTTCATCCAGGATCAGAAGCTCCGGGTGATGCTGCACCGCGCAGATGATGCCTACTTTTTTCCGATTTCCGAGAGAAAGATCCTCGACTTTTCTGTTCGGGTCAAGATCAAGACGGTCGCAGAGCTCGGAAGCCCTTTCTTTACAGTCCGTCTTCCGAAGATCGGCGGAGTATTTCAGCGCGTCTTTCACCTTCATGTCGTGATAAAACCAGATCTCCGACGGAAGGTATCCCGTTCTCTTTAATATCTCTTCCTTATCGTCCACGATATCGTAGCCCAATACCTTTGCTTCGCCTCTTGTCTTCCGGATCAGACCGAGGAGAGTTCGTATCGTCGTCGATTTACCGGCGCCGTTCGGGCCGATAAAGCCGAAGAAGTCCCCTTTTTCCACAGATAGATCGAGATCCCTGATCCCGAGGCTCTTGCCGTAAAACTTCGTAAGTGCTCTTGTTTCGATAGCCAGTTCTTTTTCCATAGTATTCCTCATTTCAGATAAAGGTCTTTCCAGAAATCAATAAGTTTTCTATAGTCCATAAGGACCCGGTCGACGTCGATCCTGCCCTGATTCTGCATCTGGTACATGTATCCCTCGGATGCGAGGAACATGTCCTGATACATCATATTCAGATCGAGCCCGTCCTTAAAGAGTGTCGGGTCGAGCTTCGGAAGGCTCTTGTTTGTGCTGAGCTTTCGATACGGCGCGATGATCTTCTGAAGTTCATCCTTAACTTCCTCATCCTCCTCGTAGTAGGATTTCAGCGCGAAAAGACTCATATCCGGATATTTCCGCATCATCTCCGTCTTTGCCAGAAGTCCCTTATACATCATCTCGAAGATGTCGCTTTCCGCGTAGCAACCGGACTTCGAAAGGTATTCCATCGTCAGCTCCTCCGCCCTCTTCATCAGGAAGAGGTAGAGCTCTTTTTTATTCCGGAAGTAAAAGAACAGAAGGGATTTACTGATCCCGGCCTCGGCGGCGATCTCGTTCATCGGACTTTTCCGGTAAGTGCTTTTCGAAAAGACCCGAAACCCCGCATTTAAGATGCGAAGCTGCTTTTCTTCCGGAAGCTGGTAAAACTTCTCGTTCACAGCTTTCTCCTTTCTTTCCCGCATAAAAAATGGTATTGACCGAATCGGTTAATACCATTTTCACTCTATTGACCGTTTTTGAGAAGCCCCCTGTTATTTCTTATTGATGGAGAATTTCATTCCTCTCCTAAGACTCGGATCTGTTGACTCGATACAGCGGATGATCTGATTTTCTTTTGTTTCCGTATTCTCAAACCGAAGCATGAGAACGACAGAAAAACCATGCTCTTCGGTACCGAAGAGGATCAGTTCTTCGAAGCCGTATTTACTGGAACAGACCCGAAGATCCTTGTACACGGAAGAGCCTCTTTCAAAAGAAGCTTTCGGTGTGCTTCCGGAAGTATCGATGATCAGTCTGGCGCCGAGGTGATTATCCACAAGCTCGCCTGTCCAGTCCTTAAGGACCTCCGGATCCGGATCGGTAGTATCCGGAATACCGTACAAAAGATCTAACTGCATTCCGCCCGGGACTGTGTCGTTCTGGAAATAGACCACAAAGGCTGTTCCTTCGGCTTTATTGACGATGACATAATAACCGAGATGCTCGGGAGTTGGAAATCCAAGATAAGGTTCGAGCCACTCTATCGTCTCCTGCGGCAACTCGGAGACCGGTGTATTCGGAAGATAGAGGATCAGTTCGTCCGCATCTTTAAATCCGTATGGATCCGAATAGGTAACATGTGCCATATACTCGCCGTATTTTTCATCGACCGGTTCGAATTTGTCCGTCGTAAATTCGGTGACATGCGTGGAAAAAGAGTATTCATTGACACGTTTAAATCCGTCGATCTTCCCTTTGAAGATACAGCGGAGAACATCGTAGGCATCTCCTTCAAGTGTGAAAGACCTGCTCTCGTATGATCCGGCAAAAGTGTTATCCTTCAAGGATATATCCAGTTCGGTGTCCCACTCGGTCATGGCACTTAAATAACCGTAGAGTTTCTCCGGAAGAAAGAAAGTATCTTCTTTATAGTAGTTGTACGTATCTGAATCAAGATCGATCAGTTTCACCGTCTCTATCGGCGTGATTGCCGCAGATTCTTTTTCCGTCTTCTTCGCTGTCGTTTCTTTTTCTTTCGAACCACACGCGGAAAGTGCAAGGCCGAACGCTAAAAGGACTGCCAGTGCTGTCTGTTTCTTCATAAGATATCCTCCCCTGATTCCATCTTTGTCTAGATTCTATCAAACAAAATATAGAATTAAGTGACGATTCTTATATTTTGATCCGCTGATAGTAAAAACAGGCCAGCTGCGTACGATCGCGCAGATCGAGCTTACTTAAGACAGAACTGATCATGTTCCTGACCGTACCCTCACCGAGGAACATCTTCTGGGCGATCTCTTTATTCGAAAGGCCCTCGGCAACGAGCTCCACGACTTCTTTTTCCTTTGGGGTGATGTCAAATTCCTCCCAGGAAAAAGACTCGCTCCGGTTCAGAAGATCCGGAAGTCTTTCGACGATCTTGCCGCCAAAGACAGTCTGTCCTTCAAATACGGCATGGACCGCTGTCGCAAGCGACGCACAGTCCTGTTTCAGGATATACCCCTTCGCGCCGACCTTAAGCGCGCGGTTGATGTATTCGTCATCGAGGAAAGTCGTAAGCAGGATCACTTTCGCCTCCGGATCGATCTTTAAGATCTCCGCCGTCGCATCGAGCCCGTCAGTATCCTCCATGCGGATATCCGAAAGCACCACGTCCGGCTTGATATCCGGATATGCCGCGATCGCTTCCCTTCCGCTTCCGAAGAGCCCTGCGACCTCGATCGATTCATCCTGTTCCAGAATGATCTTCAGTGACTGCGTTACGAGTGGATCATCGTCCACGATCATGATCCTCATTTTTCTTCCTCCTTTGGTAAAAGATCCTTTCTCGGGATCGTTACTGTGATATGGAATCCGTCTGCGCCGCCGCGGATGGATGTGCGTCCGCCGCAGGAAACAGCTCGCGAATTGATGTTATAAAGCCCGATGCCATGTTCCCCTTCGAGGGCCGCAAAATCCGAAGGTCTCGAAAGTTCCATAGGCTTGCACTTCCCGTCATCGGACACCAGGATCCTCCAGAAGGTCACGTTCTCGACGACTTCGAGGCGGACATTCTTGCCTTTGCTATGCTTGGCGATATTCGTGACCCCTTCTTTAAAGATGCCGAGGATCGCGTTCTTAATGTCATTCGGGACCGGCGACTCAATGGAGGTCGATACCGTCACATCGAAGCGGTCCCGGATCGATGAAGCGATCTCATGGATACAGATCGAAAGATCGATGGAATCGTCATGAAGCTCATGCACGCTTCTTCGGATATTCGTCATGGCCTCGTTGACCGTGCTGCTGACGGACTCGAGGTACGGCTTCATCTGCTCGTCTTTATTTATCACCGAGATCGCCTGCAGCTGAACGACCGCGCGCGTAAGCATATGTCCGACGTTATCATGGATCTCGCGCGCGATACGGTTTCTTTCGGAAAGCGTCGCATTTCGGATCTGCATATCCATATTCTGGGAGATCTCATTCTTCAGTCGCATGGACTGCTGGGCATCGTAGCGGACCTCATCGAACTTATCGGTCATCAGCGCCTCATGCGTGCACATATATACTGTCTTTACCGCGAGGATCACCGAAGCGATGACCAGAAGGACGGTCCAGTTCCGGAACGAAAGCGCGGCCGCCCCTAAAAGAAGCACGATCTTAAGCCAGACGGATCTTTTCGAGAAGAGATCGGAAACCGCCACACGTCTGGCCTTTTCCATATGAAAAGATCTGAACATGGCTTCTGCCGTCTCGTCGGAAAACAGGGCATATACACACACCGGAAGGAATACACTATATTCCGGGACGAAAAAAGCCAGCGCTCCGGAGCTTATGATGAGGAGCACACTTAGGACCTGCTGTCTAAATACTTCTGTGATCAGGGAAAGGATCAGGATGGAAAGGATCGTTATGACCTCCTTCGTCCCGAGATTTTCCGACAAAAACAGCGCACCGTAAGACTCTGTGGAAAACAGGATCAGTGCGATCGACAAAACAGCGAGAATAGATTTATCCAGCAAACGATTGATCATGCCAACATTATAACGCAAAAAGAAAAAGCATGCCGCTTCGCAGTTTTCCGGACAAATGTCCTTCGAAATCGCGTGGCGACATGCTTTTCTGTTTTATGCTGCTTTTCCCTGCTGAGCTTTCTTGATCACCATGGAGATCAAGATGAAAGCCAGTCCGAAGAGGATCTGAACCCCGAACGAAGACAGGATCGCGCCTGTGCTGAAGGTATAGTTCATACCCGAGCCGCTGTACACCGTGTTAAAGACCTTTGCACTCCAGAAGAACGGCAGGAAGTGAGCAAATGTCTGTACTCCCTTGCTTAAGAAGTAGAAAGGAACGAAGATGCCGCAAAGGAAACTCATGGAGAGACCTACCGAGTTGCAGATGAGGCTCAGCGTTCCCGCATTCAGGCGGAAGCAGGAGATCATGAGCGTGAATCCGCTGATGTAGAATGTGGTCGTGATCAGGTTCAGTACGACGACCCATCCGTACTTGCTCATCATATCCGAAGATCCGGCATAAAGGAAGCTGAAGATCGTATAGATCGCGACCAGGACGATCGCACAGGTCAGAAGGCCGACCATCTGGGACCATGTCTTCTCCGTCGGCTTTACCGGAGCCGCCTCGATGCGCTGGGAGACTTCCTTCTTATTGGCAGCGATGATAACGGATGCGATCGACATGCCGAGGAGCCACAGGCAGATGAAGCAGAAGTACATAAGGATCATATAGACCGCGTACTCTCTGGCGTTAGAGTGCTGCGCCTCCTGCTTCTCGGTCACGACACCGAAGGTGACTTCGGAAATGGTCGTTTCCAGTGCTTTTGCCACAGAAGATGTATCATCCATGCCCATCGCGCGGTAGCTTCTGTAGATGTTTACGAAAGAATCGATATCGTTGACGAAGCTGAAGGTCTTACCGGAGACCTGGCTGTGAGACTGATAGTCGAGGGATACTTCCTCGCCGGCATCGATCCTCTGCTGGAAATTCTCCGGAACTTCGATGTAATAATCGGAGATGGAAAAATACAGGATATCGTTGATGCGCTCTTCCGAAGCGGTCGTATCTTCCACGCTTCCATATTTATCGATCAGGGTCCTTACGCCCTTGCTCAGTTCGCTGTTATCGTTATCGCGGAAAAGCACTCCGAGATTCTTATAATCTACGCTTTTCTCGCTTGCTGTTTCTTCGGTCTTATCCACGATGGCCGGAGCGGACAGGATCATGGCCACCGCATAGATCACCATGATGATCGTCGCAATGAGAACAGAGACCTTATTTGCTTTCAGCAGTTTGAAAAAATTCTTATAAAGCTGCATACTTTTCTCTCCTTAATTTCATGATAGAGATCCCAAGGAATACGACTGTCGCTATCGCGATCTTTAAAAGGTTCATCCAGAAGCCGGTCAAGGTCGGATAGTTGACCAGGCGGTAGAACGCGAAGTTCATGATGGTCGCCGGGTTGATCTGATTGAGGATCGGGAAGGATTTCTCGAGAAGTCCCGGAAGCTGTACGATCATTTCACCGCTTAAGAACACACTCAGCATGACAAAAGCGGTCGCTTTGTTCTCTCTTGCATTTTCGTCTCCCTTCGTAAAGAGGCCGAAGCAGCAGCCAAGGCTCATGGAGAAGAGGTTACCGATCAGCACGAA
The DNA here is from genome assembly GCA_017551865.1 of Clostridiales bacterium. GTDB lineage: Bacteria > Bacillota > Clostridia > Saccharofermentanales > Saccharofermentanaceae > Scatonaster. Next base: position 124,285 of record JAFZKB010000025.1, on the reverse strand, counting down.
GAGAATGATCTCCGGAAGGCGGCTTCCGACCGGAATATCGAAGAACTTATTCATGCAGAACAGTTCGAAGAAGGTCATCGCACAGGCCAGTGAATATCTGGAGAAGAAGGCCGACAGAAGGATCTTCGCCTTTTTCGACGGGGATACGCTCGTTCTCATACCCGCGCCGCTCAGGTTTCCCTGGATATCGAACACGGTACGGATACCGGAAGTCACGTTAAAGAACATGCCCATGACGATCGTGCTGTAGAAATACCACATGTACACGTTCGCGGAAGAACCGTCATCACCGAGATAGGTGGTCTTTGCCTTCATGACCGGAACGGATTCCGAAAGGCTCTTCATAACGGCCTCGATCTTGTCCGGCGCCGTTACCGCGGCATCTTTGATGATCGTGTAGTTTCTTCTATAGGACTCGACGATGGATCTGGCAACCATCAGTGTCGTCATGTTTGCACCGTCTCCCACCTTGACCTCGATAGTCTCTTTCTCGCCGTTTACCAGGTAAAGAACTTGCATGTCATTGTCAAGGATCATCTTTTCCGCCTCTTCACGGGAACTGCTGTCCAGAAGCTCGACGATCGCATGGTTATACCCCATGTTGCTGTTCTTTACAGTTTCCGAATCCGCCAGATTTGAAAGCACGGTTTCAAACTCTTTGGAGAACTCACTTTCGCTTTCTACGATCACGCTGCTCTTTACGGGCTCGAAATCCACTTCACCTTTGGCCGGGCCCATGAATGTCACATTAAAACAGAGCATCAGAAGGAGTGGAAAGGCCAGTGACCAGAAGATATAGCCCTTATCGCGCAAAGTCTTGCGCAGGTAATATGTAAACATCATTTTTCCTAATCCTCCTGATCAATCGTCTCTCAGTTCTTTTCCCGTCAGCTCGAGGAAAACGTCATTCAGCGTCGGCTGCTCGGAATATACATTCTTCATCTTGTAGCCCTTTTCTTCCAGGACACGGATGATCTCGACCACGTTATTACCCTTGCCGGCTTCGACCTTCAGATATTTTCCGTCGTAATCGACACTGAAGATATTCTCGAGTCTTCTGAGTTTTTCGAGATCCTCATCGGAAATGCCTTTGGCTTCGATCTTGATCATCTCGCTCTTCTTGATCATGCTCTTGAGCTTATCCACAGTACCCTCGGCGATCAGCTGTCCCTTGTCGATAATGATGACACGGTCTGCCAGCTGCTCAACTTCTTCCATGTAGTGAGAGGTGTAGATGATCGTCGCACCGGCAGATCTAAGCTCTTCGATCCCCTCCAGGATCTTATTTCTGCTCTGCGGGTCGACCGCGACTGTCGGCTCATCGAAGAAGATGATTTTCGGCTTATGGGCAATTCCGCAGGCGATATTGAGTCTTCTTTTCAAGCCGCCGGAAAGTTTCTTCGGACGGAACTTCGTGAACTCATTGAGGCCGACGAAATCGATCGCTTCCTGTACGAGCTTTTTCCGCTCGTCCTTATCCGTAATATAAAGACCGCAGAAGAAATCGATATTCTCATATACAGTCAGCTCTTCAAAAACGGAAACTTCCTGGGGGACCACACCGATTCTACTCTTCAGATCGTATGCCTTCGGGGACATCTCCTTTCCCATTATTGTGATCGTGCCCTTATCAAACTCCAGAAGTGACAGGATGCAGTTGATGGTCGTGGACTTACCGGAACCATTCGGACCGAGAAGACCGAGGATCTCGCCTTCATTTACACTCATGCTGAAGTTATCCACAGCGATCAGTTCTTTGTAGCGTTTTACCAAGCCATCTACTTTAATAATTTCACTCATTTCATTGACCTCTCTTTTTACTGTTACGTGGGCGTTTCCGCCCTCTGTTTTACTGATACCATTATCCCATACGGTCATTGCCCCCTAAAGTGTAAAGCATCACTTCCGGACATGACATTTGTCATTTTTGCCCGTGTTCCATTTAAAACTGTTTTCAATTTAGAAATAGTTTTGATAAAACGTATTGTTACCATAAACATATATACATATATCAAGGAGGAGAGGCACTATGAAAGATATGAAGAAAGTTCGACTGACCACCTTTCTTGTGGTCGTCTCGATGACATTAAACCTGTGCTCCTGCAGTAAAAAAGAAGAAACCCCGGTGACGGAAGCACCGACCACGACTACAGAAACTCAGGTAAAGGAAGACACGCACCAGCCGGATCCCGGAGCTTCAGATACTCTCCCAGAAAAGGAAGAAATGATGAAGAATCGTCCGGAAGTCTATGCGAACGCCATACTGATCTCGATCAACCCGTCCTTTATCTTCTATACCGGTGAAGACGATGTCGTGTTCTGTGTCGAGCCATTAAACGATGATGCCAGGGAGATCGCCAAGATTGAGGACTTCAGCGGAAAGCCCTACAGGAATTCCGTGCATGACCTCGTCAGCATCTGCGTCGATAAAGGCTTCATCCAGAATAATGGCGCAGTAGATGTAACGATCCTCGACAGTACCCAGTCCGAGCAGAAAGCCCATGCGATCCTCGGCGATATCGAAGAAGAAGTCAGGATCACCGGCCAGGAACATAACATGAACCTGCAGACAGGCATGAACATTGATGAAGGAATCAACTTCGCCCCGGAGACACAAAATGACCCGGGCGACCCGAATAACCCAGGTGATCCCAATAACCCCGGAGATCCGAACAATCCAGGTGATCCGAACAATCCAGGTGATCCGAGCAACCCGGGTGATCCCAATAACCCCGGTGACCCGAATAACCCCGGAGATCCGAATAATCCGGGTGACCCAAACAATCCTGGCGACCTGAATAACCCGGAACCGGAGGATACTCATGAGCATCATGAAGAAACGAAAGAAGAAGGCTGCCCGGTATGCTGGGGCTCCGGCAAATGCGACAGATGCGACGGATCGGGAAGAGAGACATGTCCGGACTGTAACGGCACCGGCAAGGCCAAGTGCACCCGCCCGGGATGCCAGGACGGATACTTCGATTGTCCCTGCGACAACGGCAAGTGCCATAAGTGTACCGGCACCGGCACAGATGATCAGGGTCAGCCCTGTGACGCGTGCGGCGGCACCGGTAATCACAAAGAGTGCGGCGGCACCGGCAAGATCCCTTGTGATTCCTGCAACGGTACCGGAATCGTAGATTGCGATATCTGCAAGGGCAAAGGTTCTGAAGAATGCCGCGGATGTCAGGGTACAGGCATTTGCGAAGCCTGTGGCGGCACCGGCAAGAACCCGCATAAGCAAGCTTGATAGAAGATTCTTCTACATATTTATCACCTTTTAAAGAGGAGGCTGTCTCACAAGGCAGCCTCCCCTTTTTCTTTTTTGTATAAGACTACTGTTTTTCTCTTTCTTATAACACCTTTAAGGGGAGCTGTTTGTATAAGACTAATGGTTTTGCTTTCCTTATAACAACTTCGAAAATGCGTGGTGTTATAAGGCACTCGAATAGCGCGATCTTATACAAAAAGGCCTCTTGTCTGGTGTTATAAGAGAATGATTTTTGGTAATCTTATGCAAATTCCCCCTTCTTTTGTTGTTATAAGATTTCGTTGCAGCACATTCTTATGCAAACTCTTCATGCCTCAACCGCTCCATTCGGATACCGGGCCCTAATCTACCAAACTCCCCTGTTTTCGGTTATAATAGGAGTACATATGTATTTTCAGCATCTTGAAGAGGGGCAAGGGGAAGATGAAAGATACATCAAAACGCAGCTTCAAAGAGATAGTTCTTTTCAAGGTTAATGGAAGCAGTATAGTCACGATCCTGTTCGCCATTTTGATCAATGTGGCCGGGCATTTCCTCTCTTCCCTCATCGGCCTTCCGCTGTGGCTCGATAATATCGGCACCATGATCGTCGCGATCCCCTTAGGTCCTCTGACCAGCATCATCGTCGGGGGTTTTTCGCACCTGATCCTCTGGCTCCCCGAACGTGTCCCAATCGCCTATCTTCTCGTTTCCATCTCTGTCGGCATCGTCATCGGCTTTTTCTTCCCGAAAAAGCACCGCGAGGATATCTTCGCCATCGTAACTGCCGGTGTCCTCTGTGCCCTCGTATCTACACTCATCAGCTTCCCGCTGAATCTCTACTACTATAACGGACTTACCGGAAACAGCTGGGGCGACGCACTCTTTAAGATGCTCTCCCAGACCGTCAGTTCTAAAGGCGTGAATACTTTCCTGTCGGAAGCCTTTATCGACTTCCCCGACAGAGTCCTCTCGGTCTTTATCGCGCTGTTCCTCGTCGATCTTGAGGAGACGCGTATCTTTAAGAAAAAGAACCGCAACATCACGCGTACGCTTACTCTCCTTGTGGCCTTTATTCTCGCCGGATCGTTCCTTTCCGTCTCTTTTCCGAAGGTCCGCGCCTATGACAATGACTCGGATTTCGAGGTCGTGACCTACGGCACCGAGGACGGTATATTAACTACAGAGATCAACGCCGTAAACCAGACGCCGGATGGCTATATCTGGATCGGCACATATTCCGGTCTTTATAAGTACAACGGCGTGAAGTTTTCTCCCGTCATGCTCGACGAGCGCATCAGGAACATCGTCGAGCTGTTTGTCGATTCTGAAGGAAAACTCTGGATCGGCACTAACGACAGCGGCGCCTTCTCATACGATGCGGCCACCGGCGACGTCCGGTCCTACAACATGCAGAACGGACTTGAGGCGGATTCGGTCCGTACGATCTGCGAGGATAAGGAAGGCAATATCTATCTCGGTACAGTCCGCTCCCTGGCCCGGATCAGTCCTGACGGGACCGTAAAGAATTATTCCGATCAAAAAGATCTCTACTATGCCATTTCGCTGACATGCATGGCTGACGGCTCGCTTCTCGGCGTGACCAACAGCGGTATCTTCTTCCGCATGAAGGACGGTAAGGTCCTCTCCACGGAAACCTACGAAGCAGACAACATCAGTTACCGTTCCGTCGCTTGTTCCTGGGAGGAGATCCTGGTCGCGACCACGGGACACGATATCGTCCGCTTCAGCGCCGACGGAGATTCTCTTATCCGAAAAAATACGATCACCATTTCCGAGCACAACTATATTAACTATATCGAGTATTCCGCCATCAACAACGCGTTCTTCTTCTGCAGTAAGAACGGCTTCGGTTATATCGACAGAGGCACATATACCGCGTCGGAAATGGCGGACAGTGACTTTAACGGTGCGGTCTCCGACCTTTGTATCGACGCACAGGGCAATATCTGGTTTGCCTCGAACACCCACGGTCTCATGAAGTGTAGCCGCACCCCGTTCCGAAACCTCTTCCATCGGGCCGGGATCGCAGGTGGCGTCGTGAATGCCGTTTTAGAGAGCGATGGTCTCCTCTACGTGGGCATGGATACCGGACTTCAAGTCATCGATCTGGCGACGGAAAAACCCGCAGATCTGCCCTGGCTTTCGAAGATCGGCCATGACCGTATAAGGAACATCATGGAGGATTCTAAGGGTAATATCTGGCTCTCCACATACGGCAGCGGCGGTCTTCTGCGGATCAACAAGGACGGGAACATCCACTCCATCAGCGAGAAAAACGGCGGTGTCCTCGGCGGTGAGATGCGCTCGGCGATCGAACTTTCCGACGGAAGGATCCTCGTGGCAAGCAACCGCGGCCTCTCCTATATCGAAGACGATCAGGTCGTCGGAACGATCGGCGAAAAGGACGGTCTCAAGAACCAGTTCATCCTGACAATGTACGAAAAGGAGGACGGCACGATTCTTGCCGGATCCGACGGCGACGGCATCTACATCATCAAGGATGGTCATGTCTCCGGTAACATCGGTTCCAGGCAGGGGCTTCTGACGTCTGTCGTCATGCGTATCGTCAAAGGCACAAACGGATTCTTCTACGTTACGAGTAATGCCCTATACTATGACGACGGGCAGTCCATCCGGGCGCTAAAGAATTTCCCGTACTCGAACAACTACGACATAATCATCACAAAAAACGGCACCTGCTGGATCCCCTCAAGCGCCGGTCTCTTTATGCTCGACGAGGAAAAACTCATCGGGGACGGAGACTATACCTACACCCTCTTAAATAGAAACTGGGGCCTGAATACTTCGTTTACGGCCAACTCCTGGAACCTGCTGATGGACGGCACAATTTATCTGTGCTGTACCGATGGAGTAAGATCTCTTCAGGCCGACCAGTATTCGAAAAAGAATTCAAACTACCAGATCCATCTCGAGTCCATCGTGACAGCAGATGAAGTAATCTATGAAAAGGACGGTAAGTATGTGATCCCGGCGTCCTCCGGACGTATCTCCTTTAATATCGGCATCAGTAACTACACGCTTACAGACCCACTGATCCACTACTACCTCAAGGGCGCCGAGGATGAAGGCGTAACATGTTACCAGAATGAGATCATGCCGCTTGAATACACCAACTTAAGTGCCGGCAAATACGAACTTCATGTGGAGGTCATCAACGAATCGAACGGCTATATCGAGAACGAAGGGATCTTCAAGATCGAAAAGAAGGCCATGATGCATGAAACCCTATACTTTCGCATCTATCTTCTGTTCGTGCTCGGACTTTTCATGTTCTATATCGGCTGGCTCTTCCTGACGATCAACAGACGCGCGAAGAAGATCCGCGGTCTTCAGATGGAGATGTCCACCGACCCGATGACCGGACTTTATAACAAAGCCGCCTCAGAGAAGGTCCTGACGAAGATCTGCAGCGACGAGAGTGGTATCCTCATGATGATCGACCTTGACAGTTTTAAGCTTGTTAACGACCTTTACGGTCACGATATGGGAGATCGGATCCTGATCCGTTTCGCCGAGCTCATCACTGAAGCTGTCGGTGAAGGCAATATGGGAGGCCGTCTCGGCGGCGATGAATTCATCGGATTCATCAAGAACACACAAAGCGAAGAAGATGTCGAGCGCATCACGAAGTTCCTGAACAGAGAGATCGTAAAGTCCGCCAAAGAATTCATGGGCGAAGATATGAACATCCCTCTGGGCGCTTCGGTCGGAGCGGTACGTATCCCTGCCGAAGGACGTGACTTCAGTAAACTTTTCCGTTATGCAGACAAAGCCCTGTACATCGTCAAGCAGAACGGAAAGCACGGATATTCATTCTTCCAGAAAAGAGGCGATACAGGAGATCAGGATGCCGCCAATGCGGAGAAGAACAACCTTACTCAGATCAAGAAGATCATCGGCGAAAGAAACGAAGGCAAGGGCGCTTTCTCCGTAAACTTCGACAAGCTCCAGGTCATCTATAAGTTCTTGAACCGGAACAACAAAGTCACAGGTAATCTGAGCAGCATCGTAAAGTTTACCCTGGAAGCGGAAGATGGTTCCGAAGTTTCAGATGAGATAAAAGATGCATTTGAAGATATGCTGATCAAAAACCTTAAAAAGAACGACATCGTCAACCGCTACGCGGGCTGCTTCTTCACGATCTTCACCGACTGTGACCCAAAAAACTACGATTCGATCATTAATCGTCTCAAAGAGAAATGGCTCGAAGAGGAAGGTCATTCGAAGTATCAGATAAAGGCTGAAGTCGAAGGACTCGAATAATTAATTCTCCTCAAGATCCTTAAGCCACAGCGATACTGTCGCATCACTCGGCATGCGCCAGTCGCCTCGCGGAGAAAGCGATACGGAACCGACCTTCGGGCCATCCGGAAGGCACGATCTCTTGAACTGCTGCGTAAAGAAACGACGGAAGAACTTTCTGGCCGCCTCAACGACATCTTCCTTCGGAAGTTCCGGATAGGCATGCATCGCATAGGCCGCAGACCTTGCCGGCTCAAAGCCGTAACGAAGTGTGTAATAGAGGAAGAAATCATTGAGATCGTATTTCCCGATCTTCTCTTCTGTCTTCTGCGCGATCGTGCCATTCTCACTCGGCGTCAGCTCCGGCGTGATCGGTGTATCGCAGATCGAGAAGATCACTTCCTTTAATTCCTCATTTCCGCAGATCATGGCATAGGACTTGCAGATATACTGCACCAGCGTCTTCGGGATCGATGTATTGACCGCATACATGGACATATGGTCGCCGTTATAGGTGCACCAGCCGAGCGCAAGTTCCGACAGGTCGCCGGTACCGACCACGAGTCCGTTATTCATATTGGCGGAATCCATCAGGATATAGGTGCGCATTCTCGCCTGGGCATTCTCATAGGTGACATCGCCTTCCCCCTGATAGGTCTGTTCATGACCGAGCTGGGAAAGATGCAGGCTTACCCCCTCACCGATCGCCACTTCGTGCGATTCGTCGGAAAGGATATTCATAAGCTTCCAGGCATTGCTCAGGGTATGCTCTGTCGTATTTCCCTCACTCGGAAGCGTATAGCAGATGATGCGGATATCCGGGACGAGTTTTTTCGCTTCGGCACAAACGAGAAGCGCCAGCGTCGAATCCAGACCGCCGGAAATTCCAAGCACCAGATTCTTGATACCGGTTGCACGCACACGTGTCGCAAGTCCGTTAGCCTGGATCTGAAGGATCCTTCTGCAGCGGGCATCTCTTGCCGCTTCCCCGACCGGAACAAACGGATTTCGAGCCATCGGATATTCGTACTTTTTCATGATGGCGGCCATTTTGGAGATGTCGGCTTCATCTGATCCTGCCGCCTGCATGCGTACGGAGACTCTCCGGTAATTCAAGGAGAAATCGTTATCAAATGTATTCTGTCTTCTTCTATCATGCATGATCGGACCGAGATCGATCAGTTTCTTTTCGACATGCGGGTACTCCGGGAAGATCGCTTCACCGAGGATACTACCGTTCTGTGCAATGATCGTATGACCGGAGAATACCAGATCCGTGCTACTTTCACATGTGCCGGAAGACACATAGAGGTATGCACAGTAGCAGGCACCGCTCTGCTGGGAAACGAGCTGTTTTCTATACTCCTGCTTGCCGATCAGTTCGTCGGATGCCGAAAGGTTTACGATAATGTTCGCACCGGCAAGTGCCGCATGCGTACTCGGCTTATCGGGGATCCAGAGATCCTCACAGACTTCGGCACTTAAGACCGCGCCGGTCTTCGGATCTTCGGCCAGAATATCGATGCCGAACGGAACCTCATATCCGTCCAGAGAGACCGTCTTGCCCTTCAGTTTTTTCCCGGAAGCGAACCAGCGGCACTCGTAGAACTCCGAATAATTCGGGATATAGGATTTCGGGATCAGTGCTTTTACCGAGCCTTCGGAAAGGATCGCGGCACAGTTATAAAGGTTATTCTCATAAGCAAAAGGAAGTCCGACAACAGCGGTAACGCCTGTTCCTTCCGTAGCGCCTGCAATCGCAAGAAGCGCTTTTTCAGACTCATTGATCAGAAGGTCGCTTTCGAAAAGGTCTGCGCACGTATAACCCGTAATGGACAGTTCCGGGAAAACGATCACACCGCAGTCAGTCTGAGACTTTATCACGGAGATGATCTCATCAGTGTTATAGTTTACGTCTCCGACCTTGATCGGCGGGACAGCGGCTGCTACGGCAATAAGATGATTCTTCATAGATCTGACTCTCCTTTATGGCTTGTCGTGCATATTATACTCCGACTTTAGGATCGAGAAAAACATGCGGTCTTCATATCCGCCGTTTCGGAAGAAATAATCACGCAGAGTGCCTTCGTGCGTAAAGCCGCACTTATCGATGACTCTTTTCGAAGAGACGTTGGATGGACGGCAGCAGATCTGCACTTTATGGAATCCGATCTTCTCAAAGCCGTAGGCGATCACGGCGCGGGTCGCCTCGGTCGCATAGCCTTTGCCCTGGAAAGCCCTTCCTATACAGTATTCGATCTCTCCGAAATGGTTGTTTTTATCTACGAGGAAATACGAAGCCTGACCGATGCATTCGCCTGAGGATTTTTCAATGACTTCCCAGCGAAAAGCACTTCCCGCCTCGGTCTGCCCGATATATTTGTCGATCAGTTCTTCCACCTGCGGGATCGATGTGTATGTCGGTTCTCCGTACATACTTTGCACCTGCTCATCGGATAAAAAGTTGCGGAACATGGATGCTGCATCCTCTTTTCGGAAAGAGCGGAGGAGCAGTCGTCCGGTATCGATCTCCTGCGCGCCGCAAAGAAGGATCCCGGGCATTTCCTGAATCATCCCGAGTTCATCAAGGATCTCCTTATTTCTGTCCAGAAGGTCATAGACCGCGTCCTCCGAAAGCACACCGCGCTTAAGATCTTTCGGGAGCTTCCCCTCTTCGTCCAGCGCGAGATCTTCCCGCCAGAAAGGTCCCGTGTAGTATTTTTCGAGCTTTTCTATTTCCGTCTGAAAAGATCTGATTCTTTCTTCTGTTCCGCCGCCCGAAAGAAGATTTACTCCCTCATCGAGGATCGCTTCCATCTCCTTGATCCGTCTGATATTCATTTCGATATTTTGAGCACTCATATTCTGTCCGGTCCTGATAGTGTTATTTAGCAACATTTTAATTCAGAAGGAGGCGAAATAAAAGCACCGCGCAGTATACTCGGTGCTTTGGGATCAAGACACAAAAGAACGGCAGAGCAGTCGCGTCCTCATTGGTGTAGGGTCGTAAGGATCTCTACGGTTTTTCTGCTCTGCCGCACTTTGCAAATTAAGAAGGTTACCCTTTATGCGCTTACTTCTTCGACGCGCACGTTCTTGATATGGATCGTCGCCGTATCGCCGTGCTTGCCCATGTTGTACTCGAGACGTCCGTTGTTATCGTCCTTCTCGGTCATATCGAATTCGAATTCGAAGGTCTTCCACTCGGTCGTAAGATCGATCGAAGTATCCGGGAAATAACGGATCCAGCCGGCATTCGGCGCAGATACGCAGACGATGCACTTTCGATCTTCATCCGCGCGGATGTCGAAGGTGATCTTATACTTATGTCCCTTTCTCATCGGCAGATCCGGATGTACGAGCTGTACGGAATACTCTTCGGTACCGCAGTTGGTGGAAGTGATCACCATCTCGCCGTCCTTGATCTCCGCGGCGCCTTCACCGCCATTGAAAAGAAGGAACTTCCAGTCGATATCGTCGGTCAGATCCTCCTGCTCGGAGAAGTTGCCGTTACGGATGAAGTTTCCATCCGGGAGTGCCTCACGGAAAGGCTTTTCCGGCTTTGTGACATTCATGTCGTAGGAAGGCTTCTGATACACACGCACATAGTCGATCTCAAACTCCGCCTTCGAAAAATCGGTCGTTGCATCCGGGTTTCCCGGCCAGTTACCGCCGACAGCGAGATTCATCTGTACGAAGAACGGCTGGTTGAAAGGTGCCGGATACGGCTTGTCGTCTTCGCCTTCAACTGCTGTGAACCAGTCATTTACGGTAAGTACCAGTTCATTATCTGTGTAGAAGCGCATCTCGCCCGGTTCCCACTCGACAGAGTACTCATGGAATTTCGAAGAGAAGCTGTCTGCTCCTGTTTTTATAATGGTGCCCTGCTGTTCGGCATGCGGCTCACCATAGTGGATCGTAGAATAGGAAATGGTCGTATCACTGCCGAGAGACTCCATAATGTCGATCTCACCGCACTTCGGCCACTGTCCGTAAAAAGACTCTTCCTTCGGCATCATCCAGATCGCCGGCCAGAGTCCCTGTCCTTCCGGGACTTTTGCAGATACCACGACTTTTCCGTACTGGAAATCGGTCTTATTCTGTCCTGTAATTTTTCCGGAAGTATAGTAGTCCTTGCCGTCTTTTTGCGTCTTAATGGCCTTTAACACCAGCTTGCCGTCACGAACGAAGACGTTGTCGGTCGAAGTCGTGTACTCCTGCAGCTCGTTGTTCGTCCAGCCCGGCTCATGCGGCTCGTAGTTCCACTTGCTCTCGTCCATCTTGTCGCCGTCGAACTCGTCGTACCAGAGAAGGTTATACCCCTCGATCTCCGGAACCGCCGGTTTTGTCTCTTCCGTCGCCTCAGTTGTCGAAGACGCCGGCGTCTGCGTGGTCTCTTTTTTGCCGCAGGCCGCCATGGAAAAAAGAAAGCTGACCGCCAGGATCGAACTCAGGATCTTCTTATTCTTCATAATGCCCTCCTAAATCGCTCTCGAAATAGATTTATGCTGAATTCAAAATATCAATTATCGGCGTCTCATTATTGCCTTATCATATCTTTTTTTATGTTTTCATGCTATAATACCGATGGAAAAGATCCGCGCGTTCGCATTTTTTTGATTTCCCTTCGTATCGCGTGGAGAATCATGGAGAATATATATGCCTTCGACGAAAAAGAAAATATCCTATCAGGAGTTCCTGCACCGCGAATACGAGCTTCTGCACGCCCCTTTAGCCCCCGAGATGGACTTTTACGAGACCATCCGCTCAGGGGATATCAAGAAGACCAGATCTCTTCTTACCGAGCCTTTTCACGAGAAAAAAGGACTGGGGATCCTCTCTTCCAATCCTCTTTCGAATCTGAAATACCATCTGACCATTACGATCGCACTCGTTGCCCGCTTCTGCATCGCCGGTGGCTTAAGCGTCGCCGAAGCTTACAGCTTAAGTGATTACTATATCCGTCTTACGGACGAAGCGGCGACGAAAGAAGAGATCTCCGAGATACACGACGATATGTGTTTAAACTATGCCCTTCGCATGCAGGGAATACGTAACAGCACCATCTCCTCGAGATCTGTCACGATCTGCATCAACTACATCTACGAGCATCTGCATACGAGGATCACGCTCCCGACGCTGGCCTCAGTCACGAATCTGTCCGCGCCCTATCTGTCGCGTCTTTTCAAGAAGGAAACGGGGCATTCTATAAGCGAATACATTATGGCAAAAAAACTCGAGACGGCGAAGTCAATGCTTGCTTCCTCAGACTATTCCATCGCCGAGATCTCTGCATCGCTCGCCTTCCCGAGCCAAAGTTACTTTACGAATCTACTGAAGAAGGACTGCGGCCTGACCCCGAAGCAGTACCGCGACCGCCCGATCGACCACACCTTCCTTCAGGGATCTTCTTTATGAATCGAAGTAGGCATTCGCCGCTACGTTATAAAGATAGAACGACTTGCCCAGCTCTTTTCGTTTTTCATTGCCGTTTCTCATGGATGTCAGCGCATACGACAGCGCACTGGCTTTGATCACATAAGGCTCGGCATTGCTTCCTCTTAATGCAATACGGAAGAAGTGATCATCATCGAGCTCAGCCGCTGCGATGCTATCCACGTCGATCGCATATACATTTTCGGAAACCATTATCGGTGATAAATCCTCATCCGAATCCAGACCGAAGATATAATCATTCACATCTGTACCCTCTTTGAAATAATAAGTGATACGGAGAATATTATCCGATTCGAAGTACGCACGAATGGTCACTTTATCGATACCTGCCGGTCTTGTTCCGGTCGTCGTGATCTCATAGGCGGCCAGATCCGCTTCTGTCACTGTCGGCTTGGTAAAACCTTCGAGGTCTTCCCAGGCTTCTCCGTTTGGTTTGAAATTGGCCGATGCCGAAGAACCATACATATAGAGGGCCTCCGCAAGAGTTTTCATCTCCGGATCATACGTGGATTCTCTTATACGTGTCGCGTAATCCATGACCGAATAGCTGAATCCGGTTTCCGTTAAGCTGATCCAGTCGTAGCCGTCTCTTGCCATCAGAGACTGTTTTTCTCCTGCGCCGTTATACACATTGATCACCGTCGGATCTCCGAATTCCGGAGCCTCGACCGGATTACAGATATTCACAAGACCCGATCCATTCGGATTTGCGGAACTGATCAAAGTACGCGTCGTTTTTCCGTTTCGCGTGAAGGTGACGTAGGCATCCGGATCATTACGCATCGCTTCAGAGAAGAACATCTTATATCTGACTTCGACCTTTCCTGTAAAGATCACCGTAGCCGAAACAATGATGGACGGGAAGGAATATCCACATATTGTGCAGACACCATCATCTCCAAAAACATGTGGCTCTTCTTCTAAAACAACATGACAATCCGTACACTTCAGCGAATGTCCGGTCTCCGTGCATTTATATGTATAATTCTGATGCTGACAGATGTAGATCTTGCCCACTTCATAATGAATTGTGTCCATGACATCGTCCAACATGACCATCCCGCTGAAATCGTCCTCACCTACATAATTACCGGCACAGACCGACAACTCGGGTTCGATGTAGATCATATCTTTTTCTACTAGCGAGATATCATCGGAAGCCGAGCAAAGGAAAGGTCTTCCGTGTTCCTCGGAGATGCCGATGACCTGTGCGTCTCTTGCGACGATGATATGCTTTTTCGAAGTCCAGTAATTGGCCTGATCACCATTTCCCAATCCGGCACCGGATCCTCGGCTGATACCTGTGACGGTGGATTCCACCGCTCCGATACCATCTGTACATCCGCCAAGACCGCCGCCAATACCGGCTCCTCCACCGTATCCGATTCCGGTAACGTTACCACCGCGAATACCCGTTTCCGGTCCATCCGCATATTTTCCGCCACCGATACCTGCTGCATCCATACCACCGACTGCGTATACTTTACCATTTTCGATCAGGATCGGTCCTGCATGGGAAGTAAATGGAGACTCAGGTCCGGGAGTAGGTTCAAAATACGGAGGCTCGCTGTTATTCACACGTTCCAGTTCCGCTTCAAAAGCTTCCCGGGATTCAAAAGCACCTGTGCCGATACCTGCACCGCCTGAACCTGCTTCAACGACGATCAATCCGCTGAAGATCTCGATATCGCCATTGATCTCATTTTTGTCTCCACCAATTGCCGCACAATCCGGGACTTCCGGCCACTCGTGTTCTCCATTGCAATATGCCAGGAAAGAACCTTCCTCCTGTCCATATCCAAAGATGGCGAGCTTATTTCCATAGGCGACATGGATACCTTCTTTTAATCGATACGCACCGCCCCTGGCGACGATAATACGAACATCACCATGGACCTCTACACGTTCTTCCATAGTGACCGGAGTATTTACCACATACCAGCCCGTGGTCAGTTCTGTTGTGGAACTGTCGACGACCGTATAATCAGTACATGACAGCAGTGCTCCCTTACTATAATATTTCACCGCGGTCAGCGCTTTTGATGCCGCAAATACCGACGACGGCATGATCGTGCCGATCATCGCCACGCTCAAAGCCGTGGCCAGAATACGCTTGAATCTTCTAAAATTACCCATATCCATACCTCCCTGTTTTCTCTTCAAAGCAGGATCTATATGTTGCTGATTATGTGATTTCGTCTTCTTCTCCGGGATAACTGCAGACGACAATATCGTCTGTTTCAAACAAAATCACTTCGATCTCCAGTTTTTCATATTCCTGATCCATAACAACACCTCATTTTACCAACCACAAAAAAGTTTATCAAAAAAATGCAAAACTTTCCTTCATTATATGGAAAAGCAGGCATAAAGTCTACATTTTCCCGACATGAAGCTTACTCTTCAGAGATCAGTTCCGACAGGGCATTATAAAATTCCGGGCAGTCCTTTTCCAGACGGATCGGGCGCCCCTCCATATTCAGGAAGCAATGCTCGGATTTTGCTTCGCAGACTACTTTCCCTGAAGTGTTTTTCATCTCATAGCCGAGAGTCAGACGTACGCCCTTCAAAACAAGGACTTTCACGTAAATAGTGATGACCTCCGGAAATGTCGTGCTTCCCTTGTATTTCACTTCGATAGAGATGACCGGTGAAGCCACGCCGCTTTCTTCGAGTTTGTCGAAGTCCCAGCCGATCTTACTTAAAAAATCGACTCTGGCCTCTTCCATCCAGCGGACATAGTTACTGTGATGAGTAATGCTCATCTTGTCCGTCTCGTAGTACTGTACTTTATGTTCATAGGGTTCAACATTCCGCATAGAATTTGCCATCCGATCTTTTTGATTTATCCTTCGTAAGTATACAAAAAAAGAACAGGCCGCGAAAGCCTGTTCTTTCATGTTATGCGATCATTTGTTGTTTACTCGATCGGTTCAAAATCCGCAGCACCGTGCTTACACAAAGGACATACGATGTCATCCGGGAGCTCATCGCCTTCGTAGACATATCCGCAGACCTTACATACAAAGCCCTTCTTGCCTTCCGTCTCCGGCTTCGGCTTGACGTTCTTCTGGTAGTAGGTGTACGTCATGGTCTCCTTATCCGTGAGTACACGGGACTCGGTGACGGAGCAGATGAACATGCCGTGGGTATCCAGATCAATGTAATCCTCGACCTTCAGCGACATGAAGGAGTTGATGTACTTACTTAAGAACACCAGTCCATTGTCGGATCTGAGCTTCTCATCAAGACCTGCGAACTTATCCACATTTCTTCCGCTCTGGAAACCGAAGTTCTCGAAGACCTTGAATGGCGCCTCGACCGACAGGCAGTTGACGTTCATAACGCCCGTCTGCTTGATGACGTGGTGCGAATAGTTCTGCTTGTTGATCGTGACCGCGATGCGGTTCGGTGTATTCGTCACCTGCGTTACGGTATTGACGATGAGACCATTGTCCTTCTTGCCATCATTGGAGGTAACGACATAGAGGCCGTATCCGATATTAAAGAGCGCCGTCAGATCGTTCTTGTTCGCGGTGTCATCCTTCTGCGGGAGGTAATCCTGGCACAGTTCTTTGGCCAGAGCATCGACCTGTGCCTTCGATTCATCGTTTAGGGCCGACATGATCTTGACGTTGTTCTCGGTATAGGTGATGTTCTTGCTCTTTTCGAGCATTGCCTTCATGGTGCGGATCGCCTGTGGCGCCCAGGAACCGTTCTCGATCATGGCGACGGTCTTATTCTGGAACTGTCTTTCCGTGAGGTGATGGATGAACTCACGCATGAACGGGAATACATCTGCGTTATATGTTGTGGTCGCCAGAACGATACGTCCGTAGCGGAAAGCATCCTCGACACACTCGGCTATATCTTCTCTGGCCAGATCATTGACGACGACCTTCGGGCAGCCGTTCTCTTTGAGCTTATTGGCAAGAAGTTCGACTGCTGCCTTTGTGTGGCCATAGACGGACGTGTAGAAGATCGCGATGCCTTCTGTCTCGACACCATAGGAAGACCAGATGTCATAAAGTTTCAGATATTCGGAAAGATCTCCGGTAAGAACCGGTCCGTGCAGCGGGCAGATCGTCTTGATCTCAAGGCCTGCCGCCTTTTTCAGGACAGCCTGCACCTGCGCGCCGTATTTTCCGACGATACCGATATAGTAGCGGCGGGCTTCACATGCCCAGTCTTCTTCGACATCGAGAGCTCCGAACTTACCGAATCCATCCGCACTGAAAAGCACTTTATCGAAAGTATCGTATGTCATGAGAACTTCCGGCCAGTGAACCATCGGTGCCGCGACGAATTTCAGCACGTGCTTTCCGAGCGGAAGCTCGTCGCCTTCCCCGACCACGATCCTTCTATCTTCGAATTCCGTGCCGAAGAAGTTCTTCATCATGGTGAACGCCTTCTGGGAAGAGACGATCTGTGCCTTCGGGTAGTTCTTCATGAAGTTTACAATATTCGCCGAATGGTCCGGCTCCATGTGCTGGACGATAAGATAATCCGGATCTTTTCCCTCAAGAGCCTTCTCCAGATTATCGAGCCACTCATGCGTAAAATTCTTATCGACCGTATCCATGACCGCGACCTTATAATCCGCGATCACATAGGAGTTATATGCCATACCGTTCGGCACCACATACTGGCCCTCGAAAAGATCGATCTTGTGGTCATTTACGCCTACATACTTAATGTCATTACTGATAAACATAAGTGCTTCCCTTTCTATCTAAAAAGCGGGCGCCCGCATCACGACGGACGCCCCTTCCTGCTACTTTTCAGCGGCGCTCTTCAGCGCCTTTTTCCGGATCAGCCGAAGTATCTGTCAAGAAGGCCCTTCAGGGCTTTACCATGACGGGCTTCATCACGGGCCATCTCATGCACGGTGTCGTGGATCGCGTCGAGGTTATTCTTCTTCGCGCAGGTCGCCAGCTCCGTCTTACCGGCTGTCGCACCGAATTCACAGTCTACACGCCACTTGAGGTTCTCCTTCGTGGATGCCTTCATATTCGCTTCCAGATCCGAACCAAGGAGCTCTGCGAACTTCGCTGCATGCTCTGCCTCTTCGAATGCCGCCTTCTCCCAGTAAAGACCGATCTCCGGATACCCCTCGCGATAAGCGATACGGGCCATACAGAGGTACATGCCGACCTCGGAGCACTCACCGGTGAAGTTTGCTTTCAGCTGGTCGAAGATGTACTTCTTATCCTCCTCGGAAATATCAGGATTATTCTTCACGGTCTCTGCATATACACCGAACTTATGCTCAGCCGCGAGACCCATGTCCTCTTCCATTCTCTTAAAAGCCGCCTTCTTGGCTTTGCAGACCGGGCACTCATCCGGTGCGTCAGGTCCTTCATACACATAACCACATACTGAACATACAAACTTTGTCATAATCGCAACTCCTTGTCTTTGATAGATTTTCGAAAAGAACCGGTACGCTTATGCGCCGCGCTCTTCCTCCACTTTCATACACTCCGGGCATAGACCGTCGAACTGAAGTGAGTATCCCAGGATCTTATATCCGGAAGTATCTGAGAGCATATCGGCCAACTCTTCCACCGGCATCGCGACATCCGCGACTTTTCCGCACACGCTGCAATGCACGTGGTAATGCGGGAACGTCTGGTGATCGAAATGGTCGGCTCCGTTGTTGATGCGGATGCGGAGCGCCTCACCGGAATCGGCGAGTTTATTTAAGATACGGTACACCGTAGCACGGGAGATCGACGGATAACTGCTCTGCACTTCCGCCACCACCTCATCTGCGGTCGGGTGATTACACATCGAGATCAAGGTCTCATGTACGATCCTTTTCTGAAGCGTATTCCTCTCCTGCATCTTTTCACTCCTTTGCTGATACTGCCATGAAGATCTAAGGAAAACCACTTTTCGGAACAACTTTTCCTGTCGAAGTGCTTTCTGTTATTGATATTATATCCTAATAAGGATTTTGTCAACATGTTTCTCTAACATTTCTGATATTTCCTAAGAGGAACGAAATATACTATAATCTGAGTACTATATTTTTCCGGGGAGAAGAATCTTCCGAAAGATCGGCAGATCAAGTAAACCTCAAAAAGGAGTTCCTTATGCTTTCCAAAACCTATCCCAAGCACGACATCAATCTTGTCTTTGATGAGATCCAGCGTGTCCTCTCCTCCGGAAATGTGGCCGACAACGCCATGGAGGAGATGAGTTTTCAAAACCGCCTGTTCGCCGCCCTGCCTGTAGAGGCTGTCGAGTACGGCATGCAGTTTCTGCACGGGGAAAGGGACCTACCGAAAGCATGCGATGAGATCCTTCCTCTCTATATGCGTTTTTTAAATCTGGTGAAATATACCGAGCTTATCGAGGCCATGGGAAATATCCCGCAAAATCCGACACCGGAAGAACTAAATGCCCGTATCCGCATGCACGGCGAACTCGGAAAGATAGAAGAGTCTTTCTGTACTCCTCTCCTCGGATTTGCCTATAATAAAGATCTTCCTAAAGGAAAAATCGATCCGGAGAAGATCGAGTCCAAAGAACCAGACGATCAGAACGGCGCCTCCAATCTGCATCTGATGAACAGTCTCGCACCCGTTTTCGTATGCGAAGATCCGTACCGCACTTCCGCCTTTTACGAAGACCACCTTGGCTTCCACGCCGCCCATCTCGACGATGAGTCCATGCCGCATATCCGTATCTCCCGGGATAACATCGAGATCAATCTGGTAAAGGGCACCCCTTTCCGCTCCGGGGCTCTTTACGACCTATATATCTACGTCTCCGAGCCCATGATGCTTCAAATGGAACTGAAAAGCAGTGGCGTTAAGCTTATCAAGACTCTCGAAGAATCTGATGCTGAACGCCACATAAATCGCGAATTTATCTTTGAAGATATCGATGGAAGACATATCTGCGTTTCCCAAAGGGACATCAGACAATAATATCTTCTTCTCCTACGTAGTGATGCTCCGTCGGCGTTACCTCTGGCGTAGGTTCAGGCGTCGGTGTCGGAGTAGGTGTCGGAGTATCTGATGGTTCAGAAGTCGTCTCTTTCGTCGGTTCCGGCGTCGGAGTATTCGTCACTTCCGTAGTTCCCTTTGTCGTCTCTTCTGGCTCCGAAGTCGTCTCTGTTGTATCTTTCGGTTCCGCCGTGGTTTCTTTCTTTGAAGTTTCGGAAGTTTTCTTCGTTTTCGTATCGCCGGAGGTCTCTTTTTCAGAAGAACTCTCGCCTGGTGTCGTTTCCGAAGTCACGGAAGATTCTTCCACTGAAGAAGACGATCTCTCCGCCGATGTCGTGTCCTCTATCGAAGTTATGACCGACGAAGAGGATTCTTCCGTAGCGGAAGGATCCTCGGTCTCTTTTTTCGAACAGCCGTCGCATCCACCCAGCATGATCGCCAGGGAAAGAACAGCCACAGATAATGTTTGCCGTTTCATGTATTGCTCCAAATCATCAAGGATGAGATCGCCGATTCCAAGAATCGTCAATCGTCTAAATCATCCTCATCACCTGCATAACCATGATTCGAAAGATCACTCGTCACAATCACGTCTTCGGTCTCAAAAGCAATGATCTCAATCTCTAATGGTTCATATAATTCGTTCATATCTGATCTCCTTCACTCATTTCCAATTTGTCAGACACGCTCTCAAAGCGTACCTGTCGAGCTGTCAGAGAAGTACGCTTTCGCAGCCAGATGGTAAGCGAAGAAAGCAAGTCCCAGACGCTGTCTGTTTACATCGGCACTCTTATACGATGTCAGGGCATAGGACATCGGACTTGCCGAGATCGTATAAGTATTTCCACCATAAGAAATTGTAAAGTCGTATGCTTTACCAAGCTCCGGAGCCGGAATATTCTCCACCTCGATAGAGACTTTCCTGCTACCATAAAGAAGTCTGGCGTCTACCACCTTACTCGGATCGTCATGCTCTACCACACTGATCTCATAGTCGGAAACAGGAACGGAACCGTTCATGTAGAAGGTGATGCTCATCGTGTTGTCGGATTCGAAGTAGGCCTTGATCGTTGTCTTGTCGATACCCTCCGGGCGAGTACCGGACTTGCTGTAGGCATAATTATTTTCCAGTCTCTCGTGTAGTGTTGCCGGCATGACACTATCATCAAATGTAAGCGCTACGCCGCTGTCGTATTCGAAGTAGTTCTGGGCGGCAACACCATACCAGTACAATGCTTTGGCCAGAGTCGCCATATTCTGGTTATCAGAAGTCTGCTTATTCTCGGCATATTCCATAACAGAATATGTAAAGCTGTCATTTTCCATCCGTTCTGCGGAAGAAGAAACAAGTTTCACCGTAGCTCCGGTTCCATCGATGACCTTGAGCGTCACATCATCTGCGAACTCAGGGATCGGTACCGGAAGAGAGATATAGTAATCACCATTCTTCTGGGATACATAGTTCGTGTCATTCAGGTAGACCTTCGTTGTTTCCCCATGCTTCGTAAGTTCAACATAAAGGCCTGAATCATCAAGAAGGTCCGGAGCGAAGTTCATTCGGAACATCAGGTGGATACAGCCGTCAAAATCAACATTACCAGCCTTGAGAATCACCTGATTGGCCTCTACCCACTGAGCTACGAGAGTCAGATCCTTATCGACCGTGATCTTCTCACCTGCAGGCAGGATCTCCTCAGAATCACCGATCTTCCATCCGGCAAAGAGCATGCCGGCAGGAGCCGTAAACTCGCACTCAGGAAGCGTATACTCTGTGCCACAATCCATCGGATCAGGTTCTTCCATGCTTCCGGAACCGCCGTTGCAATCAAAAGAAACTAGCATCTGGACATATACTTCCACAGTTACATCAGCCGACGGCATCGTAAATCTGACAGTATCCTGTGTGGGCATTGAATCATTATCAATGATCGTGTAGTCACAGGTCTTCACTTGACCATCTACAGGATCTACATAAGTAATTTTTTCAACACGAATCTCACGATCTTCATCATCAACTTTAATATAAAGTCGGCAATCGGCCATATCAGGACAATAGGTTCCGTTATGACCCCAGATCTCCCAGCCACCATCTTCTACACCAATAACACTAACCTTATAACCCTGATGTCCACATTCACACTGATGTGTTTCAGGATCAAAAGTATGTTCAATATGATAAATGCTTGAACCATAATAGCCAGTACAATATTTGCATTCCTTGATTATGTCATGATAGTAGCATTCTTCTCTTGATTCAGGATCGTCATGATCTACTAAAGTTTCAGGATCCGGATGCTCACAACAAGTTACAATTATCGAACTCAATTTCATAGCGTCTTTTCTATCAGCTTTTTTTACCTGTTTTCCGTCAGGGCCGAAAACAGCAATTGCGCTGCCAGACTCTGAGAACGTAGCCGATAAAGAAGAATTATCCGCATCCAACCCGGCACCAATTGCCTGTGCATACCGACCCTCTATCTGACCTGCGGTAGCTTTAATGTAAACATTATAATCTGATTGGAGCATAATCGGAGAAGCCATTGAAACTCCATAACCGCCACCAATGCCAGCTGCACCAGCTCCACCGACAGCTTCGATATGCGTTTGAATAATGCTGAAACTGCTTGGAACAGTACGACTGCCAGTTCCTGCTGCCCAACCGATACCAGCACCTCCACTTTCACCGCCTTCTGCGTATAACTCTCCATACATCAGAACAAAAGTCATCACAGAATCATAGGCGCCGACTCCCGGAGCCATTCCATTACCATAGGCATAGGTTTTCCCACCTTCAAAAACAAGCGCATCGAACGAGCCGCCTTTACCGCTTCCAATACCAGGACCATCCTCTCCTCCTCGAGCAACGACAGTACCATCTTTGACGATACAAGAACCACTCGTTGAAGCTTGATATCCAGTACCAATTCCTGCGGCATATTTTCCGCCCGTCGCTTCTACTTGGGAACCAATCACATATACTGAACCCATTGGGCCTTGATACTTTCCTCCAATACCCGCACAGTAATCAGCACCAGTCGCTTCGATTATGCCTCCGCACAGATTACAATACGACTGAGAATTTAAAAAGCTAATTCCAGCATTTTCTGAAGCAGAAGCAATAAGTTTGCCACTATCATCACTCTGTGTATACACAGAGAAATGGCCCTTTCTAATTTCAATTCCCTCTGTGGCATTCAATGTTTTTCCATCACCAAGGACAAGCGCAACTATGGCAGCATCATCAGAAGCATCAATAACAATAGGTTCATTGTATGTCAAATCAACATCAAGAAAATATAAACCATCTGTCCAGGTCGACGGTATCGACTCACTAAGTTTTGTGAAATTATCGGTTTCCATCAGCTGACCTTCTTCAATCGATCTATCTCTTCTAATGAAAGTCAGAGTTTCCAGATCCCCGTTATCTGCCATCAACATTGCGCCCGCATTCCCCAATACAAGCATTACACTGATCAATACTGAAATAATACGTACTCTTTTCTTCTTCATACCATTCTGTCCTTTACTAAAAAAATGAAAACGCTATTCGCGTCATCATACTGATACATACTATATTCCAAGTTATATTTTAGCACCGGCAGAATATAAATTCAAAAAACGTTTTGTGAACAATAATGGCAAAGGAAACCGGCGGCCCGAACCTTCTTTCGGAGCGGAACCGCCGGTATTTGTCTGGTTTTCTATTAAGTGGCGGAATCAGAACCGCCGTTCGGATCTTTTATATTAGAAGCATTTTCAGGACTCTTCTGCCGAAGACGGTTCGTCATACTTGTCGCCGATCTTCCAGGAGAACCCATTTTCTCCATACATGGTTTCGGACTTAGTATCGGCTTTGACCTCGGCAATAAATACATTGGCCTGGTCCTCATATGCCTGGGAGCGAAGGACGAATTTAAATCCTTCTTTCGTCTCCTCAATTTCACTGTCAAATGCGACAAGCTTCATATCGTTGCCGTAAAGGTGATTATAGAATGCGATCGACGCATCGATATACGGCTGTGCTTTCGCATAAAGATCGGATTTTCCGGTCTCGCCGGACGGAGCCTGCTCATTTGCATCTGCTTTTTTCTCGGATTCCTTCTTTTCAGTTTCCTTCTTATCCGATTCCTTCTTTTCTTCTCCCTTCTCTGTCTCCGTCTTTACGGGCTTTTCTGTCTCTTCTTTGGAAGTCGGTTCTGTCTTTTTATCTGAGTCTTCTGTCTTCACTGTTTCTGACGGTATCGGAGTCACTACTATTACGTCTTTTCCATTGGTGTCAGGACGATCCGGATTCTTCAATTTCGATTCGATGGATTCATCCTTGTCCTTCTTCGCTTGATCTGTTTTCTTACCAGACGTACATCCGGGTAAAGCCAGCATGAACATGACTAAGCTGATCACGATCGCCTTACTCATATACTCATTTCGTTTCATTACAATTCCTCCTTTTCGTTCGAAACTGTGCCTTTATGGTAACATTGGAAGTCCGCCCGAAATATAAACACACTGTCATCTAAGGCTGTAAAACCATAAGCAAATCGTCACATAAAAGAGGATACAAAAAGGCGCTGTCTCAAAACAAGGAAAGATCTGCCCCGACACCGATCTGCCGTAAAAAAATGGGATTTCCGAAATTATACGGCAGGTCTGAAGAGGAGTTGCCGTATGAAAATGAAAAAGTACATTTTATACGGCAGTTTCAGGAAGATTTTCCGTATGAAATGAGAAAACTTAAATCTATACGGCAGTTGGGAAAGAAAGTTGCCGTATGAAATCGGAAAAGTGCTTTTCGTACGGCAAAAGAAAGAAAAATTGCCGTATGAAATGAGAAATCCTAAATCCATACGGCAGTTGGCGGATTTGGCTGCCGTATGAAATCGGGTTTTGCAGATTTTTACGGCAGATCGATGCTTCCTGGCATCCGAAGGGCGTCTTCGAATCATTAAGAGGACACAAAAAGGAGCTGCCTCAAAACAATGAGGCAGCTCCTCTTTTCGCTATTTAATTATATCAGTCTTCTCTTAGTCGATTTTCGGGAGGTTTGCAGCATACTTTGCCAGTTCCTCATCCGTCGGGATGTAGTCATCCATCTGACCGTTATGGAACTTCTCGTAAGCTACGAGATCGAAGTAACCTGTACCGGTCAGACCGAATACGATGGTCTTCTCTTCGCCAGTCTCTTTGCACTTCAGAGCTTCGTCGATCGCTACGCGGATCGCGTGAGAGCTCTCCGGTGCCGGGAGGATACCCTCGACACGTGCAAACATTTCAGCGGCTTCGAATACGTCTGTCTGCTTCACGGATCTTGCTTCCATGAATCCATCATCGTAGAGCTGGGACAGTGTCGAGCTCATACCGTGATAACGGAGGCCTCCGGCGTGGTTCGGAGCCGGGATGAAGTCGGAACCGAGTGTGTACATCTTTGCGAGCGGGCAGACCATACCGGTATCGCAGAAGTCATATGCATAAACACCACGTGTCAGGGACGGGCAGGAAGCCGGCTCAACTGCAATGATCTGATAGTCTGCTTCACCTCTCAGTTTTTCACCCATGAACGGAGCGATAAGACCGCCGAGGTTCGATCCGCCGCCTGCGCAGCCGATGATCATGTCCGGCTTTACACCGAGCTTATCAAGAGCGGCCTTTGTCTCCAGACCGATCACGGACTGGTGGAGGAGTACCTGGTTCAGAACGGAACCGAGTACATAACGGTAACCCGGTGTGCCGACAGCCACTTCAACCGCCTCAGAGATCGCGCAACCGAGGGAACCTGTGGTACCCGGGTGCTTTTCAAGGATCGCACGGCCGACATTGGTCGTCTCAGACGGAGAAGGTGTAACGGAAGCGCCGTATGTTCTCATGACTTCACGACGGAACGGCTTCTGCTCGTAGGAAACTTTAACCATATATACCTTACAGTCGAGATCGAAGTAAGAGCATGCCATGGAAAGAGCGGTACCCCACTGACCTGCACCGGTCTCGGTGGTTACACCCTTAAGGCCCTGCTTCTTTGCGTAGTAAGCCTGGGCAATCGCGGAGTTGAGCTTATGGGATCCGCTGGTGTTGTTACCCTCGAACTTGTAGTAGATCTTCGCCGGTGTTCCGAGCTTCTTCTCAAGGAAATAAGCACGTACCAGCGGGGACGGACGGT
Source organism: Clostridiales bacterium (assembly GCA_017551865.1). Lineage (GTDB taxonomy): Bacteria > Bacillota > Clostridia > Saccharofermentanales > Saccharofermentanaceae > Scatonaster. The sequence goes on along the minus strand of JAFZKB010000025.1, from coordinate 98,184 downwards.
ACATCTTGTAGAAATCCAGGATCTCCTCCGGGATCGGGAAGAAAGCGGTATCGTTATCGAGCTCCTGCTTTACGAGCTCTTCGCAGAATACTCCGCCCAGTTCTTCCGCGGTCATCGGCTGATGTGTGCCCGGGTTCAGAAGCGGAGCCGGCTTGTTCTTCATGTCCGCGCGGACATTGTACCATGCGGTTGGGATCTCCTTTTCATCAAGATATGTTTTGTAAGGAATTCTCTCAGACATATTATGTCTCCTTTCGTTTAGGGCTCTTGCCCGAATTTAATTACTGAACCTCTGTCTGCGGGAAAAGCTCTTCTCCCGAAGTCATAAGTTCTTGGGACCAAATCTTGTTTTCTGCCGGAAAAACAAAAATCCTGTCCCAGCTTCTTTACTTCTGCTGGGACAGGAATGATATTCTTTCCTGCGGTGCCACCCGGCTTGATCCTCCGTCAAAACTTCGGATCCACTCACGCATACCGACATATGCTGGATTTTGTTGACGGGGCTCCTTTCCCCGGCGCAGATACTTGCGATGTCGCTTTCCCCTTGCCCTCGGAAGTCCATTCACCTCTGCTCTTTCCTGCTGCACTCTCACCAACGGCAACTCTCTGGATGGCATGAAACAGAGCTTACTCACTCTTCCTCTACGGTTTTTCTGCATAATACCACTTAAAAATGCGGCAAGTCAAGAGGAAAAGCATATTTCAGGAAAGCAGTTCCGCAATATCGAAGACGAGTCTTTCCGTCTTTTCCCAGCCGAGGCACGGATCCGTGATGGATTTGCCGTACACACCTCCGCCGACTTTCTGGCAGCCGTCTTCGATATAGCTCTCGACCATGAATCCCTTGACGAGGTTTCGAACCTCCGGCGAAAGTCGCATGGAGTTTAAGACTTCCTTGATGATACGCGGCTGGGCGTACGGATTCTTATTGGAGTTTGCGTGGTTGGTGTCGATGATCGCTGCCGGGTTCGGGAGATTTCGCTCCTCATACTGCTCACTTAAGCGGATCAGATCCTCGAAGTGATAGTTCGGCTGGGCCTCACCGTGCTTATTCGTATAACCGCGCAGGATCGCATGCGCGTGCGGATTTCCCTTCGACTCGATCTCCCAGCCTCTGTAGATAAAGGTATGCGGATGCGAAGCCGCGAGGATCGCGTTGAGCATGACGGCGTAGTCACCGGATGTCGGATTCTTCATGCCGACCGGAGAAGCGATCGCGCTGGCGGTCAGGCGGTGCTGCTGGTCCTCAACAGATCTTGCACCGACGGCAACATATGCCAGAAGGTCGTCAAGATATGCGTAGTTTTCCGGATAGAGCATCTCATCTGCGCAGGCAAAGCCTGTCTCGGCGATAGCGCGCATATGCAGGTGTCTTGTTGCCAGGATCCCTTTGAAAAGATCCGCTCTCTCGTTCGGATTCGGCTGATGGAGCATGCCCTTGTAGCCTTCACCTGTTGTTCTCGGCTTATTGGTATAAATACGCGGAACGATGATGATCTTCTCCTGAACTTTTTCCTGCAGCGGACGAAGTCTCGAGATATAGTCGATGACAGAATCCTCGTTATCGGCCGAGCATGGTCCGATGATCAGAATGAGCTTATCGGATAATCCTTCGATGACCTTCTCGACTTCCCGCTTGGTGGATGTCACCGCACGGTCCATCTCCGGGGTCACCGGGTAGATCTCCTTGACCTCTTCAGGGAGTGCCAGTTTCTTAACATATTCCGCATTCATGGATACTTCTCCTTTCTATATCGCGGTCACGGCTTCTTGCCGATCCGCACGTCCGGCGTATAAGTGCCGACGACCTTGATCTTCTCGCATGCTGTCTTGAGCTGCTCTAACATACGCCAGCCTTCTTCCGAATCGAGGACGCCCTCGATCTCGGTAAAAAAGTAATACTGCCAGTTATATTCTTTTACCGGGCGGCTTCGGATGACACGCATGTTGTAGTTATGCTTCCCGATGATGGAGATCGCACGGGCAAGAGCACCTGCGAAGTCTCTGATCGTAAAGATCAGGATCGTATTTTTCGCCTTCTGCGCTGCTTTTTCCGCATATTCATTTGTTTCATCGCGACGGGTAAAGACCGCAAACCGCGTGACATTCTGGGAACTTTCGTTAATATCGTATTCGAGGATCGTAAGGCCATAGAGCTTCGCCGTTTCGGAACTGGCGATGGCGCCTACGGAAAGATCGGCTCTCTCGGATACTTCCTGCGCCGCACGGGCAGTATTCTCATAAGGGATCGTCTCGTAGCCGCACCTGGCGATGAATTCACCACACTGTTCGAGTGCCTGCGGATGGGAGATAACGGTCTTTATGGACTCGACCGAAGCGCCCGAAATGCCCAGGAGGCACTGGGATATGGACAGCTCAAAGACGCCGACGACCTGAAGAGATCCGGAAAACATCAGGTCGCTGACCTGACCGACTTCACCGGCATAGCTGTTCTCGATCGGAAGCACGGCAGCATCGGCCTGTCCCTTTTCGACGATCGAATACGCTTCGCGGAACGTGCGGCAGGAAACCTTCTCCGCATCCGGGAAGATTTCTCCCACGGCCATTGCGGCAAAAGAACCTTCGATTCCGCTATATGCGATTTTACCTTGCATCTTCGTCATTCGGCCTCCATAGCTAACCCATTTTAACTGCCGCAATTCTCTCACACGTTCGGTTCAAAAGAAAGGGTTTTATATAAAAAAGGCGATTTTCGTTTAGAAAACCGCCTTTTCTTTTCACTTAATAACAGTTCTTTGCTTTTTAGATCACTTAGTCATCGACGATGGCGACCGCGTTATAGTGGAAGATGACGGTGCCGTCCTTATCGAGGATCGTCGCGCTGGAAGGTGCTTCAATATGCTGGCTCGAGTAATCGTGCTCCTTAATGTAGCAGAGCTTTCCATCGTAGATCTCCTGCACCTTCAGAAGATCGCCCTCCGGATTCGGAAGATCCGTAAAGACGGTCTTTCCTGTCTTGACATCGATGATGGAGATCGTATGTGTCTGATATCCTTCGCCGACCACTAGATAGAAGCTTCCGTCCTTTTGGTCCTTGATCCATGTCGTATAGCCCTCACCACTGCATATCTCTTCAAATGTGCTGCTGTTCAGGATCTTCCACTTATATTCTTCTCTTTTCGTATTCAAGGTCAGCTGGACAAATCCCGGAAGCTCTATCGCCGAATAACTTCCATCGATCACCGCCGTCTTCTCGCTTTGGAGGTTCATAAGATACGTCTTTCCGCCACTGCATTTTGAGACGATCGGGTCGAGGTCGCAATCCGCGGCATCCAGATTCCAGTAGAAGTCATATTCGTCATAGACCTTTTGGTAATTATTCGCATCCTCGAGCTTCACAGACTTTTGAAGGTTTAGATCCAGATCGTAAATATCGATCGCGTCTCTTTTAAAGACGATGAGCTTGTCCGCGACCAACGATACGCCCATGTTCTCCGGTTTACTCTCTATCGAACGGATGATCTTCCCATCCTTATCGACCAGATCCACTCCGGAAAAATCCCTGTAGGTAAGAAGATAGTTGCCTGTGCTCAGATACTCGCTGATCCAGTAATCCTGATCACTCAGTTTCTTGCCGGTAAAGTCACAGAGATAATGACCTCCGTTTTTCTCCGGCGTTTCGACCATGACGCAGTTTCCGAAACTGTTAAAAATACTAAGATCCTTCGGGAACGGAAGCATCTCTCCGGTCGTTCCGTCAAAGATACAGAAATTGTCACCATAATCATCGACGAAGTAGAGATATCTTTCTGCGAAAATGCTGACCCAGCTCGGATCATCAAAGTCAGAAAGAACAGAGCGGTCGTACTTATAGGAGACCGGTTCCGAAAGCTCATTGGTCTTGGTATTGAATTTATACACATCCACGCCTTCGGCCGTGTTCTTGGAAAGCAGTATGGTAAAGTTGTCATCAGAGTAATTGAATTTGTCAAACTTCAATCCGGTGTAGTACTTTCCGTCCACGGAGAGGATCCCGTAGGAATAATCCTCCTTGAACTTATTTCCACCTGAGATCTTCGAGACGAGATAGTGCTCACTGCCGATCCTCTCCACAGCACAGAACACGGCATCGCACACGATCCGTCCGGACACATCTACGAATCCGAAATCTACTTCGCTTTCGTTGTAAAAGCCGATCTTCACGACACCCGGCATCGGGAATACCCGTCCATAGTCCGGAGAAGGAACGAAATCCGGGATAAAGTCATCAGAGATCCTTTTATAGACCGCATCCATCGCATTGGCAGGCTGATACTTTGTCCAGTCGGTAGCAACTTTCACCTTCGTATCGATCGGTTTGGCTGCGGGGACATACCCTTCCATCTCCGCCAGTTTCTGCCCCTCTTCTCCTAAGATCCACTGAAAGAGGATCCTGGCCGGATCGTCCTGCGCCGCTCGATCCGGAAGCACGACGAAGTAGTTCGTGCAGAAAGGATACGCACCACTTGCGATCGTACTGCTTTCGGGCATGGTATCATCGACTTTTAAGATCTTCAGGCCATCGGCCATCTTCATATTCGTCGCGTAGTAATACGGGGTATAGCCGATCGCTCCGGCGGAGTTATCGAAGGACTTGACGACATCGATCAAGCCGCCCATATCCAGCGGCATGAGTTCCTTCGGTGCTTCCATCATCTTAAGATCCTTCATGACGAGTTTTTCCATCATGACCTGAGATCCTGCCGTCTCATTTCTCTGCACGGCAACGATCTCTTTATCTTCGCCGCCGACTTCCTTCCAGTTTTTGATCTCGCCTGTATAGATCTTCTGAATCTGTTCCGTTGTCAGAGACTCGACCGGATTTGGGGTGTTGACGACGAAGACGAGTGCTTCGGCGGCGAACGGTTCCATCGTATACTTGAAGTTTTTGCGCTCCAGTTCTTCAACGATCGAATCCGCAGGTTGCGCGCATATCAGCATATCCGCCGAACCGTTCCTCAGAAATTCGAATGAAGCGGATGTCTTATGGAATTCCAGCATCTTATCTGCTTCTTCCCGCGAGATCCCGAGCATGACGGACGTGATCGCCGCAGCCATCGGTCTTGTGGATGTTGAACCATCGATCACCGGATAATTATCTTTTGTAAAAGCAAACTCCGAAAGGCCCGGATCCGGCGCACTTGTCGGATCCGTGACCTCCTTATCACTTGTTGATGTATCCTTGCTTTCCGATGGTTCGGTCGTTGAACTTATGCTCTCCGTTTCCGTAACCGTCCCTTCGGAACTCGTCTTCTTTTTTCCGCACGAAGCCGTCGGAATCATCATTGCTGCCACTAGTAAAGCAGCGATCGTCTTTTTATGCATATATACCTCCAGAAGGTTTCCCTGAATTTATACTATCACTTCGGCAGGACGAAAGGCGTATAGTGGAACAGTACTTTTCCTTCTGTATCCATCATCGTCACTCCGGTACAAATGTTCCAGATAATTCCCGGACGTTCGGTATGGAAAATGATCTTTCCATCTTCAATACTCTTGACCGAAATGATCTTCTTTTTCGGATTCGGAAGATTCTCGAAAATGACCTTTCCGTCTTCTACCTGGAGCACTTTGACGTCTGCGGAAGAATCAGTAATCGAGGTGATAAGATAGTACTCATGCTTCGCCTTATCTTCGATTGCCTCCGAATAACCTTTTCCTTCCGCGATCACATGGAGATCAGAAGCATCGAGGATCTTCCACTCGGCATCCGCGTTGGCGCGGTCGCCGACATCTCGCAGCAGGATCCGGCTACCCATGATCTGACATTCAAATGCAGCTCTGACCGTAAGTCTGGTCTCTGTCTTGAGGTTGATCAGTTCTTTCGTACGCCCGCTTGCCGATGCACTGAATATGATCGGATCCGAAGGAAGAAGAGTCATGTTCTCCCCTGAGAATCCATCGTACGGAGGTGTCAGGAAACAGCAGGAAGAATCCTTCTCGATCTCCACGGTTTTCAGAAGATTCAGATCGAGATCATAAAGATCGACGGAGCTTTGTTTCAAGGCAAGGATATATTCGCCCGAAACCTCCATGTTCAGGATCGACCGATGGGGATCTTCAATCGATTTTTTGATCTTTCCGTCTTTTCCGAAAAGATCCCAGGAATCGTACTTTCTCCCTTCCACAAGCAGAATGTTCCCGTTTTGAAGCTCATTGACCGCTGAGTAATACTCTTTTTCGCTTAAGAGTTTTCCGTCGATGGTGTAAACTCTCATAAGATAATCCGTATCCGAATCTGTTACAGCGAGAAGACCGTTATACACTTCGATATATCCATCTTCTCCCATCTTCGGAAGCACATCTTTACCTGTCGTTCCGTCAAATACATGGCATCCCCCGCCGAGGTAATCGCACGTTACAACATATCTTTCGTCCACGACCGTCTGAAAAGCATAAAGAGTACTCGTGTCCATCAGAAGATTCTTGCCGGAAGAGGCTTTCCCGCTTTCCGGATCATACGAGAAAACTTTGATCCCGTTCTTTTCGATATTGTAGAAAAAGATCTGTCCGTCCACTTCGTAGATCGCCTCATAAAGAAGTCCCGTGTAAATCGATCCATCGTCAGAGATCACACCGACACGGTGATCGATATCTTTCGACTTCGTATCCGTCACATCTTGAACAACGATATAACTTCCGTCGGAAAGTCTGCTGACGCCATTGAAGACCGGATCGCAGATGATCTTGCCGCTTTCATCGATGAAGCCGTATATTTTTTCTCCCTCGTAGGCTTTGCTTTCATTTTGCACACCGAGGAAAGGATAGATTTTCCCGTACTCACCAGAGGCCTTAAATTCCTTGACCGGTCCTTCCGAACTTCTTGTGAAGACATCCTCCGAAGTTTTTGTTTCCTCGTATGCTTCCCATTTGGTCTTGATATCGGATGCATCTTTGGTAAAAGATCCGTCCGACGGCAGGATGTATCCTTCTTTTAGAAGAAGCTTTTTCCCTTCTTCACTTAAGATCCAGGAATAAAGACGCTCTGCCGGGCTGCCCTCCTTTGTTCCTTCCGGGATCATGACATACTCATTAAAGGAATACGGATATTCACCCTTGCTGATCGTTTCTTCCTGAGCGTCAACACCATCGATCTTTAAGATCTTGATCTGATCAGAGATCGTGGCATCCTTCAGGCAGGAATACTGCAAAAAGCCGATGGAAGAAATCTCATTATCATACGTCTTTCTGGCCTTAAATACACCATAGTCGTCCGTTCCGGTCATAAAATACGGAGATTCCACAGATGTTTCCCCACCTACGACCATACCTTCGAGCATCTTCTGGGAGACTGCAACCACACCATTTTCAAACGCCCGGATTTTCTCATCCCTGCCGCCGACTTCCTTCCAGTTCTTGATCTCGCCCTTGTAGATCTTTTTCACCTGATCAGCCGTGAGAGAATCAACCGGATTGTCTTTATTTACGATAAATACCAGCGCATCTTTTGCAATCACTTCTTTTTCATATTCTAAAGAAGAATCGATGATCCAGTACGAAGCATCGTAATCATTCGCAAGTACGATCTCATCTCTTGCTGAATCTTCCCACATGATCGCATTTAAGAAGGGATATGCCTCACCCCGGTCCATTCCTAGAAGGACCGTTACCAGAGCGGATCCGAAAGGATACGATGTGTAGGAATAGCGGATACGCGGGAAAATACTTTTCGTGAATTCGAATTTCTGATCCTCTTTTTCAGAAGGATCTGTCACCGACGGATCCTTCGCACTTTCCGATGGATCGGTATCTTCCTTTTCTTCTTTCGTAATACTGATATTGCTTATTTTCTCGGAGCCGGTTTTATCGGATCCGCTGTCTTTTGCCTTACATCCCGCGCAGGAGATGATCAGACCGAAAGCTAATAAAATCGAGAGCAGTTTCTTTTTCATGATTTTTTCCATCCTTGTTTCTGGTTTCAATAGTTAGACACTCCATGCGGCTGATTTTTTTTGCCACCGGAGAATATTCGGTCAATCTTCCGGAAGGCAGAGCGTGTTATAAAGGAACAGGATATTTCCCTTCTGATCGATCATGGTCGTACTGGTAATGTGGCTGCTGTAATATCCCGAGCGGGCATTTGTGTTGTATATGAGTTTTCCATCGTAGATACGCTGTATCTCCACTTTATCCATTCGGGGATTCGGAAGATCTTTAAAGACGACTTTCCCTGAAGATAGATCCATCACGGAGATGTCGTCCTCACTTTCGGAGGAAGAAAATGCCAGATAATACTTGTGGTCTTTTGTATCCTCGATCATCTCGATATCTCCTTGTCCGGTATAAAGTGTCTTCAGATCATGAGGATCCAGGATCTTCCACTGTCCCTTGTAGGCATATCCCTCATATTCCTTGGCGACCACATATTCCGGATATGCGTCCATCCACCAGGTGCCGGAGAGCTCCAGCTTCTTCCCGTTCTTCAAATTGATCAGGATCGTTTTTTCATCCAATTTACAGCTTACGATAGCACCATGCTCATATACATAACTGTAGTTTGATGCGTGTTCCACATTCACGGAAGAAACAGTATGGAATTCCATATCGAGAAGTTCGATCCGATCACTATGGTAAAGGATGATCCCATCCGGAATGACCTGAAGCGAAATATACTCGGTAGGTTCTTTTTCGAGCGCTGTCCGGATCTTCCCTTCTGCATTGAGAATATCCCATCCGGTCCAGTCTTTTCTCTTCAGAAGGACCGATCCGTCAGAAAGAACTTCATACTCCTCATACTCTTTTTCCGAAAGTTTCTTCCCGAAAAGATCCTGACAATAATAGTATTCTTTTTCCCAATCATAGAGTACCATCGTCTCACCGCATATCGTGCGATACTGATTTGACCAAAAATCAGGGATCGTCTGAGCTTTTCCCGTCTCCCGATCGTAAAGGCAGCCATCGGACATACCGTCACATGCAATGATGATATATCGGTCACCTATCACATCGAAGACCAAAGGCACATAATAGTAATCGCCTTGCACCGTGGCCAGATCGACCTTTATGGGATCCTCGGAAACACCTTTCGTCTTGTCGCAGAAATAGATCTCGATGTGAGTTCTCTTATCAATATATAACAGGTAGTTGTCCGTATCAGGAAGGTATCTGAAACCGTCATATTTCACTCCGGTATAAAAGGCTCCGTCTGCGGAAAGAAGACCATAGGATTCGTCATCTTCTTCAGGACCATATTTTTCGACAACATACATGTCATCCATATACTCAAATGCGTTATCAAACACAGGATCGCAAAGGAGAGTTCCGTTTTTGTCGAAGATCCCATATGTGATCCCGGTCGATTCTTCATCCCCGGTGTTCCTATAGATACAGGGAAGGAGGAACACCCGGCCGTATTGGGAAGATGGTGTAAAATCATCCATATCCCCTTTCTTCAGGCGCTTGTATACCGGATCGGCTGTATTTGACGGCTGATAGATATCCCAGTTTGCATAAACAACAGTCTCCACATCTTTCTTCTCGGCGGCCGGAACATATCCTTCCAGTTCAGCAAGTTTCTGGCCTTCTTCACTTAAGATCCAGTTATAGAGCACACGCGGCGCCCAGCCTTCCGGAATCATCTTCGAGATCACGACGTAGTAGGAAGTACGGAAAGGATACTCGCCTTTTGCGATCGTTTCTTTATTCGGCTCGACGCCTCCGACCTTAATGATCTTCAGCCCGTCCGCCATCTTCATGTTTGTAGCGTAATAGTAAGGGGTATAGCCGATCGCTCCGGCAGAGTTATCGTAGGACTTAACAACTTTGATCAGACCGCCCATCTCCTCTGGCATCAGTTCCTTCGGCGCGTCCATCATCGTAAGATCTTTCATGACCAGTTTTTCCATCATGACCTGAGAACCCGCCGTCTCATTTCTCTGCACGGGAACGATCTCTTTATCTTCGCCACCGACTTCCTTCCAGTTTTTGATCTCACCTGTATAGATCTTCTGGATCTGCTCGATCGTCAGGGAATCCACCGGATTTGACGCATTGACTACGAAGACAAGCGCTTCTGCGGCAAAAGGTTCCATCTCATAATCGAAATGGTTTTCCTTCATCATGTCGAACACGGAGTCAGCCGGTTCCGCACAGATCAGAAGATCCGCAGTACCTTCCACCAGATAGGAAAACGACGAGGAAGTCTTATGAAATTTCAGCATCTCATCCGTTTCACTTCTCGGGATGCCGAGCATGATCGACGTAAGCGCCGCAGCCATCGGCTTGGTGGAAGTCGAACCATCGATCACCGGATAGTTGATTTTGGTAAATGAGTATTCCTGCGGACCATACGTGGGAGCTTCCGTCGGCTCCGTCTCTGTTTCTGAGGGAACAGTCGGTGTGGGAGTGGTTTCAAGACTCGGCTCCATCGTTTCTGTCGTTTCTTTTTTCGCCGTCGTCTCGGTCGTAACTGAAGTATCTGAAGATCCGTCAGTCGGGTCTTTCTTCGCACATGCGCCAAGAGAAAGGAGCATGGAACCTGCTAACATAAGAGAGATGATTTTGCTTTTCATGAGAATGCCCTCCAACTAAAAAAACTTCCCGGGTTTCATTAATTAGACACATGACCCGAGGAATTTTTTTGACCTTCAAAATATTTTTTGAAAAGGGCATATAAACTTCAAATCATTTAGGATTCATGAATAACGCCACAATTTGGAATTGTCAAACATTCAACAATCTATAGATATGTTGCTCCTAATTTTGGTTTTTCTATTTTGGAATTTGTGAGTGGAACAAATTGAATTGCGTCGTCCATTTGAGCACACAATCTTTCCCATACTTCTTCAGAAAGATTGGGGAACTCTTGACTAATTCTGTATGTGCAATACTCACCAGTAGCGTAGGCACATAAGGATAACCCATTCCAGTTCTTGAGCGGATCCAAGTCTTCAAAAGAGCCACACAAAACCAGTTCTTCCACAAAGTCAAATCGACTTCCTTCCAGATGGGACAAATCCCAAGAACTTGTCTCATCCAAACGACAGATATGCAGACATGTTTCCTCGTTACTTATCATTTCTGAAATCGCCATTTGATTTGTAAAAATCGCATAAGGTATATAACCAACCGGATATTCTTTGGAAACTCCTTTACTTAAAACTATCTGCCAGATTTCATCTCCGTCTGTTCGTTGCTTGTAATACTCTGAAACTTTCGTTACAACAGAAGCAACATCTTCCCATGAAGTACTCTCTCTAACCTCAAAAACTATTTGTTTAACACCCGATTGGGGAATCCTTACATACCGAAACTGCACCTCATCATTATCCACAGACTTGCAAAACGAGATTTCTTTCCCGAAGCGAATCTGATATGTGACAGAATGATACAACGCATTCAACGGATCTCTGCACAAAAATAGAAGAGCGACAAGAATGATTATTGCAAGACTAAAGAAAGCGATCTTTCTTTTTGATAATTTGTCTCTCATGAGATAATACCTTCTTTCCATGTATACTCATATGTGTCTTCGGTAATTTTTCTATATCGGATTTCTCCTTTATAATCGCTTTTTAATGTTTCTGCTGTATATGTCTCCCCATAATGGAAGGATAGATCATCCCAACTTAGCACTAGGCTAGACGCATATTTCGTCTGTCCATCCCATCCAACTACTTCACCTATATCGTGATGCGAAAAAAGAAAAGCAAGAGCCACATTCCACATTGGTGAATTAGGATCCGCCGTTAAATGGGCAGAGAGAGATCCAGAATAACAACAAGATAAATAAAGCAGATTCATACTCTTTCGCTCAAGTTCATTGGGTTTGTAAAGAGTACCATATTCCCCTTCATAAGAAAAAGTTGCCGCTCCAATTTCCATCATATCACCCTCAATAGCACCATGCGAGGATATTATAACCTCATCGATTCTAAATTTAATCTTTTCACCAGTTTCGTTATATCCCATTTTATCCCATGCCAATCTTTTCGCTTTTTTGCTTATCATGTCTTACATATCAAGTAAACATTTCACTGGAAAGAAGCACTGCGCCGATTATGAAAAGGGCATAAAAAGAAAAAAACGACAGAATCAGATCGATGTCGATCTTCGGCGGTGCAATTCCGATTTCTCGCACATCGCCTGATCCTGACGCTTTTCACTTGTGAGGTTTAGGATCTCCCAACATGGAGATCTATATACTTTTCGAAGATCACTCTTCGTAAAGTGCTGTGGAAAGATATCTGTCACCGGAATCCGGAAGCAGAACTACGATGTTCTTTCCTGCGTTCTCCGGGCGCTTCGCGAGTTCAAGTGCTGCGAAAGCGGCGGCACCGGAAGAGATGCCTACGAGTACGCCTTCCTGTTTTCCGATCTTTCTGCCGATATCAAAAGCATCTTCATTGGATACCGGGAATACTTCATCATAAATACCTGTATCGAGTGTCTCCGGAACAAAGCCTGCGCCGATGCCCTGGATCTTATGGGAACCTGCGTGACCTTCGGAAAGGACCGGAGAATCCTTCGGCTCTACTGCCACGATCTTGATGTCCGGGTTCTTTTCCTTAAGAAAAGCACCTGTACCTGTGATCGTTCCGCCTGTACCTACACCGGCTACGAAGATGTCGACCTTGCCGTCGAGATCTTCCCAGATCTCCGGACCTGTTGTCGCCTTATGTACAGCCGGGTTGGCCGGGTTCGTAAACTGGGAGGGGATAAAGCTGTCTTTGATCTCCTGATGGAGTTCTTCTGCTTTAGCGATCGCACCCTTCATGCCTTTGCTGCCTTCCGAAAGAACGAGCTCGGCGCCATAGGCCTTCATGAGCTTTCTTCTTTCGACGGACATCGTGTCCGGCATTACGATGATGGATCTATAGCCGCGGGCGGTAGCCACTGCTGCCAGTCCGATACCCGTGTTGCCGGAAGTCGGTTCGATGATCGTTGTGGTCGGCTTCAGGATACCCTTTGCCTCCGCGTCATCGAGCATTGCCTTTGCGATACGGTCCTTCACGGATCCGCCCGGATTAAAGTACTCGAGTTTCGCGAAAACCTTTGCCACTGCGCCGGTAGACTTTTCCAGATGTGTCAGTTCGAGGATCGGGGTCTTTCCGATCAGCTGATCTGCAGATGTGTAAATGTTAGCCATATTTATGATCCTTCCTTCGTTTTTTCTTGCCCGGAGCATATGCACCGGGACTTTCATCTCACTTATTTATATTTATGATTTTACTCTTATACCTTGGCAAAAGCACTCTCAAGATCCGCGATGATATCGTCGATATGCTCTGTACCGATGGACAGACGGATCGTGGTCGGTGTGATGCCTGCATTCAGAAGTTCTTCCTCGGAAAGCTGGGAGTGTGTCGTGGAAGCCGGGTGGATAACCAGAGACTTGACGTCAGCAACGTTAGCCAGGAGCGAGAACAGTTCGAGATCTTCTGTGAACTTTCTTGCCTGATCAGCTGTTCCCTTCAGTTCGAAAGTGAAGATAGAACCGGCACCGTTCGGGAAGTAGCGGTCGTAAAGTGCTTTTTGCGAAGGATCGATCGCCGGATGGTTGACCTTTTCTACCTTCGGATGATTCTTCAGGAAGTCAACGACCTTCAGGGCATTCTCTACATGACGCTCAACACGGAGAGACAGTGTCTCAAGGCCCTGCAGGAGCAGGAAGGAGTTGAACGGAGAGATCGCTGCGCCCTCGTCTCTGAGGAGTGTTGTTCTTGCCTTGATGATGTAAGCGATGTTACCGACTGCCTGTGTAAATACTACGCCATGGTAGGACGGGTTCGGCTTAGAAAGACCCGGGAACTTATCGTTCTGTGCCCAGTCGAACTTACCGCCGTCGATGATGAGACCGCCCATTGTGGTACCGTGACCGCCGATAAACTTCGTAGCAGAGTGTACGACGATGTCGGCACCGTGCTCGATCGGACGGAGGTTATAAGGTGTTGCGAATGTGTTATCTACGATAAGCGGAACACCGTTCTCGTGAGCGATCTTGGAAACTGCTTCGATATCAAGGACATCGGAGTTCGGGTTGCCGAGTGTCTCAGCGAAGAACAGCTTGGTGTTCGGCTGAACTGCTTTTCTAAAGTTTTCCGGATCTGCCGGATCAACGAATGTTGTCTTGATGCCCTGATCTTCGAGTGTGTGCTCGAGAAGGTTGTAGGAACCGCCGTAGATGTTCTTGGAAGCAACAACGTGGTCACCTGCTACAGCGATGTTTGTAATTGCATATGTGATAGCTGCGGCACCGGATGCTACTGCCAGAGCAGCTGCACCACCCTCAAGGGCTGCAATCCTCTGCTCGAGAACATCGGATGTCGGATTCATGATTCTTGTGTAGATGTTACCACCCTCGGCAAGACCGAAGCGGTTTGCAGCCTGGGCTGCATCCTTAAATACATAAGAAGTAGTAGCATAGATCGGAACCGCACGTGCGTCTGTTGCGGAATCCGGTTTTTCCTGGCCTACATGGATCTGTAATGTTTCAAATTTATAGTTGCTCATAGTTTTATTATCCTTTCGAAATCAAATGTGTTGTGTGTTAAAGCGTATGCATCACGTGACGCGACATATGTAGACTTAAGGAGAATACGTCACGCGTGCTGCGCTATGCATTTCTATGCTTTTCTTGTTGGGATGCGTGAGATCACGCAATGTGGGAAAATGCCATCTTATCTGGTCCGTTGATGGCCGAACTTTCACACCGATATCAAATCGGAGCGGGACCGGTCAACAACAGCGACACATTCGTCCGAAACGATAATTCTTTCTATTCAGTTGGATAAGAAGCTCTCTCATTGTGGCTCATCCTTTACGTTTCGTTTCGCCTAGTGACTGACTAGGTTGATTGAATGATATACCACTTCACCTACCATGTCAATAGGTTTATGAAAACTTTTTTATTGCCCTCAGCCCAGCGCCACATCCAGCGCCATCATGACGGTAAAGCCGAACGAGAACATGAGAACTCCGATATTGGAATGTTCTCCGGATGACATTTCAGGAATCAGTTCTTCGACTACGACATACAGCATAGCACCTGCAGCAAAGGAAAGAAGATACGGCATCGCAGGAATCAGCAGTTCCGCCGCAAGTATCGTGATCAGCGCGGCGACCGGTTCGACTGCCCCGGAACCGGCTCCCAGCGCAAACGCTCTGCTTTTACTTTTCCCCTGTGCATGAAGCGGCATGGAGATGATCGCACCTTCCGGGAAATTCTGGATTGCAATACCGATCGAGAGCGCTAAAGCCCCGCTTAATGTCATCGCACTGTTTTCCGAAAGGAATCCGGCATAGACCACACCGACCGCCATACCTTCCGGGATATTGTGAAGAGTTACCGCAAGGACCATCATCGTGGTCTTGGCAAGCTTAGTCTTCGGGCCCTCGGCCTTATCCGTATCCATATGAAGGTGCGGGATGATATGATCCAAAAGCAAAAGGAAAAGAATACCTGCCCAGAACCCAACCGCCGACGGAAGGAAAGCCAGTCTTCCTTTATCCGAGGACTGATCCATCGCAGGGATCAGAAGGCTCCAGATCGAAGCCGCCACCATGACACCTGCAGCAAACCCGGTAAGCGCGCGCTGCACCTTGTTGCTCAGTTCTTTTTTCATAAAGAACACACATGCAGCACCCAGCGCCGTTCCTAAAAACGGGATCATCAACCCGATAAATACATCCATGTCAAAACCTTTCTAATTCCGCTTCCCGGAAGGTTCAAAGTTTCTGGTTAAAGCCTGTCTTATCGTCACTTCTGTATCCGGCCTGACGATAGAAGTTCAAAGTGGATTCTCTTTTCGAGCCGGTCATCAGCATGATCTTATAACAATTATGTGAAATGGCGATCTCTTTTGCCTTGGCAAGACAGTCACTTGCATATCCATGGCATCGGTAGTCCTCATGGGTCACGACATATTCCACAAGAGCGAACGGGCGCACATTATGCGTAAGATTATAAATGATGTAACAGCAGCAGGAAGAAACGATCTTCCCGTCGATCTCACATACGATCACGTGATAATCTTCATCGCCTATGATCTTATCCCATACTTCGTAAAGATGATCATCATGTTCCGGAATACCGTCCTCGTGAAGATACAGATACAATTCCAGCATCTGATCCAGATCTTCTCTTCTTGCTTCTCTGATCATTTGACTACCTCGTTTTTTCTTTCATTATACTCGTTTTTCCGTCACTTAAATATCAGCAGCATAATGACTGCAAATCCGATCACGAAAGGGATGGCACCGCTATCGTTATCTTTTTTGCTGATCATGACCGGGGTCTCTTCGATCACAGTATAGATCAGCGCGCCGCCTGCAAGTCCCATGATATAAGGCAGGACTGAGGGGAATAATGTTACGACGACTAGTACAAACACGGCGAGCAGCGGGATAGACATGCCGGAAACCACACCCATGAAGAAAGCTTTTCCTTTCCCGGTTCCCTGCTCCATGATCGGAAGCGAGACAAACAGCGCCTCCGGGAAGTTCTGGACCGCTATGGCAATAGCCAGAATGAGAGGAGTTGACTCAGGGATCCATTCCGTCTGCATAAAATGCGCCGCGAAGATCGCGCCCAGGGCAATGCCTTCCGGTACATGGTGGATCAGTTCCGCCAGCATCATCCTCGTCTCGGACCGAAGACTGCTTTTCGGTCCCTCAGTAATGTTGACATATGCATGTGTATGCGGAACAAAAACATCCAGAAGGAACTGTACCGCCACGCCGGAACAAAAGCAGAGGAACATCGGCTGGATCCCGAGGATCGTCATGCCGTCAAATCCCTTAACTGAAGGCTCGAGCATTCCCCATACCGCGGTGGAAAACATGATACCAGAGCAGGTACCGGCCAAAGCGACGCGGAACTTTTCGGACAGTTTCCATTTCTTCGCATATACAAACGCCGCGCCAAGGACAGTTCCCAGAAGCGGGATCAGCATACCGAAAATGGTATCTGAATCCTTCATGGCACCGGATGTATCCAGCGCCTCGATAAGAGTTTTCAGACCGATGAAAATAAGGATCGTTCCGCCGGCCACCTCGGCACCGGATTTATATCGTGTTCCGAAAACATTTCCGATCTTTACGCCCAGTACGGAAATAAAGAAAGTGACCACTGCGATCACAGATACGGCAAACAGCACATTTACAAGGTTTCCCGCATTCAGGACCGAAACAGGAACGGCCACGAAGGTAATACCGACCGCAAGCGCGTCGATGCTGGTGGCTACAGCCATCATGAACATGGTCTTAATATCGAATCCTTCCTTTTCCTCTTCTTCTTCGGAAAAGGCTTCGCGGATCATATTAAATCCGATCAGGAACAGCAGAATAAATGCGACCCAGGGAGCGACGATACTGATCCACTTTTCAAAACGAGAACCGATCAAATACCCGATAAAAGGCATGATCCCCTGAAAAGCACCGAACCAGATACCGCACAGAAGACACTCTCTAGCCGTCAGTTTTTTCACCGAAAGGCCTTTACAGATCGATACGGCAAAAGCATCCATTGCCAGACCGACCGCTAAAAGCAGCAATTCAAATAAGCCCATATATTACTCCCCATCAAAAAACCCAAGTACAGTTTTCACTATACCTGGGTATTCTACGAAAATAAACAGACCTCACGTATAGTTCATCTATACATGAGTCTCGCAATTTAATGCAAGCCAGGCCAAAAGACCAGTATGTTGACTTGCCACGATGATCGCTTGCTACTCCCCCATGGAATGCTTTAATAATGTATCACGAAAACATTTCACAGTCAATGAAGGAAACTTTTCTGTCGCGATCATCTTCACGTCAGCCGGCGACTCGTCCATGCTTAATATGGATCACTTCGTCACAGCAAAGGGCCAGCAGTTCCGGGTCATGGGTACTTACCAGGACCGTACTTCCCGTCTTGGCCAGATTCTTGAGCATATCCGCTCGTAAGCGTTTGCTAACTATCATCCGCGGTTAGCATATGCTTACATCATCCAAAAGCAAGCGTATTTTTAATTATCTTTCTCCAGATTCTTTGATATACGGAAGAGTGTTATGAAATTGATCGAAAAAAAGGTCCGCAATGAGGTACATCTGCGGACCTTTTCCAAGGATAATACCTAATGGATTTCCCAGTAAGACAGCCTCTTCACTTTACAAGTTTTCAAAATGGATGCGCGGATCTATGCGTTCTTATGGTCGCCGCGGTCCACGACGATCTCATAACCGACGGAAGCAACTCTGGCCGACAGGCACTTAATGCACTCGGCGGATTCGCTGTCGAGGCAGATCTTGCCATCGTAGAGCGCGTATTTCCCGCGGACCATAACGGGAGAAAGATTCGGCATGACGACATTGGCGCCGTACTGCATGCCCTTTTCTCTTCCCATCGGGTCGATCGTCCCGAGCGCAGTCGTCGCCGGAAGCAGGACATCCGGCACCAGCAGACGGATGATCGAAAGAAGCTTCAGCGTCATTTCCAGCGTTCCTGCCGGTTCATCTTTAAAGATGGTATCTTTATGCGGAATAAACGGGCCGATCCCGCACATATCGGGATGGAATTCCTTAATGAAACGAAGATCAGAGATGATGTCCTCTGTCGTCTGATACGGAGACCCGACCATCATGCCGCAGCCGACCTGATAGCCGATTCCACGAAGGGTCTTAAGGCAGTTCATTCGGTTTTCCCATGAAAGATTCTCCGGATGGAGTTTTCTATAGTGATCAGGCGATGCCGTCTCGTGACGGAGGAGATATCTGTCCGCACCGGCTTCAAAGAATGCGCGGTAGCTCTCTTCGCTTTTTTCGCCGATCGAAAGTGTCACGGCGCAGTCCGGATGCATCTGCTTGATCGCACGTACCAGGGAAACGATCTTATCGTCTGTATAGTACGGATCTTCTCCGCCCTGCAGTACAAACGTACGGAAGCCCAGCTCATATCCTTCACGGACACAAGCGAGGATCTGCTCGTCCGACAGGCGGTATCTCTCGGCATTTGTGTTCTTACAGTTGATGCCGCAGTAATAGCAGCCGTTTTTACAATAGTTCGTGAACTCGATGAGCCCGCGGATATAAACGGCCTTGCCATAGATCTTTTCGCGTACCTGCCGCGCGCAGGAGGATAGATACGAAAGAGCTTCCTCGTCTTCCGTATCTAAAAGCGCTTCCCACTCTTCGTTTGTAAGATCGCGCGTATCTTTCAGTTTGTCGATAATACCTATCAAATCCATAGGTTATATTCTAGCAGAAAAATCGAAGAATGAAATACCCTGTATTATTTTCCTGAACATCGGATCATTCGTGATTTGGGGATATGCTTCCGATCGCGATCAGAGGATATCAATATATTCGCCTGCAAGTGCCTTATTCATCGAGCGGACAGCGCAGAACTTACCGCACATGGAGCAGCTCTCCTCGATCTCCGGAGATCTGTCGTCTCGAATGCTCTTTGCGGTCTTGGGGTCGATAGCACAGTTCCACTGTTCCTCCCAGTCGAAGTTTCTTCTCGCGTCGGCCATACGGTCATCGATGTCTCTGGCATGCGGGATCTTCTTCGCGATGTCCGCAGCGTGTGCCGCGATACGTGAGGCAATGATGCCCTGCTTTACGTCATCCACATTCGGGAGCGCGAGATGCTCGGCAGGTGTGACATAGCACAGGAACGCCGCACCGGCTTTAGCTGCGATCGCGCCGCCGATGGCAGACGTGATGTGATCATATCCCGGCGCGATATCGGTAACGAGCGGTCCGAGGACATAAAACGGTGCGCCGTGGCAGATGCGCTGCTGGATCTTCATGTTTGCTTCGATCTCATCCATCGCCATATGACCCGGGCCTTCGACCATGACCTGGACATCCCTGTCCCAGGCGCGCTTCGTAAGCTCACCGAGTCTTACAAGTTCCTCGATCTGGCAGACATCGGAAGAGTCAGCCAGGCAGCCCGGGCGGCAGGCATCACCTAAGGAGATCGTAACGTCATACTCACGACAGATGTCGAGGATCTCATCGAAGTGCTCGTAGAAAGGATTCTCTTCACCGGTCATGCACATCCAGGCAAAGACCAGAGAGCCGCCGCGGGAAACGATATTCATCTTTCTTCCCACTTTCCGGATCTGCTCGATCGTCTTTCTCGTGATTCCGCAGTGGAGGGTGACAAAATCCACACCGTCTTCCGCATGAAGTCTTACCACATCGATAAAGTCCTTCGCCGTCAGTGTCACCAGGTCCCTCTGGTAGTGAATAACGGAGTCATAGACCGGAACGGTACCGATCATGGCCGGGCACTCGCTCGTGAGTTTTCTTCGGAAAGGCTGGGTATTTCCATGAGAGGATAAGTCCATAATGGCCTCGGCCCCCATATCGACCGCCGCCATGACTTTCTTCATCTCGATATCGTAGTCCTTGCAGTCCTTCGATACACCGAGGTTGACGTTGATCTTCGTTTTCAGCATGGAGCCGACACCATTCGGATCGATGCAGGTGTGAAGCTTATTGGCGCAGATCGCGACCTGGCCGTCGGCGACCCATTGACGGATCTCTTCTTCTGTTCTGTATTCCTTCTTCGCGACTGCCTTCATCTCCGGGGTGATGATCCCTTTTCTGGCTGCATCCATCTGTGTCGTGTAGTTTCTCATTTTGCTTTTCCTCTCATTTCTAAACTTGTTTTATTTCTTGTGTTTAAGCACTTGTGTCCTTTTCTTTATCCGTCCTTTTCACTCTTCCGCTTTTTCGTAGAGCTGATAGTTATGCATCAGCGGGCCGCTTCCGGATCCGAGATCAAGACCTGCCTCCAGGGCCTCCGTGATATAGGTCTTCGCTTCGGATACTGCATCAAAGAGCGGCACCCCGATCGCGAGCATCGATGCGATCGCGGAAGAAAGCGTGCATCCGGTTCCATGTGTATTCGGATTATCGATACGTTTTCCCTTATAACAGGAAATATGTCCTTCCGAATATAGAACATCGTCTGCATCGCAGATGCTGTGTCCGCCCTTAAGAAGCACGGAAACCGTCTGTCCGGAAGAGGTACTGATCTTTTCCGAGATCAGCTTCGCCGCTTTTTCCATATCTTCGCGGCAAGTGATCTTCATGCCCGAAAGGATCTCCCCTTCCGGGATATTCGGCGTGATCACCGTGGCCAGCGGCATCAGCTTTTTGATCAGGACATCGATCGCATCGTCCGTGATGAGTTTGGCACCCGATGTGGCAACCATGACAGGATCGACGACAATGTTCTTCGCTTTATAGAACGTAAGCCTCTCCGCGATGACTTCTATCAGAGCCGGAGAAGAGACCATGCCGA
Organism: Clostridiales bacterium; assembly: GCA_017551865.1. Classification (GTDB taxonomy): domain Bacteria; phylum Bacillota; class Clostridia; order Saccharofermentanales; family Saccharofermentanaceae; genus Scatonaster. Next base: position 76,943 of record JAFZKB010000025.1, on the reverse strand, counting down.
TCTTCACGGCATCTGGGAAGATGTCGGTAAACACCGCATCGATCTGCATTTTCAGAAAGTCCGGGCTCACTTCCATGATGCCCGAAACACCCTTCGTATTCTGTGCGGTAAGTGCCGTGATGACACTCATGGCATAGACACCGTTCATGGTCATCGTCTTAATGTCCGCCTGGATCCCGGCGCCGCCGGAGCAGTCGCTGCCCGCAATCGTCAGAGCTGTCTTCATGTCACTTCCGGAAATCGTTAATCCATTCCCCATATGTTTCTCCTCTCTTCGTTTTACTAATCGGGTTTATCCCTCGACCATATCCTTCGTTTTTGAAAGAAGGTCTTCTGTTGCTTTCCTGATATCTTTTTGCCCGAAGATCGCGGAGATCACGGCGATGCCGCAGATCCCGGAACCTTTCAGCTGAGGTACGTTTTCCTTCGAGATCCCGCCGATCGCGATGACCGGGATATGAACGGCTTCGCAGATCGCCTTCAGCGTCTCATGCGGAACCTCAACTGCATCGTCTTTCGAGCCTGTCGGGAATACCGCGCCGACACCCAAGTAATCTGCGCCGCGTTTTTCGGCCAGGACCGCCTGTTCGACAGTCTGCGCGGAAACTCCCAGGATCTTGTCCGGCCCGAGAAGAGCTCTAACATTGCCCGCTTCCATATCGCTCTGTCCGACATGGACCCCGTCGGCGCCCATTCTTTTTGCGATATCGACATTATCGTTTACGACGAAAGGCACATTATACTTTCTGCAGAGTTCCTGGATCTCGATGGCTTCTTTTTCAAAGGCGGCATCATCCAGGTTCTTTTCGCGAAGCTGGACAAACGTCGCGCCTCCCAAGATCGCAAGCTCCACCTGCCGGGCAAGTGTCGTCTCGCCGGTCCAGCGGCGGTCGGTCACAGCGTAAAGAAGGAGCGTTTCTTCCAGAGATTTTCCCGAAAATGTCTTATCGGATCTCATATTTCGCACCTTCTTCCAGCGTCTTTGCATCCATGTTGAAGATCGTATCGATGATGCGGTTTCTGTAGGTGGAGTTTCCGTCGCCGTCCTGCATCTTCGACCAGCCGATCTCTCCGGAAAGGCCCATGAGGCAGACCGCAGTAGCTACGGCATCGACCATGTTTTCCGGATTTGCGACCGCATAAGCAGTAGCCACAGAAGAAAGCTGGCAGCCGGTCCCCGTGATACGGCTCATCTCTTTTCGGCCGTTACGGATGACGTAGCATCTTTCACTGTCGGAAACCAGATCGATCGCGCCGGTGATGGCGATCACCGCATTCGTTTTTTCTGCAAAAGCTTTTACAAAGGAGACCATCTCATCGAGGTTTTCTTCTGTTACGGTATCGGCCGCATCGGCATCTACGCCCTTTGTGGTGCCTGCGCCCTTCGCCAGCGTCTTGATCTCGGAGATGTTTCCGCGGATGACCGACGGATGAAGCTGTTCCACGATATCCTGAGCTGTCGTCGTACGAAGCGCACTCGCACCGGCACCGACCGGATCGAGAAGGATAACATGCCCGAGTTCCGAAGCTCTTTTTCCTGCCAGGAACATCGCTTCGATTGAACGCTCGTTCAGCGTACCGATATTGATATTTAAGCCTCCGCAGATCGAAGTGATGTCCTCGACATCCTTCGGTTCATCCGACATGATCGGCGATCCGCCGCACGCCAAAAGTGCATTGGCCACATCGTTGACAGTTACGTAATTCGTGATGTTGTGGATGAGCGGCGTTTTCTCATGAACTGCCGTAAGACAGTCGCCCAAAGCTTTTCGTTCTTTTCCATGAAGTGTACTCATGAAGACCTCTTTTCCGCCGGAAATCACCCGGCTAAGTTTTTCTAAAACACACAGAGATCATTTCGATTAAGACAAGCAAAAAAGCTGCCCGACATCGGACAGCTTCTCGTTCATACCTATATTCTCAGGCATCCCTACGTTGGCATTATCCAAATCAGGTTATGGGTCGAAGGTAAAAACCTTCCTCTCAGCCTGTTACACAAGCTCCCCTCTGTTATGTTTTCGCAGGAATTCTAACACAACGAAATTCCCCTTGCAAGAGGAAAAAAGCGACGGATCACGTATCTTTTCGGGAAGAAAAAGAAAGGCGGGATCACGTAAAATGCAGGGCAGACGCATCGATCTTCGAAACATCTTCAAAGCCGGTGGCGCTCATGATGAAGCGAAGCTCATTTCCGATGTCCGTCAAAAACTTATTAACACCCGAAACGCCGTCTTTTTCCAGCGAAGGAAGCATCGATCTTCCGACTGCGGCCGCATCCGCACCAAGAGCGAGCGCCTTATAGACATCCGCACCGCTTTCGATCCCGCAGTCCACGAAGATCTTGATGTCTTTCCCGGAGAGGGCTTCACGGATCTTCGGAAGGATCATGAGCGGCGGCATCGCATAAGGAAGACGGCCGTGGTGATGGCTCACGATGATGCCCTTTGCGCCGATGTCTGCGCACTTCATGGCATCTTCCACGCTGAGGACGCCCTTTACGACAAAAGGAAGATCTGTGGATTCGACATAGGATCGAAGCATCTCCGATGTCTGATACGTCATCTCTTCGCCGATGACGATGTCATATCCGGTCACACCGAAAATGTGGTCGATATCCATGCCGATACCAAATGCGCCGGCTTCTTCCGCAAACTGCATCTGGTCCCTCACTTTTCCATGATCTGCATATGGCTTCACGATACGGATGGTCTTCGCGCCAGTAGCGATGATCTTACTGAACTGCTCGTTCTCCATCATGCCGACGAAGTTCAGAATGTTCGTCTCTTTTGCCGCGATCGAATACTCCTCAAGGCCTGTCTTCTTCCGGCCGTTAAACTCTTTTAAATGAGAAAACGCAGGGGTCAGGACCGGCATGGAAAACTTCTCTCCGAAGATCTCCGTTTCGATGTCCGCCTTTACCGAATCGATCAGGCGCTGTTCGATCAAGATTGAATCCATATATCTCGCGGTGATCTCATTCGCATCAGATGATCTTGTATAAGCCATGGAGTTCCTCCTTCAGATAATTCATGTAGTGGATATATTCTTCGTCGCTGTGAAGATGTTCAAGGATAACCGGCATCTCCGAATCTAAGGCATGGATCTTCTCCGCATAATAGCGAAGCGGGAATTCCCCTTCTCCCGGAGCACATTCTTCAAGCTGCACGGTATATTTCGGGATCCTGTGGATGTCCTTGATATGGCAGCTTCGGATATATTTCCCGAGAAGTTCGAAGCATTCATCGACGAACTCTTCCGGATGGAAATACCGCTCTGCAGAACTGACCATGTTAATGATATCCATATGCACGGCAAAGCGGTCACGATCCACATCTTCTAAAAGCTGCAGATATTCCTTCGGGCTCATCGGATACATCCAGGGCATCGGCTCCAAAGCAAAGTATGTATTCTTCACATCCGCGCTGTCGATGATCGTCCTTACCATCTGTACCGTCGACTTCCAGGCTTCCTTCGTAAGGTTCTCCTTATAGCCGCCTTCCCATACCAGACCCAAAGCACCGGCGACATTTACCGCGCAGCGGGCGCCGAGAAGATCGGCAAGCTGGAGCTGCTTTATACAGTACTTCAGATTCTTCTTTTTCTCTTCGGGATCCAGGGACTGGGCATTCTTCCAGATACCGACCTCAGCGATCGTGATGCCCGCTTTCTCCGCCTGCTCTTTATAGGCCAGGATCTTTTCCATCGGATCATTACAGGAAAGCGGAAAAACGACTGTCGTGCAGCCGAGCGCCAGCTGATTACTTACCCATTCTTCCGGGGAACTGTGCGAAAGTGGCGAGGATGTTCCAAGTCTCATTATGTTGCTCCTTTTTACGTAAGTCGCATGACTTAGCTGTGGATTCGTTCACTTTCTTGATTATAGCATGTGCGAGGATAAAGAACGAGAGAAGGAAGATCGATTCATCTTCTTGGGGCGGCTCTCTGTCGAGCATCGATATAGCGGAACAGGCGCGAACTCGCTGGTGCGGATCACGCTTCGAAAGTGTTTGGGAGAAATCACACTTGAAAGGCATTTACGGCCTGGGGCGTGATATTGAAGCCTCGGGGCCGTAAGGATTTTCTCCTCTTCATTCCCGAGCGTGTTTTTTTGCTCTCGGGGCCGTAAAAATCGACGGTTTTCAGCCGATAAAATATGAATTTACGGCCCCGGCATTAAATATTCTGCTTCGGGAATGAAAAGCATACAAAAAACACCTCAGATTTACGGCCCGGAACTTGAAAAATCGATGTTGGGAATGAAAATCGCGGAGTTTTCCTAATCGGCTTACGGCCCCGATCTGAAAAAATAGCCTTCCGGGCCGTAAATGGCAAAATCCACCATCAACAGCTCTGTTCTTCCGCTCCCTCAGAAACAACCCAAGTCTCCCGCCCCTTCAGCAACAGCCCCAGCGCACCCCGAGCTCCCGCCCACTCAGCTGCACACCTTATTTCGGCCGGTCTCCTTCGCAGTATAAAGTTTTTCGTCCGCGGCGCTGATGTTCTCTTCAATCGACTTATGCGGATCGAAGCGAGCACAGCCGAAGCTCATGGTGCAGCGGATGGTCGTGCCGTCGGCATCGATGTCGGATTCCATGAGCTTGATACGGATCTCCTCGGCCTTCTTCACGGCGCCTTCCAGGTCCGTGTCGCGCATGACCATGACGAATTCCTCACCGCCCCAGCGGTACACACAGTCGTTCTCTCCGCAGGTGGATTCCACAAGGTGGGATGCAAAGACGAGGACATCGTCACCGGCGTTATGGCCGTAGGTGTCATTGACTCTCTTGAATTTATCGATGTCGCAGATGAAGACGGACATGATCTTCCCGGAATCCGGAAGGAGATAGTCCTTGTACTTTCCGTTGAAATCGAAGTAGAAGCCCATACGGTTCTTAAGGCCCGTGAGCTTATCGTGGTGGGAATCCTCCAGGAAGGTCTCGGACTCGAGCGCGATACCGCAGATCAGAGCGGCCAGCGAGAGCTTCTTGCTGTCCTCTTCCTCATCGAACCCCTTCTCATCGTTTTTGTTAATGAGCTGGAGCGCGCCGATGAAGTTTCCGTTGATATCCGCGACCGGCAGGACCAGGACGGACTTGGTGACATATCCGGTCTGCTTGTCGATATTCTGGTTGAAATCCGGATCAGAATACGGATCGTTTGTGATGACGATCTTCTTGGTCCGAAGGGACTTTCCGACAAGACCTGTGCTGTCCGGCATCACGATCTTATCCACGCCGGTGGCAGACATTGTCCAAAGCTCGCCCTTTCTCTTATCCCATTTCCAGAAGCTCGCTCTGTCTGTATTGACGATCGTTTTCCCGAGTTCTGTCAGATACGAGAAAAGAAGCGCGTGGTCCTTGCTACTGCTCATGCACATGTCCTTATAAAGGCTGTCCGTGATATTGAAGATGTCGTTAAGCATGTTTCCGTTATTGTCCATAGTGTCGTCATCCAGCGGTGCCAGCTTCGCACCGGTCCCCTCCATTACTTTCTTGATGTATTCTTCGTCGTCGAGATGCATGAGATATACATGCACGCCGTTTCTTACCAGCTCACTGATCTGATCTTTTATCTCCTCGCAGAAAAGATGCACTTTCGTCTTATATGCCGATGTTTCCGCATATAGAAAAGATCCGTTCTTCAGGCATTTCAGGAATGGCTGAAGTGTACTCGTATCCCCCGTATAGACGACGGTCTTTCCTTCGATAGAAAGGCAGTACCCGAAGCACTTCCCGGACAGTTCCTCTGTATGTGTAGTGGGAATGACTTCGGAAAGCCAGGATTTTCCGAGATCTTTGGCTTCGATGAGTTCATACCAGTCGTCGCTGCATCCGTCGAGATTCTTCAGAGAATAAAGAAGATCCCGGTAAACGGCATCCGACGGGGCGATTACCGTGACTGGTGTCTTGACCGTGAAATAGCAGTAGTCGATGAGCATGGCAATGCCGCTCGTGTGATCGCTGTGGGTGTGGGTCACGAGGATATAGATGTGATCGTATTTTCCGAGGTCCTTTTCCTTCAGTCTGGTAAAAGAACTCATCGGGCAGTCCAGGAGGACCAGGTCGTTTCCGTCCGTAAAATACGCGCTGTTATGCTGATTGGTAAATGCAGATCCTCTGCCGAGAAAAGTAATCATCTTTTATTCCTCCGGTCCTGTCAGTTTTAATACTTCGAAGCCCTCTGCCTTGCCCTTGAGACGGATGGAATCGCCGAGGGATTCGAACTTCATTCTGCCCTTTAATGCATCCGCGACGGCGCGGCTGATATAGACAGTTCCGCCCGGAGCATTGGCCTCGAGTCTTGCGGCGGTATTGACGGTATCTCCGATCGCCGTATAGTCCATTCTCTTTTCCGAACCCATGTTGCCGACAACGGCCGGTCCGTAATGGACGCCGACGCCGACATGGAGTTCTTCGTTGATCTCTTCTTTCAGTTTCGCGGAAAGTGCGTCCGCACCTTCTACGATATCGAGCGCCGTTTTGGCTGCCAGATAGACCGGATCCTCTTCCGGAAGAGGCGCGCCCCAGAAGGCCATGGTCGCATCACCGACGAACTTGTCGAGGGTTCCTTTGTTCTTCTCGATGCAGGCGCTCGTCATGGAAAGATACTGGTTTAAGATGTGGACGACTTCCTCCGGAGAGAGCCGCTCAGACATCGTGGTAAATCCGCGGATATCCACGAAAAGCACCGCGATATCGCAGAGCTTGCCGCCGAGTTTCAAGCTGTCGGTACCTTCCTTTAAGATCTCGCCCACGATACTCGGAGCAACATATCTTTCGAATGTCTTCGTGACGTTCTGTCTGGCGATCGCCGCGCGGATATAGTTACTGGCCTCTGCGACGATAAAGAGCACGAGGACACCGAAGGGGATCCAGAATACGTGCGTGATATAGCCGGCGGAAAAGAGCATGACCGATCCGCCGATCCCGAGTGCCGCGAATGCAAAGAGGATCGGGACAGCGACCAGAAGTCTCCGGCTGGTCACAAAATAAAGGAAGGCGAAGCACACAAGCCCTAATACCATCAGCTGGATATAGTCCGGCACCTGTGTCTTATAGTTTCCATCGAGGATGCACTGGATGACATTCGCCTGATACTCGATGCCGTACATATACTCGCCCCGGGAGATCGCTGTGGTAAAAAAGTCCGAAAGTCCCGCGGCATAGTAAGGGCCGATCAGGACCAGTTTCCCTGAAAAGTAGGAAGACGGCACATTGCCGTTTATGAGATCACAGAGGGAGACCCCTTCGTAGAATCCGGACGGTTCTGCGGAAAAAGTCACGAAGTACTGACCCACTTCGTCCACCGGCGGCTCCGAAATGGAGATACCCTTTTTCCCTGCATACATGGATGCCGCCTGATAGGCCATGGAATAGACTCTTTCGCCTTCCGGCTCGATATAGAGGATCGCGTGACGCAGGACACCGTCATCGTCGTACATGGCATTGATATGTCCCTGTGTGGAGACATCCTTCAGCGCCTTGTAAGGTTCTTCGTAGGAAAGCACGGCACGGTCGTTGACGATCACCTTGTCGCTTCCGAAAGAATACTGCGTGCCGATCCCTGCTTTCGTCGCCGTGATGACGCACCCGAGTTTTTCCGCCGCATCTGAAAGACGCTGGTCTTCTTCCGGCGTGGTCTCACCTTGATACAGAAAGTCCATCGCTACGACGGCCGGGCGGTTTTCCGGATCACTGCCGAGCGCTTCGAGCGCACTGGCCATAACGGAGCGTCCCCACGTGTTGTACGGTCCGAATTCCTTGAAATCCTTTTCCGTGACACCGATAATGACGATGTCGTCCGGCACCGCGACAGGCCGCTGGAAAAGCTTGTCCTGCAGCCACATGTCCGGACTTTCGAAAAGACCCTTTCCACAAAGCAGCACGATGATCAGTGCGCCTACCAAAGAGATGATCAGATTTCTGTTTTTCTCACTTTTCATGCTTCACCTTAACGTATGTAGTACAGGATTTCCTTCCCTTTGGAATTCTTGTAGTAGAAATATTCCTGGTTATATCCGAGGTCTATATTATATTTTTCTTCTCGTCTCAGCTCGACCCACTTTCCTTCGACCCAGCCGAGATACTTCTCGTTGCCGTGTTCGTCATTTCCGTAGATGATAAATACCCTTTCCTCTTCGATCCACTCGATCTCTTCGGCAAATCCAGACGGAACATCAACCTCTCTGTCCGGGATCGGCTTCGGGGTCGGTGTCGGTGTAGGGGTATTTGTCGGCGTCGGTGTCGGTGTATTGGTCGGTGTTGGCGTCGGCGTGTTCGTCGGCGGTGGTGTATTTGTGGGCGTCGGAGGAACCGGCGTTGGAGTATTTGTGGGTGTCGGCGGCACCGGTGTTGGCGTGTTCGTCGGCGGTGGCGGGACCGGAGTAGGAGTATTGGTCGGCGTCGGTGGGACCGGTGTCGGGGTATTGGTCGGGTCCGATGGATCCGATTCAGACGGTTCCGGGGTCGGCGTATTTGTCGGCGCTGGCGGCACAGGTGTAGGCGTATTGGTGGGGGTCGGGGTATCCGACGGATCAGACGGATCTTCCGACGATTCCGGCGGTACAGGTGTTGGTGTATCGCCCGGAGTCGGATCCGGAGTCGGCGTCTCCTCCGACTTCTTCTTTTCTTCCTCGTCTAAGATCTCGGTGATGAGCTTTCGGATCTCGTCTTTATCCCAGCCCGTGTCATCGCAGATCTTGTCGAGCAATTCATCGTTATCGGCGAGCAGGCGCAGCGGGAATTCCGGGATCTCGCTTTCGTCGAGGTCATCGAGATAGAAATCGATACTGCCTTCCGGCCTGTCTGCGGAATAGATATAGACCTTGATGGACTGACCGCCCTTAACATCCGTCGTTTTGGTCTCTCCGGTCTCCGGATTTGTCGCCACGACCGTGACTTTACCATCGGTCAGGACTAAGGATGCACGGCCGTCCTCGTCGTAATAGACGTAGCCCGAAGTACCGCGGATACCGACCGTCATGGTGGACGTCTTGATCTCGAAGGTCTCATCGTCGTTAAGATGCTCGGTGACCTCAAAATACAGGGCACCCTTGGTAAGTTTCAGTTCCAGCTGTTTTTTGCGCTTAACAAATTCCGCACGGCTGTCGTGCTCAAGCGTTACGATCTTCGTGTCATCGAGACCGACGGAGGCAAGACCATCTGAACCGGTATTCAGCGCATCGCCGCTGGAGAAACGGATATTGTTCATGACGGGTTTTTCTTTCCCTTTGGAATCTTCGATCGAGACGGTGCCCTCCACACGGAGAAGGCGCATAGTAGTAGCCAGGTACCCTTTTCCGAAGAAATGGAAGCAGACCCAGACGATCGCCGCGATCACAAGCGCGACCGCAGAAAGAAGCAGGATCTTCTTTTTTGTCGTCAATCCCTTGAACTTATCAACTAGAACCATGTGATGTTTCCTTATCCCGTCCCACATTTTGACGCTTTTATTCTAATACAAAAGCGCCCTGAAAGGAAGAAGTCACATCAGATGGCTCCCGTTCATGACCCGGGGGGCTTTAGATCCCGAAGATCTTCTCCGCCAGTTCGACCGTCTCTTCCTGGGTCCTTTTCTCATCGCGGTAGATGATCGGAAAACCCGATTCCTTAAGCTCGTCGTAGCTTTCTTTCGAATGGAGCTTTACGAGGATCTCCCGATAATTATCGAGGGCAGCCTGCGGATCCGGCTCCTCAAGCATCAGCTGATAGAGGAACTGCTTTTCCGGGTCCGGCCGGTCAAAGAACCGGGAGATCGCGATTTCCGGATCCGACATCATGACAAGAACATGCTTTTCGTCCGAGATCCGATGGAGGGTCGGGATCGAGATGTTCGTATCCACGAAGATCAGTTTTCCTTTTGACTCCTCCCTGGAAAGCACTTCCGAAAGTATCGAAAGCTCGACGGTCTCGCATTCCTTCTTGGCGCCATTGACCCAGCGGACATACTCTTCGGGCGTCCTTCTTATGAACTCATGCCAGTCCTGAAGATCCCTGGTATAGCAGAGGTTAGGGAACTCCCGGGCGTCGAGCTCCGGCAGTTTTTCGTCCTGGTAGTTCTCCTCAAGGGCGATGCCGTTATGCTTCTTCGCCAGGTTCTTTACGATCGTGGATTTTCCCGCATAGGAAGTCCCGATGACGAAATATACTTTACTTAAGTCCATTTTTACCTCAATTTGCGGCCATCTTCCCGTCAAAGATCGAGATACCAGATGAACTGGACATCGTCCCGCACATCCGGGTCGGTATAGTAGGCATACATATCGATCTTTCCGAGGAATGCGCCCTGCTTTTTATAGAAATTGCATGCCGCAACGTTATTGTTCTGGCATTCGATGATCATCTGCTTATAGCCGTCTTTGGCCGCGCCGGCCTTTGCCATCTCGAAAAGACCCTGTCCGATGCCCTGATGCTTATACGCGTCCGCGACGCGGATATCCCAGAGCACGCAGGCGTCGGTCCGTCCGTTGAGCATATTGATCTTCGGATCCGTGCCGGCCACCGTCGCCGCACCGACCGGGACTTCCCCGTCAAACGCCATATAGAAACGCCAGTTGCTGACATCGAATTCTTTTTCGTAATCACAGGCCCGCTCGTACACACTCAGATCCTTGATTTTCGGAGTGACCGGAACTTCCTCCAGCATAAGTCCTCCGAGCCCGTTATCTACCCGCTTCACCTGATATTCCGACTTGATTTCCACATTCTGTGTGACCTGGTCGTAGATCGGGAAGCAGGACTTATCCATTTCTTTAAAAGTGATCATGTTATTCTCCTTTTTTTCATTCGCTCCACTCGTCTTTTTTGATCTCCAGTTCGACGATCCGCTCATTCTTTCCTTCGATTTCTACAAAAGAATCTTCGCAGATGGTCGAGGCCCTAAATCCGCAGGAAAGATAGCACTTATAGGCCGCGGTATTGCACTCGAAAACACCGATCGAAACGGTGTCGGCCTTAAGGACCGTGAAAGCATATCTCTGCGCCAGACGGATCAGTTCTTTTCCATAGCCTTTCCCCCGGCGGGAACCATCGACGACGACCCATCCGAACCGGATGATCCGGTTGTCGCCCTTGATGTAGCGCATGATGAGATGTCCGGCCACGCCGTCCTCATCAAAGGCCGTCATCGGATAGAAGTTATCCGGCTCCTCGCATCCGCCGTTATTTTCGAGGTATTTCCGGTTGATCGCCTCTGCCGTGAGCGGGAAGTTACAGAAATGATTTCCGCCCCAAAGAAGAAACATCCTTTCATTATCGATCCAGGACGCGATGCTTTCCGCGTCGCAGGGCTTATATGGTCTAAGTCTGAGCATATTCTCTCTCCTCCGCTATCAAACAAAAAAGACGGTGACATCGTCTGCCATCGTCCTTATTGTAACGCACTATTTTTTCTTCTGATATAGCCCGATCGTATAAACCGCGTTTCTCGACTCCTCTCGAAAAGGACCGTACACGCCGCGGCGCGGATCTTTTCGAGAAAAATCAGAACTTCTCCATCAGTTCTTTGACCACTTTGATCACATCATCGACAGGTTCCATGGTATCGATGGTACTCTGCACAAAATCCGGATTCTCGATCTCGGAATCCTCCGGATCATAATGTTCCTTCGAGCCGCCGATCTGGCCCGGCTTCGGCGCCATGCTGATGATGATCTTCTTCGGCTGCGCATCGACATACACATAGTTCGTGACATTTGCCTTGTTGAAGACCACGACCTGTCTTTCTTTTCCAAAAGCTCTGATCCACCCGATCTTCGGCTTGCCGTAAGGTGTCTCCACGCCCGACAAAAGCTCGAGCATCTTATTGTTATCCCAGCCCTTGGTGTTCTTAAAAGTCTTGTATCCGTATGCCGTTCCTTCACCGGAACTCAGAAAATCGAAAAATCCCATCTGCTTCCTCCGAAATATGATCTATCGGAATTATACTATATTTCGGATGCCTTCACATATTCTTCTGGCCACGGCGGGATTATTCATGGTGTAAAGATGGATGCCCGGAATATCGCTGGCGAGAAGGTCGATGATCTGGGAAAGCGCATAGGACATGCCCGCATCGAAAAGCGCTTCTTTTCGGTCTTCGTATTTCCTTACGATGCGGTTGAAGCGCTCCGGGAAAGTCGCATTGCAGAGCGACAGCATCCTTCGGATCTGTGCGGCGTTGATGACCGGCATGATGCCCGGAATGATCGGCACATCGATCCCGCCGATCCTGCATCTTTCACAGAAATCGTAGAACTTCTCATTATCGAAAAAGAGCTGCGAAAGCAGAACTTCGGCACCGGCATCGACTTTCTTGCGAAGACCCTTGAGGTCATTTACTTTTCCGTCGGATTCCGGATGACACTCGGGGTAGCAGGCGCCTAAGAAACAGAAATCATGCTTTTCCGAAAGATAGGAGATGAGATCGGACGCGTGATGGAAATCGTCCTTTTCCGCGATTTTAGGAGTGCGGTCACCTCGAAGCGCGAGGATATTCTCGATGCCTTCAGTTTCCATGACATTGGCGAACTCATCGATTTCCTTCTTATCATAGTGGAGAGACGTCAGATGCACGACCGGCTCGACCCCATATCTGCTCTTGATGTTCTTCGCGATCTCGATGGTGCGGTTGCAGTTACTTCCGCCGCCGGCGCCGAAGGTCACGCTGATGAAGTCGGGCTTCAGTTCACAAAGCACTTCGAGCGTCTCATCGATACTTTCCAGTTCCGTATCCTTTTTCGGCGGGAAGATCTCAAAAGAAAGGCTCTTCCTGTTCTGTTTATAAAGTTCAGCGATCTTCACTTTCTTACTCCATTTCGGGCACGCGCCGGAAGGAAAACCTCTGGCGCGGCCAGTACTTCTTTTCTTCACGCACGCGCCCCGCGCGGCCGGCATTTTCGCTTGCCGCACCTATTCCTCCGGCGCGGCCGGCATCTTTACTTTTCGCGGATGATCTTCGCGGCGGCCACGAGATTCTTAAGGCTCTTTACGGTCTCTTCTTCGCCACGGGTCTTCAGGCCGCAGTCCGGGTTGACCCAGAGCTTTTTATCCTCGGTCTTCTCGCGGATTCTGCTGAGCTGAGCGACGAGCTCATCTACGGAAGGAACACGCGGGCTGTGGATATCGTACACACCCGGTCCGACTTCGGTCTTAAAGTGATTCTCTTTCAGGGAATCGAGGATCTGCATATCCGAACGCGATGCTTCGAATGTGATGACGTCGGCATCCATGTTATCGATGGCCGGGATGATGTCCGTAAATTCGCTGTAGCACATATGCGTGTGGATCTGTGTTTCCGGCTTGACCCCGCTATGTACGAGACGGAAGGCCGGGATCGCGAAATCAAGGTACTCGCTGTACCAGTCGGACTTTCTAAGCGGAAGTTTTTCTCTTAAAGCCGCTTCATCGATCTGGATGATGTTGATGCCGTTTGCCTCAAGGTCCAAAACCTCATCTCGGATCGCAAGCGCGATCTGCTGGATGCTCTCCTTGATGGTGATATCTTCTCTCGGGAAAGACCAGTTGAGGATCGTGACCGGGCCTGTCAGCATGCCCTTGACCGGCTTATTCGTGCAGGACTTGGCGAACTTCGACCACTCGACCGTGATCGGTTCTTTTCGAGAAACATCGCCCCAGACGATCGGCGGCTTTACGCATCTTGTACCGTAGGAGAGGACCCAGGCCTTCTCGGTAAATACATAGCCGCTTAAATGCTCGCCGAAATACTCGACCATGTCGTTTCTCTCGAACTCACCGTGTACGAGGACGTCGAGGCCGATCTCCTCCTGCAGGCGGATGCATTCTTCGATCTTCTTTTTATTGAAGTCCACATATTCTTCTTTCGTGATCTCGCCCTTACGGAACTCGGAGCGGTTCTTTCTGACATCTGCCGTCTGCGGGAAAGATCCGATCGTCGTGGTCGGGAACTTCGGAAGGCCAAGCTTTTCCTTCTGGATCGCTTCACGTTCATCAAAAGCCGGAAGACGGGTGTAGTCGGACTCCTTGATGGCAGCAACTCTCGCCTGCACCTTCTCATCTACGCAGTCCGGTCTCTTTTCAAAGAGCGCCTTGTTTTCAGCAAGTTTTTCCTCCTTCAGATTGGAAAGATCCGAAAGCTCGAGGAGTTTTTCTTCCGCAAACGCGAAGTGCTTCTTATATTCCGCCGGGATCTTCGACTCGCTTGCGAGTGTGTACGGCACATGCAGAAGTGAGCAGGATGTACCGATCACGAGGTTATCTTCGGAAACGACCGTCTTGATCTCGGAAAGGATCGAAGAAGTCTTACTGTAATCGTTCTTCCAGATATTCTTACCATTTACGACACCAGCCACGAGGACCTTATCCTTCGGGAAACCATTCTCCTTCAGAAGGGAAAGCGTCTTTCTTCCCTCGACAAAGTCAAGACCGATCGCATCGAAATCCAGGTTTACCACTTCGCTGTAAATATCGCGGATATCTCCGAAATAGGTCTGAAGTGTGATCGAAAGACCGTTCTTGTTCGAAAGGAGGATATCGTAGATCTTCTTAAAAAGTGCGATGTCAGAAGAGTCGAGATCGCGGACGAGATACGGCTCATCGAGCTGGATCTTGCTGGCACCGGCAGAAGAAAGATCTGAAAAGAGCTTTACGTACTCGTTTGCGAGATCTTCTGCCACATCCTCCGCCTTTTTCGATCCAATGAACTTCGTAAGCTTGAGGAACGTAAAAGGTCCGATCAGGAGCACTTTCGTATCCACGCCGAGGGCTTTTGCCTCAAGATATTCGGAGACCGGCTTGTTGCCGATATATTCGATCTTCGTATCGTCGGAGAATTCCGGAACGATGTAGTGGTAGTTCGTGTTAAACCACTTCTTCATCGGGAGCGCTTTTACATTACCCTTCTCTCCCTGGTAACCACGGGCCGCTGCGAAATATTTCTCCAGATCGGAAAGATCCAGATCCAGATATCTCTGCGGAACGATTTGAAAAAGGAAAGCCGTATCCAGCACGTTATCGTAGAAGGAAAAATCGTTACTGGAGATCAGGTCGATTCCTGCATTTTTCTGTGTAACAATGTTACTTTTCCTTATTTCCCGGGCTGTTTCCGAGAGAGAGTCCTCACTGATCTCTCCTCTAAAAAACTTCTCGGAGGCAAACTTTAATTCTCTATCTCTTCCGATCCTCGGAAAACCAATGACTGATGATTTCATAAAATATACGCTCGCTTTCTTATTTCGTTACCCGAAGTATATGCCCAGTAAAACGATAGGTAAAATACATCTTTTTGCCCCTTCTCCATAGATTTTATCTATGGTAAGTGATACAATAATAGAAATCATCTATTACGCCTTATAAGGGGAAATTATAACGTATGACACTGAAACAGTTAAGATATGCCGTGACCGTCGCCGATACCGGCAACATGACCGAGGCTGCAAGAAAGCTCTTCATCGCCCAGCCGAGCCTGACCTCCGCCATTATAGAGCTCGAAAAGGAATACGGGATCACGATCTTTTCAAGAAGTAATAAAGGAATCGAGATCACCAAGGAAGGCGAAGAATTCCTGGGATATGCCAGACAGATCTTAGACCAGGCGGATCTTTTCAATGAGAGATATACGGGAAAAACGGAAGGAAAAGTGCGCTTCTGCGTGTCTTCCCAGCACTATTCTTTTGTCGTAGAGGCATTCGTCGAACTCCTTAAGGCCCACGGCGGCAGCAAGTACGAATTCCATATGCGAGAGACGCAGACATATGACATCATCGAGGACGTCTCGCACCTTCGCTCCGAGATCGGCATCCTCTACTTAAACGCATTTAACGAGACCGTCATCCGAAAAACGCTTCGCGATAATAACCTCCTCTTCGAGCTTCTTTTTACCGCAAAGCCCCATGTCTTCATCGGGAAGAACTCTCCGCTTTCAAAGAAAAAGAGCCTGAGTCTTGAAGACCTTCGGCCCTATCCGAGGCTTTCCTACGAACAGGGAAGCCACAACTCTTTTTACTTTTCCGAGGAGATCTTAAGCACGGTCGATGCCGACAAAGAGCTCATCGTCAGAGACCGCGCCACGCTCTTTAACCTGCTCATCGGTCTTAACGGCTACACCATCTGCAGCGGCGTCATCAGCGAAGAATTAAACGGCCCGAACATCATCGCCAAGCCGTTGGAAGTGGATGACTACATGCAGATCGGATACATCCTTCCGACCCAGATCCACCCGTCCTTCCTCACAGAAGAATACATCAGCGCATTAAAGCGCATCTGCGGCACGTGATCTCTCTTTTCGAAAAGATCCGGCGGCTGTCACTCTTTCCAGCGGCCGATCTCCCGAAGCTCATCCACTCTCTTTCTTTTCCGGATATGCTCGAGGCCAAAGATCAGGAGTTTGATGACGATCAGTTCCGCAATGGCGAAGCACGCTAATACCTTGACCTCATAAGCGTTGATGTCGCTGATCATGTAGAGGTCGCGCGTGATCGGGATCAAAAGGAAGAGAATGAATCCCAGGAACATCAGCTGGACGATGATCGAACGGTAGGTATTCATCGGACGGCTGATATGCACGAGCAGCAGGAAGGCGGCGATCGCCAGAAGATACATGGCGATCATACCGAGGCTGACGGACGGGATGCCGTTTTTCTCGCCGAAAAGGGAGAGCACGGCGATCGTGATAAAGGCCGTAAATGCGGCAGGCCCTGCATTCGTCAGGATCTTGCGGAAGAACTCCTGCTTCTGCTTTCTCGTATTCGGTTCGAGGGAGAGCAGGAAGGCCGGAACGCCGGTGTTAAAAAGCGTCACCAGAGAGATCTGGGACGGGATAAGCGGATAGTTGAATGTCGCGATGATCGCACAGAGTGCCAGGAGCATCGAGAAGATATTCTTAAAGAGGAACACCGTCGCGGAACGCGTGATGTTATTGATGATCTGGCGTCCTCTGGATACGATATCTTCCATTCTCGAAAAGTCGGAGTCGAGAAGTACGACCTGCGCCGCCTGTCTGGCCGCATCGGAACCGGAGCCCATCGCGATGGAGCAGTCCGCTTCCTTCATGGCGAGGATATCGTTGACACCGTCACCGGTCATGGCGACCTTTAATCCGTGCTTCTTAAGCGCGATTACGATGCTCTTCTTCTGCTCCGGTTTTACACGGCCGAAGATCGTATATTTCGTGACTGCATCTTCGATCGCTTCATCATTTTCGAGGGTCGTGGCGTCGATATATCTGTCCGCATGCGGGATGCCGACCTGATCGGCGATCTTGGAGACCGTCAGCGGGTTATCACCCGAGATGACCTTTACTTCCACGCCCTGCTTCTGGAAATATTCAAATGTTTCCGGCGCGTTCTTACGGATGCCGTTCTTGAGCACGATGAAAAGGACCGGCTTGAGATCTCCATCTTCTCCGACTTCCGCAAAGACCAGAACTCGAAGTCCCTGCTCGGCCTGCTCTTCGATCGCGGCACGGTTGACTTCATAGACTTCCGGGGAAAGAAGGATGTCCGGCGCGCCGAGGCGGTAGGTTGCGTCCTTCATGATGACTTCGGAGTACTTCAGTTTCGAGGTGAACTGCGTGACCTCACAGTCAGTGAAAGCTTCGCCTTCACCGAAGTATTCTTTCATGGCGTTCATAGTGATGTTGCCATCATCTACGGTCGTGATATAGCGGGAAAGGATCGCCTTCCGGCTCTCGAGTTCCGCCTCCTTGAGCTTTGTCCTCTTCCCGGGTTTTGCTGAGGTTTTCTGCGGACCGAAGACATCGGTCACGCTCATCTCGTTGGAGGTGATGGTACCGGTCTTATCGACACAGAGGACATCGACACGTGCGAGCGTCTCGATACTTCTCATGTCGTGCAGAAGGACTTTCTTCTGCGCCAGGTGCATGGCACCGAGGGCGAGTGCAACGGTCAGAAGGAGGTAAAGACCTTCCGGGATCATGCCGATGATGGCACCGACCATGGAAATGATCGCTTCGCTTACGGTCTTGTCGTTGATGGCGACAGCCTCGATAAAGAGCGCCGCCCCTAACGGAATGATGGCGATACCGGCGATCTTGATGATGAGCTCGATATTCTTGACCATCTCGGATTTCTTTTCCTTGATCTCACGCGCTTTCGTCGTCAGCTGCGCTGCGTAGCAGTCACTTCCGACAGCCGTAAGACGCGCTTTGGCTTTTCCCGATACGACAAAAGATCCGGACATCAGCTCACTGTTTTCAATCTTTTCGATCTCGTCCGCCTCACCGGTAAGAAGAGATTCATTTACATTGATCAGGCCTTCAGCAACGACACCGTCTGCCGGGACCTGCTGGCCGCCTTCGAGATATACGAGATCGTCCACTTCCAGATCATCCATCGGAACCGTTACGACTTCGCCGTTCCGATCGACCTGATAGGATGCCTGCGCCATGATGTTGAGATTATCGAGAACTTTTTTCGAACGGAGCTGCTGGAAAATACCGATTCCGGTATTGGCGATGATGATCGGCAGGAATGTCAGGCTCCGGTAGGATCTTGCGATGATCAGAAGCACCGCAATGATCGCGAACACCAGGTTAAAGTAAGTGAATACGTTTTTACATACGATCGATAGTACGGTGTCCGAACTCTGCGTCGTTTTATTACTGTTTTTCTTTGCTGTCATTTCCTCTTCTTTTCCTTTTCCTTTTTCGCCTTATTCCGGCGCTTATTCCTATTTGCCGGATCGCCCGGCAAATATATAATGCTTCGGCTTTAAAATCCGAGTTCGTCGTTGACGAGGATCACGTGGATACGATCCTGATGCCTGGAGTACCTGGTGATCAGGAACTGGCAGCAGATGGTATCCGGGGATTTACAGTTCATGCAGGCGCCGGTCTTGGTGCACGGGGTGGAAAGACCGAAACGCTGGGCGTTGATCGGAGCGGCGACGTTTCTTGCCCGCTTCATGGCGGAATCGATATCGCTCGTGATCTTATTCATACCGACGATGAAGAGAACTTTCTTCGGACCCTGGGCGATGGCGGAAACGCGGTTGGAGTTTCCGTCGATATTGACGAGGATACCGTCGTCGGTCATGGCATTGGCGGAAGAAAGGAAAAAGTCGGCATCGTAGGCCATCAGCATGGCCGCGCGCTTATCTTCGTAATTATCTCTGTCGATAAAGTTATAATTCCCCTTCTGCAGGGCATCCACAAGACCGATCTCCCGGGCGCTCATCGCTCCGCCCATTGTCACGGAACTGCCTTCCGGGATAAGATCGAGCGCGATCTTCAGCGCTTCCTCTTTCGTCTCGGCATAGTAGCCCGTCATGTTGCGGCTCTTAAGGCCATTGATCACTTTCTGGGAAAGAAGTGCATTCCGCCTGGATACGATCTCGTTCATAGGACATTTCCTTTCAAAAACAGATTCCGCCTTATATGATACGTGACCTATTGTAACGATTTTTCCGATTTTCCTCAACAAAAAATGATGCAAGCTTTACTATATCTTAATTTCTTCCCGTTTTCGGGCATAAAAAAGCGGCCCTTCCCTGCGCCATAATGCCTGACGCGGGAGCGGGCCTGCTTTTTTAACTGTGGGATCTTATTTTTTCAAGGCTTCTCTCCACGTGGCCGGTTTGAATTCACCGATGATCGGAAGGAGACGCTGGTCCACATCGATCTTGAACACGGAGTTGAAGTTGTTGGTCGCGATCATCTGACCTGCGAAACCTACGATAACGACGAGTTCCTGATCGTTGAAAAACTTTCTGAGTCTTTCGAAAAGATCATCGGAGACGGACGTCGGATCTTTGACGATCGACTGTGCAAGCTCGAAAAGGAGCTGCTCTTTTTCATCGTACTCAAGATGATTCGGATCAAGGCCTAAGCCCTTGACGTCACTGATGAAGAAAAGGGAGCACAGCTGGCAGGAGTTCGTGGTGGAGATCGCATGTGCGTAAAGGACGGAATCCTTCTCACCGATCACTTCCACGAGACGGTTCCAGGATGTGTACCATGCCATGTAGGCGTCATATGTGGCGGCATCGTTCAGAAGGCCTCTTTTCATGTTGGTAACGGCATTTCTGCCTGCCAGTTCGTCATAGCGCTCCTTCTCTGCGCCGGTTGCTTCGTTCTGTTCTACTAATTTGATTCTTGCCATGTGATTACTCCTTTTCTGATCAAAGTGCGATCTTTAAAATTTTTACAAATGTTTCTTTATCTACAGGTACATAGTGACCTACAGGTCCGTTTTTGGTGGCTCTTTCCGCCATGATGTCAAAATCCTTATCGTCGATGTTAAGTTCTTTGAGACTCGTGGAAAGTCCGAGTTCTTTGAAGAAAGCTTTCAGTTTGTCCGACAGCTGAAGTGCTCTTTCCCTCTCATCAAAGTCATACGGATCGATGCCGTAGACTCTGCTGGCCAGAAGGGCCAGTCTCCAGGGTTTCACCTCCGCCATGTACTTCGTCCAGGCGACGAATACGACAGCCATGCCTTCTCCATGGGTGATGTTGTACTGCGCCGAGAGTTCGTGCTCGATCCTGTGGGAAGCCCAATCGGCACGACGGCCGGCATCCAGAAAATTATTGTGTGCAACACTTGCCAGCCACTGGATCTCTCCTCTCGCATTTACATCTTTCGGATCCTTCAGAAGTCTTTTTGCATTGACCGTTAGTGCCCGGATCGCGCCCTCGATCAGATAGTCCGTGGTATCGGAATACTTCTCGTCGGAAAAATATCTTTCGAGGAGGTGGGAAAGCACATCCGCGATACCTACATAGGTCTGATACAGAGGAAGGTTTACCGTGTATCTCGGGTTCATGATCGCAAACTTCGGGATGATCCGGTCATCTTCAAATCCTTTCTTCCATTCTCCGTAGGAAAGGATCGCGGCATTCGATGTCTCGGAACCGCTCGAGGCGGTGGTAGCGATGACGCCGATGGGAAGAACTTCTTCCGGGGTGATGCCTTTATCGAAAAAGTCCCACACATCTCCGTCATAGGGGATACCGATCGAGACCGCCTTGGCCGTGTCGATGGAGCTTCCTCCACCGACGGCCAGAACGAAATCCACCTGATCTTTCTTCCCCTGTTCCACCAGTTTTCTTACAAGTTCTATACTCGGATTCGGAACAACTTCCCCGCTCTCGGAAAACCGGATATTCAGCTCTTTGACTGCATCGAAGATCACATCGTAAATACCAAGCGTTTTGATGAAATCACCACTATAGACCAGAAGTAATGAGGTCACCTTGTGATCGGAAAGCAAGCCCTTGAGCTTCTTTTCACTGTCTTCTCCGAACACGATCTTCGCCGGGTTATAGTATTCGAATCCGATCATGCTATCATCTCCTTTTCTTATCGTTTCTTTAGTTCAGCGGAACGACCGCACCGTCGTACTTTTCTTCAATGAAAGCTTTTACTTCCGGTCCCTGGAGGACTTTTACGAGTTCCTTCAGAGCTTCGTTATTCTCGTTTCCGGCCTTCGTAGCGATGATGTTTCCGTATGTCTTGGCTGCAAGTCCGTCGTTCGCCTCTACAGCCAGTGCTTCCTTCACATGAAGTCCGCCCTCGATCGCATAGTTTCCGTTGATGACTGCGATATCCACATCCGGGAGTGCGGCGACAAGCTGTTCCGGCGCAAGTTCCTTAAAGGAAATGTTCTTCGGGTTCTCAACGATATCTTCGACTGTGGCATTGATGCCGGCATCGTCCTTAAGCTTCAAAAGTCCTTCCTGCTGAAGAAGAAGCAGCGCTCTTGCTTCGTTGGTGACATTGTTCGGAACTGCGACGATCGCGCCGTCCGGAAGATCCTTCAGGTCCTTCGTTTTTCCTGCATAGATACCGAATGGTTCGTAGTGGATCGCACCGACCGAAACAAGATCGGAATTGTTCTCTTTATTGAACTGCTCGAGGTAAGGAACATGCTGGAAGTAATTCGCATCGAGGCTTCCTTCGATCACGCCCGTATTCGGTGTAACGGAATCTTCGAGTTTCACGATCTCGAGCTTGATGCCCTGCTTTTCGAGGATCGGTTTTGCGACCTCGAGGATCTCCGAGTGAGGTGTGATGTTAGCGCCGACCTTCAGTGTCTTGTTGCTGTTAGCGGATGCTTTCTTGCTGCATCCGGCAGAAGAAAGAAGTGTCAGTGCAAGTGCGATAGTTGCGATTTTTCTAAATGTGTTTTTCATGGTATTTTCTCCTTTTATTTCCAATGGTTGTGTTTTTGCTTTATGTGTTTTTTTAAGATTCTTTTTCCCGGTATAAAAAAACCGGGCGCTTAATTTTTTAAGCTCCCGGACAAGTGGCATTCTCTCATGTGGTGCCGATCAACATCGGGCCCCCAAGCGGCGCGAGGAAACAGAAACTCTCGCTCCGTCCACATAACATGTCCGGGAGTTCAGCATTCGACAACACATGCGCATATATGCCTTTCCATATGTCGGATCTTTCATTTTCCTCGCCTCCTTTTCTTTTGCGATGTTGTAACTTTATCACTACTAACCTACTATGTCAATAGGTTAATTCAAACTTTTCTTTTTTTCTTTGAAAGAAGGATGCCGATCTCCTGGATCACCATGACCATAACGACCAGAAGCGCTACAGTAAGCCACAGGACATTCTTCTGGTAGCGGTAGTAACCATACTGAAGAGCGATCGCTCCGAGTCCGCCGCCTCCGATGACTCCCGCCATTGCTGAATACCCGAGTACCGTCGCGATATTGATCGCGCCTCCGAGAAGAAGGGACGGGACGGCTTCCGGGATCAGAAAATGCAGGATGATATATAGTGGTGACGCACCCATGGAGACCGCAGCTTCGATAATGCCGGGATCCACCTCATTTAAAGAGGATTCCACCATGCGGGCCACGATCGGGATCGCACCGACAGTCAAAGGAACGATGGACGCGATAGTTCCGATCGAGGTTCCGACCACAAATCTCGTAAAAGGGATCAGGAGCACCAGAAGGATCAGGAAAGGAAGTGATCTTAAGATATTCACGATTGTTCCGACGATAAGATTCACGATGCGGTTTTCCAGAAGTCTTCCCTTCGATGTCGAATATAAGATCACGCCCAGCGGAAGTCCGATCAGATATGCAAAAAGTGCGGAAAAGAATGTCATCTGAAGCGTTTCCCAAACGCCAGTTTTTATGATGCCGATGATATAATCACTCATATTTTGTCACCTCCGATACCACAAGTCCGCTGTTTTCGAAAAAGTCCCTGATGATCTTCTGATCCCCGCTATTCTCCGGAAGCTCGAGCACCATCTGACCGTAGCCGATCCCGCCGACACTTTTCGTATTCGCACTTAAAATGCTGACCTTCTTTCCGGTCTTCTCCACGAGATTTGCGATGATCGGTTCGCTGGCCCTAGTGCCGTCGAACACGATGCGGATCAGTTTTCCTCCGGAAGTACCGGATTCAAAGGGATTACTCGGGAATACAAGTTTCTTCGCCGCATCCGACTTCGGGGAACTGAAGATCTCGCGTACCTTTCCGACTTCCGCCAGGTTGCCGTCATCGATGATGGCCACCCGGTCACAGATCTTTTCGACCACACTCATCTCATGCGTGATGATGATGATCGTGATCCTTCTCTCTTCGTTGATCCTCTTCAAAAGCTCCAGGATCTCGCCCGTGATCTTCGGGTCGAGCGCCGATGTCGCCTCATCGCAGAGAAGTACTTTCGGATCGGAAGACAGTGCTCTCGCGATCGCGACTCTCTGCTTCTGTCCTCCGGAAAGGCGCGACGGATATTCGTTTTCCTTTTCCTCAAGTCCGACGATCCGGAGCATCTCTCTGGCCTTTTCTTTTCTCTGCTTTCGGGAAATCCCGGCGATACGAAGCGGCTGCTCGACGTTCTCGATAACGGTCCTCTGCGAAAGAAGATGAAAGCCCTGAAAAATCATGGAGATGGAGTGACGGACATTTCGAAGTTCCCGAGGACGCAGCTCCGACAAATCTTTTCCATAGAAAAGGACCTTTCCATCTGTCACTTCTTCGAGACGGTTTAAGGTTCTGACCAGTGTGGATTTTCCCGCACCGCTCATCCCGATGATGCCGAAGATCTCGCCCTCTTCCACTGAAAGGCTCACGTCTTTTAACGCCGTGAATTCCTTCCCGTCATTTCGGTAGGTCTTATATACATGCTGTAGTTCGTAAATATTTCCCATTAATCAAATAATCCTTTGCTGATATACCGGTCTCCCCGGTCCGGGAAGACCATGCCGTTCATTCTTCGTGTTTTTTTGAAAAGAAAAGCCCGGGCGTTTTGGGTTCACCCGGGCTTACGGCATATGTTTCTGACATGTTTTAACAACATCGACTCGTCAGAAGGCGCATGAAGATACATCGCGGCGCCCCGGCCGTATTTACCCGGTAGTCTGACATTCGACAACACATGTATCTCATTTTCTGCCTCTCCTTTCGAAGTTGTTTTTTGCTTTTTTGAATTTCGTATGTTGCGATTATAGCATACTCACCTACTATGTCAATAGGTTAATTCTTTATTTTTTCAGGTCCCCTTTCGGAGACCTGTTTTTCTTTCTTATTCTTTTACCTCAATTCCGATGTCCTTAAGGAGCTTGATACCAAGGTCATAGACCATCTGGATGGCCGTTTCTTTCGGCATCTTATAGTCGTCCCACATCATCATGACGGCCAGGCCGTGGGTATAGATGACCATGTTTTGCACGACCTCGCTGATCTTCTCTTTACTGACATCATATTCTTTCGAGAGAATCTCTACCGCCATCGGATTCATCTGCATCGAGAACATGCTCTGATCGCCGGTGACATCTGCCCCGATCGTATCTTTGGGATTATCCACATTCATAAAACGAAACACGTGCGGATGATCACAGGCGACCGTGAGGTAGTGGATACCGGTCTGAAAGAAGGCATGGACCGCATCGAGTCCCGCCATCTCTTCTTCAAGATTCCCCCACATTTTCTTTCCCGAATACTTCAGGAGCTCCTTCCGAAGCTCCGTCATGCTTCCGAAAAGCCAGGAGATCGGCTGCGTCGAACACTGAAGCTTCGCCGCGATCGTCTTGATGATGACGGCATTGATCCCTCCTTCATCCAGAAGGGAAAACGCCGCTTCAAGCACCATCTCTTTTGTGATCTTCGCTTTTCGTCCCATATTCCTTATCTGACCGCATACGGTCTGTCACTTAAGGGTCTTTCACAGCCCCATTCTTTTGCCGCTTTATCGAAACCCTTCTTCGCCAGGGTCTTCATCATCAGACCTACCAGGAGCCGTATCGGGAGAGGAAAGACTTCCGGTCCGGTAAATGCCTTGCATGCGGGATCCGAAAAGTTTCCGTCACGGCCATAGATCCTGCCCATCGCGGTATATCTTCCCGTTACCTTTTCTCTCTGCTCTCCTTCGAATAATCTTATACTAAAATTATCTCCCTTTACAAGCGTTCCGCCGTAACTGCAGCCGAGCCGGCCCGCGAGCTTTTCAAGATATGCCTCTCCGCAGCGAAGCTGGCACCCTTCGGCAAATCCGCTCTGAAGAAGAAACGACATCTTCGCCTCGCCGTTTCTCGGCTCTACGGTAGAAAGGAATTCCAGAAGGAGCCCCGGGATATTCTCGACATAGAGAGGAAGCGCGATCAGGATATTTTCGCTTTCCGAAAATGCCTGACGGATCTTTTCCCATTGAAGACGATCAGAGATCTCATACTGCTCGAAGGTGCTGCCAGATCCGGCCATGCCCTCCGTGAACTTCAGTAGGATCTTATCCGTATTACTGTATTTTTTGACTCTCGGACTTCCGTTGATGATCAGTGCATGCATACTGCCGCCTCCTTTACTTCTTCTTCCGGGAAAACGCCCAGGGACTTCGAACCGAAGTTTAATGCGCATCTTTCGTTCCATCTTTCGAGATACTCTCTGTCGCCGTCGCCCCGATAGATGAGGCCGATATTCATAATGTTCTTGTATCTTAGAACGTGTCGCATCTGTTTGCCCTTAAACTTCAGATACATCGTGATCAAGGGCATGACTCGGTCGAAGATGTTCTTCCCCTTATAGTCAAGAAAGCCGAGGGCTGTATCCGAGATGACCCAGAGCTGCCCCGCGCCCACCATCTTTTTCAGAATGATCTCATAGTCGTCTTTGATCGTGCAGATCCCCGGGGTCTTGAGCCAGCAGTAATTACAGCCGATGCAGTGGGAGATCTTCATGGAACTGGCTTCCACGATCTGGAAATCTTCTCCCCGGCTTTCCAGTTCTTTCCTGATCTCATCCGTGATCTTTGTGTTTTCCGTTGTATTAACGATGAGGATCATGTTTCTATCCGCCTTTCGCATTTTCTATAAACCTGTTTATATAAACACGTTTATATTATATCGGAAAGGAATGTATGTCAACATGTTTTCCAAAAAAGAACAGAGAAAAATAGAACAGAGGCCGCTCCGATGATCTTCATCGGAACAGCCTCTGTCCTGCGCAAAAAAATATTGTGAATAGTGAGGTGAGGATCTTCGGTTTTATCAGAGGACGCCGTGTCCGTTCATGAGGTACTTGTCGCACTCTCTGGCGGCGCCACGTCCTTCGGTCAACGCCCATACGACGAGCGACTGTCCTCTTCTCATATCGCCTGCGGCGAATACGCCTTCGACATTTGTCTGGAACTTGCCGAACTCCGCGGCGACATTCGATCTTCCGTCACGGTCCAATTCCAAAGCGGAAGGTACTGTATCCTCTGGACCCAAAAAGCCCATCGCGAGGATGACCAGATCCGCATCGATCGTTTTTCTCGTCGAATCCACCGGAACCGGAATGGTCCTTCCGGTCTTCTCATCTTTTTCCCAGGAGACCTTGACGACCTGAAGCTTCTTGACATTGCCCTTGGCATCGCCGATGAACTTTTCTGTCGACATGAAGTACTGTCTCGGATCGTCACCGTACACATACGCGACTTCTTCCTGACCGTAATCCACTTTCTTGACGAAAGGATATTCCGGCCACGGGTTGTTCGCGGCACGTGTCTCCGGAAGCGGTCCCATGATCTCAAGCTGCGTAACGCTCTTTGCGCCCTGACGAAGAGCGGTTGCCGAGCAGTCGGTACCGGTATCACCGCCGCCGATGATGACAACGTGCTTGCCCTTGGCGGAGATCGCAAGGTCCGGTGCCGCACCGTCCTTATCGAAGTGATTCTTTGCAAACAGAGCCTGGGTATTGGTCCTTAGGTAATCCACGGCAAAGTGGATGCCTTTCAGTTCTCTTCCCTCGACAACGAGGTTTCTCGGCTTGGTCGCACCGCAGCAGAGAACGACCGCATCAAAGGAGCTTCTTATCTCCTCTACGGTAATATCGTGGCCGACTTCGACGCCGCAGCGGAACTTGACGCCTTCTTCTTCCATCAGTTTCACACGACGGAGGATGACCTGCTTATCGAGTTTCATGTTCGGGATACCATACATCAGAAGTCCGCCCGGACGATCCGATCTTTCAAAGACGGTGACACTGTGTCCCGCGTGATTTAACTGGTCGGCACATGAAAGTCCCGATGGGCCAGATCCGACGACAGCGACTTTCTTTCCTGTCCTTGTCTTCGGCGGATTCGGTTTCATATTTCCGTTTTTCCAGGCGGTCTCCGACAGATACCATTCGTTGTTTCGGACGGAAGTCGAAGCGAAGTTATGTCCGCATGTGCAGGCGCCTTCGCAGAGAGCCGGGCAGACACGGCCGGTGAATTCCGGGAATCCGTTGGTCTTACGAAGACGTCGGTAAGCATCTTCGAAATGCCCTTTATAGAGAAGATCGTTGAACTCAGGGATGAGGTTGCTGAGCGGACAGCCCGTGGCACCGCGCCCTAAGAACATACCGGTCTGGCAGAACGGCACACCGCAGTCCATGCAGCGCGCGCCCTGGGTCCTGGCCGCCTCTTCACTCTGGTACATCTGATGTACTTCGCGGTAGTCGTGGATACGATCCTTGATCTCGCGATCCGGGCCGATGGCTCTTTCGTACTCGAGGAATCCGGTATTCTTACCCATTGTTCTTCCCTCCTTTTCTCGTCGTGGAAGAAGCAGGCTTCTTACTTACTGTCTTCTTCGTGCTTACTGCCTTCTTAGCGGAAGCTGTGGCTTTTTTTGCCGGAGCCTTTTTCACTTCCTTCTTTTCCACCGGCTTTTCTTCTACGACCTTGATTGGAGCTTCCGCCTTACCTGTTGCCAGTTCAAAGGCCATCAGGACGGCTTCGTCACCTTCGTAACCATCTGCTTTGACCTCTGCGAGCTTCTCATTGAACTTCGCATAATCGTGCGGCAGTACCTTGACGAAACGGCCGATGAGATCATCGAAGTTGGTCAGGATATGTTCGGCATAAGTGCTCTGTGTTGCACGTACATGTTCACTGATCTGGGATCTGACGAACTCGACTTCTTCCGGATCGGACAGAGGCAGAAGCTCGACCATTTCCTGATTACAGCGCTGTGCAAAATCGCCATTCGCATCATAGACATAAGCGATACCGCCGGACATTCCGGCTGCGAAGTTTCTGCCTGTCGGTCCGAGGACGATCGCACGTCCGCCGGTCATGTATTCACATCCGTGATCACCGACACCTTCTACAACGGCGGTCGCGCCACTGTTTCTTACGCAGAAACGTTCACCTGCGATACCGCTGATATAGGCGGTACCGGAAGTTGCGCCATAGAGAGCAACGTTACCGATGATCGTGTTTTCTTCGGAGCGGAAGGCAGCGTCTCTGTCCTTTCGAACGATGATCTTACCTCCGGAAAGTCCTTTTCCGACATAGTCGTTAGCATCACCTTCGAGACGAAGTGTCAGGCCATTCGGGATAAATGCACCGAAGCTCTGGCCGGCGGATCCTCTGAAGTGTACATCGATCGAATCGTCCGGCAGGCCCTTTTCACCATGAACACGTGTGATCGCGGAACCCAGCTGGGTACCGGCAGCACGGTCGGTGTTGTGGATCTCCAGAGACAGACTTACTTTTCTGTCTTCGTGAATCGCCGGCTCGGAGAGCGGGATCAGGACCTTATAGTCAAGTGTATCTTCCAGTTTGTGATCCTGGGAGACGGTGTGGTGTGTGATGACGGTCGAATCAAGCTGCGGACGGTAAAGGATCGAAGAAAGATCGATGCCTGTGGACTTCCAGAACTTGATCGCCTTGTTGACACGGAGCATATCGGATCTTCCGACCATCTCATCGATCGTACGAAAACCGAGCTGGGCCATGATCTCACGGAGTTCTTCTGCGATGAAACGCATGAAGTTTACAACATATTCCGGCTTGCCTTCGAACTTCGCACGAAGCCTCGGGTTCTGGGTAGCTACACCGAACGGGCAGGTATCGAGGTTACATACACGCATCATGGCGCAGCCGAGAGCGACCAGCGGTCCAGTTGCAAAACCGAATTCCTCGGCGCCCAGGAGGCAGGCGATCGCGACGTCACGACCGGTCAGGAGCTTACCATCTGCCTCGACCGTGATACGGGAACGAAGGTCATTCAGAAGCAGTGTCTGGTGTGCTTCAGCAACACCGAGCTCCCACGGAAGACCCGCGTGGCGGATGGATGTTCTCGGAGCCGCACCTGTACCTCCATCATAACCGGAGATCAGGACGACATCGGCTCTTGCCTTCGCAACACCTGCAGCGATCGTACCTACGCCGACCTCGGAAACGAGCTTAACGTTGATACGTGCAAAGCGGTTGGCATTTTTTAAGTCATGGATCAGTTCCGCCAGGTCCTCGATGGAATAGATATCGTGATGCGGCGGCGGAGAGATGAGGCCTACACCCGGTGTCGAGTGACGGGTCTTTGCGATCCACGGATAGACCTTACCGGCCGGGAGCTGTCCGCCTTCACCAGGCTTTGCACCCTGCGCCATCTTGATCTGGATCTCTTTTGCATGTACGAGGTAATCGGAAGTAACACCGAAACGTCCGGAAGCGACCTGCTTGATCGCACTCATCTTCGAATCGCCGTTCGGCATTCTCTCATATCTTTCCGGATCCTCACCGCCTTCACCGGTGTTGGACTTACCGCCCAGACGGTTCATGGCGATGGCCAGTGTCTCATGTGCTTCCTTACTGATGGAACCGTAGGACATAGCACCTGTCTTAAATCTCTTGACGATGTTCTCGACCGGTTCTACTTCGTAAATGGAGATCGGCTGCTTGCTCGGAACGAATTCCAAAAGACCTCTGATCGTGCAGAGTCTTTCGTTTTCTTCATTCAGGCCGCGGCTATATTCCTTAAAGAGGTTGTAGTCACCCTTTCTTACAGCGTTCTGCAGCTGGTAGATCGTCTTCGGGTTGAACATATGGTATTCGCCGTCTTTACGCCACTGGTACACACCGCCTGTCGCAAGACCCGGCTGTGTTTCCGCTGTCTTAAATGCGGCTTCCATACGGCTGCCGACTTCCTTGGCGATCTCATCAAGACCGATACCGCCGATACGGGAAGCGGTCGATGTGAAATACTTATCGATGACTTCTTCACCGATACCGAGTGCTTCGAAGATCTGTGCGCCCTGGTAGCTCTTGACGGCGGAGATACCCATCTTCGACAGGATCTTAACGATACCGTGGCGGGCCGCTTCGATGTAGTTGTCGATCGCGACATCGAGGTCCTTATCGAGGCGCTGGTGAGAAATCTCATCTGCGATCGTCGCATATGCCATATACGGGTTGATCGCTGAAGCGCCGTAACCGACGAGCAGTGCAAAGTGATGAACTTCTCTCGGCTCACCGGACTCAAGGACGATGGATGTCATGTGACGCTGTCCTTTTCTTACGAGGTGCTGGTGCAGACCGGAAACAGCGAGCAGTGCCGGGATCGGGCTCTTATCCGCATCCGCGTCACGGTCGGAAAGAACTAAGATGTTCGTGCCCTTCTCGACTGCTTCAGATGCTGCCTTGCAGAGCGCATCCATCGCCTTTTCGAGAGTATGTCCGTCACCATTTGCCTCATAGAGGATCGGGAGAACAACGGACTTAAAGCCCTTTCTCTTGATGTTCTTAACGGCTGCCAGTTCCTCATCCTTCAGAATCGGGCTCGGCAGAGCAATATGACGGGCATCGGTCGCCTTCGGCTCGATGATGTTGCCTTCGTTTCCGAGGTACATTCTCTCCATGATGACGATGTCTTCACGGATGCAGTCGATCGGCGGGTTCGTGACCTGAGCGAACAGTTGCTTAAAGTAGTTATAAAGGAGCTGCGGCTTATCGGAGAGGACGGCGATCGGACTGTCGTTACCCATAGCGCCGATCGCTTCGGCTCCGGTACTGGCCATCGGGATGACCATCTTTCTTATATCTTCGTAAGTATAGCCGAACATCTTCTGCTTGACTTCGATGTCGGATACCGCGGACTTTCCTGCCTTAGCGGCCTTGGCCGGTGCTTTTGCCGAAGACTTATAATCGTCAACGAGATCAGAAAGTCTGACCATATTCTCATCGATCCACTGCTTGTACGGATGCGCGGTCGCGACCTTCTTCTTGATCTCTTCGTTGGTGATGATCCTTCCCTCTTCAGTATCGATCAGGAGCATTCTGCCCGGACGCAGACGGTTCTTGCTGATGACGCGGGACTCATCGATCGGCAGTACGCCGGCTTCCGAAGAGAGGATAACGTAACCGTCTTCTGTCACGACATATCTAGCCGGACGAAGTCCGTTTCTATCGAGGGTCGCAACGATACTTCTGCCATCGGTAAATGCCAGCGCGGCAGGACCGTCCCATGGCTCCATGAGCATGCTGTTGTATTCGTAGAATGCCTTGACATCTTCGTCCATCTGCTCGTGCTTGATCCACGGTTCCGGAACCATCATCATGGCGGTCTCGGCCAGAGATCTGCCGGACAGTGTCAGGAACTCAAGGGTGTTATCGAACATCGCCGAGTCAGAACCGTTCGGGTTGATGATCGGCAGTACTTTTTCCATATCATCGCCAAAAGCCTTGTTGCTGATGGAAGCGGATCTTGCATACATCGCATTGATGTTACCGCGAAGTGTGTTGATCTCACCGTTGTGGATCAGGTAGCGGTATGGATGTGCACGTTCCCAGCTCGGGAAGGTGTTGGTGCTGTAACGGGAGTGAACGAGCGCCAGGGAGGAATCAAAGGACAGGTCCTTTAAGTCGAGATAGAAAGCATCCATCTGTTCCGGGGTGAGCATGCCCTTATAGACGATCGTTCTTGTGGAAAGACTTGCAAAATAGAAATAACGCGGATCGGTCTCTGTGAGCTCGATCGTTCTCTTTTCGAGTTTCTTTCTGATAACATAAAGTGCGCGGTCAAATGCGATACCGGCCTTGGTCTTGTCGCCTCTGCCGATGAAGATCTGCGCGATATACGGACGGTTCTCCTTCGCGGTCACTCCGATCGTACTTTCGTTGACCGGTGTATCACGCCAGCCGAGAACGATCTGACCTTCTTCTTCGACCGCCTTATCGATGACCTTCATGCACTTTTCTCTTGCATCGCTCTGTCTCGGAAGGAAGACCATTCCGACACCATAATCACCGAACTGGGGGAGTGTGATATTTTCTTCGGGACAAACTTTTCTGAAAAAAGCATCCGGGATCTGAAGGAGCATACCTGCACCGTCACCGGTGTTCTCGTCGCTGCCCTCACCACCACGGTGTGCCAGATTTGCAAGAATCTTAAGACCGTCTTTCACAGTCTGGTGGGAACGCTTGCCGTGAATGTTCACGACAAAACCGATACCGCACGCATCGTGTTCATATTCTGGAGAATACAGTCCTTGCTTTTGCATCATCATTTTCTTTTCCTCCTCAGGTCCGAAAAGGTTCCCGGGGAGAATCAGAAAACAACAAGGCACCAAGCCTGCCGGTCCAGCTCACCATATCTTTGCGGTGATCCCGGGAAGCACTTAGCGCCTTTGCTAGTATTCGATGGATACATCTTACCAATTTGCAAGTTATAATGCAACAACTTGCAAAATTAAGAGCAGAAAACGATAAAAAACGTACATTATTTGTTTGCCCACGCAACTCTCGCCGAGCAATTATTCATTTTATTGGGCAGTTTGCACAAGTAAACCGACCGCTTCATCAAAGCTCTGTGCTTTTCCGTTCTGAAGCATCATCTTTACCTTTACCATATGATATCTGCTCCGGAATTCCCGCGGGATCTGAGAATCATATTTCGCAAGGCCCTCACTTATTTCAGCGCGTTTCTGATTAAGCCCGGCAAGTTCTTCACGCAGCTCTGCACGCCTTTGCAGAATATAGCTTTCCTGCTTTATTCTCTGCTCTTCCAGATACTTCCTCGTATTCTTCTCACGACGATGCTTAACGAAAATGATCAGTGCAATGAGTCCGATATTGGATATGAGGATCACTGCCCAGGCCACGGACTGATGCCAGCGTGTATGCTCATCCCAGTCCATCGCGAAAGACATTAAATAAATATATCCATCGATACCCAGGACAAAGAAGAACGCAATCACCTTAAATATCACAAGAATTCCCGTCTCAAACAGGCTCACATCCTGCGCCGGCTCCTGATACGAGCTCACAGGAGTATCCAGGATCTTTTCCTTATCACTGATCTCCTGATCCACCTTCTCCAGATCACTATAGTCCTTCGAGAGTTTCTCTGCTAATTCGATACTGTCTTTCATGTTCATTTTTCGATCCTCCGTGAATCGTCTTGATCAGGCGCCCTGTTCCAACCTTGTTGATATAACAATAGCACGTAGCAAATCGAATTGCAATAGATTTTTATCGTTATTCGATAAATTTATTCCGATATTCATCAATTTACCAGGATCCGAGATCATACAACAAGAGAACCGTAGCCTCGCCACATAGACTTAGGATTTCTCCTTCATTATGCAGGGTTGCTGTTCGAATAACACTTTTTCAAATTCATACGGCAGGGGTTTGTGTCAACTGCGCAATTCCCCATGACTGTTTATAAGAGATAAAACATGGCTATTTGAAATAAGTGCGATTCCCCATGACTGTTTTTAAGTAAAAAAACATGGTTATTTGGAAAAAGCGCGATTCCCCATGACCTCTTCGGCATGGGAATTCGGATATTCTTGAAATTCCCATGAAGATTTTCCTCTTTTTCGGCATGGGGATTTTTAGGAACACGCTTTTCCCATGATTTCTTCTTCCCACTCTGGGCAGAAAAAGGCATGGGAATCTTTAAGAATCGCACATCCCACATGATTTCCTTTCTTCGCAAGCAGGATCATCGCTCACAAAAAAGGCGCAACCTCGCAGCCTCGCAACCTCGCAGCCTCACAGCTTCGCCACGACGCAGCGTCCTCTGCGGTGTCCAAAAAAATGACCTCCCGATTTCCCGGAAGGTCCTTTCTTACTTTACGAATACGAACGTTTTCTGATCAGTTGTGAAGAGCGGCGACCGCTGCATCGTAATCTTTTTTCTTTACATATACGGAGCAGATCGTGGGGCCGGAAGAAGTCTGTCCAAAGCGTCCGACGGCACCGCCCCGTCCGATATCGGCTCCGTGATTTCCGGAATCGGTCTTAATGTCGTACTTGAGGCCCGCTTTTTTAAGCTTGTTGATCACCTCGAAATACTTCTCATCTTTATTTCCGGTATAAACTTCTCTCTTTAATAACATCTATTCTAACCTGTTCTTTCTTACTTATTAGATCAAGCTGACTTACTTGATTTTTCCGCCCTGCATTCTCTGGACATTAGCTGCATTTCTCGTAATGAGATCTGCCACTTCGTCAACGCTCTGTCCGACCGGTACGGTAAATGTCTTATAACCCTTTTCCTTCAAAGGCTTCTTCGAAGGTGTGAGATAATCGCCCTTCATGGCCTTCTGTCCGACGTCGAGAAGCGAGAACGTATTCTTATAGGTAGCTACAAAAGCTACATCCGCAAGATTCCAGATCTTATATCCGGAAAGTGTGCCGGACTTCAGCGGGAATGCGAATTCGCCTTCCTCTGTGATCATGTACATCCCGTAAGAATCCTTTACGTGATGCTCTGCTGCGAACTGATCATCGATCTTCTTACTGGCCTTTTTGTCTGCCTGAGAAAGAAATGCGACCAGTCCGATAAATCCACCAACGATCGCTCCGCCAATTACATACTTGATCATGTTAATAACCCCTCCTGTATTCCATCAATATACCAACCTTACGTGAATCTTTCGTTCACGAATTAAAAGTAGTTTACCATAAGAGATTTCACTGTGTCATCTATAATATATCGCCTCCGGTTATGACGGAAATGTCACCTGAGCCTTACGGATACGTCATTTCAAGGTTCCCATCTCATGTTAAGATAACCTCAAAAGTCGAAAATGTTTATCGAAAAAATTATGAGGAAAACAATCATGAAGGATAATAAAGAAAAAATCATCTCTATATCCCGAATCCTCCGCGCGGTATTCTTTGTTCTTTCCGCCGGACTGATGATCCTTTTCCTTTCGGAGATCATTAAAGGATACGGGAGAAACATCATCACCATTTCTGGCTTTCTTCTGTGCCTGATGGTCTTCACATACACGATTTTTTTCCACCTGATCAACAGCTGGATCGTGCGAATCAGAAACAGAAACAAGCCGGCACGCTGTGCTGTAAACGTAGTGATCACCACCGTGATCCTCGGTCTGGCCTACGTGATCACCGCCACTTCCCTGATGATCGCTTATGCCAATCGAAAAGCACCGTTATCCGATCGTCCGCCGGTCGTAGTCGTCCTGGGATGTTATGTCGCAGACGGACAGCCGAGTACGCTTCTTTCGGAACGTATCATGACTGCATACGAGTATCTTTCCGAGCATCCGGAATGCCCGTGTATCGTATCCGGCGGTCAGGGCGATGACGAGTCGATCTCAGAAGCCGAATGCATGTACAGAGAGCTTGTAAATATGGGTATCTCTTCCGACAGGATCTATAAGGAAGACCGCTCTACGAGCACGAGAGAAAACCTCGACTTCAGTAAGGAGATCATGGAAAGAGAGAACCTGGGCGACACCGCCGTAATCGTCACGAATGCCTGGCACGAACTTCGTGCGAGCATGATCGCATCAGACCTTGATCTGCCGTGCGGTCTGGAAGGTGCATCCACACCTCCGTGGCGCCTGCCGAGTAACTATCTGCGTGAACTGGCAGGTATCATCTATCAGCTGGTCTTCTGATCCCATTGAAGATCATTTCATATAATACTCACCGAAAAGAAAAGACACGGGGCGCCTGCCTTCGTGTCTTTTCGTTTTTTGCTGTTAACCGTAGATCTCCCTGATGCGCTTCATCGCTTCGATCGTGTTATCGCGGGTGTTAAAGGAGGTGAACCTCACATATCCTTCCCCGCAGTCACCAAAGCCGGAACCCGGTGTGCAGATAACATTTGCTCGGACCAGAAGATCGTCGAAGAAGGCCCAGGAGCGCATCTCATTGGGGCACTTGACCCAAAGGTACGGAGAGTTCTTGCCGCCGGTAAAAGGCCACTTGAGTTCAGAAAAAGTCTCCGCCATGATGCGGGCATTTTCCTTATAGTAAGCGACATTTTCCATGATCTCGGCAAGGCCCTGATCCTTAAGGACCGCAGCAGCTGCTCTCTGGACCGGATAGGATACGCCGTTGAACTTGGTCGTCTGGCGTCTAAGCCACATCTTTCTAAGCTGGATGCCGTCTCTTACGAGTCCGCCGGGAACGATCGTGTAGCCACATCTTGTTCCGGTGAAACCTGCTGTCTTGGAAAGCGAGCAGAACTCGATAGCGCAGGAGCGTGCCCCTTCAATCGCAAAGATCGTTCTCGGGATATCGGGATCCGAGATAAAGGATTCATAGGCCGCATCGTAAAGGATCACGGAACCGTGGGCATTGGCAAAATCGACCCACTGCTGAAGGCGGTCCTTATCGTAGGCGGCACCGGTCGGGTTATTCGGAGAGCAAAGGTAGATGATGTCGGCCTGAAGATCCGGATCCGGCATCGGGAGGAAGCCGTTTTCCGCTGTGGCAGAAAGCTTGACGATCTTTCTTCCGGCCATGACATTCGTATCGACATATACCGGATAGACCGGATCGGTCACGGCGACGACGTTATCCACATCGAAGATATCGAGGATGTTTCCGAGATCGCTCTTGGCACCGTCCGAGACGAAGATCTCATCACTGAAGATCTTCACACCGCTCGTGCGCTGATAGTAATCGGCGATCTCATCTCTTAAGAATTCATATCCCTGTTCCGGGCCATATCCGTGAAAACCTTCCGCGGTGCCCATCTCTTCTGCCGCCTTGATGAGCGCATCGACTGCAGACTTGCTAAGCGGTCTGGTCACATCGCCGATGCCCATCTTGATCAGAGATGCGCCGTGGTTTTCCGCCATATACTTACGAACTCTCTCGGCGATCTCCGAAAACAGATATGTCTCTTCGATATTCTGGTAGTTCTTGTTGATCTTCATTTTTCTTCTTCCTCCTACTTCACTACATTGCGCTTCCTTGCGCCCTACATATAATTCTTATACTTCGATTTCACCGGTAAAACTGATCACGGCCGGTCCCGTCATGAGGACTCTTTCGTCCGTGTAGTTGATCACGAGCTCGCCGCCGTTTAGGATCACGCGTACATCCTCGCCCTTCTTCGTGAGACCGTTCAGGCAGGCCGCCACGACTGTCGCACATGTGCCGGTCCCGCAGGCCCAGGTCTCGCCGGCGCCTCTTTCCCAGACACGCATACGGAGAAGTCCTTCTCCCCTGACCTCGGCAAATTCCGTATTTACTCTTGCCGGGAATACCGGGTGATGCTCAAACTTCGGACCGAGGGAAGGAAGATCGAGATCCTCGACATTCTCCAGGAAAAGAACCGCATGCGGATTTCCCATGGACACGCAGGTGATGTGATATTCCTTACCGTCCACTTCCAGTTCACGGTCGATGACGGTATCTCCTTCCAGATCCACAGGGATCAGCTGGGGAGAAAGGATCGCGCGGCCCATATCGACCGTCGCGCCGGTGGCTTCGTTATTTTCATCGCAGATCATCTTCAGTGTCTTGATCCCGCACTTGGTCTCGATCGTCAGTGTATCCTTCTTGACGTTCCAGATGTCATGAATGAACTTTCCGACACAGCGGATCCCGTTGCCGCACATCTCACTTTCCGAGCCGTCGAGATTGAACATGATCATTCTTCCATCTGCGACTTCCGAGGGTGCGACGAGGATCAGCCCGTCCGATCCGATCCCGAAGTGTCGGTCGGAGATCTTGACTGCGAGCGCCGAAGGATCCCCGATCTGGTACTTTCTGGCATCGATGTACACATAATCGTTTCCGCATCCCTGCATCTTAACGAATTCGTACTTCATGTTGCCTCCTCATATATATCTAATGATTAAAATCTGTTTTTATTTCCTATTCTTCGTATGTCCTTATGATCTCATAGGCGACATCCGATCTCGTTCTTCCGCTGTTCATGGCTTCTTTTTCGATGAACTTGTGCGCCTCTTCCTCGGTAAAAGAAAGTGTCTGCATAAGCAGGAGCTTGGCTCTCGTGATGACTTTCTCATCATCGAGTTTTTTCTTTAAGGCACCGAGTCTGATGTGGGCCATGTCCGCGGAATTGATCGCTGTGGTAAAAGAACTCTGCTTGAGTGGTTTGACGAGGATCGTCGCACCGAGATCGAGAAGCTTTTCTCTTGCTTTCTTTTCCTCTTCGGATCGAAACTGCGTCTCATCTGCCAGGAACAGGATCACCGACGTGGGATGGGAGGTTGCGGCCGAGCAGGCACGAAGCGCTTTGGGATCCGAGATCGAAGACTCGACGATCAGAAGTCCGTAGTCTCCTCTTTTGGCAGCGCGGAGTCCTTCATCCGAGATCTGGTTCCACACAACTTCGTGCGGATGCTTAAGGCTTTTAATGATGAAATTCTCCAGTGTACGGCTTGCACCCATCTCGCGGCGCAGGATCAATACTTTATCTATACCTGTAGAACTCATATTCTCGTCACCTCTTTTCAGATCGGTTTGCATGTGCTTACTGATTACCTACTTAATAATCTACTCTCGAATCGTCAATTTTGCAACTTCTCTTTCTTAAAAATTCATTCTGTGTGAAAAATCGTTCATTTTCATTGGTGCTTTTCGTAAATAATGCAAGTTTGTACATTTTGTCATGCATTTTCTGTTGACAGCAGATTTCTTTTGCTTTATTCTGCAGACATAAAGCAAAGGCGCTTGGAACGACATTACGTCCCAGGTGCCTCTTTCACTTTTATAAGGAGGAAAAACACTATGACAAACGTACCTGAGATCTTTGGAGAAATGGTTTTTAACGAACAGATCATGAAGGCCCGTCTCCCGAAAGAAACTTACAAAGCAATGAAGAAGACCATTAATGAAGGTCTACCGTTGAATATAGATATCGCTAACGTTGTCGCCAATGCCATGAAGGATTGGGCTACCGAAAAAGGTGCAACACACTTCACGCATTGGTTCCAGCCGCTGACCGGCATCACCGCCGAGAAGCACGACAGTTTCATCTCACCCACATCCGAAGGCGGAGTGATCATGGAATTCTCGGGAAAAGAACTTGTCCAGGGTGAGCCTGATGCATCTTCCTTCCCGTCCGGCGGACTTCGAGCTACATTCGAAGCAAGAGGATATACAGCATGGGATCCGACAAGCTATGCATTCATTAAAGATGATACGCTCTGCATCCCGACCGCTTTCTGTTCTTACAGCGGCGAGGCACTCGACAAGAAGACACCGCTTCTTCGTTCGATGGAAGTCATCAGCAAGCAGGCCGTTCGAATCTTAAGACTTTTCGGTAATACCGATCCGCATCTCACAGTAAAGACCACCGTTGGTCCTGAGCAGGAATACTTCCTCATCCCGGTTGAACTTTACAATCAGAGAAAAGACCTGATCTACACCGGAAGAACACTTTTCGGAGCAAAAGCACCGAAGGGCCAGGAGCTCGAAGATCATTACTTCGGTTCCATCAAGCCGAGAGTATCCGCTTACATGAAGGATCTCGACAAAGAACTCTGGAGACTCGGTGTTCTTGCCAAGACAAAGCATAACGAAGTAGCTCCGGCACAGCACGAGCTGGCACCGATTTTCACCACCACGAACATTGCGACTGACCACAACCAGCTGATGATGGAGATCATGCAGAAAGTCGCTAAGAAGCACGGTCTGGTATGTCTCCTTCACGAGAAGCCGTTCGCAGGTGTCAATGGTTCCGGTAAGCATAACAACTGGTCCATCAGTACTTCTTCCGGAGTCAACCTCCTGGAGCCCGGCGATACACCTTCTGAGAACGCTCAGTTCCTGCTCTTCCTGGCAGCTGTTATCCGTGCAGTAGATGTACATCAGGATCTGCTCCGTATCTCGGTAGCCACAGCAGGCAACGATCACCGTCTCGGCGCAAACGAAGCTCCGCCGGCCGTAGTTTCCATGTTCCTGGGTGATGAACTGAATGGTATCATCGAGTCGATCGTAGAAGGAAAAGCTTACGATCAGCACGAGAAAGTACAGATGGAGATCGGCGTAGATGTACTGCCGAAGTTCCCGAAGGATTCTACCGACAGAAACAGAACTTCTCCGTTTGCTTTCACAGGTAATAAGTTCGAGTTCAGAATGCTCGGTTCCGCAAACTCGATCGCATGTGCGAACATCATGCTGAATACAGCAGTTGCAGACAGTCTCTGTGAGTTCGCAGACAGACTCGAAAAGGCTAGTGATTTTAATGCAGAGCTTTCAGCACTCATTAAGGAAACGATCACCGCTCATAAGAGGATCATCTTTAACGGCAACGGTTACGATGAGAGCTGGATCAAGGAAGCAACTGAGGAAAGAGGTCTTCTCAATCTCCGTTCCACACCGGAAGCGATGGAGAGATTCCTCGATCAGAAGAACAAAGATCTGTTCTTAAAGTTTGGTGTATTTAGTCTTGCAGAAATGCAGTCAAGACACGATATCCTCCTGGAGAACTACAGCAAGATCATCAATATCGAAGCACTCACCATGATCGATATGGCAAGAAAGGATATCCTGCCGGCAGTGACTTCCTACATCAAGGAACTCGCAGATACAGCGATCGCAGTACAGCAGGCCAGCGGCGCGGATACAGCTTTTGAAAAAGATCTGATCACGCAGCTCAGCAAGCTCCAGAGCGATATCGCAGCAAGAACCAAAGTCCTTGAAGATGCGGTGATCGAAGTACATGAGATCGAAGACATCCTCGCTCAGTCCTATGCATACAGAGATAAGGTATTCGTAGCGATGCAGGATCTTCGTGCCGCAGCCGATCAGGCAGAGTCCCTCTGCAGTGCCAAGGTATGGCCGTTCCCGACATACGGCGAACTGCTCTTCGGAGTCAGATAAGAAAAGCACGGGAAAGCGGAATAAAAACACACGCAATGTGGCGATGTGCATGGGATGGTAAATAGCCATCCGGTGTTCACCGCCACTTTCGCTTTTTCCGGGAAAAATAAATGAGGTGAATATTATGGATGCTTTATTACAGTCAGCAAACGACACCATATTTGGTGTATGGTTCTTAATGGGAGCCGCCCTGGTCTTCTTCATGCAGGCAGGTTTTGCAATGGTTGAGACCGGCTTTACCAGAGCAAAAAACGCAGGAAACATCATCATGAAAAACCTGATGGATTTCTGTATCGGTACTGTAGTTTTCAGTCTTTTAGGCTTCGCCCTCATGATGAGTGAAGACTATATCATGGGTTTCATCGGTGTTCCGAACCTGAAGATCTTCTCGGATTTTAGTAACTTCCCGATGTCCGCTTTCGTATTCAACCTGGTATTCTGCGCTACCGCTGCAACGATCGTTTCCGGTGCCATGGCAGAAAGAACCAAGTTCTCCGCATACTGCGTATATAGTGGAATCATCAGCCTGGTCGTATATCCGATCGAAGCCGGTTGGGTATGGAACTCTCAGGGCTGGCTCGCAAAGCTCGGTTTCATCGATTTCGCAGGTTCTGCAGCGATCCATTCCGTCGGCGGTATCACCGCTCTGATCGGTGCGATCATCCTTGGGCCCCGTATCGGTAAGTACGTCAAAGACCAGAGCGGCAAGATCGTTAAGGTAAAGGCGATCCAGGGTCACTCCTTAACACTCGGTGCTCTCGGTTGCTTCATCCTCTGGTTCGGCTGGTATGGATTCAACGGTGCCGCCGCAACATCGATCTCTTCTCTTGCAGCTATCTTCGTAACCACAACAGTTGCTCCGGCAGTTGCCACATGCGTCACCATGATCTATACATGGATCAAGAACGGCAAGCCTGATGTATCGATGTGCCTGAACGCCTCTCTGGCAGGTCTTGTTGGTGTAACCGCAGGTTGTAACA
Source organism: Clostridiales bacterium (assembly GCA_017551865.1). Lineage (GTDB taxonomy): Bacteria > Bacillota > Clostridia > Saccharofermentanales > Saccharofermentanaceae > Scatonaster. The sequence goes on along the minus strand of JAFZKB010000025.1, from coordinate 34,711 downwards.
ACGTAGATGTTATCGGTGCCGCGATCATCGGTATCGTAAGTGGTATCCTCGTCGTAGTAGTCATTGAAAAGCTCGATATCAAGTGTCACGTAGATGACCCGGTCGGTGCGGTAGGTGTTCACCTGGGAAACGGTATCTGGGGTACGATCGCAGCAGGTCTCCTCTCCACTTCCACAGCAGACGCAGGAGTTGACGGACCGATCTACGCACTCGTTCACGGCACATCTTTCTCCGAAGGCATGAAGGTACTCGGTGTACAGTTCTTAGGTATTGGCGCGATCCTTGCCTGGACAGCCGCCTGCATGATCCCTGCATTCCTTCTCATCAAAAAGACCATCGGCCTTCGTGCTTCCGCTGAAGACGAGCTCGCCGGTATGGATATCTCTGAACATGGTCTCGTATCCGCATATGCTGACTTCGCATCGGTAGCTGACTTTGCTCCGACAGTAGATGACTCCGTACTTCCTACGATCAAGGTCATCGGCGAAACTCCGATGGCAGAAGCTGTCGAGGTCAAGGAAGTCGCAAGATCCGCCTCCGGCATCTCCTACAAGAGCCCGGACGGAAAGAAGCTCACCAAGATCGAGATCGTCTGCAAAGAGCGTATGCTCGAGCCGCTTAAGTCGGCACTCCTGGATATCGGTATCACCGGTATGACCGTCTCCCACGTACTGGGCTGCGGCATCCAGAAAGGTAAGCCTGAGTTCTATCGAGGCGTTGAAGTTGAGCCTTCACTGCTTCCGAAGATCCAGATGGATATCGTGGTAGCGAGAGTACCTGTACAGGCTGTTATCGATACCGCAAAGAAAGTACTTTATACCGGTCACATCGGTGATGGCAAGATCTTCGTCTACGATGTAGAGAACGTCATCAAAGTACGAACAAGTGAGGAAGGATTCGACGCCCTCCAGGACGTAGAATAACCTATAAACTGAAATCCCATCGGGGTCCTGCCATTGCGGCAGGACTCCTTTGGATATTAAAGTTGGAGGAAATAGATTTATGTGTTCAATCATGTTTTATCTGCGACCGGATCTGACGCAGGAACAATTCAAGGAGGGTTTTGACAAGACGATCTCCCGAGGCCCGGACCAGAGCCGGATCGTCGACCTCAAAGACGGTACCATGGGCTTTCACAGACTGTCCATCATGGGATTGACCCCGGAAGGTATGCAGCCCTTCTCCCGATCCGGAAAATACCTCGTCTGCAACGGCGAGATCTATGGTTTTGAAGCATTTCGCCAGGAACTTATCTCCGATGGCATTACTTTCGCCTCGGATTCCGACTGTGAAGTGCTTCTTCCTTTATATGAAAAGTACGGCGTCGATATGTTCAGCAAGCTCGATGCAGAGTTCGCCCTGATCATCTACGACACCGAAAGCAAGTCCCTGGTCGCGGCAAGAGACCCGATCGGCATCCGTCCTCTGTACTACGGATTCGACGACGAAGGTCACATCGCTCTGGCCAGCGAGGCAAAGAACATCGTCCCCTACTGCAAAAAGGTCCTCCCCTTCCCGCCCGGACATTACTATAAGGACGGAAAGTTTATCTGCTACTGCGATATCACAAAAGTTGAAAAGGTCTTAGATGACGATCTTCCGACGATCTTCAGAAACATCCACGACAAGCTTATAAGCGGCGTAAAGAAGCGTCTCGTATCCGATTCCAAAGTCGGTTTCCTTCTTTCCGGCGGACTGGATTCCTCTCTCGTCTGCGCGATCGCACAGGAGATGGAAGAACACCCGATCAAGACTTTCGCGATCGGCATGAGCGAAGATGCGATCGACTTAAAGTATGCCAAGGAAGTCGCGGACTACATCCACTCCGAGCATACCGAAGTCATCATCACCAAAGAAGATGTCATCAACTCTCTCGAAGAAGTCATCGAGGTGCTCGGCACATACGATATCACCACGATCCGCGCATCGATGGGTATGTATCTTCTCTGTAAAAAGATCCACGAGATCTCGGATGTCCGCGTGCTTCTCACCGGCGAGATCTCCGATGAACTTTTCGGATATAAATACACAGACTTCGCGCCTTCGGCCGAAGCTTTTCAGGAGGAAGCCGTCAAGCGTATCCACGAGATCCACATGTACGATGTGCTCCGTGCGGACCGCTGCATCTCGGCAAACTCTCTGGAAGCACGTGTTCCGTTCGGCGATCTCGATTTTGTCAAATACGTCATGGCGATCGATCCTAAGAAGAAACTCAACACATACGGCAAAGGCAAGTATCTCCTTCGTAAGGCATTTGAAGGAGACCTGCTCCCGCACGATATCCTCTTCCGTGAAAAGGCCGCTTTTTCAGATGCAGTCGGCCACTCCATGGTAGATCACCTAAAAGAGTATGCCGCTTCGTACTACAGTGACGACGAGTACGAAGAAAGAAGAAAGAAATACACATTCGCCACGCCTTTCACCAAGGAATCTCTCCTCTACCGCGAGATCTTCGAGAAGCACTACGAAGGTCAGGCCGAGATGGTCATCGACTTCTGGATGCCGAACAGATCCTGGGAAGGCTGCGATGTAAATGACCCGTCTGCCCGTGTTCTCAAAAACTACGGCGACAGCGGCAAATAAGATTCGAGAATATGAAGCGCGTGAGGGATCAATAAAATGCGCGCGAATAGTAAGAAAAGTTAACAGGAACATGGATATTTTGAAAGTGAGGTAAGGATTTATGACCAAGTACATTTTTGTAACAGGTGGTGTTGTATCGGGATTAGGAAAAGGGATCACGGCTGCGTCTTTGGGACGTCTTCTGAAGATGCGCGGTCTTAAGGTCGCATCGCAGAAGCTCGACCCGTACATCAACGTGGACCCGGGCACGATGAGCCCGTATCAGCACGGCGAAGTTTTCGTCACGGAAGACGGCGCCGAAACGGACCTCGACCTCGGTCACTACGAGCGTTTTATCGATGAGGACTTAAACAAGTTCTCGAACCTGACGACCGGTAAGGTCTATTCTTCGGTTCTCGCCAAGGAAAGAAGAGGCGAATATCTCGGCTCGACGGTTCAGACCATCCCGCACATCACCAATGAGATCAAAGAATTCATCTATAACGTGGGACTTGAGTCCGAAGCCGACGTCGTCATCACGGAGATCGGCGGTACGATCGGTGACATCGAGGGCCAGCCTTTTATCGAGGCGATCCGACAGGTCGGCCGCGAAGTCGGCCCGCACAACGCGCTCTACATCCACGTCGTACTCGTCCCCTACCTCAAGGCTTCCGGCGAGCACAAGTCCAAGCCCGCGCAGCACTCGGTAAAAGAACTGCAGGGCATGGGCGTTTCTCCGGACATCATCATCCTTCGTACAGACGAGCCGATCGAGGACGAATCGATTTTCAAAAAGATCGCAATGTTCTGTAACGTGGCGCCTGACTGCGTTATCGAAAACACCACGATCCCGGTCCTTTACGAAGCGCCTCTGATGCTCGAAAAGAGCGGCTTCTCCGATGTCGTCTGCCGCGAGCTGCGTCTTGATACCGCGCCCTGCGACATCTCCTCGTGGGCATCGATGGTCGAGAGGATCAAGAGCTGTGACAAGACCTGCACGATCGCTCTCGTCGGTAAATACACACACTTCCATGACTGCTATCTGTCCGTGGCGGAGGCCCTCCATCACGCAGGATATAAGTATTCTTCCAATGTGAAGATCCTCTGGACCGACTCCGAAGACTTAACTCCCGAAAACTACGAATCGGTCCTTTCAGAAGCGGATGGTATCCTCGTCCCGGGCGGCTTCGGCGACCGCGGCATCGAGGGCATGGTCCTGGCCGCTAAATATGCTCGTGAGAAGAATGTTCCTTATCTCGGCATCTGCCTCGGTATGCAGATCGCCGTCATCGAATATGCCCGTAATGTGCTCGGCTTCAGCGATGCCAACTCCCGTGAATTCGATGAAGGATCCGAGCATCTGGTCATCGATTTCATGCCGGGCCAGAACGACGAGATCGAAAAGGGCGGTACCCTCCGTCTCGGCAGCTACCCCTGCAAGATCCTGCCTGACACAATGATGGAACATTGTTACAAATCCCAGAATATCAGCGAAAGGCACCGTCACAGATACGAATTCAATAACATCTACAGAGATCAAATGAAAGACATCATCAGTGGTATTTCCCCTGACAATCTTCTGGTCGAAGCCGTCGAGATCAAGGGTCACCCCTTCTTCGTCGGCGTACAGTTCCACCCCGAGTTCAAGAGCCGTCCGGACAGACCGCACCCTCTGTTCCTCGGACTTGTGGAAAACAGTTTAAAGTAAGCATCTATTTCCTATAATCCTACTCACTTGTGGCCGCCGAATAAGATCCGATTCGGCGGTCACATCCTTTTACTCCAAAGATGCGCCGGGCGGCGGGAGCGCGACTTCTTCCGCTTCCGCGGGTCGTGCTCTGCAATCGGAGCTTACTTTCTAAATTGTTCGAGCAGGAAATTGGCCACGCCGTCTTCGTCGTTGGAAGCGGTGATGTAGGAGGCGGCTTCTTTTACCTCAGGAATGGCATTTCCGACAGCGACACCGGTACCGCATACGGTAAGCATTTCGATGTCATTACTGTCGTCACCGAATGCGATGAAATCGGAAATGGGGATTCCGCTCTCCTCGGAAAGAGCCTGGATCGCAAGAACTTTACCGGATCTTTTCGGAAGGAATGCATAAAGAGCCTCGCCGCGGTAGCACTGAAGCTTACATCCGAGTTTTTCCGCGATTCTCTCCGCATATTCTTTTTCGGGGAAGGAGACAGCGATCTTATTGGCGCAACAGGTTAGCGGCTCCCTGAAGTCGCAGAAAAGCGCCTTATGAAGCCGCGGGGACTCAGAGATATGGAGGCTGTTCCAAAGGACCGTCTTGCCGCTGGCCAAGGTCACTTCCGCTTCGGGATAAATATCGAAAATCTCCCGCACAATTCGGTCCGTCTCCTCCAGGGAAAAGCCCACGCTGTAGATACAATCTCCGTTTGCATGGATGAGCGTGCCGTCTGTCGTGATCTCAAAATCGGGTTTCAAAAGGTCGATATAACGCTCTGCGCCGATCCAGTAGCGGGCCGTCGCGATCGCAAGACCCGCACCATTTTTTCTTACTTCAGACAGAACTTCCAGCGTATGCTCCGAGACGGTTCCGTCCGAGCGCAGGAGTGTATGATCCAGATCAGTGAGGATCATGTTCTCCCAAGCTTTCGTATACCCGTTCTCCTGCATCCTGATGTCGTCTCCCCTGTCTTCTGATCAGTTTTCTTTTTCAAAGGAAGCCTTCGCATTCTCCGCGGTCAGATGGCGCTTCTCCAGGGTCTTTTCAAAAAGAAGATCCGCGATCTCCGGAAAGCCCTCATATACGACCTTCGTGCCCTCTTCCGTGATGCCGCCTTTCGTCGCCACACGCTCTACCACGTCTTCAAAGGACATGTCTTTACTGAGCATCAGTTCGCCGGTCGCACACATCGTCTCAAGCACCATCTTCACCACCTGCTCCTTCGGGATCGAGGTGTGTTTTTGCGCGGAAGAACAGAGCACATCAAAGATCGATGCGATGAAGCCGGGCATGCAGCTGACAAGCTCCGAACCCATGCCGAGCTCCTCTTCCGGAAGCTCGATGACATTTCCGAACACCTGAAGGATCTCACGAAGTTTCGCCTTATCTTCTTCCTCGACCAGTTCGTTACAGCAAAGGAGCGTCTGCGAACGGTCGACTTCGGCGGTGACGCTCGGGATGACTTTGCAGATCTTTCCGAAATAACTGTGGCCTAAAATATGGAAGGGCACACTGCCGTTTAAGGATACGACGATCGATTCTTCCTTAAGGTTCGAGGCGATCTCCAAAAGCACGCGGCGAAGATCATTCGGGCGCACACAAAGAAATACGATCTCGGATTTATGCGCGACTTCCCGGTTGCTTCTACATGCGATCACGCCCTCCGGAACGTCTTCCAGTTTTTCCTGCGTGCGGTTCGAAACATAGATCTCCTGCGGCTTTATAATGTCCGAGAAAGCAAGCTTTTCCGTGATCATTTTCCCCATACTTCCGTATCCGATAATGCCAATATTCATACATCCAGTCCTCCCAGGATCAGTCTTTCGATCGAACGCGCCGCGGCATATAGCCTCTTCTCGTCTGTGCCGTAAAGGATCAGGCAGCGGCGCACTCCGTTTTTATCTTTTTCTTCACCCGCGATCGTAACCGACGGAAGTCCGCACAGGTGCATCACAAAATTCGGTGCCGTCATGATAACGGCATCAAAATCTTCGATCTCATTTTTCACTTCAGAAATTCTGTTTTTCCTAAAATGAAGAGCCTCGAGATACTCATCACCCATGAGACCGCCCGGTGTTTCATCAAGTGCACCTCGAAGAAGATCAATACCATACTTCATCATTTTCTTCGGGTTATCCTCGTAAAACTTAACGATCTCGGCGAGCGTTTTCCGCGATGCCGTGGATGATCGCAGATACTCTTCGAGCATCGGTCTAAACTCCCATTTCATGATCGTCATGAGCTGCGGATCTCTCGCCTGCGAAACCTCGGAGATCGTCGCTCCATGTGCTTTCAGACCGGCAATGGTCTTCTGGATAAAATCATATTCACTTCTTTCCAAAGAGTCCTGCTCAAAGACATTTACGGCAATTCGTAGCTTGTCTAGTGCTTTGGCGCGGATATCGGGAAATGGTTCATCGCGCATTGCGCGGTACATGCGAAGTGTATCGAGGAAATTATCCGCCAATGGACCTGCGCTGTCGAGTGTTCTTGCGATCGGAATGATGCCTTCCGAAGACAGAACTCCGGCAGGCGGTTTCAAGCCGCATATACCGTTCATTTTCGCACATGCGATGATGGAGAATGATGTATCTGTACCCACGGCCATCGATACGATGCCGGAACTTACCGCGACTGCAGATCCGGTAGAAGATCCGCCGACATCGGCCTTTTTTGAGATCGCATGTTTGACCTGGCCGCCGCGTGAACTATAGCCGGCAGGCATTTTCGTAGAGACGTAATTGGCAAACTCGGTCATGTTCGCTTTGCCTAAAATGACAGCGCCGTGTCTTCGAAGATTCCGGATCACAGGAGCATCCGCCAGCGCTATGTTATCCTGAAGCGCCAGACTTCCCGCAGTCGTGTGCATCCCCTGCACATCGATGTTATCCTTTACCAGGATCGGCATCCCGCGAAGAAGAAGTTCTCCCGGCATCCCGGATCCTTCCGAAGGTTTTCTTCCCTGATAGTGCGCTTCTTCAAGCGCGTTACTGTTTATCTCCGCAATGCAATTGAGCGCATCGGGGCCACCCATGCGCTCTGCTCTTCTTAATGCTCGCTGCGTCCGATGCATATTTCCAAAGTCTTCCTTCAGTTCCTAAAAACGGAGACGATGCCTTCTTTTTGCGGCACCGGCCGTGGCTTCTTTTTACTGCTTCTATAGTATCGCAAAAAGGCAGGAACTGGCAATTTGATTTCGTATACTGCTGGTTTGATTTCTCTGCAAGCGCCGGGCCTCCCGGAAACAGGAAGATCAAAGCATGCCGGAGATCTCGGTGATGACCTTTCTGAACGTGTCGTCGTCAGTAGATGATATAAACTGGACAGAGGCGGTCTTTCCGGCTTTACTGAAGACCGCAAGATAGAAGCCGTCCGATTCGCCATAAAGCTTTGCCACCGCACCATTTGAAAGGACCAGATCTTTGGAAGAAGAAAAGTTTTCAGCAAGCGCCGTGACGTCTTCGGAATTAGAAGAAATGCGCCAGATGCACTCCTCTTCCAGGCCGCCATTATAGGAGATCTCGGCCATATGTCCGTAGACGCTATAGGTCTTCTGCGAAGGGGTGAACGGAAGGTCCTTAAGGTCAGAAAGATTAAGGCCCAGCTCCGAATTGATGCCGCCGATATCGTTAAGATCTTTTCGATCTGAGTTCAAGGGACCCTGAGCGATCAGATCATCGGTCGTGGAAGGCGTAGATCCCAATACGGTGCTCTCTCCGGAACGACGGTCCAGACGATTGTTCCCAACTATGCTCCAGACAAGAAGGATGCCGCCGGCTACGATCAGGCAGGCCGCCGCAATCGAAATATATCTTCCGATCGCTCTGCGCTGATTCTTTTTGACGGAAGTGATCGAAGGCTTTTTCGATGTATCCGCCTTCTTTGCGGTCTCAGCCGAAGAGTCCGATTTCTTTTCCGATACGGATTCTTTCACATTTTTCAGGACGCGCTCGCGCATCTCGTCCGTAAGTTCAACTCTATCCATAATCTCTTTATACTTACTCATCGAAATCGTACTCCTCTCTTAAGATTTCTTTCAGTTTCGCCCGGGCTCTCTTTAATCGGGTCCTTATGTTGGCGCCGCTCTCTCCCAGAAGTTTGGCGATCTCGTCTGTGGAATACCCTTCTTCGTAGAACAGGTGGACGACTTCCCGGTAGTTTTCGGGAAGCGATTTGACCGCCTCCCAGATAAAGGAAAGGTCCTCTTTCTTCTCCGCGACCAGTTCCTCATTGAGCTCGTCCGTGTCGCGGAGTTTATTGTACTCGATCCGGTTCTTGCTGAGATTAGCGGTGACCCGTATGATCCAGGCCTTCTCGTGCTCGCTGCTTTCAAATTCGGGCGCCGAGCTTAAAAGCTTGATCAGTACATCCTGCAGTATCTCTTCACTGTCTTCCATGTTATGAACGTAGGAATACGCCAGGCGCAATATGCGGTTACCGTGCTTAACCAAAATGGAGCGCAGATACTTGTCCTGCTGCTCGGGATCTGCCTTCTTTTCAGAATATACGGAGCGGGAGAGATCCTCCCTTTCCCCCTTCTCCACCTTCCGGATCACGGATCTTTTCTCAAAGAAGGAGATGATGGGATCAAGGAGCTGCAGGCATGCTTTTCTACACACCTGCAACTTCAGACTTGTGTTATCTATCGGCTGTCGTATTCGTAGTTCCATGAACAACTCCCGTCAGACGGTTTCCGCCTGGGGCTCACCGTTTTCGGTGTCAACTTCGAAAGCTTCGGATGTTTCCGACTGCTCGGCGACTTCGCCTGTTTCCTCCTGAGCGGAGAAATCGAAGTCTTCCATCGTAATCTGCGCGCCGCCCTCAAGGTCTGCGTAAATGGTCATGAGCGCAAGTTCTGTGGAAGGATCTTCCACGACCGCCTTGACCCGGCACAGTACGAGGTAGTTATATCCGGCAACGACCTGGCTTCCAAGGAATGCGACAGGCTCGATCTCGCCGCCGGTGAGGATCATGTTCTTCCGCGCCTTCTCGTAGGCTTCTTTTACCTCGGCGTTATTCTCAAAAGCAACATCGCCGGTGTTTACGCCCCAGCCGCCGCTAAGATTCGCTTCCGGAACCTCAAGGAGCGGGTCGATCTTCAGAACAGAAGCATTGCCGGAAAGATCTTCGTAAACATATACAAGATAGAATCCCGGGACTGCATCCGGTACTGTCGCGGTGCCTCTTGCGAGGATGCAGTAATTGGTGCCGGAGACGATCTGCTTGCCGAGAAGGTAGATACCTTCAAATGTCATGCCGGTAAGCTCGGCTGCTGCTTTTTCCAGAGCCCTCTTCGCTTCCGGATTCTTATTGAGATCGAGATCTGCGATATTGCCGTCCCATCCGCCAACTTTTCCCATCATGTTCGGATCCTCCGTTCTGCCGATATTCTTCAGCTGTACGATCTTGTTGTCGGCGTCGTTATCCAGAGAAAGCGTAGTCGCCGCGCGTTCAGTAGTCGTCGTCGGGGTCAGGATGCGATCCTCCTTTGACCTGCAGCCTGCCATTGCGGATACCATACAAACTGTCATTAAAACTGCTACTAACTTTTTCATCTTTCTTTACCTCTCTGTATTCGTAGAATTTACTTTGGCTCTTTGCCTTTTCACCCTATATACAGCCGGGCAGGTAAAAATGTGACACATGATTTGAAAAATTTTTCTTCTCCTCAGTTTTTCACGCCATGCCTTATATAAAGATTATATACAAAATGGGAAAGTTCTGAAACGGAAGATTCCCATGACTCCTTATGAGACTAAAAGAATGGGATTCTGAAAAAGCCGCGATTCCCCATGACTGTTTTTGAGGGAAAAAGCATGGGTATTTGAAAAATGAGTGAATCCCCATGTCCTCCCCGGCATGGGGATTTCTATATTTCTGGATTACCCATGCCGATTTCCCTTTTTTTCGTCATGGGGATTTTAAGGAACACTCTTTTCCCATGATTTCTTCTTCCAGAACAGATCTCAAAAAGGCATGGGAATCCTTAAGAATCGCACATACCCCATGATTTCCTTTCTTCGCAAGCAGATCAACGGGCATGGGAAATCTCAAAAAAAGAGATTTTCGTATCATTGTTCACACTCAAAAAAGGAGCTGCCCCGCATGGGACAGCTCCTCGTTTTGTTTTCATTTTCAAAAAGGATCTTTACTTGTCGTCCTTCTTCTCATCCTTCTCAGAAGGAATCAGCGTCGGGATCGTGCTGTCCTTTTCAGAGGACGATTCGATCTGCTCGACTGCCTTATCAAGAGAAGTGCTATCTGCGAGCATCTCCTCAGCCGTAAGGCCGACAGACTCTGTCTTGCTCTCAGAATCAGAGGAGGCAGAAGCTTCTTCAGAAGCAGACTCGGAAGGCTCTTCCGAAGCCGGGATCACACCACCGCTGACATAGATCTGCTCGAACTCCGGTCCTTCGATCTTCTCTTTATCAAGAAGTCTCTGGGCAACGGCATTGAGGATCGCCATCTTATCATTGAGAAGATCGAGTACATCGTTATATGCCTTGGAAATGATGCGGGCGATCTCTTCGTCGATCGAAGCTGCGGACTGCTCGGAATATACTCTCGTATGACCGTAGCTCTTACCGATGAATACCTCGTCGTCATCGTCGAAGATCACGTTCGGGAACTTCTCGGACATACCATAGCGGGTGATCATCTCTCTGGCAATGCTGTTGCAGTGCTGCAGGTCAGAGGAAGCACCTGTGCTGATCTCGCCGAGGATGATCTGCTCAGCGGCACGTCCGCCGAGGGAGATCATGATGGAATCGATCAGCTGCTTCTTCGTGGTGTAGTAGATATCCTCATCCGGCTTGTGGGCAGTATAACCGCCGGCACCGCCTGCCGGGATGATGGAAACACGCTCGACGTGTTCTGTTTCGGAAACAGTACGGAGAACGATGGCATGACCTGCCTCGTGGAAAGCCGTGAGGCGCTTCTCCTTGTCGGTAATGACGCGGCTCTTCTTCTCCGGTCCGATCATGACCTTGAAGACCGCCTCAGAAACATCCGCTTTGCTGATCTTCTTGGCATTTCTTCTGGCCGCCAGGAGAGCAGCTTCGTTTAAGAGGTTTGCCAGATCCGCACCGGTGTAGCCGGGGGTTATCTTCGCGATCTCCTTAAGATCGACGTCATCCTCAAGAGGCTTATTCTTGGCATGTACTTTCAGGATATCCGCACGACCCTTGATGTCCGGACGGGCAACCGCGACGCGGCGGTCAAAACGGCCTGGACGCAGGAGCGCAGGGTCAAGGATATCGATACGGTTCGTCGCTGCGATGACGATAACGCCTTCATTCGGTCCGAAACCGTCCATCTCAACGAGGAGCTGGTTCAATGTCTGCTCACGCTCATCGTGGCCACCACCCATACCGGCACCACGGTGACGTCCGACGGCATCGATCTCATCGATGAATACGATACAAGGAGAATTCTTCTTGGCATTATCGAAAAGATCTCTTACGCGGCTTGCACCGACACCGACAAACATTTCTACGAAGTCGGAACCGGAGATGGAGAAGAACGGAACGCCTGCCTCACCGGCAACCGCCTTGGCCAGGAGCGTCTTACCTGTACCCGGTGCACCGTGAAGGAGGATACCCTTCGGGATCTTCGCACCGAGTGCCGAGTATTTCTTCGGGTTCTTTAAGAAGTCGACGACTTCCGCCAGTTCCTCTTTTTCTTCATCCGCACCTGCCACATCGGCAAAGGTGACCTTGTTCTTGGAAGGATCGTGGAGCTTGGCCTTGCTTCTGCCGAAGTTCATGGCAGATCTGCCGTCGCCCTGGTTTCTGCTGAAATTGATCCATACGAAGAAGATCATGGCACCGACCATCAGGACGATCATGATGCCCGACATAATAGCGGATACATCCGTCGGCTGCTTATATTCGAAGCTCTCGATCGCGCCGGACTTCTCGGCCTCCATGAGGATCGTCAGCACGTGGTCTTCCGAATCGTACGGAACCTTCTTGCTCACTTCCTTCTTCTTGCCGGTCTCCTTGTCCACATACTTAAACTGCAGGGAGTTTCCGTAAAGCACTACGTCTTCCTTCGTGATCTCCTTGTCCGAAATCATAGTCAGGGCCTCGGAAAGAGAAGCGTTCTTCCCGGAATTATCATTCAGGAAGAAGAACGACGCCGCAATCAGGATCACGATCAGTATGAGATAAAACGGTAAACCGCTAAATGATCTCTTGGGTCTTTTGTCTGTTTGACTCATTTGTCACCTCCGTCAACTTCAAGCACACATACGTCCGGAAGATTTCTGTATTTTCCCGCATAATCGAGTCCATACCCGACGATGAACTCATCCGGCACCTCGATGCCGATGTAGTCCGCCGTAAACTCCACCTTCCTTCGGGAAGGCTTGTCAAATGCCGCGCATACCTTGATGCTCTTCGGATTCCTCGCGAAAAGCTCCCTCTTTAAGCACTGCATCGTGACACCGGAGTCAATGATATCTTCCACGATCAGGACGTCCTTGCCCGAGATATCGTAGTCAAGGTCCTTGCGGATCTGCACGTTCCCGGACGAGACGGTACTGTTGTAATAGCTGGAGACCTGCATAAAGTCCATGATGAGCGGGCAGTCGATTTTGCGGATCAGGTCGGCCAGGAACACCGAGGCACCCTTTAAGATACCGATCACGACGATTTCTCTGCCCTTGTAGTCTTCGGATATCTGGCGTCCCAGACGCTCCACGGCTTCTGCGATTTCATTACGGTTGATCATAACTTCAGTAATACGTTCCATCTATCCGATCTCCTTTTCCGTTTCATTCATGTCGGAAAACTCTAAAGCCATCAGCTTTTCTTCCCGGTCTTCCGAACTCATCCCCTTAAACCTTTCTTCCGAAAGCGCGTCCGTATATCCCACGGCATGCGCCAGACACGGAAGCCATAAGGTCTCCTGCTCCCTGGCGATCAGGAGCATCCGGTCCCGAAACCTCGGCGGGATCTTGGCCTCATTCATGAATCGGCGAAGTTCCTTTCGGATCGAAGATCCGGCCCGGCTTATGGTATCGCCCGTCCTTCTGGTCCTGATGACCGCGCCCTTTAAGGCGGAAGATGGAAAAAACCACGTCAAATTATTATAAACTACCTCCGCTTCTTTCTCAACAAAACGGAGCCGGATTTGCAGAAAACTTTGGGAAAAATTAATCATTTCCCCTATAGGGAGGTTCTCCAGCGCTAACTCCTCGCCTGCCAGTTCTTCCGGCACGACGACACCGACCCCCTCGATGATTCCGCCTTTTTCTGCTGGAAAAGATCCTTTCCCGGAAAAGAATCGGATCTTCCCGCCTTCCCTTGCGGCCCTGCGTCCGCCCGGAAGGTCGATATATGCGGTCCCCTCATCCTTTTCGCAAAGACTTAAAATGGCCTTATAGTGGACTTCTTCCAGATCGACCACATCCCCGAAGCAGGAAATCGCAAATAGCCGCAAGGCCCTTCTTCGAAGCGCCTCCGGAATCTTCCTTACCTCTTCGACCAGGATGGCATCCTCCCCGCTATCGCCGGCGGTAAGCGCTTCACGTAATGCCTTTCCCGCCAGTTCATCGAGATAATCGTTTTCTTCCCTTGTCCGCTCGGAAAGCCCGACCAGCGCGGCGACGGGATCTCTATTCGTCCCCTCTTCGATCTTCGGGAATACCTCGTGACGGAAAAAGTTTCGATCGTAGGATGGATCGTCGTTTGTAATATCGTGACAGTAAGGAATGCCCTTCTCCTCGCAGAAATTGAGAATATCTTCTTTTCGAAGGCACAGGAACGGGTGGATAATGTTCCCGTTTTTCGGACGGATCCCGGAAAGACCTTCCATGCCGGAGCCGCGGAAGATATGCATAGCCACGCTCTCCGCCTGATCCTCCATATGGTGGGCCACGGCGATCGTGCCGTCTTCTTCCGAAAGGCTCTGGAAATAGGCATATCTTTCGATCCGGCCTGCTGTCTCCAGGCTCAGGCCACGGTTTTCCGCGATCTTCGGAATATCCACGTGCTTGGAAAAGAAGGGGATCTGAAGTTTCTCACACAGATCTCTGACGGCTTTTTCGTCGGCATCCGCTTCTTCCCGGATCCCGTGGTGCACATGCGCGCAGAGGATGGGAAGATCCGGGAATTTTTTGTCACAGATCTCTTTTATAACGAACAGAAGCGCCATCGAATCGGCGCCCCCGGATACACCGACTACCAGGCGGGTTCCCGTTAGCAGTCCGTGTTTTTCGATATAGTTTTCGACCAAAGTGATCAGGTCTTCCACTTACTCACTCCCGCCCGGGAACTGTCCCGGATCATCGAAGAAACCGGGCTCTGAAGAACCCTCATCTCCGTAATTGTCCTTTGCCCAGTCGATCTCATCGAGTTCGACCATCTCCATGGAGGAATCGCCTCCCATAAAAGCGGCATCCAGCGCCATGGATTCGTTATTTCCCGAAGAAGGTGCGGCCTTCGGGCCCTCTTCCTTTCTCTGTTCGATAAAATCATTCGGTATATCGAGCCCCGGCTCGGTGAAGAGCTCATCCGGGATCGCGACATTGTCGTACGCACTCGGCGGCGGTGCATCCTGATCCGAAGGTCCTTTGGGTGCATACGGATCGTTCTTTTCCTTCTCGAAGAAGGTCGTACGCGAGCCGTTCCAGGAGAGGAATACGTCTTTGGTCGGACCCTGACGGTTCTTCGCCACGATGATCATGGCTCTCTGGATCTCCTCCTCGTCGCGCTTCTTCTTGAACTTGCTCTGATTATTGTTCTCTTCCTCGTCATCCGGCTCTTCCTTGTGCTTGTAGTAATCCGGACGGTGAATGAACATGACCATATCGGCGTCCTGCTCGATCGCACCGGAGTCACGAAGGTCGGAAAGGACCGGTCTATGGTCGTCACGGCGTTCCGATTCACGGGAGAGCTGTGCGAGAGCAATGACCGGAACAGCAAGCTCCTTGGCCATGAGCTTTAAGGCACGGGAAATATCCGATACTTCCTGCTGACGGCTGGAATTCGTTCTCGTGGTCGCCGGCTGCATGAGCTGGAGATAGTCGATACAGATAAGCCCGAGCTTTCTTCCGAGGCGGTTCTGCAGTTCTCTGCAGCGCGTCAGGATCTCGGCGGTATTTAATCCCGAGTGCTCGTCGATATAAAGAGGGGTCTTACCTAAGGTCGGCATAGAGCCGCGTATCTTCTCGAGATCGTCTGAGGTAAGGCTCTTGGAATTCTGCAGGTTCGAGATCGAGATATCACAGCGGGACGCGAGAATACGGTTCGCGATCTCCTGTGCGTTCATCTCCAGGCTGAAGAAAGCGACCGGTACCTTGTCCTTCAGGGCGACATTGATGGCAACGTTAATGACGAACGCCGATTTACCCATGGAAGGACGGGCGGCCACGATGGTAAGTGTACCGGGCCTAAATCCGTTGGTGACCCAGTCAAGAGAGGTAAAGTGGCTCTTTACCACGTTCTCGTTCTGCGGTTTTACGATGTTATCAATGGTGCTGACGAGGATCTCTTTTAAGGATTTGAGTGCTTCATCCGAAGTATTGTGGTCACGAAGCTCCGCCAGGCGGGAGATCGCGATCTCGATGAGGTTTCCGGGCTCCGTTTCTCCTTCGTAGGTCTGGCGGGTCAGATCCTCCATAGACTTGATGAGCTTTCGGGAAAGCGCCTTTTCCCGAACGATCTTGATATATTCCTCGTAGTTGGAGATCAGGGCATGCGCATCGACGATGGAGCTTAAATACTCCATGCCGCCGACTTTTTCCAGTTCGCCCTGCTTCTTCAGTTCATCGCCGACGGTGATGAGGTCAATGGACTTACTCTCGGAGTAGAGGTGATAGATCGTCTCGTAGATCTTCTGGTGCGCCGGAGAATAGAAATCATCCGCAAGGAGACGGGACGTGATCTGCGTGAGATACTGGTCCGAATCCAGACAGCAGCACAGGATCGCCACCTCCGCTTCGTTATTCTGCGGGGGGACACGGGTCATGATCGATCTACTATCCGTCTGTGCCATCTGCTACTCCTCGTTTATCCGGAAACTACTGCTATTACTCAGCAGCGACTACTTCCACATTGACCTTTACGCTGACCTGTGTGTGCAGCTTGGCAGTCACTTCATAGGTGCCGAGAGTCTTGATCGGGTTCTTGATGACCACGTTCTTCTTATCCACGTCAAAACCGGCCTTCTTGATAGCATCAGCTACGTCCATTGCCGTAACTGCACCGTAGAGACGTCCGCCCTCACCTGTCTTGACGGAAAGCGTAACGGTCTTGCCGTCAAGGAGCTTACCATTGGCTCTTGCCTCTTCGAGCTGACGGCGTGCGTGCTCGGCTTCGGAGCCCTTCTTGAGCTTGTTCTTATTCATGTTATCGGCGTTTGCTTCTACTGCCAGTTTCTTCTTCAGAAGGAAGTTTCTGGCATACCCGTCATTTACCTCGACAATATCGTCTTTCTTGCCCAGACCTTTGACATCCGCTAATAAAATGCACTTCATGTTTTCTTCCTCCAAGTTTCCTTTTTTCCGTGTTTTCCGCCGTTTTCGGCAAAAAATAAGCACCCGGATCTATTCGATACGAGTGCTTATTATTATAAACTGTTCAAGCAGTTATGTAAACGAAAAATGAGAGGGAAGCTTTGTAGTATAAACTACAGGAAACTTCGATCCATTACTCTGCTACAAACGGCAGAAGTGCTACATGTCTTGCACGCTTGATAGCGATCGTGAGCTCTCTCTGGTGCTTCGCGCAGTTACCTGTCATACGCTTCGGCAGGATCTTGCCGCGCTCAGAAACGAACTTGCGAAGACGAGCAGCGTCCTTGTAATCGATCACATCGATCTTATCAGCGCAGAAAGCACAAACCTTTCTTCTTGAACGTCTCTGCTTCATGCCGCGGTCACCGAACTCACGTCCGGCTGCCTTAGGTGCTCTATTTTCAGCCATGGTAGTGTAATCTCCTTTCGAAAAATACCGGACACGATTTGTGTCCTCTCCTTAATAACCCATTACGTCAAAAGGAAGCTGTGAACTATCGTCCGAATCCATGGAAGCCTCAAAGCCCGGATCGATCTGCTGGGCCGGCGGAGGTGTCTGTGTTACGACAGATGCCGTAGAAGACGGTGCCGGAGCACTCGGTGCGGACTGGGCGGAAGATCCCTGTGACTCATTTCTGGTGTCGACGAATTCGATCTCATCTACGACCACTTCCGTCACGTATCTCTTCTGACCATTCTGATCATCATAGCTTCTGGACTGCAGGGAACCAACCACTGCGATACGGGAACCCTTGTGGAAATAGTTTCCAAGAAGAGTAGCCTGCTGACGCCATGCAACACAGTTGATGAAATCGGACTGGCGCTCGCCGTTCTGGCTCTTAAAACGTCTGTCACAGGCAATCGTGAAAGAACATACCGCGATATTGCTCGGAGTCTGCTTCACTTCCGGATCTTTGGTCAATCTACCCATTAAAATTACTTTGTTCATAGTCGTTACTCCCTTTTACCTAATTACTCCTCAATGCGGATAACAAGGAAACGCAGTACGCCTTCTGTGATCTTCAACACACGCTCGATCTCCTTCGGGAAATCCGCTTCAGATGTGAAGTTGAACAGAAGATAGAAACCGTCTTTCTGGTCCTGGATCTCGTAAGCCATACGCTTCATGCCAAGGGACTCCATCGAATCGATCGTTGCACCGGATTCGATCTTCGCCTTGATTGCATCTGTGGTCGAAGTAATACCTTCGTCACCGAGTACCGGGCTCAGAACTACCATCATCTCATACTTGTTCGCCATGATTTTTCACCTCCTCCTGGACTAGAACGGCTCTCATACCCTATCGATGAGAGCGAGGATAATTCTTACACACTATATATATGTATCTGCATCCTTCGCAGCACGTGATAGGATATCACATGTAATACAGACGGTCAAGCCTCCTGGTCCATTTTCGAAAAACCATGTCCCGTTTCTCCGCCCTGCGGGCTGAAAAATGTCTGTTTTCCGGGGCGTTTTCACCACATCACCATGGCGGATCCGCTTCCGGCAAGATTATTATAGCGCAGCACTTTTCGCCCCGCTATATGATATAAGCGTTATTTCAGGAAAGATTTCAGAAAAAGTGTCTTATGTTTTTTTTGGGGGGGATCACAGAGAAACGGCATTCCCGGAATATTTCTTCCGGAAGGCGTATTTTTCTTCGAATCGTCACGAATCAGTAATCAATGAGTTACCAATTATATACCTATAGGAGTTTAAGATATGGAGTAAACGGGGTGGTCCCGTCTTGTCTCGTGTTTTTAATAATGTGGGGGAAATAGTATGAAAAATGCATTGAAGAAAAAACTGTCCATGGCCTGCGCCTTAACAATGCTTCTGGGCGTTGTCACCATTATGCCCGGAGCCAGATCGCGTGCCGATGCCACACTGGTCGCAGGTGATGAGCTTCCGACTACATCCGGCACCTATGTACTGGGAGCTTCTATCGAAGTCACCCAGGAAGCGGTGATCGAATCCGGAGAGAACGTCGTGATCGACTTAAACGGAAATACGCTCCACATGAGCGATTCTTCCCGTTTCTATACGATCAAAGGAACGCTGACCGTCACGGATACATCCGCTCAGCAGGCCGGATGCTTTATCGGCAACAACAGTATTCCCGCTGGCACAAACGGCGGTATCTTCCTGGTCGAGTCCGGCGGAACGCTGAATCTCGAAAACGGAAGTCTTCTCACCGGAAAAGTCTCCGCCTCTTCGCCCAATATCTATAGCGCGGCCGGATTTGGCGGTGCAGTGTATTGCAAAGGCACCTTTAATATGTCCGGCGGCAGCATCAAAGGATGTTCTGCAGAAGCCGGCGGCGCGGTATATGTCGAATCCGGCGCAACCTTCAACATGTCCGGCGGTGAACTCCAGCTCAACAGCGCAACTAGTGCAGGAGGCGGAATATGCGTCAGCGCTGCTATGGGACCTGCGACACTTAAGCTTTCCGGCAATGCATCGATCTACGAGAATTCCTGTGCACATTCGTATCCTCTGGATCCATATAGCCCCCTGATGAACTCATCTGCCAGCGGCGGTGGAATCTGCGTGATCTATTCTCCTGCCGTACAAATCAGTGGAAATGTTGCTATCTACGACAACACCTGCGGTTTTTCTTCGGAAAGCCCGAGGAATAACCTCTATCTTACCTCTCCGGGCACGGTGATCACGATCAGCGGAGACCTGGGAAGTGGCGCGAACATTTATCTGGATAGAGCCGATACAACGATCGTCTCCGGCTTGGATGACGATGCTGAAACGCTGACCTCCGGACTGAGCGGAAATGGTACAGCAGGAAGTTTTACCTGCGAAAGAGCGAACTTCTCCTTCGTCACCAATGCCGATGGAGAACTCATTTTCCACGACGATTCCCAGCAAGAAGAAAAGACTCTCGGCATTTCCGGCTATAACGTCAGTCTCGGCGGCGATATCGCCCTCCATGCATACATCACCGTTCCTGAGGATAAGGATGTATCGAAGCTTTCGGTTTCTGCCAGCTACTCCTATACTGTCGAAAAGAACGGAAAGAACAAGACAGAGACAAAAACTTTCAGCTTTGAATCTTCCGATATGACCCTCGATCCGGATCTCGGATATAAGATCGACGTGCCTGTCGAATCTGCATGTATGACATCGGATATTACATTCACTCTCACCTACGACGGCGAAGAACTGCCTACAACGTACACCACCACGATCAATGCCTATGCCAATAGTCTTCTCGGAAAAACGACTACTTCTTCTGAAGATAAGACGATCCTCCAGAACCTTCTGATCTACGGACTCTACGCACAGAAGCAGTTCGAGATCAACACAGGCATACTGCCCAGCGGCACCTCCGCATATCCGGTGGTATGGTCGGAGAATGGCCCGTCTTCCAATCTTTCCGAGGGCTATTTCGTCGGATTCCTGAATCCGGAGCACAAAGATCTCTATATCGGTACGTCTGTCGTATTCCTTACCACCAACAAGATCAAGTTCTACTTTTCCGAGGCCGTGGATTTCGCTGTCCAGTACGACGGCCAGAGCTCATGGACCGAAATCACTCCGAAAAAGTCTGGCGGCAATTATATTTATATTGTGGATGGTCCGAACGGTAACGGCTTCCCTGCAGCAACATATGCGGATGCTTTCTCGATCCGTATCGGCACGATAGAATATCCCCTCTGGTATTCGATCAAGGTGTACCTGCAGTCTGTTATGTACAGTCAAACGACTTCCAGGAACATGAAGAATCTGGCAAAAGCATATTTCCGGTTCGCTTCGAATATCTGATAAGGTATCGGCCACGAAATCGAAAGGAAGGATAATAAAGATATGGATAATAAAGAAAATAATAATATATATGAACCATTGAAGATTGAAGTGATATACTTTGATAGTGAGGACGTGATCCTCACAAGTGAAGACGACTTTGATGGAGAGATAACAACATAAAGATGAGCAAGAAAAGACGTAACATCATTATCGCCGTGGCGATAGCCGCGATCATACTGGGCGTTTCGCTGTTCCTTATTCTCCGCGGATGCAGTTCTTCCAAGGATCCTGCCTCTTCGGACAGTTCCGCGGCCTCGTCCGATACCTCGAACTCTTCCGGGACCTCGGACTCTTCCTCCGAAGGCACCAAAGAAGGATCAGCGGATCTTTCCGATACGGAAAAAGATCCTTCGGATCCTGCCTCTTCGTCAGGCTCTTCTGAGACTCCCGGCGAAAGCTCCGACGGCACCACGAAGAATAAAGATACGTCTTCTTCCACATCCGGATCTTCCAGGTCTTCCGATACTTCCGGAACCTCTTCTGAACCTGCTGAAACCACGAAGGATCCGGTAACGGGAAACACCCCGACGCCGACCCCTGCCCCGAAGCCGACGGACCCGTCCACTTCCGAGACGGAAAAAGACCCGACAGCCACTCCGACACCAACTCCGGAACCGACGAAGAAGCCGGATAAGCCGGTGGAGACATCGACAGGCGATGGCGAACTTGTAAAAGAACCGACACCGACGCCCACACCGACCCCGGCTCCGGAACCGACCAGAGCACCGGGCGACACGCCAACACCAACGCCTAAGCCGACGGAGCCGTCTGAAAAGCCAACAGAGAAGCCGACAGAAAAGCCGACCAAGCGTGATGACGATGGCGTGGTCGAACTGCCCTTCGTTCCGATCGAAGATCTCTAAGGAGGAAAGCCATTGAAACTGTCATCGAAATTCCTGATCCACGCACAGGAAGATAAGAACGAGTACCTTCTGATCCCCGTATCGACCGCGAGCTTCTCGGGCGTCGTACGCGGAAACCGCACCTTCTATCTGATCCTCAAAGGACTGGAAAAGGGTGCTTCGGAAGAAGAGATGGTCCAGGATCTGATCTCCATCGGAGCCCCTGAGGACCTGGCCCGTTCGGACGTTCAGACTACGATTTCAAAACTTACAGAGATCGGTGCCATAGATGAGTAATTCCTCTATCGAAGCAGAAATCAGTGAAAAAGGAAAGCTGATCTACACGAACCGCGGGACCAGCATGCTCCCCCTGATCCGGGAGGGCAAGGACATGCTTATCTTAGAGCGCCCCTCCTTTCCCCTGAAAAAATACGACGTTCCGCTTTATAAGCCGGAACCGTTTCACGGAAAATACGTCCTTCACCGCATCATCAAGGTCAGGGACGGCCTTTATACCCTTCGCGGCGATAACCGCATCGCCTGCGAGCAAAACGTACGGGAAGACGAGATCGTCGGCGTCCTGACCGGAGTCATCCGATCGGGAGGCAAGACCATCTTAGTGTCTTCCTTTTCTTATAAACTCTATTCGAGGATCTGGCACTACCTCTTCCCCGTGCGCTACCTCTTCATGCGCGCACGTTCGGCTGCACGCCGGATCTTCCGCTTTTTGAAAAGATCCATCCGGAGGGAAACGCCATGATTGAGTCCTACAAGATCGCCGGCCACGTTTTCTCCGTCGAATCGATCTACCCCGATGTCCATAAGTACTGCCGGGACTACCGGACGGATGAACCGCCCGAGTTTACCCTTCGCGTCACGCCCGAAGATATCGAATATGAGCGGGCACTTTCGGCGGCAGATAAGACCTTCCCGGACGGATATCTCGAAGAACTCGCCGTGTATAGGAAGATCGCCGAACTGGCGCCTTCCTTTAACACCTTTCTCTTCCACGGATCCTGCGTAGCTGTCGATGGAAAAGGATATCTCTTCACCGCAAAAAGCGGCATTGGAAAATCCACCCACGCCAAGCTCTGGTGCGATCTTTTTTCCGACCGCGCCGTCATGGTCAACGACGACAAGCCCCTGATCCGCGTCGAAAAGGACGGGGTATTCATCTACGGCACTCCCTATAACGGAAAACACAGACGCGGCAGTAATATCTGCGTGCCGCTTACGGCCATCTGCCTGCTGTCGCGGGGAAAAGAGAATCACATCGAAAAGATCACCGAAAAAGCGGCATATCCGGTTCTTTTCGCGCAGACATACCGTTCAAAGGACCCGATCGTTCTTCAAAAGACGCTGACGCTTCTTGACGGGATGCTATCCCACGTGAGACTATACGATTTGAAGTGTAATATGAAGATAGAGGCGGCGAAGACCGCTTACGAGGGGATCAATGAACCGGACGCTACGTTGGATCAATAAAATAGCCGGCAGGAGCCGCGCGCTCGTCCTGCTTCTTTGCCTGGTACAGATCGTGCTGGGCTCGATCGGCGTGTTCTATGCACTCCTTCTCAAAGCCATCGTCGACAGCGCCGTCGCTTCCGATAAAGACGTATTTCTCCGCTATATCCTTCTCTTCGTGCTTCTCGAAGTGTTTAGGATCATCATGTCAGCCATCAACCGCCGCCTCACGGAATACACGAAATCGATCCTCGAAAACAAGTTTAAGTTCCACCTTCTGCGGAAGATCCTCTACGGGGATTTCTCGCGCGTGTCCGCCACGCACTCGGGCGAATGGCTGAACCGCCTGACCAATGACGCGGTCCTGATCGCCAACGGCATCGTGGAGATCCTGCCGACGTTCCTCGGCATGTTTGTTAAGATGGCCGGCGCCCTCGGGATGCTCCTGTTCCTCGACACGAGGATCGCACTCATCATGCTCCCCGCCGCCGTCGTCCTCGGACTTCTCACCTTCCTGATGCGCAAAAAGCTCAAGCGGATGCATAAGGACGTGCAGGAAAAGGACGGACACCTTCGTATCTTCATGCAGGAGAGGATCGAGAGCCTGATGATCATCAAGACATTCGGCGCCGAGGAGGATACCCTCACCGAGGCCTCCGGAAAACTCGATGCCCATAAGAAGTCCAGAATGAGAAGGAACACCTTCTCGGTATTTGCGAATATCGGCTACATGCTCACCATGAACGGGATGTACATCCTCGGCATCTGCTATGGCGGATACGGGATCCTCACGGGCTCTATGTCCTACGGCTCGCTCATGGCCATGACCCAGCTCATCACGCAGCTGCAGAACCCGATCGTCAACATGACCGGCCTCATCCCGAAGATCTTCGCGGTCACGGCTTCCGCCGAGCGCCTGATGGAAATCGAAAGCAGCTCTTCCGAAGAGACCCGGAAAGAATGCCCGGTTTCTTATTCCGAATTGAAAAGTATCGGTCTTGCAAGCGTAAGCTTCACCTACCCGGCCCCATATAGAACAGGCGCCGAGGGGGCGGACGCGGCTTCTTCCGATGCTTCCACCGCATCGGAAGAAAAGAGCGCGGCTGAAGAGCTGTCCATGAAGGTTACTGAAGCTCCGGCCGGAAAAGAGAAAATGCCGCAGGTCTTAAAGGACTTTTCCCTCTCTATCAGAAAAGGCGAATTCCTCGCATTTGCCGGACACAGCGGCTGCGGCAAGTCCACTGTCCTAAAGCTCCTGATGAGCCTTTATACGCCGGATCAGGGCGAGACCTATTACGAGACATCCACGGAGAAAAAAGCGCTCACAGACGCAACCAGAAGTCTTTTCGCATATGTTCCGCAGGGAAATTACTTAATGAGCGGCACGATCCGGGAGATCGTCTCTTTTTCCGATCCAAAAGCTTCGGATGACACCAGTAGGATCCGCTCCGCACTGAAGATCGCCTGTGCCGATTCTTTTATCGAAGAACTCGACGATAAGGAAGACACACTCCTCGGCGAAAGAGGCACGGGACTATCAGAAGGACAGATGCAGCGCATCGCCATCGCGCGCGCCATCTTCTCCGACCGCCCGATACTGCTTCTCGATGAAGCGACCAGCGGCCTTGACGAAGAGACGGAGAAAGCACTTCTTCACAACCTTCGCACCATGACGGATAAGACCGTCGTGATCGTCACGCACAGGAAAGCCGTGATCGACGCCTGTGACCGTGTGATCGATTTCGAGTAACGTCATTGATTTCGAGCAGCGTCATCGATTGAAAGAAAAGGTAATCAATCCAGTTCGTTTAAAAGTCCGAAACGGTATCCTTCGTTTTCCAGAAGCGTCAGAACGGCATCCAGCTCATTCACATTCGACTGCGAGTCATTATGCATCAGTGCGATCGCACCGTTATGGTGATATGTCGCAAAGTGATTCGTGACGAAACCCGGCTCCGGCTGGGCGCTCGGCTCATAGTCGTTATACGCGATGCTCCAGAATACTGTCTTATATCCGCAGTCCGAGATGATCGTCATGAGACGCGGCGTGTAGGTGCCCTTCGGCGTTCTGAAATACGGATCCATCTTATACCCGGTCTTCTCGTAGAAATACTCGGCCACATCGAAGATCTCGCCGGCGATCTCCTCGACGCTCTTCGGCACAAGATCCGTGTGGGTCACGGTGTGGTTACATACCATGTGGCCTTCCTGCTTCATGCGGACCGCGTAATCCGAGCACTTCTCCAGATACATCTTCGTGACGAAAAAGCTGGCCTTCGCGCCGTGCTTGGCAAGGGTGTCTAAGATCGACACGGTCTTGTCGGACGGATAACCGCAGTCAAAGGTCAGGTAGATAACCTTATCGTCGTCGGAGACGTTCTTATTGACGTAGACCCCGTTATAGTCGGCGATCTTGAAAAACTCGTAGGAACGGGACTGGGCATGGTCCTCCATTCTCTTGAAGCACCAGGATTCCTTCATGACATTATCGAGAGAATCGTAATAGGAAGCATTTGCCACGATACTTCTCCGAAGTTCCTTAAGGTACGAAAGATAGTCTTCGTCTCTTTCCTTCGGAAGATCCGACTTCGTTGGAGCCGCTGTTGCGGCCGTAGTTTCTTCTGTCGTCTCTGGAGCAGAAGTCGTCTCCGTTGCCGCTGTGGTCTCTGTCGGAGCTTCAGTCGTGCTTTCCGTCGCCTCAGTGCTCTCGGAAGAGGTCGCCTCGGAAGAAGCCTCGGACGGATCTTTTCCATCGGAAACATCGCCGCCCGGTGCGTCGTCGTCCGACGGAACGGTCGGTCTCACATCTTCCAGAAGAGGTCCGTCGACCTCCTGGCTCCAGCTCTTGATCTGTGTCTCATAGCCGTCGCCGATACCGAGGAGCGCATGATTTCTGACCTTATCTATCGGCGGATTCTTATCGTCGTTTTCGTATGTTTCTGTATCAGCTGCATAATAGATCGAATAGCGGACATAGAAGCGCTTTTCCTTGATCGACTGCTCGAGCTTATCGAGATCCTGATCCTTGTTTTCGATCTGATGACCCGGCGCGATCTTCAGGCAGCACGACAGATCCATCTCACGGATCTGCAGATAATCCTCAAACGAGATGTTCGGATCGATATTCTCCGAAAGCTCCGAATTCTTCCCGCAATTATAGATCACGCGGCAATCCGGTCCATAGACCTCCTTGGCCATGCCATCAAGAAGATCAAACGTCTGCTTTTCGTACTTTACCGAGATAAAACTGTCCACATAGCGGAAGTCTTCACCCGAACGCATGACCTTGACATAGATATTCTGCTCCGGGTATTTATCGCACTTCAGATATAACTCGTAGGAAGATGACGTCGGCTGATGATCGTCGAAGTCAGAAACATACGTGAATTCCTCACCGTATCTTCCCTTCATGTACTTGATCGCGTCGTCCGCGGAAAACTTCTTGCCCGAGAACAGGCAGCCTGTATTTAAAATGCCGCTGAAAAGAACGACCAGCAGCATAACTACTGTGTATTTCACATACTTCTTCATGATGTCCTATCACCTCAACACACACCGGCAAGATCCCATATCCTTCCCGGTGCAATTCCACTTTCCATTATAGGTCCTTCGGGAAAAGTTACGTGACTATTCGGTAAGTTTCGAATCTGAAATGCATGAGGGCGGCGCATCTGTCAAAGCTCAAATAACCGCAGATCCCATCGCAAAAAGACATCTTTAGATAGTTTATATTTTTACCACGTTTTCGGCCATTCTTCTACACACTTCTTTTAGGAATCCGCACACTATTTTCCAAAAAGCACCCACAGTCAGCGAAAATTAATGAATCTGGTTTTCGCCGTAATAGGAAATAAATATTTTTAGGTGCATTTTCGCCTCTTTTTTCCTTCCGGAAATCGCGAAAAATGCTTTTTGATAATCGTACGATTGTTATGCTTTTCGGTTTGATTTTGACCTTGCCGCAAATGCCTCCCTGCTATACTGAAATTGCTGCAGCAAACGAAATCCAACAAGTGAAAAATTCAATCAAGGAGTGTGTTAACAATGAAAAAAACAGGCATTTTTAAATCATTGTCAGTTATTGTCACAGTCGCCAGTATCCTTACTGCCGGCTCCTCTGTGATGACACAGAAGAAGGTAAGTGCTGCCAGCAATAAAAAGTACGCCGCAGCCGTCGTCAACATCGCTCTGGCGGAAGAAGGCTATCGCGAATACGCTAACAACAAGTGCAAGTATTCCGAAGACATTGACAACATGAGAAGAAATGGTCAGTACTTCTATAACGGCTATAAGAATGGTGCTGCCGAGTGGTGCGATATCTTCGTAGACTGGTGCTTTATCCAGGCATACGGCTTCGATGCTGCGCGTCAGATGACCGGCCAGACCGCGGGTCACGATTGCGGTGCAGGCGTAAAGTATTCCTACAGTTATTACTCCAACCATCCGTCCTATCCTCAGCCGGGTGATCAGATCTTCTTCAAAGACAGTAGCAACAAAATGACACATACCGGTCTGGTATATGCAGTCTATGGCGGCAGAGTCTATACCATCGAAGGTAATGTTTCCAAGTCTGTCGGCAAAAGAGACTATCCTCTTGGTTCTTCGAAGATCAAGGGTTACGGCAGAGCGACATTTGACGCAGATCCGAACAACAAGTACAACTCTTTCGTTACCGGCCTTTATTCTGGAATTCTCGGAAGAACTCCGGATGCCGGCGGATTTAATTCCTGGATCAACACATTAACTTCAGGCAACCCGAACAAGACCGTTACCGAAGTTGCATGGGAGTTCTTCTGCTCCAACGAGTTCAAGAACAAGAGTATCTCTGACTCGGCATACATTGACTGTCTCTATAAGGGTCTCCTCGGAAGAAATGCGGATGCCAACGGCAAGAACTACTGGTTAAGTGTTATCGGCAGTCAGGGCAGAGAGGGTGTCTTCAGAGGCGTCATCAAGTCCGACGAATTCCGTAACAGATGCAGCGATATGGGCATCATCAGACAGTACAACAAGCAGAACTAACGCCCGAAAAACAGGCACTGTCATTTATTGAATGAACAGATAATCATTGAAAAGATCTGCTCAGGAAGACACCTTCTTCCCTGCAGAACGACTCGATGAAAAAAGAAAAGGATCTTCCCCGATTCTTCGCGGGAAGATCCTTTTCCTTATCCCATTTAAAGCCCTATCAATGCTTCTCTAACCTGATCGTGCGCATGCAGCTCTTTGCCACTTCATCGTCATGCGTGACCACAACGACCGTCGTTCCATTCGTCTTATTCAGATCCTGAATGATCTTTATGATGTGCTCCTCTGTGGTCGAATCCAGAGATCCTGTCGGCTCGTCCGCAAGCAGGAGCTTGGGTTCGCAGATGATTGCGCGGCCGATCGCCACACGCTGCTTCTCACCGCCCGAGAGCTTTCCCGGGTACTTATCCTTCAGGTCCGCGATCTCGAGCCGCTCCAGGACATCAAAAACACGCTTGCGCTTTTCGCCGGAAGATAGGCCCGATTCCCAAAGCCCGACTTCAACATTCTCATATACGGTGAAGTCGTTGATCAGCGCGAAATGCTGGAGCACAATACCGATGTTATTTCTTCGGAATCTTACGCCATCCGCCGCGCTCTTGATCTTCATCGGTTTCTCATCGAAAAGATACTCTCCGCTGTCTGGTGCATCGATCCCCGCAAGGATATTCAGCAGCGTCGTTTTTCCCGAGCCGCTCTTCCCCATGATCGCGACAAGTTCTCCCTTTCCGATCGAAAGGTCCAGATCTTCCAGTACGTCGACCTTAGAACTCTTCTTCCCGAATGATTTATTGATGCGTTTCAATTCAATAAAAGACATTTCTTTTCCTCCAGAATGTATTTTTAGACGATGATCCGGTCTCGAACGAACATATCCAGATTGACTTTTTTCAAGACGCGGAGCGTCGGGATCAGCGCGATAAAGGATACGATGGCCGCAAATGCGAACAGCAGTATCGGTGAAACCAGGAACTCCTTATATTCGAGTTGTGAGATCACTATTGCGGGCACGCACGACAGTGCCGCCCAGATCAGCATCTCCAGAATGATCGATGCATTGATTTTCCAAAGCGGAACACCGCAAAGAAGATAGATACAGTTCGTCGAAAGATCTTCAAGTGCCCGATTATACAGGACCATACCGAGCGTGATCAGGCATATGATGCCCGTGACCGCCGTCATGATGGCAATCAGCATAACGTTTTTCTCAGATATTCCTTTGGTCTCTGTAATCTCGACACCATCGGTCGGGTCCACAGAAAGAGTATAAAAACCGTTCTTGGCCGTAATCGAATTCATCAACTTCTGAAGATCCAGTTTCTCGTCCTTTACATAGATACTCGGTTCATACACTGATCGGAATTCGTTCGCACTCGACTTTTCATAGAACTCATTCTCTTCAGACTCGCGAGGAAAACTTCCGGCCATGACCATAACAGTATCCAGCGAAATGATATGGTTCCAAAGATTCAAAGAGGAATACTTTTCAAGAAAACCGACCACTATAGCCTTGTCATCATAATGATCATTCTTCATATGAATGATATCTCCAACTTTATATACTTCCTGGTAGTTATATCCCAATATGGCTGGAACCGGCTCTGTTCTATCTATCCCGTAATCTTTCTCCTCTAAAAGCCTTCCCGAAGCACATTTCAGCTGAAATGCATCCTGCGCATGAAGTGAGATATATAACTGTTCGATCTTTAAATCTCCGAAAATATCATCTACATTGGCATACGGAGAAAGATCCGGTCCGTCAATAAAATCCCCCAGTGGACATTCAAAGCTTGAAGCGCTATAAAGAATGACCCCAGGATCACTTTCCAGCTCTTTTAGCACTTCCTGACCTACATAGTACATGGATGTTTTGTTGAAACAATCACTTGTATAAATACCATAATCATCCATATCCTCAAACCAGATATTGTAATTACTGGCCACTTTGCCAGATTTGAAATACTCATCGTGGCGGTCCTTGAGGAAATAGAAATTCTGCAGAAGAATGAAGATCGCAAGCGTACAGATGACCATATTGAGAAAGATCGTCAGATTCCTCTTTATGCTTTTAAACATATTGCGATATGTATTGATGATCACAGTCCTCATATTCTGGTCACCACCTTTCTGGGATCGATCCGGTATTCCACGATCCCGGATATGACCACAAACAGGATCAGAAGAAAGAGATCTAGGAATAGAAACGTTCCGAAAATCTTCCAAAGAAGCGCAAACGGCAACGAGAACAGTCCTGAGAATATTGTCGAAATCGTGATAAGGGCGGACAGGATGATCCCCGCAGATGCCCAGAAAACAAAGCTTTTGCAGAAGATCCCCATAAATTTACGGAAGGAAACTCCGCAAAGGCGAAGCACGGCTGATTTCACTTTATGGAAACGTATCGCCATAACAAGAATGCTTCCATAGAAGAAAATCAGTAGGAAAACCATGATAACTTTCAAATAGTTCTTCAGGTACATGCCTCCGGAAACAATGTCGATCAGTGCGACCGGCGTGTTCCGGCGGGTAAGCGTCGTTCGAAGTACTTCTTCACTTTTCCGGTTCATTTCCTCGAAAACCGATTCGGCCGAAGAAGCATTATCGATATAGAAGATCCCCTTGATCTGCTCCTCAGCCGGAATACTCCCGAGGTTTATGAATACAAGCGAATCTATCGGTGACTCACCGGAGATAGCCGCCACTCCGATGACTTCGTATTTCTTCTCCATATAATCGAGATAGTCGTGCCCGTTCTCTTCGTAACACGACTGATACACATTCTGTCCCACCACAGCCAGCGGGACTTCAGATAAACACTCTTTCTCCGTGAAGAAACGCCCCTTTATAAGCGGCAGGTCAGCACTTCTTTTTCCACGGAAAAAGACCCCGCGAAGCGTACCCCGATGCAGGGAAGCGAAATAACTTCCGCTTCCCGCACCAAGTACAGTTTCCATCGCGGTACGACCATCCTCTAATACAGGATTGGTCAGTACAAAATCCGGGTCAGCCGCTTCAATCGGGGAAGGATCGAAGGTCAGAATTCCATCCTCGTCAATACTCGATCCGTTACCAACGATTTCTCCATTGAGGAATCCACCGTATTTAGCAATAGGCAGTGATGGATCACAGATATTGAAAAAGAGCGCGTCTCGGGTTATATATCCACGAGCGATCTGCTGATTGTAGTTGTACTCTTCATCCGTGCAGATGAACACATACCCGACTACAATCACAGCAAAAAAGAATAGAAATATCGCCAGCCCGAGTATGACTGAATTCCCGGTTTTATCTTCACGTTTCACCATTTGAACAGATAGCCCTCACATCCTTGATTATTCGTTTTATCTGCAACGTAAGAGCTATACCCGTAAATGTCTGATCTTAAATTCCATCTCCGCAAGGCGTCAGGGTTTCCTGTCTTTTTTGAAATGAATGCATCTACATACCTATAGCCGTTCGTTGCATACACATTCAAAACGCACCATCCCTGAACACTCGTCACAGAGCTTCCGTTTTGTCTGAACTCTCTTTTTCCTCTACTGGTACATTTATAATCAACCGGCTTTGCCATAACTGTCGGAACGACCACGCACGAAGCTAGGGCAGCCATAGTTAAACACATTGCTATTGCTCTCTTTACTTTCATAGAAACACCTCCAATTGTTTGCCATCCTTATTCGTTTCTAGAAAATCAGTTCATCTGTTTTATGGTCTCTTTCTTTCGAAATTCCGAACGAACAATAAAATGCACTCTTTCTTCATTTCTAAATACCTCCTTTCCCATGATTTGTTTCGGGTAGCCCGAACTCTCATTTTCCGCACGAAAAGATCCATCCCCCCAAAAGACGGAAGACGTGCATAAGAGCATAGAGCCCACCTTCATTCGTTATAACTTACTAATAAAACGGGAATGCCTGAAAAACGGCAAATACCCGTGCACGTGACACGTGCACAAAAAGAAAAGGGCGCATCGCAGACGCAGAGTTTCATAGATCCACCTCCATAAATGCCAACCCTAAGCAGATTTTAAGACAGGAAAAGATGAGTGTCAACTAAAAAATACAAGTTGAACTATCCCCCCTCAAAAATCATAACCACCCGTCGAACGGGTGGTTTGCTCTAGGGCTATAAGCCCATGTTACCGGCCAGCGCCTAAAGACGCTGGCTTTCACATGTCGTTCAAGCCTAACTGCCTTTGACTCGTAGCCGCCCATGAATGGGCATCTGTAATACCGGCTTACCCTTTAAAAGGGTCCTCGTACTCTTTCACACTGAGTTTATCTAGCGCGATATCGTGGGCTTCCTGATCTTGGATATACTTCTTTATTGTTGCCTCGTTTAAACCCACTGTACTTACGTAGTACCCTTCTGCCCAGAAATGCCGGTTCCCGAATTTGTATTTTAGATTTGCATGCTTATCGAATATCATTAGTGCACTCTTACCCTTCAGATACCCCATGAAACTCGATACGCTTATCTTCGGCGGTATGCTTACCAGCATATGCACGTGATCGGGCATTAGATGCCCTTCCAGAATTTCTACACCCTTGTACTTGCATAACTGCTGCAATATATCTTTTATGCTTACCTTGTATTGATTGTATATTGCTTTTCTTCTATACTTGGGCGTGAACACTATGTGGTATTTACACATCCACTTTGTGTGCGACAAACTATTGGTCGTATTGACCATTAAATCACCTTTCCTTTCCTTGTTTTGGCTTGAACAACCTACATTGTATCGGAAAGGTGATTATCTTTGTATAACATCTGTCGCGCACCCGCATAGCGGGTGGTTTTTTGTCTCGCACGCTTCGCGAGCTCGACGGAGTCACGACTCCCGTAAATAAAAAGCAGGGTTGCGGATTTCTCCGCAGCCCTGCCCAGATTCATGCATAAAGCTTGCTGTTTACTTAGCTGCCTTAAGAAGACTCAGTATAGTCTTATACTCTGTGCTTCCGGAGAACTCTTTTTCAAGAGCCGGGCGGACTAACCAGAGGATGACATATGCATAATCTATTGTGTAGGTACTCTTGTTTGCGCAAAGGTAGCTGAACCCTGTATACTGCTGTTTTGCTAGAAGATCATTGACAAACTTGTCAAGCTTTGTCTTTCCATCGCTTCCAACCGTGAATAATTCTTTATATGTAGGCGTTTTTTTCGGGCTACCACCTCTTGAGGTCGGTGCTTCAAAAGTAATACCGAATTTATCACAAGTAATTTCAAAATCGGTCGCCTTAACATCCCAAGCGCCGTAGATGCAAATATCAATAAGAGCTTTGCAGATCGTTTTATAAGATGACAGTATTGAACCTGCATACGGGTTGATCTTTGATACAGCCGCCAGAACCTTGTCACCAGTCGACTTTGACGGATTCAGCATACATGTAACAAACGAAGCTTTGCCCAGGATATTGGCCACTGTCCCCGCTTCACTGAAGCCGTATTTCGAAGCCAGATTATTGCAATATCCTACAAAAGTAATAAGCTTGTCTGCGTTATCCACTCTGATCTGAAGGTCGCCTGTATAATCCTTTGAAAGATCCTTTGCTCTCTCCTTCGAACATCCAATGGTATAGCTGATCCAGTTGATCGCAGCATTCTGCTTCTGCCCCTTTTTCCAGCTACCAGATAACTGGTTGAATTTCTTACCATAAAGATAGCCCGCAAAATCATCCAAACCCTTAGGTGTGGTTTCAGACTGGAAACGTGTCTCACAGATTGCGCATCGCAACTGTGTATATCCATTGACATCTTTTACATATAGTCTATGTCCTGTTGCAGGAAGAGTCTTGTAAAACGTCTGTCCGCAGGAGTTACACTTGCAATATGCAGTTCCTGTTCTTGTACATGATGCCTGTGATATGACAGTTATTGTTGAATAGTTTGAATGGCTACATGCGGCTTCTACTTTCTTTCCCAGCAAAGTAGTTGTTCCTGCCAGGGTTGCAAGCAGTAAAACTGCAGCAATGATTCTTTTCCATAAGTTATTAGTTTTATACCTCATATTAATACTCCCTTGATTTTAAAAACTTCTTCGACCCTATAAAGTTCTTCATTCTGTGTTGTTAAATTGTTGCTTCAATTATTCCACCTCCTTATCTCCATTTATTTATGAATCAGATCCTTAAGGAATCCCTTCTTCCACCAGTAAAAAGCATAGAAATACCCGCTTCACCTAGCCGCATACCTTTGCCGGCTTAGTGAATCATAGAAGAAATCAACACATTATTCAGTTATAAACCGTTAGTCCTGGAACAACAAAGACAGGTATTTTCTCACGATACCTTCTTTAGAAATAGTTCTCACATCAGAACTAGACGACACACATTTTCTGCATGTCACCACTGAAATAAGAAACACTGCTGCCATAGAAACAAAACACACACGATCCATAACACCAATACCTTGCTTCCGCCCAAAAATTCAGTCTTGCTGATCAATTAATAAATTATTAAGTTGTTTGCCATCTAAGAAGAATATAACAATAAAAGGTCCTTAACAACCTTACAAAATAGTCACTTAGCACGGGACATAAAAGCACATTTTTCAATTGCGAATCTGCATACACATAAATACAGAAATTAGGACTTCAACTATGATGAATTCCACGCAAGATATGCTACTATCTGAACCCACAAGGTAAGCGTCAAACCATACGCCCTGAGTAAAAGAATAACGCTGCGTTGAGCAGCGCTTATTTTTTGTAGCAAATTTCAGGCAGGGCCTTCGACCATGGCACCAAGTTGTCGATGTCTTCCTTCGGTATAGGATCACCTT
>JAFZKB010000024.1 GCA_017551865.1 Clostridiales bacterium | reverse complement strand
CGGGTGGTCTACAGTTGGCGGTGGGTCTTGTGCGATGCGAGCCTGTGAACCCTGTCAGGTCCGGAAGGAAGCAGCAGTAAGCGGTCACTCGTATGTGCCGCAAGGGTGCTTGCCCCGACTGTAGTCCAGCCGGGACGATTTATATCATCCGCTCATAAAAGGAGGCGTCCTATGGAACACGTCGCATTGTACAGACTCTACCGTCCGATGAACTTTGACGAGATCGTCGAGCAGGAGCATGCCGTCTCTGCTTTACGACAATCCGTTATCTCCGGCAAGATCGGCCATGCCTACCTTTTCTGCGGAACGAGAGGAACCGGTAAGACATCTATTGCGAAGGTCTTTTCGCGGGCGATCAACTGTCTTCATCCGGTCAACGGAAATCCCTGTAACGAATGTGAGATCTGTAAGGGCGTCATCGACGGTTCTCTTCTGGACGTCATCGAGATGGACGCCGCCAGCAACAACAGCGTAGATAATATCCGCCGGATCTGTGACGAAGTCATGTTCATGCCGGCCAAAGCAAAATATAAAGTGTACATCATCGACGAGGTGCACATGCTCTCCACCGGTGCTTTTAACGCACTGCTGAAGACCCTCGAGGAACCGCCGGCCCACGCCGTCTTCCTCCTCGCGACCACCGAGCCGCACAGAATTCCCGCCACGATCCTTTCCCGCTGCCAGCGCTATGACTTCCGCCGTATCAGCAACGAGAGCATCGTCAAGCGCCTTTCACACATCGCCGAAAAGCAGAATATCGCGATCGAGTCCGATGCCCTTTCCGCTATCGCCACCATCGGCGACGGCGCGCTCCGTGACTCGGTCTCTCTTTTGGATCAGGTCAGTACGACCTCTAACGGCAAGACCATCACCCGCGACGATATCCTCCGGATCACCGGCATCGTCGATGAAGCTTTCCTGAACCGGTTTGCCACAGCTATCCTGGAAGGCCGCGCCGCAGATCTCCTGCCGCTTTGCAGAGAGCTCTTCATGGATGGCCGCGACCTGATCCGTTTTACATTAGACCTTACCCAGTATTTCCGGAATATCCTTGTGACCCAGGTCTCTTCAAACCCGCAGTCGCTCATCGAGTCCACCTCGGCCGCGATCGCTGCGATGAAGGCCCTCGGCCAGAGAACGGATTCCACCGTGATCCTCTTCTTTATCTCCCGCCTGTCGGATCTGGTAAATGAACTGAAGTGGTCCCCGTCTCCGAGAACGTCCTTCGAGATCACGATGCTGCGCCTCGCTTCCCGCGGAAATAAGATCGCTCCACCGATCATCCCTCCGGTAACCGGCACAGCGGCCCCGGCTCCTGCCGCACCTGTTGCTCCCACGCCAGTAGAGGCGCCTGCTCCAGTAAAAGAAGAGATCCCGGCACCGCCCGTTCCTCCGATCGCGCAGATCGAGATTCCGGCCACCGTGAAAGTAGAAGCTCCCGTCAAAGAAGCGGAGCCCGTAAAGGAAGAAGTTCCCGAACCGCCGAAGGTCGAAGTCTCCTTTAAGGTGACCCCACCGCCGGCGCTCGAAGACGTAAGCCTTCCCCCGCCGCCACTCGATCCGGAACCACTCGCGCCGGTAAGTATGCCGGTATCTGAATCTGTCCCGGTCATTCCCGATATTCCGGAGATCCCGATGCCTTCCGATGCAGACATCCCGGCACCGTCCGATGAAGACATGCCTCCGCTTCCGGAGGAGATCGATATCCCTACCGCGGAAGAACTGGCACATACGAAGCCGACTTCCCCGAACCTGCATAAGGCCTTTGCTTCCGAGCATGTAAGCGAGGGACAGACCACGAATCTGGCCAAGGCGACCCGCCAGCCGGAAGTCCGTGTTCCCCAGATGCCGAGAGACATCCTGCGGGAAGATGGTGAAAGTGCCCCGAAAGCAGAACCGGCTCCGGTATCGAACGTAAAGCAAGTGATCCGACATAGTGGCGGAGATGAATTCTCCTCTGCCAGAACGGAGTTCCTCGAGTACCTCAAGAAGGACTATACCTTCGAATATATGTATATGTGCGATTCCAAGATCTTCTGGAAGGACCAGAATGTATGGTGCATCATGCCGGACAGTTTTGCCCAGAGCATCGATGATATCCGCAAAAACCCCCTGATCCTGACCCAGCTTCTGAAGATCTGTCAGAAGTATGAGCCATCCCTGATCAACGTACATGTATCGACCCAGCAGGAATACGACAGTCACCCGACTTCTGAAGGTACCGAGACTTCCGCACCGGAAGCTCCTTCTCAGCCGGACTGGGTCAAGGCTGTCACAAAAGTCAGTGAGGAAAACGGAATACCATTGACACATGTGAAGGATATGTAGTTTCATGTCATAGAAGACATATGAAATAGAAAGTAACTCTAATAGATCTTTTCAAGGAGGAAATGAGATATGGCAAAAGGTTTTCGAGGCGGATTCGGCGGCATGGGCGGCGGCAACATGGGCGCGCTTATGCAGCAGGCACAGAAGATGCAGCGTGACATCGAAGTCGCAAAAGCAGAGATCGACGCGCTTGAGATCGACGCGACCGCAGGTGGCGGAGTCGTAAAGATCGTTATTTCCGGAACTCACGAGATCAAGTCTCTGACGATCGATCCTTCCGCAGTAGATCCAGATGATGTAGAAATGCTCCAGGACATGATCGTTGCAGCGTATAACGAAGCTGCCAGAAAGCTCGCTGAGGTTTCTGCCGAGAAGATGTCCAAGGCCACAGGCGGAGCGAAACTCCCGTTCTGATAAAGAAGGATCGTTCCTATGGCCAGGTATTCTCCCAGCGTAGCGAAATTAATATCTGAACTCGGAAAGCTTCCGGGCGTCGGGCACAAATCCGCCCAGCGCCTGGCTTTTCATATCCTTTCTATGCCGCAGGAAGATGTTAAGACCCTGTCGGATGCTCTGATCAACGCCAGAACTTCTACGAAGCTTTGTTCCGTGTGCCAGAACTTCACCGACCAGGATCCCTGCCCGGTCTGCTCGGATCCGAAACGCGACCATTCCACGATCTGTGTGGTCGAAAATCCGAGAGACGTATCCACGATGGAGCGCATGCGCGACTATAACGGTCTTTACCACGTACTGCACGGTGTATATTCCCCGCTCAATAACGTGGGACTCGACGAGATCAAGATCAAAGAGCTTATCGAGAGACTTCGTGAGCATCCCGAGACGAAGGAAGTTATCATCGCGACGAACCAGACCGCCGAAGGCGAGGCGACAGCGATGTATCTCGGCCGCCTCATCAAGCCGTCCGGTATCAAGGTCACGAGGATCGCCTCCGGACTTCCGATGGGATCCGACCTCGAATATGCTGATGATGTGACGCTCTCGAAAGCGATGCAGGCCAGACACGAGTTCTGATAACAGGTATTTCAGAAGCATGAAAAAACCGTCCTTCCAGATCGGATCTGAAAGGGCGGCTATTTTACTTCTGAAAACAGATTATGTCGAGAATCTTATCTTGCTTTGCCGTACACGTACTTCGGTGTTCCGCCGACGATCATCTTGCCGTGATCATCCATGTAATACGGGAATACCCAGTAGAAGTTCCAGCCTTCTGTGGAAGCTTTGGTATCGGTAAATGCCGTACCCTTTGTCGTCATTCCGATATAACCATAAGCCTTATCCGGGCGGATACCATAGATGAGATATCCGTCTGCTTCAGGAGAAGCTTCCCATGTAAGCTTTACTTTTCCAGTCTGTGCAGTTGCCTTAAGGCCGGTAACTGCCGGACAGCCGCCCTTGCACTGAACATCTGCTTCACCAGAAGGATCAACTTCACGTTCAATGATGTTGCCTTCCTTATCCTTAACAAAAGCGACTACCCAATACTTGTTCATGACGCCATCCAGTGCATTCTCATCTGTATAGGTCGTCTCCGCTTCTTTTTCTACTGTTGTGATCAGTTCGAAAGTACCTTCCTTATTTGCATAGATGTTGTAGCCTTCCACGCCTTCATACTCATCCCAGGAAAGGATGACTGTGTGTTTGCCGGCCATTTCTGCCTTGAGATTAGATACCTGACCAGGAGCCGGGATGAACTCTTTCACCTTAATGCTGATGCTTTCTACATTTGTGCATACTTCGGTTGCATTTCCGTTGTTAAAGTGGGAAGAGAATACATTGAGCACGTACTCGCCTTCTGCCATATCTTCCGGGATAGTAAAGGTTGCCGTTCCGGAAGAACTAGAACCATCTGCGATAAGACCATATCTTACCGCTACACCATTTTGATCAGAAATGATCGCGAAAACACCTGCATCTTCAGCTTCATATGCATTTGCAAACTCAATGCTTGCCTCACCGCCAAGTGCAAGTACAGAAGAATCTGTGAGCTCCGCAGAAAAGCTCTGATTCTTGCTATCAGAAAGGACCAACTTCCATTTGTTGTCTGTGTTTTCTTCCACAACACAAAGGCCATCTGTCAGATACTGTCCTTTTTCTCCGGCAGCCGTAAGGAAAGCGATTTTCGTCATGTCTACATTGCAGGCAGGACGGACGCCGGCTTTATCAGTTGCTTTGATTTCATCGATCAGGCCGTCGCTCATAACGAATGTTTTCGAATGATGAGAGGTACGTGTCCACCAGGTCTTTGTAGATGTGCCATCCTCAAATTCCACCGTTCTCAAAGAAAATGCGAGTCCGGAAGCCTGGCGAAGGGAAAGCGGCCATACCTTAGCATACTTCAGAGACATAGACTCCGCATTGCTCTGCGGCTTTAGTGCCGAATCCTCATTCTTATCTAAGGAAACAATTCTGGGCAGATCACTATACAGTTTCGACTGAGAATAATCGTCAGCATTCGCACGTGCATACGACTCGTCCTTCAAACTGCGGCGAGACAGAAGCGTAAGTGCTGCGGAATTGTTTTCGCGTGCAACTCCCTTTCCATCACAACCGACTACGAACCAATCTATGGGGAGATGATCCTCGGTTGATTCTCCGTAATACACGATCGGCGAATCATCGCGATTGCATGTCATCTTGAAATACTGGGACATTTCTTCGCCATACATGATCTTAAGTGGCGAAGAAGAAGCATTCACAGTATCCCCCTTTCCAGACAGCAAAGCAACACAGCTCCCTGTCGACATCAACGCACCTAAAAGAAGTGCCAACGACTTTTTTACTAAACCTTTCAACTTTTTATCCTCCTTGTGATTAGGTTTCGTATCATTTAATGTGAATTGGAAGAACTTTTACTCACTAAAAAATCAAAAAAATCTGAAAAAGGAACTGTCTCATAATCATACTTCTGCATTATTACGCAACAACCATTTGCTGGTCCCCTTCCTTTTTCGAATGTCGATAGGATAAAACTGTTGAAAATGCGATTTTCATCCTGCATGGAGAGGGGTATCCAGGCCGGAAACGCGGCTAAAAGTCATGACACTCAAACTAAGATTTCAGAAAAGAATATGATGAGATACATGATTGGGGCAAAGATTTACCCCAATATATCTCGAAAAGCAATTTTCAACGAATAGTAGCAGGATAAGATGACGATGAACAACAATTTTATCCTGCTGTCGATCGTAATATACCCCAGGGGGGGTATCCAAAAGCAGGTCAGATATTTTTTCGCGAAACCCAATTGTGATTACCAGTTAAACACCATCATTTGAACTTGACCCATCAGCCATAAAAATCATACAACCTGCTTCTCTCACAAGAAAAAGGGACCATCTCGCATTTTGAGATGGTCCCCTAATCATTCTAATAGATCAACAACTGCTGTCAGCTTGCTTTCTGATATACATATGACGGTACGCCACCGACGATCATCTTGCCGTTTGCATCCACATAATACGGATAGATCCAATAGTAATTCCAGCCGGTCTTCGATGCCTTAGTATCACTGAAAGCGGTACCCTTCGTTGTCATGCCGATATAACCATATGGTACACCCGGACGGATACCATAGATGAGATATCCTTCTGCTTCAGGAGAAGCGTCCCAGGTAAGCCTTACTTTTCCTGTCATCGAAACAGTCTGAATGCCTGTCACCGCCGGGCAGCCTCCCTTGCCCTTGACGTCCGGTTCTTCCTGCTGCGGATCGATCTCGCGTTCAACGACATTGCCCTTGCTGTCTTTGACATAAGGCACGATCCAGTATTTGTTGAGAGTTGTATCGAGCGCTGCCGTATCCGCGAAAGTTGTCGGCTCACCTTTTTCTACCGCGCCGATCTGTTCAAAAGTATCTCCTTTTTCTGCGAAGATATGGTACCCTTCTGCACCTTCATACTCATCCCAGGAAAGATTGACTTTGCCCTTTCCGGCCATTTCTGCTTTCGGATTCGATACCGTACCCGGAGGCGTGACGATCTCTTTTACTTCGACATCGATGTCGACGGTGTTCGTGCAGCAGTTCGTATTCGGGGAAGAGTAAAAAGATTCCGAGAAAACCTTGAGCGTATAGTTTCCTTCCGCAAGATCCGAAGGGACCTTCATGGTTACTGTGCCGGAAGAACTCGATGAAACTACGCTTCCGTAATTTACCGCTTTCCCGTTCTCGTCGATAAGGACAGCAGAAATACCACGGTCAGATCCTGAGTAGGCCCCGGAATATTCAATGTCAAAAGTGCCACCGAGCGCCAGCGTTGTATCACTCAAATTTGCAGAGAAGTCCGCTTTGTCCGAATCATACAAAGTCAATACGATTTCATTTTTCGTAGATGAATCGATTGTCTTAAGTTCATCTCCTCTATATTTGTCCTTTTCACCGGCAGTTGTAACAAATGCAATCTTGGAAAGATCGATATGACATGCACAGATAAACCCGATGCCGCCGGTATGTATGGGTCTTGTCGCGATCTGTCCGTCGTATATAACATAGGCATCCTGCTTTCCACTTACCATCGTCCGTGTCCACCAGGCAGAACCTGTAATTCCATTACCATTTGCACGAGTGATATTTCGAAGAGGAACGGCTACTCCGGAAGCTTCCTGCATAGAGAGCGCCCAGAATTCTACGTTTTCTTCACCGCTATCATCCTTAAAGTTCAGCGTTTTGGTTGCCTGACGCTCGATGCTGCTGGAAGTATAGACCAGATCTACGATCCAGCAAAGATCGGAACCGGGATAGCCATTCATGTCTCCACCATAATAATACTGACCTAAAATAACTGCGTATTTCGAAAGAATCGTTATGCATCCCGCATTTGTTTCGCGCGCTACACCACTTCCATCGTATCCGACCAAAGACCAGCGTCCTCGCCCACCATTCATTCCGTCACTGGCAAACCTTACGGTCGGAGCATTTTTCGTATTACATACTTTCTTCAGATAATCCGTCATCTCCGTACCGCACATGATGTCTTTCGCCGCACAGGCTGCATTTACAGCAGCCTCCTTTTTCGGCGTGCTGACCAGAAATATTCCTGCTGCCATCACTGTACTCATAAGAAGCGACAATGATTTTTTAACAAAGCTCTTCATTTTACCAATTTCCTCCTGTTTTTAGACTTTATTTATTCATTTATATGTGATCAAAGTTATCTTGCTTTACCGTATACGTACTTCGCCGTTCCGCCGACAATCATCTTGTCCCCATCCTTATAATACGGGAATACCCAGTAGAAATTCCAACCGGTCTTCGATGCTTTT
Organism: Clostridiales bacterium; assembly: GCA_017551865.1. Classification (GTDB taxonomy): domain Bacteria; phylum Bacillota; class Clostridia; order Saccharofermentanales; family Saccharofermentanaceae; genus Scatonaster. The sequence goes on along the minus strand of JAFZKB010000024.1, from coordinate 6,995 downwards.
GTATCGGTAAAGGTCGTTCCCTGTGTCGTCATGCCGATATATGTATACGCTGTGTTATCCCGGATGCCATAGACAAGATATCCTTCAGCATCGATCGATGCATTCCATGTGAGTTTTACTTTCCCGGTCTGCGCAGTTGCCTTAAGGCCGGTAACGGCAGGACATCCTCCCTTGGACTGTGCATCCGGCTTCTCCTGCGGGTCAATATCGCGTATGATTACCTTTCCTGATTTGTCTACTACATATGCCGCGATCCAGTACTTGTTTATTTCAGTATCCAACGCCTTAGTATCTGTGTAAGTCGTCGGATTTCCTTTTTTCACCATTCCGACATATCCGAATTTTCCTGCCTTTTCAGAATAGATCAGGTATCCTTCCACACCTTCATACTCATCCCATGTAATGGTGACTTTATTCTTTCCGGCCATTTCCGCTTGCGGATTCGATACCGGGCCCGGAGGAGGAATGACCTCTTTTACTTTGATATCAATGTTGACGATGTTCGTGCATCGACTCGTATTATGGGTTTTTTCAACAGATTCAGCAAAGACCTTGAGCACATAGTCTCCATCCTCAAGATCCGAAGGAAGGGTCATTGTCACTTCCCCTGATGAACTGGTCGTATCTACGCTACCGTATCTCAGCATATTTCCATCCTTGTCGCAAAGGATCGCAGATACACCGCAGTTTTCTACCGGGTATCCGCCGGAATATGTGATGCCTACTTCGCCACCCGGTTCGAGCTCTGTTTTACTTAAACTTGCCGAGAAGGTAGTATAGCTTTGATCAAACACCGTCATTACCCATTCTTCTCCGGAATATTCTTCAATACTTTTAAATCCACTTTCTCTGTACTTATCTTTTGCATCCGGTGCCTTAATAAACGCTATCTTAGAAAGATCGATAATGCCGGCAGCACGACAACCCACTTTGTTGTTATGTGTAGTCATCTCTACGAGTTCTCCTTCGTACATGACAAACGCTTCCTGCTTGCCGTTGACCATTGACCGTGTCCACCAGGCAGAGCCGATAACCTCTTGCCCTTTCGGGCGTGTGACATTTCGCAAGCCGAGCGCCAGACCTGAGGCCTCCCTCATCGAAAGCGCCCAGTATCTCGCAGTATCAGTGCCACTATCGTCACTAAAACTCTGTTGTACAAGAGCAGTACGCTCAACATTAGAAGCGGAATAAACTGTATCCAATATCCAGAAAAGATCTGAAGAGACGTATCCATTCACATTTCCTCCATAATAATATTCACCCGTCATAACAGCATGCTGATTGAGTATTGTCATGCCTCCGGAATTGACATCACGTGCTACACCGGTCCCGTCAAATCCGACCACATTCCAGCGGCGTCCGCTTCCGCCATTCATTCCGTCACTTCCAAACCATATGATCGGAGAGTTGTCTTTATTACTTACGCTCTTCAGATAAGAAAGCATTTCCTCGCCATACATGACGTCTTTGATAGAAGAATCTGCGTTTACAGAAGTCTCCTTCTTCGGCATGCTGACCAGGAAAACACCTGTCGTCATCACTGCACTCATCAGAAGTGCCAGTGATCTTTTTGCCAATTTTTTCATCCCACCAATTTCCTCCTAGAATACAAAATTTTTCATTCTTTCAACCCATTGCCGTCCTTCTTCCGAAAAGCCTTGGGAAGAAGTGTTTCTAATCATTTATGGCAGAAATGTGGATTTTTACTCAATTGGAAAAGAAAAAAGCACAAAATTTGGCTTCCCGTGATCTTCTCACTTGGAGCCATATATTTTTTATCTACATATTTAGACATCTACGTGATCTATTTGTCAGAAGTTTTGAAAACAGTTTCACCCGGCATGACCATACCGAGAGATTCTCTGGCGATCTCTTCCACGTAGTCATCGGAACCTGCTTTTCTGGATCTTTCGGCTACATCGGCATATTCGGCACTGGCCTGGGCAGCTGCCACTTCCAGCTCACGCGCCCGCTTTTCCACACGCGCACGCATCTCACGCTCTTTGTTCAATCGTGCCACGACCATAGCGAACACGATCACAAAGACCACGAAAAGTGCTACTTTTCCTACCGGAGATTTTATCCTCTTGTGCTTCATAGATTCCTTTCCGCATCAAATAGAATGATTACTTATCCTATTTATCTCACAAAAAAGAGAACTTGTACGCACTTACGGGGCAATTGTAACGTAATTGTAAGTTACTCCACTTCTTTTCCGCTTAGAAGTTCATACATCTCGGAAGCCTCTTCTTTTCGGACGGTCTCCTTGATCGAGAGGACCTTGAAACGGGTCTCTCCGTTACCAAAACGGATCGTCACGATGTCACCGGCTTTTACCTCGGATCCCGGCTTGGCGATCTTATCGTTGATCTGGACTCTGCCTGCGGAGCAGACTTCATTGGCCACCGTTCTTCTCTTGACCACACGGGATACTTTCAGATATTTATCTATACGCATATTCGGACTCCTTTAGAAAACGCACCTTATCCAATCAGACGGATCATGAATCTGTCGAATGGCACCTTGTTATCGGAAAACTGGTCTTCGAAGAAGGTCGTCTGATGAAACTGCGCAAACTCTCTGGTGTTTTTCGACAGCCACAGAGGGAACGGGACGTTCATCTCGCGGCACAGAAGTACCAGTGCCTCATCCAGTTCTTTTACAAAAGAAGCCTTCTCATTTACATGGTCAACGACATGCATCTGAAGCACTACATTCATCTTGAAAGTCTTGCCTTCCAGTTTCATTTTCATTCTCCCGTGATCAGGTGTTATCGGCTCTATTATACTCTTTCCGTGCGTTTCGTGGTATTCTGTTGATAGAATGAGGGAAAATCGAGTTTTTTAGGAGAGCCGATGAAACACGTTTACGATCCAAACACAAAGCGAGAGATCACGTCGCGCACATTGGACAAGCGTTATCCGATCTCGTATCCGCACCCCCGCAAGGTGCCGATCCAGCTGATCCTTGTCGGAAACAGCATGCGTATCCGTGTGTTCGTTCGCTACTCCTCCAAGATGTTCCGTTACTATCCCGGTACCAACATCACTTACGCCGATGTCGCCGAAGCCGGCATCCGCAGGAACTGGTCCGGTAAATATCCGATGAGCTGGCTTGAAGATGACGGCTATGAGATGTCCCGCGCGCACGCCAGCTACCGTGTCCTCACCCAGGACAACAACCCGTCCGACGAACAGATGACACCGGACCCGTCCTCGGCCCGCGTCACGCTGGAATTTATCCGCTATCAGACCCCGCAGGCTGTAAATGACTATCCGGGACAGCGTTTTATCAAGGTCAAGCTCTCCTATTCCGAGAACCGCGCAGGCTATGTAACAAGTCCCCTGTGGCGCTGGTTCTGGGGCTTCTTTAAGAGTTTCCAGCCGGAAGCGCTGACTCTAAACTGGTCGAAAAAACACCCGGGAAGCGCGACGATCCGACAGAACAGTGACCGCCATGCTTTCCAGCAGGAGTGCGCCCATGAATTCGGCCATCTTCTCGGGCTCGGCGACGCCTACGGTGCGAATTACCGTTTCTATTTCGAGGCCCCCGGAACTACGGATTTCATGATGAACCAGAACCGCCAGGTCAACCCGCAGGAACTCGAGATGGTACTCACCGCGCACCTTTATAACCGCATGCAGTATTTCCCGAAACAGCTCCATCTCGGCACCTTCTTCCGGGGCATGCGTCGAAATTACAAAGTAAACCATCCTCCAAAATCAAAGAAAAAATGAACACATTGTAAAAACTTCGTATTTTGGCATAGTTTTTGCGTACTTCAAGAGTCTTTGAGGTTGTCTGAGTCTCCAATTCGTTGTAGAATAGTCACATAAGCATCCCGAAAGGAAACGTGGAAGATGTGAATCCTATACAAATTCTAGGTTCATATCAAAGGAGGTTCATATGAAAAAGTGTCCAGATTGTGGTATGACAATTGCGAATCAGGCGATTCGTTGCCCGAAGTGTAAGTATGACTTTACAGACGGTCAGGGAAATGTAACCGGCGCACCCGCTGAATCATCTTCTTCCTCTGGCAGCCGTTCTTCCGGCAAGGGCGTCGGCGCGATCATGCCGATGATCATGGTTACCAAAGATAATGTTGACGAACTCTATAACGATCTTAAGTCGAAGATCATTAAGAGAAAGACCGAATTCGATCACTTCATCGATTTCCTCGAGAATCGTACATCCTGGCTGACCGCTCCGGCTGAGCTGGAAGGTCCTCTGGCTTTCGAAAAAGGTCTTCTTATTCACTCCGTTGGTGTTGCGAAGCAGCTCATCCGTATCAAGGATACGCTGATGCCGCAGCTCGACGATGAGTCTGCGATCATCATGGCTCTTTTCCATGATGTAGGTAAAGTTGGCGTAGAAGGCAAGCCGCTCTTCCTCCTCGAGGAAAAGACCGCTACTTCTACACTGGGTCTGTCCTTCGGTGGACGTTCCCTCTCCGTAGCTCCGACATATACGATCAACCCGAAGCTCGTACACATGAGCGTAGGCGTAAGATCTCTCTTCCTGGTCTCCCAGTACATGCTCCTGTCTGACGATGAAGCTCAGGCGATCAGCTATCAGGGCGATATGGAACTCGTAGACGGTAAAGAGAATCCGTACACGATGATCCTGCAGACGGCGAACAAGTGGCAGACCAAGATCTATGAGAATGAGGATGTTGTTAAACAGTACAACTTCTCTTCTTCCATTGCAAAAGACTAATTATTACTTCAGTTTCTTTTTCCTTTCTTTTTCACCCCGGTGTTTCTCCTTTCTCACCGGGGTGTTTTTTTGCCTTTTCCGGCATGTTTTCCAGGCCGTTTGAAATGATTTTCATTTATTAACAAAATCGTTTGATTTCGGGCATTTTCGGGCATTATTACAGTTGTATTTCATAGGGAATTGTGCTAATCTTTATTGTGATCGCGGTTTGGCGTGGGGGCAGTTACCCATTGCTAACGCATCAAAGCCCATTTTAATCCAAAGTATGCCCCGAAAGCATACCGAAAATAAGGATTACAAAAACGGAAGGAGTTATGCATATGACAACAAATGTTAAACTGCAGACATGGGTTGACGAGATCGCAAAGATGACTCAACCTGACGCGATCCGCTGGATCGAAGGTACTGAAGCAGAGAAGCAGGAACTGCTCGACGCTATGGTAGCCAGCGGCATGGCAACAAAATTAAACGAGGCAAAGCATCCGGGATGCTATCTTTTCAGATCTGATCCGTCTGACGTTGCCCGTGTAGAAGGCCGTACTTACATCGCTTCCAAGAGCGAAGACGATGCAGGCCCGACGAACAACTGGATCGATCCTGTTGAACTGAAGAAGACTCTTACTGAACTTTCCACAGGCTGCATGCACGGTCGTACCATGTACGTTATCCCGTTCTCCATGGGTCCTGTAGGCTCCCCGATCTCCAAGATCGGTATCGAGATCACGGATAGTGCATACGTTGTTGTCAACATGATGATCATGACCAGAACAGGTAAGGCTGTTCTCGATCAGCTCGGCGCTGACGGCGAGTTCATCCCGTGCATCCACTCCGTAGGTGCTCCTCTTGAGAATGGTGCTAAGGATCAGACAACCTGGCCGTGCGCTCCGATGGACAAGAAGTACATCGCTCACTTCCCGGAAGAGAAGCTCATCTGGTCCTATGGTTCCGGTTACGGCGGAAACGCTCTTCTCGGTAAGAAGTGCTTTGCTCTGCGTATCGCTTCCGTTCTCGCTCGTGAAGAGGGCTGGCTCGCTGAGCACATGCTCATCCTGAAGCTCACAGATCCGAACGGCAACGTTAAGCACATCTGCGGCGCTTTCCCGTCTGCTTGCGGTAAGACCAACCTGGCAATGCTCGTTCCGACAATCCCGGGCTGGAAGGTACAGACCCTCGGCGACGATATCTCCTGGATGAAGTTTGGTGCAGACGGACGTCTCCACGCTCTCAATCCGGAAGCTGGTTTCTTCGGTGTTGCTCCGGGAACATCCATGGAATCCAACCCGAACGCTATGCTCTCCTGCAGAGAGAACACGATCTTCACAAACTGCGCTCTTACAGACGATGGCGACATCTGGTGGGAAGGCATCGGCTACGATGCTCCGGCTCACCTCATCGACTGGCAGGGCAAGGACTGGACACCGGATTCTACAGAGGTTGCTGCGCATAAGAACGCTCGTTTCACAGCTCCGGCTAAGCAGTGCCCGGTTATCGCTCCTGATTGGGAAGATCCGAACGGTGTTGCTGTTGACGCTATCCTCGTTGGTGGCCGTCGTAAGACAACTATCCCGCTGGTTCACCAGAGCTTTAGCTGGAACCACGGTATCTTCATGGGTGCTATCATGGGTTCCGAGATCACCGCTGCTGTTATCTCCGATAAGGTAGGTCAGGTTCGCCGTGATCCGTTCGCTATGCTCCCGTTCATCGGCTATCACGTTGCAGATTACCTGCAGCACTGGCTCGACATCGGTAAGGCTACCGATGCTGATAAGCTGCCGAAGATCTTCTATGTTAACTGGTTCAGAAAGTCCGAAGACGGCAAGTGGCTGTGGCCGGGCTACGGCGATAACAGCCGTGTTCTGAAGTGGATCGTTGAGCGCTGCTCTGGTACAGGCAAGGCTGTTGAGACTCCGATCGGATATCTCCCGACAGTTGACGCTATCGATAGAACAGGTCTTGAGAGCGTAACAGACGCTGATATGGAAGAGCTCCTCACCGTCAACAAGGACGAGTGGAAGGCAGAAGCCAAGTCCATCCGTGCACACTTCGAGTCCTATGGTCCGAAGATGCCGAAGGAACTCTATGACGAACTCGATGCTCTTGAGGCTCGTCTGAACGCGTAAGGTTCAAAAACATGACATAAAACCTGCTAACAAAAATCAATAGCTTGTTGGCAGGTTTTTCTTTTGTGCAATTCGGGCGCAGCAAACAGACCGGTATCACAGCCGGTCTGTTTTGTCAGACCTGAATTGTTCTATGCTTGCTGATAGACCTCCGATACT
>JAFZKB010000023.1 GCA_017551865.1 Clostridiales bacterium | reverse complement strand
CATGTCAGGCAGGCCCATCCGATATTCCTTCGGAAGCAGAAGTCATCCAAGCAGCAGAGATTCGGGGAATGACTTTTTCCGAAGAAGAAGCACGACATTTCATCCGATACTACTTTGTAGAAAACGGAGGATGCATCGAAGGAGAACCGATCCGGAGCTGGAGGAATCTACTCAAGGGGTGGTATGATCACACGCTTATTAGTCCCCAAAATGTTTTTGGAGATCTGTATACCTGGCATCACGGTCTGTTTCTGACACTATCGGAAGGACTAAGAAACCGTTACATACACGAACAGGGTGAACATGGCGGACTGATCACAAGACAGACCTGCGAACTTATCCAGGATTATCTGAAAGAAAGGCGCTGATAATGGTAACAGCATCGTTATGTGGGTTCGGGCAAAAATGAGTGCACTTGGTATAAGGCAAGCATCGCATTTGTATACACAAATGCACTTGGAGTAAGGCAAGCAGAGCATTCGGCTTGCCACCGAACGCAGAAGAAGCGGGCGGTAGCCCGAACCCACTTTTTTCATTCTGATCCCGGTTTTCGATCTGTTTTTTTGGCCATTTTTCAATCAGCACATTGCTTCCGTTTGAATACAATTGACGTCACAGACATGCCCTGATATCAGGGCCTTGCAGGTTTTTGATGTCACATTTTCAATCTCGGAGAAAAACTGATGTCATAAAAATATCATCATCCAATTCTCTGAAACGACCTAATGACGGGCACTGACCGGCATTGTATATGAGTGACGAAGTCAAAATTGACGTCACTCCTTTATCCTGCTTTTTTTCATCATTTTTCAAAGGCACTTTTCCGAGCTTTTTCGGGGTCATCCTTGTACTGTTTCAGCCTTAAATCCCCTTCCGTTGAGTAGTCATTTCTTCTTTTTTCGGATAAATTCCTTCGCAAGATTGGGAAGAGATATGCTGTAATGAGAAGCCATTTTCGTTGCAAATTCATGATCATTTCCGATGTTTTTGCTTAGCAAAGGCGCTTGGGCAGCTACTTATCTGCTATAGGTTTCCCCATTTTTATCACTGCGCACCGGTCCTGTTTTGATACAATTTAGATGGACACCAAGGATATTTTTCTCAATTTAGGTGTCACCTTTTTGACTTTTTGACCGTCTAATATATTAGTTCAAGAAATCTCTCTGAGAGCATTTCGGCACCAGAAAGAATTCAAAGAATCTGGCGACGCAGACGGGATCGGCAGATACGATCATGTACGCAGAATACGACATGACAGCGGAGACTTCCGAGGCATTCTCGGCCCTTGTCGGAGAGGTCACTACTGTCACGAGAACGGATCCGAGCGTCATGATGATAGTAAATGAGGAAGCTCCCGGGTATATCGAGGGGCAGAGATCAATAGAGGATGTGTGCAGAAATATCCAGAACCGAGCGACTACGGTTGTTAACGAGAGATGATCCGGGGAATCCCATTCCGGCCACAGTTTTGATTGCAGTTGTGGTAAAATGCAAGAGAAAAGTAGACTGGCTGGATAGCAAAATCAGAGATTGTTTAATTTGAAACAAAATGGTCTCATTCCTAAAAGTTGGAGCGGTGTTCATGTCTGAAAGTGAAGATAAGAACAAAAAATATATTAAGAACAGTACTGCGGACTTCCTTGTTTTCACAAAGAAAACCGGCGATACTATAGAAGTTCGTGTTCAAGATAATACGGTTTGGCTTACGCAGAAAGCGTTGGGGCAGTTGTTCGATGTTGACCGAAGTGTAGTTGCCAAGCACCTGAATAACATATTTAAAGAAGGAGAACTTGATGAGAGTTCAACTTGTGCAAATTTTGCACAAGTTGCCGATAATGGGAAAACTTATCAATATAAGTTCTATAACCTTGCCGCAATTATTGCCGTGGGATATCGAGTAAACTCCGCACGTGCAACACAATTCAGACAGTGGGCTACAAAGGTGCTGGAGACATTCACGAGACAAGGGTATGTGCTTGATAAGGAACGTCTCATAAATGGTCAAATATTCGATGACGATTACTTTGATCATTTGTTATCCGAGATCCAAGAGATCCGCGCAAGTGAGAGAAGATTCTATCAGAAGATAACAGATATTTATGCAACGTCCGTGGATTATTCGGTCGATAGTAAGATTACGCGGGATTTCTTTGCAACAGTACAAAACAAGATGCACTTTGCAATACACGGAAATACTGCAGCTGAGGTTATATATAACAGGGCTGATCACGAGAAAAAGAATATGGGATTGACTTCGTGGAAGAATGCTCCGGATGGAAAGATCGTAAAGGCGGATGTTTCTGTAGCCAAGAATTATCTCACTAAACCTGAAATGCAGGAGTTAAATGAGATTGTAACCATGTATCTTGATTATGCGGCCCGACAGGCAAGACGGCATATTCCCATGACCATGGCTGATTGGGTCGATAAACTGGATGCGTTTTTGAAGTTCAACGATGCTGAGATACTAGAAGATAAAGGCAAAGTAACGGCGGAAATTGCAAAGGCATTTGCTGAAAGTGAGTTTGAAAAGTATCGAGTTATTCAGGACAAGCTTTATCAGAGTGATTTCGACAGACTTGTTTCTGACGCCGGTATTGATCCAGATGAGAATGATGAGGGATCTTGAGAACAAGATAGATATCAAGGAATTGATGATGTTCAGGAAAAAACCTTTATGATCCTGGAGAAGAATATGTAATTCTGCGAGTAAGAGAGGATGTGAGAGGATATATGAAGAAGATTATAGCGTCAAGCATATGTTTTATGTTGCTGATCCCAATGACAGCGTGCCATAAGTCAGATAAAGATCAGGTGACGAGAGGATCGGAAGAATCTTCTTCTCGAGTGATTACCGAAGAAACATATCCTCATGTTCTGAACGAAGAATCATACATGGAATGGTGGGATGATAAAGAAGTTGAGATTTTGCCGGATGCCGTTCGAAAAGCGGAAGTTCGGGATGATGGCTACATGCAATCTGAATTCTATGCTTCGGTAGGAGACAAAGCATATTTCGTTCACGAAGGACAACGTAGTCAGAGGGAGACTGAGCAATGTTTATATAGATTTCTGTCCTGCTATGATACTGCTTCCGACAATCAGAGTGCTTTGTGGTGCGTAGATTTGTATTCGGCTTTTGGTGTCGGAGAACAGGATTCGATTTCTGTCAAAAACATTCATGAAGCGGATGGGAAGACCAAGATACTGGTTGAGAAGCACTTGGCTGAAGACATGTCTGTCGAATGGTGCGAGTATAACGTGAATACAGAGACAGGCGAAATGACCGATCTCAAAACAATCATTATTGATCCTGATAATGGAACCAAATTGAATCCCGGTACTGTAGGAGGTTTTGTTTTCGTTGCAGGGAAGTACTATTTTTACGGGTATCCACAAGGCGCAAATACATCAGGAAAACCGGCAATTGTCGTTTCCGATGGAATTACATGCTCGCAAATCAAAACTGACGAGATTGAAATCATAAATGACATTGGAGTGTTCAATGATAATACGATCATAGTAAATGGTTCTTCTGCTCAGACCGCAAAAGCATGGCTGATCAGTACTGAGAGTGATAGTATTACCGGAACGATCGATATCCCGGAGCAGTATCTCCATTTCAAACAGTTAATGAACGGACTGGGTTTTGTTTCTGTCGAAAATAGAAAACTAATGTGTTGGTCTTTCTCAGAAAAGCAAGAGAACAAGATCCTGGACTTTAACTTTACGGGTATTTCGTATACAGATTCCCGAGATGCACAGCTTGTTTCAGCGAAAGAAAATCAAGTGATTGTGGTAAATACCATAGAGGCGGTTCCATATATGCATACTTTGACCAAGTCCTCTAATAACCCACATATCGGAAAACGTGTAATCAAATGTGCATATTTTCAGGAAGTTACTGAACTTGCTGCAAAGGCAGTACAGAGATTCAACAATAACAGCAATGAATACTATGCGATCATTATCGATGATTATCGATTCTGGAATTATGTAGATGATGATGCACTTTCTGAAGATACTACGCGTGAGTTCAACCGTGCTCGAGGGGAGGCATCGACTGCTCTGATGGCAGATATAGTTTCCGGAAAGGGCCCGGATGTGCTTCTGGACGGATCTGAATACATGGAGATCCAAAGCCCCAAGTATTTGGTCGATCTGAAAGGGAAAATCGACGAGTTGCAGTTGAACCAAGATGACTATTTTCTTCATATTTTCGAAATGGCAGAACTAGAAGGCAAAGAATTCTACATTCCACTTCAGTTTACGTTATCCGGATTTCTTTTGAGCGAGGATAAAGCTGACAATCGAAAAGGTATTAAAATATCCGATTATCAGTCGTTTGTACAAACCGTCTACAATGGGAATGACCCTCTCTATAGCTTAGCGGACAGAACGACTTACTTTGATTATCTTCTTGGGAACAGTTTTGATATGTTCATAGGAGAGAATGGGAAATACGATTTTGATAACAGTGCTTTTCGGGAGATTGCTCAATATATTCAGGCGAATATACCTGAAAAGATCAACATAGAAAGCGGATCGGTTACTCCGGTTGCCAGTATGTATGGATACTCGTTTGATAAAAGGAATGGAACCGCGGTTAACGGGAAGGTGTTGGTCGGTATTCCGTCCCCTGACGAGCGAGGCCCATATATGAAGTTGGTATCTTGTGCAGCTATTACAGCGTGTTCCTCGTGTCAGGATGGTGCATGGGAACTTGTTCGTACGATGCTTGACGAAGATGTGCAGACGCAGGACATGTATTTCCCGGTTTGCCGAAGCGCATTTGAGAAAACCGATATGGATCAATCTATCGAAGATAGTTACCTTCGTGCTATTGAAAGTTGCTCAAGATATTGGATTAATGACTACACGGTGATCAGTATAATCAACGAAGAAATGCCGGCATACTTTTATGGACAGAAGAGTTTGGATGATGTAATAGCCATCATCAATAACCGCGTATCCCTGCTACAGGATGAAAGAGGATAATCTACTTTTTCGGAGATATAATGAGTACAAAGGAGAATGAGATTCCTGCATATGGAACGACCATCTGACGACAGTTTTGACGACAATTAGCATGAATTCAAATGGGAAAAGTGGGCTGACCAATTCAGTTTTCACTTCATCCATAGTCTGAAAGCGCCTATTTTCAATATATTGTGCGAATTAGGAATAGGAGGATTTAATTCGACTCCCTCCTTCTCCGCCACACAATGTACGAATTCGGACGGATTCGGCTAGAAAGCCTGGAAACAAAAAGTTTCCGGGTTTTTTATTCCTGTTTTTTATGATTACAAATACGGGACGGATTTTCCCGAAATCCTGTTTGAGGGGGGAGACGAACCCTCGCGAAACCTTTTTTGCCAAATAAAGACCACTTTATTCAGTTGTTGTTTAAACAACGATACTTTGATACTGAGTTTGAATAGGAGTTATCCCCTAACCGAGTCATGATATAATGAACTCGGTGGGGGAAACCCTTTAAAACATTGTATTATGGGTAGATGAACAAGAAGTAGATAGTTTCGAGGACCTTTCTTATGGAACAAACCACATGCTACACATACTTTAGTATTCGTGGAGATTTTGACCCCGCAGAGATAACAAGAATTCTCGGGATAGAACCAGAACGCACATGGCGTAAAGGTGAGACAACTCCATACGGAGGCACGTATAATAATACAAGTTGGACCGGCTGCTTTTGTAGAGAATATGATATCGACCTCAGTGTTCAGATGGAAAAGACCATCCAGCCGTTATTATCCAAATATGAAGAGCTAAATCTGATCAGAACAAAATACAATGCATATCTGTTTCTTGAGGTGGTTCCGGAAATAGTATATGGATCTGACAAACCGATCTTGGGACCATCTATGGCAGTCATGCAGTTCTGCTGTGCGACTCAGACCGAACTGGATATTGATTGGTATTTGTTCCCCCCGAGTAATGGTTTCTCTACGGAAGACGATCTGTAATGATTGTGCACGATATAAATGCGGTAGTAACCTTTCGAAAAGTGAATTGAATTACAAGAAGGTGCAGACTTCCCTTTTCGGACGCTTTTTTCTTTCAGAAAGAAAAGATCGCCATAGTCGTAGCAACTGTGGCAAGCGCGTTTCGTTCGCAAACATTATGCGTAACGGTTCGAATTACTCGTGCTTGACAAACACGGTAACGCAAGTTATCGGGTTTTTTGTTATCTCGTACTTGCCATGACCTCAATGATCTTCTGATTGATCTGCTCCGCCAGTTCATGGTTCAGTCCGTGCCCTGCGTCCGGATAGAAGGTGGCATTCATCTTCAAGTCGATAAGAAGCTGCTTGCCTCCAAGTTTCTCGAAAGGATCTTCATCTCCCACAAGAAAGACGACCTTATCTCTGATACTGTCGATTTCCTCCGAACTGAAACCATCCGACACATGATGCGGATTCATCGCCATGTTATTGAAACCCCGAAGCAGATATTTGTAGTGTTCAAGTATCAGTTTATTCTCCGTGAAGACAGCATAGTTCTTGCCGCTCAGTTTCTTAAGCAGTTTGATTACGTTTTTATCCGTCGGGAAAAGTGCTTCCGGGAGGAAGATCTTAAGCAGTGTCTTTGCCCCATTCTTCTTTGTTCCCGCATGCACGGCGCCGGAGATACTAATGGCCTTTATGACCTTTTCGGGTCTTTTTAATGCATAGAGCTGCACCAGATATCCGCCCATCGAAACACCTGCGAACATGGCCTTTTCCAGATTAAGTCCGGAGAGTACCTCATCGATCCATTTGACCTCATCGTACTTCTTCTTATAGTTCTCGTTCGGTCTGCTTTTACCAGGTCCACCGAGTAGATCAACGGCATAGAGTCTGTACTTTTCCCCAAGTGCTTTTGCATTGAAGATCCACATCAGCGCCGAGTCGTCGCCCACGCCGTGGAAAAGCACCATCGGTTCGCCGTACTCTTTTCCGGACACGATCACATGGGTCGTACCGTATTCCGTCTGAAGATCTATTTCAGTAAACTCGCATCCCCACTCCTTGAGAAGCATGTCGTAGGTTTCCAGTATCTTCTCTCCGGCTTTTCTGTTCTTATATACTTTCATGACTTGGCTCCTATTCGAAAACTCTTTTATAGAATGCACGAAGGGATTTTTCCATCGCATCCAGATCGTCAGTAAAATATCCGAGTGTGATGATTCCGTGATACTCGACTGCGAGCCTTTCGGAATCTTTATCCTTTATAAAATCTCTTTTATGGAGCGCTTCGAAAACTTCCTTTGCATTCCTGATCGGATCCGTGAAAAGCATCTTTTTCCAGGCCTCGTCTGCCTTGGTATCATGGAAGCGTTCATTCTCCAGCATGTGAAGAACAGTCCCGATTTTCTCGTTATTGAGATATCCGGTGACAAATAGTTTTCCGACTTTGACGAAATCCGCGCACTTTACTTTTTTCGAAAGTCCCAGTGCTTGGGCGAATCCATCTTTCAGTTTTTCGCTTATCTGATCCACCATCTCGATCAGGGCATCGAAGATATCCTGTTTGCTTTTGAAATAGTAGTAGATCGTACTTGCCCGTATGCCGACAGCCCCGGATATATCCCGCATCGATACGGCCGCATACCCCTTCTCCGCGAACATAGTCAAAGCCGTGTTCATGATTGCTTCTTTTGTTGCTTCCGATGACATATCTTTTCTCCAATCTATCGAACGTTCGTTAGATAAACTATACCACGATAGATTTATGGTTGCAATACTCTGCGAGGCGCATTGATTTGCTTCTTCGAAATACGATAGAATGAGGCAAAAGAAGGTGGACAAAAAGATGAATATCAAGTATGTGCAAATAGAAGATAAAGAATTCTGGTATAGCCTTGACAGGCATCTTCCGGAATCGGAATTTGAAAAGAAAGTGCGGGACAAACAGGGATATGTTCTTTTCGACGGAGAGACACCTATAGGTATTCTTCGTTACAATCTTTTCTGGGATAACACACCGTTCTGCACACTTCTTTTTATCTGTGAAGACAGGCAGAAGAAAGGCTTCGGCCGTATGCTGATGGAGCATTGGGAAGAGGATATGAAAAGGCTGGGATATCAGATGGTGATGACTTCTACACAGATAGATGAAGAAGCCCAGCACTTTTACCGTAAACTCGGATACATAGACTGCGGCAATCTTACGATCGATTATCCGGGACTTGCTCAGCCGATGGAGCTGCTGTTAAGTAAAGAACTCTGACAAATATTAATCGATTCTTAATCTTTGATTTACCATGATTTAACCATATACCGATACAATCAAAATATCAGCATAGATTGGCAGGGGTGGTGAGCATGAAAGAAAAATACTTAAAGATAATATGCCTGGTTTTGATTGTGATCAATGCGATTGCCATGTTTTTGCTGATCGGTATGCCAAAGACCCATACGAACCGGCACCATTTTACGGACGATATAATACGCCCCCACAATGATAAAAATACAGTTCCCGGTTCTCCGGAAGCTGTGTATTCTCCTCTCCAGGATATAGAATTAACCGGTAATAATGGAAATAAAGTGTTTTTGTTTAAAGGAACCAGAATCGCTACAAGGATCTATTATGAGAATTCCCTGGACGGCAAGAACGTAGAACAGTTTTCTGTATTTTTGCTGGATTCCCCGAATACTTCTTTAGACATAAAAAAAGAAGACCTGTATGACTTTAGCAAGTTTGAAGATGTTACGGAGCAGGTGCGTCAAGAGGAAAAAGAAAATACTGCCAGAGAGTACGAAAAAGGCCTTAAGAAGTTTGACCGTTATATGTTTAAGGAACGGTTCTGGTTCTTGTTCCCGATAGAATACGGCGGGTATTATATTCTTGGATTGATTCCGGCACTGATTGTATTTGCGCTGTGGTTTTTGATATATAAACGAAACAAGTATATGCTGGTTACCATATCGCTGATCATATTGTCAGCCGTGAAGATCGCCGGAATCGTATACTGTTATGCGAACCCGACCTTCTGTCGCTGAAAGAAACTGGATAAGCAGGTGAAAAACAAGTTATCGGGTTTCTTATTGTATTTTCCTCTTTACCCTCAATCCTTTATGCCGCGGATCCGTAGTCCGTTTGCGAAGTATTTCTGTAAAAACGGGTAGAGGATGATGACGGGAAGGATCGTCAAAACACAGACGACAGCGGAGATGGATTGCGGTGTGATACCATTGACTTCGGGATCCGTCGGGCTATGAATATTCGTCGACGTAGGAGCCGAGACAGTAGCGGTCATATACTTTACCAGTTCGTACTGAAGCGTAGAGAGCTTATAGCACATCCGGTTGTACAAAAGGGCGTCGAACCAGGAGTTCCAGTGCTGAACCGCAATGAAGAATGCGATCGTGGCATACACCGGTTTACAGATCGGGCTCACTATGCTCCAGAATATTTTCAGATGCCCCGCCCCTTCGAGCTGGGCCGATTCCTCCAGCGAATCCGGGATATTCCCCATATATGTTTTTATGACGAGGACGTGAAAAGCACTAATCAAGCCGGGAAGAATGTATACCCAGAAGCTGCTCAGCAAACGAAGACGTTTGAATAGTATGACCATAGGGACCCATCCGGCGGTTGCATACATCGTGAAGATCCAGAACAGGGAAAGACCGGACTTAAAAAGGAATTTTTTCCGGCTGAGGATATAAGCCAGGAATGCATTGGCCAGGAGCCCTGCAGCAGTTCCCAGTGCTGTTCTTCCGATAGTAATAAGAGCCGCCTGCCTGATGTTGCTCCGATGGAAAAGAATTTCCACGTAGCTCTGGATCGTCGGTCTTTTGGGAATCAGAAAAGCTTTTCCGCTGTAGAAAAGATCATATGCTCCACTAAATGATGCCGCGACAATATGAAGGACCGGATAGACGGACACGATCGAAAAAAATATGAAGAAAGTCCATGCAAAAATGGCGAAGAGGCGATCTCCCTTTGTCATCTTTTTTCTGCGTCTGATCTTCTTTTTAGAAACATGTTCAACAGTTGCCATGACTTTCTCCTCCTCACTTTTTAAACGAATAAGAATAAGACGGTTTTCGCTACGACCTCAATGATTCACGCGGCTTTCGATCCGGCCTCAATCCTTCACGCCGCGGATCCGAAGTCCATTTATGAAGTGCTTCTGGAAGAACGGATAGAGGATGATGACAGGAAGCATCGTCAAAACACATGCAGCGGGGATAAGAGCTTGAACTGCGGGTCTATGGACCTCTTCGATCACTACGGCGTTCGTCGATATCGTGCCGGTCTGAGCCGCAAAAAAAGTGGTCAGATACTTCATGATCTCGAACTGCAGAGTCGTGTATTTTTGCGCCATTCGGTTGAATAAAAAGGCGTCAAACCAGGAGTTCCAGTGACTTACCGCAATGAAGAATGCAATCGCGGCATACACCGGCTTACAGATCGGACTCACCACGCTCCAGAAAATCTTCAGATGCCCTGCGCCTTCGAGCTGGGCCGATTCCTCCAGCGAATCCGGAATATTCTCCATATATGTTTTTATAACGAGGACATGAAAAGCACTGACTATGCCGGGGATGATGTATACCCAGAAGCTGTTCGTTAAATGAAGACGCATGAACAGAACCATTGTGGGGATATAGCCGGCGGCGGCATACATCGTGAAGATCCAGAACAGGGAAAGACCGGACTTAAAAAGGAACTTTTTCCTGCTGAGGATATAGGCCAGAAATGCATTGGCCAGAAGCGCCGTGACGGTTCCTAAGACTGTTCTTGCGGTAGTGACAAGGAACGCCTGGCGGGACATTTATCCGGTTGAAAAGAAATTCCTTGTAGTTTTCGAGCGTCGGGCTTCCAGGGATCAGGTAGAGACCTCCACTATGGGCCAGATCTTCTTTGCCGCTAAAGGATAAAGCAATCATATGAAGGAGCGGATAGACGGTCAGAAGCGAGACCAGTATGAAGAAAGTCCATGCAAATATGGCGAAGAGGCGGTCCCCTTTTGTCATCTTTTTTCTGTATCTGATCTTCTTTTTAGAAATACGTTCAACAGTTGCCATGACTTTCTCCTCCTCACATTACAGGATTCGATGCATTTACCATCGCGTCGGCTGACTTCCCTTTGATTGATCCTCCTCAAGGTCTTTCCAATTTGTTCTTCGTTTTTAGATTAGCACGCTGGCAGAACTTGCAATAGCGGACAAACTCTAGCACTAATACGGTGAGATTTCGTTTGTTCAGATAAAGCCGCGTGCAGATAGATTTATGTGGTTTTTGATATTGAGTTCACAAACTTATACGTTTTGTTTTCATTTGGTTAATAATCTTTTAGTTTCTTCGTCTTACAATTTACTTGTTACATGAGTGATCATGTGTTTATCGAGAAGTGAGATGGCATGGATTATCAGAGGAACAGGGCTTATGAAAGACAAAAATATAACTGATTATAGTATTGAAGATGCAGCCGAACTGTTTTTAGGAAATGTGGATGCGCTGATCGTAGTTGATTCTTCGATCGACACATATAAGGCGGTCGTCCGCCGGGGGGTCTTCGAAGACTTCCTGGAAGAGAGTGGAAGCTATCACGATCTCATACTGGATCTTTGGTTCCATTTTAATGATTCCAGTGAAAAGGTCTCCGGAGACTATCAGATCTTCGCGGACAGCACCGGCGTTTTTAAGGACAAGTACAGCCGCCGTTTAAAACTCTTCCTCAATAATGAGCAGGAGCCGCATCTGGTACAGCTGACGGTCTATCCTTTTGAAAAAGAAAAGAAGTACATCTTCGTTTTAGATGAGTTCAATGACAACGAATCTCTGCAGGAATCGCTGACCAGCAAGAAGATCAACACGATCCAGAGTTCGTATCTTTTCTCGATGTATATCGATCTGGTGCAGGATACGACGAGCAGCATCAACGTCACCGAGATCTCGGACGATGTGGTCAATTACAACCTGAAGTATTCCGACTGGAGAATGATGATCGTGAACATGATCTGGCCGGAGGATCAGGAACAGTTCCTGCGCCGCACGGATCCGGAGTACCTGAAGAAGAATTTCACCCCGGGACGTACGTCTTCGTATGACTGCATGATGAGGAACCTGGAAGGGAAGTACATCTGGGTCAAGCTGATCTTCAGCCGGGCACAGACCTATAACGAGGAGGATTACCGATTCGTCTTCATGGTGCAGGATATCCACGACAATTCCATGGAACTTCTTTCCACTCTTCAGACGTATGAGGAGATGGCGATCAAGGATCCGCTCACCGGCGTATTCAATCACGGCGAGGTGGAGACGCAGATGAATAATGCATTGTCCTTCTGCCAGAAAAGTGATGTCCCTGCTTCTGTCATGATCCTCGACCTTGACCACTTCAAGGCGGTCAACGATAACTATGGCCATTCCGTCGGAGATACGACGCTGAAGCATTTTGCGAAGATCCTGACGGAAGTTGCCGCTGAGGAAAAAGCACTGGCCGGACGCTGGGGCGGTGAGGAGTTCGTCATCATCTGCCGCGAAAAGAACGCTGATGCGGCATATGAGCTGGCGGAAAAACTGAGAAAACGGGTGGAGGAATACCAGTTCCCGGAGATCTGTCACATCACCTGTTCCGTCGGTGTCACCGAGCTGAATAAAGAGGATACTTTCGAGAAGGTCTTTAACCGGATGGATAAGGCCATGTATGCTTCCAAGCACAACGGAAGGAATAAGGTCACGTTAATGTGAAGCTGACAAGGAGGCGTTAATGTGAGGCTTCTTCGGACGCTTCCAGTTCGAGGACATCCTTCTTATCGACGACGGACTTACCGAACCATTTTTTCTTATACCAGTAATACATGACGATCAGGCCACGGATGCATTCATCTGTGGCCGTTCCTGCGTAGATGCCGGCCACGCCGACACCCAGCGCGACACCGACGGTATAGCCCATCGTCAGTCCTAATCCCCAGTTACAGAGGATACCCATGAGAAGCGGGAAGACATATGCACCTGCGGCCTTCAGGCTGCAGACGAAAGTCATGTTGAGGCATCGGCCCATCTCGATGAATACATCT
This sequence comes from Clostridiales bacterium, assembly GCA_017551865.1. Lineage (GTDB taxonomy): Bacteria > Bacillota > Clostridia > Saccharofermentanales > Saccharofermentanaceae > Scatonaster. Next base: position 164,098 of record JAFZKB010000023.1, on the reverse strand, counting down.
ACGAACATGATCATCTGCCCCAGTGCGATGATGTTCTGGTTCGAGGTAAATAGCCGGAGCGTGTACGGGCAGAGAACGGCATTGATCAAAGCCAGGGCGACGGTGATCGGCATCGATGTGCGCAGTGTCTTGAAGACACGCTTATAGGCCTGCTCCGATTTGCCGGCGCCGACCAGATGGCCGGTGATGATCTGTGTAGCCATCGCCGAGGCATTGGAGAAGATCATGGCAAAGGAGATGAGCGTGTTGCAGTAAGCTCTCGCATTGACTGCATCGTTTCCCATACCGTTGACGAAAGAAAGAAGCGTGGTCTGATAAAGGTTGTAGGTGAGGTTCTCGCCCGCGGTCGGAAGGCCGATCCTGATCATCTTCCCCAGGAGCCTTTTCGGGAAAGGACGCAGATAACGGAGCGAGAGCTTTCCGGTCTTCGTCAGAAGGAAGAAAGCGATGAGCGCGATCACGGCAATCAATCTGGCGACTACGGTCGAGATGGCCACGCCCGCTACGCCGATCTCCAGGAAAGCCAAAGGCCCGTAAAGGAAGAGGTAGTTGCCGCCGATGTTGAAAAGGTTGATGCCGAAAGTGACCCACATGCCGATCTTGGTATGACCGTTACAGCGGAGGATCTGGAGCATGACGTTGCAGACGGCAGTCAGGAAGCCGCCGCCACCGACGATGTAGATGTAGATCATGGAGTAGGGGCGCATCTCGGGCGACACCTGGAGAAATCTCATGATCAGCGGATTTGCCGCACAGAAAGCGCCGCTCAGGATCACACCGACCACGAAGTTTACGGCGACAGAGAGGGTATAGATCATGTTCATCTTATCGTATCTTTTGGCGCCGAGGTACTGTGCGACAACGACGCTTGTCGCTGTTGCGATCACGTTGAAGAGGATGTTCATCATGAACATGATGGTATTGGCGTTTCCGACAGCTCCGACGGCATACTCGTTATAGTGGCTCAGCATCAGCGTGTCCACATTGTTGAGCATCGTGTTGAGGAAAAGCTCCAGAAACATTGGTCCCGCCAGAACAAGAAGCGGGGTCGTCTCGTCTATGATAGTTGCCTTTTTATTTCTTATCTGCCGTCCCATATGCCATAATCTGTCAAAAATTGTTCTTATTTGTGAGCACCAATACTACTACACAGAAGAAACATATTATATCAAAAATCGGTACATTTCTTGTCTAAATCGTACATTTAATAAGTGATTAGACGAGTGGTATAATAGCACATCGGAAGGCGGGCCGTTGAATGGTTTTCTCTTTGTTCACAAGTTGCCAATTTCAAAATCATTCGGCCTATAGTATAATATTATTTAGCGTTTTGGACGCGAAACATATAAACAGCATGGGAGACTTTATATGACTTTTGATTCGCTTTATGAAGGGAAAAACCTTCAGGACTACTATCTGGGAACCGTTATTCAGGTATACAGAAGCAATTGTATCGCACAGATCGAAAACTTCGATTTGATGAATGACAGAAGTAGATTAAGTACTTCATTCCTGCCCAACACGATCAACAACTTCGTCGTCGTTGACTCGACAGTGGGTGTTTTCCTGGGAGAGATCTTCGAGAATAAAGCTTCCAGAAAGACTCCTGCCGAGAAGGCCGGTGAAGGATCTGGCTTCCAGGAGATCTGCATCGATACGATCGCTCTTATGTCTCCGCAATCCCAGAAGTTCGAACTGGCAGGTTTTAAGACACTCGGTATCAACGATAAGGTCTATCTGGCAACAGACGAGATCTACGAGCTGTTCCTGCACTCTCTTGAATTTTCCCGCGAAAAGGAAGAACCGCTTCCGCCATTCGCGACATTCCTTAACAGATCCCAGGCGAATGTTACGCTCAAGCCGAGCACCCTTTTTAACCGTCACGTAATGTGTATCGGAGCGACGAACAGTGGTAAGTCCACCACGGCGCTCGCGATCCTCGACAAGCTCATCTCCACACAGAGAAAAGCCCTGATCATCGATCCGACAGGTGAGTACAGAGACGCTTTCTCCAGCGATGAGATCACGAAACTGACCCTCGGTGTCGATACGACGATCTCCCCAAGCAAGATCAGAATGGAACAGTGGGAGAAACTTTTCGAGACGGAAAACAGCAGCCAGGGTGCGGTTCTTTCTGAGGCGATCACGTCTCTCCGCTACATGAAGAAGATCGGCGACGATTCCTACTACTTCAAGGTCGGTGCGAACATCGACGAGGTGCAGGAGAATCTCGCTTCCGTATCCAAGGATGATACCGACTTTAATATCGAGCTCCTTCCGGAACAGATCCAGGCGGAATCCGTCTGCGAGCCTGACAGAGACAAGGACTATAACTTCAGATACCGTTACGACTCTCTGAAGGCGAACTCGAACGCTTCCTTCGTACAGAAGATACAGTATCAGATGACGAACACGCGATTCCTTACCTTCTTCTCGAATGACCCGAGCATGTATAACCTCCTCGACGTCATCGATGAGTTCGTACATCTTCCGGGCGTAAGCCTCTATATCGACACCTCGGAACTTGGTGCCGCAGAAGGTATCGGTGGCATGGTCATCGACCTCGTAAGTAATTTCGTTATGTCCGAGAAGAATGTCTGCCCGTTCGTATTCTTCATCGATGAGGTCCACAGATACGCCAAGTCCAGATTCTCCGAAAAGGAATTCCACGGCGGTCTGACATTGATCGCAAGAGAAGGCCGTAGAAAGGGCGTATTCCTTTACCTGACCTCCCAGAACCCGAAGGACGTATCTCCGGTCCTCTTTGGTCAGATCGGTACACTCCTGATCCACAGACTCATGCTGAATGACGAAATCAAGGCCGTAGAGACGCACCTCGACGATTATGCGATCAAGCATGTCCGCAAACTCAATCAGGGCGAAGTGATTCTGTCGAGCGTTAACCTCCTGCATAATATGTTCATCCACGTCAATAAGAGTGAGAGAAAGCAGTACAACGATACTCCGCTCCTCTAAGACGGAAGGGACAAAAGAATGTTTGGCAGTCATGTTTCACTTTTATTCAATCTTCTGAGGGATTCCCGCGTCGATTCCTGCCGCGACACCATGGCCGATTTCAATTCTCTTTACAAAAAGAGGAACGACTCGGTCGACGATGACCGTGTGGCCAGGCCGAACCTTCCCCCGGTGACAGATCCGTCTTACCTGGAACTGGCCCGTATTGCGCTTTGCTACTATGTGGCCAAGGCCGACGGTGTTTCTCCGGAGGAGCAGGCGATCCTTGATGACATGTGCACCAGGCTCATCGACGATCCGAATACCAATCCGGATTACCGGTATGAGCTTCGCATGATCCTGGCCGACAAGGGCAAGAGCTTTTCCAACGTAAGAAGATATCTGAACCGCATCGACCCAAAGGAGCTGTCGCAGTTCAAGGCCGATGTCATCCGCATCGCCGAGACCACGAACGGCATCACGGAGAATGAGAAGAAGGCGCTTTCGGTCTTCTACGAATATATGGCCAGCCAGAACAGCTCGCCGGTGGACGATGACGGGAATGAAAAAGCAGCCCGGACACGTATCGTTTCCCTTAAGTGTCAGAGCTGCGGTGCCAGTCTGGAACTCGGAGAGAACCAGACGCTGGCTTATTGTCCGTATTGCGGATCCAATCACCTTATCGATATGAAGTAAGGATCCATTTTTCCGGTTCTTTTCAAGAAGATCACTCGGTCCGAAGCGCGGCGACAGGATCTTTTTTCGCTGCCTTTTTCGACGGGATGAAACCGCCGATCAGCGTCAGGATGACGCTTAAGACGATGAGCGTAATGGCGCCTACGATCGGAAGCTGTGCCTTCACATCGGAAACTCCGGCGACCGCCGCAATGATCATGTTACCGGGGATCAAAAGCAGAAGCGTGATGCCGATACCGAAGAGACCGGCCAGAAGTCCGATAATGAATGTCTCCGCATTAAATACCTGCGAAATGTTTCTTTTCGATGCGCCGATCGCGCGGAGGATACCGATCTCCTTCGTTCTTTCGAGAACGGAGATGTAGGTGATGATGCCGATCATGATTGAGGAGACGACCAGGGATACGGCGACAAATGCGATCAGGACATAGGAGATCACGTTGACGATCGTGGTGACGGACGAAAGAAGGAGCCCGATGTAGTCGGTATAGACGATCGAATCTTCTTCGGACGCGGTCTCGTTATACTTGTCGATGCAGTCCGTGATACCTTCCTTACCTTCAAAACTGTCGGCGTAGATATTGATCGAGCTCGGTGTCTCGCGGTCCACATAGCCGAAGCTGGTCATATTCTCTTCAAAGGTCCCGACAGAAATATACGTGTCGTAGATCGACAGCAGCTGCTGATCCGAATCTTCCTCGGAGGAGAGAAGGAATTTATCTAAAAGCGCGGCCAGATCATTATCTGTCATGTCGAGCATCTGCGAATCTGCATCCGGATTTCCGGCGGAGTAGGCTTCGAGGATCTGACGGAACATATCCGCTTTTTCCTTCGCGGAAAGTTTCGACAGCCAGTTTTTCGCATCTTCGATCTTCGCGGCGTCGTCGGATGGCGAGAACTTCGCGCCGTTGAGGACACTGTTTTCCGGGCTGGCCAACTGGTCGTTGACGAGTTCACTCTTTCCCGCGTAGTCAATGAGATACTCTGTGAGCGCCCGGGTGTAGCCGATCGGATCAGAGATCAGCTCGATATCCGAGCTGTCCTTCAGGCGGATGATGCCGGTGACCTTCAGCGGGATCGCCTTTTCGAGCACGGCGGAAAACTCCTTATCTCCTTCTTCGACGGAATTATAAAAGCCGCTCTCCTGCTTGATATAGGAATCGGTGGCGGGGATCAGGTAGAAGGTGTGATTCATGACATCTTCGTAGTTCATTTTCTGATACGAAAAATCGACGGACTCGGATTTACGGAGCTTATTGACGATATCTCTGTATTCTTCTCTCGGCAGAAGTCCGAGCTTATAGAGCGTGACCACATCGATCTCGCTGTTGGCGTCGAGAGTGATGAGGATCTCATCGTAGGCATCAGGCCATTCTCCGGCTACCAGCTCGTAGGTATCCTTCACCATCGGGCTGACGAGGGATCCGTCCGTCCCGGTGATGATCTCGGACATGTTCTCGACCGAGGGTGTATCAAGAAGACCGCCCATCATTCTGCCTCCGCCGGAGCGGCGCTGTTCCTCGCGGAGCGTACTTCCGTCGAGGTTAATGAGCTGCCCTTCCGGATCGTAGGAGAATACGGTAAAAGGTACATAGTAGGAGTAGATGATACCGTTTTCGCCCACATATTTATGGATCTCGCTGTTCGGATCATCGAGATACTTTTTAAACTCGGTGAGGTTATTGTGCTTGATATTGAGGGACATCGTGGAGGCCATTTCAAACGTGGAGTTATCCACATAGACACCGTCGAGTCCGTGATCAAGATCATCACGCATGCCGTCGCTTCCGCCCTGCATTTCCATGAGAGCGGCCAGGTCCATGGCCTGCGCCTCGATCTGGATCGGATACGAGGTCATCGTATCCTTCTGCACCTTTTCGATGTACTTATTCACACCGTTACTGAGAGAGAGGATCAGGGCGATGCCGATAATGCCGATCGATCCGGCAAAAGCGGTCAGGAACGTACGGCCTTTCTTGGTGCGGAGGTTGTTGAAACTTAAGGAAAGCGCGGTCAGGAAGGACATCGATGCTTTTCCCATATTCTTATGCTTCGGCTCCTCGAGAGCTCCTTCATCAACAGTAAAAGGATCGGAGTCGGAGATGATCCGGCCGTCGCGAAGCTTAACGATACGTGTCGCATATGTTTCCGCAAGTTCCGGGTTATGCGTGACCATAACGACCAGGCGGTCCGATGCGACTTTCTTCAGAAGTTCCATGACCTGAAGGCTCGTCTCGGTATCGAGCGCGCCGGTCGGTTCGTCGGCCAGAAGGATGCTCGGATCGTTGACGAGGGCACGGGCGATCGCGACGCGCTGCATCTGACCGCCGGACATCTGGTTCGGACGCTTGTGGAGCTGATCGCCGAGACCGACTTCCGTAAGCGCGGCTTTCGCTCTCTTCCTTCTTTCACTTCTGGAGACGCCGGAGATCGTAAGGGCGAGCTCGACGTTGGCGAGGATCGACTGATGCGGGATCAGGTTATAGCTCTGGAACACGAAGCCGATCGTATGGTTACGATAGGAATCCCAGTCGCGGTGCTTATACTTTTTCGTGGAGATGCCGTTGATGATCAGGTCGCCGCTGTCGTAGCGGTCGAGGCCGCCGATGACATTAAGGAGCGTCGTTTTTCCCGAGCCGCTGGGGCCTAAGATCGCGACGAACTCGCTGTCCCGAAGGTTCAGGCTGACTTTATCCAGTGCCGTCTGATGAAGATCACCTGTGATGTATTCTTTAGAGATTTCTTTGATCTGAAGCATCTTTTCGTCCTCTTTTTCTTAATCATTTTTGAGACTCATAATAGTAAAGTCCCACTTCACTCGTCAATAAAGAACGAAATGAATTAAACAATTCTTAAACCTTTTACGGAAGGGGAAGGTGTTTTTTCGCGAAAACCTGTTATCCGCGCAGTATAAAAAGCGCGTATAGAATGGTGAATAGTGTTAGTATTAGATGTAATTTCCGTGGGGGGATACCGAAGATGAAGAAGAAAGACAGTATGTTCAAACAACTCCGATATGCATTGAAACAGGTATGGGACGCCGACCGTCTCCTGCTCATTTTCACGATCTTCAAGAACTCCATCGAACAGATCTTTTACGTATTCTTCTTCGTATATCTCACAAAATACATCTTCAACTGCATCGAGAGAAATATCGAATACAGCAAGCTTTTCTGGTTTCTGATCTTTGCCTGTCTCGGGCACGTGTGCGTGCACTTCATCTGCGGATGGTATGAGACCTACAGGAAGATCAAGATGCCGGAAGTGTACCGTCACATCTTCCACCGCGTCATGGATATATCTGACACATTAAAGCTCTCGGACTACGAGTCTCCGGAATTTTACGACCGATATGCCCGTGCGCTCGACCGCTGTGCCGAACAGGCGATCGACCTTTCGATCCAGACGGGCGTCTATGTAGGAAATGTCGGCGCGACGATCATGTCGCTCGTTATCGTCCTGATGGTCGACCCGGTTCTTCTGATCTTCATGGTCATCCCAATGGTGGTTAGCCTTTATTTCGGAAAGAAGAACGGCAAGTGCAACTATGACAGAGAGAAGGCGATCACCCGTGACAAGCGCACCGCGGACTACGTCAAGCGTGTGTATTATGAGAAGAAATATGCCTCCGAGATCCGTCTTTTCGATATCAACTCGATCATGCTCGACAAGCAGGAAAAGGCCGTCGAGAAGATGGGCGAGGTGTCCCTCAAGTACCGGATGAAATCGGCGTTTTACTCCTTCCTCATGAAGGGCAGCTACTCCGTCCTGGCCGGCATCGCCGCCTATATCTACGTCGCCTTCCGCATCAAGCACGGACAGGTCTCCGATATTTCAAGTTATGTCGCCATGATCACGGCGATGGCCTTTTCGACCGACCAGTTAAAGCACGCGGTCGAGAACCGTATCTACCTGAATAACGAGTCGAGGCTCTTTAAAAACCTTCAGGAATTCCTCGAGACCGACCGGGTAGAAGAAGAGAAGAAACCCGATATCGGTGAGATAGATAGTATCGAGCTGCAGGACATTTCCTTTACCTATCCGGGTGCAAAAGAAAGCACGATCCGGAATGTGAGCCTTACCTGGAAGAAGGGCGAGAAGCTCGCGATCGTCGGATATAACGGTGCCGGCAAGACGACACTGATCAAGCTGATCATGGGCCTTTATCCGGTCACGGAAGGAAAGATCCTCGTTAATGGAAAAGATATCAATGAGATCGACGGCGACGCCTACAGGAAAAGATTCGGTACGGTGTTCCAGGATCTTCAGGTATTCGCGATGCCGCTGGTTGAAAATGTCCTGATGAGAAGACCCGATGGACAGGAAGATTATGAGAAGGCGGAAAAAGCCCTTACCGATGCGCAGTTTGATGTGAAGCATCCTGGACTTGTGAAGGGCCTCGATACCATCGTCAGCCGTGAATTCGACGAGACCGGATTCATCCCGTCCGGAGGTCAGGCGCAGAAGATCGCGATCGCAAGAGTTTTCGCGCAGAAGCCGGATATGGTCATCCTCGATGAACCGTCCTCGGCACTCGATCCTCTGGCCGAATATAACATGTATAACAACATGATGCGCCTTTCGGAAGGCAGAGGTGTCGTCTTCATCTCACACCGTCTTTCTTCGGCGAGAATGGCGGATCAGATCTTCATGATGAAGAACGGTTCGGTGGTCGAGCACGGTACCCACGAAGAACTGATGGAGAATAAGAAGCACTACCACGAAATGTTCATGCTGCAGGCCGAGAACTATCAGGACAGCCTGCCGGAAGAAATGCTGAAGGGAGCGGAGGCATTCTATGAGTAAAGTAGATCCAAGAAGAAAAGATAAAGAAAAAGGCGAGAAGATCACCATCCGGCAGATGATCGGAAATGTCGCGTATCTTCTTAAGTACGCTACAAAATACGATAAGCCCCTGATCCTGCGTATCATGATCCTCAACATCCTCCTGCTTTCCGGCATGGCGGCCAACGACACCTTTATCCTGAAGATGATCATCAACGGTCTTACGGGCGATATGGAATTTAACAGCATCATGGTGCTGCTCCTGATCTCGCTCCTTCTGGTCGTGGTCCTCGAATGGATCCATCAGCTTCTTAATGAATGGGCGAAAGCCAAGCTCATCCCTCTAAGCGGGCGGATCCAGAGAGACCTTGCCGAGAAGAACAGCTTGAAGGACCTCATCTTCTACGACGATCCGGAAAACTACGATACCTATGCGGTCGTATCCCAGCACGCGGATGAACTCATCGCGGATGCGGTCACGGTCGTAAGTAAGATCATCGGCGGCTCCGTGGCGCTTCTTGTCGCCTCCGCCATGATCCTCACCATCGATCCGATCCTGGCGCTTTTCCCGATCGCGGGATTCATCGTCAATCTCCTGACGCGTTTTAAGATAGAAAAGATCAATTACACCTGGTGGGTGGAGTATCGAAAGAAGCTTCGTAAAGCCGACTACAGCAAGCGTGTCTTCTACCAGCCGGAGTTCGCCAAAGAGTGCAAACTGACCGATGTAAGAGAGCCCCTTCGTCTTCAGTTCGACGAGGCGCTCGATGAGGCGGCGGAAGAAGGAAGGATCTACGGACCTCCGCTTACATGGGTCTCGCTCGTGAACTGGATCTCCGTCTTCACGATCTTCTCGTTCTTCGCGATTCCGGCCTATCTCGGTTATCTCGCCCTGGTCGTTAAATCGATCGCGCTCGGCGAAGTCGCTTCGGGTAATAACGCGGCAAACTATGTAAGAAGGAACCTCAACGAGATCAACTACTGTCTGGTTGATTTTCAGGAGATCGGCATGTACGGCGACAAGCTCATCAAGCTTCTCGAGTATAAGCCGAATATCGAAGTCGCGGACGGCCTCGTACCGGAAAAAGGATCGGAACCGCTGGAGCTGTCCCACGTTTCTTTCCGTTATCCGAATACGGAAAAAGACACGCTCTCGGATATCTCGATGCAGATTCATCCGGGCGAAAAGATCGCGATCGTGGGCGAAAACGGCGCCGGTAAAACGACATTCGTTAAGCTCCTGATGCGCCTCTACGATGTCAGCTCCGGAAGCATCTCCTACGGCGGACACGACATCCGGGAATATAACACAAAACAGTACAGGAAGAAGATCTCCGCGGTCTTCCAGGACTATAACATCTATGCCGCTTCTTTAGCCGAGAATGTCCTTCTTAGAAAGGCGGAAAAAGAAGACGAAGAGGATGTGATCGCTGCGCTGAAGAAAGCCGATTTCGGAAGAAAACTGGATGCACTTCCTGAAGGAATTAATACTCCGCTGACCCGTGAATTTGACGATGCCGGTGTGAACCTTTCGGGCGGTGAAGGTCAGAAGATCGCGGTCTCCCGCGTCTTCCTCAGAAATGAGGATCGGGCGGTCTCGATCTTAGACGAGCCGTCTTCCGCACTCGACCCGGTATCCGAGTATAAGCTCAACAAGAACCTGATCGAAAATGCCGGCGATGATACCGTCATCTTCATCTCGCACCGACTCTCGACGACCCGCATGGCCGACAGGATATATCTTTTCGAGCACGGGAAGATCATCGAGCAGGGAACGCATGACGAACTCATGGAGAAAAACGGCCGCTACAGAGAGATGTTCGACCGCCAGGCGCACAACTACCTGGTGTGACCGCTAAAGTAACGGGAACGGATCTTTTCCTTAAGCCTTATCAAAAGAGAACTGCTTCTGGAATTCGTCGTAGTGCTTCTGATACTCCGGTGTCTGCTTCTCCTTGATCGTGCCGAGGTATTCGTGGGTATCAAAGGAGCCGGCCTCGAGTTCGATGATGGCGACGGCGATGTTGGAGCAGTGATCCGAAACGCGTTCGAAGTTGGTGGAAAGGTCATTGAACACAAATCCCTGGGTAATGGTACACTGGCCTTTCTGCAGACGGTCCACGTGGCGCAGCTTCATCTTGTCGCAGAGCTCGTCGATGACCTCCTCTAAAGGCTCGACACGCGAAGCCATATCCAGATCCCCGGTCACGAAAGCCGTGGTCATCAGACGCAGGATCTCTTTGACCGCACGGATCATGACGGTCAGCTCATTCACCGCTTCATCCGAGAAATGGATCTGCTTCTGGTGGATCTCCTGAAAATTCTGCGCGATATTTCTGGCGTGGTCAGAGATACGTTCGAAATCCGAAAGCGTATGCAGGTAAAGGGAAGCCGTGCGGCCCTGGGACTCCGTCAGCTCCTGTCCCGTAAGTCTTACGAGATAGGATCCGAGCGCGTCTTCGTAACGGTCGCCGACATTTTCCAGTTCACATACCTGATAGAAAGTGGATTCGTTATAATGCGTGAAAAGACCCGTCGCGGTAAGGATGGATTCTTCGGTCCTCTTCGCCATATCGCAGATCGTCAGGCGGATCTGCTCGATCGCGAGAGCGGGGTGAGCGAGGAAGCGTTCCTCCAGACGGACCGCTTCTTTATTCTCGTCTGCTTTTTCACGGACGAAAAGCGAAGCGACGGCTTCGAGTACGTCTGTGAAAGGAGCCAGTACGCAGAGGATCGCCAGACGCAGGATCGTGTTGACCAGCGCCAGGGACATCGGGTTGACGATGTAGTCCAGGAAAGTGAAGTGAAAGACACCATCCGCGATATAGAAGATGGATGCACATGCCATGACACCCATGAAAGAGGCGACCAGATAACTAACCGCCGTGCGCTTGCCGGCCGTGCTCGCACCGAGTGCGGAAAGAAGGACCGGAAGGGAGGCACCGATGGCAATACCCATCAGGAGCGGAAGGGAAGACCCGAGCGTCATGACGCCGGTAAAAGAGAGAGCCTGTACGATACCGACAGCCGCGGAAGCGGACTGAAGGACGGCAGAGAATAAAAGACCGGTCAGGATACCGAGGATCGGAAAGGTCATCGAGGTGAGCATACCCGTGAACCAGGGCTGTTCGCCGAGGCTGCTGACGGAACCGCTCATGGTGCTCATGCCGACCATGAGGACAGCAAAACCGAGCATGATCTCACCGACGTGGCGGCGGCCCTGATTTTTGCTGAACATGCGGAAGAAAATACCGGTCACGGCAATGACACCTGTCAGCGTGGTGGTGGAGAGGATGCTGCTGATGCCCTTGGCACCATTCATATAACTTAAGCAGACGACCCAGCCGGTGATACTCGTTCCGAGGATCGCGCCGAGGATAACGTTGATCGCCTGGCGGACCTTCATCATCTTCGAGTTCACAAAGCCGACGACCATGACGGATGTGGCGGAAGAAGACTGGATCACCGCAGTGACTCCGGCACCGAGAAGGATCGCCTTCAGCGGCGTTCCCGTGAGACGGAAAAGGATCGGTTCCAGTTTATTTCCGGAAACACGCTTCAGACCGTCACCCATAAGTGACATACCAAACAGGAATAGTGCGACGCCAGTAAACAGACTGGCAATTTCAGATACAGTCATATTTCTACCCCCCTTAACATATAATGTACAGGGAGATCGGAAAATCTACTACTGACCTGACGTTAAATATACGTTAAATCCAGGTTAAATGCTATTCGGAAAAGCGGGGATATGTTAAGATGACCTCGAGAGGTGAGATATGTGATCTATCTTCTGGAAGATGATGAAAGCATTAGAAAACTGGTCGTCTACGCGCTGAAAAGTCAGGGCTATGATACGGACGGTTTTGAGAATCCGGAGCAGTTCTGGTCGGCAGTCGGCCAGCAGACCCCGGAACTTGTTCTGCTGGACATCATGCTCCCGGGAGACGATGGCATCTCGATTTTAAAACGTCTGCGCTCCGATGTTGCGACAGAAGATATTCCGGTGATCATGCTGACGGCGAAAAACACCGAGTATGACCGGGTCATCGGGCTGGATGCAGGTGCAGACGATTATATTTCCAAACCATTCGGCATCATGGAACTGGCCGCCCGCGTGCGTGCCGTGCTCCGGAGAAAGACGAAGGGACAGGCGCTTTCCGAATATACAGTCGGTCCTCTTTATGTCTGCCCGGAAAGACACGAGACCCGTGTGGATGGTGAGGACATCACGCTGACATACAAAGAATTCATGCTTCTTCGACTCCTTGTAGAAAATTTAGGTATCGTTATGAGCCGTGAAGTACTGCTCGACCGGATCTGGGGACTGGGTTCGGAAAAAGAGAACCGGACACTCGATGTCCATATTCGGACTCTTCGTTCCAAACTCGGATCTGCAGGGCGTCTGATCCAGACGGTCCGCGGGATCGGGTACCGGCTTTTGGAGGAATGATCTATGACGAAGACGATTTTTGTGAACACGTTTCTGGTAGGTGTTTCTGTACTGATCCTCTGCGGAGTGCTTTTCTTCGGGATCCAGTATACGCAGACCAAAGACGAGACCTATGTGGCACTTCAGCAGGAAGCGACCTATGCGGAACAGGGCCTTATGTTAAATGGCGTTTCCTATCTGCAAACGCTCGATGATACCAACCGCATCACGTGGATCGATGCCCAGGGCGAAGTCATTTACGACAGTAAGTTTCCTCTTCCGATCGCCAATGAGAAAGACTGTCCGGAAGTTTCCTCAGCTTTGACAAATGGAGAAGGACAGGGGATAAGGACTTCCGAGAGCAGCGGAGAGTCGACTATGTACTATGCCAGAAGATGTGCTGATGGTACCGTTCTTCGCCTGAGCCGTCCGCTCAGTGCCGTCAGAAAAGCATTCCTCGCCGTCCGTCCGGTCTTCTGGGTACTGGTCCTGGTGCTCGTGATCTCGGGTATCCTTTCTTTTCGCATAGCAAAACAGATCGTAAACCCGATCAACGGGATCGATCTGGATCATCCGGAGGCTGGAAAATATCCGGAACTGGCGCCTCTGATCGAGAAGATCCAGGAGCAGAAGATCACGATCCAGGAAGAGGTCGCATCGAGAGAACAGATGCGAAGAGAATTCTCCGCGAATGTTTCTCATGAACTGAAGACCCCGCTGACATCGATATCCGGATTTGCCGAACTGATCTCGGAAGGGGTGGCGACCGGAGATAAAGCGCAGGAATTCTCCAGAGATATCTATAAAGAATCGCAGCGTCTCATCGCGCTGATCGACGACATCATCAAGTTGTCGCGCCTCGATGAGGACGCCGAGGAGCTGAATTGGGAAGATGTCGATCTTTACGATCTTTCCGCGGAAGTATTAGATGGTCTTAGACCTGTGGCGGACAAGCAGGGGATCAAGCTCCATCTGACAGGAAGCCCGACCACCATATCCGGTATTTCCGGTCTTCTGAACGAGATGATCTATAACCTCTGCGATAATGCGATCAAGTATAATACCCCGGGCGGAAGCGTAACCGTGGATGTTTCCAAAAAGGATGACGAGGTCTATCTCTCCGTTGCGGATACAGGGATCGGAATCCCGCAGGATCATCAGAAACGGGTATTCGAGCGGTTCTACCGCGTGGATAAGAGCCATTCCAAAGAGATCGGAGGCACGGGCCTCGGTCTTTCGATCGTAAAGCATGGCGCCCAGCATCACGGCGCGAAGGTAAAGCTCGAAAGCGAACCCGGACTGGGTACGAAGATCACTCTCATCTTCAAAAAACACGCCTGAATGTGAACGAAGTTGACAAAATTGCTTGCCATTGTGGAGAAAATGTGAACAAATTGTTGACATCTCATCAATTGCCATTTACACTAAATGCGTAATGGGGATGAGAAAGGTTCATTATGAGAAATGTCGCTTTGAGACGCACACTCAAAGGAGCAGTGAGTTTGCTTCTTGCTGCAGTTGCGTGTGTGTCGGTTATCTCCGGAGTTTCCCTCTCTAAGAAAATCAATGCCAGTGCGAAAGAATGCGCCATTACTTTTGATGCAAATGGTGGCGTCAAAGGTGCGACGTGGACCGATGTCGCGTACGTTCCTTATGGAACCGTCTGGAACTGGTGGCTGAATGAAGATTTCATCACACCTGCTCCCGGCAAGCTGTACGATGGTGTTGAGATCGACGGAAAGAGATATGCTCCGGGTGCTTCTTACACGATCACAAAAGACATCACAGCCAAAGCTCTCTGGAAGAGCGTTTCTGCTGCTCCGGCCACAAAGCCGGGGACAGTTACGAACCTGAAGGCTGTAAACGCCGGCAAGAACAAGGTAAAGCTTACCTGGGACGCAGTCTCCGGTGCGGAAGGTTACCTCGTTTATGCCCAGAAAAACGGCGTGTATGGTTATGTGGGCATGACCACGCAGGGAACGACTTTCACAGATACCAAGGCACTTGACACGGATTACAACTATTACTGGGTATTCGCCTATGTAAAGAATTCCGCAGGCAAGATGATCGCCGGTAACTGCGAAAAGTACGTTTATTCCAAGGGCGTCTGTCCGGCAGTTCCGGGCCTTAAGGCACAGTCCCAGGTCGGAAGCGTAAAGCTTTCCTGGTCTGCATGTGACGGTGCAGATGGATATCTCGTTTATGGTATCCGTCCGGGTCAGGAATACGGCTATATTGGTATGACGACTAAGGGAACCACCTATACAGATACCAAGGCTTCCACATCTGACTGGACATTCTACTGGGTATTCGCTTACCACAAGGATGCAAACGGCAAGATGATCGTCGGCGGTACTGCCAAGTATGTTTACGGCAGAGCTCAGAAGCAGACGACCGGCCAGTATGTCACATACAAGCAGTATGGTGCAAAGGGTGATGGAAAGACAGACGATTATGCTGCAATCGTTGCCACACACGAAGCGGCCAACAAGATGGGTCTTCCTGTTAAGGCTGATCCGGGTGCCGTCTATTACATCGGCCACATGGATCCGAAGAACCCGAAGGGTGCTCTGATCATGACAGATACGGACTGGGGCGATGCCAAGTTCATCATCGACGACCAGAAGATGCCGCTTGATAAGACAAACGATTCCGGCAAGAAGTATTCTTCCGAAGGCTCATGCTTCCTCTTCACCGTAGAGCCGAGCAAGAAGAGCGAGAAGAAGTGGCTCAACCCGACTTTGTACTGGAGAAAGACCAGCACCGGATATACCTACGTCAAGGCGGAGAATAAGAAGGACGGAGATATCAAGATCTACCTGGGTCTCGATCCGAATCTTTCCAAGTATAAAGAGTATGATGGAACCGGCGCTTCCAATGATCCGGTAACGGCTTCCACCATGAAGAACAAGACATTCAGCAAGAGCACCACAAAGCTTCAGGGAACCTTCAACGAGAAAGCTCTCTATGTTCTTGAGACAGAGTCTGTTCTCAGATGGGGCAGACATGGTTCCGCTACAGCTTCCGGTGAAAGACGTGCACAGCGTGAGATCGTCATCGTCAATAAGGACGGTTCGATCGACAGCTCCACACCTCTTCAGTGGGACTGGAAAGAGATCAGCCTGATCTACAAGTACTATATCGATGAGACACTTCTCACGGTAAAGGGCGGTACTTTTGAAACAAAGGCAAACATCCTGAACTCACAGCAGTATGTCAACAGAGGTATCAATGTTGTCCGCTCCAATGTTCTCGTATCGGGCGTGAAGCACTATCTGACCGGTGAGGACAAGCAGTTCAACAACAACAGTAAGGTAGTCAACAGCGAGACCGGTGAGGTCACGTATCTGCCGAGACTGGGAGCTCCGTATCAGGGCTTCTTCCGTCTGGATCACTGCACAGACGTCACCCTGAAGGACTGCGTATTCAGCAACCACCTCCGTGTCTTCAACTACGGAGACAATACACACTCTACCGCTCCGTATGATTTCTATGCAGAGTATGCAGCTGATATCACTCTCGATCACTGCACATGCGCTGCTGACGGAAAAGATCTTACCGGTCCTGCCGATTCGACAGGTATCATGGATAAGAGCAGATGGGGTACAACAGGTACCAACTACTGCAAGAACATCACGGTGCAGAATGGTTCCAAACTGAGCAGGATCGACGCGCACATGGGTACATATAACCTGACCGTCAAGGATTCCACTCTCGGCTGCTATGGTGTAGCTGCCGTTGGTTTCGGAACGATGCGCCTCGAGAGAGTCACCTCTTATGCGAATTACTTCATCAGCCTGAGAAGAGACTACGGTTCTGCATGGTATGGCGATGTCGTGATCAAGGACTGCGTATGGAATATCGGTAAGAACTATACTCCTCAGCTGATCCTCGCGATCTACGATCCGCAGTATCTCTACGGTTATGACACGATCACGCAGAACGGCAAGACCTATTACTGCCAGCTGCCGACGAAGATCACGATCGATGGATTCACACTCGATGCAAGTAGTCTTGCTGGCGGCGGAGACGGCGGAGAAGTCCTCTACGGAAACGCAAGAAGAGGCTTCGAGATCTACACGGCAGTCGTATCTGACGGCTCAAATGAGATCACGCAGGCATTCCTGAATAATACGACGAAGTACAAGTATCCGATCAAGGTGACAGAAGAAATCATCGTTAAGAACTTCAAGGTCATCAAGCACAAGAACTTCGCAGACGCTACCTACAAGGTCAAGGTCTCGATCAGAAATGCTGAGTGCGCGGATATCAAGGACGAGTACTTCTTCAGCACAACGAAGTTCAACTACAACCAGAACTCTACGACGTACGAGGTCGCAAAATAAGAAATCGCTATCATCTATCGAATAGCCTCGGAGGGCCTCAAAGTGAAACGACACTTTGAGGTCCTCTCCATTTTGGCTTGTTAAGAAACTCGCCGAAATTCTAATTTGCTATTCTGATCTGTCACTCAAAAACTCACTGAAATCATCGCCTGCCGTATGAAATTTAAATATGAAAATCTATACGGCAGCGAGTAGATGCAAATGCCGTAAAAAACATGAGAATCCAAATCTATACGGCAGTTTCGTATATGTATTGCCGTATAAAATCAAGATTTGAAAAATCATACGGCAAATTGGGTGACAAATTGCCGTATATAATTAGAAAAGTCACTTTTGTACGGCAAATGACAGAAAATCTGCCGTACAAAATTCAAAAATCCAAATCTATACGGCAGCAAGACAAAATCACTGCCGTATGAAATCGCATTTTGAAAAAATTTACGGCAGACGTGTGAGTTCTTGCCGCGACTCTCTTGGGGTTGCTTTGAGAAGGTATCCCAACACTACTGGGAAGTCTTGATTAGACCTGTCCTTTCATGTACTATGAATAGGAATTGTAAGGTGTTTGGGGTTTTTACAGGGAACGAATTCAGGGGGGGTGTGAAATCTTCGTGGCGTCGAAGAACAAGCTTTCCACCAAGATCATACTTATGGTAGAGGGGATCCTCCTGATCTCCAGTATCCTCTTTTGTACCGTTTCCGTGTATCGTGCCCGCGTCGGAATCCGAAAAGCCATCCAGCAGAGAATGCTCGATATCGCCAACTGCGCATCGGGTTCTGTGAATGGAGACATGCTCAAAAACCTTTCCGAAGATACCGTCGGCAGTGCCGAATATAACGAAATCTATAACACCCTGGCAGTCTTCCGCGATAATGTCGAACTCGAATATGTATACAGCATCAGGGAAGCAGGGGATAAGCACTTCATCTTCACGATGGACCTCGACCTTGTAAGTCCGGCAAGCTACGGTGATACGGTCGAATATACCGAGGCGCTGGCCAGTGCCGGAAGAGGCAAGGCGGCTGTCGATGAGGTCCCTTACACAGACCAGTGGGGGAAGTTCTACAGTGCCTACAGTCCGGTTTTTGATTCCACAGGAAATGTCGCCGGCATCGTCGCGGTGGACTTCTCTGTCGAATGGTTCGACGGACAGCTTTCCGAACAGACGAGATCCACGGTCGTAAGTTATGTGATCATCCTGATCGTCTCTCTCCTTTTGGCCGCCGTTCTTTCTCTTTTCACCGTGCGTCCTTTCGTAAGGATGCAAAGTGAACTTCTCGAGGAAAAAGTGCGTGCCGAGAGCGCCAATCATGCCAAGAGTGACTTTCTGGCGAACATGTCTCATGAGATAAGAACGCCGATCAATGCGGTCCTCGGCATGAATGAGATGATCCTTAGAGAGAGCAGAAAGTCGAAGGATCTTCATGACGGGGACACGGATGCGGCAAAAGAATCACTCCGGAACATCACCGTCTATGCAGGCGATGTGGAGAATGCCGGCCATAACCTTCTGGCGATCGTTAACGACATCCTCGATTTTTCCAAGATCGAAGCAGGCCGGCTGGACCTAGTGGAGGCGCCGTATCAGTTGAGCTCACTGCTTAATAACATAAGCAACATGATGCTCTTCAAGGCACATGATAAGAAACTGGATTTCATCGTCGATGTGGACCAGACGCTCCCGGACGAGCTCTGCGGAGATGAGGTGCGCGTGCGCCAGATCCTGACGAACCTTCTTAACAACGCGGTGAAATATACCGAGAAGGGCTCGGTCAGCCTGATGGTTCGAGGAGAAAAGAAAGAGGACGGTACATTCATCCTGAAGGCATCCGTAAGTGATACGGGCATCGGCATCCGTCCGGAGGATAAAGAGAAACTCTTCACCAAGTTCGAGCGTCTGGAGATGGATCGAAACAGTACGGTCGAAGGTACGGGATTAGGACTTGTCATCACCAAGCGTCTTCTGGACATGATGAACGGTACGATCTACGTCAAGAGTGATTACGGAAGAGGTTCGGTCTTTACCGTATTGATCCCGCAGAAGATCTTAGAGGATGTGCCGGTGGGTGATTTCCAGAAGCGGTTCGAGACGAGTGTCCTCGAGGCCAGAAACTATAAAGAATCCTTCCGAGCACCGCAGGCCCGGATCCTCATCGTGGACGATACGAGGATCAACCTGACGGTCGCCGTGAATCTTCTTAAGAATACGAAGATGCAGATCGACACGGCGACAAGCGGAGCCGAGGCGGTGGAACTTGCGGAAAAGAATGTGTACGATCTGATCCTTTTGGACCAGCGCATGCCGGAGATGGAAGGCACGGAGGCATTAAAGAAGATACGAGGGAGCGCGTCCGGAGCAAGCCGGAATGCACCGGTCATCTGTCTGACGGCAGATGCCGTGGTCGGTGCGAAGGAGAGATACTTATCGGAAGGTTTCTCGGATTATCTGACGAAGCCGATCGACAGTTATTCCCTGGAGAAGATGTTGATGAAATATCTTCCGAAGGATAAAGTGGAAAGTGTAAAGGAAGATACGGAGGATGTTTCTTTCGGAAAAGATCCGGAAGAGGGCGACTTCGCTATCCTGAAGAAAGCAGGTATCGAGACACGTACGGGACTTCTGTACTGCCAGAACGATGAGGACTTCTACCGGTCGGTCCTTGCGGAATATGCGCACGGGGAAGCCGAAAAGACTGAGAGCCTGAAGAAGAGTTTCGAGGAAGAAAACTGGCACGATTATGCGATCTATGTGCATGCCTTAAAGAGCACATCGAAGATGATCGGCGCCTCGGCGCTTTCGAGCAAGGCCGCAAGACTGGAGTCGGCGGCAAACGACGGGGACAGCGGGACGATCCGCGCGGAACACGATGCCATGTTAAGAGAATACAAAGCAGTAGCCGAGGCGATCCTTTCGATCAGCCCGGATTCCGGTCCGGAGGATGAGGAAAGTGACATTTTCGAATTTCTCCCGGATCCTGACTGAGTATATATGGGGAAAACAGAGGATAGGACGTATAAGAAGACATCTTGTAAAAAGTAGATTGGAGAGACAGCTATGGCAGGAAAATGTCCGTCCTGTGGAGGATCACTTGTAGATGAACCCGGAAATGATGTGTATGTATGCACCGTATGCGGAGATCTATTTTCCCGGGATAAACTGGTAAATGACGGGATCGTCCCGAAGCATGAAGTATTCGATGAAAAAGTCGTACCTGACAGGCTGGTGGTAGATCTTCCGAAGAAGCGTATAAACCCCCAAGACGATGAGATCGAGTATACACTATCGAGGCTTCGCCGTATTCAGTGGATCGTGATGATCGCCCTGTGGCTTTTGATCTTAGGCATCGGGCTTTCTCTTTTCTACAGCTACAGACACAAGGCGGATGTGATGGAATCGAAAGAGAATCCGCTGGAAGGCACTCTCATAAGTAATGGCAAGAACCTCCTGACAGAGGAGTATCTGAAAGAAGAATATAAGATCTACTATGCGCAGGAGAATTATTCGCAGAGATCTCTGGCGATACTGCTTCTTACGGTCGTTGGTGTGTTTACTGTATACATCATCATGGCGGCGCTCGGAAGTATCGTCCGTGCCAGGGTGACCGGAAAGCCGCTGAATAAAGCATCTTTTTATAAATCTCTTGCTGCGCTGATCTTCCTCGATCTGGTTTTCCTTGTATTCGCTATCTGGGGAATGCGGGAAAATGGCCCATCCCCCGAAAAGGCGAGCTACAGTGTCTACAAAATGGAATACCTGGGGAAGTATAGTCAGAAGTCCGGGAAGACGAAGACATACGTGATCACATACATGAAAAATGATGAACTGCAGGAAAAGCATGTAAGCTCTTCTACCTATGATCTATATCCGAATGACACCTGCACGCTCTATGTCGCAGTCGCCCAAAAAGGAGCCTCAAAAGTTGAGTTCTATACTTACCGGGAAGACGCATATACGCTGCCGTAACCGCGTGGGTCGCCCCGGCCAGTTCGGGCGCCGCGCTTTTTCCAGGCAAACTCGCCGTCCTTTCTTTGAAAACCGCTATTTATGGCGATGCGAATAATTAAGTATTTATGATAAAATCCTCCATGATGACCGTTCTAGTAGTAAAATCGAGTCGTGATATTCTTGCGAGGTTTTTATGATAAGTGTTACTCAGCGAAAACGAATACTGCTTTATGTATCGGTCTTTGTCGCGATCTTCGTATATAACATTGTTAATACGTTTATCCCCGGGAACACATATGACGTCATTTCCTTTGCATATATGGGCTTTGCGCTCGTCTGGTATCTGTCCATAAGAGAAAGAGTCGTCAACCGGAGCATCCGGAATTTCTTCCTTATAGGCACCTCCGCGATCATTCTCCTCTTTATTCTCCGGGTCTGTAAGTGGAACTATTTCGGGATGTTCACCAGGCCCAACGAGTACCTCTGGTACCTGTTCTATTTTACGATCCTGGCGCTCCCGCTCGTGTCGCTCCTCATCGCGCTGCGTATCGGCGTATATAAGAGGAGGAAAGCCCGGATCGTATCTGCTGTCTTCGGCAGTATCGGCGCGCTCCTTTTCCTGATCGTCATCACCAACTCGCTTCATAACTTCGTATTTAAGATCAAGGATCTCGATCCGGATCACATGAAATACAGTTTCGGTTATGGCTACTATATGGTCGTACTGTTTTCCCTAATCTGCATCATCACGGCCTTCGTGATCCTTCTTCGCCGCTGCAGCCTCTCCGCGAGCCGCCGTCTGGCGTTTATCCCGGTGATCGTCCTGATCCTGGGAATCACCATGATCGCCGTTTACTATGTAAAAGGAGGTGCCCCGAAGCTCTTTGGCGCCAAGCTCTATAACATCCAGGAAGCCTTTGAATTCCTGTTCATCGCCTTCTGGGAAAGCTGCATCCAGATCGGCCTGATCCCGACCAATTCAGACTACGATACGATCTTCCAGGCCTCGGGACTGGATGCCTACATCGCTGATGAGAGCGGCCATATCGTATACCGCACCGCCGATTTTTCTCCCCGTGAAAAAGATCCGGACATTCGCGTGACCGAGCAGCAGATCCGGGGAGGCAAGGTCGTCTGGCAGGATGATCTATCGAAGATCAACGAGACTAAAGCGAACCTTACGGAAGTGACGAAAGAACTGGCCGATGAGAATGAGCTTCTGGAGATGGAGCACGAGACGAACAGTAAAAAGGAAGAGATGGATTCGCTCATGAATCTCTACGATGAGCTCTACGATTCCGTCCGTCCGGAGATCTCCTCACTTCGGAGGATCTTAAGCTCCATCCGCCGGGGTTCCCCGGAAGAGGCGCTTCTGATCCGAAAAGCCACCGTGCTCGGCGCCTTTATCAAGCGTAGGGCGAACTTTTCGATCCTTGCGCATAATTCTCCGGAGATCAACATCAACGAACTCGAGTATGCCCTCCGTGAATCCATGTACTATGTGGATCTAACGAAGACGAAATGCAGTCTGATCATGAACGGGAAGGGCACGGTGTCCTCGGAGTTCCTGATCCGGATGTACGAGGTGTTCCACGCCGTTTCCACAGAGCTTCTCGATGAGAAGTGCAGCATCATGGTCAACGTCGGAAAGACCGTCGGTTTTTCCATGAGGATCATGACGGATAAACTTCTGGATCCGTCCTTTGCCGAAAAACTGAAAGAACGATTCAAGGAAGGAACGGAAGTTTCTTTCGATGAGGATGAAGGGGTGACATATATCGTATGCGCCTGATCGTCATGCTCGTAGAAAGACCCCCGATCGATGCCAACGCCTACCGCTCTATCCTCTATATCCGCGGATTCGGTTTCCTTCTGGCCCTGATCCTTCTTCTGGGATATGTCGGCAATTTATTTGCCGCCATCAAGAGAAAGCGCGGCGCGCGCCGCATCGCCTTTAACATCCTTTCCATCCTGATCCTTTTTGTGCTCAACGCCCTGGCAAATGAGAGCATCTACACCTATGTGTATGGCGGAAATGCCTTCCTGGACCGCTTCTCAAGAAGCACGTGGTTCCCGGTGGCAGTTGCGGTCATTGCAGTTATCCTGATCCTTCTTACGGTTCTTCTGGTCCTGCAGATCTTAAGATCCATCCGCGAGAGGAGAAAGCAGATCCAGTCGAGCTCGGTCAAGGAATCTGTCGACAAGCTCGTCTCGGGCGTCTGCTACTACCATACGAACGGACGAATCCGTCTTCACAACGAAAGCATGGAGAAGATCTGGAAGAGCCTTTCGAAGAAGGATCTGATCGACGGAAGACTTCTCTGGGAGACGGTTTCCGAGGGAAAAGCTCCGTACGGGAACTGTATCAGCAAAGGCCCGTCTCCGATCTATCTTCTCCCGGATGGAAGCACGAGGAGCTTCCGAAGGAACAAAGTGGAAACAGACGGCATGAAGCTCTTCGAGATCCTCGCGGCGGATGTGACAGAAGAATATGCGCTCGTAAATGAACTGGAGGAAAAGAAAGAGAGACTGAAGCACAAGAACAGCCGTCTCAAGGTACTGGGCGACCGGATCGATGCACTGAATATCGAAAAGGAGATCCTGGATTCGAAGATCCACCTCCACGAT
Organism: Clostridiales bacterium; assembly: GCA_017551865.1. GTDB lineage: Bacteria > Bacillota > Clostridia > Saccharofermentanales > Saccharofermentanaceae > Scatonaster. The sequence goes on along the minus strand of JAFZKB010000023.1, from coordinate 140,309 downwards.
GACTGGGGCCACGCCCTGATCACGGCCAAGGCATATATCGATGAGCCGGATGAAGAGAAGAAGAAAGACTTCCTCAATCTTTGGGAGAGGACCATCTCCTACGTAGAGGAAAACGAGGTCTCTTCTGCAAAAGATGCCTACGACGATATCTTCCGCAGCAGCCGCGCGCTCGGACTTTCGATCGATATCGATGAGGAGCTTCCTTCCGATTATGAGAGCAGGAACATTCTGATCCATGCGATCGCGGTCTGTGTCGGCAACATGGTAAAACATGCAGGCGGCAAGAACCTCCGAATCGATACAGAGAAAAAAGACGGATCCTGCATCTATACATTCACAAACGACGGGCAGGCGCCAGCTGCGCCGGTCCTTGAAAAGGGCGGCCTTAAAAACCTTCGGAAAAGAGTCGAATCGTCAGGCGGGCAGATGCGCATAGATAGCACACCGCGCTTCGCACTGCATATTGAATTGGGGGAGAAGAAAAATGGCACATAATATTCTTATCGTTGATGATCAGAAAATGCAGCGCATCGCGCTGGCGACAAGTCTATCGGAAAACCCGGACTTCCATATTGTCGATTCCATCGGAACGGCGGAGATGGCGATCAACTTCGCCGAGAGTAAGGCCATCGATCTTATCATCATGGACATCGTCATGACCGCCGGGATCAACGGGATCGAAGCGGCCGCCCGGATCAAGCGGGACCATCCGCAGATCAAGATCATCCTGGTCACGAGCATGCCGGAGGTGTCGTATATCGAGAAGGCGAAAGAAGCCGGAGCAGAAGGTATGTGGTACAAGGAATATGAAGTCCTGCCGCTTCAGAAAGTGATCGAGAAAGTCCTTTCCGGCGAGGTGGTCTATCCTGAAGCAACGCCTGTCCTTACGATCGGCGATGCATCGAGTACGGACTTTACCGCAAGAGAGCTGGATGTCCTTCGGAAAGTCGTGTATGGCTATACGGATCAGGAGATCGCCGACGCGCTGAACATGAGCCGCTGGACAGTCCGTTCCCACGTTAAGAGCCTGATGCAGAAAACGGGTTTTAAGAACCGTGTGGAACTGGCAGTCAATGTCCGTTCGTCCGGATTAGTGATCGACGAGTAAAATCCGTGGTATAGGTATTCTTTAAAGAAGTAAGTATGAAGAATCCCTGAGGGGATCTGAGTAAAATATTGATACTATTCGGCATGTTTTTGCTTTTTCTCACTTCCTGAAGATGATACGATATTAGTAGTTCATAAGTGAGAAAAGGAGTGTGCCGCTAATGTTTGATTTTAATTACTATACCCCGACGAAAGTCGTTTTCGGAAAGAACACGGAAACTAAGGTCGCTGATCTCATTAAGGAATTCGGCGGAACGAAGGTACTGATCCACTATGGCGGAGGAAGTGTCGTAAGATCTGGTCTTCTGAAGCGTGTCACGGATTCTCTGGATGAGGCAGGTATCAGCTATGTCACATTAGGCGGCGCTGTTCCAAACCCGCACCTTAGCTTAGTGTACGAAGGTATCGAACTGTGCAAAAAAGAAAACGTGGACTTCCTTTTAGGTGTCGGAGGCGGAAGTGCGATCGACTCTGCGAAGGCCATTGGCTATGGTGTGGCGAATGAAGGCGATGTCTGGGATTTTTACGACTATAAGAGACAGGCGAAAGGATGCCTCCCGCTGGGAGTTATCCTGACCATCGCGGCCACAGGCAGCGAGATGAGCGATTCTTCTGTCATCACGAAGGAAGAGGGCCTCGTGAAGCGCGGCTACAGCAGTGACTACAGCCGTCCGAAATTCGCCATCATGAACCCGGAACTGACCATGACCCTTCCGGATTACCAGACCGCCTGCGGATGCACGGACATCATGATGCACACCATGGAGAGATATTTCACACAGGGCGGAAATATGGAGATCACCGATGCACTGGCAGAAGGACTTCTCCGTACTGTGAAGAAGAATGCCGTGATCCTCCGCGACGATCCGAAGAACTACGATGCCAGAGCCGAAGTCATGTGGGCCGGAAGCCTTTCCCATAACGGTCTGACCGGGTGCGGCAACGACGGCGGAGACTGGATGACCCATAAGCTCGAGCATGAACTCGGCGGCCTGTACGATGTTGCTCACGGTGCCGGTCTAGCGGCTGTCTGGGGAAGCTGGGCAAGATATGTCTATAAGGATATCCTCCCGCGCTTTAGGAAATTCGCCATCAACGTCATGGATGTAAAAGAAGAAGGCACAGACGAGGAGATCGCTCTTAAAGGTATCGAGGCGATGGAGGACTTCTACAGAAGTATCAACATGCCGACGAACCTTCGTGAACTTGGTGTCACTGCGACAGAAGAAGACCTCGTCCTGATGGCGAAAAAGTGTGCCATCGGCGTCGGCGGGCAGAAGGGTTCCGCAAAGGTCCTCGATGAGGAAGCGATGCTTTCGATCTACAGAGCAAGTATGTAAAAAAGCTGGAAAAATGAAAAAGACATATGCATGAAAAATGCTGCCCCGGGGTCCTCTCCCGAAGGCAGCATTTTTATATCCTGTTTCCCGAACCTATGGGAAGATAAGAAGGATCACTTCCCTTCTTTACCCGGCTTAATTGACACTGATCTGAAGGTTTGGTGCATCATTCGAACGGATTCCTTCATTTTCGAGGGCTTTTCTCTCCCACTCGTGTGTCGGATTTTCTGACGAACAGTTTCCTTCAGATGAGATGATCATGCAATCCTTCGGTTCACCATCTTCTACCGGGAACTTGGTGCATTCAAACCATCCGAGGTCTCCCGGCGTTCCGCCTACATAGAACACGCACGAGGACCCGTCACCGTTGTCAGCTTCATAACGGTAATAGTCGGAATCACTGCACTTATCTGTAATGTCCGTCATATTGCCGTCAACGACGAGGTAGATCCGGCCGTCCTTTTCCTTCACATCTATTTCACGGGAAGCAACGTTTTCTTCAAACTCTATATGGACGCTTTCAAAGAGGTCCCCTTCGTTTCTGCCTTCCGTCTTCTCCACCGTGATGGTCATACCCTGCTTGGTATGGAACACCTTTCTTCCGAGTTCCATAGCCGCATTTACGATGGCTGTTCTCGTTACCGGTACCGCCATCAGAAGTGCGATCGCTGCGGCCGCACAGGCGACGGCGATCGTCCATTTCGGACGGACTGCTTTCTTCTTCTCCAGCATCCCGCGGATCTCTTCCTTTTTGCTTTCGTCCATGACGATCTTATCAAATGTGTCTTTCATGACTCTTCCTCCAATCTGATCTTCAGTTGCTCTTTGCCTCTCTTGATCCGCATGCCCACGGCCGATTCCGAGATCTTCAGGATCCGGCTGATCTCCTTATAGGAATACCCTTCATAGTAGTAAAGATAGATCGGCGACCGGTAAGTGGGATCGAGGCGCATCAGCTCATCGAAGACTTCCTTGTTCTTATCCGTAAACCCGTCGAACGTAAGAAGCTGCCATTCATTCGATTCGAGGTCTACACTCGTCTTTCTGGCGGATGACCTAAGAAGGTCCTTGCACTTATTGGCCGTCATGGTCATAAGGAAGGCCTTCTCGAATTTCCGGTCGAAAAGGATTGGTCTGCTTAAAAGTCTCAGGAAGACGTCCGACACAACATCCTCCGCATCGTGTTTTGATGCCACATAAGAGACTGCAAAGCGATAAAGATCATCTGCATAGGTATCAAAAAGTCTGACAACTTCTTCGTTTTTCAAGTTCTTTCCTCCGGGGGTCTCGATTGAGATCTCACTGATTAAACGAATCAGCGTCATGATTTCTCACATTCTCCGTGAAAATATTTTACAGCAGAATTCATCTTCGAAATACGATACAATGAACAGAAGAGATGCTTTTACGAAAAAAAGCATCCCGGGGAGGCAGAAGATGATTGTTCCGAATGCGGATGTAAAAGCGAAGAACCGCCGTTTCTACGATGAAAAAGTCGCGCCCATGTTAAGAAGCCGTTTCGGGCAGTACGCATCCCGGATCGCCGTGGGACTTGCCGGTGAGGGTTCGGACTGCTTCGGCTTTGATGACGAGATCTCCCGTGACCACGACTTCGGGACCGGCTGCTGCCTTTGGATAAGAACAGAAGATCTCGATGTCTTTGGAAAAGATCTGGACCAGGCCTATACGGAGCTTGTGGCCGAGAAGGAGAGATCCTACTATACAGAAAGATTAATGGAGCGCCGGGGCGTCATGTCGATCCATGACTTTTATTCCAATATCCTTCAGATCGACTGTAATACGGATGACTGCGAGATGACCGAGCAGCAGTGGCTCTCCCTCGACCATTCGTGTCTGGCCACCGCCGTCAACGGCGAGGTCTACCGGGACGATCTCGGGGAGTTCACCGCCTTCCGTAATCTTCTTTTAAACTACTATCCGGACCGGGTGTGGCGCATCCGCATCGCCGAGAAGATGCATATCTATTCCGCCTCGCTTCAGGTCAACTACGCGCGCTGCATGACGCGCGGTGATACGGTGGCCGCGCAGATCTGTAAGGTCAAAGGCATGGAAGCCGCGATGGAGCTGTTCTTCCTTTTAAAAAGGGTCTATCCGCCGTACCATAAGTGGACCTATAGAGCGCTTCAGAAGTTAGATGAAAAAGGTGAGTTCTCGGCAAGGATTCGTGAGCTTTCGGACACTCCCTGTAATCTTGAGGCCTGGGAGGATACCAGGTATCACCCGAACCGCCAGAACTTCAAGGACCGCATCGTCTCCCTTTCGGAAGACATCGGATATGACCTCGCGGAGATGCTGAAATTAAGTGGTTTTACGAAGCGTATGAATCCATATCTTGAGGCGGATATCAAGAGAATACTTCACCCTGATATGGTATAATGAGCAACAAAGAAAGCGGGCGGAAAGTCTACCCGGATTTAAGACTTAGAGGTGTATTATGAAGATCTGTCCCAAGTGCAATGCGCAGAACGGAAACACAGCTCCTGTATGTAAACACTGCGGAGCGAACCTCAATGAGACGCCGGATGTCGAGATCTCTTCGGAACCAGAAGAGAAGACTCCATATAATCTGAATCTGTCGATCCTGTTTCTGGCTTTATCCTTTGCGGTATCCACGATCAAGATGCTGTTTAAAGATGCGGAGACGGAAGTGGTATTCCCTGCCGCCTATTTCATCTGCGTCGGACTCGGCATCGTTTTTCTGATCCTGGGGCTTTTCTGCATGCGCGGTCTTCTGAAAGCAAAACCGGTCCCCGGCAAAGGCATCTTCGTCATCATGATGGCGATCGTCGTTATTACACTTCTTATCTTCGATATTACTATGATCACCGATTACATCTAAGCGGGAGCAATACTATATGCGGATATACCACATCGCGGATCTTCACTTCGGAAAACTCGTCCATGGCCGCTCCATGATCGAGGATCAGAAGTTCTGGGTCGAAGAGTTCCTGAAAAAATGCGATGAGGGGAGTCCCGATGCTGTCCTGATCTGCGGCGATGTCTATGACCGGGCCAATCCGACCGGCGACGCCACAGATCTTCTTTCTTATTTCCTGACGCAGCTGAACCGAAGAAACATCGCTGTTTTCATGATCGCCGGCAACCACGACAGCGGTCAGAAACTGCGCTTTGCCAGCGAGCTTCTGAAAAACGAGAATATCCATATCTCCGGTGTGGCCAAAAAAGAACTTTATCACTTCACGATGGAAGATCCGGACGGCCCCGTAACTTTCTGGCTCCTTCCGTATATTTTCCCGGAAGTCGTGTCTCATCTTCTGGAAGACGACAGTATCCGTTCCTATTCCGAAGCGGTCCAGAAGATCCTGAAGACACAGGATATCGATACCTCGGTTCGAAATGTCCTTCTTTGCCACCAGAATGTCGTCTCGGAGGGAAAAGGCGCCGAGCCCGGCGGTTCCGAATCTGTCGTCGGCGGTGTCGGACCTGTGGAAGCAAATGTCTTCGATGATTTTGACTACGTGGCCTTAGGCCACATCCATTCCGGTCTTTCCGTGGGAAAAGATACGGTCCGCTATGCCGGCACGCCTCTTTGCTACCATTTCGATGAAACGAAGTTTGAGAAAAATAAGGGACTCGTGGAAGTGCTCCTTCCGAAAAAAGGGGAGGAACTCTCTGTCCACTCCATCCCGATTAAACCGCTTCACAAGATGCGCTATATCGAAGGGACGAAAGAGGAAGTTTACGGAAGAGTCAGTGCCGAAGTCCTTCAGAATGAATATATAGGTATCACCATCACGGACCGCCGCATTGATCCGCAGATCGCAGGCTATCTTTCCGCCCTGATCGAGGAAAGAAACGGCACCCTTTTTACCCTCCAGTCTTCTTTTGATCCGACCGCATCTTCCGGCAAGACGGCCACCACCGCATCTGTCGAGGAAAAGCCGGTCGAGGATCTCTTTTCCGAGTTTTATACCGAGCAGCTCGGCGGCACTCCGCCGGACGATCAGGAGTATCAGCTCCTGTCCTTTATCGGAGATCTGGTCCGAAACCACGATTCTTCTGAAAAAGATCCCGAGAAGATCTTAGCCGAACTTCTGAAGATCACGGGAGGTGACGCATGAGACCTTTACGTTTGCGCATGAAGGCATTCATCTCCTATAAGAATGAAACGACCGTGGATTTCACGAAAATGACGGACGGCCTGTTCCTCATCAAGGGTGGTACCGGCGCCGGTAAGACCACGATCTTCGACGGCATCATGTTCGCCCTCTTCGGACGTTCCGGAGGATCGGAGAGAAATAATCAGACGAAGGAAAGCTTCCACAGTAATCTGGTGCCGAAGAGCGAAGATACGGAAGTCGAGCTTACCTTCCTTCAGGACGGAAAAGAATATAGAGTCATAAGGAAGATCCATTTTAGAAAAAGCAGGACCGGCGACGAATATACCCTCGCACCGGTTTCCGCCACGCTCTACATGCCGGACGGCGGTCTTCCGATCTCCGCCAATGTCACCGAGAAGATCGAAGAGATCATCGGCCTTAATGACTCCCAGTTCGAGCGGATCATCATGCTCGCCCAGGGCGAGTTTGAGAAATTCCTTCTGGCCGACAGTAAAGATAAATACGATATCCTCCAGAAGATCTTCGATAACTCCATCTATACGCGCTATGCCGATGCGATCAGCGGCACCATGAAGCTTCTTTCCGACAGAAGAAAAGATGCCATGACCGCCATCGAAAACCAGATGGTCAATTCCTTCCTGATGCCGGAAGATCTGAAAGCAGGATCGAAGTACCACTACGGTTCTCCCGAACTTCTTTCCGCCTTAGAAGAACTGGTCAAAGAAGACGAAAAGAAGATCAAAGCTCTCGATGAGGATCTAAGTAAAAAACAGAAAGCGGCCGATGACTTGAACAGAAAACATGCCGCTGCCGAAAGTAATAACCGCCTTCTCGACGAACTGGATGAGAAGAAGAAAAGACGTCAGGAGCTTCTTCTGGAAAAAGAGGAGATGTCCGATCTTTCTTCCAAATACGAAAGAGTCCTTCTTGTCGTAAACAAGATCCTCCCACTTCTGATTCAGAAAGAGCAGAAAGAAAAGGATCTGAAAGAGACCGAAGGATCTATAAAGGCCCTTGCTTCCGAGATCGAAAAAACAGAGAAGGAAGAGAAGACCCGTAAAGAGCAGTGCGAGAAGGATCAGGTCTCTCAGAAAGAAGCCGACCAGCTTAAAGAGCAGGCCGCCTCGAAGACCGCCCTTCTTCCGAAGTACGATGAGTTAAATGAGCTCCTGGACCGTATCTCCATGCGTCAGAAAAAACTGGAAGAGGATAAAGAGACACTTAAGAAAAAAGAGACCGAGCTTGAATCTCTCAGTAAGTCCATAACGGAAGAAAATGAAGAGATCGGCAAGCTTCAGAATGTCGAGTCCGAAAGAGCACAGAAAGAGAATCTTCTTGAGCAGAGCAGAATGAAGAAGGACGAACTTACTTCGCTCCAAACTTCTCTGGAAGCCATCGCAAAAGGAGAGAAAGATCTTCAGAAAAAGAGCGAGGGCTACATGGCTCTCGAAGAAGCTGCGAAGCAGGAAAAGAAGATCTACGATAGTAAATATGTTCTTTTCATCAGTAACCAGTCTGCCGTGATCGCCGGAAAGACCAGCGAGGATCTCGAAAAACTCGGCGAGGTGGACTGCCCAGTCTGCGGCACGCACCTCATAAAAGGGCAGAAGATCCACTTTGCGAAAGCCGAAGGCGAGATCGTCACGCAGGACGACGTAGATGAAGCGAAAGCCGCCTTCGAAAAAGCGGAAGCCAAGAGAGCGGAAAGCAATAAAGAAATCTTAGCGCAGAAGTCTGCCGTAGAGACGAAAAAGGAAGAACTTCTAAAAAGTGCCAAGGTCCTTCTGAAAGAAGAGATCTCCTGGGAAGATCTCTCCGCCCAATCTTTCCTTTCGAAGAAGATCGAAGAGGCTGACGCTCAGATCCGAAAGCTTTCGGAAGAAGCAGCAAGCTTAAAGAAGAAATGCGATCGTCTGAAGGAACTCTCTGACAGCCTCAGGAAGAATACCGAGAAGAACACAAAACTTGTCGGGGAAGTCGGATCCCTTACTACCGGAATCGATAAGGAAGAAAAAGAATTCTCCGGCTGGAAGAAGGATGTCGAGAAGATAAAGAAAGACCTCGAGTTCAGTTCTAAAAAAGAAGCGGAAGCGAATATCTCCGATCTGGAGAAAAAAGCAAAAGCAATTCTGGATCTGATCGCAAAAAATAAAGCAGCTCTCGAAGAGACAGAAAAGACTCTTTCTGCTCTCCATGCCTCTTTAAAGGAAAAGACTGTCCAGCAGAAGAAGCTGCAAAAAGAGATCGAAGATACAGGAAGCGCCCTCCTTAAGCTTCTTAAAGAGAATAAGATCGGTTCCGAAGAAGATGCGAAGAAGCGCCTGGACGGGATCGAAGATCCGGAAGAGTGGCTCAAGGAAACAAACGATACTCTCATCGCCTACGATAACGAAGTGAAGAATACGAACGAGCGGATCGCAGTCCTCACAAAGCAGACAGAGAAACTGACCCGTGTCGATATCGATGCCCTTGCGGAAGAAGTGAAAGCAGCTCTTGAAAGCCGCGATCAGGCGCAGACCCTGCTGTCGGATATGAAGGCGCCTTTTGAGAACCATAAGCAGACCTGTGAGCTGGTAAAGAAAAAGAAGGCAGATCTTGCGGATACCGAGAAAGCCTGGGTCATGATCGAGAAGCTCTCCCGCATCGCTATGGGATCGAATGCCGAGGGCGGTAAGATGAACTTTGCCCGATATGTCATGGGCAGCCACTTCAAGGAAGTCCTTGAGATGGCCAATCTCCGTCTCGATAAGATGACCGGCGGCAGGTACCAGTTCAACCATAAGACCACGGCCGACTACAGAAATGCCCAGGCTGGTCTCGATGTGGAAGTTTACGATCAGATTGAGGATGCCACGATCTCGAAGCAGAGCCTGTCGGGCGGTGAGAAATTCCTCGTCTCCATGTGCTTGGCGCTGGGACTTTCGGATGTGACGCAGAACCGTTCCGGAGGAAAAGCACTGGATACGCTCTTTATCGATGAGGGCTTCGGTTCCCTCGATGATGAATACCTTGATATGGCCATGAATGTTCTAAACAGCCTGACGGATAACAACAACCGTCTGGTCGGCATTATCTCCCATATCGATACTCTCGATGAATGCATCCACCAGAAGATCTGCGTCAGAAAGGGCGTAAAACATACAGGAAGCATTATCGACTACGAAGGAATATACGAGAAGTAAGGAAAGGAAAAGAATGGAGAGAATCAGCAACTATAAGTACCTCTTCTTTGATCTGGATGGTACTCTTACTCAGTCGGAGTTCGGCATTATCGATTCCGTACTCTACGCCCTAAACAAGCTGGGCATCGAGGAGCCCGAAAGAGATAACTTAAAGAGGTTTATCGGCCCGCCACTCTTTGATTCGTTTTCGAGATACTATCACATGGATCAGCAGAAGGCGGATGAGGCCGTGCGTCTCTACCGCGAGATCTATGAAGTGAAAGGCGTCTATAACCAGCCGCTCTACGAGGGCATTAAGGATGTCCTTGAAAGACTCACGAAGGATGGCTTCACTCTTTTAGTCGTGACCTCGAAGCCCACGGAAATGGCGGAGATCGTCTTAAAGCATGACGGCATCCGTGAATTCTTTAAAGATGTCATCGGCCCTTCCCGTGCCGAGCGTCATTCGGAAAAAGAATATCTCATCCGGACTGCGATCGATCTTCTGGGTGAGTATTCCGAGACGGCTCCACTTTCTCTCATGATCGGCGACCGCCACTACGATATCGAAGGCGCGGTAAGAGCGGGCATCGATTCCATGGGTGTCCTTTATGGCTACGGCTCAAGAGAAGAACTGGAAGGTGCCGGTGCGACCTATATTGTGGAAACTCCGGAGGAGATCTACTGAGTCTTAGCTCTCTGTTTTGGTAACTGTTCCGGCGGCTCCGTCCACGATGACGGTGTCGCCGGTTTTTAGTACTGTCGTTGCATTCCCGCATCCCACGACGGCCGGGATACCGAATTCACGTGCCACGATCGCCGCATGCGAAAGTGGCGCTCCGATGTCCGTCACGATGGCCGATACCCGCGGGAACACCAGGGTCCATCCGATATTTGTAGATACCGTCACGAGGATATCTCCCTGCTCGATTTGATCGATATCCGAAACATCCGTGATCACGCGGACGGTCCCCGTGACCTTGCCTGCCGCGCCCGGGAATCCCTTGACGTCGGAAGACATCGCCGCGCTCGCACCACCGACGTCCACAGTTCCGTCTGCGCCCTTCGCGCCCATCGCAGCCGCCCGTTCCGCTTCGGCCGTCTCATCGAGATAGACGTCGCTTCTTCGTTCTGGATCCTGCATCCAGGTCTTCGGATCAAAGCGTCCGACGATCAGCATCGGGAACGACGGCTGTGTCAGATAACGCGAATAAGTTTCCTTGCGCTTGCAGATTCGATCACGAACAGGAAGTTCCTTTCCTTCCATAAGAGCAAATGCCTCGTCGATGGTGAGCATGAAGACGTCATCTCCCAGACCATTCACGATACCGATCCGGCGCAGATATTCTCTAAAGACACTGAAGATCCAGACGCCTTTGCTCCGAAGATCTTCGCGGAAAAGATTGGCCTGTGCGAATTTTCTGATCTTCTTATCGATCCATTTCTTCTTCGACGGATACGAAGTCTTAAACTCCGAAAGCGCCTCTTTAAAGGCTTTCTCCTGCGCCTCCCTCATGGTATGCAGATCCATGCCGCTTTTCTTATGCTGCTCCAGTCTCTCGTCGAGGAAAGACGGATCTTCGTATGGACGGGGAGAGGCCAGTTCCATCTCATCGACCGAGCGGTGCCCGCAGATACGGATATACTCGTCCTTGCTGATTTTCCCATTCAGCACATCTTCGAGAAGGAGGAGAGGCTTCATGCAGTCGAGGGTGCCGACACATCCTCCGCACAAGCGGTTGGACATTTCCTCTCCCGCGACCTTCGTGATCTTTTTACGAGTCCCGAACAGAGGCGCCAGTGACGTCCCGCTCGCTCCCATGATCGCCGACAGCCCATCGTTGAGCTTCGGCAGTAGATTCTTGTCCCAATACTCCTTCAGCCCAGGATTACTGTCGAGTGCCCGGATCTCGGTCATAAGAGTACGGCAGATCGAAGGAAGCTCCTCGACCATCTTCTGTTTTTCTTTCTTACTGAGCTTGGACTTATTCTTCGGGAAGACGATCTTCTTGATATGCTTCCAGAAATCTCTCTTGCTGAAAGGAGAAAGAGGGACCGACACGCCGGCAGGGATCGTCCCGACCAGGTCGGTAATGGCATTGACTGCCTTCTTCTCCGAGACCCCGAAGCTCACAAGCCCCGAGCAGATAACGGAGATATTCATGTATGGCTGCCCGTCGATATTATCGAGCCAGTCCGGGAATCCAAGTAGTTCATTGATCTTCTCCAAAGCGCTGAACGTCATGGGTGTGACCGGCTTTTGGAAGATCTCGCCGACGTTGGTCCTTGTCAGCATCTTATATCCCGAGCGCGTTCCGTTGACCGAATATGTCTCCAGATCCAGTCTTCGAAGTGTCGTGATCGGCCGAGCCTGGAGGATATATACCTTTCCTCCCGATACCGCCCACTCGATATCCATCGGTACCCCATAGGCTCTTCGGATCTTCCTGCAGTAGCTGCCGAGCTCTTTGGCATAACGATTGAATTCCGAGGGCCCCGAGTAGCTGTACTTGATGGCCCCGATCCGAAACTCCGATGCATTCTCGGATCCGGAGACGAGTTTTTCGCCTTCTCCCTCTACATAGTTTCCGACCATATAATCATCTTTCCCGGTGATGACATCGGAGGTGAAGACCACGCCTGCGTATTTTGGAGAGACGAATTTCTGGATCACGACTGCGATCTTTGCCCCCTCAGAACCAGAATCTCCAGAAGGCTGAACCTCTCCCGCCATGTGTCCGGTATATTCTTCCACCCTCGCGCTTCCTGCCGACTCCACGACCTCTGTAACAGCGTTACAAATGCCTTCAACTCGGACGTTTGTGAGGGTTTCGTACTGCCCGGCAAACGACGCTTCGCTCCCGTCCTCGCAGAGGGCCGAAGAGCGTACAGCATAGGTATTTCGAGGGCTCAGGCGGGTGACCAGCTCGGATACTTCGGCCAGGGCTTCCTCTCTGACCTCTCCATTTTCAAATGCATCGGCGATGAGGACATAGCCTTTCGGGACCGGAAGTTTCAGTTCCCGGATCAGGCGGGCAAGGGATCCAGCCTTTCCACCGGTTCGGGGAAGTATCTCAGAGGGGATTTTGTTTAGCGGATAAAGATATGCCATGTGCCCCTCCTCATTCTGCCAGCAAAAGATCGACGCGCATGTCGATATATTTCTGAAGGACCTTCTCGTCCGCAAGATCGATTCCGAAATCCTTCCGGATATCGTCCTTCCGGTAGATCAGAAGCTGCATTATGGTGGAGAGCTCATAGGCGATGAGCTTACACTCCTCGTCCGTCTTTTTCCCCTGATAGTGTGCCTTCACATACGGAAAACTAAAGGACCCTTTCCCCAGATCCCTCTGGAAAAGAACCAGTCCCGTGATGGCTTTGGTGAATTTGTAGTTTCGTACCAGGCACTTGGCCACGAGGAAATGGATCTTCTTAAGAGTCTCCTTCGGCGAAAGATCCGAGTTCAGCGCCTCCTTGATCTCATCTTCCTCCAGAAAAGAAAGGTACTCTTTCTGAAATGTGGCGTAGATCAGGTTCTCTCTGGACCCGAAGCAGTAGTTGATCATGGCGGGCTGAACCGAAGCACGCGCAGCGATCTCTCTGGAAGTCACCTTCAGAGGATCCTCCATATTCTCCATCAGATGAAGCGTCGCCTCCATCAGCTTATCCTTTGTGATCTGCAGCTTCTCGTCTTTGTTCATACCCATCTCCTCAGGCTATGTTCTCGTTAATGTCAATTATTGAACACGTTTAATAATAAGATACATGGAAAGAAGAGGGGAGTCAAGAGGGGGGGAAGTGTACAGACCTCTCGTATGATAGGGATAGACATTAGTTCATATTTTAATTTGAGGGGAATGCAACTAAGGCCGGCGATACTACTTTGAATGGTTGCATAAACCTTGATTTTGTTGCCATAAGAGGGAGAGTCAAGTCAAAAGCTTAAGCGTTATGACGAGATATCATTTCGCGCAATATGGCGTATCGATCATCGACCGCTACGCAACCATTTATTCATCTAGGCTGTCTGTTTCTTGTTGTGTTTCTTTTCCGCTCAAATAGTCAAATATAAACGCTTCGCTTTTGGGGCCGACTTTCTTGCAACGTTTCGAATCGGAATACTTACGCAACAAATTGATTACTTTTGCTTTGTCTGAACGAGATAAACTCTTGCTTTCCAAAATGGCGTCTTCGCGAAAAGTGTAGAAAGTCTGTTTCGCTGCCTTCAAAGTAAATCTGTCACCGTTTTCATTATTGCGGGTAACATATGATTTAAAAGCTTCGGGAAGATTAGGGTCATTCGCGAAGTCAAAATAATCGGATTCTGATATTAGGATCGTATCATCATTAAGCTTTAGTTGTCCAGAAATGAAATACAAATCTTTCTCAGATAACTTTTGGCGGCAAATTAGTAGTTTGTGGGCAACGGGGAGCCTCTTTAAACCAGCACAGATTGTAACCACCATTCCAATTTTGCATTCGCATTGTTGATTGAAAATATAGTCATACCGAATAATAATATAGCTAACATCGCCCTTCCCGTCTTTGTCAGTCATCTCGCAACATATGGCACTGAACTTGTCAGAAAGCTTCGCGGTTCCAACGTATTCCTTATAGACAGGGTTATTGTTTGCATCAGTCTTTCCGGTGCTGAATCGAAAAGACACCAGACACTTGCTTGTTGACTCATCGGGATAAAGCTTGAAATCTCCGCAGTGAATGGTATCATCCATATTTATTGTTGAGTAGAAATACCCCTTGTAATCTCCCAGATATCCTTGTAGCTTGTCATTTCGCGGATCAGTAATAAAAGCATTATCTATTTGATTTGCCATAACATCTTCGTCTGGATCGAAAGATAATAATTTTTGGATTTGCAGCCCCAGTGCCTTGCAAACAACAGTTGTCTTATATAGATCAAGTTTGTCTAAACCGCTTAACATCCTTGAAATAGCTGATTGAGAAATCGATAGACCAAGTGCATTGCATTCTTCAAGAAGTTCAGTTTGCGTCCATCCCTTAATTAAGATGGCCTCTTTTAGTCTTTTGCCTACTAGTTGACTGTATTCTGAAGAGTTCATTTGTTTTCCTCCATATACTTCTATTGTTATCTATAGCTTCAGAAATAGGCATCACTATCAATAATCGACTTTGATACGGAAATGCTATAAAACAGATGGACTGTTCTCAAAGTGGAATGCCCCGCATATCGATTATAGTACAAAATGCACGAGAAAACAAGCGAAAAGAAAATCTCGGGTAGGCATTGCGCACAGTATTCAAATCTGATATAATGACTATGCAATTTACGCATAAAGGATGGCGTCGATATTAGAGGAGAGCCTAGTCAGTCGGATGCATCATAATCGGTGAGAATAATACAGAAAGGGGGACGGACTCACTTCACCGAACAATTTATAAAGGAAAAAGAGGATGAGAGATGATTAGTAAAATGTGAAAATACTTGCGAAAGGGGGCTGGACCAGATGACAAAGAAACTCAAACAGAAAAAGGGTGTGTCACTGAGCGAAGTAATTCTGATTATCAGCGTGATCTTTGCTGCAATGACATTTGTTGTTGGTCTGATCGCATTGATCGTCAACATTACTCTTCGGTAAGTAAGACTTTAGCACAGAAATAAGATATTACTTACTCAACCAGCTTAATGGAGAGCTGTTTCTAACGTGATTCTATCACTAAGAGACAGCTCTTTTAACGATAAAAGACCGTTTCAGCACAGAAAGAAACGGTCCTTAAGATAAGATATTACTTACTTATCCAGCTTATAAGAAGATAGCAATGCTATTTTCTTGTTCTCAATAGTATACTATAGACTTTACAATTGTGCAAACAGATTTTGAAGTTTTTGTGTCTTCTAACTCAACCACTATAGTTATACCATCATATCTACCAACTTCTTGATATGTATCTCCACACTATCCAGAACCGGAACAGGGCAGTTCTCCTCTTTCAGAAGCAGAGGCAGTTCTGTGCACCCGAGGATCACAGCCTGGATGCCCTGATCTTCCTTCATCTTCGAGATCAGTTCCTGGAACTCTTCTAACGTCTCTTCCTTTACTATGCCTAACTCGAGCTCTTCGAAGATGCGTTTAGCGACAAGTTCTCTATCTTCTTTCTCTGGGATACAGACTTCAATGCCGGCATCTCTGAGATCCTTTTTCATGTAGTCCTGTTCCATCGTAAAGATCGTGCCGAGAAGACCGACTTTCTTGTAGCCCCTATTCACGGCTTCTTCTGCCACAGCCTTCGGGATGCTGACGAGCGAGACACCGGTCTTCTTTTCGATCTCATCGATTACCAGATGCATTGTACCTGCGGTCAGGGAAATGATCTCACAGCCACTGTTCTTGAGGCAGGTGACTTTCTCAGAAAGATAATTGGCCAGCTTCTCATTCTCGCCATTACTAACGTAGGCCCAGGCCTTTCTAAAGTCCACGCTCTCGATCGCAAGATCGGGCATTGCTTTTCGATCCGTAAGCTGATCGATACGGGTGTTGAGTTCCTTATAGTACATCAGGGTCGATTCGGGACCGGTCCCGCCGACTAAGCCGATTTTCTTCATGAAGAGATCCTTTCCGGAATATGAATCCATCACATATTTCTATGGTTATGTTCTAGATGATATTCCTTCCCATCAAGTTTGGAAATATCACTTTGATGAATAAAAAGATGCTTTTGTTCACTTGTTTTTGCTCTGACAATATTTCCCGCGGATGTGATATTCTGAAAGCATCAATACTACTAGGAGGGACGAATATGAGCAGAGTAAACTATGGAGCCAAGCCGATCATGCTTCCGCAGCCGGTCCTGATTATCGCGACATACGATGAAAACGGTGTCCCGGATGCGATGAATGCCGCCTGGGGAATTACCACGGATTTTCAGGAGATCACGATCTCCCTGGGAGAACATAAGACGACAGATAACCTTGCTGTCAGGAAAGCCTTCACGGTCAGTATGGCTACCGAAGACCAGGTCATCGCCTGCGACTATGTGGGTATCGAATCTGCCCGTAAGGTTCCGAATAAATTCGAAAAAGCAGGATTCCACGCCACGAAGAGTGAGTTCGTGGATGCTCCTCTGATCGACGAACTTCCTATGGCACTCGAGTGCAGAGTAAAGAGCTTTGAAGACGGGATCCTCATCGGAGAGATCGTTAACGTATCTGCGGATGAGAGTGTCGTAACCGACGGCAAGATCGATCTCAAGAAGCTCCGCCCGATTGCCTTTGATCCATGCAACAACGCATATGTCGCACTCGGAGAAAAAGTAGGCAATGCTTTTGCCGATGGAGCGAAACTCAAGTAAGCAGGAGGGAACACCATGCTGTATAAATCATTTCAGGACATAAAGATCTCTACGCTGGGATTCGGCGCGATGCGTCTTCCGGTCATTGAAGGGGATGACTCGAAGATCGATGTCGAAAGCGCAAAGAAAATGGTGGACGAAGCATTTAGATCCGGCATCAACTACTTTGATACGGCATGGGGATACCATAACGGAAACTCCGAGTTCGTCATGGGCGAAGCACTTGCTTCCCATCCACGTGAGAGCTTCTACCTCGCAGACAAGTTCCCCGGATACGATCTCGGGAACATGACGAAGGTCAAAGAGATCTTCCCTGAGCAGCTTCGAAAGACCGGCATGGAGTATTTCGACTTCTATCTCTTCCATAATGTATGCGAGATGAATATCGATTACTATCTGGATCCGAAGTACGGTATCTATGAGTACCTGATGCAGATGAAGAAAGAAGGGAAGATCAAGCACCTCGGCTTCTCCTGCCACGGAGAACCGGATGTGCTGAAGCGCTTTCTGGATGCCTATGGCAAGGACATGGAATTCTGCCAGTTGCAGCTAAACTACCTCGACTGGACATTCCAGCACGGCAAAGAAAAGGTCGAGATGCTCCGTGAATGGGGCATCCCGGTATGGGTCATGGAGCCGCTCCGTGGCGGAAAACTGGCGAAGATGCCGGAGCGTTTCTCTGGGAAACTTCAGGCGATGCGACCGGACGAAGAGATCCCGGCATGGGCGTTTCGGTTCCTGATGTCGATCCCGGAAGTCACCGTGATCCTTTCCGGCATGTCGAATATGCAGCAGCTTCAGAGCAATGTGAAGACCTTCTCCGAGGAGAAGCCTCTTAGTTCTGAGGAGATGGCGGGACTCATGGAAGTTGCTGACGAGATGCTCAGCGTCCGTTCCGTTCCCTGCACAGCCTGCCACTACTGTGTCAGCCACTGCCCGATGGAACTGGATATCCCCCGCTTGATCGCACTCTTTAACGAGCATAACATCACCATCGACGGAGGCGGATTTGATTTCATCGCCCCGATGGCGGTGGGTGCCTTGCCTGCTGAGAAGAAGCCCTCCGCTTGCCTCCACTGCCAGAGCTGCGAAGCCGTCTGTCCGCAGAATATAGGAATATCGGGCATCATGGAAGAGTTTGCAGGGATTGTTGGGTAAGAATCAATCCTTATACTCTTTTCTCCTTCTGGCGACCTGGATCACATTCAGGACTGCGGCAATATCCACGCAGGCCAGAGCGATCCGAAGAGACAGGGTGGAATCATTATCTGCGAAAAACGAGATCCCCAGAAAGATCGCACCTCCGATCCCGAGAATGGACATTACAATAAGAAGGATTTTGTTGAACTTTGTGTTCTTCATGGTGAAACTCCTTTGCGGTTGCTTGATGGTTCCAGCTTAGTCCGAGCGGTATTTTTCTTGAAGGACGAGGAGTGTCTCATCTTCGAAAACTCGTGTAAAATGGTATCCGAAAGGCATGGGACAAGGTGTGTCCCATCTCTGAAAACAGGGCATCTGGACATATCGTGTCCTGTTGCTGATATTTGTTGTCGGGTATTCTGACATCAGGCAAGGAGGTCGCACAATGGATCAGATCAAGATCGGAAGATTCCTGTCGGAGCTTCGGAAAGAAAAAGGACTCACCCAGGAACAGCTCGCCGAGAAATTCAATGTGGCAAGAAGGACCGTGTCCCGATGGGAGACCGGATCGAACATGCCGGATATGGATATCCTCATAGAGATGTCTGATTACTATTCAGTTGACCTCCGCGAAATACTTGATGGCGGAAGGAGAGACAACATGAATAAAGAAATGAAGGAGACCATCTTAAAAGTCAGCGAATATGAAAATGAGGGGAAGAAGCGCACCTCGATCGTCGTGATCGTGTATTGCAGTTTAGGGATCCTGGCTATCATCGGAAACCTCATAATGAGCCTTGTGGATATGCCGGATACTTTCATGACGGGTTTCCTTAAGGGAACTACATTGGGCATGGCGCTAGTAGCAATGCTGCTCGCCATTATCTATGCGACAGGAAACATGGCGAAGCTATATGCCTTCAAGAAGAGGTGCAGAGAGAAGAAGTAAGCTCTTCAGTAACAATAAAAGCGCAGAATAAAACCTTTCTCATGCTGGTCCTCGGCTTTGCCTGCGGAGGCACGGAAAGGTTTTTTCATGCGCTAAATTTTTGCTGAACAGCTTACTCTTCTACGTCAACCGTTTTGATGTGCAGCTCCTCGAGTTGTTTCTCAGTGACATATCCCGGAGCATCCATCATGATGTCCTGGGCATTCTTGTTCATCGGGAACGGGATGATCTCTCTGATAGACTCTTCACCTGCCAAGAGCATGACCATACGGTCAACACCAGGAGCGATACCGGCATGCGGCGGTGCACCATAGCAGAAAGCGTTATACATAGCCGGGAACTTGGCCTTTACATCTTCTTCGCCGAGACGAACCATCTCGAAGGCCTTGATCATGATCTCCGGATCGTGGTTACGAACAGCACCGGAAGAAAGCTCAACGCCGTTTACTACGAGGTCGTACTGGTCAGCAGTGATGGAGAGCGGATCGATCTCACCGCGCTCTGCCTTGAGAAGGACATCCATACCGCCGGACGGCATGGAGAACGGGTTGTGGCAGAACTCCAGCTCGCCGGATTCTTCACCGATCTCATACATCGGGAAGTCTACGATCCAGCAGAAAGCGTACTGTTCTTTATCCATGTGACCCGGAACGGTCGCACCGAAGGTCTTCACGATGACACCGGCGGTCTTCTGTGCCTGAGCGAGCTTGCCGCAGGAAAGAACGACCAGATCACCCGGCTTTACGCCGAGAGCGGAAACGACAGCGTCCTTGATCGGGCTTACGAACTTCGCGATACCACCGACGATCTCACCATTCTCGTCCATTCTGAACCAGCAGGACTTATTACCGGAGATGACTTCGATATCGGCGATATTCTTATCGATGAACTTTCTGGACTCCTTAAAGTCGGAGATAACGACTGCCTTGATGCGGACATCGGTATCTGCACCATCTTCAGTTTTGGTCGCAAACGGCGGGAACCCGCAGTCCTTAAGAATTTCGGTCGCATCCTGAACGGTCAGGTCGATACGAAGGTCCGGCTTATCGGTGCCGTACTTTTCCATCGCCTCAAGATACGGGATACGGGCAAACGGAGCACCGGAAGCGCGGTCATAGGTGCCGTATTTAGCAAAGATCGGAGGGAGTACATCCTCGATAACAGAGAAGACATCTTCCTGGGTAGCAAAAGCCATTTCCATATCGAGCTGGTAGAACTCGCCCGGAGATCTGTCACCACGGGCATCCTCATCACGGAAGCAAGGAGCGATCTGGAAATATCTGTCAAAGCCGGAGGTCATCAGGAGCTGCTTGAACTGCTGAGGAGCCTGCGGAAGAGCATAGAACTTGCCCGGATGTTTTCTGGCAGGAACCAGATAGTCGCGCGCGCCTTCCGGAGAAGAAGCGGTCAGGATCGGAGTCGTGATCTCGAGGAAGTCGTGGTCCATCATGGCCTTACGGAGAGCCGCGACAACGTTGCAGCGCAGAATGATGTTCTTCTTCACTTCCGGATTACGAAGATCCAGGTAACGGTATTTCAGACGGGCGTTTTCATCGGCCTCTCTGGAGTGGTTGATCTCGAAAGGAAGCTCGTTATAGCGGCAGCGGCCGAGGACCTTGACCTCGGAAGGAACAACTTCGATGTCGCCGGTATCCTGGTTCGGGTTCTTGCTGGAACGCTCACGTACCACACCCGTGACCTGAATGGTGGATTCCTTGTTGATGGCCTTCAGCTCTTTGACCTTTTCCTCGGTCTCCAGAACGATCTGCGTCGTGCCGTAGAAGTCGCGAAGTACGACGAAGCCCAGATTGCTTCCGACCTCACGCATATTTTCCATCCAGCCGACGAGCGTAACGGTCTTGCCCATATCAGCAAGACGGAGCTGTCCGCAGTTATGTGTCCTTGATTGGATCATAGATGAATACCCCGTTTCTTAAGTAAATTCGCGTAATATTTTATACCTTAAAGCAGGTGTTGTCGATATTATGGTATAATCTCTGTATTATCAGAAGTTTTTGATGAGGGAGAGGAGAGAGTATGAAAAAGAAGATAGCGGGCATTTCTGCCCTTGTACTGACAGTTTCCATGATCCTTAGTTCCTGCAGCCTCTTTGGCGGTTCGAAGAAGAAGGATGAGGATGATTCCGATCTGAACGAAGACATCGTCGAGGTCGTAGAAGGATACTTTAAGACACTTTCCAAAGGAAATGTGAAGAAACTGGACAAATACACCGAAGACACGGCATTTTCCGCGACAGAGGACTATTCGGTCGACCAGACCGCGGCTTTCCTGGCCTTTGCCGGCAAGATCAAGTGCTCGGTAGAAGAGGCCGAAGGCAGTGAGAAGAAAGGCGAAGGAACGGCAACCGTAAAGCTTACCTTCCCGGATGCCGAGACGATTGCGGCAGAGCACTGCATTGACGGCGGACTGGTCCAGCCGGAAGAACTGATCTCCGCCCTCGAGGATAAGAAGGCAAAGACAGTGAAGAAGGAAATCGATATCGATCTGGTCTATGACGACGGCTGGACGATCGAAGATGACTCTCCGATCTATAAAGTGCTCGTCAAGGATTCCTTCCAGGACATCGTAGATATGCTGGATGAAACTTCGGTCCCGACACCGATCCCGACGACAGAAGCGACTACGGAAGCAACTACAGAAGCGACGGAGCCATCTGAGAAAGAGACGACTCCTGCAACATCGGATCCTTCACAGGGTGGTTCCGAAACAGATGATTCGGATCCGTCTTCCTCTACGAAGGATACCACGAAGGCTCCGGATAACAATCCGCCTTTTGAGACCAAGGCAGGCCCGGGAATCAGTGACCGTCATATCGTAAGCGCAGACGAGTTCGATAAGCTCATGAAGGAATACCGCTTTACGAGCAATGATGAAAGCGAAGATGGCTACATCATGAGAGAATACACGATCGAAGCAGATGACATGTACGCGACCTATCTCGAGTTCGAGGATTCCGAAGAGCTTAGAGCGAATCAGGATTTCCTCGATGAAATGATTGATGAGATCATCTACGAAGACCTCCCGCTGGCCGATGGTACAGTAAGCGACAGCTGGGACAAGAACACACATAACATTTATTCCCAGAAGATCACCAGCATGGACGATCACTGCATCGATGTATATGTCTATCGTGATGCGACCACAGTGGCCATCATCGCGATCGACGAATACCCGAACGCGGATGTTTCCGTCGATTACTATCTGCTGATCGAAAAACTGGGCATCTGGGATTTCGATATCGACATTGACTGATAACTATGGATACGAGCAAGCTCTGTTACGGATGTTTTAATGAACATGACGGCGTAGGTCCGTGCCCGCACTGCGGGTATGATATCGCGACGGCCAAGCACCCATTCATCGCACTTCCGATCGGTACGATCCTAAACGGACGTTACCTGACCGGAAGGGTCCTCGGTGTGGGTGGTTTTGGCGTGACTTATCTTGCTCTGGATATGACGCTTGAGACCTGTGTGGCGGTGAAGGAATATCTTCCTTCCGGTATTGCCATCCGCGATGCCGACCACTACACCATGACGGTCAGTGCCCAGGAGGAACAGGCGAAATTCGATAACGGCGCAAATAAGTTCCTCGAAGAGGCGAGGATCCTCGCCAAACTCCGTACGGTCCCGAATATCGTTACGGTACACGACTATTTCCGAGAAAATTCTACAGCCTACTTCGTTATGGAGTATATCGAAGGTGTAGACCTGATGAAGTATACCGTGGCCAAAGGCGGGAAGCTCTCGTTTGACGAGACGATCAAACTGCTTCTTCCGGTCATTGATTCTCTGGGTGCCGTGCATGAGCATAATCTCCTGCACAGAGACATCAGCCCGGATAATATCATCGTGACAAAGCACGGGACAACTCATCTTCTCGACTTCGGTGCCGCACGTCTGGCCATTGATTCGGAAAAGAGCAAGTCCATCATCTTAAAGCACGGATTCGCTCCGGAAGAGCAGTATAGAAAACACGGCAATCAGGGTCCGTGGTCGGACGAGTATGCACTCGCGGCAACCATGTACCTGATTCTTACGGGCGTTATGCCTCCGGACGCCATCGAGCGCGTCCATGAGGATACGCTGGTCCCACCGATCGATCTGGGCGTCAATATGCCGAAATATGCAAGCGATGCTCTCATGAAGGCGCTTTCTGTAAATGCCTCCGGACGTTACCCGGATATGCAGTCTTTCTCGGAAGCAATCACAGGAAAGAACGTAGGCGCGGCAGCACCAGCCGTCGCAGGCACAACGGCTGCGGTTGCTTCAACTGCGGCAAGCGTTCCGTCCGCAGCTCCGGCTGTATCTTCCCAGCTTCCTGTTACAGAAGCCTATGAGCCAGCTCCGGCGCAAGTTTCGCAGACTCCGGCAGTTTCCTATGCACAGGCTCCCTCGGCGCCAGTTGCACAGACACCAGTACAGGCCCCGGTCGCAGCTCCTGCGCAGGCACAAGTTCCGGTCGCGGCGTCGACTCCTGTAGCGGCACAGACTCCGGTTGCAGCAACTCCGGTGGCTACGCCGAAGGAGAGCAAGCCAAAGAAGAGTTTCTGGAAGAAGCCATTGGTGCTGGTGATTGCGGGTATCGTACTGGTCAGTGCGATCGCGGTGCCGGTCGGATATTATTTCATGAACCGCGAAGATGAGGAAGCGGTAACGACGACGAAGAAGAAAACGTCGAAGACGACAACGGAGAAGCCGACGACTACGGAAGAACCGTCTGATACGACTGAAGAGCCGACGACTACGACCACGGAAGAGCCGACAACAACAACGGCGGCACCGACGGGTCAACTGGTGTCCCCTAATGAGCCGGTCGATCTTGGGGATGCGATGCTCTACAAGATCCACGAAGTCAGCTATAAGACGGCAAAAGACTGGACTTATCAGACCGATGACAATTACCAGTATTTCTTCCCGGGAGAAACGGTTTCTGCCGATGCTTTCCTGATGGTCTATGCGGTTCCGGCCATGACGCCACAGCAGGCGGCGCTTTACGATTTCGACCAGTTCATGGACGAGTTTATATCGACTTTTACCGGTAATGACGGTGATTTTACGGACGGTGAAGTCATTTCCTGTGTGAACAACAAGGACACGGATTTGAATTTCTCGGATCTTGTCGTGAAGTGTATGTATAGGGGCGCACGGAAGGAACTGGATATGCACGTGATTCTGGATAAGTCCTCGGGATATGCCTACTGCTTCATGATGTACCTCGATGACAAGCTGGATACGGCGAAAAAAGGCGAGTATCTGGAAGGGTACAATAAGACCGTCGATTCTATTAGGAGAAATGCAGCCGCGATCACGGCCGATGAGTTTAAGGCGGTCGCGGAGAGTCAGGGCTTTACGGTCAATCAGGAAGCCGACACGGCAGGTGCGGAGGAAGCATGGAGAGCCATGTGGACAAAAGACGCCTCGCTCGCAGCGCTTTACTACTACCGTTTCAAGAATTCGGACGATGCCAAGACCTGTTCCGATGAAACGTATCAAGAGATCAAGGATGCGGAGAATCAGGGCCAGTTCTCGGGAACCCTCGAGCAGGTCGATAACTGGTTCATCGCCGACGGACATTTCACAGAAGATTCCATCTTCGGCGAAGGCGATTACTGCATCAAGTGCATCTGGTTTGACGAGATCGTTTATGTCTCCATCTGCACGGCAGACTCGGGCGCACGTGACTTTTTAGACCAGGGGTATAAAGCTCTGGGTATCTAATTTTTCTCCCTAAAGTTATAATGTATATATGACGAACAGGGGAGGAACTGTATGCACGAGAAAACAACACAAATCATTGACGAGGTGAAAAAGGCGATCTGCGGTAAGGACGAAGTGATCCGTCTGATCTTAAAGAGCGTTCTTGCCGGCGGCCATATTCTCATGGAGGATGTCCCGGGCGTAGGAAAAACGACGATGGCGCTGGCTTTTGCCAAGACCATGGGCATGGACTACGGCCGTGTGCAGTTTACACCTGACGTACTTCCTTCCGATATCACAGGTTTTTCAATCATGGATCCGGAGACCCGTTCCATGAAGTACCAGAAAGGCGCAGTGTTCCATAATCTTTTCCTGGCGGACGAGCTGAACCGCGCATCTTCCCGTACCCAGTCCGCGCTCCTTGAAGCGATGGAAGAAGGACAGGTCACGGTCGATGACCAGACCTATGCACTTCCGAAGCCCTTCGTGGTCATTGCGACCCAGAACCCGTCCGGCGCGTCGGGCACATCGCTCCTTCCGGACTCGCAGATGGACCGTTTTGCGGTAAGAACATCCATGGGGTATCCATCTTTAGATAATGAGATCGAGATGCTCATGAACCGCCAAAATGGCGCAAATCCGCTAAACGAGATTCAGACGATCTGCTCGGTGGACGATATCCTCAAGATGCAGGAAGAGACCAGCAAGATGTATGTCAAATACAGAGTGCTCAAGTATATCGTGGCCCTGATGGACAGAACGAGAACACATAAGATGCTTTCCCGAGGCGGAAGCCCGCGTGCGACGCTGGCGCTGACATCTATGGCGAAGGCCCATGCCTATATGACCGGCCGTGACTACGTGATTCCGGACGATGTGCAGGCCGTATTCTCTCCGGTCATGAGCCACCGCATGATCCTTACCCCGGAAGCGGAATTCAAGGAAGTCAAGCCGACGGATATCGCAAAAGAGATCGTCAAGACGACAGTGATCCCTAAGGAATAACACTATGCTGCGGAGTTGGGTGATCTACATTCTGGCTCTGCTGGGCGCCATAACTTTTTTCCTCTGCTACAAGATGTGGTTTGCCTGGTTTTTACTGATCATGGTGGCATCGATCCCCCTGATGGCCATCGTTGTCAGCGGAGTTTCCATGCTCTTTTTCGAGCTTGAGGCGGATGCAACCAGGAAGGTCCTGAAAGACGAAGAGACCCTGATCTCCTTTACATCCCACGGACTCGAGTATTTCCCCTTCTGCATGTATTCGGCGAAGATATACTTAAAAGAGACCATGACCGGCGACGTGAGCGTGATCCGGATCTTTTCGCAAAGCGAGAGCTCGGATCAGATCTATATCGACACAAGACATTGCGGCACGTACCGCCTCACCTCCGCGAAGATCCGCGTCTATGACATGCTGGGACTTATTTTCTTCCCGAAGACGCTGGAAGTCGAGGGCGAGGTCGTGGTGCTCCCGATCCCGTGTATCCCGGCGGCGGTCCCGGATATGAGCGGCTTTAAGGCCAAGGGACTTAGAAAATCGAATAACACGCACTCGGAGATCTACGATATCCGAGACTATGTCCCGGGCGATTCGGTCAAGAGGATCCACTGGAAGCTTTCCGCGAAGAAGGATACCCTCATGATCAAGGAATCCCAGGAGGAGACCTACGGTCATTCGCGACTTTATATTCCGCTATGCAGAGATAGAGAAAAACTCGACAGGTACCTGGGAGAAGTGCTTTTCACGTCGAGGTATTTTCTCGATCACGACGTGGAACACAAGATCCGCGTGCTCCCGCCGACAAGAAAAGAAGTGTCTTTTGACATAGAATCGAGGGACGATCTCGACAAGGCGATCCTCTCAATTCTTCGTATGCCGATCCCGGAGGAGGAAGAAGATGAGTAGAGACCGTTTGAGAAAGCCGAAGAAAGTGCTGAAAGAGGACCGTCTCGAGAGGACCCGGGCGACGGTTGCGGAGCAGCTTGCGCAGAAAGAAAAGCTCGAGCAGAGCAGAAAGAAGCGCCAGCTCCGTCAGGTGCGCCCGATCAAGAAAGCGGTGGAGCCGGATATACTGTCGGTCATATTTGCTACCGTGCTCTCGGTGATCCTCGGCATGGGCTTTACCTGCATGATGACCACGACCCATTCCCTGAAACTGAACGCTTACGTATTCTTCTTCGCGCTCGCGGTGGTGTCTTTTGCGACGGCTTACTGCCACGCCGAGAAGAGTAAGCTCACGGGCATCATTATGGCGGCATTCCTCCTCATGATCGCCTGGGGTTGCGCCACCTTTAACATCCTTCGGATCCATACGCAGGTGGACTACGTATATTCGATCCTGCAGAGAAATGCTTTTCACGCATTAAAACCGATCTATACTGATACTGCGGAGATCGTGAAGCGCAACCGGGACGTCACGCTTCTTCTGATCCTCATCAACTTCGTCCCAGCGTATTTTACGACATATGTGGTCATTAAGAGAAGGAACATCCTCTTCTCGCTGATTTTCTATATCCCGTTCCTTGTCTCGTCGGTCGCAATCTCCTATATCGTGCCGAAGGCCTGGACCGGGGAGCTCGCGGTTTCCGGCGTGCTGCTTCTTCTGATCTTCCAGTACATGAAGCGGCTCGGGGACAGCAAGGCGGATGACCGTATGCTGAAGATCACGGTGCCGGTCCTTCTGGTCTGTCTTCTGGTGGGCTCGATCTTCCCGGCCGAAGGGTACGACCGAAATCTCCTCGCGGAAGAAAAGTTTACACAGGTGCAGGATCTGGTAAAGGGGATCGGAAGGAAGCTTCATATCGGGGAGCCCGGTGAAGAAGCGATCCTCGAAGAGGAGGCCCCGAAGGATCTCGGATATCAGGGCAGCTTCATGCAGGATGAAGAAGATGAGACGAAGATCAAGTCGAATACAACAAGGGAAGACCTGACCCGTGCCGGATTCTTTGATCCGCCGGATGTGAAGATCCTGGAGATGACCCGAAACTTCAACGATAATGAGAACCATACCGTTATAAGAAGCGGACGAATGGTCTATCTTCGAACCGGCTGCATGGAGGTCATGGAAGGAAACGCCTGGAGTTCGTATGTCCCCGGAGAGACCGACGATCCTCTGTATTTCTTCTCGGAGGGATATGACATCCCCGAAAGAGAAGCGGACTTCGTCGTGAAGGTCAAGACATATGTGGATACGGACGTGTATTTCGTCCCCGGATATGTGGACAATTTCTTCATCTCGCCTGCTAGTAAATACCAGAATATCCCGATCCGGAAGAACTGGAATCTCAGTGAGAAGATCAGTAATCCGGGGGAGAATACCTATTACTATGCATATAACATGACGCCGCAGAAGTCTACGCCGGACTGGAATCCCGAGTATCTCGAAAATGAGGTCTACGGGGTCTGCCTGGAAATTCCTGAGAAGACACGTACGGGGATCCTCGAAAGCGGCGTGCTCCCGCAGTGGTTCTTCGAGGTCATGGACGGAACGCGCACCATGAGTACGGCCGAGAAGGTGGCGGCGGTCATTGAGTTCGTTAGAACGATCCACCCCTACGATGCCAAGACGCCGTATCCGCCGGAAGACGTGGAGGACTTCGTTACGTGGTTCCTGACCAAGAGCAGGAGTGGTTTTTGCGTGCACTATGCGACCACCTCCGCGGTGCTCCTTCGTATGTTGGGCGTGCCGACGAGATACTCCATCGGCTATCTGGTCTCGAGCGACCCGTATGGAAAGCCGTGTGATGTCATGATGAACAATGCGCATGCGTGGTTCGAGTTCTTCGATCCGGATTACGGCTGGATCCTGGATGACGCCACCCCTGGAAACGGAGCACTGGTCAGCTTCTATAACGCGACCGCGATCGCCCAGGAATACGGGGATATGGTCTATGACCGACAGCTCTCGCCGACACCAACGCCGAAGCCTGCAAAGAAGCCGACAAAGCCGGTAACTCCGACCCCGACGGTGGCTCCGGTTGCGCCGCAGACTTCGGAAGAGAAGGTGACGGGGATCATCTTCCATCCGGCACTTCTCAGTATCCTGATCGTCGCCGCGGTCATCTTCTTACTACGACTCCTATACGTCCTGTTCTGGAGATGGAAGTTTGGTAGGATCGGGTCTTCGACGATTAACCAGCGTGCTTCCGGGTATGGACTTTATTACCGGATGCACAGTAGAATCCTCGGATCGACGCTTTCGCGCGTATCGGAATCGATCCGAAAGAAGGCGGAATTCGGAAGAGACGAGATCACGGAAGAGGAGCTCTCGAGAATGGTGAAGTTCGGCGAGCATAACCTCGAGATCCAAAAGCTCGGAAGATCAAGGCTTCAGAGGGCGCTGTCGAAGATACTGCGCGTCAGTGTGAAGTAAAAAGGGAAGAGGGGAGCCGGGAAACGGGACCCGAAAAAGAAAAAGGGATCAGCGCGATCCCCCTGTATTATAGATCTTTTCAAGAAGAATGAAGCATTAAATTCTGCACAATTTTCGGATCTGAAAGTTGTGCAGTTTTTATTAGCACTCTCACCTTGACAGTGCTAATTTCGGGACTATAATGTAGGCGAAACAAAGGAACGAAGATCCAAATAGATGATAAGACCTCCGCCCCGATGCGAGATAACAACATAAAAAGGAGGAATGAACTATGTTGATGTCTGGTATTTTTGGAGAGAACTTGTTTGATGATTGGATGGGCTTCCCGATGAGGGAACTGGCGAATGTCGACAGACGTCTGTACGGCAAAAACGCAAGCCATATCATGAAGACTGATGTCAAGGAGACCGACGGTACTTATGAACTGGAGGTCGATCTTCCGGGCTTTAAGAAGGACGAGATCAATGTCAAGCTCGAGGACGGCTATATGACCATCAGTGCAACGAAGGGCCTCGATACAGAGAAGAAAGATAAGCACGGCAAGATCATCCGTCAGGAAAGATATGCAGGTGCGATGCAGAGAAGCTTCTATGTAGGTGAGGGCGTCAAGACGGAAGACGTCAAAGCGAAGTACGAGGACGGTGTCCTCAAGCTCGATATCCCGAAGAAGGAACTGAACCTTCCGGGCAATAACACCATAAATATCGAAGGATAAACCTTCCTAAAAACCATACCGTCAGAAGCGGGGAGCATCCTCTAAAAGGGGTGCTTCCCGCTTTTTCTCGGGTGGAGGGAAACGGCGCGGCGCCGGGGGAACTATTCTGTGGTACAATCAAGTTATCTTAAATCTTAATTAAAGGCAGGTGTAACCTATGGATCTTCTTAGCATGATTCTTAAGAATATGACGTCCGATTCGTCACTGGGAGCGCTGGCAGGAAAAGCCGGTGTATCTGCAGATTCCGTGGAGAAAGCCATTACTTCGGCGATCCCGTCTCTGCTCGGCTCTATGACCAAGAATGCCTCTTCGGTAAAGGGTGCGCAGTCCCTTCTCGGCGCGCTGGCCCAGCACGAGGACACAAGCGATGTTTCTTCCCAGATCGCAAATGCGGATGAAGAAGACGGAAGCAAGATCATCGGCAAGATCATGGGCGATGATAAAGACGATTTCGTTTCCTCGATCGCGAAGAAAGCCGGTATCGATATCGGTCAGTCCAGCTCGATCCTGAACTCGATCGCTCCGGCGCTTCTTTCTACGATCTCTCAGGCCGCAAAGCCGGATACACCTGAGTCTATCGCCAAGGAAGCAGCGGAAAGAGAAGCGGCTGCGAAAGAAGACAGCGGCGCGTCTTTCCTCGGCGGATTCTTCAAGAAGTTCCTTAAGGATGAAGATGACAAGGATGCCAAGGCAGGAATCGACGGCTCCGATCTTCTGGACATCTTAAAGAAAACGATGCTCTAAAAGAATAAGATCTCTTCTTCGGATGCCTTCCCGCCGGGTTTGCGGCGGGGTTGGGTTCTTCCTCGGAAGAGATCTTTTTTTGTGCTCTTTTTTCTTAGCGGGCGCGCGGGCGCGGTTTTGTTTCGCGGACGAGATTACTCGATGTAGTTATCGAAGTTTTCGTAGTCCTGCGCAGTCGGGGCCTGAGGAGCGGCCGGCGCCGAAAAACCCTGCATGGTCGGATCCGGCAACGAATATCCCTGGGCGAGAGGGTCTACTTGAGCGGCCGGCTCCGGGGTTTCTGCCGGTGCGGCCGGGAATGCCGTGGAGGAAGGGAATCCCTGTCCTGCGGGCGCTGCCTGCGCCGCTGCTTCCGGGGCGGCTGTTGCTGCATAGGCTGCTGTCGGTGCGGCTGGTTTTTCCGGTTGCGGCATTCTTCTTACGACGCGCGCGGACGGGTTTTTGAAGACCGGATCCGTCGGAAGGCTTTTGGCGTGCAGGGAAATGTACTCATTCTGCGCATCCGTTTTATACAGTTTTTTATCTTCCTGGCTGGAGAAGATGATCCCGCCGGTATAGATCCTGTTTTCTCCGACGGAATCTCCGTGGTTGTTGGAGCGGTTCAGAAGGCTTCCGAACAGCGTAAAAGCAACTCCCAGCCCCAGAGGTGCACCCACGATGATTGCGAAGAATAGTGCTACTCCATTCATGTTCATTACTCCTGTCTCTTTTTCGTAAAGTTAAATGTCTTCGTGGACTGAGTCAGTCTCAGTTTGGCAAAGACGTTCTTGATCTTCTTGATGCCGGCAGCCGCCATCGCAATACCACATGCGATCAAACCCACGACGATCTTGCCGGAATTGTTGTTGCTGCTACTGCTGGATCTTCTGGATCTTCTGGATACGTAGTAGTCCATCACACTATCAAAAATGTGATAACCGATAAACACAAAGAGCGTGACCAGTACGATGCAGGTGATGATGAGCAGCGTGTAGAACAGTGCTTTTCGAATCGGAAGACCACAGACGACCTTTCCGGTCTGGCCGTTAACGAGGATCGTGTTGTGCTGGCCCTCGTGCTCGAAGGTGACGAACCATGCCGGTAGAAGCGCGTATTTTACATCCGGATCGATCGCGCAGTTGCCGACCTCTTTGACGATCTTTTTTCTGCCTCCTTTTACGGATTCGAGAGCTGCCTCATCAAACATGGCTTTCGATCTTGCGTTGACTGCCTGGGTCAGGTCCCCATAAGTCAGATCCGAAGTGTTGGAATAGAATCCGAGAAGATAATCCTCATCAAACATTACCATCTTCGAAAAATCATATGGTTCCAGTCTTGTGCTGCTCTCATCCGAAAGCATGGTGCAGGCATCGACCGGGAGCTTCTTGATACGCATCGTTCCCGAGCGGCCGTGATAAGAGGTGTGCGTGTTCTTACCATTGGAGGTCGTTTTCCTGATGATCATGGTCTCATATCTGTCAGCATCAACGATCCAGTACGGGATATAGATTCCGTGGACGCTTTCCGGAGTGAAAGACTGTACGGCTTTCGGAACGAACAGGCCGTGTCCGATCTCGGTCTTGATCGCCGCGAGCGCCTGCTCTTTCGTGATCGCAAAAGGAATGATGAATTCCGGACATTCCTGCTTGCTGATGCGGCTGAATACGACCGTAGGGTTTCCGCAGTATACGCACTTTGTCGAAACTTCGGTTCCATTGATCATGACCTCGCCACCGCACTCGCCGCAGGTGTAGATATAACAGTCGAGGTATTCTTTTGCAGTTCCTTCAGCGCTCTGGCCGTAGACCTGCTGCATGGAAAGTGCCTTCTGATCCTGTACATACTTCTTGCTCTCGCTCTCGACTTCTTCGGCGAGAAATGTGCTTCCGCACTGCTCGCAGCGCACCTTCTGGATCGAAGGATCGAAGATCAGAGCATGTCCGCAGTTCTTGCAAAGTGTTGCCATTTCAGTTCTCCATTCTGCCTGCTTGATCGGGCAATAATAACGTCGCTCCAAAAGCGACTATAGTTATTATATAAAAAAACCGCGGGGAATATACAGACAACCCCGCGGATTATTCAGATCTAAATGCAGGCGTATTTGCAAATACGGAGAAAACCAAGATATGAGAAGTATTACCAGCCCATATCGAGGAGCCAGTTATTCAGTGCGCGCTCACGGTCTCTGTCGGACAGACCTTCCGGCATCTTATACTCGCTTCGGATATTGCCGTCTGCGATGTAGAGGACACGGGAGCAGCGGGAAGCGACCTTCGCGTCGTGGGTGACCATCAGGACGGTGGTGCCTTCTTTATTCAGCTTGCAGATCTCATCCATGACCTCTGCGGAGGACTGGCGGTTCAGGGCGCCTGTCGGTTCGTCGGCGAAGAGGATCTTCGGGTTGTTGACCATGGATCTGGCGATGCAGGCGCGCTGGAGCTGGCCGCCACTGACTTCGTTGATGTCGTTTCCGGCGATCTCGATGATGCCGAGCTTTCTCATTAGCTCTTCGCAGCGGGCGACTTTTTCTTTTCTGGTCTCGCTGCTCTTATCACATTCTACGGCCGGAAGAAGGATGTTATCCATGATGGTGAGGTTCTTCATCATGAACATCTGCTGGAAGATGAATCCCATGTCATTCAGACGGACAGAGGAAAGGTCCTTTTCGGACAGCTTCGAGATATCCTTGCCGTCGAGTTTGATCTCACCCGAGGTGGCTTTGTCCATGCCGGATACGGAATAAAGGAGTGTGCTCTTGCCGGAGCCGGACGGGCCCATGATGCCGACCATTTCGCCCTCTTCGATGTCGAAACTGATGTTCTTCAGGACGTTGTTCTGGCGCTTCTCGATGACGTAGGTCTTGCAGAGATCTTTTACTTCCATTAATTTTGACATTTTTATTTCCTCCTGTTCGGTGCGCCGCGGGGCGGCAGGTATTTATTATTCGATGTTTGCGGTGTCACTGGACTTGATGGTCCGGCTCGAAAGCGAGATCAGGAAGGCGGTGATCAGGGTCGTTATGATGATGACTGCCGGGTAGATCAGGAAGATCTGAAGCGGCTTGATCGCGTAGTTGACTTTGCTTACGCCCATCATGCCGAAGATCGGGCTGATGCAAAGGTGCGTCATCGGGATCGAGAGGGCGGCGGCTAGGATCATGGCGAAGATCGAAACGATCACGAATCTCAGAACGTGCCAGAGGTAGATCCTGCCGTTTTTGATGCCGATGGCCTTAAGGAGTGCGATCTGGCTCTTCTCGTCGGCGACGAAGGAGACCTCCATGAGGATGGTGACCAGGATGACAACGAGGATCGTAATGCCGAGGAGCAGCCACTGGACGGCGAGCATCGTCGGGACGACACCGATGCAGGAAGCGACATACTCGGCGCAGGTCTCGACCTTATCATGTATGAAGTTCTTTTCGATGATGGCCTTTCTTTCTTCGAGCTGGCTTTCTGTCGGCTGATCGTCGAAGTGGATCTGGAATGCCATCGTGGCGGTCATGTGGGACGGATCGACCGGAGCATCCGGGTGGAAACGGATCACTTCGCCAAGCTGGTTGAAGGACTGGTAGTAGGCGGTGATGACGCACGGGAGCTTCTCGGAACCGAAGTCGATGATCATGGTGTCGCCGATCTTCACATCCAGCTTCTTGGCGATGATCGAGGTGACGGCTACTTCGTTTCTGCTCTGCGGGGCGGTACCCTCGGTGAAGACGAGCTCATCGAAGTTCGTTCTGAAGCCGTGCTCGGCAATAACGCGGTGGGTCTTGCCGTTGATCTCGGCATTATAGGTGTACTGCCATTCCTGGGAGAAGTGACCCGGAAGGCCGAGGTCCTTCAGCTTTGCGTCCTTCTCATCGAAGTACTTATTCATATAATCTGTGTCATTTCCCATGATCTTCATGGACTCGGAAACACTGTCGACAAAAAGGTCAGCCCGTGTTCCGAAAGCGGTGATCAGGTTCTCGCTCTGCATGGTGTTGGTGGTGTTAACGAGCATCAGGACAAAGAGCATGCAGAGGGTGAAGGCGATGACGATGGAGATATAGCGCTTCGGGCTCGAGATCGTGTCATTGATCGCAAGGAAGCTGCTCGTACCGGTTCTTTTCGCACGGGAGAGGTGGAGCTTGCTCTTCTTGGAGTAGCGCTCGCCGGAGCTTCCGGTTCTGATCGCGTCGACTGGGGTGGCCTTCTTGACGATTCTGGTCGCGAAGTAGGATAGAGCCACGATGGTGATGACGACGAGGACGGCGCCGATGGCGTTGATGCCGAAGCCGAGGGAGGTGCCAAGGAACATGTTCTCGGTCACGGAGCTAAGAAGGAGCTTACTGAGCGGGATGCTCAGGACGAAGCCGATGATGGAGCCGACGACGGCCATCGCGAGGTACTTCGTGAGATACAGGGAGCGGATCTTCCGGTTCTTGATGCCGATGGCTTTCATGACGCCGATCTCTCTGTATTCTCTGGTGATCGTGAAGGAGAGGGAGACCTTCAGGACAACGAAGGACAGGATGATCAGGCAGACGGAAAGGATCAGCACGATAAAGGCAACGATCATGTCCATGACGTAGCACATGGAGACGGTGTCGCGCGGCTGGGCAAAGTTGATGGTTCTGCACTTGGTGGCGGCTTCCTGGACGGCGCTTATGTCATGCGTGTCGATGCAGCAGATCTGGCCGGAGTAGTCCCGGGCGATCGTTTCATTATTTCTGAAGACTTTGTAATCGTCGGAGTGCATAAGGATCCTGGTGTTACCCATGAAGTTTGATCCCAGAAGGGCGTCCTTGGCTTTGCCGTCGATAATGAGGCGGACGGTCACGCCTTCCTGGCCGACTTCGAGGACGTCGCCGACCTTCATGTCGTTCGTCTTCAGGAAGCTTCCGGTGACGTAGCAGTGACCGGGCTCTAATGCCTTCGGTGTTTCGTTGTTGCTGTCGAAAAAGTTGAAGGTGGACTCGGACAGGTCCTGCATGATGAGTACGTTTTTGGTCTCGATCCTGCTGCCGTCGCCCTTCTTCAGGGTGTCGCGGGATCCGAAGATCACGGTGTCGAGGCGGTAGGCGTCGATGGCGGGCTCTGTGGCGAGCATTTCGTCGAGGTCGCCTACGGCATTTCTGCCCATCGTGATGATGACGAAGTCGCCGACGCCTGCCTTATCGAGGTAGTAGTCGGTGCCGTTCATGACGGTGATGACGTTATTGAGGCCGGAACCGACGAACATCGCTGCCAGTGTGATGAACAGCAGCACGATCAGGTTCATGGCCTTTTTCTTTTTCAGTTCCTTTTTCAGAATGTGAAAAAACATGATGTCGTTCCTTTCTTGTTGGGAGATGCGGGCCGGCAGAGGGTCATTATTTAGGGTAGGCCGGCCCGCTTCTCTCATGGTGTGACTACATCTTACCGCGGGAATTATTAAACAATCATTAAATGGTGGGAGGGCGGGGGAAAGAGGGAATACCCATGACGCTGTTTCGGATCTTTTTCATGGGAAAAATCGGAATCAGGAAATTCCCATGACTGAGGGAGGACAAAAAGGCATGGGGATAGATGATTATCGTTAAAACCCATGGCGACTACGGCATGGGAATGATGATGATTGGAAGATCCCCATGATTTACGGCTCCAATTTAGGCATGGGGAAGATAACAAAACAAGAATCCCCATGATTTGCGGTTCCTAACGGGGAAAGGGAAAAGCGGAAAAACAAGAAAACCCATGACCAGCGATCCCAGACGAGGCATGGGAATAAGCGGAACGTGGATGCTCCCATGAAAGAAAAAGCTCAATTGTTAACAAGATAACGCTTATATCATATTGTTCGCGGATCTGCGTCGAGAATATGATGGACAAAACCGGATCAGTGAGAAGGAGGATGGCATGGATAATCTGAAGACGATAGTGGAGAAACGGTGTGCGCTGCTGAGAAAGTGCATCCAGCAGGCGGAGAAAGCGGCGGAAGCCGATGTTTCGGGGCACATTGAGATCGTAAGACACGGAAACAAGAGGAGTTTCTATCTGGTGCGGACTCCCAATAGTAAAAAGAGGGAATATATAAGGAAAGAGGATTATCCGCTGGTGAAGAGCATTGCTGCGAAGGATTATGCCAAGAGGGTGATTCGAAGAATGAGAAGCGAGCTTAGAGTTCTGGAGAGATATATCCGATGTGTTGAGAGCGGAAGCGCTGAAGATGTGTATTCCGGTTTGAGCAGGACGCGGCAGGAACTGATCAGGCCGCTTCTTGTGACGGATGAAGTCTGTGCGGAGCTTTGGGAAGCGGAGCCGTTTCAGCAAAGCGATTATATGCCGGAGATGAAGATCTATCCGACAAAGAAGGGGGATATGGTCAGATCAAAATCAGAAGTCCTTTTTGCCAATCTATACACCGATCTGGGGATCCCGTACCGCTATGAAGAAGAGATCACGCTTCCTGACGGGCAGGTCATGGTTCCGGATTTCTCGCTTTGGGATAAGAAGCGGAGAAGAGTGATTTACCATGAGCATTTCGGGAAAATGGACGACCCTGTTTACCGGAAAAGAAATCTTAAGAAGATCGACGATTACAGAAGAAATGGCATCTACTCGGCGAGGAATCTCATCATGACTTTTGAGGGGGAGGGCACGAGCTTGAATATGCGGGAAATGCGCGCCATGATCGAGGATCTGATAGAAAGATCCTGAGGCGGGGAATTTGCCTGTCCTGGATTTTAAGGCGAGAATTGATTGCCCTGATTTTTATCGTCTGAAGAAACTATCGATCTCTTCTTCTATGGAATGTCCCGGAGGAAGGGTTTCTTCCTCGTCCTCTTCTTTGTTGATCAACCCGACAGTTTTGTCCTTGTTCAGTTTCCTTATCAGCTCTCTGTCTTTCTCCAGGGTGAGAAGACGCCGGTCTTCGGCCAGATCGAGGGCTTTGCGGTTTGCGTTGGAATAGGCTGTTTTCTCAAAAAGATAAACAAAGAAGATATAAAGGAGGATCGGAATAAAAGGAAGAAGACCTATAATGATCGCGGATATGTATCCGCTTGGGATTATCCTGTAAACGACAAAGGTGCCATCATATTGTTTCGAATAATCTGTGATTGCTGCTCCGTACCAGCGCGGGTACCAGCATATAATCAGCATCTCAATAAATGAAAAGGTAAAAATCAGGGCCTTAAGGATCTTCTTCTTTAAAGGGGTCATGCGAACAAAGAACGGGATCTTCTGCCGCTCGATCTCGAATAGACTATTGACCATGTCATGCCGTTCATCCAATCGCATAGAGACTCCTTTGGACGCAAAGCAAAATGCGCATTTGCGTGTAAGAGAAAGAGTGATTCAAGACTGCATGAATAAAAATATCCAATGCCTAGAGTTTTCGTTTGCCAATCTCATGATAGCAGACGCGTTTCCGCACTGTCAAAAAATGATTGCGTCGGTTTTTGAAAAATGCAACAGTTTCATCAGGACCCTCGTCTAATATGCAGAAACCCTTCCGGGAAAAAAACACGCCCGGTGAATTGAGTTGATATTAGGAGGCACATATGAAAAAGAAGATATTACCTTTATTGCTGGCCTGTATGATCGGCGCTTCATTCCTCGCAGGATGTGCGGGTAAATCCGCATCGTCATCGGGCAATAAGAAATCCAACCGCTCAAGCAATTCCGCTTCTTACGAAGCTGCAGAGACAACTGCTGCAGGGATGAACGAGTATGCCGGTGAAACCTATGAGAATGCGGATGCGATCGAATTCGAATATGGCGAAGACGTGAATAAATCGGCGAATGAAGAGGTTGAAGGAAACCAGGGCGGCGGAAATGGGCAGGCGGATAAGAAGGCCGATGTTTCCAAGGAGATGCTGGTGTTCCGCTGCACGATGGCGATCGATACCTTAAACTTCGATGAGACAGTAAGTCTTCTGAAGACGAAGATCAACGAGTACCACGGTTTTGTCGAGAACGAGCATCAGTCGGATGGAGGAAACTCCGGCGGCAGATATGTCATCGATGAAGAAGATAAGGATTATTACTATACCGCGACCATCAGGATCCCGTCGGAATACTATGAATCATTCGTAAGCTCCGCAGAGGGGATCGGCACACTGCGTTCCAAGAATTCCAGCGTAGATAATGTGGCTACGAGATATGGCACACTCAAGAACGAGCTGGAGATCTTCGAGGCGGAATATGACCGCTATCTCAAGCAGTACAACGAGACGCAGGACGAGCAGGTCGCGCTCGAGATCCAAAGAGAACTGAGAAACCTCGCCATCACGATCTCCGATATCAAGAGCGAGATGAGCATGCTGGAGAGCGATGTGGCTTATTCCTATGTCACGATCACGATCCATAAGGTCTCTGAAAAGGAGATCAAGAAGGAAGAAAAAGAGGTCAAGGAAGAGGACAGCTTCGGACAGAAACTCAAGAAGACCGCAAAGCAGTCCTGGGATGATTTTGTTGGTTTCCTTGAGGGTATCGTACTGTTCCTGGTGAGCGGATGGTGGGTATTCCTGCTTCTTGTCCTGATCGCACTCGCCATCTTCCTTTTCATCAGACATGGTATCAAGAAGGAAAAAAAGAAGGCGGAAGCCCGTCGAATTGAACTTGAGGCGCAGCAGAGAGCGCGCATGGCCGCTATGCAGCAGGCACAGGCACAGGCACAGAATACAGCATCAACTGCCATTACCGATAAAAAAGAAGAAACGGAAAAAGAGGAGAAGTAATTCGTAACGCGTAAGTCGCGTTCGGGCAAGGCGCCGGAGATCAGGCTTTCCTCACCACCACGGTGACGGAAAATGACTCCGGTGCTTTGCTTTGGGCGAAGATATCTCCGTTCATCATGCGCATGAGGGATCGGGCGATATAAAGGCCGAGGCCGGAACCGCCGACTTTCTCTGCGTTACTTCCGCGGTAGAAGGACTCGAACAGATGCGGGACCTCATCCTCGCTGATGGAGCAGCCGCTGTTGGTGACCGTAATCAGGCGGCAGTCCTCCTCGTCGGAAAAACTGATCATCACAGATTTTCCGTCGCCGTACTTGATGGCGTTTTCGAGGATGTTCTGCAGGACCTCCTCGAGGCGGGCGGGATCGCCGGACAGAAGAGCATTGCTGCATTCGTCCACGGAGAATTCCGTGTGAAGTGTCGAGAACTTATCCTTATAGAGGCCCTTGATGCGGTCGAGGACTTCATTAATATAGAACTCGCCCATGGTCACTTCGAGATTGAGGAAATCCTCCTTCGAAGCGGTCACGATATCGCCGACATATTTCTCGATCTCAAGAGCGTTATTCGTGATTCCGGAGATGGCGCTCTTTCGTTTTTCTTCCGTATCGTAAAGATCCTCATCGAGCGCTTTGGCGTAGAGCTTGATGGCCGAAAGCGGTGTCTTGATATCGTGGGAAAGAGAAAGGATCAAGGTCTTTTTGTCTTTCTGGAGCGCCAGCTCCTTTTCCTTATTGGACTCGAGATTATCGCGGAGCATGTTGATGCCCCAGAGGAAGCGGCCGAAGTACTTGCTCTTCTCTTCGTTGAGAGGCGCATTGAGATTGCCTTTGGCAAGCTGCACCGAAAGATCGGTCATGTGATGGAACGGGCGAAGGACTTTCCGGCCGATATATATGAAGATCCCGATGGTCGTGAGGATCGAAAAGGCCAGGCCGATATTCATGTAGATCAGGGGACGCAGATCCGGCTTGATCTCGTATTCGAATCGGATGAGCGTGCCACAGATATCCTTGACCGCGTAGTCATTGTTGACGACTTCATTGGCATTGAAGTTAGAGATCCGGAGAATAGACGGATAGTCCTCCATATTAAAATCTTTCAATATGAAGCTTGTCGTGGAAAGCAGATTTCCGCGGGAGTCAGCCGGGTCGCCCCGAAGAAGATTCAAAATGATCGGTCCGGGATTGTTCTTCGCTTCTGACTCCAGAGCCTCCGCCGCACGTGAGATGTCCACGACATACTGCCGGGAGGCGTCTTTTTTCAAGCTCCCGAGAAGAAGGAAATTGCATCCGATAAGAATCAGGAGCTCGATGGCGACGATGAGGATCGCGATTTTCCGGAACTTACTCATATCTGTACCCCGTGCCCCAGACCGTAATGATGTGCTCCGGCTTTTTCGGGTCGCGCTCGATCTTCTCTCTGAGCCACTTGATGTGCACCGTGAGCGTCTGGATCTCCGAGTCACTGTCGGATCCCCAGATGGTGTTGAAGATGTATTCTTTGCGAAGAGTTGTGTTCTTGTTCTCGATGAGAAGCAGAAGAAGCGCGAATTCCTTCTCGGTCACATCGACGGGACGGTCGCCGATGGTCAGTGTGCGCTGCACGGTATTGAGATGAAGGTCCCCGTCGATGACTTCCTCGATGGCATACTTTCTCTTGAAGATCCCGCGGATCTTGGCAAGCAGGATATCGATGTCGTAGGGTTTCTCGACATAGTCGTCCGCGCCGAGGGTGAGACCCTCGAGCTTGGAGTCCTTGTCTCCCCGCGCGCTGGCGATGATGATGTGTGTATTAGAGGATTCGCGGATCCGGGAAAGTACGGAGAATCCGTCGAGCCCTGGCAGCATGATGTCGAGAATAATGAGCTTTGCGCCGTACTTGTCGAAAAGCTCGATCGCCCGTTCGCCGGTGCCGGCCAGGGCAACAGTATAGTTTTCCTTCTTAAGGAAATCACAAAGGAGATCCCCGATCTCCTGATTATCTTCGCAGATGATGATGTCCGGCATACTTTCTCCTCATGCGCCCCGCGCGAAAATGCGATCTAACATCATTATACCATTGACGGGGAATTTGCTATTTGCAGACGGCCGTGCAAATAGAAAGCGATATTCCCTGCGTTGACCGCTTGAGAAAAATCTTTTCGCGAATTAGTATATTCACATAAGGAGAGTTAATAAAATGACTGATACCATCCAGAATATGAAAAAACACACCTGCCCGACCTGCGGCGGCCAGCTTCGCATCAATGTGGAGCGCCAGATGTACGAATGCCCCTTCTGCGGAGTTTCTTTCGATTACGAATACTTCCGCGAAGATGATGTTCTCGAGCTTGCGGCAAGATCCCTGAAAGCGGGCGAATATCTCTCCGCCAATTCCG
Organism: Clostridiales bacterium; assembly: GCA_017551865.1. Classification (GTDB taxonomy): domain Bacteria; phylum Bacillota; class Clostridia; order Saccharofermentanales; family Saccharofermentanaceae; genus Scatonaster. Next base: position 98,561 of record JAFZKB010000023.1, on the reverse strand, counting down.
CATATGATTTCATGCTGACCAAAGAACCGCACAATTTTCTCGCGCTCCGCGGGAAGATCCTGGTGGCGGCAAATGCGAAGAGCATGTCCGAATTTAAGCAGCCGAACTATCTGCGTACCCTGGCGTACGGAAGGGTCGATCCGGCAGCGGATGCCGCTTTAGAGAATGCGAAGACCGAGCACAAGGGATATTTTTCCAAGCTAAAAGAACTGTTCGACCTGGGCAAAGAGTATAAGGACGCGATCGCTCATATCGATGAGAGCAAAAAAGCGAGAAACGAAAAGAGCAAGGAGATCCAGGCGCTTTCGAGGGAAGGGGCAGATCCGTATGTCGAGCTTCCCGATCCGATCATAAAAGACGAGACGGTCTCTGTGCATCCGATGACCATCATCAAAGGCGTGATCGTGATCTTCGTTATCTGGTGCATCGTCCTGGCGTGCATTGCTTCTGTTATGTCGAAGAATCCGTATGCGAAGCCGTCGGAAACGACCACCACTGAGACTTCCACGCGAGTTCTTTTTGTTCCGGGTGTGGGGGCTGTCTCTGTCGGGAAGAATAATCCCGTCGACGCATACACATATGACATCAGGGAGTCCCAGAGGATCAAACAGGCAGAGAAGTGGGAAAAGGATCATGCGAACGCTAAGGAGATCTACGCGATGCTGGTGGTCATCCCGGCGATCGTCGTCGCGATCACCATCATTGCCATGGTGGCAAGGATCTACGAGATCAAAAAATGCGAGGAAGCGATCGCCCGCGTCGTCGAAAAGCAGGATAAGATCGATCAGACGACCCATTCCTATGAATCCTTGGCCGCTGAAATAAGAGCGAAGATCGGTACCGTTTTCCGTGAGCTTACGGCCATCGATCCATTCCCGGAAATGGTGGAAGAAGCGCCGAAGGGCAAGACCTTAGAGTGGGGCAAGTGGAAGTAAGCGGCTGAGCCCGCTGCGGCTCGCCGTGCGCCGCCCGGCCATTCAGGTTTGGGCGAGACGGCCCCGCGTGACGGCGATGGATTCCCGTGCGCCGCGGCGCTGGAATGTTCCGCTGCGCGGCCGCTTACGCATCCCGGAAAGTGTGATATACTTGTATGGAAGCTAGAAAAAGGATCGGGACTTCCTATGCAGTTTGAATTATCATCGAAGAACATCAAGGACGGGAAAATCGCATTTCTGATCGACGGAGGCGCGCCTTCGGGGATCCGGAAAATCACGGAGAAAGTCGGAAAGGATCTTGCGGCCGTTTTCGGGGCCGCCCCGAAGATCGTCGATCTTTCCTCTTCGGAAAAAGATCTGTCCGGCATCGCTTTTCCGATCCTGGTCTATATGGACGGCAAGGGCGCCACGAAAGCTTCCTCTGTTTCTAAGCTGGAGAAAAAAGGACTTCTCGACTTTTCCGCCATCCGCGGGAAAAGAGAAGTGTATATGCATAAAGTGGCCGATCTTCCGGAGAGACTTCTCCTTCCAAGTAAATCGACCGCTTTTGTCATCGCGGGATCCGATAAGCGCGGCACCGTGTACGGACTCTTTGCACTTTCGGAGATGTTGGGCGTTTCGCCTTTCATCGACTGGCTGGATATCCGCCCGGAAAAGAAGAGATCTTTTACCATTCCTTCCGGCTACAGCTTCACATCCAAAGAACCGTCGGTCCGTTTCCGCGGATTCTTCATCAACGACGAATGGCCGGCTTTCGGAAACTACTGCAATAAGCGTTTCGGCGGATTCAACGCCAAGTGCTACGAGCACGTTTTCGAACTGCTTTTGAGACTTAAGGGCAATTACCTGTGGCCGGCCATGTGGTCGGCGATCTTCCCGGACGACGGCCCGGGGCTCCAAAGTGCGGAGCTTGCCGATGAACTCGGCGTCGTCATGGGCGCGTCCCACCATGAGCCGTGCTGCCGTCAGGGCGAAGAGTACAGATATCTGCGCGGACCGAAATCGATCTACGGCGATGCCTGGAATTTTCTTACTAACGAGAAGGGCATCACGAAGTTCTGGGAGGACGGATTAAAAAGAAGCGGCAAATTCGAAAACGTCATCACCGTCGGCATGCGCGGCGAACAGGATACCGCGATTATGGGAAAGGACGCCACGCTGACGGACAACATTGACCTTCTGCGAAAAGTTCTTTGCACGCAGAATAAGCTCATCAAAAAGTATGTGAATAAGGACCTCGAACAGGTTCCGAGAATGCTCGCGCTCTATAAGGAGGTCGAGCCGTATTTTTATGGCGACGAGAAGACCCGCGGCCTGATGGGCGATTCGGAGCTCGATGGCGTCACGCTCATGCTCTGCGACGATAACTACGGCAATCTGCGGACGGTGCCGACCGAGGAGATGCATGGCCATAAGGGCGGTTACGGCATGTACTACCACTTCGACTACCACGGCTTCCCGATCTCGTACGAGTGGTTCAATACCACGCATCTTTCGAAGGTGTGGGAGCAGATGACGAGCGCCTATGACTTCGGCATCAGAGACCTCTGGATCGTAAATGCCGGCGACATTTTCAGCACCGAATATCCGCTGTCGTATTTTCTCGACCTGGCGTACGATTTTTCCCGCTGGGGCACGGAGAATAAAAACAGCGCACACGAATACACGAAATACTTTGTCGAGAAAAACTTCGGACCGGTTCTTTCCGAGAAGCAGAAGAAAAAGACGGCCGAGCTTCTTCTCGGGTACACGAGGATCACGCATTCTCGGCGCACCGAGGCCATGAACGACGACGTGTACGCGCCTTTTGCCTATGAAGAAACGGAGACGATGCTTAAGAAGATCGGCAAGCTCATGTCCGATGCGGAAAAGCTCTACGGAGATCTTTCCGGGAATGCCGCGTACCGCTTTTACGAGATCGTTTATCTGCCGCTCATGGGCAACCTCAACGTCCAGAAGATGTGGCTTTACACCACGCTCAATCACGCCTACGCGAAGATGGGCAGTTCGTATGCGCTCGTTCTCGCCGATGAGATGGATCTGTGCCTCGAAAAGGATAAGGCGATCGTGGAGGAACTCCACAAGATCCACGGCGGCATGTGGTACGGTATGGGGCTTTCGGAGCACATCGGTTTTAAGAACTGGTGCGAAGAGGGCTGCCAGTATCCGATCGTGGAGACTTTTGCGCCCGGCAACAAAGACCGCCTGATCGTGCGTGTCGGCGGAACTTCTGAGTATTCCGAGTTCGGTCCCTGGACGCGAAAAGAACTGACGGTCCCCGCGTTTTTGGACCCGCGGGCAAGTGTGGCCCGGATCGAGCTGACGACGGCCTCTCGCCGTAAGCAGAAGTTCACGGTCGAGTGCGATTCGGCTTTCGTTACGGTGACACCAGTGTCCGGCGCGATCGATGCTTTTGGTCGAAAAGATCTTATCGTCCGCATCGATAGAAGTAAGCTTCCGAAGAAGAATTCCGTGGCGAAGATCACGGTGAGATCCGGCGACGGATTCGTGCAGATCCGCGTGCCGTATTCTACGGAAAAAGAACTGCTGGCGCAGATGCTTCCTGCGAAGAGCGGCGCGGCGAAGGCGGGCGCGCCGGCGGGACGTACTGCGAAGAACTCTGCGGTGAAGAGCGCGGCGACCGAGAAGAATACATTCTTCTGGTGCGAGGATGAAGTTTCGCATGCGATGAATTATATCTCGATCCTTTCTGAAAACTTCAGTGAGAAGATCGACGGAAAGAAGGGCGGGTTTGAGAAGATCCCGGATTATTCACGCGGATTTTCCGGCATGAAAGCCTTCCCGCAGGACGTCACGTTCAGTCGGAAAGGCGAGGCCCCGGCCCTTCGGTATCGCGTATATCTGAAGGAGAAAGGGGAATATACGCTGGCGCTTTACAGCAGCCCCGGAAACCCGCCGACAAAGGATCCGCAGATCTTCTGCGGTGTCGCGGCGAACGGCGGTTCCATGAAGAGGATCAATATCATCCCGGAGGGATTTGCAGTCGGCGATGGAAACGATATCTGGAAGAAAGGCGTCCTCGATAATCAGCGGGTAACGAAGGTCCCGCTCACCCTGAAGGAGGGCGAAAACACCATTGATATCACGGCGATCAGTCCGAACTTCACGCTCGTAAAACTCGTGCTTTCGAAGAAAGATGCCGAGCCGGAAGAGTCATATCTCGGGCCGACGGATACGTATCACTCGTAAGGCGCCAGGCGCCGCGCGGGGCCGGAAAGATCCGCCGCGCGAAATGTTATAATGAAGTCACGGGTATTTCGATGTAAGGGGGATGGAGCCAAGTGAAGATCAAGAGCAGACAGATGGACTTTCATGAGGTCATGAAGATCGAGCGCCCGATGCATAGAAAGCCCAAAAAGCCGAGCCGCATCCTGAGCCTGGTCATGCGCGTTGCCGCGATCCCGGACCTTTGCTCCGTGAAGTTTTCCTACGAGAAGAAGAATATGGAAAAAGCGGGGTCCGGCCCTTATCTGATCCTCATGAACCACTCGAGTTTTCTCGACCTCGAGATCGCGTCGAAGATCCTTTTTCCGAAGAGATATAACATCGTCTGCACGTCGGATGGTTTCGTGGGAAAAGAAGGCCTCATGCGAAATCTCGGGTGCATCCCGACCCGGAAATTCGTTTCCGATATCTCCCTCATTACGGACATCAAATACGCGATCGGGAAGAATAAGACTTCCGTGCTCATGTACCCCGAAGCGAGCTATTCCTTTGACGGGACGGCGACGCCGCTGCCGCGACGCATGGGGGTGCTTTTTAAGGCGCTGAAAGTGCCGGTTCTTATGATCACCACGTACGGATCTTTTGCGAGGGATCCGCTCTACAATAACCTTCAGAAAAGAAAGGTGAAAGTGCGCGCGACGATCGAGTGCCTGCTCTCGGCAGAAGAGGTCGAGGACCGGTCGATCGACGAGATCGACGGGATCCTGGACAAAGCATTCTCGTTCGACTATTTTTCGTGGCAGAAAGAAAACAAGGTGAAGATCGACGAGCCGTTCCGTGCCGACGGGCTTCACAGGATCCTCTATAAGTGCTGCCGCTGCGGGCAGGAGGGGCAGATGGAAGGCCGCGGGGTGGAGCTTACCTGCCATGCCTGCGGGATGAGATGGGAGCTCGATGAGTACGGCGTGCTGCAGGAAAAGGGTGCAGGCGAGGCGCGGGAAGGCGGCGCATCCGGAAGCGGCCTGGCCGTCGAGCCAGAAAGCAGCGCCGCAGTCGCGCTTGCGGGCAAAGAGGGGAAGGACTTTTCGCATATCCCGAGCTGGTACGCCTGGGAGAGAGAATGCGTCCGAAAGGAGATCGAGGAGGGCTCGTATCTTCTGGACACGGACGTCGATATCGGCATCATTGTTGACTTTGAATCGCTTTATATGGTGGGGTCCGGGACCCTTCGCCACGATGCGGGCGGATTTACGCTGGATGGCTGCGACGGGCGGCTCCACTACACCCAGTCACCGAAAGAAAACTACAGCCTTTATTCCGATTATTTCTGGTATGAGATCGGTGATGTGATCTGCATCGGCAAGAAGGACTGCCTGTACTACTGCTTCCCGAAGAAAAAAGATGTGGTCGCGAAGACCAGGATCGCTGCGGAGGAACTCTATAAGATCGCAAGAGCCGGGAGGGAAGGAAGAAGCGGCAGATAACGGATCTTTTCGAGAGGAAAAGGTAGCGGGGAGCGGATATTTTCAAGAAGAAAGAGCGGCAGGAGAGGGATCTTTTCGAGAAGGAAAAGAACGCCGGAAGAAACGCGTCCGCCTTGAAAAATGGCGGGGGATGTGGGATACTTTTGTTTGCTAAATCAGCTTTTTTATGGAATTTGGAGGACACATTATGGATGAATCTTTAAGACAGCAATTTGTCCGCACGGTGCAGGATTTTACCGCCATGACGGGCATCTATCTTCCGGATGATGTCGAGAAAAGACTTCGTGAGCTTCGGCAGTCCGAATCGATCGGGAATGCCAAGACGATGTACGATTGCATGATCGAGGATCTTTCTCTTGCGAAACAGCTTCACCGTCCGCTTTGCCAGGACACGGGTGTCCTTCAGTATTTTGTAGAGGTCGGTACGGAGTTCCCGTATCTTGCGGACATCGAGAGTGTGCTTGTGGAAGCGGCGCGCAAGGCGACGCTGGAGACGCCTCTTCGTCCGAATGTCGTTGAGCCGCTCGGCGAGCACAATACCGGCGACAACACCGGTTACGGCGCGCCGTATATCGAGTACGATCTGGTCCCGGGCGGATCGGATCTCCGTCTTCGTATGTATATGGCCGGCGGCGGATGCTCGCTCCCCGGCAGAAGTAAGGTCCTGATGCCGCTTGAGGGCGTCGAGGGCATTAAGAAGTTCGTTTACCAGACGATCCTGGACTGGGGCGTAAACGCCTGCCCGCCGCTCTGCATCGGTATCGGCCTTGGCACCTGCGCGGCAACCTCCGCGATGCTTTCCAAGAAGGCGCTTCTCCGTCCGATCGGCACACGTTCGCAGTATCCGGAAGTGGCGAAACTTGAAGATGAGATCCAGGCGGGTCTTGATTCTCTCGGCATCGCGCCGCTGGGATTCGGCGGAAGCCACACCGTCCTGAATGTAAATATCGAAGCCGCAGCGCACCACCCGGCGACCCTGGGTGTCGGCATCACGACCGGCTGCTGGGCGACAAGAAGAGGCGAGATCATCATCCACAAAGACCTCACCTCCGAGATCATTTCCCACAAGAAAGCACTGGAGGTGTAAGACCATGAAGAAAGTTTTAACGACTCCTGTTACATACGAACAGATCAAGGATCTTAAGATCGGCGATACCGTGTACCTCACGGGCATGCTCGCGACCTGCCGTGACAGCGGCCACAAGCGCGTCGTGAAGGAAAAGGTCATGCCGGAGAACTTCGAGTTCAAAGACGGCGCGATCATCCACGCCGGCCCGATCGTCGGAACGGATGAAAACGGCAAGCAGTACATGGTCTCCATCGGACCGACCACCAGCCGCCGTATGGAAGCCGCAGAGGCGGACTTCATCGAGCAGACAGGTATCCGCGTGATCATCGGTAAGGGCGGTATGCTCGAAAAGACCACGGAGGCCTGCAAGAAGTTCGGCGCGATCCACTGCGCATATCCGGGCGGCTGTGCCGTCGTCGCAGCGCAGGAAGTCGAAGAGCTTCAGGGCGTGGAGTGGATGGACCTCGGCATGCCGGAGGCTCTGTGGATCATGAAGGTCAAAGAATTCGGTCCGCTGGTCGTATCCATCGACACCGAGGGAAATAATCTTTTCGAGAATAACACGAAAATCTTTAAAGAGAGATTCGATAAGCTCATGTGATTTCGATTGAACTACTGAAAAACGAAGGGGCTGTGCTCAAAACAAAGAGCGCAGCCCTTTTACTTTTATGGGAATGCATCAAATGGGGCGTCGAAGAGGGCCTAAGGCATGCGAGGAAGCGGTTGAAGGAAGGGGAATTTGCATAAGAATGTGTTGCAACGCATTCTTATAACAACAAAAGAGGGGGGACTTTGCATAAGATTACAAAAAAGCATTCTCTTATAACAACAAACATGAGATTCCTTTGTATAAGATCGGACTTTTTGAGTCTCTTATAACACAGGCATTTCCCAAATTGTTATAAGGAAAGCAAAACCATTGGTCTTATACAAAAGGCTTCCCTATAAAGTGTTATAAGAAACGCCAAACCACTGGTTTTATAACAAAAAGCAAAGAAGAGGCTGCCTTGTGAGACAGCCAGGTTTTATTTCTCTTCTTTTTGGATCCGCAGCAGCGCTTCGGAAAGGGAGATGTTATTCTCTTTGGCGATGCGCGCCAGGTCATCGTGCTCGATCTTTTTCCTCGTCACGCCGTAGCCGGACGAAAGCTTCACGCGCACAGGTCCCAGCGATGTGTCGATCTTATAGATCTGCCGGTCCAGGGTGTAGCGCTGCATAGCCGTTTCCCGGATGCCGATCGTCGTCGTATGCTCGAAAAGAAGCGTGACGAATTTCTCTTTATCTTCGGGCTTACAGAGTACACGCAGCAGGATCCCCGGACGGGATTTCTTCATGCCGCAGGGAACGGTAAAGACTTCATTGGCACCTGCTTCGAAAAGACGCTCCATCGCAAATCCGATGGCTTCGCCGGTCATGTCATCGACATTGCAGGATAGCTCGATAATGTCTCCGTTAGGAGAAAAAGAGCCGGTATCTGCCGAAGCAGCGGATACCGTCGCCGCCGCGCTTCCCGAAAAAGAAGCGGATGCCGCCGAGATTTCCGCTGATGCAAAAGATCCGGAATTTCCGACGCCTTCTTCCAAAGACTCACCGAGCATTACTCGCACACAGTTGGCTCTCGGGAAATCTTTCTTGCCCATGCCGTAGCCGATGGCGGAGGTCTTCATCAGAGGCTGTTTTCCAAAGCCTGTTGCGAAGTGCTTCAGGAGCGCAGCCCCTGTCGGTGTGCAGAGTTCTCCGTCGATATCTGCGCTGTATGTCGGGATGCCCTTTAAGATCTGCGCCGTGGCCGGAGCAGGAACAGGAAGGATTCCGTGCGCGCATTTTACAGTGCCGGAACCGACGTGGATCGGTGAGACGATCACTTCGTCCGGAGCAAGTTTCTTCATGAGAAGGCAGACCGCCGAAATATCCGCGATCGCGTCCATGGAACCCACTTCATGGAAATGGATCTGATCGACCGGGACGCCGTGCACGAGGCTTTCCGCCTCGGCGATCTCCTGATATACCGCCAGAACATCGAGAGCAACAGAGGTCGGAAGCTTCATGTGTCCGCCGACAATGTGCTCGATATCGTGCATGCTGCTGTGGTGATGCTCATGCCCATGCTCGTGCACATGATCATGGTGCTCGTGCTCATGGGAATGCTCATGCTCATGTTCGCAGCCGCAGCCCTCTTCCTCGCCATTGACGAGCACCGACATATGCGTGCCGGTGATGCCGCATTTCACGGAAGGCTCTGCTTCGTATTTCACACCTGGGATCCCTCGGGAGTTCAGCTTCTCGAGAAAAGCCTCGCGCTCTTCCTTAGGAAGAAGTTCGAAAAGCGCGGCGGTCAGCATATCGCCCGCGGCGCCCATGGAGCAGTCGATGTAGAGAACTTTCATTTTTTCGCCTCCATATGGTTGATCATGCTGGCAAGATACCCGGCGCCGAATCCGTTGTCGATATTGACGACGGACACGCCGCTGGCGCAGGAATTGAGCATGGAAAGAAGAGCGGATAATCCTTCAAAAGCAGCACCGTAGCCGACGCTTGTGGGGACCGCGATCACAGGGCAGTCGGCAAGCCCGCCGATCACGCTGGCCAGGGCGCCTTCCATGCCTGCGATGGCGATGATGACGGAGGCAGACATGATCTCTTCCTTATGGGAGAGAAGGCGGTGAAGGCCTGCAACTCCCACGTCGTAGAGACGGACGACTTCATTTCCCAGGCTCTCCGCAGTAATAGCGGCTTCTTCCGCCACGGGAATATCGCTGGTGCCGCCGGTCGCGACGACGATCCGGCCGATGCCGTCTGCTTCTGGAAAAGATCCGTAAATTCCGATCCGTGCGTCTTTATAGTAGGTGATGTTATGGGATGCGAAAACTTCCTCCGAAGCTTCTTTTGAAAGGCGGGTGATGAGGATACGATCTTGCCCGTTTTGGATCATGGAGTCCATGATGCCGCAGATCTGCTCCGGTGTTTTTCCCGCACCGTAAATGACCTCGGACACGCCCTGGCGGATACCTCTGTGCGTGTCCACTTTTGCGTAACCGAGATTATCAAAAGGCGCGGCTTTTAACTTCAGAAGAGCTTCCTCTGAAGTTATCTCACCGCGCTCAAGAGAATCCAGTATTTGCTTAATTCTCGTTCTCATTCTTTTTCAGAGCGTTCTTAATAACACCCTTCGGATCCTTGATGAGAAGGACTGCGAGCCAGATCAGAAGACCCAGTGCGATAACGGTGAATCCGAGGAAAGTGTCATTCAGCATATCCGCGACGGCCGGCTGGAAGAACTCTTCTTTTGCTTCGGCATATTCGAAGATCGCGTCGCACATCCACATAAGGGAAGCGCCCCAGTACATCAGAGCAAGAGTACCGATCTTCCAATCGTCCTTCGGAGCATTCTTATACCACGCGATCGTTGCGATGATCGCAGCAAAAATCGAAATTAATAATGTCATGCGATCACCTCAGTTCTTTTCTTCAACAGGCTTGTCTGCTTTCTTCTCCAGACGGGAAGAAACGACGACCATACCAACCCAGACTGCGGTGACGAGAAGTGCCATAGTCACACCGACTGTAGCCATTTCGTGGAACATCTCCGACCGGGAAGAAGAATCGGATGCAGCCGTCAGGAACGGGAACCACGGAACCACTTCGCCGTGCCATACATGCTCGAGAGCGAGAAGTGCAGAACCACCCCAGAGCATATTATTGAGCCATTTCAGCTTTCTGGAGAAACCGGACTTCGGAAGATTCTCGGAAGAATCACCCTCGTGATGGATCTCCATGTTTTTTTCTTTAGAAGATAGAACTCTCTGCAGGATCGTAGTTACGATCGCTTCAGTTGTCGGGATCAGAAAACAAGCCATATTTCATAGCCTCCTTATTATTTCAGACACCCACTTTCACGTGCCCGAAGAAAAACTTTACAAAACAATTATACTTTCTTTCGGAGTTCTTTTTCAATAAAAGAACCTCAGTTTGACAAAATCAGGATATGATTGGAAAAATCTGTTATACTACCAGCGGGGATAAACGGAGACAAAGGAAGTTTGGTTTTATGAGAAAGACACGTCGTATATTAGTCATGCTGATGGTATTTGCCACCCTGGTCTCTTCCTGCAGCTGCTCGCTTTTTAAGAAGAAAGCGAAACTGAAGGTGGGAGATGAACTCAAGTTCGGGACCTATAACGGCGACCCGATCGAGTGGCAGGTGATCGAGGTCAACGACGAAGGCGAGGCCCTGATCATCAGTAAATATGCGCTGGATATGCGCGAATACAGTAAGGAACACACCCCGGTCACGTGGGCGGAAAGCGACACGAGAGGCTGGCTCAACGGCGAATTCTACGACACCTCTTTTACCGATAAGGAGAAGAAGGAGATCGTCGTTTCCCATCTGACGACGGCCGCCAACCGCGACTTTGATACCGAAGGCGGAGAGGATACGGACGATAAGATCTTCCTTCTGAGTGCGGAAGAATCCGAGAAGTATTTCCCCACAAATGAGGACAGACTCTGCTATCCGACCGAGCACTGCATCAAGAGCGGCGTATGGGTCTCCGATTACACGGGATTTGAGGGCACCTGCTGCTGGTGGCTCCGTACCACGGGCAAGACCAGATACCTGACCGCATTCGTCTATGTCGCCGGCAACGTCTTCTTCGAAGGCGCGCGAATCTTCAGTCATTACCTCGGCATCCGCCCGGCCATGCGGATCAAGGCCTGAGGCTTAAGCATTTACTACATGAAAAGAAAAGCCGGAAGCAGGATGTCCCCGCCTCCGGCTTTTTCATGTTTCTTAGTGAAAAGATCCGGTACTATGCCAGTGCACGTCCGTAGGTATACTTTCCGGTAAGGCCGACGACCAGATTTCCGGAATCATCCTTGAAGTAAGGATAGACCCAGTAGTAATTGTACTGTGTGGAAGATGCGGTCTTATCCGTAAAAGTTGTGCCCTTCGTGGTCATGCCCACATATCCGTAGGGTTTTCCGTCCACGATACCATAGATCAGATAACCTTCTGCGTCTGTGGAGGCGTTCCATGTGATTTTGACGCCGCCCTTGACGGAAGAGGCCTTAAGGCCGGAAGCTGCCGGGCAGACACCCTTAGCATAGACATACTTCGCGCATTTTCCCGGATGCATCTTATCGTTGGCATCGAGATAATACGGGAATACCCAGTAGAAGTTATAGTCGCCGCTCAGTGCTTTTGTATCCGTAAAAGTCGTGCCTTTAGTGGTCATGCCGACATACCCGTATTTCTTGTCCTTCTGTCCATAGACGAGGTATCCGTCCGCACCGGAAACAGCACTCCAGGAGAGCCTGACCTTATTCTTTCCTGCGGAGACAGCCGTAAGGCCGGAGATCGCAAGATCCTGCGGCGGAGTGATCGAAGAAGACGGATCGAAATCCGTGCTTGAGAGTTTCAGGATCCCGTTGAGGGTATAGGTGTAAACAGAGCGCGAATCGAACTCGTAGTAGGTGTAGGAATTTCCGACCTTGATGCTGTATCTAATGGTGGTTAAGTCGGCTCCGTATTCATCCGTGGTGCTGATGGTTTCGGATTTCGCATACCCTCTCATAAAATAGTCGTTGGTGGGGCCGGAACTGTATTCGCTGTCACACCAGGTGGCATCGACGAGGTAGTTCTTCCCGTCGCCCATGTGCACGATATTCCACATATGCCCGCCGCCGGATCCGGCTGACGCGACGAGACCCGAGACAGAGGAGCAGTAGATCCGAGAATCGGAGAACGTCGTTCTGTCGCAAAGATACTGGTACGCTTTGGCATAGCCTTCGCATACGACATTTGTGCTGGTGTCGCCGTCGAAGACCCAGATCAGCTGCCACGGATTTCCGTAGTTATATGTGTACTGTCCCTGACTGGCCGGCGTGTTATAGACGTTGAGGTTTCCTACTTCGTTTTTATATCCCTTCAGCTTGTCGTAGTCAGTAGAACTCTTATACTTTGAAACGATCGCGTTGGCATTTGCGATGGAGTTCTTCAGCTTCGTGGAGATAGCACCCATCTGGAAAGTTCCCTCTTTTCCGGAGGCGGAGAAATCACCGGCTATCGGGAAAGAGAAAGTGTAATCCTTATCTACCAGATAGAAGACATAATCTTCGAGATTATTGTCGTAATTGTAGGAAAAACCGAAGGTACTGTACCTGATACCGGCAGTGATGTCATACCAGTACATCTCATATGGATAATCGGCCAACAGGGAGTTGAGGACGAGCGGGATATTGCCGGTCAGCTTTTCCTGTACGCGAAAGAGGTCTTTCTCGGGAAGGATTTGGGAGCCGTCTACGGGAAATTCTCCGGCAAACCCTAACTCAGTAGCGGTATACTTCAACTTATGACCCATATCCGACAGGCGCATGTTGAACTCGGTGTTCGTGATGTCGCCATTTGCGACAGACACGATTTTCGCCGCCAGGAACTTGTAGATATTGGAATCGGTCCCTTTGAGGGCATTTCCGGAACGGTTGGCGCCACTTCGGGAAGTGTCATCGATCTCGATCGCCGAAGGAAGTTTTCCTTCTTCAAAAGCACTTTCGGCATACGCTTCAAAAAGTGCTTCGTTATCGAGCTCGTCTGCCTGCGGTGTGAGGATCTTCTCCTCACTTTCTATGTATATAACGTTATCCGAAGTATCGCTGTCTGCCAGGACGGCTGATCCTGTAATGGAGACGATAAGAGCGATACTAAGGATCCATGATCCCCATTTTTTGAACATAAAAATCTCCTCCTTGCTACAAAAGTACCTGTAATCGATATGTTAGCACGAACTTGTGTCCTAACTGTGTCTATTTTCATTGACACAGTTTAACAATCGAAAAGATCCGATCCTGCAAGGAGGAGATATTCAGTTTTTTACTTTAATGCACGTCTGAAAGTGTGCTTTTTACTTCAGCGCACGTCCGTAAGTGTACTTTCCGGTAAGACCTACGACCATGTTTCCGCTGGCATCCTTAAAGTAAGGATATACCCAGTAATAGTTGAAATCTGTCGCGGAAGCCTTCGAATCCGTGAAAGTGGTGCCCTTGGTGGTCATGCCGAGATACTTGTACGGCTGGCCGTTTACGATTCCATATACGAGATATCCTTCAGCGCCTGCAGAAGCGGTCCAGGTGAGCTTGACGCCGCCCTTGACGGAAGAAGCCTTCAGGTTCGTAACTGCCGGGCAGACACCCTTGGCGAATACGTACTTGGCGCACTTGCCCGGACGCATGTTGTCGTTCGCATCCAGATAGTACGGGAATACCCAGTAGTAGTTGTAATCACTGCTGATCGCCTTTGTATCGGTGAAAGATGTGCCTGTTGTGGTCATGCCGACATAAGCATATTTGCCATTCTTCTGGCCATAGACCAGATAACCGTCAGCGCCTTCGGTCGCTGCCCATGTGAGCTTGACCTTGTTCTTGCCGGCAGAAGCGGCTCTCAGTCCGGAGATCGCCAGATTCTTCGGTGTGCTTGTCGGAGAAGACAGCTGGTAGTTGCTGTTGGCGAGATAAAGAGCGCCGGAAGCCAGAGGATACATATAGATCGTGTAGTAGTCGTAGGTATATGTCGTTGTGCCATACGGTGTCTTGAAAGAATACTGCATGGTCTCATAGCTTGTACGGGTCTGAGGATCTCTCTCTTTAACCTTCAGGTAAGAGGTGTATCCTCTCATGAAATAGTCGTTGGAAGGAGTTGTCGAGATCTCGGAATCGCACCAGGTCGGGTCGACGAGATAGTTCTTTCCGTTGCCCATATGTACGACGTTCCACATGTGTGCTCCGCCTTCTCCGTCGTGAGTAACTTCACCGGTCACGCAGGTGCAGTATACATTCGGATCGTTGAACTTAGTGCGGTCGCAGAGATAACGGAAAGCCTTTGCATAACCTTCGCAGACGACGTTCGTGCTCTTGTCGCCGTCGAATACCCAGATCAGCTGCCATGCATTACCATAGTCCCAGTTCTCATCGACTGCGGCCATGTTGTATGTGTTGAGAAGACCGATCTCGTTCTTATAACCGAGCATCTTGTAGTAGTCAACGGAGTTTTCGTACTTCTTAATGATGTTGTTGGCGTTGGTGATCGCGGTCTTTACCTTGGCCGGTGTGGCACCCATTACATAGGTACCGGTCCTGCCGGCGTAGGAGTACTCTTTTGCGACCGGAAGCTTAAAGGAATAAGAACCGAGCAGCTTCAGGTACTGCTTGCCGCTTCTTTGTTCTACCTGGATCTGAAGGCTGTCGATATCAAATCCATAGGTCTTGTCAAACCAGTACATCTCATACGGGCAGTCTTCGAGAAGTCCGTAAATGATCTTGCTGGGGCTGATGCCGAACTTTTTCTGTACGGCATTAATGCATGCATCCGTGTACTGATAGGTGTCGAAGTCATAAAGTTTGCCGGATACGCCGAGTTCTGCGGCAGTATATTCCGACTTCAGGCCCATGTCAGAAAGGCTGAAAGAAAAAACGGTAGAAGTAAGGCTTCCGTTGGCTACAGAAACGATCTTCTTTCCGAGCAGCTTATAAAGTGTCAGATCTAACCCGGTCAGTCTTTTTGCATAGCGGGTGGCACCTGCGTTATCGATATCGTCGATCTCGATCTCGGTCGGAAGCTCGCCGTTTTCGAAAGCTTCGTCAACATAGGCATCAAATGCCGCATCGTTGTCAAAGTTCGAAAAATCTTCTTCCTCTGAAGTATCGAGAGAGATCTCGATGGGATCCGAAATCTGCGCGTCGGAAGGATCCTCCGAGGCACATACGATACCGGAACAGGTGAAAAGCATCATCGCACTTAGAATTACACTTAGTAGTCTCTTGTTCATAATGTCTCCTTTACTGTGTTGATACTATTATCTTCTTAATGATAACCGATAATTACTGAGCCTGCACGGCTGTCATGGCAACCGTGTTCACGATATCCTCGACGGAGCATCCGCGGGACAGATCGTTACAGGGCTTGGCCAGGCCCTGAAGTACGGCAAAGCAGTCTGCATTGCCGATGCGCTGTGTGATCTTATAACCGATGTTGCCGGCCTGAAGATCCGGGAAGATCAGGACATTGGCGCGTCCGCCGACTGGACTTCCCGGTGCTTTGGAAGCAGCGATCTCCGGGACAAGTGCCGCATCGAACTGAAGTTCACCATCGAGGAGAAGATCCGGGGCCATCTCGTGGGCAAGTGCAGTCGCTTCCTGGACCTTGCTGACGAGATCGTGCTTGGCGCTGCCCTTCGTGGAAAACGAAAGAAGCGCGACTCTCGGCTCCTCAATACCGCAGAGGACTCTGGCGGTCTCTGCTGCAGATACGGCGATCTGTGCCAGTTCCTGGGCATTCGGGCACGGATTCACGACACAGTCGGCATATACCAGAAGTCCATCCTCACCGAGTTCCTTGTTCGGGCACTCCATCAGGAAACTGCTCGAAACGATAGACATACCGGGCTTGGCTTTGATGATCTGAAGTGCCGGACGAAGCATATCTCCCGTGGTGTGCACAGCACCGGATACGAGTCCGTCCGCATCGCCCTGCTTGACCATCATGATGCCGAAATACATCGGATCCAGGATCATCTTCGCAGCGATCTCCTCGGTCACGCCCTTAGCCTTTCTCAGCTCGAAAAGAACCGCGGCGTAGTCTTCTTTCTTCTCATTATTGGCGGGATCGATGATCTCGATATTTCCAAGATCCACTCCCTGTTCCTTAGCGACGGCGCTGATCTTTTCCGGATCCCCCAGAAGGACCGGGACGGCCAGTCCGTCATTTACGATCTCCACGGCGGCCTTCACTGTACGCGGCTCATCACCTTCCGGCAGTACGATGCGCTTGACGTTAGCTCTGGCTTTGGCTTTGATCTTCGTAAGCATGCTCATAGCGTTTTTCCTCCCAAACTTTTTCCTATCTTAAAACTCTACACCCGGGAAACCCTGCCACACATCCTTGCCGGAATATGTCTGCGCGGTGATCTTGCCCTGCATGACTTTGAGGGCGGGGATCGCCAGGGCTTCCTGCTCCATTTCTCCCGGATAGGAGAAGATCGGAGCGATCCAACCACAACGTTTTTCGATAGTTTCTTTTACATCGGCAAAACGGAGAAGTCCGCCGGTCAGGAGGATACCATCCACCTGTCCGCAGAGGACACAGCTCATCTCGCCGATCATCTTGCAGATCTGATAGAGCATGGTATTCCAAACCAGATCCGCCTTCTTATCTCCCTTTTCCAGCATCTCGTGGATCGTATCTGCATTTGCTGTGCCGAAAAGATCTACGAAGCCGCCGGCGCGGGAGCAGCGCAGACGTACATCCGCCACAGAGTGCTCCTCGATATAATCCAGGAGCGCCAGCACCGGTACGCTGCCGATACGTGTTGGAGTGAATGCACCTTCGCCGTCTGCGCCCATATTTCCATCTACCATTTTACCATGGTTATGGGCACTTACGGTAATACCTCCATCAATATGTGCCACAACAAAGTTGCAATCTTCATAACGCTTCCCGAGAACATGCTCGGCATGGTACTCGGCGACCGCTTTCTGGTTCAGCACGTGGGAGTGGGATACGCGGTAGATGCCGCGGATACCGGTAAGGCGGGCATAGTCGCAATACTCGTCCACATTTGTCGGGTTCAGAGTGAAGGCAGGCTTATGAAATTCCTGCGCGAACTTCCAGGCGAGCATGACGCCGAGCTTGGCCGGGTGCTCACTTCCGCCGACCGCTGCGACAGTATCGTCATACAGCTTCTGGTCGATCTTCGTGATGCCGCCGGGCTGTGTGCAGGCAGAACCGCCGCGTCCGACGAATACATCGATCTCTTCCACCGCATAGCCTTCTTCTTTTAACATATTCAGGATGACCTCATACCGGAAGGGCATCTGATCGTTGACGTGGGGGAACTTTAAGAGGACGTCCGCATCGTGAAACAGGCTTTTCTCGAAGACTGAGGTCTCGTTTTCAAAAAGGCTCACCTTGGTCGAGGTGGAACCCGGATTAATGATCAGCAGTTTATACTTTTTCTCTTCCGACATACTATATAGTCTCCTATAGTTACAAAAATTCAAATGTATTCTATAACGCTCCCTTTGGAAATACAATTCATGCCTGATAAAAACAATGGGAGACGTAAAGGAACCTAGTCGTTTCTTAACGGTTTATTATCAAAATCCTTTAATTTAGAGCGTGAATTCCGAGGAAATGCAGAGTATAATAGAAAGGGAATAATGCATAGGGAGGAGCGGTGATTCATGTTTACCTGGAACTTCCAGTACATCTCCAAGGCAAGGCTGTCGAGCACTCTGAAACAGCTGAATCTTTCGGCTGAACAGGGCGATATCCTGATTCGCATCCACACGGCGATCCATCTTGCGGATGAAGCCGTCGATCTCGCCCGGTTTATCAAAGACCTTGTCCCTAATGCGGTCATTTTCGGTACGAGCTGTTCAGCGGTCATTAACAAAGGCAACTATGCACTGAACCGCTGCGTGATCTCTGTGTCCACCATGTCCGAGGCGCGTGTACGCTCGGCCATGATCCCGATCGTCGATGAATATAACGGTATCCCGCTTCCTGTTGATATGCTCTGCGGACAGATCAAGAAGGAGTTCATCCGCGATGATACGCGGCTCCTTCTTACTTTCTTCTCGGGCCAGTTCAAGGACGTGTTCCAGTTCGTGGAACGCTGCAATGACTTCTTCCCGAGCATTCCTATGACCGGCGGTATCGCTTCGCTTCCGCAGTCCGGACAGCTGGGAGATACAGAAAACGGCTTCGTCTTTAATGAGAACGGCTGGTCTGACCGGGCGATCCTGATTGCGGCGCTGTCCGGCGAAAAACTCGAGAGCTTTTCGTCCTATGCGACCGGTGCTCAGGTGATCGGAGAACCGGTCGAGATCACGGATTCTTTCAAGTCCTGCATCCTGACATTTAACGGGGATGATGCAGTGGATTCCTGCCAGCTGGGCATCAGTAATGCCCTGGCGGCCCACCCGGAGCTCCTGTATCTTTTCCCGTATGTATATGCCGATGACCAGGATGTCCCGGTCCATCTGAACTATAGAAAAGATGCGAGCCTGGAGCAGATCTTCCTCCGAGGAGATCCTTCCAACATGAAAGAGTATTCCCTTAGGGACGATCTGGATACGAAAACGAAGAAAGAATATCTCTTCGCCGGCTATAACATTAAGCCCGGGAAGATGCTGCAGAGAGCCTTTATCTATGACGGCAAGATCCTGGCGGACAGCAGGGCGCTTTTCCAGCGGATCGAGAATTTCCCGAAGGCGGAGACTCTCTTCGGATATACGAGTTTTGCCAGATGTTCTTCCTACCTCGGCTGTGCCAAGTGGGAGCTGGCCCCTTATGAGAATTCCAATCTCTGCGGCTGCGTAACGGCCGGTGAGATCCTCCATTCCAACGGTAGAAATACTATCGGTACCGGTGCTTTTGTCGTATCGGTCATGGGTGAAAAGCCCTATACCCAGGAATATAACCCGTATGCATTCTCGCATACCGAGTCTCTGGCGCAGGACAACCGTACCATGCTCAATATCCTCGTGGAGATCGAAGCGGAGCTTGAAAAGAGGGAAGATAAGAAGGAAGCCGAGAAGATCCTGTCTTTCGTAAGAGAATGCGAGAGGATCATCCTCTATTCCAAGAGCGAGGAGATCCCGAATGAGGCGGCACTCAGCATCGATATCAAGATCAAGGGCTTTGACCGAATCTGTATCATCAATGTCCTCGAACAGTCCGAGATGGAAAGAGTATTCTCTGCCCACCTCGTTGACCTGACCTATAAGGATTACATCAGAAAATGCCTGAACTTCGCCAACAGCAGGAAATTCCGCATGTATCTTCTCGACCAGTGGATGGTCGCGCTGGCGGTCCCGTCGTATCGCACGACGCTGTCGAATTTCGTCCGCGATATGGAATCTCTCCAAAAAGAACTGTTCGACTATACGGAGGAGCTCATCGCCATTGTCCCGATCTTCTGCGTCATTGACGGTTGTACGGAAGACAACTACCAGTCGATGTATTATTCCTCCCGTCTTGAGATGAGGAATAAGAACATCCAGTTCTATGTGCATGAGGCCACAGAAGAAGATATCCTCGACGAGGAGAGCATCCGTGAGAAGTACCATCTCGTGAACGTCATCAACTATGCGATCAACAACGACAAAGTGATCCCGTATTTCCAGGGTATCCACGATAACCGCGAAGGCAGGATCCATCACTACGAATCTCTGATGCGTATCGAAGATGAGAACGGGAAGATCTATTTCCCGGGAAGCTTCCTCGAAGTCGCCAGAAGCTTCGGCGTTCTTTACGATGCGCTCTCCAAGATCATGATCCGGAAGGTATTCGACCGTTTCAGAGATGAAGAGGACAGATCAGTCAGCATCAATATCAGTATCCGTGATATCAAGAATAAAGAGGTCCTCGAACTTATCTACGATAACCTTTCGCAGGTGCCTTTCCCGGAAAACTTCGTGTTCGAGATCCTCGAGAGTGAAGATATCGACGACTATAACGAGCTGGTCGGATTCGTTGACCGTGTCCATGAGCTCGGCGGCATGATCGCGATCGATGATTTCGGTTCCGGTTTTTCCAATCTGCAGCATCTTCTGAGTATCCATTCCGATTACCTGAAGATCGATGGTTCCATTATCCGTTACTGCTGTGAGAATCAGGAATCCGAGAATCTTCTGGCCCTCATTTCAGGCTGGAAGAACATGTCGTCTTCCAATATCAGTATTATTGCCGAATACGTAGAGAATGAAGAGATCCAGCAGAAGATCATCAGTTACGATGTAGATTTTTCTCAGGGATACCTTTTCTCAAAGCCTTCTCCGGAACTCATCAATTGAGATGAACGACAGAGGATGACACCGGAAAGGGGCGAAGATCACCGTGATTAAAGGCAATAAGGGAAAAAGAACGATCGGACTGATCCTGGAGAATAACTACACGGACTTTGGTGAGGAATTCATCCTGAATGTGCAGAGCGGCATCCGCCAGCACAAGGATCTGAACCTGGTCGTTATTTCCGGACGTTTTGACGGCACAAAGGATAAGGATAAGCGCCATCACCGTTTCTTCCAGGTCTATAACTCGATCTATCAGCTTGAAAAGCGCTGTAAATTCGATGGACTGATCATCTGTCTCGGAAGTATGGAAAACGTCAATGCGGAAAGGATCATGAGCCGTTTCCGTTCCCAGCTCGAACATATTCCGATCGTATTTGCCGCGTCGGATATCGTCAATTATGTTTCCGTAAACTACGATAACGAATCCGGTATCAAAGAAGCCGTCGACTGCCTTATCAACGTGCATGGGTTTTCCCGGTTCTGCATGCTCGGCGGCCGCACGGACAGCCGTGACTCCGAAAAGAGAAAAGATATCTATGTCCGTCTTCTGACAGAAAACGGCATCGAGTTCACTTCGGAGAACTACGAAGCGACAGATATGTCGATCAATTCCCGTGATGCAGCTAAAGCACTTCTCGACAGAAATCCCGATGTGCAGGCCATCTTCTGCGTCAACGACTCCGTCGCCGTGGGTCTTTACGAAGAGATGGAAGAACGAAGACTCGTGCCGGGAAAGGACATCATGGTGTTTGCTTTCGACAACACAACGATGGCCGGGCGCATGATCCCTGCGCTTTCTTCGATCGGTGTAGCGGACATCACGCTCGGAAGACAGGCGCTCAATCTTCTTCTGGCGCAGATGGACGGGGAGGAAGTCGAGTCTGTTGAGATCCCCACGCGCCTTTATGGCAGAGATTCTTTTCCATACGAAATGTATGAATATACCAAGCTGGAGATGCGAAATGTCGATCCGGCCTTCATCACCCGCATGTTCAACGACTGCTTCTACCGATACCGCTATGAGTATATCAGCCGCGAATCCGTTAACCTTCAAAGGCTCTTTTCCGAGTTCGTCGGCAAGATCCTGACAGGTGTCAAGGAGAGGTATATCAGCGTCGAGGACTTCCAGGAGGCCTCGGATCTGATCGATATTTTCTTCGCTAACGGCGCCATGGATTACACCGATGCGGCGAAACTCCTGCAGTCGATCGCACGGCTTCAGGGGAGCATCAATAACGAGCAGAGCACCAATCTGGGCGGGGCGAATCAGCTGATCAACCGGCTTTTCACGCTTATGAGAGATCACGCGATCGCCGCGCAGGCCGAGGCGATCATCTCCGCCAACGAGCGACAGGTCTTTTTCCAGCAGAGTTTTTCGGACTTCCTCGTGGATGTCACGGATTTCGGAAACGAAGCCTCTGACAAGAAAGAAAAAGAAGGCCGGATCATCGGAAGTTTCAATAAGATCGGCCTGAAAAACGCGGCCCTGTTCCTTTTCGACGAGGATATCGTCTACGAAGAAGGGAATGAGGATCTTTTCCCGGAGAAGGTAAAGCTTCGCTGTGTCCTTAAGGAGGGCGAACTTTATGTCATCCCGAAGGAGCGCCAGCCGGTCATGCTGGAGGCGATCTTCCAGCGGATCGATCTTCCGCCGAAATGCCGTGAAAGCACGATATTACCGCTGTTCTGCAAGGACGATCTCTACGGCTTTATCCTGGCGGAAATGACACATGATATCGCATCGAGCAGTGACTTCATCACCACACAGGTCGGACGACTTCTGTACGATACGGAGATTTGAGGTTTATTTATTTGGAATCAGGTTATATAATAGAGCCACTGACGTTCTAAGGAGACCATATTCTTGAGTAGAATCAAAAAAGCCCTGAGCAATCGTTGGGGTGCCTATTCCATAGCGGCGATCGCAGGTGTTGTCGCGTACATGATACTGAACAACCTGTCATCCGTGCTGGCGTGGCTTTCCCACGCCATGGCGATCGTATCACCGATCATCATCGGTGCGATCATCGCCTATCTGGTCGACCTGGTCGTCGTCTTTTTCGAGAACAAAGTTTTCAAGAATATACAGAAACCGCGCTTCCGTTATGTGCTTTCGGTCGGGATCTCGATCTTCCTGGTGCTTTTGGCCATAAGTCTTTTCTTCTGGCTCGTTCTGCCGGAGATGCTCGACAGTATCACGCACTTCGTATCTAATACGCAGAACTATGCGTCGAAAGTGGAAGAGGCGCTGGAGAGACTCGATAAGTTCGCCGAGCAGTACAACATTCATCTGAATGCGACGAGCTGGACGAGCAATATCTATGCCCAGACCGAGACGCAGATCGCGGATTTTTCACATAATCTGACCATGGCCATGAATACGGTCTTAAGTGTCTGGAATATCCTTCTGAACGCATTTATCGGTGTTATCCTGGCGGTATATTTCCTGGCCGGCAAGAAGAGACTCTTCCGCGGCATCGATACTTTCCGCCACGCGCTGCTTACAGATGAGCAGTATAAGAAGCATACCGATTTCTTAAGAAGAAGCAACGCGATCTTCAGCAAGTACATCAGTTTCACGATCCTGGAGGCGATCGGTGTTGGTATCGCCAATGCGATCTTCATGCTGATCGCAGGACTTCCGAACGTCGTGCTCATCTCTGTTATTGTAGGTGTGACAAACATCCTTCCGACCTTCGGTCCGATCGTCGGCTGTATCATGGGTGCATTCGTACTTCTGCTGGAAGATCCGATGTATGCCGTGATCTTCGTTATCTTCACATGTGTGCTCCAGACGATCGATGGTTATGTCGTAAAACCTCATCTCTTCGGCGATTCTCTCGGAATCCCGGCGGTGATCTCGCTGATCTCCATCATTATCGGCGGCAAGCTCTTCGGACCGATCGGCATCCTGATCTCGATCCCGTTCACTGCCGTTATGGCGATCCTTTACCATGAGAGCCTCATTCCGTGGATGGAAAAGAGAAAGCAGGCGAGGATGAAAGAAGAGGCTAAAAAGCCGGCTTCCTGATCAGATCAGTTCGGGATAGAAAGTAACCGTCAGTTCTCCATCCTTATCAGTTTCGAGGATCATATATTCTCTGTTTTTCATCGCGCCCGGATTCAGGAAACGTATGCCGTTTTCCATGCGGTCCGTCTGCCGGTGCGTGTGACCGAAGAGCACGATATCACAGTTTTTCTCCATCGCTGCATATGTCATAAGATCCGTTCTTGCCCGGTAGATATGTCCGTGGGTGACGAGCGCGCGGTGACGGGAAGAAAGAGGAAAGGCGATCGTATCTAAGTAGGAAGAACTGGAAGTGATATATATGTCGCAGTTTCCCCGCACCATGCGGATGTCGGTGGAACGTGAAAGGCATCTTCGGATGATCTCTTCGACATCGTAAAACTCGAGTTCGAGATCTCCGCACACGATCACGGCATCTGTATCCGGATGCTTCTTTAAGGCCCCTTCCAGGAAGAGCTCTCTTCCGTGGATGTCAGAACAGACAAGGTATTTGGTCATGCACATCTCTCCTTCGGTTCTTTTCTAGCATCAATCATAACAGAAAAATAATTGAATTCTTCTGTGGAGGGGTTTCCTTACCCTAAGGGAAAGTATAAAATACAGGAGGAATATTGTAAAATATTTCAGATATTTGGGTTTTGGAACAGGGAGGTAGGATATGTCAGGAAAGTGGTTGACACGCCTGGTGTGTGTCGCAGTTGTCTTTACATTTATGGGAGGACTCGTCCGTGCGGAGGAAAGCACGGAAACGGAGGAGCCACAGGAGATCACCGGAACATATGAATTCGAAGAGGAAGTCTCTTTTGAAGGACGCGGGGATTACGATAAAGAAGAGTTATTCAAGGCGTATGTGGATAGAGCTTTCGGACAGCAAGTAGATCCGTATGAGATCGAATCCACAGATGAGGAGAATGCCGGAGCGCAGCGGCTCGGGAAGAAACTCACCGGAAAAGAAGCGACAGTATATAACCTTCTTGTTCCCGAGATCAAGAAAGTGGCAGCCGGACAGCGCACAAGCACAGAGTTTATGGTCAAATTATCGCAGCTCGGAATAAAAGAAAGTTATTCTTCTAAAGCACTGGGCATCAAGAATCCGGTTGAAGACGGATATATAACGGATGAGACCCGACTGGCGATCGATAAACTGCTTAACTTTGACATGGGAAAGGTAACGAACGCCATATACTACGATTACCCTTTTGAATTTTTCTGGAATGGAGAAGGGACAATTTTCACGTCAGGAGTGATGTATACTCTCTATCCCAATTGGGGAGAGGGAGGCGTGTCAGATTATACGATCGTGTTTGACGGAGACTACACAATTCATATCCCTGTTGATAAAAAATATTCCAAGACAGGTGAACCTTACACTTATGAAATGGGTTCCCTTCCTGCAAGAGTAAATAAAGCCGTTTCAAATGCTAAGGCCATTGTCACGAAGTATAAAAATGCTTCCGACTACGACAAGCTCCGTGGTTACAAAAATGAGATATGCAAGATCGTGGCCTCGAACCAGAATGACCCGAATGCATATGATTACAAGGACCCTTGGCAGCTCATCTGGGTATTTGACGGGGACGGAAATACAAATGTTTTCTGTGAGGGATATTCCAGAGCTTTCCAGTACTTATGTGACCTGACGAAATTTGATGACCCCGAGATCTACTGCATATGCGTGGGAGGCACGATCGATCAGGGAAGCGGTACAGCGGCGCATATGTGGAATATCGTCCATATGGGAAATGGCGGAAACTATCTGGTAGATGTCACATTGACCGATGGCTGCTACGATACGGACGAGTACTTCATGAAGGGATATGCAAGTAAGAAGACGATGCAAAGAGAATTTCCTATCGATCTTTGGGAAACAATGACATATACAACGATCGAGCATGTGATCAAAGCGAATTCCTTCAATAACAAATACGCGTATTACCCGGGTGCTATCGAAGCGTATACACTGAAATCCGGAAGTCCTCTTTACCTCACCAATAAAGACTATTCTCCGAGTACAGCTGCGACCAGCCCGAAGAAAAACCTGGTGATGACGAATCTCCATGCGGTCCCTGCCGGGAAAAACAGTGTCCGGCTTTACTGGAGCTCGGTATCCGGTGCGGACGGATATCTGGTTTATGGTCAGAAGAACGGGAAATACGGATATGTCGGCATGACGAAGGGAACTTCTTTTACCGATACAAAGGCATCTGACAGTGCCTATAACTACTACTGGGTCTTCCCCTATTATCTTGATGCCAATGACTTTATGCGTTCCGGAACCTGTCCGAAATATGTTTTCGCCAAAGGCCTTTGCCCGGCAGTGACAAATCTTAAGGCAAATGGTGCTTCCGGAAAAGTTACTCTGTCCTGGACAGCTTCTTCCGGTGCCGAAGGATACCTCGTCTATGCGATCCGCCCGGGCGGAAAGTACAGCTATATTGGTATGACGACCAAAGGAACGACCTTTGCAGATACGAAAGCGAGCAAGACGGACTGGACGTATTACTGGGTATATCCATATCACAAGGATGCCAAGGGAAACATGGTCGTCGGAGGTACGGCCAAGTACGTTTACAGCAAAGCAAGGTAATATCTCAAGTTACAGAAAGTAAAAAAGGCCACCCGGATGAGGAGATGGGCTATCCGGGTGGCATATTCTATTCCATCACTTTACCGGTGGTCTTGTGGAATCCTCCCAAATTTCCACATGACGCATCGGTTTTGTGATATCAGGACAATTTTCCGTTTTGCTTCAGAAGCTGCAGCATGTTGGATACTGCGATAGCAGAATTATAGGAACTGATGAAATTCTGCTCGTCCCAGCTCATGCCGACGTCTTCGTTAAAACACTCGTATCTGTCCACGATCGGTGATACGAAAAGGACCGGGACCGTATCGTGATCCGGAATCTCTTCTGCAGCCATTCTTACCACTGCGTGTGTGGTTTCCAGTCCGATAGGCAAAAGCTTATCGTGCCCCGAAGGATTGAATTCCTCGTAGGTCGCCGCATCCGCTTTTCCGTAGCAGTCGTAATTCATGACATTGATCACGCCGAGACTGACATATTTTTCGTCGGCATAAACTGTCGTTTGGGCTGCAGGATGATTCGGCACCTGGAGCATTCCCTCTGAGATCGCCGCCTGATTGTCGTGGATAAAGTCATACAGGCCTCCGAAGAGCGGCGGGAAGTCGAGCCGGTACCAGGGCTCTTTCAAATAGAGATGGCTCTTTGTTGTTGAATCATACTTTCTGCAGTCCTTCGCGAAGAACTGGCTTCCCATGAATACGCAACCGTTTTTCGTATCGGCCTTCGGATCACACTCCAGACCGATCGGTGTCGTTTCGGTAGTGCTCACACTGATGATGAGATCCGGTTTTTCTTCTTTGAGGAGTTCTTTAAGAAGGTCGTGTTTTTCTTCCGAGTTGGAAGTGTTTACGTCTTTTCCAGCTTCAAAGAGGTAGCTGATGCAGAATTCACGAACCTTATCTGCCCCGAGCTTATACACACAGGAAGGAACGAATTTTGACCCGCGTGTCCCGGTATCTTTGGCGATCACATGAAGATCGGGGATCTTCTTGTCGAGAATCTGCTGGAAGATGCCGGCCTGATACCCGGCATACTCAAAATCTTTGTTTACCAATACCATAATGTTCATACCCAATGCCACCTTTCGGTAAAATTTTGGCTCAAAAAGCCTTTCACCTAATTGATTGCACGGGTATGTTTTTTTACTCAATAAATTTTGAAAACAGATCCGTCTTCAGCAGGGATCCTGTTTCCTTCCTTTCTCTGTGCGGAATACGCGGCAGACAAGAAAGGTGATCGCACCGGAAGCGAAAATGGCGAGGATATCGATCGGTGCCAGTACCAGTTTTCCGAGCCCTTCAAACAGAAATCCCTTCCCGAACCGGTAGAGGTTTTTACTAAGAAGGATCATCTCGCCGACGTACATCGCTGTGGTGACAAGTATGGCCGTGACTGCAGGGATCACGTCGAAGAGGATCTTCCTTTTTTCTAATACAAAAGAGCCGGTAAACACACCTGCCGTCACTCCGAGCAGGATGAAGAAGACGATCATGAGTATAGAAGAAAGAGGCGAGACCGTGATCTCCCCTGTGCGATAGAAGGCGGTAAAACAGGCCCAGATGCACATTCCCAGAAAGAGGACCGAAGCTGCGCCCTGGATCTTCAGAGCCTTTTTTCGTTTCCAGTCGTCGTTTCGGATCATCTTCCCGAAGCCGTAAAAACAGTTCAGAAGGGAGAGGATGATGACGACCGAGATCAGGTAGAAATGAAACTTAAATCCAGGGCTATACCCGCCCAGAAGAACATCTACCGCCTGCCAGGTACGGGTCCGGTAACCCTCCGGAGGGACATAGCAGAGTGACATCTGCCAGCTCTCCAGAGGGAACAGTTCTGTGGTCTTTACGAGGATCTTCGTTTCCATGAGTCTTTCCACGAGGAAGAATACTGCGGAAGAAAGGACAGCTCCATAGAGGAGATCCAGTTTCCGGGAGATCTTCTGAAGAAGGGGCATCATCGCGACACCGAAGATCAGAGAAAGGGCGATCGGCGTATAGGGGATGATGTATTTCGGATAGTTTTCTTCCGCGACAGCTCCCAGGCGGGCGACCTGAAGAAAGACCGAAAATCCCATATAAAGCGGATATGAAGATATAGCAATGACAAGGACCAGCGATAAAAGCCAGTACTTTCTGTAGTTCGAAGTATTCATGGGTAATAGTCCTGCTTATTTGCAGTTTTCAAATACTGTGCAGTGCTTCTTCATGGCGCCGTACTGAGAACTGAATAATCCCATTTCAATGTCTTCCCAGGTCAGACTATCATCATCCACCAGCACGAAATACTCATAGGTAGAGTAAGTGGCCGTAGAAGGTGCATCTCCGGTATAGTGCTTTAAGTATTGGTAGGTCTCTTCCTTTTCCGGTTTCTCTTCAGAACTCTGGCGGACCTTCACCGAGTATTCTTTTCCATCGAATTCGACCAGCATGAAGAACAGCTGCGGGTACAGATCTTTTTCCTGTTCATAGAGCTCTTCACTGACTCCTTCTTTGTCCAGCGTATAGTAGAACGCACAGAGGACAGAGGCAGATTTCCCGGAAGAGACGGACTTATAGAACGCATCCCACACTTCTTTTCCGGAGGTGCACGTAAGATCCTCGAGCACGACAGTATCCGATTTTCTGGAAAGCTCCAGCGCTTCTTTCGCCGAGCATTTCTTCTGGAAAAGTTCTTCCATCTTCATTCCGTCCTTTCCGCTGGTGTCAGCATTTGCGCTCTTCTGCGCACAGGAACAGAGGAGTAAAAGAGTGCATGAAAGCAGTAATATTGCAATGATCTTTCTCATGATAAATATCCTTTCTTCAGCCTGCATTGGTAAGCAGGGCGTACATGATCGCAAGTATCAGAACAGAAAAACCGGCAAGAGAAACGGCGGTCATCTTCTTATAGGACAGAACATTCTCGATGCGCATCCGGACTTTCGCTCCGCCGAACGCAGATACGAAAAGGCTCTTGCTGGCCGTGCAGTCCAAAAGCGCGGTGGCATATTCCTTCCGTTCCTCTTTACTGAATTTCGCTACGGCAGATTCATCGCAGGCAAGCTCCAGATCGGACAGGAACGATTTTAAAAACAGCCAGGAAAGAGGGTTGAACCAGTGGACGGCTGCGGCCAGAAAACCGAGCAGTCTCCAGAAATTATCGCCCCTTCGGATATGTGTCTGTTCGTGCCGGAGAATATACTTCAGATCACGCTCTTCGTAAGATTCGGGGAGTATGATCCTCGGCCGGATGATCCCGTAAACTGCGGGACTGTCGACCTTCCCTGAAAGGTACACATTTTTTTCGAGATGCCTGGCATCCCGGATTTCATGCTTCGTTCCCGCGTAGAGAATGATCAGCGTAAGAAGGATCGCAAGCGCTCCGATGATCCAGATCACCCCTGCGATCTCGAAGGTATTCTTCAGAAGATCTTCCTTGAAGGTGACAGGGGAATAGCTGTCTGCCTGCATAAGCACATTCGAGTGGGAAAGTGCGATGTCCTTCGTCGGCTGATAGACGGTGACCGTCCTCGTGGTGAGCCGGGAGATCAGGGACATCAGGCCGAAACGGCTGTTGATGCCGAGCGGGAAGCACATGCGGATAAAAGGGATCGTCCACAGGAAAACGGATATCCGTCTCGGGATCCCCCGGAGCTTCCTGATGAGCAGCACAAGAAGCCCCATGAATGAGGCGACGATGCTCATATTAAAGATCCAGTAGCATACACTTCCCAGCATTGTTCTTACCTTTTTTCGATCAGATCACGGAGTTCTTCGATCTCGCGATCCGAAAGCTTCTCATCCTCCAAAAGCGCGGAGAAGAGTGCTTTTCGAGAACCTCCGAAGACCTTGTCCAGCAGAGATCTGGCTTCTGTTTTCTGTACTTGCTCCTGTGATACCAAAGCGGTGCAGATGAACCCGGGTTCATCTCTTCGGATAAAACCTTTTGCCTCCAGTTTCTTGATCACCGTATACGTGGTGTTCTTGTTCCATCCGATGGAGTCTGCGGCGATCAGGCTGATCTCTTTGGCCGTAAGAGGACCTTTTGCCCAGATGATCTCCATGACTTTGGCTTCACTGTCAAATAGTTTCTCGTTCATAACGGAACCTCCAGACTATTTCTATAGTCTATACTACTGCGATAGTCTGATAATGTCAACAGGTCGGATTTTTTCTTTTGGAAAAGATCCGTTCCCCGGGCCCGATGCTGTTTGGGATTCCGTATTTTCCGATTGTTTCAGAAAGCCTCATGTGTTATAAGTTTACGTAAGGAGGTAGAAAATATGCCACATGTTGAGATCAGTTGCTTTCCGGGAAGAACGGAAGAAGTAAAAAAGGAGTGTGCGGACAAGGTCGCACAGCTCGTCGCAGGAACACTCGGATGTAAGATCACTTCCGTATCTGTTGCCATCAAGGAAGTGCATCCGGATGACTGGAAGAAGTTATATGACGAGAAGATCATGGCCGATCAGAATGTTCTATATATAAAGCCCGGATACGAAGCATAAGAAAGCGTGGTAGCACGTTCTTATGCAACGACTCATTTCTTTTTCCCTGCATAGGACATCGATCTCTTCTGCGCTTCGAAGACGAAATACCCGTCTTCCTCGTATATCTTTACGCCGCCGAAGATCGAGATGAGTTTATTCTTATACCAGTCTTTTCTCTTCGTGACCATGAACATCTTCCCGCCGATAGAAAGACGGTTGAAGCCCTTCTCGATAAAGGTCCTGGCCACCTTGAAATCCGTATGGTAGGGCGGGTTGGAAAGTATCAGGCTGAAGTCGGATCCCGGCACAGCAGAAAGTGCATCTCCGGTAACGAAGACCGCTCCGGCAAATCCGTTTTGTGTCATGTTTTTTCTTGAGGTCTCGACCGCTAGAGCATCGACATCTGTAAGGACGATGTTTTCCGGTGCCACGCCAGAAGCAGCGGCGGCCAGTGATACGATGCCGCAGCCGCAGCCCAGATCGAGGACCTTATCCTCATCTTTGAATTCGACGTGGCGGAGCATAGCCAGCGTTCCTCTGTCCGCCTCCTTCGGAGAGAACAGAGAGCTTTCCGTATTCACCGTGATTTCTTTTCCGTTAAAAGTAACTTTGTACATCGCCTTTTGATCTCCATTTGCAGATAATTATATCACTATATCTCTATGCCTATGGAATCAAAGATGCAGAGATATTCAGATGCTCAGGGAATGAGGAGCGTAGTGGTAAAATAGTAGTACCAATCTGGAGGAAGAAAATATATGAAACATGCAGTTCTGACGATCGATGATATCGCTTCAATAAATACACGGCCCTTCGTGGATTATCTACTGAAGAAGAAGATCCCCGCAATCATGTTCGCATGGGGACAGAGGGTGGAAGAGAACTATGAAAACGCTCTTTACGCAGTAAAAAATGGAATCATTGTCGGCAACCACAGCTATTCCCATCCGTTCTTTTCCAAGCTCACCATGGAAGAAGCGATCTTCGAGATCGAGAAGAATGAAGAGATCCTAGATAAGCTTTACCAGGATGCAGGTGTTCAAAGAACATACCGCCCGTTCCGTTTCCCGTACGGGGACAAGGGAGGAGAGAATAAAGACGCGCTTCAGAAGTATTTCCGGGAGAAGGGTTTTCACAAAGTAAAAGACGATCAGATCCCGTATGCTTTCTGGAAGAAGGAGGGACTCGATAAAGACATCGATACCTTCTGGACATATGACTTTGGTGAGTACATGATCCGTCCCGGAAGCGGCGTGACGATGGAAGATATTCTGAACCGGACGAAGCAGGAAGATCCGGACCTCGGGAAGTCTCTCCTCTCGGATGAAAACGGGAGGCACCTGCTCATTATTCATGCCCACGATGAGACAGAAGAACTGGTGCCGGAATACTATAAAACGCTGATCGATCTGCTTCTTGATCACGGATTCATCTTCGATAAGCCGGAATTTTTCTAAGCCCGGCAAAGCAAATACGGTAAACAACTGAGGTAAGAAGGATGATGCATTTTGGTTTTTCGTACGTTGGTCTTCTGTTCCTGGTGATGCTCTTTGTTCCGAACATCTTCTGGGCGAAAAATCAGCCGGCGGACTACGATAAATATGTAAAAAACGAGAACCGGTTCCTGCTGGCGCTGGAGCGCATTGGTGAGGTGCTGGTATGTGCCTTGTCGCTGATCTTTTCCGATTGTAATGTGAGATTTACTTCGATCTGGACGGCATGGCTCTTTCTGGCTTTCCTCTTTATGATTCTTTATGAACTTTACTGGATCCGCTACTTCAAAAGCCCAAAGACCATGGCGGATATGTACAGCAGTTACGCAGGTGTCCCTGTCGCGGGAGCAACTCTTCCGTGCATGGCTTTTTTCTCCTTAGGTATCTACGGCATCAATATCTTCCTGATCGTCGCCACGATCATCTTATCCATCGGGCATATCGGCATCCACCTTATGCACAGAAACGAGGTCGTGGAGAAGAAGAAACGGAAGAAGGCTGTTACGGTCCTCCTGATCCTGGTAAGGATCCCTGTCGTTTTGTTTCTGCTTCTGACCATCGTTTCCATCGCGGGAAGAAACATCAACTGGTTTAAAAGTAACATCGATACTTCCAAGGGCATCTGCGAAGAACTCTACACGACGATCGGCGGGCAGGAGCAGTATATCCAGATCCGGGGCAGGGATAAAAACAATCCGGTCATCCTCTATATCCACGGCGGTCCGGCCGGCCCGGATTCCCCGATCTCTCCGCTGTTTACAGATCCACTGATCGATGATTACACCGTTGTCTGCTGGGATCAGAGAGGCTGCGGGAAAACGTATTTTAAAAACGACGACAGAGAGAATACGACAGTGACTTTCGAGAGGGCGCTTCTCGATACAGATGAACTTGTGGATTACCTTCGCGAAAGATTTCACACGGAAAAGGTCATCCTGATGTGTCATTCCTACGGAACGATCGTCGGAACGAGATATGTGCAGGCGCATAGCGAAAAAGTCAGCGCATACATCGGGATCGGGCAGTTCGTGAACTGTATCGAATCTGACCGGATCGCGTATGAAACGGCGATGGAGATCGCAAAGTCCAAAGGTAAAGATACAGGATCTTTGGAAAAAATATATCAGGAATACAGAAACGGCGACTCGCTTTCGGAATACATGGCGCTTCGGAAAGCGACATCGAAATTCCTTCCGAAGGGCGAGGCTGCCAATACGATCCTATATGCATTTTTCTCTCCCTATACTTCTGTCAATGACGTCAGATGGGTCCTTAAACAGATGGATCTGGATAGCTACTACGAACTGGAGAAGGATCTTTTCCAGACGGTGTATTATTACGATATCTATTCGTACAATCTTCGGTACGAAGTGCCGATGTACTTTATTTCCGGAGAACTGGACTTCATCTGCAACTGCGATCTGGCCCGAAAGTTCTGCGAAGACATCGAAGCGCCGGCAAAAGAATTCGTGACCGTTAAAAACGGCGGGCACACACCGCATTACACCACACCGGATCTTTTCGCAAAAGAAGTGAAGCGGATACTAGCAGGCGAATGCGGGGCAGGGATATCTGAAGTATAGTATTGAGACATTTTGGCACTGGAGAAGAAATGAGGTGAGCCCGGCATGAAAAAGATCCTGGAAACTGAAAGACTGTATCTTCGTGAAATGACGATGGATGACTTCGAGGCGCTTTATAAGGTGCTGGCGGATCCGTCCATTATGCAGCACTATCCGTATACGTTTGACGAGGAGCGTGTGAGAGGCTGGATCGAGCGGAACATCCGCCGCTATTCCGAGGATGGATTCGGGCTCTGGGCAGTATGCCTCAAGGATACGGGGGACATGATCGGCGACTGCGGTCTGACCCTTCAGAACATCGACGGGAGCATGCTTCCGGAGATCGGGTATCACATCCGCGCGGACCAGCAGAGGAAAGGCTATGCGAAAGAAGCCGCTGCGGCCGTCCGTGACTGGGCGTTCCAGAATACGGAGTACCCGGCACTATATTCCTACTGCAAATATACCAATGTCGGATCTTTTAAAACGGCGGAATCCATAGGCATGCGTTTCCTGAAAGAGTATCCGGAGGAAGCGAATACGATCACGCATGTGTCGGTGATCTACCGGGAAGAGATAAAATAATGCGCGGTGCGCGGGCCGCCTTTTTCTTGAAAAGATCTGTTCGAGGTGGGTTTCGGCGGTCACTTATGGCGCCTTAGCATGCCGTAGTGCGTAAGGTCGCTTCCGGGGACCAGTCCTGTCTCCACGACCTCGAAGCCGAAGTGGTTATAAAATGGCACATTCTTCTCCGCGTGTGTCTCGAGATAGAGATCCTGTCCCGTCTCATCCAGATATTCCATGAAAGGAGTGAGCATGCTCTTGGCTACGCCCTGCAGCTGCTTTTCCTGCCTGACCACCAGATCGAACAGGTACCAGCTCTTATGGCCGGTATGCCGCTTTTTCATCTGCATACAGAAACTCTCATAACGGGCCTGCGGGTATAGAGTCGATAACGGCATCTTCAGGCCGCCGGAACGAAGGTAGGGCATGATCGGCATACCCTTATATCCCGGCGGCAGAAAGAATGCCATACCGTTTATGTTCTCACTGTCCACGACGATCATGGCCGCGTCAGAGAGCGTTTTGAGGGAGGAGATCCAGAGCTTCCTCATGACTTCCGGGGTGTTATGCTCTTTGAAAAGAACATCGTACAGCCGGTATCCGGTGAAGGCGTCGATATTGCATTCGACGGCCTTTTCCATATCCTTCATGTCGAAAAGAGAAAGACCTTTTTCCTTTGCGATCGTCTTATACGAAAGATCCATTTTATTCATACTGGTCCACCTTAAATTCCACGCGGAACTATGTTCGCGCAAGCAATGCTGACGGATAGGTATTTTTCCGGATGAGAAAGACTGTGAAAAGAATAATATGTCAAATATTTATGCGGTTGCATTATATATCCTTTTCAGTGCGAAGGTCAATCTGATTTTTGCTGGATCTCCTCCTTTCTTTTATGCGTCCAGGGTTTCTTCCCAGGAAGTCTTCTCCGGCCAGGTGGAATCGTCGAATGCTTCACGGATGCACTGGCAGTAGAATCTTGCCTTTTCCTTACACGGATCCGGGATCTTCTCCGCACCGAAAAGGGCTTCCATCAGGAGGATCCTGTCCTTCCTGCCGCTATGCAGGGCTTCCTTCGAAACGACGTAATCGCTGAAGGTGGCATATTGTTCCGAGACGACCTCGTCAGAGAGGTAGCCGGTGTAGTAGAAGGTAGCCGGATTCTTCGAATTCCAGATGCTCTCGGAGAACATCGGATCGCTCATGTTCTCGAAGTAGTTTCGAAGCTTGAGATCGGTCGCGTCGAAGATCGCCTGGATCAGGCCGCGCTCCTGCTCGACCGGATCC
This sequence comes from Clostridiales bacterium, assembly GCA_017551865.1. Lineage (GTDB taxonomy): Bacteria > Bacillota > Clostridia > Saccharofermentanales > Saccharofermentanaceae > Scatonaster. The sequence goes on along the minus strand of JAFZKB010000023.1, from coordinate 63,056 downwards.
TCTGTGCAGACGCAGTCCATCGAGTAGCTCATGATATACCCGTCTTCCATAGAGAAAAGATTCAGATTGTAATACAATGGCCACTTAAAGATACAGATCTCGAAACCCTTGTAATAGCCGTAGTTGAACTGGTCGAAGTATCCTTCCGGGAACCGGCTTAATACCTTCTCCGCAAGATCGAGCATATCGTTGATTTTTTTATTATCCACTTCAAATTCACTGCCCATATCAAACACATACGCTTCGGCATAAGGCGGAAGATCGTCGCCCAGTCGGATGTAAACGCCGTATTTGTTTCCGAGCTCTGCTGCCCGCGCATAGAGTTCCTTCATATCACCGGTTTCGGAATACGGTTTCTGATTGTGAAGCGGTGAACTGTCGTGAATAAAGGAATCCAGACGCTCGGACAGATCTTTTCCATCAGGAAGAGGCTCCGGAAGCACCTTCGGATAGACGTGCACATAGTAGTCGTAGGAGAGTACTTTTCCGGTATCAAAATCGTACTCGACCAGGAGTGCGGCCGAACGGTCCTTCTCGACCTCATCGGTGCGAAGAAGATCGACCGTCAGATACGGCTTATCGTCCAGGATCATGACCTTGAAAGTGCCCAGAAGACCCGGGTTCGTGCCCTGATCGATCTGATCGATGATGCTGCTTGAAAAGTCCTGCAGCTCGCAATATGTCATGAGGATATCGTTGACTTCCTTATGCTTCAGCGGAACGTCCTCAAAGAGACCCTGATTGATCTGCGTCAGGATCTTGCAGAAGATCTTATCCTCTTTCCAGTCCGTGTTTTTCTCGTGCTCATAAAGATCGATCAGCACATCTTCCATGCGCACAAGTTCCTTTGGCGCTTCCACATATGAATAGGTGTAATGGTTGAAAGAATTGATCACATTCACGATCTGTTCGTCGGTATAACCGGCGTCTTTCATGTAGCCGATAAAGAGCTCGGTAGAGTTTTCGCTGAAGAAAAGCTCATCCAGCGCATCGGATCCGTAGATCCACTCAAAGCCGGTAAGAAAATTGTGCGGGCAGGGGTAAGTCATCGGGCACTTCGTAAAGTATTTCCCGGTATAAAGTTCGGCACCGCCTTCCACGATGAAGCTGGCCGTAAGGTATTCGTCCGCATTTATCCACTGCTCTTCGGAAAGATCCTCACGGTATGCCAGATGACCATCTACGAGAGCCATGTTTCCTTCCCACTCTCCATCGATGAAAGCATCGACGAAGTGCGTCAGTTCGTGCATGACGGTCTCATATGTCGCTTCCGTCTCATAGAGGACACCGTCTCCGAAAATACGGATCTCGTTGCCCCAGGAGCGGAACTCACCGGCGTTCTCGGCTAAGTAAGCATCTTCGAACCGCAGTTCTCTCAGCTTGCTTAAGAAGAACTCTTCATCTTTCTCTTCAATATGATCCGCCACGATCGGGAAAAGATTCACGACGAATCCTCTGTACTCGATGAGGCCCGGATTGTGGATGATCGCATCTGCAAACTTCAGGAAAAAGTCATACTTCCCATGCAGATCTTCTGTAGGAAGTCCGAGCTCCTGTGCCAGCTTTTTTGCCTCTGTTTCCGAAGAGGCGGCAGGATTCTGATATACGGTCTCTGTTGTATCCGTAGATAAGGAAGCGACTGTATTCTCTGAGCTCTCCGAGGTCTGGATATTCGTATCCATACCGGAGCTTTCTGTGTTTTCTTTTTTCCGGCAGCCGGATGCGGCAAATACCGAAATGGTGAGTACGCCTGCCATTAGCGTACAACATGCTTTCTTAAAATGTAACATATCCCATGTCTCCTTTCGTGATATGCCGATTATACGAAAGCTCCACCTTTTTCAAGTGACAGGATAGACACTATGAGAGAATAGTTATTTTCAATATTGTATAGTAAGTTTTGTTTCATGACGTTCTTCTCACTTAGTGACAAATCTTCCCTGATACTATGAAATTACGAAATCGTGTTGGTTTATTTATTTGGGGACAGGTGGTTATTATGAAACGAAAAATCAGTTCTGTTTTATTGGTAATGGCATTAGCATCCGGCCTCGCTCTTTGCGCGGGATGCAAAAAGAAAAGTGACGAGACGGAAAAGGGGAAGGAATGGGAGGCCGAAGCTTCTGCTGAATCTGTTTCTTCTGAAGAGACGGATAAAGAGACGGCCGGGTCCGAGAAGAAGGCATCCGAAAAAACTGCTGCAACTACTGTCGATCTCAATTATTCGGATTATGAGATAAATATGGCAAAGCCGCCGGTAGCTACGAATCCGGATGGCTCCCTGAAGAATCCGCCGCAACCCGAAAGACTCGGGTACGGAAATTTCTGTAACGGAGCCATTGCCACAGGAAACAGCGAGTATCAGTATTATGTTGTGCATCCCGATAAGCATTTGATCTGTATCGAAATGGAGAGTTTATCTACCGGGCAGTGCTATTTCATCTATTCGGCCAAGCCGGAAAAGGGGAATGACCATGAACTGGATATGCTGACTCTTTACGATAAGTATCTGTATTTCAGGGAGGATCAGACCGAGATCAAGCGGATCGATCTTACGGACTATTCCGTGGAAGATGTAGTAGAAGGAAATATCACCCGCATGATCCCGTATGAGGACTCACTTTACTTAGGGCAGGACAGCTCCATCGTAAAATGTGATCCGGATGGCAGTAACCCGAAAGTCCTTTATACTGCGCAGAACAAGAATCAGGATGTAGAGATCAGTTTCTGCGTAAGTGACGATAAGATCCTCTTTTCCGATCCGAAAGAAGAAAAAGACGATGGACTTCTTTACGGGAAGATCTATTCCATGGATCTGAACGGAAGCAATAAGACGGAGATCTTACCGGAGGCGACGGCCGGTAATGACAAAGTGTTCTTTTCGGACGGGAAGAATCTCTACTTCTACGGAGAAATGAAACAGACTGCCGACATGAAACTCCTCACGGATCCGGATCTTGAGGTCGACGGAATCAGCTTTACCTCATATTATGATCCGCATAAAAACAAAGAGGACGATTACGGGAGGATCCTGAGAGGATTCTACCGCGTGGCTCTAGATGGCAGTGAAACGACATTTATCCAGGCTTATCCGGCCGGCTCGGTAAATGTGATCGATGGCGCGATCTTCTGGACGGCTGCAAACATAATCTTTGCGGTGGGAGAAGATGGAGTGATCTGCAAAAATTACGATGAAGATCACATCTTTGAAGTTGATAATATCGAAAACCGGGAGATCATGCTCGTCGGTGACTGGCTCTTCTATTCATACATAGATCCGGAGGGTAACGGCGAAGGCAGAACCATGAAAAGACACCTCACGACCGAGTTCGCGGTAGTTATGGACTGGCCCGCTCCTCCCGGAAAACAAGCTGGAAAACATACCCATGAATCGAATTAGCAGCAGGATACGATCAGCCTCTATAGAAGAAAGATAACAACAGCCACTTAAGGGGGACATGGCCATGAACGAAAACGAGCCGAACGAAAAATCACTTTCACCTATTCTGTCGCCGGAAACTTTTGCTCAGAAGTATCCGGAACCCAAGATCCCTTTGGGAACGGAGTCGTCGGAAAATGAGACCGGGAAGGCATCTTCGAAAGCGCATCGGAGAAAGATGATCCTGTTCGGAACGCTTGCCGTCATTATCGTGGCAGGTGCGGTCACCGCGGCGGTGCTTATCACGACAGGTGCTTTTTCCAAAAATAAGAAAGAAACCGAGCCGGACGAATTCGAGGAAATGGTCGAGACAGAAACGGAAGATGAGACGGAAACGAAGGAGACTTCCGCGACATCTGCTCCGACAACTGCGCCTGCAGCGGATCCGGCCGGACAGCATGTATCCGTGAATTCGTTAAACCAGATCACGGATGAACAGATCAAGATCATGGATGAACATTCGAGAAAAGTCATCCGGGAGGATGGCAATTCAGGTGAGGATGGTATTCCGGATCAGGTCACGATCGATCAAATGAATTATATCGGCATGATCCGGCAATGTATCGATTATACCGGACCGGATCACGATGAAAAGGATATGATCCAGATGGTCTATCAGGTGCTGCTGACGGATAACACAGGAGATCAGCCTGTGAAACGGCAGTATTTCTGGATGCACGGATTTACCGATGTATGTCAGGACGGAACGGTCGACACTTCGGAGACAGAACAGATGTGGACCACCCTCAGCTTTGAAAACTGGTCGGCTCAGGGATGTCTGGACGTGGATTATCTGTTCACGGAAGCAGCAGAAAGAAATACCGTGAGAGAGAAAAAGATCGACAAGTCACTCATACAGCCGTTTGAAGGCGGAAGCGATGAGGTTCATCCTGTGCTCACATCGATCGGGCAGATCACTCCGGCTATGGAAAGAGACCTCGAAAAGGGCGGTTACATATGGCAGGAGATCTCGGGCGTCTTTGAAGGCGTCCAGGACAGTGGTATAAGAGTGGACAACATAGAGTATGCCGGTCTGGTTTTTACTGTTTCGCCGAATAAAGGAATGAACCGCGTATATGTTATTTTCCGCTTTGATATCACAGATTTCAACCAGTCTTCGCCGGTGAATCGGAGCATATACTGGTATCTCGGCTTTAACGGCCTATATGAAGGTGGACAGTTACAGACCAGAGTGCTGATGAATAAAGTATATCATCCGTTCCATCTGGGTGACTGGGTGGACGCACCAGGCACCGTTGAAGAGCTGCGAAAATTCCTTCAGGAAAACGAAACAGACGGATGGACCTACGAGGATAACCTCGATTCCTGTTGACTTGTTTTTCAGAGGTGTGCTAATATCAAATAAGTGGGGTTGACATACTAGGAGGCATTGGCTTATGAGAAAGGTAGTATTCGCCCTCTTTTTGTGTTCCCTTTTGGGATGTTTTGTACCCCGTGTGTGTGCTGCTTCTGACTGGCTTATAACGGACAGCGGTTCCGGATACAAAGGTTTTCCGAAGCATTATTGTCGAGCAAAAATCAATTATAATCGTGAGACGGTGGTTCCAGACTATTATCTTTTAGAAGCGGAAATATACGATGGCGCTAAGTTGCTAGAAGGCGTTAGTATGCATGGTTTTTGTTTAGGTTGGATGTCGTCCACAAAAACCAGATATGTTGAAACAAACTCGTACTGGTCTGCAAATTACGGTATTTATCGTGTTGCTGGTAGAGCTGTGAAGATTAAGGATAATACATACGTATATTACGATCCTTGGTGGCAAGAAGGATGAATCTCTTTCATACTTTTAAAATGCGAAAGATACCTTTTTTATTTGCAAGTTGTATATTTGTCCTGCTCTTCGTTCAGTTTATGCTGATAAGTGAAGTGAGATACTATGCTTCGAAACAAGTAACGCCCCAATACTTCTCGACGTATTCATTTGTAACCGGTATTACTTCTTTTGAAAGATTGGAACAGATTCTTGCTGATTATCCTGGGAATATTCCTCAATATGAGGATGTCCTTCTGGGGAAACCGAAATCTGTTCTGCAATATGGACCGGAAGATGATCAGTGCGAACAAATTGACATATATTCGTTTTATGGAACCCCAGCTGAAGGTCGTTTTGAAGAATCAGATGAGATTCCGAAATCTGGGGAGATCGTTTTCCTCGGTAACGATTTTAATATGCTTCCCTTTGATGAAGGGGATACGGTTCTTCTGACTGTTGATGGTGTTGAGGACTACTTTACCCTGCGGAAAGCAGAAGTGGATATGCAGCTAAATATACGATATAGTCCATACATATGTGTTGTTACAACAGATCTGTTCCAATCGACGAATTCCCCAATTGGTTTTGTTTCTTTCCAATACAAAAAGGAACTCTCCTCCGTTGAGGAGAAACGGCTACTCTCATATCTATCTTCCGGTTTAGGTACGATTGAAAAACAGGAGGCGGACAGTGGCTCAACAGTTAAAACGATCTCAACATACCTTGAAATCATCACCTTGTTCATAATGATGCCTTGTGTTTTTTCGTTGCTTGGAATCGTTCGTTTTATGTATCTGTCGAAACAGCGGGAGTATGCGATATTCCGGATCTGTGGAGCAAAGAGAAGACAGATTGCCGGTGCTTTTTTGCGAAGGATTTTACTATACTGGTCTGCTTCAGTGGCTGCGGCGTCACTTCTGTTTTTCCTCTGTAATTATTTCTCGGACTATATGGGGGATCAAGTGATGGGACCGCTTTTCTATGTGAGTAATATTGGCATCCAACTCGCAGCAATACTATTTATGTGGGGCTTGGTCCTGATTGAACAGAGAATGCGCAATGGCGGGAGAATACGTGTTGACAAGGAGTTTGCATGAGAATAGTACGTAAATGCAAGTGCCTGATATCTATCTGGATCGGGTCTGTCTATTTCAATATATTCCTTTTCGTGCTGACCTTTATAGTCATGTCCGGGGGGATGAGCCTTATGGCTCAACGCGAGAAGTTTTATAGCGAAAAAGAAGCATTTTATACATATGGATTCGACCAGGGTGTTTTATATCTGAATCCAAATCGATCCAAACCGGAGTCCTTTGACCGTGTTATGAACATACTTAAAGAGAACGATATGATTGACAGAATTGAATATGATTCGTGTCCGGTTTTTAAACCCTCATGCGAGGAAGCAGGCATAGATATGGCAATCTTTGAGTATGGGGATCTGCTGGAAAGATCGGGAGTTGTGGAATTGGTTGAAGGCCGGCTTCCTTCGGACACAGAGAATGAAGTGATATTGACTGATAACATGATGAGCCTTTTCAAGGTGGGTGATGTTATTGAAGTGACTGGTGTGGATGAAATAGCCAGGGAAGAATCACTGGTGTCTGACGATCCGACACTTAGTAGCAAACTGACAAAGTATAGGCTTACGGTTGTAGGTTTTTTTCATCGGGATTCATTGGTTTTGCATGAGCGTAATTTGTACCACATATCTTATAATAGCTGGCTCGAACACCGTTTCTTGCGGCCATCTGAATGGATAAGACAATATGCGGAGAACCTTGAAGATTCCGATCCTTATCAGTTATGCATTGCTATAGCGGATCATATAAGTTTTCAAGGGAAGAATACAAAGTGGTCTAATCCTGACAGCGATAATACAATTTTGATTCTGATTCCTAAAGATGGTTATTCTCAGCAGGAGATTATAGACTCTCTCCCTCGGGAGATCAGTCGAAATTGCAAAACCTTTCAGAGCTGTGAAGAGGATTATATTCAGACGCATGAGACGGAGATACGCATCTTCAGGAAGGTGGAAGCGGGAATAATTCTGGTCGGTGTGATCCTGACTCTGGTGGTCGTGACGCAGGGCCTATGGACAAAAAAGAATGAGAGACTGGCGTATTATTTCTATGGTTGCAGTTGGAGAAGAGCTGTGATATTGACAAATACGATGCTTCTTCCAGGCACGTTGCTGGGAGTTATGATCAGCTGGGTATATAAAGATCAGATAATGAGTTTCTTTGGAATGAGCAGTATTTATGCCAGACCCAAATACTTTCTGACTGTTTGTGCGGTTTACTTATTCATGCTTTTACTGGTAACCATTCCGATCATTCTTTCTGGTGTTCGGAAGGATCCGATTGAATTGCTCCGAGGTGAATGATATGTCTATCTTAGAATTAAAAAAGGTAAGTAAAATCTATCATCCTAAAGAAGAGGGTGAGATCCGGGCACTTGATGAATTTGATCTCTCGCTCGACGAGGGGGAGTTTCTTGTGGTGCGCGGGGTATCCGGTTCCGGGAAATCTACACTTCTACATATTTTGGGATTGCTGGACTCTCCGACATCCGGAAGCATGTTAATGGATGGCGCCGAGACAACATCCTGGAGTGATGCGAAGAAAGCCCGGATCAGAAACGAGATGATCGGTATCGTTCTTCAGGATTTCGGATTAATAGAATACCGTTCGGCATACGATAACTGCATGGTTCCACTCTATTTTTCCAATAAAAAATACAAGTCTGACAAAGAAAGAATACTGGAAATACTGGAAACCGTAGGAATGAAAAGCCAATACAAACGTATTGTCAGCAAGCTTTCCGGAGGACAGAAGCAAAGAGTTGCAATCGCTCGTGCTCTATGTAATGATCCGAGGATCATTCTTGCGGATGAACCGACCGGTCAACTGGATTCTAAAAACAAAGAGGAGATATGCGGATTATTTCACGATATCCAGACGAAGGGGAAGACCATCGTAGTCGTTACTCACGATGAGGAGTTTGAAAAATATGCAACTCGTGTGATCCATATCAGCGATGGGAGAATTACGGAGGAATATCGTCATCCATGAGGCTCTGGAAAAGAGTAGGAATTATCGTACTAAGCATTTTGTTAGTTTTTCCAACATTGTTCGGATGCTCTAAGAGAAAGGGCATTATACATCTGGACGACGAAAAGTGTTACGATAACCGGTTTTTGTGTCTCGAGGAGGATCTTCTGAATCGGATTTCAACAGTTCAGATGTCCACAGTCAGAGGAGAGCTGAATCCGATTTGGATAAAGAATGACGCCAAATTCGTTTTTGCAGATGACAAGGAAGCAGCGTCTGCTTTTGTCTTTGAAATAACATCAGGGAAAGCAGATTACAAATGCAGTTTTGAACTGGAAGAAGGAGACCATCTTATAGGGATCCACAAATGGAACGATGCATATTATTGCTCTATAGAACGTGGGACAGGTAAAGATCGTGAGTGTGTTATAGCTGAGTATGATTCTCAGTTTGCGCTGATGCGAAGAAGTAAAGTTTCAGGTTCTGGTGATGAGCTTGTTGCTTCTCAGATGGATCGATCCGGTATGATCTATCTTGCATATCGGGATCGGATAACCGTACTTGACAAGGATCTGAATGAAAGGAATTCCTGGACACCGGATAATGTCTGGATCAACTCCTGCTTCTTATCAGGAGAGGGGATCTTATACTTGTCTTTGATCGATGACAAAGGCTGGGCAATTTATTCTCTTGATAGTGAGAACCTTAGCAAGAAAGCTAATTACCTGATCGAGAAGATAAATCTCGAGGACGAAATTGTTGTTTTAGGTGAACTGGGTGACCAGTCGCTTCTAATTGAAGTAAATAATGTGTGGTATAGATATTTTGCGGCTAAATCAGTCATGACTAAACAGATCTCTCTATATAACAATGGCGTCTATGTTCCATGTGATTCGGTGAGTGTTGATGGGGAAGTAGTTTCGTGTGTCGGCTTGAACGAAGCGGGAAAATGGAATCTCTATCAGATCATCATCAGTGAAACTGAGATCGAAATAACGACGATCACGATCGTAGTTGATGAAGAATTGCCGTGGGCGGATTGGATCGATTATCTGCAGTTTAAATGGAACAGCAAGACACTTCCTTATAAAATCAACGTTCAGAAGGTGAATATGGAGCAACAAATGGACAAGATCATTGCCGATATTCAAACCGGAGAAGCGGCAGATCTTTTCTACATTGACGAGGCGACAACTACCCGCTTTATTTCAGCTGATGTATGTCAGGATATGCTTCCGCTTTTGTCTAATGATTCTGGTTTTAAGGAATCGGACTTTTTCGAAGGCCCATGGGAGAGTGGCAAGAATCAGAAAGGAGAACTTCTCTTTATTTCTCCGTTTTTTGAGATAGACGCTCTGTGGCATTCTCAAGAAGATCCTATAGATAGACGTTTAACGTGGGATGATTTAAAACAGATGCTGAATTCTTCAGCGTATAAGCATCTTTTCCAAGATAACGGAGATTTTTATTTGAGCGGAGTATTCTGGGATAGTTTTCTGTCTCAGGATATCAATACCCAAAAGGTGAAGGAGTATCTAGATTTCTGTACAGTATGTGATACGGGAGACAGTCCGTCTAATATAGCTATAGCAGAGCAATTGAAAACAAGAGAAATTGCATTTTTAACAAATTCCGTCGGACAATTCGGCTATTATCTGGCTCTGACCGAGTATTTTGGTCAGGATCCGATCGCATGCTATTATCCCGAATATGATCATCTGCGTGCTTTTTCAAACGGAAGCTTTGTTGTCTCTGTTAATTCAAAAGAGAAGGAAGCTACGGGAGAATTCTTAAGATATGCGTTGAGTGAGGAGGCTCTGCTTGGCCAGAGCAGGGATAAGAAGTATGCACAAATACGGATGTCCTGTGTCGAAAAAGAAGCGGAGACCTGTATTGCAGAGTATGTTAAAGGCACACCCCTTCGCGATATAGGAGTCAATTTTGCGTTATTCACAAAGGCTGAATCTGAAGAGATGCTTAACATAACAGATAGAGATCGTCTTTCAGCATTTACTCCTTCTGGGTTGAGAAGAAATACTGACCCTGAAAGAAGCTTTGATGTCTATGAAAAGCTCCTTTCCGAAGCCAGATTTGTTTTTGACGACTCATATGTAAGGAGTATCTTTATAGAAGAATCCCTTGCGTATTTTCAGGGGGATCGCGACATTGACACAACCGCTTCGGTCATCTCATCGAGAATCAGGGCATACTTGGGAGAGAGAAAGTAACAACCGCACCTTGATCCGCGGTGATAAAATACTAGATAGTACAAATGGAAGGTTGTGTTTCGAGAAGATGTCGAAGATATACTTTGTCAGACACGGGGAGACGGTCTGGAATGTGGAAAATAAGATCTGCGGAGCGACGGACAGTCCGCTGACAGAAAAGGGACACGAGCAGGCGGTCGAGACGGCGAAGAATATCCTTGCCCTGAATGTGTCTGCCGACCTGATCCTTTATTCTCCTCTTTCGCGTGCCAAAGACACGGCTATGCATATCTCTGAGATCTTAGGTGTTCCGGCAAAAGAGGAGCCGCGTCTTTTCGAGCAGAATTTCGGGAAGTATGAATCTACCGCCAGAGATGGGAAAGAGTTCCATGAGATGAAAAAAGGATTCGTCCATCGTTTCGGTGGCGGCGAGTCCATGCTTCAGCTGGCGCAGCGTGTATATAATCTTCTGGACGAGCTGAAAGAACAGCCGGGAAAGACATTTATCCTCGTGGCCCATAACGGTATCGCGCGTGTCGTTCAGTCGTACTTTTATGAGATGACGAACGATGAATTCGCGTCTTTCGGGATCAAAAACTGCGAGGTCAGAGAATACGAATTGACAGAAAATGAACCATAGATCTGACATTTGAGGAGGGCATATGAAAAAGTCTGCACGCATCGTTTCCACCGCACTTTGTTTGCTTCTTGTTTCCGGCATGATAACTTCCTGCAGGAAATCATCTAAGACAAATACGATCACGGAAAAGAAGGAATCCCCCTGGTTTGATTCCACCCGTTTTTCTCTAAAAATGGACAAGTCGGACACGGATATGCTGATGTCCGGTACGTCTGTGGAATATATCAACGGGAAGATCTACAGCACCTACGCAACATACGATCTGGAGACATCCGATGAAAGAGTGAAACTGGATGTATATAGCGAACAGGGCAAAAAAGAAAAAGCGCTGGAGATGAAGGTCAAAAATGGAAGTGTGCGTGTGCAGGACATTTATGCCCTTCTCCCTAATAAGGACGGAAAAACCGCAACAGCAGTCGTGGGTGTGTTCACCTCCGGTTTTGAGACCGACTTTATCACAGTGGATCTGGAAACGGGAGAGGCTTCCGGTGTTACTCCTTTGCTGGATAAACATGGGAAGAAGCTGGAGTTCGTTTCTACCGTAACCCGTGTTGGTGACTATATTGCCGTGCAGAGTATCGTTCTGGGCACGGGGGACACGCTCCTTTACTTCTACGAAGGCATGGATCTGCTCTGCGAGATGGACATGTCGACTTTGCCCGGAGTCGGCAGTTTCAATGCTTTTTCCTATAACGAGAAAACGAAAAAGGCTTATGCGAATGTGCAGCTGATGACGGGTGAGAAGTACACCTGTGAAATGGATCTTGCTTCCGGGAAATTCACGAATAAGACGCTCTGGGTCACAGGCGGGGAAAACGAAGATGCCCTTACCGACTATCAGTGCACAGCGCAGGGTGATCTTCTGCGGGTGGATACGCTCGGGAATATCTTCAAGTACAATATTGAAACGAATACCGAGGAAAAAGTACTGGACAACAGCTGGTATTCTCCGTATTTTTATGACTTCAATCCGGAGAAGAACGACGATATCCGTGTTCTCCATTTCACGGACGATAAGATCGTACTGTTTTTCTGCGGCGGTGATGGTTTTCCGACGGCTCGGATCCTGACGGAGAACTATTCAGTCATGGTATTGACAAAGGCTTCTTCCAATCCGAACGCTGGAAAAAAGGTCATTGAGATCAGCGCGCCTCTGGACGGGTCCTTCTCGGACTATCTGTCGCAGGCGATCGTTTCTTTTAACGAGACGGATCCGGAATATTACATCCGGATCTGGAGCAAGTATAACGAGGGCATCAAGGCCGGAAGAGGATTTGCGATCCTGGATCCGGAGATCGAACGCGCCTATACTCTGGTAAGAGAACTCGAAAGTGATGACTGTCCGGATATCGTTGTAAACATGGATAAGAAAGAAGCCATGAACGACAAGACCCTGATAGATCTGGGTGAGTTTGTCGAAGAGAACGTAAAGAAGGGACTCTTCGATAACATTCTTGAAGCCAGCAAGGTGGACGGGAAACTGTACTTTATTCCAGTGACCATCGAGGTCGAAGGATTGATCGTGAAGGAAGACGATGTCGGAAAAGACAAGGTGGGCATGACCTTTGAAGAGTACGACAGCTATGTCAGAGAAAAGCTCTCCGGCGCACAGCCGTATGATTATCCCGATTCCAAATATTTCTACAGGAATGTTTTCCTGATGTCCTGCATCGACATCAAGTCGGCGGTGGAAGGCGAGAAGGTGAACTTCGATTCCGAGCAGTTTAGAAAAGCGGCAGATTATGCCAAAGCGAATTTCCCGGAAAAGCAATACGATCCGGACGAATACATCCCATTTGCAGAAGAAGAACTGCGCCCGAAGACGGACGGAAGATATGTACACATGACGAACTTTGCAGACTATGTCAAAAACTGCGGTAACGGACAGGACGCGTTCTCTGTGATCGGCACGCCTTCGGTTTCCGCTCAGGGACCGAGATTTAAAGCACAGGAGAGTATCTCCGTAACAGCCAGATCCGACCAGAAGGAAGGCTGCAAAAAGTTCGTCAATTATCTTCTCGGCGGGACATTCATTCCGAAAGATGAACTGTCATTTTCTTCGATCTGTACCAATAAAGAGGTCATGAAAAAAGAAATCGCCCTGCTTTCCGATTACTATAACGAAGTCTATGACTTTGAGATGGAATACGGACTTTTTGATAAGGGACAGCTCCGGACCATGGGATATAAGGAAGCGACAGAAACCATGCAGCAGAAGTTCTTCGATATGCTCTCGACGCTGTCGGTCTATTACATGGATGATGTGCAGATCAAAGGCATCATCAACGAAGAACTGGCGGCGTACTATGTGGGCGATAAGTCAATGGATGACGTGATCCGCTTCATCAATGACCGCGTGAACAAGTATGTCAGCGAAGCAAAATAAAAGCCCCTTCTTATATGAGCGGTTTATTGTTGAGCAGAAGGAGAGATGCTACACTAAAATGGCGCAAATGGGGATAGAAAGGTTAAGGAGAGGGTTATGCTTTTAGAAACAGAAAGATTGAGATTAACAGAACTTACCATGGATATGGCCATGGATGTTCATAAGAATTCACTGGATGAAGATACAAGAAGATTCGTACCGGATGAAGTTTTCGAGACGCTGGATGATGCAAAAGAAACGATCGAATTTCTGATGGCGCAGTACGGTTCGACAGAGGGTCCGCTGGTCTATGCCATGATCACAAAAGACGGAGATCAGAATATCGGCTATGTGCAGATGGTCCCGATCGAAGACGGAAAGTGGGAGATAGGTTATCACGTCGGAAAAGAATATACCGGAAACGGATATGCGACGGAAGCGGTGAAGGCTTTCCTTCCGTTTATGGCCGAGCGTATCGGGATCTCCGAAGTGTACGGCATCCGTCTTCTGGAGAACAAAGCGTCCGGACGTGTGCTGGACAAATGCGGATTTCAGACTTTCTTTACCGGGGAAGGTCCTTATCACGAAGGCGTATATGATATCAGTAAAGGTGTTTGGAAGGCACAATGAAGAAACTGGATATCATCGGAGAAAATTATTTCGGGCACTGGACGAGCACCAGAACAGGCTGCCGTGCGGTCATCATTAAAGACGAGAAGATACTCATGTCCTATGAGACGAAGACCGACCAGTGGATGCTGCCCGGCGGCGGGCTCGAAGATAATGAGAGCGAGGAAGAATGCGTGGTCCGTGAAGTGGCCGAAGAGTGCGGTATTCTGATCCGGCCTTCTTCCTGCGTCCTGGAGCTCAATGAATACTACGAAGAATTCAAATGGGTAAATCGGTATTTCTTCGCAGAGGTCATCGGCGAGACGGAAAAGGCACTGACTGAGCAGGAGATCGAGGTCGGAATGGAACCGAGATGGATGCCCGTAAGTGAGATCTACCGGATCTTTTCGACACATCAGGACTATGACGGCACGGACGAGATGCGCCGAGGCATATATCTTCGCGGATATACGGCGCTGTCGGAACTTCTGATTGAACGCCTTCCAGAGACGATCCGTAAAAAAGTATCCGGGAAGAAATTCACCCTGGATGAAACCGGCAAGTCGGGCTCGACAGTGATGCTCTTTGACGACTGTGTCCTGAAGGTCATGGGGCCCGGAATGGAAGACGAAGAGACAGTAGAGATGATGCGCTGGCTTTCCGGTAAAGTCCCGATACCGGAGATCCTATCTTTTGAAAAGGACGAAGGAAAACAGTATCTCCTCATGAGTAAAGTTTCTGGCATCATGTCCTGCGACAAATACTATCTGGAACACCCGGAGGATATGGTCACGATCCTCGCGGATACCTTAAAACTTCTCTGGAGCATCGACATCTCGGACTGCCCAAGGGACATGAGTCTTGACGGGGAACTTCAAAAAGCAAAAGAGCGCGTGGAGAAGGGTCAGATCGATCTCGATGACGCAGAGCCGGAGACATTCGGAGAAGGCGGATTTAAAGATCCGGAGGAACTTCTCACGTGGCTTTTTGAGCATAAGCCTTCCTATGAACCGGTACTGTCCCATGGCGATTACTGTCTGCCGAATGTGTTTATCGAGAATGGAAAACTAAGCGGACTGATCGATCTGGGAAATGCCGGCATTGCAGATAAGTGGGAAGATATCGCTATGTGCTACAGAAGCCTTAAGCATAACTTCGATGGGACCTATGGCGGGAAAGTCTATGCTGACTTCCGGCCGGAAGTTCTTTTCGAGAAGATCGGCATCGAACCGGACTGGGAAAAGATCCGGTACTATATTCTTTTAGACGAATTGTTTTGATCTGGCATCTTCATAAAATTTCATCTTGCATACACAAACTCCCCCGAGTAAAATAGACCTCGTGGGAGTTTTTTCTCGTTGGGGTTTAACAAAGATAATGGTGTAGTTATTTTTCTATAGAAGCGCTTTCATTTATTTCGAGGCACTGCTGTACGAAGGAGTATGGCGTGCTATTTTTTCTGAAAAAAATGGAGGTAACGTTATGGGAAGAAACAAGGTAAGAAGATCACTAGCATTGATCTTAAGCTCCGCCTTTATTGCAGGCACATGTGTCATGTCTGCTCCGAAAAAAGCGGAGAGCGTAAATGCGGCGGCGCCGGTCTATCCGGGATTCGTTTTAGGAAGCAAGCAGCTCTCTGAAAATGTGAATACGAGCGAGGCTCCGATCGTATTCTTCGGTGAGGAAGGGTCTACCAGCAAGGACTGGCTCGCCTGGAAGGTCATCGGGTACAATGGAACGGGAATTGCATCATCGGACAGTAAAGGAAGCGCTGTACTCCTTTACGAGGGAAGGTTCGACGATAATTCCGAAATCGGATATCTCGACCGTGTGCATCCGATGGTCAATCTGATCCAGTTTAATTCCGACAGGAATAAGGGAAATGCGTATAGCGGATCGGATCTTCAGAGCGTCATCAACGGACAGTATACGGATTGCCTTTCTTCCATGGATGTCGGTTCATCTGTTATCCGTACCCGTACTCTCCAGCAGGGTGATTATGTTTTCTCGAAGCCTTATTCGGACGGTGTGGCCGGACCATTGGTTACAAATGCGAAACTGTGGCCGCTTTCTGCTTACGAAGCTTATTATCTGGATCCTGCTATCCGCTATACACAGTATGGATACTGGCTTAGAAGTCCGGCAGAAACTGTTTACAAAGCAGGTAGTGTAAATCTCTGGGGAGAGGTTGACTGGTATCCGGACGATCAGCTTGGTGTAAGTACGAAGTCGGGAGTGCGTCCGGCCTTCTTCCTGAACCTTTCTTCCGTGCTCTTTACATCCCCGGCAAATGACGGAAAAGTGTCCAATCGTCCGGGACCTTATGCACTTAATGAAGTCAAGTCTTTCTCAAATCCGTATCATCATCTTAAACTGACGATCAAAGATCCGACAAGAAGTGGTTTTACTGCTACTGCCAATACTGCCGGAAACTTTTATCCGGGAAATATCATTGACATAAGATTCAGCGGTGCCAGAGACGAGGAAAATGAATATGTTTCCGCATTCCTTTGCGATAACAAGGGAAATGTTCTTTACTACGGACGTCTGGTATGGCGAGAAAAGAGCGGCATCGCCAGTGTAGCGATCCCGAACGGTCTTGCTGACGGATACTATGTTTTGAAGGTATTCTCCGAGAAAATAAACGGAGAAAGAAGATCTGACCTCGCATCTGATTTTGTTAACTTCGATATTGCTGTCGGTAATGTGACAGCCAAGCCGACCTCTGTCAAGAATCTGAAAGCGACATCCGCCGGTAAGAATCAGGTGAAGCTCTCCTGGGACAGAGTTCCGGAAGCGGAAGGCTACCTCGTATATGCCCAGAAGAACGGGATCTACGGTTTTGTAGGAATGTCGACCAGAACCACGACCTTTACAGACAGAAATGCGCTGGATCAGGATTATAACTATTACTGGGTATTCCCTTATGTGAAGGATGAGGCCGGGAACATGATCGTCGGAAACTGTGAAAAATATGTTTACGCAAAAGGCGTCTGTATGCCGGTGACAGGTGCGAAGATCACGTCCCGCCGCGGGTATGCCGAACTTACATGGAATGCATCTGAAGGCGCGGACGGTTACCTGATCTACGGGATCCGTCCGGGTGAAAGCTACGGATACATTGGGATGACTACCGGACCCAGATTTAGGGATGCATATGCATCTACGGATGAGTACACATTCTACTGGATCTATGCGTACCACGAATCAGATGGCAAGAAGGTACCGGGAGCTCCCTGCGATTATATCTACGGAAGAGCCCTGCCGTTAACGTAACTCGTCAAAAAACACTGCCGTGTAAAAGAAAAAGATCCCGGGAGTTCAGGTGGAACCCCCGGGGTCTTTCTATTACGACTGAAGGAGTAATGGCTTTCAGATACGGGTCCTGTTTACAACTCTTTCATTACGGTGGATGCACGATCCTGGATCTTCTTAAGTACATCATCTTCGGTCCGGTCTCCGGCAAAATAGGCGCCGGCCTCTTCGAAAATGATGTTCAGGATATTCGGGTCATTGCACGTGCTTACAGAAACATTCCCGACCATTTCCCGAAGCTCATCGATGTCCGCTTCTGTCGGCCGGCAGTAGAAAGTGAGCAGATCCTGAGCGCTGCTCTTTAGCCGGACGCCCTGCGCATATTCCCAGTTGCATCTTTCCATAATGATCCGGCATTCTTTTTCAAAAGAAGCCTTCCTGACGGGAATACCAAATGTATTTCTCTGGGGCTCATAGTCGGAGCAGAGGTAAGCACGGATAAAGTCCCAGGCCAGATCTGCATATTGACTCGATGCGCTGATGCCAAGCGAACTGATCGGATCGGCCGCCATGCCGCTTCCGTCCGAAGAAGGATAGCCAAGATATGCGGACTTTTCTTTGAGAACATTTTTATTCAAACTCAGATTCTCAAGAGAAGCGATACCCATCAGACGTGCTGCCAGAAGCCCCGCATTAAACTTATCGGTGGTCTGGTCTTCGGCGAGAAAATAAGATCCGCCACCGGCGTACTCAAGGCGCTGCCCCTCATCTTTCGGCTTTTCTTTTACGCCATATTCTTTCGCAAGACGCAGGATCGTTTTCATGGTCTCATTTTGAAAGTTTACGGTCTTGCTGTCGTAGTTGATGAAATCGTTCTGGGAAGACAGAAGATACATAAGAAGAAGCTGCTGATCGATACCTTCCAGGAAACTGACATTATCCCGCAGCTCTTTTCCGCATGCATCAAACTCTGAATAGTTCCATCCTATCTTCTGGTGGATATAGTCGGTGTTGATCTGAAAACCCTGAAGGTTGATACGCGCAGGTATGTGATACAGCTTGCCGCCTTTTTCCATCGCGCGGAAAACATTATCGAAATACTCGTCCCGAGAAAAACCGTTCGGCCCGTCAATATAAGGATTCAGATCCAGCATGAGTGTCGAGCTCTGGAAAAGGCTCTGGTTTGCATACCCGAACAGGATGTCTGCGCCGGTACCGGAGAGGAGTTCCAGCGTGAGCGTCTGCTGGGATTTGGCCTGTTCTTCCCCGGAAGACTGCTCCTCTGAATCGTCGACAAGAATGACGCGTGCCTTTGCCGAAGGATCCAGATTATATTTATTTACGAAAGCCAAAAGTTCAAATTCAAGCTGCAGAGAAGTACCTTTCAGGATGATCATTTTCTTGCCGGCATGCGGATTCTTCCCGGTCCTCGTAAGGTGGAGAAGATGCGTGCTATATCCCTCATCGGTAAAGTGTCTGCAGATCACCAGAAGTTCATTTTCATTCAGTACATAGGGCTGAGTCTCCGAAAGATAGTTCCGGTCGATATCCGTATCATTCCAGTTAAAGAAGGATTCGGCTTTCCCTGTCTTAATATCGAGTTTCGAAAGTCCATTAGCGGTTTTGGAATAAAGGCCTTCAGAAGTCGAGAGCAGATCTTTATATATTTCGAGGAAGCCGGCATCGAACGCCTGCCCGAGTTTTCCTGTATTGAGGTCGATTTCTTTGAGTTTGATCTCACGGGACAGATCATTCATGCGGATGGATTGGATATAGTACTTTCCATCCTGAAGGATCAGCGGTCCACGCACGATCCTGCCCTGATCCGAGACAGTGAAGAGCTTTTCTCCATCTTTCCCGAACACGCCCATCTCCGTTCCGTTGATAAGATACCGGCCGTCTTCCAGTACGGTAAATTCCATATGAGTGCCCTGCTCATTCGAATACGGGATCTGGGGTGCGTTTACACTGTCCAGAAGATCACCTTTCGAATTCAGCCTGGAAATCGCCGCCGATCCGCCATCGATGGAAGATTTGAACGAAAGGATACATATGTTGCCGTCTTTATCCGAGTCTATTCCTAATATGTTGGTTGCCGTAACGGGAAGCTCACGGATATACTTTCCTTTTGCATCAAAAAGACCGATCCCGGTCACATAATATTCCCAGTCATCTTCCGGATCGGGGTTGTCCGGTCTTTCATAGAATATGCTATAGCTGGCCACGATAAGACCATTTATATATTTGCTTTCAGATACAAACGCATTTTCCAGATCGCGCCCCTGTTTTACAGGAAGCTCAAGAGGAAAGATCTCGGATTGGAAATACGGATCGCTTTCCCGGATCTCTTTTCCGGAATAATACTGATTATCGGAAGATGATTTAGATCTGTTTTTCCGGCAGCCGGAAAGAGAAAACAGGGATACGACGATCGATCCTGCAAGAAGGAAGGAAACCCATTTTTTAATACACATATGCCCTACTCCATTTGTTATCTGCCTTGCCACTTCATGACAGACGTCCCCACAAATAAGTATACCTATTCTGAAAAAGAGAAAGTGACGCTTCTGTCATGACCAGTCTTCAACCGGATTTGCGCTTTCCCGAAACCTATTGACTGAATAGGTGAATGCTATAAAATGGTAGCAACACGTATTTCAGAAGGGGAAGGCGCGAAAGAACATGGACGAAATGCACGCCAAAAAACAGAAACTGGAACAGTATCTCTGGGAACTCGGCAGAGTCGCCGTTGCTTTTTCTTCGGGAGTCGATTCGACCTTTCTTCTGAAAGTCGCAAAAGATGTTCTGGGAGAAAAAGCGATCGCTGTTACGGCGAAGTCCTGTTCTTTTCCCAACCGCGAATTAAAAGAAGCAGAGGCGTTCTGCGAAAAAGAAGGGATCCGGCAGATCATCTTCGAATCGGATGAACTGTCGATCGAGGGATTCCGTGAAAATCCGAAGAACCGCTGCTACCTTTGTAAAAAAGAACTCTTTAGAAAGATCATTAAAGTGGCTTCCGAATGTGGTATCGAGAATGTCGCCGAGGGTTCTAATGTCGACGATAACGGCGATTACCGGCCGGGTCTTATTGCCATCGCGGAGCTCGGTGTAAAGAGTCCTCTGCGATACGCGGGACTGACGAAAGAAGAGATCCGCACTCTTTCGAAAGAGATGGATCTTCCGACCTGGGACAAGCCGTCTTTTGCGTGTCTGGCCTCCCGTTTTGTGTATGGAGAGACGATCAGCGAAGAGAAACTAAAGATGGTAGAGAAAGCTGAGCAGCTCCTTCTCGATCTTGGATTCCGTCAGATGAGAGTGCGTGTCCACGGGAATATTGCAAGGATCGAAGTCCTTCCGGAGGAGATCGGAAAGCTCACGGATGAAAAAGTGAGAAATACCGTGTACAATACGCTGAAGGGTCTAGGTTTTGACTATGTGACGATGGATCTTGCGGGATACAGGACCGGCAGTATGAACGAGACTTTAAGTGAAGATGAAAAGAAAGTGAATATCTGAGGCGGATAATGGAGAATCGGTTTTCAAGAACAGAATTACTTCTCGGTGCTGAGGCGATGGAGAAACTGAAGAGCGCAAGAGTCGCTGTTTTCGGCGTCGGCGGTGTGGGCGGATATGCCGTGGAAGCACTGGCGCGAAGCGGTGTCGGAGCACTTGATCTGATCGACGACGATGTCGTATGTCCCTCCAATATCAACCGCCAGATCATCGCAACGACGAAGACTGTCGGAAGACCGAAAGTCGAAGTGGCACAAGAGCGTGTTCAGGATATCAACCCGGACTGCGTCGTGCGGACGCATAAGACGTTCTATATGCCGGAGACCGCTTCTCAGTTCGATTTTAAAGAGTATGACTATATCATTGACGCGATCGATACCGTGACCGGAAAACTCGAGCTCATCGTGAGAGCGCAGGAAGCGGGCACGCCGATCATCAGTAGCATGGGTGCCGGGAACAAACTGGATCCGACGGCGTTTGAAGTCGCGGAACTTTATAAGACTTCGGTTTGTCCCCTTGCCAAAGTGATGCGCCGCGAGTGCAAAAAGAGAGGGATCAAACATCTCAAGGTCGTCTATTCGAAAGAAGAGCCGATACGTCCTCGTGAAGATATGTCTGTTAACTGTCAGGAAAATGACGATGGTACTTCCGGCGTGGAACGGAAAGGTACAGAAAGAAGAAGCGTCCCCGGATCGACGGCTTTCGTTCCTTCGGTAGCTGGACTGATCATCGCGGGCGAAGTCATTAAGGATCTGATCGATTATGGCAAAGACGTGTAGATATAAGAAGCACTTTCTGTCTTGCGCGCAAATGTCAATTTATGTTTATAATTTACCCGAATTGCCAGAAAATGCATGAGAAAATCCTCCGTAAGCTGTGATTAACTTAGTGAAGAGCTAGTGCAAGGCGCCAATCACCAACTCAATAAAATGGCACATGAAATTTCTGGATGCGATACCGCATTTATGCTATCGCCTGGTTTCGTGTTAAAAAAATTAACGGAGGTACAAAATGAATACTACTATTAAATTACCTGAATTTCTTAGTCATCTCGAAGTTGTGGGAACTTTGGAAGACGCTCTTGAGGTTTGTCGTGCACCTCAGATTCTTAACGTTGAGGAAGACCCGAATATCGTTATTACGAATAACGGTAGTCCTTTAGCGGCCATGCCGCCGTCTCTTGTTGAAGCCTATCAGAAAAACGATCAGGACTTCATCAAGAAGATGCAGGATCAGAACTATGACAATTTGGAGACGATCAGGAAGAACATCATTAATTGTGGCGAAAAAGCCTGGGTCGAAGTTAGGGATCAGAATAATGTGCATTTCTTCGTCTCTTATAACGACAAGGCTTTCACATGGGTCTATCCGGAGCAGAACCCGACCAATGATGAAAAAAATCAGCTGGTCGTTTCCATCGGATCTTTTGACAGTGTAACGAATCAATCGGCATTTGCTTCTCTGACGCTGTCCAATGCATTCGTTAAAGTAATTGAAGCTGTTCTGGTAACGATTGTTGTAAAGGTCGTAACCCAGGTGATCAAGGCTGGTCTTTCCATGGTAGTCGATGCGATTGCGGTTTATTTCGCAGAAAGTGCAGCAGCTGCTGGATTGGCCGCATTCAGTTTTGTTGTTCCGGAAGCATTAGTTACTGCTGTAGCTTCTGTACTTGCTATTGGAGTAGCAATCGGACTGGTATTCCTAATCGACTGGATCGTCTCTCTTGTGACACCGGATTACTTTATCCGACTTCTAATATTCAACTTCGATAACGATCGTGATTGGAATGCGACCGGTTGCTATTTTGATAATGCGAAGATCGCCGGAGCGGGTGAGAAGTATCAGGACTTTACTATTCCCATGAGAAAGAAAGCGGAGCTCCCGCCGTTTATCTCCGGAGCAACGGACGATATCATCGTTTCCTATGCGGAAGTCGACTTTGAAAATGATTCAAAATTCATGCAGGGTCTGGGATTTGCTATGAACATGAAGTCTGGTGATGCCGGATTTACGCTCGCCAGCGACTGTCCGTTTATCGGTGCGACAGTGATCAAAGAAAAAGCTCCGGCAGTATCTGATATGAAGAGTTACTTCAAGGACGGAGGCTGGGTGGATGGTCTCAAGACGAATATCGATGTCAATGGAATGCCTGTAGGTATGACACTGAATACACAGCACGGTGCGGAAGACAACATCTATGAAGTTACTGTACTTATTGGAAAATCGGTTTAATGAAATTCCATATGAATGAAAAAGGAGGTACAACATGAGTAATACGATTCAATTGCCAAGTTTTCTCAGTAATCTCGAAGTAGTCGGGACATATAATGATGCACTCGAACGCTGTCGTGTGTCCGATGATTTCGTAGCCAACAACCCCGAAGTGACCATTACAGCCGTGGGATCACCTGGAGCCCTCATACCGCCGCAGCTCGCTAAGGCATATGCGCAAAACGATCAGAATACGATCAATACCGTACAGCAGCAGAACTACAGTGATTTTGAGCCGATCAGAAAGAACTTTGAGAATGTCGGCGTGAATGCATGGACCTACGTTAGAGATAGAGAAACGGGACAGCATTTCTTTATTTCATATACTGACCATGCCGTTACATGGGTCTGTCCGCTTCCTTCGGAAGAAAATGACTCGATGCATCTGGTTATGTCTTTTGGTTCTCTAGACCAGGCAACTAATCAATCGACGTGTGGCTCTGCTTTGTTTACAAATGACCAGGCTCAAGAGTTGAAAGATGCCTTTGTAGCACTTGCAGCCGCAGCTGTTGCTGAACTGTTTACAGGTGGCTTGACTTTAGCGACCGGTGCACTTTCGACAATACTCGTAACTTGTGCCGCTGCAGTAGGCTTAGGAGCATTTGCATTCATTATTCCGGTAATCGGAGCGGTGGCGGTCGCAGCAGTATTCGTTGTCGGTTTAGCGGTCGGAGCTGTCCTTTTATTCGACTGGCTCCTCTCTCTCGTTATGCCGGATTTCTTTTTCAAATGTCTGGTATTCAATTTTGATACGACTCGGGACTGGTGGTCATGCAGCCATTACTTCGATAATGGAAAAATCGCGGGAAAGGATCAGGAATATCAGGAATTCACCATTCCGAAGAAACAGGTGCCGCAACTTCCTCCGTGGATTCCCGTTGACCCTGAATCTATCACTGTATCCTACGTCGAGATCGACATGGAAAATGAATCGAAGTTTATGGAGGGATTGGGATTTGCTATCTCTATGGCGAGTGAAGGCGGAAGTTTTGATTTCGCAGGGGATTGTCCTTATGCCGGAGCGACAGTGATCAAGGCAGCTTCTCCATCGATCGGCGATGCTAAGACGTATTTCGATAAAGACGACTGGTGGGACGGACTTTCAGGTAATATCGATGTGAATGGTATGCCTGTCGGTATAAGCTTAAATACCCATCATGGAGCGGATAAAAACATCTATGCGGTAAATGTTTTTATCGGCGCACAGGTCAATTGATCCAGCATCCTCTCTGAACGGGTGAATGGCCCGCACCTTTGACCGGAAACGGTCATCGGTGCGGGCTTTTTCTCATACGTGGTATAATAGCTTCGGAGAAGGACAATTCAAGGTGATGTATTCACCGTGATTGAAGGAGATTGGTATCATGAGATTCCGACGCAGATTATTCCGCCAGAAGAATCCCTATGACCTGGAAAAAACCGAAGCGCTTTTCGTGCGTGCTATGCAGGAAAACTGTGCCTTCTCTTATTCCCATTGTCCGGGATATAAATCGATCCTTGATGCGGAGGCATTTGACCCTTCCCGGATCACGGATCTGAATTCTCTGGAAACTATTCCGATACTTCCCACCGCGATCTTTAAAAGGAAACGTTTCTTTTCTGTTTCTCCGTCGCGCATGCCGGCAAAAGTGACCTCGTCCGGTACGAGCGGTCACTTCAGCGAGGTCGGTTTTACCTGGGGAGATCTGATCAGTGCGCTGAAGATGGTCCTTCGGGTCTGTTCCCGAAGAAAACTGATCGGCATCCGGCCATGTCATTATGTGGTCTTCGGATATCAGCCGACGCGGAAAAACCGGACCGGAGTAAGTAAGACGGCTTTCGGTGTTACGCTTATGACACCGGCATTGAGCCGCACATATGCCCTCCGCTGGCATAAAGGAAAATACGAACTGGATCTGGATACGGTGATGGAAGCAATCGTGAAGCACAGCCGCTCACGATTCCCTCTTCGCTTCATGGGATTCCCGTCTTATGCGTGGTTTCTTATGCGGCGAATGGAAGATCAGGGCGTATCCGTAAAACTTCCCAAAGGATCGAAACTGATGCTGGGTGGCGGTTGGAAACAGTTCTATACCGAAGAAGTGGATAAAGGATCTTTCTACGCGCTGGCGAAAAAAGTTCTGGGACTCGATGATAAGGACATCGTGGAGTTCTATGGTGCGGTCGAGCATCCGGTCCTTTACATGGATTGTGAGAAACATCACTTTCATGTTCCGATCTACAGCCGCGTGCTGATCCGTGATGTAAAGACCCTTGAGGTCCTTCCCATGGGACAGCCGGGTCTGGTCAATCTCATCACGCCGATCGTGACTGGCACGCCGCTTCTTTCGGTCATGACAGATGACCTCGGGATCCTCCATGACGGGAAGACCTGCGGATGCGGTATCACGTCTCCGTATCTGGAAATCATGGGACGCGCCGGACTATCTGAAATCAAGACCTGCGCTGCCGGTGCGGCGGAGATCTTGGATAAAGTCGAGGTGAACTTATGATCCTGGCAAATGGAAAACAGTATGATGCGTCAAAACAAAGCGAGATCCTCGAGCATCTTGAGGAGAAACTGGAGGCGACTCTTGCATCTCCGAGGCTCGATCCGAAGATCGTGATCGATGCCATCGATGCCCTCGGGAAGAAGGTGGCGCAGGGGTATTTTGATGAACGGATCGCATCCCTTCAGATCGACGGGATCGATGAATATATGGAACTGGCGACGAAGATGCTGACCAGAGAGTATCTGGAGTTCAAACTCCGCACCGAACTGGGTGAGGATTTTTCTCCGGAAAAAGAAACGACCCCGCCGCAGGGTCTTTCTCCGATCCGCGTGCTGACCCGCCCGTTAGGCGTGCTTTTGCACATCGCGGCCGGTAACGTGGATGGTCTTCCCGCATTTTCAGCGGCAGAAGGACTTCTTACAGGAAACATAAATATCCTCAAGCTTCCACAGGCGGATAAGGGACTTTCTGTGGAGATCATCTCCGAACTGATATCCATAGAACCCCGTCTTTCCGACTACATTTATGTCTTTGACACACCTTCGTCTGATGTGGCGGCGATCCAGAAGATGGCATCCATGGCAGACGCTCTGGTGGTCTGGGGCGGAGAGGCGGCTGTTTCTGCCGTCCGCCGTTTTGCCTCCCCGGGCACGAGATTGATCGAATGGGGACACCGGCTGAGTTTTTCGTATCTGGCAGGGGAGATAGAAGACAGAGATCTTCATCTATTAGCCGAGCATATTATCACGACCCAGCAGCTCCTCTGTTCGTCCTGTCAGGTGATCTATATTGATACGAATGATCAGAAAGATATTCTTTCTTTCTGCGAACGTTTTTATCCGATCCTGGAAAAGACCGCGTCAGAGCATCGCCCGGGCACAATCGGCAGCATGGCGGAGCTGACACTTAAGAAGCGTACCGATAAGCTCGAGAGAATATTGAACGGCGGCGAGGAAAAACCATGGACGTCCCCAATCTGCTCTGTGATCCCGAAAGAAGATGAAGAGCTGGAGTTGTCTCCCATGTTCGGAAATATCCTGGTGAAAAAACTTCCCAGAGAGCATATCATCCCGGTACTTCGAAGGAAAAAGCAGTTCCTCCAGACGGTGGGTCTTGCCTGTCCGGAGGAACTTCGAAATGAATATATTGAGACCTTTATTCAAGCCGGCATCACACGAGTGACATATCCGGGAGATATGTCTTCAGCGCTTCCTGGGGAAGCACACGATGGCACATATCCGCTCCGCCGTTATGTCCGGATCGTGGACGTGGAGACCTGATAGAGCGTAAAGCGGCAACTAAAGTAAGATCTCACTCGTAGATGAAGACAGTTGTTTCATCATATAGTAGTGCGGAAAAAGGTTCGCTGCCATAGTCATCTGCGTCGATCGCATAGCCACCATCCTCGCGTTCATACGGGGTGTTGTTTTTTAGACTCGCAACGAGATTCTTACAATTTCTTACATCGACAGAGGTGATCTTGGTACCGCGGACATCAAGACACTCCAGGTCAGGCATATTCTGAAGGTTCAAGGAAGAAATGGGATTGCCTTTTACATACAGAGTTTGAAGCGATCTTGCATTTCCCAGATTCAGAGCTGTCAAAGCGTTTTCTGAGCAATCCACGTTCCTGATGCTTTCCGGAAGAAGAAGTGCCGTCAGCTTATTCTTTTCGCAGTTGATATACTCGACAGAACTGCATTTTGAGAGATCCAGAGAGGTCAGCTGATTCGAGCTGCAGTCGATGTAATAAAGAGGAGCATTCTTAGGAAGATCCAATGAAGTAAGCATATTTTCAGCACAGGCCAGTAGCAATAAATCTGTATTGTTACGCAGATCTAAGGCGGAGATCTTGTTATATTCGCAGCCCAGCTGATTTAGTTTCGGGCAGTGCGAAGTATCCAGTGCGGTAAGTTGATTTCCTACGCACTGAAGTGTCTCCAGCTTTTCGGCTTTACTTATGTCAAGGACGGAAAACTGATTATAGGTGCAACTCAGTTCCTTGAGGTTAAGATTGGCGCTTAAGTCCAGCTCTGTAAGCTTACAATTGTCACAGTGCAGCACTTCCAGATCAGGATTTCCTCGAAGATCCAGCGAGGATATCTCAGTTTCGGTGCAGTACAGTTTTTTGAGATTACGGTGCTTACTCACATCGAGTGTTTTGATCTGAATACAACTAACAGATAATTCTTCAAGTAGAGGATTTCCTGATATATCCAGAGTGTCTATTCCACACCCGTAAATACTCAGAATTTTTAAAGCCGGGTTGTGGCTCAGATCGATGTTGGAAAGATCTGTGTGACTGACATACAGCACTTTCAGTTCTTCACATGCGCTTAAATCGATAGAGGACAGTCTCGTGCCACGAAGGTCTGCTTCCTTCAGTTTCGGGAAACAACGAAGATCCAGATCTTTTTCGTTCTGATACTCTGTATAGTTATTCCAATACAGTTTTTCCAGACTGGTGAAGCATTCTATTCCATCGATCAAATCCGGTAAACAGAGACTGAAGTCGAGCACTTTGATCTGTGATATCTCTTCTTCCGTCAGGATACCATCCCAGTTCGGATCACAATACTCTGCCACATACTCAAGAAGGACCGGATCAGGAAATTGCGCGGAACTGATCAGGATCGATCCGGGAGCTAAGGTTTCTCCGGAAGTTTCAGACTCTTTCTCGGAAGGAGCCGTACTCTCAGAAGTGGTTTCCGAAGCGCTTTCGGAAGCAGTTGGACTTTCTGTATTTTCTGTTGTTTCAGTCGTCTCTTTTTCTGAAGATTCGGACGGCTTTTCCGTTTCGTTCTTTTTGCAGGCAGTAGATGCAACCATCAGTATGCTGAGTAAAATTGCGATTGATTTTTTCATAGTCAATTCTCCTTTTTGAAGTCAGCCGCCGATCGACGGAAGGTCGTCAAACACATCATCGACTTTTTTGCCATCCAGTAATTGCGGATAATGATATTCTTCAATCTTAAGGGCAAAGCCGGAAAACTCGACAACGGCATAATAATCATTGTCATGGGTCTTTTCGCCCGGAGGCGTGATCCTAAAGAGGATCATACCCTCCTGATCGTTATATTCGATAATGTCAAAAAGAGAACCTTCCGGGATCGTTAGTTTTCCGCCTTTTGTCCCGGTACCTGGGTCATATGCAAAACCGGAAAGAGAAACATTACTCTTCATGACTTCCGGACTGTCGCTATAGTACACCGGTCCCTTTTCCGGGATACCGTTCTTCCCGGCAAACGAGAATTCCTCGTTCATGCTCCTGTAGCCCAGGAGGTAGACCATTTTTATATGGGTTGTTTTTGCAGGATCCTCCGACTGTTTCAAAGCATCAGAATAGGATACTTTCGGCCCGTATGGATCGACGATATGCATGGAGAAATCATCTTCCAGTTTCGCGCAGCGGGTGCCGAGGTTGTATTGTTCTTCAATGTAAAGATACTTGCCATCATCACTTTTCAGGAAAGTAAAGGGGATAGTGCTATATGTTTTTGCCGGTTTAAACTCGCAACGGCCCATGCCGAAGGATATATCTGCAAATCCGGTGATCCCTTCGTAGTTGATTTCCTGATTGGTTCCAAGGGCATCAAGAATACCATCGTCGTTAAAATCCCAGTAGATCCAGCCATCGTCGTTCGGGCGTAATACATAGTTTCCCGGAGTATGTCCGAAATAGTCCATATTAAAGATCTCCGGATCTCTCATGGCAGAGATCTTGATGGAGTTGAAATAGTACGGGTTGGTATCTTCATCCGAATAGACCTTCAAGGTCAGTCCGTCATAATTCAGGATGAAATCCAGACTGTCATCTTCGACTTTTCGGTGAAGAACTGTTTCCAGAGACTGGGAACCATATGTCGAGGGATTTTTTGTGAATGGTTCCATATATCTGCAGATCAGATCTTCAAAGGCGGCTTTATCCTTGACGATGTCGGATATGGTGATGAGCTCTCCGGTCTTCGAATCAAAATTGTAGTAGTGATCTTCCAGGTCGATCGAGAAGACCATGGAATCTGCGCGGTGTACTGTAACCCAGAGTGTATGCCATTCACCGGTCCGGTTTTCATCAGGAATATCTTTGCCTTCCAGGTATTCGATATTCTTATTGTATGTATCACGAAGATCCTTTATGAACGGATCAATAACCTCGTCGATCGCGAATCGGAGTTTGTAATACTCCTGTCCGGAGATAGTAAGGCTGTCATACTGCAGTATCGGATTTTCGTCGTATTCGACATAGCCGTTAGATACCGGATAAATGTAACGCGATTCCATCTTTGTCTCTTTTTCGTAGCTGATGTAGGTAAGATCTCTTTTACACTCAGCTTTGATGGGCGCTTCCACAGGAGCTTCTGTTTCGGCTTGAGAAGCGCTTTCAGAGACAGAGGTTGCAGTTTCTTTTTCACTGCTTTCAGAAGGTTCTACTGTTCCTGATGTTTCTGTTCCTGATATCTCGGTCCCGGACGGGGTGCTTTCCTTTTTGCCGCATGCGGACGAAGTGATCATGAGTCCTGCGAGAATAATAGCTGTTATACGTTTCATGTCCAAACCTCCCTGTGGTTCATCCTTTTGAAAATTAGACGCATTATTCTGCCTTTTTTTTCTCGGAGATAAAATTTTTTCGCAGGGAAAAGATTCTCGCGTGGAAGACTTGCGGGAAGGGATCAGGGATGGGGCATATTCCATCCTTCAGAGATCACTTTGTGCCCGTCCACATATTTATTCCGGAACAATTCTGCTGTTTCCCGGTCGGCATCGATCCTTCGGGGATATTCTTTATTGATCTTCGTATATTCCTCTTCCGTGATCTCCGCATAGGTGATATAGTCGTCGTTTCGGTTCGGCTGCCCGTGCCAGGCATAGTACTGTTTGCCGGAAGGCGTCTTTATATATCCCACACCAAAACGCACCTGGTTGGAGATCAGGCGGAAATCCGGCTCTCCCGGATCTTTTTCTGCGGGCTCAACAGAAGTGAGACCATACATCTCCGCCCCGGCCTTCCGCAGATAGTGTCGGCCGCCTGGTGTGTTCTGTACTTTCTTAGAATGGATCAGGTGGGACATGATGTTCGGATTGACCATCCCGACCGAGTAAAGGTCGAATGCGGTTTCTTCAGAGACAGCGCCCTTTTCCGCCAGAATGTCCATGAAGCAGCGGGCCTCGATATAGCCGATATCCATCTGATCCAGCTTCAGCTCCAGGGCCTTCATGATCAGCTTGAACACACCCCGGATATCGTAGGTCTCGCCGGTGACCATCCGGATCGTATCGTTCGTGCGCGCGGCGCAACAGAGTTCGCCGACTGAAAAAGCCTGATAGATCGTCCACCATTTCCGGTCCGGTGTCTTTATATTCAGACAGGATCCATATGGCTGGTAGGACAATTCATACTCGTCTTCCCCTTTAATGAGAAAGACCTTTTCGTCGCGCTTTTCTAATATATATTCATTATCCTGATAAAATCGTTTAATGTCCATTTCCCTAAATATATCATTCATGCATACATGATACAATGAATGTATGCCATACAGTGAACTGATCAAAAACTTCGATACGATCCGCGACTACATGCGCGACTTTTATCTTTACGGATTTAAGAGCCGCGGCGAGTACGACCGGAAAAGCACCCGCTCCTACGATGACTGCCGAAGACGCATCGAGAGCTGGCTTTCTGACTCCATGTCTTTTCGGAATACATCGGATGGGAAGACGGTATTCCTTTCCGTGGACAGCCGTGCCGAGGGTCCGAATCCTTTCTTTAAAGCATGGAAGAGTAAGAGTTTCACCGATGGCGATATTACCCTGCATTTCTTCCTTTTCGATATTCTTTCGGAAGAGCGGGAGTGCACGCTTAAGGAGATCATGGAAAAGATCGATCTTTATCTGGAAGGGTTTTCCGGTACGAAGGTCTTCGACCAGTCCACGGTTCGGAAAAAACTGTCCGAGTATGAGAAAGAAGGTCTTATTACTTCCCGAAAAGAAGGGCGGCTCGTGTATTACCGCTGCGCGAAAATGACCGGTCTTCCTTCTTCCGATCTTCTCCGGTTCTTTGCCGAGACCGCACCCTGCGGCGTGATCGGATCTTTTCTCGAGGACAAAAGACCTCTTAAGGAGCCGGTATTCCGTTTTAAACATCACTACCTGACCGGGACGATCGACAGCGAAGTGCTATGCGGGATCTTCCTGGCCATGCAGGAAAAAAGAGCGGTCCATGTGGAGCTCTTTAGCAGAAAGAAGGATACGCGCACATCGGATACGCTGATCCCGCTGAAGGTGAAGATCAGCACGCAGTCGGGGCGCCAGCATCTCATCGGATTCTCGCTCAAAAACGAAGCATACCGTTCGGTGCGGATCGATCAGATCACGGAACTTACCATGTGTGAGGAGATCGAGTATTTCGATGCGGCAAGAGAGAAACTGGCGCATCAGGAAGAGCATCTCTGGGGAGCCAGCATCGGCCCCCGGCTCGAGCATGTCTTCTTTACCGTCGCATATGGTAAATATGAGCAGCATATTCCCGACCGCCTCATGCGAGAGAAGCGCTGCGGCACGGTCACGGAAGTGGGTGAAGGCCTCATCCGGTACGAGGCGGATGTCTTTGATTCTTCGGAACTGGTACCCTGGATCCGTACCTTTATCGGGCGGATCGTGGACGTGCATTTTAGTAACGGCGCCGTGGAGAAACGGTTCCTTTCGGATATTAAGAAGATGGCGGAAGTTTATGGTCTTGATGCCGGCGCGGACGGAAGCGGCGAGGAAAGGCCGAAAGGCGAAGCCGCGGCCGACGGCGGCAGACAGGAGGGAGGTGCGGACGATGCTGTTCAGTGAGCTTTACGGGGCCTACTATAACTGCATGGCAGACATCCTTCGGATCGCTTTGGACCACGCGCCATCCAGAGAAGAGATCCAGACCGTGATCGCGACCAGGGGCTTTGCCGAGAGCGGGATCGAGATCGCCCGTGCACTCCGGGAAGAGGACTATAAACTGATCCGGAAAGATGGCACGACGCCGATCCGAAAAGATCCGCAAATGCCGCTGACGGATCTTCAGAAACGCTGGCTCAAGGCGATCACCTTAGATCCCCGGTTTGCCCTTTTCGGCGAGACTATTGAGGGACTGGAGGATGTGGAGCCTTTGTTCCGGCCGGAAGATATCAGCGTCTTCGATAAGTACGGAGATGGGGATCCGTATGAGAATCCTGAATACAGAAGAAGTTTTTCCATTGTGCTTCAGGCCATCCGGGAAGGGAAGACTCTGGATATTTCTACGGTTTCCGGAAAAGGACATCAGAGCCGGATCCTTTTCCGTCCGGATTTCATCGAGTATTCCGAAAAAGATGATAAGTTCCGCGCGGTGGGGGTCCAGCACAGAAAGGGTCCGCGGACCGTTAACATCCAGCGCATCCGTTCGGTCTCTTTCAGCGACATGGTCATCAAGGGTCCGGTCCAGAAATATAAAAGTGAAAGGGAAGTGGTCTTCGAGCTTCTTGATATCAGAAATGCCCTCGAGCGTGTCATGCTGCATTTTGCCCACTTCGAAAAAGAGACCGAGCACATCTCCCGGAAGATGTACCGTGTGCGCCTCCGCTATGACAAGGACGACGAAACGGAGCTTCTGATCCGCATTCTTTCCTTCGGGCCGATGATCCGTGTTACCGAGCCGGAGGATTTTGTGGAGCTTCTCAAAGACCGTATCCGTAGGCAAAACAGTCTCCTGAACGGAAAATAAAAAAGTATTCACGAAGCTGCGGAAGAGATACCGCAGCTTTTTTTCCGTGATTAAAAAACCATATCCCGATATCATGAACATGTGGACAGCGAAGGACAGCTGTAAGCGGTTGTTTCGAGATAACAACGCGGTGCAGAAAAGGTCCCCACCCGGACTGTATACCGGCTGAAATTTGCTGGAAACGCGGTAAAGAATTGGCTCAAAACCATTTCGAGAAGGTTCGAATCCTTTTTGTTTCAGATCTTACAAAGATCCCTACAAAGCAGGAGTCTGACCCACGCCGGAACCACAGATCTTTTCCCGAAGAAAAACGGGTCTTCGGATCCACTATTCTTCCCGAAAAGAACTGTCCCATAAGAAGAGAGATCTTCCGAATGGGCAAGGCAGTAACCGTCGAAGCTTGTCCGGTAACGGATACCGCGTGTTGTGCTCCCGGAGGCCAGAGTCCAGGGCTTCCGCTTCCGGGATCCGGGCGCTCAAGATATCGGCCGCACCGTATGGATACGGGGAAGACTTCAAACCAGATCATTAACTCTTAGGAGGAAAGAAATATGAGAAGAATAGTAATTAATGAAAAACAGACAGCACTTTTGTTCAAGAACGGCAAGTTCGCCAGAGTTCTGGAAGCAGGAAAATACCTGATCTCCGACAGCAGCTTCGCCGAGGTCTTCGACTCGCGCGCAGAGCTCGAGTCCAAAAATATAAATATCCGCGCACTCCTTTCGGTACGTGACGTAGCATCTTCCGTGGATGTGGTAGATGTCAAAGAGACAGAGCTGGGTATGCGTTTCGTGGATGGCATTTTCGTAAACATGATTCAGCCGGGAAAACGTGCCTATTTCAAAAAGGCGGGCAAAAACGAGTTCCGTGTTTTCCCGCTGACCACTGAGGTTTCCGAAGACTTCCCGAAGTATCTGTTTTCGTCCATTCCGGATATCTTCTACATCAAGTATGTAGTGGAGCCGAATACGAATGCGGTCCTGTATATCGACGGGAAACTGACGCGCGTGCTGGAGCCGGGGACACATTATTTCTGGCGCACCAATGAGAAGGTGAATGTCCAGATGGTGGACATGCGTGTGTGCGCGATGGTCATCCAGGGCCAGGAGATCATGACCTCGGACAAAGTTCCGCTGCGTATCAACTTTGCGCTGAACTATAAGATCACGGACGCGGCGGGTCTTTACCGTGAGGTAAAAGATCCGGACGAGCAGATGCGCCAGATCGCGCAGATGGCACTGCGTGAGGAGATCGGCCGCCAGAAGCTGGACGATATTCTGGGAAACAAAGACGGTATCACCGCGTATGTTTTCGAGAAGATGAAGGAAAGATGCAAGGAGTTTTACATCGACATCGTGGATGCCGGTGTAAGAGACATCATTCTGCCGGGTGCAGTGAGAGATATTCTCTCCACTGTCCTGATCGCGGAGAAGAAGGCACAGGCCAATGTCATCACGAGAAGAGAGGAAGTGGCGTCTACCCGCTCCCTGCTGAATACCGCAAAACTCATGGAAGAGAACCCGACGCTTTATAAGCTGAAGGAGCTGGAGTATGTGGAGCGTATCTGCGAAAATGTAGGCAATATCAACATCGGCGGGGGCGACATCCTGTCCGAGCTGACAAAGATCATGGGGAATACTAAGTCCTGACGCGGCTTTAAAGGCCGCGCCCGGGCGCTCTTCCCGATAAGGAAAACCCTCCGCCGGGCGCGGAGGTAAAGGAGAAATAGATATGTTTGAAATCAACGGAAAATACGGAACGGCTCTCTGCTACGCCAAAGTGTGTGAAGATGAAGCCATCAAGCAGATCAAAACGATGCTGGACACACCTTTTGCGGAAGGCGCGAAAGTCCGCATCATGCCTGACGTCCATGCCGGTGCGGGCTGCACGATCGGCACGACCATGACGGTCACCGACAAGGTCGTCCCGAATGTGGTGGGCGTGGATATCGGATGCGGCATGTACACTGTGAAACTGGATACGAAGGAGATCGATTTTGCACGCTTCGATGAAGTGTGTCATTCCGTCCCGTCCGGCATGAATGTGTGGGAAGGGAAGAAAGAGAATTTCGATCTTACGGAACTGACATGTTTTCGTGACCTTAAGGAAACCAGGAGACTGGTCCGTTCACTCGGAACTCTCGGCGGCGGGAATCACTTCATCGAGATCGACCGCGCCTCTGACGGCACGCTATATCTCGTGATCCATTCCGGATCCCGCAACCTCGGACAGCAGGTGGCGGAGTTCCATCAGAAGATGGCGGTGGATCTTCAAAGCGGAAAAGAAGAGTACTTCCTTAAGCGTGAAGAGATCATCCGGACCTTCAAGGAACAGGGAAGACGATCCGAGATCCAGGCGGAACTTAAGAAGCTGCAGGCGCAGTTTGAAAAGAAGGGTCCTTTAGTTCCCGCGGATCTTTGCTGGCTCTATGGTCCTTTTCTCGAAAACTATCTGCACGATGTGAAGATCTGCCAGGCATTTGCGAAGAGAAACCGTGAACTGATGGCGCAGATCATCCTCGAAAGCTATGGTGTAAAGGCTGTGGAAGCTTTTCACACGGTACATAACTATATCGATACGGAGGAAATGATCCTGAGAAAGGGCGCGATCGCCGCGCACGAAGGAGAGAAGGTCCTGATCCCGATCAACATGCGTGACGGTTCCATCCTCGCCTATGGCAAGGGTAATCCTGAATGGAACTTTTCCGCGCCGCACGGAGCCGGACGGATCATGTCCAGATCCAAGGCAAAAGCAACGGTCCTTTTGGAGGATTTCCAGAAGGCGATGGAAGGCATCTACACCACTTCCGTCAGTGAAGCGACCATCGATGAATCGCCTATGGCCTATAAGTCGCTGGAAGACATCATCGACGTGGTGAGAGAGTCTGTAGATGTGATTGAAGTCATCAAGCCCGTATATAACTTCAAGGCCTCCACATGAAAAAAGAATACCCCGGAAGTCCCAGGCGGAACTTTCGGGGTATTTTGTTTTTAGCTTTCTACTGGTGTCCTTTTTAGCTGGCTGAAGTATCTACAGCGATCCAGATCGCGGGGCGGACGCCCTTATCCTCCATTTCGCAGCGGCAATGGTATGGTTTCAGTACATCACCCGGCTCCCATACGACGTTAGAGATGGTCGATCCCGAGATGCTGACGAAATTGCCGGACGTACGGAGCCACCATGCGCATGTAACCTTACCATTCACTTCCGGATATTCCGTGACCGTTTTTTTGGCACTCTTCTTATTCATCGTGATATTGAATGCGCCATGTGCTTCCGCATACGGTGTTGCAGGAGTCATCACCTCGAAGCAGTTTTCAGCGAGCTGGTAAGTTTCATCCCAGTAGATCATCTCGAAATACTTTCCGAGATCCGCATTCTCCAGCAGGAAGACGTTGTCCTTTGTAGTGAGATGACGGCCATATGCCGGCTCATCTGTTTCCAGCTCGACCTGGCAAACGGAAGCGCGCTCGCTGTCATTAAATGCCGCTTCGAAAAAATCACCGTTCAGCCACGCTCTGACTTCGCTATCTTCCCAGGAAGCATCCGAGTCACTGTCGTAATGCATGCCTTCGAGAATGTACTTGGAAAGAAGCAGTGCACGTCCGTCTTCTACCGTCAGGACGATCCACTCGATATCTTCCGCGCCGTTCGATGTGTCGTTGTCCTGTTCAAAAGAACCGAATTTGATCACATCCTTGGCCGTTAATCCGGGAAGGGAGATCGGTGTCGTCTCAGAGGGCTGCGCCGAGGTCGTATCCTCCGTGCTGCCGGAAGTGTTCTCGTCGGATGAAGCACTGACCGTCGATTCTGTCGGTTCTGACTCGGATCCTTCCGGCTCCGTTTCTTTTGTTTCGGATCCTGCAGTTGCTTCTACGGTTGACTCGGTAGATTTTGATTCCTTCGTGGTTTCCTTTTCCTTTTTCCCGGAGGAACAGGATGCCATGATCATGGAAACAGCGGTGCAGATCCCCAAAACAGATACTAATTTTGTCCTTTTCATTTTCTTCTCCTCGTTTTATATCAGGGTGATGATTCCCTGATGAATTACTTACCGGCATATTATAATGGAGAATTATTAAAGAATCCTTAAATGAAAAAGCGACTTAGACGGCCTTAACGTTGTGAATGTCACGAAAATTAAATATAATAGACCAGCGAGGTCCGATGGAACTTCACGGATTGGGAAAGAGGTTACACATGAAAAAACACTTGTTAAGTGTTCTGCTTGTGCTTGCACTGTTGATCGGTATGATGCCGGTTCAGGTGTTCGCACAGGAGAAAGCACAGACGGAAGAGTACGGCAGTTTTGTCGATGGTGAAAAGGTCATCAGCGATATGATCGAAAAGAACGGGTTGAATGCACATCCGAGGATCATCATGACAGATCAGAAGTTTAAGGATCTGAAATCACATTTAAAAGATGGTTCGGTGACGGCAAAACTTCTCGAAGAACTTCGTCTGGAAGCGAACAGGATCATTAACGAGACTACTGTTTCGACGTATGACGCCTATGGCGATAAGCACCTTCTCGAAACGTCCAAAAGAATACAGCGCCACATCGCCACATTGGCTCTGGCATACAATATTTACGGCGAAAATAAATATGCCCAGCGCTGCTACGAAGAAATGAAAGCAGCATGCAATTTCCCGGACTGGAGTCCGAAACATTTTCTGGATACTGCGGAAATGTGTACAGGCATTGCGTACGGTTATGACTGGATCTATAGCTGGCTGTCTCAGGAACAGAGGGATTTTATCCGGGGAAACCTGATCAAAAAAGGACTGAATCAGGTTTTGGAGGATTATAAGGATTCGCCAAGTGACCGTCAGCGCACTTATAAATGGTATCAGGATCTCGAGGGAGATAACTGGCAGCTTGTATGTACCGGTGGTACAAATCTGGCCGCACTTGCCATCGGAGATGAAAAAAACGCCAGAGACGTTGCCGCCCAAGTGCTTACCTATGGTTACAAGAGAGCCTATTCCTTTGTCCGCCGCGCCTATAGTGCCCAGGATGGAACATATATGGAGGGCCTTGGATACTGGGATTACGCCACATATTATCTCGGACTTCAATCCTCTGCGCTGATCAGTGCAACAGGAACAGACTATGGCCTGGCGGATTATGATGGTATTCCCAGATCCGCTGACTTTGTACGCTATATGAGCTCCAATTCCCCGAAATCATTCAGTTTCGGCGATGACCGTGAAAGCCGCGATACCGGCTGGGCTGTTTTCCTGTGGGTCGGCGGACATTTCAATCTGCCGGAATTGACCGAAGTTCGCCTTAAGAAAAAGTGGAAAACGTCCGACTACAGTTATCTGGATGTGCTCTGGATCGACGAGAGTCAGCAACCCGCTTCGTTACCCCAGAGTAAAACCGATTGGGGTTCGGTTGGATCGTCTAATGCCAGCTTTAGGACTTCATGGGAGGAAAGCGGCCTGGTGACGGCGCTTCATGCCGGAGAAAACTGCTATAAGTATCACGGGCACTATGATCTGGGCTCGTTCTATATTGAATCGGGCGGCTCGCGCTTTTTCACGGATCTGGGAAATGAGGACTATGAGCTTAAGAATCGTCAGTATTCATATCGCATCAAAGCGGAGGGTCACAATACACTTGTCATCAACCCAACGGAGGATATTGACCAGGCAGAAGGGGCAAACTGCCTCATAACCGAGTTCAAAAGCGGAAATGAAGCGTATGCCATTACTGACTTAACGGATGCGTATAAGCCGAGCGGGGTCAAGCGCGTCGTCCGCGGCCTCAAACTGATAAAGGATAAAAACTGCGTGATCATCCAGGATGAGATTTCTCTGAATAAAGCGGGTGAAATATACTGGTTCGCGCACACGTCGGGACAGATCAAAGTTGCGTCCGACGGCAAAAGCGCGATCGTCACCGTCGGCTCCGACAGATTGTGGGTGAAACTTTTAAGCGGAAGCGGCCGCTTTACGGCGATGAAGGCAGAACCGCTTCCAACATCCATGAGTGTGCCGAATGCGACGGATAACAGTGATTACAGAAAACTTGCGATTCATCTGACAAATACGAAAGACACCACGATCTCCGTGGCCTGTATCCCGTTGAAAAACGGGGAAACGACCCCATCCTGGGCCCCTACTGTGAAAACTCTTTCCGAATGGTCCAAAGGGGACAGCACCTTAGACCTGGGGGATCACCTCCACGGCTGCAAACTGAGTCTTTCCGGTGATATCGGCGTGAACTTCTATATGGATCTTTCTTCAGCAGTCCTTTCGGAAGATGCGTATTTAGAGTTTACCGTTCCTTCCGGTAGTAAGACGGAGACCCGGAAGGTCTATGTAAAGGCGAAAAAAGGTGAGAACCGAACCGTCGCGCAGACCGTGACCGAAGGGAAGAAGACCTACTATGTATTTAAGTGTCAGGTATCGGCAAAGGATTACGCCTCAAATATCGGGGTCCGGATGGTCGATGGCAGCAAATCCGGCAAGAAGTATTCCTATTCCGTGAAAACTTACGCCAATTATCTGCTTTCCCATACGAACGATAATGCCGAGTATAAGAAGGCGGCGCCTCTGGTAAAAGCACTGCTTTGCTACTGCACATGGGCG
This sequence comes from Clostridiales bacterium, assembly GCA_017551865.1. GTDB lineage: Bacteria > Bacillota > Clostridia > Saccharofermentanales > Saccharofermentanaceae > Scatonaster. Next base: position 23,105 of record JAFZKB010000023.1, on the reverse strand, counting down.
CAGACCTACTTTGGTATAAATCAATCTCTGATCGATCGGTCCTATCTGAATACCGATGTTGTTTCTGCCGTTACCTCTAAGGAAGTGAGAGAGGCGGCACCGGCTTCCGAGGTCGTCCTTGATCAGCTTTCGGGCGTGACCTTTGCAGGATCGAACATCTCTCTTAAATCGGAGACAACGCTGTCCCTATACTTCAAAAGCAGTTCGACACTGACCTTCTCCTGCAATCGCGGAAATAAGCTGGAAACCGCGAAAGAAGACGGTTATCAGGTAGTACGGATCTGCGGGATCTCCGCCTCTGACTTCGACGAGATCTTCGAATTGAAGATCTCCTGCGGAGGTAAAGAGGGCATGATCAGATATAGCGTTCTGAACCACATATACAATGCTCTCTGCTATTATTCTGATGATACACTTCTGAGTCTTGAAAAAGCGCTCTATTTGTATCACAAAGCAGCAGAAGCATATTCCTGATGGAGCCCGTTTGCCTTTCGGAACTGATCGTGTCCGGGGGTATTACCACTCCTTATTTCGCGGTTTGCTTTGTTGCAGAGAAAAAGATCGCGTGATAATGTAGAATCAATATGGTAGAGGTTGGTTTTAGGGAGGGTAATCTCATGAAAAGAATTATCTCTTTAGGATTGGTGTCGGCTATTCTTTGTTCACTGGTTTTCACCGGATGTTCCAAAAAGAAGGAAAATACCGTGAAATTCGGCAACTACAATGGTGAAGAAATAGAGTGGATCGTTCTGAATTATAAAAAGACGGATTCCGGTGAATATAATACCCTTATATCCAAGTATGTCCTGGACGCTTACACGTATAGTGATGAGAATGAACCCGTCACATGGGAAGATAGCGTAGCAAGGGAAATGCTGAACACAGAGTTTTATGATCAGGCTTTCAGTGCGACGGAGAAATCTCAGATCGTGACGACGGAACTCGAGAATTATGAAAACTCGGATTACGGAACGCCCGGCGGCGAAAAGACGATGGATAACGTATATCTTCTGAGCCTCGATGAAGCGAATCAGTATTTCAATAGTGACAGCGACAGAAAAGCAAAAGCATCCTCCGCGTTTAAGAAAAAAGGTGATATCGGAAGCCGTGATACAGTCTACTGGCTCCTTCGCACACCTGGGCATTACAGTGAGGATGTTGCATATGTGCGCGAGGACGGAATGATCTGGTCAGGCGGGGATACTATTGTTGCTCCGGTAGCGATCAGTAATACCACGATGGATTATACATTTTATGGTATCCGTCCGGTCATTACGGTTCAGCTTCAAACTCCGGTAGTCGTAGAAAGTAAGGAGATCGTTCATACTCCGTTTACCGGAGAAAAGAGAACGGACTATAGTAAATTTGCTAATGAAAGAGAAAAGTGGGATCCCAGAGAGTTCGGCTTCTATCGTGGGGAAGATCTGGTGTGGGACGTGATCGACAGACAGGACGGGAAAGTGCTTCTTCTCGCCCGCAATGTTATGGAGCCCATGCCGTATAACGATAAAGAAGGTCCGACTACATGGGAGACCTGCTCTTTACGTGAGTGGCTGAATGGAGAGTTTTATGAAAAAGCTTTTAACGCCAGCGAAAAGGCGAAGATCGTGACGACGACCGTCGTGAATAAGGATAATGAAGAAACAGGAACTCCGGGCGGAAATGATACAGAAGATAAGGTATTCCTGCTAAGCAGCGAAGAAGTCTTTGAGAAGTATGATATAAGCGAGAAACTGAATCCTTCACCTTTGCTGTCGATGCTGAGTGTGGGAACTTTCAGTACGGAAGGCGAAAACAGGATCATCTGGTGGCTGCGTTCTCCGGGAACTTCCGCAAATGAGGCGTCATGTCTAAGCGGGTATTCTTCAGGACCTAGTTCCGCAAATGCATATAGTAATGACAAATACGGTGTCCGACCGGCCATCTGGGTAGATTTTGATGCAGCGGAAGTGCCGCCGGAATCAATAGAGATTTCCGAAAGAGAATATCTGACCGAGACGCCTATTACTGCGGACAAGGATATTTATATCAAGTATCCTCCCTATATGACGTATTCCGATGGATTCACGACTCTATATCTGTCTAAAGAAAAATCGGATACTACTTCGGATCCGTGTGTCTCATATTACATGAGCAACGTGGTTCTGATGAATCTGGACTTCTATATGGAGCGTGGAGCGAGCGGATATGATGTGGGAGACGGAATTGTGTTCTACTATTCCGTAAATGAACTTGAAACATGTGCAAGCGGAGCAAAGCTTTACAGGATCGATGAATCGTACTCCTATAGCGAGGCCGTTAAGCCTTTCTATCTGGTGGTATTCCCGTATGGAAACGAAACTATAGAGGTTGCTATCAGAGAATTTGGAACGGAGATGTCTTCCGAGTATTATGGAAAAGAACTGGAAGCTGTCCTGAATTTCTTCCGCACATGCAAAGATCCGTTCCTGATCGTTGAACGCGGAACTCAGGTAAATGTAACGATATGATTGGAGATCTGGAAGAATGGCTATGAAGCATTGCGGAACAAAAACATTGGAAACTAAAAGGCTGATCTTAAGACGGTTTCGGGAGGATGATGCGGAAGCGATGTTCCGCAACTGGGCATCGGATCCGGAGGTGACGAAGTTTCTGACTTGGCCTACACATACGAGTGTGGATGTCTCCAAGTATGTGCTTTCAATGTGGCTTCCAGAATATGAAAAACCGGATTACTATCACTGGGTGATCACGCTGAAAGAAAACGGAGATGAGCCGATCGGGACGATCCATGGACTCATCAAGGACGAACTCGATCTCGTGACGATCGGTTACTGTCTGAGCCGGAAATACTGGCATCAGGGCATCATGTCCGAGGCGCTTCAGGCCCTCATCGATTTCTTCTTTACCGAAGTTCAGGCCAACTGCATCAACAGCTACCACGATCCCCTAAACCCGAATTCGGGAAAGGTCATGACGCACTGCGGCATGAAGTTCGACGGCACGCTCCGCGCATCGGATAAGAATAACACGGGCATCTGCGATGCCAGCTGGTACAGCATTTTGCGTGAAGAGTGGAAGAACCGACGAGCATAAGCACCTGATGATATAGATGGAGGTGGCTATGTACAGATGTCCGATTTGTGGTGGAGAAGCGGTCGATGAACCCGGTAACGATGCATTTGTCTGTTTATCGTGCGGCAAGCTTTTCGATCCGGAAGCAGTCATCGACGAAGATCAGGAACAAAAAGAAGCGGAAAAGATAATCCTGAAAGACATGCTTAAAGCCGAGGATATTCTTTCGAAAAGATCTGAAAAGATCACCCGTATCACTGTTCTGATCACTGTATTTCTGTGCCTTGCGGTGACTGCGGTATGTTTGGTAAAAGCATTTCGCGTTTCCGATAATCCTTATGAAGGATACAAATCAGAGTACGGAGATCCGGATGTTCCGGATTCGCTTCTGGAGCAGATCGATCACGAGTATCCGGCGGCTAAGACTATTATCACCGAAAATGTTCTCAAGGAAGATTATAAACAGTATTACGGGAACAGGGGCAAGCCCGAACGCGATACGCTCATCCTGACAGCAGTTGTTTCTGATATCCTCATCGTCATCGTCGGAGTTACGGTTCTTATGGTCTTAAAGATCCGAATCAGACGACGCCGGCTGGACGAGGAGGAGTCAGAAAATATCAAGTACCTGCTTGTCGTAGGAGCGATGCTCCTGTTTTTGACCGGCGGGTTCCTCAGCATATATTTCTCCACGAAGAACATTTCTCCTAAGTCGGCCGATTTCCGGCTTTATAAGATCGAATATACGGGAAAAGAGACCTGCAGTTTTCCCGGATCGACTTATGATCGAACGGAAACATGCTACATCCGATTTATGAAAAACGGAGAAGAAGTTACCAAACATGTCTCTGAGGAGGAGTTTAATTTATTCCCCAAATTGAAAGGAACTTACTATGTCGGCGCAGCATCCAACGGAACGTCGCATGTCATCTTCCGTGTCTACCCCGAAGAAGAATATGAGCCAGGCGTAATCACACTCGACTACGTATGAACGGCCAATTCTGTCTGTTTTCCAAATCTATTACCTGAAAGTCGTATTGTTTACGGTTACGCTCTTTCTTTAATGATCGTGGATACTCTGTTGTTTATTATTCCCAATACCTCATCCAGGCTCTTCTGATCCTGAAAGTATGCCGGGATCTCTTCTCGGATTATATTCAGCACAGCCGGATCTTGACCTTCGAGTACCGATGCTGACTGAAGAATGTCTTTATATGAAGCGATCACACTCTCGTCGATTGCGATTCCGAGAGATGCTTCTGAGCGGTTATAACGCTCCAGGACTTCTTTTGCCGTTGAATCAAATATGCTCTTATTCATCGGATTCGTATATCCCCTTCCGATCAATGTCTGAACATCATCGCCCAGACAGGACCTGATAAACTCCCAGGCGCCATCTGCTACAGCAGAAGGGGCCATCGCTGAGATGCCGATAGAAGTGTCTACGGAAATAACCGGACCACAGGCATCGGAAGATGGGTATCCCAGAAGAGTCTTCTTTGGCGAAAGATATGTATTATGCGCAAGGAAGGTGCTGAAAGCGGAATATGACGCATTCCCGTCGTGATCCCAATCATGGCTGCTTTTTTCGGAAAGATTATTCTTCACGTATTCGCAAAGACTTCGGAAAGAAGGAGTGTCAAAGTTCACTTGAGTTCCATGGATGCAGGGATCGCTCATGCACGAATATAAAGTGCATAGCACACCCAGCCGGGTATCCGACATCGGATCAAAGCCACAGACTTCATCCATATACTTTACATACTCGTCATAGGTAAAGCCTTTCTGGCCGTCGCGGACATCGGCTTTATTTGCCGACAAGCCAGTTACTTCAAAACTCACCGGCATAAAGAGAAGTTTGCCATCCTTCTTTGCTGCATCGAATACATTGGAAAAGTAGTCTTCGGTGCGGATCCCGCTTTTTTCGGACATATAACTGCTCAGATCTAAAAGGTGCTTTTCGGTCTGGATCTGACGGACGCTTCCCGCATTCAGAATAATGTCCGGACCAGCGCCTGAAAGCATATTGATCGCCAGAAGATCATTGAGATCTGCGGCGGTTTTGTAATAGATATTATCCGTATCATCTTCAGTTTGTGCTTTGCTGTAATCGATGCCCTTTATTATGTCATAGTTATACTGAAGCTGAACGTAGTAATCGTCATTCGTATCGTTGAATAACCGGATGGCTTCACAGATCGGATATGGCACGTCAGCATTTCCGACTGCTGCTGCGGTGATGACCGCTTTTCCGGCATGCGGATTCTTATCGGCTTTCTTTAGAGTGATGATCGTAGGAGTATAAGCACTATTTCCGGTGTTAAATTCATTTCTTGAATCCGGAACAGCGATGCTGCCTGCAAAGATATACGTATCCTCTTGTGCAGAGTAAAGAGATAATTTATCCATTACCGCTCTGTTCAAATTGCAGTTATCAAAGGAGACGATGTCTTCTAATTGTTTGGTCCCCATGTTGATCCGCTTTACGCCGCCTTGATCCGTAATATATGATTTTCCGTCAAAAGAGGATATGTCTTCCTTACTTGTAAGCTTGTTCAGCCAGGAATACTCTTCATCTTTGTTTTGAATCTTACCGGTCTCCAGATTTAAAGAAATAAAATTCACGTCACTATACGAACAGACGAGAAGGATTTCCTTTTCCGAGATGGTTATACATCCGGTGATCATTGTGATCTCTTCGGAAGGAAGAGCAGAAGTCAGATCAGCGATCTTGCTTTGACCATTTTTATAGATCGCAAAGATCCGTCTATTTGAGCCAATATCTTTGAACGACGATACAAGATATTCGCCGTTGACCCAAATATTGTCACAGTAGTTCGGAATATCTTTCGAGGTATATGGCAGTTTTTCAAATTCACCGATAACGCCCGTCTCCAGATCAACTGTTGTCAGATAGTATGACTGCACGCCAGAGACATCACAATCTTCCCTGTACAGATAAACACGATCATCACCTATAATGCTGGTGACGTATGAAGAATTGTCAGTGGAAACAGCAGAAAGAAGATCAATTGTATTGATCAGTTTTCCATCCGGGTCAAAATAGCAGAGTTCATTAAACTCCTTGTTATCCGGCGATGCATAGCCGTACATTCTTACTACAAGACCGCCATGATAAGTACCGATAATACTGCTTTCGCAATACGTGGCCTTCTTATCTTTGGCGACATCATCGATTTCGATCGTTTTCGCATCAAACCAGGTAGAATCCGCGGATATTGTCCTGACTCCTTCGAATCCTTTTTTCTTTGTTTTCTTCTTGCATCCTGTGAAAGCTATGGTCCCGAAAAGTATAGAAATACTAAGGCCCGCTGAGATCAGTTTCCTGTACATACGATCCTCCTTAAAAGAAATCTATTTCGTTTTTAAATTCAGAGTTTATAAACCGGATCAAGTAATTTGCTGTACTTCGATTCCGTTTTTTTATCCCATTCTACTCGTGTATAACCATCCTCGGTGATTTCGAAGAAGGCGCCCTGGAATTTTCCATTTTCGTATATATAGCCGGACATATAGATCGTACCATCGTAATATGCGGCATCCATAAAACTGATTCCGCCCGGGATGTCTTCCAGATTCACCGTCCGGTACGGGCTGGCAGTTCCTTTTTCAAAATCCAACTCGTATATATCGAAAGCATAGCCTGTATATATCTCGTGACTGCAGATCAGGATCGCATACGTCTTTCCGTCGGCTTCATATACATTTATGATAACTGCGGTCTTGTTATCAATATCGACCGAATCGATAAGGTCGCCTTGTTTTCCGTCGATCGACTCATAGCGGCTGATCCGGCAGATGTTCTCCTTTTTTTCGTAGTCTGTGCCGTCAATGCCGACATACACATAGTCCCTGGAAATATTAATGATACTGCAGTTCACAAGGATATTCTTTTCCTGCTGCTTAATCTCGTCCGGGATCCTAAATTCCTCAGCCCCGAAAATATTATGCGTTTCATACACAATACCGGTTTGGGGTTCCGGATAGGAAACATACACTGCATTGTTCTCTACTGCCGACTCGGAAGCGGTGGTCTGAACAGTAGCATTTTCTTCCACCGGGACCGACGGAGAAGTCTCTTCCCTGGTGCTCTCTTTTTTTGTTTCTGAAGAAGAGACCATGGATTCAGTGTCCGCCTTTGCCGCCTCTTTATAAACGATATGCGGTTTTATAAGAAGGCAGACAGAAGCTGTGATCAAAACCGTGCTGACGATCACGGCCGCATATTTTGTCGCGCCGGACTTTTTGGCAATATTGAGGATGCGCTTCTTCATGAAGTTTTTGCTCTTACCACTCATGGAGGTGGCAACTGACGAGGAGCGGTTAAGTCCTGAGATATTGGAGACGTAAGACAGCAGCATCTCGCCGTATTTTACACGGTTATCCTCACCGTTCCACTTGATCACCATCTCATCGACTGCGAGTTCATTATCATGCTGGATCAGAAAATACGCGATCCAAACGAGGGGATCGAACCACAATACGATCACAAACAGATTCCTGATCACATTCCAGAAGCAATCTCCCAGCTTATAGTGACAGTATTCGTGATAGAGGGACATCGCGTAATGCTCGGAATCCGGTCCCAGATCTTCAGGAATGTAAATGCTGTTCCAAAGAAGGAAAGGGGAGTCCAGGCCTTTGAGCTTATATACTTTCAGGTTCCCGTATTGCGACTTCGAGAACCACTTGCGTGTTTTTCGGGCCATGCGGGAAAAGGAGATGTTGTTTATAAGAATAACGGCTCCGATGATAGTAGCGATGCTGATCCAGGCCACAACAGCAATTGTTTTATAATCGATCGTGATCATTCCGGGAGCGGATTCCTTCTTTGCAGAAGAAAAGGCGTAATTATTCTTCACAGTTCCTGCATATGAGTATTCACTTGCCACGGTATAAGATGAATCCGTGCTGAACCCGGAAGAAGAGCTTTCATATACTGTTGCTGTATTTTTATACTCAGCGACATCCTGCTGCTTTTCGATGACTACCGGAATGGAGATGAAACTTCCCACCAGCATAAAGATCGGAAGAATGATCCAGGCAGCGTACTGCACTTTGCAGGACACTTTTCCTTTCATCAGCTTTCTTAAAACAATGAGAACTACGATCAGTATATTCAGCGTTATGAAGAACCGCATATCACTTGCCCCCGCGAAGAATGTTGTAAAGTTCGTCTATCTCCTCTTTGGAGAGAGCTTCCTGGCTAATCAGATTGCTCACCATGGAGCCGATCTTTCCGTTATAGTGCTTGTTGAGGAAAAACCTGGCCTCCTCCACCTCTGCCTCATTACGATTAAGACTCGGGTAGTACTTTTTTGTTTTGTTGTCGATCTGAAAATTTATGCTGCCTTTACTGCTCATTCTTCGCAGAAGCGTCATTGTAGTAGACTTGCTCCAGCCTTTGGAATCTTCCATCTCACGGATGATCTCCATCGTCGTAAGAGGACCTTTATTCCATAACAGGTTCATAATATTCCATTCCGCATCAGCAAGCTTAACCACAAAAACCTCCACGTTTACTTAAGTCAACCTACTGTCATTTTAGAACCAAAGTTTACTTAAGTCAACCTGTTTTTTCAAAAAATCCCCTCTCTGTCGTTTCCGATAGAGAGGGGGATTTATCACCTCATAAGGGTGTTTTTGTTTTGGCCGTTACTTACATCAGTTACCGAGAAACGGATGAAGCGGGAGCTGTTTAAGAAGTGATCTCGCCGTCGAACTCGCCGTCTTCCGGAGGTTCGCTTGTGACGATGATATCAGTTTCATCAAAAAAGATGATTTCAAATTCACATTTTTCGTATTCCATTCTTTTTCCCTACTCCCTTCAAGCCGTTGTTAATGCAATGCACTTCTGTGCGAAGTTGTTATACGCTTCTGCAAGATTCTTCATAGCAGCGGAAGAGTTGTCGTTATTCTTGATCGCCTTCAGGTATGTTTCGACGGAATAACTGCCGCTGATATCTTCTCCGATGGAGAAGTTGAAAGATACATCGTACTGAGTAGCCGGGAAACCGTTGCCGGAAGCGCCCTTAATAACATACACATAATAGCTGCCGCTTTCCTTAGCCGTAATCGGATCGGAATAGCCGTCAATTATCATGTTCGGAGCAGTATCTCCCAGCACGAACTTCTTGAAGTACATTTTAACTTCCGTGTTAGTCAGGAAGGAGACAGACACGCCATAGTAAGCGTCGTACGTGTCTTTTGTAATTTCATAAGCAGCACCCTGTAAACCACTCGTGTATGCCTGGCTGAAGTCTACGCCGATATCAGGAAGCTGATCGGCATAAATTCCCAACTGCACCTGAGCGTAGCCGCCGTAAATAAGGAGTGCTTCTGCAACATCCTTCTGTCCCTGGGTGTAAGTTCCGGTAGTATCTGCCAGCATTCCCTTAACGTATTGTTCGATGCTTACCGTTTTGGTTACGGTATCACCATTCGCGCCGTAAGTGATGGTGATTTCGATCGGAGCCGTCATACAGGCAGACTCGACCGGAATCGAGAACTCGTAATTGCTGCCTACCTTAGTCAACTGTGCTTTGGTAAAACTGTTCGTTCTGGTGGTCGTTTTTCCGTTCTTTGTATAAGAGTAGGAATAACTGACCGACGCATTGTCATCATCGTAAGTTCCGAAATTCACCTGGGGCTTAAGCTCGATATTACCACCGACAGAAACACGGCTTCCGGCAACAGAAGGAACAACGAGCTTCTTGACCATAACGGCTTTCTTAGAACTGTTATAGTACGGTTCATAAGAAATATTGTCACAAGTGAAACTGCTGAGGTCATAGGAGTAAGTGCCAACCTTGAAGTATTGAGCTCCGGTATCCATGCTCTTAGCACCGAAGTGAATATCCGCAGTGGAATCCATATTCGAGGTCAAAGTGAAGGCTGCGCTTTTGTAAAAGAAAAGATTATTCCTGTCAGCATCCTTGCCAGTATTTTTATAGATCTGCGGATTCCCTACGATCTCGAGATATTGAGTAAAATCGGCTTTGTGAACTGAAAGGCCACCGCCTCCATTATCGCCCGTTCCGTCAGCAGAATTACCGGTGATCTTGCAACTTCCTAGATAGAAATCTCCGCGCAGGACTCGGACACCGCCGCCATTTAACGTAGCATGATTGCCGCTGATCGTTCCGCCGGTGATCGTAGCTTTACCTGCTATATTGTAATCAACACCATCAAGACTTGATGTTCTTCCTTTGCTGGCCGTGTGTACAGCAACTGCACCGCCGTTCTTTGCAGAACAGTTGGTGATTGCTCCGCCCGTCATAACGAACTCTGAACCGTTAGAAACGTGAACAGCACCGCCTTCGTCAGTGGCTTTAAAACCATTGATCGTTCCGCCGGTAAGTGTAAATTTACTTGTGTTCTGGATCAGGATACATCCGCCTCTTCCAGGGTCATTTCCGAATGTTGTGGTGGAATCATTGGAGGCTTTTCTGCTGACCCAGACGTCAGTAGAACCGCCGCCCGTATAACCGTTTCCAGTTATGATCTTACCGCCTCCTACAGAATCACTGATCGTTAAATGTACGTTTCCCGCTTCAATTTGACTTGAAGATTCGTTTGGGGTAGACGTTACCTTACCGACAATGTACATACTACCAGACCCGGAATAGGTGATCGTGTGTCCGGCAAGATCGATAGTGACATTGGTATTACTTTCTGCAATCTGGGCTGTACCACTGACATTGACATCCCCGGCAAGCGTATAGTTTCCGCCATCTACAGGCATTTTGCCGCCATTTGCGTCGATCGTTGCCTGAGTGATGTTTCCGCCGCCCGTCACAGGATCATCTGCTAAAACAGAAGCAGAAAAGATACTGAACACCATTGCCAGAGAACAAAGTGTAGCGAATGCTTTAATGTGTTTTTTCACTTCATTTCCCATCCTTTCCAACTAAAGTGTGAACGATGAAATATATACTATTATATCTATATTATTATATCACGGTTGGAACGCTTGCGTTTCAATTCTTTTTTAGCAGGGAAAAGAGTATTGTTCTGATTTGATTAAAACCCTCATAGAAGGTCACTAACGGGAAGCTGTTTTCCCGTGAAATACCGTCCCTTAAATGACGTCAATGTCATTTGCGAAGTGCACATACTTGATATATTTAACTTGTAGGAGTCTCGTTTGGGGATGCGTAAGCAGGAAGGCTTCTCGGGAAGGAAGTGTGTCGGTATGGGAAATATGCACTGTAATTCAGGTTGTAGAAAATCATCTGGTAAAAGGACGCTGGCAGTCATTCTTGCTGCGTCTTTTTTGCTATCTTTTTCCGCCTCCTGCAAAAAGAAAAAAACATCGAAAAAGGAACAGAAAAAGGTGCAGGAATATGTGTCCGGAAAAGTGATCAGTGAAACGGATACGTATTACAATGCGCAGATCAGTTCGCTGAAGATCCCGACGGATGAAGGAAGAAACGTCAATCAGACGTACATTCTTGACTGCAAATATGTCGATGACATTGCAGTCGCACGCTACGAGATCGACTATGAGATTCCGGCGGATGTCGATCAGCTATTGATGACGAGGGAAGACCAGCAGGAATACTATACAACGAAGATTGCGATGTTTGACGGGGAGGGAAACTTCATCCGTGAACTTCAGACCGAGTGCCTGGACATCAGCAGTATTGCCCTGGATAATGACGGGAATATATGCATCTTCGGATTTTACGAAGACGAAATGTCGGAAAATGCACCTTGTATCGAGGTGTATTCCAAAGAGGGAGAAAAAAAGGAGATGATCCCTCTTCTCGGAAAGAAATACTATATGTCAAATCCGACCGAAATGACGTTAAGCGTTCTTCCGGATGGACGATACTGTATATCCTATTTGCAGGATATTATTCTCTATAAAACGAACGGAGAACCCAGCCGTTCGATCAATGATGAGGACCGTTTCCTCGGAAGTACTGTCATCTCTCAAAATGGAAAGAATTATGTTTTATCCCGTGCGAAGATCAACACGAATGATCCGGATATCAGGATCCGGGAAGTGGACATAAAGACGGGAGAACTTGGAGAAACGATCGATGCCTCGTATCTGGCAAATGTTGATGAGATCATTTCGACAACTGACGGACTTTACACCATTTTCAATTCCGGAATCTACGAGGTCAATTTCCTGTCGGGAGAACTATTGAAAGTGTTCGACTGGAACGACACGGATGTCAGCCGGGATATTACTTCCTATACGCAATTTTCCTTCCGAAACGAAGAGGAAATCTTCGCCGTACACATGGGCTTCAATCTGAACGAGGATCCGTGGAAACTGATCCATCTGACCCGCGCGGAGAAGAACCCGCACGCAGGAAAAAAGGAGATCCTGGTCAGCGGATACTGGATGATGATCAATTCGGAATTCCTCTCGTTTATCAGTGAATACAATAAAGACCCGAATAGCACCAGCCGTGTCATCCTCTATGAATATGAAGATGACTTCCTGAGAGGGGAGGAACTTACGGATCTCATGAACAGAGTCTATCGGGAAACTCTGTCGGGAAAAGGTCCGGATATTCTCGTGGATTTTGCCTCGGAAAATGCTTTCCGGACGGACCGGCTCATGGAGGATATGAACACATATCTGGATGGCCCGAACGGGATCGATCGGAGCAAGTATTTCGACAATGTTCTTCGTGCCTTTGAGACAGACGGGAAGCTGTATCATATGCCCGTCAACTTCTTTCTGAAGGGAGTGGCGGTGAACACGGACTACATCTCCAATACCGGAGGATGGACGTATAAGGAGTTTGAAGAAGCGGCGACGAAGGTCGGTGAAAAAGTCGACTATTTCGAGGGTATCGAGCGCGAGGAATTGCTGATGGAACTTCTGGATTCTTCTCTGACTGACTATGTGGATTATAAGAATAAGACGGTCGATTTCCAAAAAGACGCCATGAAGGAAAACCTCCGATTTGCAGAAGAGTTCGGCACGAGAAGGATCCCCAAAGATGAGGGATATGAAGAGATCGAAATGAGAGATGGGACCATTGCATATGGAGAGGACTATACCGAGACCAAATTTCTCTCCGGACAACTGGCCTGTCGTAGATATGACATCGGAGATATTGCGGATGCTGCCGTTCTGAGAGAAAAGATGGACGGGAAAGTAAGCTTTCTGGGATTTCCTTCTCCTTTCGGATCCGGGATGACCATCGAGTGCAATCTCTCTCTGGGTATTGTGAAAAGCAGTCAGCACAAGGATCTTGCATGGGATTTCATTCGCGCCTATCTGGAGTACATCACCGCCTCAGAAAAATCGAACCGGTGTTTCTCTGTCAACAGAGAGGTGTTTGAGAAAAAGAGCAGGGAAGAGATCGAGGCGCTCAAATTCGAATACGAATTCTACCTGAAGTTGGGCATCGATCCCGAGGAACTGAAAGAAGAATATGTGATTCCTTCGGAAATCGATATCAACACGATCCGTGAACTGATCGAGCATGCGGAAAAAGCACGGACATGGGACTTAAGTATGTATTACATCATCACTGAAGAAACGGCCGGCTATTTCAAAGGTGATATGACAGAAGATGAGGCGATCAAGGCAATCGAAAAACGCACGAAAGAAAGATTGAAAGACCTGTAAAAAGGGGTTCTGATTTTTATTCGAATAGGGCTGTCTCATTGGCTATGAGACAGCTCCTTCATTTCAGATGTCCAATAATGAGTTCCGGAAGCTATGGGCTCCTCCTTTTTCATCAACGCGCAGGCGCATTGCCCCATCATGAAGATGCAGATGACAAAACCGATCAGTATTCCTTATTTGTTGAGATTTCTCCACATGGAAGTAAACTTCCGATCACCGATGATACCGATCAGTTTTTCCATGGATTCTGCGGCCGTTTTGCCGAGTATATCGACCAGATTTCCTTCGCGGCTGTTATCGAAGAGTTTAATGATGTCGATGCTGTAGTTGGGCGTCTGATCATAACGGTCCGCTACTTCTTTTGCTTCTTTCAGAAGCTTCATGGCTTTGTCCGGGTCCCCGCTCTTTAGATATGCATAGCTTTCTGCTGCGATAAATGCAGCGATCTGTTTGTCGAGAAAGCAGGGATCGTCATTTTTCCGGATACTGCATAAATAATCGACTCCCCAGCGGGCAAGGATCTTCAGGCGGGTCAGGTCACCGCGGTTTTTATAGAACAGAAGAAGAGCATATGTCGTGTTGATTATGTTGTTAATCGTCTCCCAGAAACTGTTGATGATCCGCATCCGGCAGTCCTCGCTCGTATCTCCTTTCAGCGACATGATACTTGCGATCCTTGAATCAAAAACACCCGCCTCGTTATGTTCTTTCAGCATCTCGAGCGCCTTATCTTTTTCATCGAGAAAAAAATAGAGTGTCGCGATGTTTCCCAGCAGCATCAGCCTGCCATATTTCGGATCCACATCATGGGGGACAATACGTGAAGCCTTCTCAAAGAGTGCGGCCGATTTTCTAAGCATGTCCTTATCCCAGCCCTGTTCTTCCATCCCGAAATTCGAGTAGATGTTCGCCGCGGTTGTGATCACCCAGTAATCGTTCGGATACTTGGCCAGCGCCATCTCAGCTTCCTCGATGGCCCGCTTATCCTTCTTTGCCGAGTACGCATAGATCCGGTCGATGATTATCTGACGGCGGTTATCTGCCACTTCATATCCAAGGAGCGTATCCACGGATGTATCGAAAAGATCCGCTAGCTTGACGAGCATCGGAAGCTCCGGGTTAGACAGCTCAGTTTCCCACTTATAGACCGCTCCGACGGTTAGTCCAAGTGCGTCCGCGAGAGCCTCCTGCGTCAGTCCTTTATCTTTCCGCATCCTTTTAATGTTTTCAGCGAGCCTGAGTTCCATTCCTGAGCCGCCCCTTTCGTTGCTTTCTGTATTTATGATACTGGAAAAGTACTTGTAGGGGAACCTACTGATGATACTAGTGGAAGATTTATATTTCTACCTATAGTATGAGTTTTTGTGCGACCCACTACTGCCCGATCGTGCCTGTTGAAATTGGGATTGAATTTGTCCCGCTTATTTGATTGCATGTCGACCGAAGCGTTCAAATGATCCATTTCGGGTAGTCCGGCACATGGTACTTATATGAGATGACTTTCTCCTGATCAAAGTCATACTCGACGATAAGGGAGATTGCTTCGTTTCTGTCAAACTCAAATGAGGTAAACAGATCTGCCGCCAGATATGGCTTTCCACCGAGAAGGATCAACTTGAAAAATCGGACCAGCTCCTGCGAAGTAGGGTGATCGATTTGACTCAGCACGTTTTCCGACATCTTTTCCATGGCAGGGTAATCGAGGAGAAGAGCTTTTAGTTCTTCGTGTTCAAATGGATACTCTTCGGTTGTCCAGGCATGGATCTCATTTAAGATCTGCATGAAGACCTTGTCTTCCTTCCACCCGGAACCTTTCTTGCTTTCATAAAGATCGACCAATACATCTTCCATCCGGACCGGATTCTCCGGCAACCCGTTCGACCCGTACGTCTCACGATTAAACGTTCTGATAATATTGACGATCTTCTGGTCAGAGATCCCGGCATCCTGTAGAAGAAGAACAAACTCCATCTCCGAGTCAGAACTGAAAAACAGACGGTCTACGGTTTCTTCTCCGTAGATCCACTCGATCCCGGAAAGAAAACTGGCCGGAGTGTTGTAGCCTTCCATGGTCTTCCGATAGTATTTACCCGTATAGTATACGTTCGAGCGATGCTCGCCGCCGATCGAAAAATCGATGAAGTGCATCAGCTCGTGATACATTATTTCCGGCTTTAGGTGATCGGCAACGACAGGGAAAAGGTGAAGCACATACACGCCCAGTTCCTGGGCCAGTTTCAGAGCTTTTTGTTTAAATTCCTCATCACCGGAAGATTCGCCCGATGTCGGATCCGATGACTCTGATTCTTCGGAAGAAGATTCCTGCTTTTCCGAAGATTCTGATTCTGATGATAAAGATGCGACTGGTTCCGAGGACTCGGATCGGGATGAGGTGCTTTCTTTTGAGTCGGCACTCTTTTTGCAGCCGGTCCCGGCCAGTATAGATACTACTAACACTCCTGCTAGAAAAGCACTTCTTACTCTTTGAGATCTGAACATGATATTACCCTCTTCCCCGATTGATCTGCTATAGATTATAGGCAAAATAAATTGAGAAAAGGTGACAGATTTGAAACTTTGTCCAGACGGATCACTTCCACTCATCCACTTAAACCAAAACCGCAAAAAATGTGGCTATATCTTGTTGATTTGCCGCAAAATTTGTGGTTTAATGTAGGCAGGAGGGATATACATGGCCAAAGAATATGTTATTAGCGAATCGATTACCGGTGAAGATATAAGATATGTGCGGCAGCTTTTGAATATGACCCAGAAGGAGTTTGCTGTTTTTGCAAATGCGTCGAAACGAACGGTTGAGAACTGGGAGAGCAAGGATGAGCCGATAAAGGGACCGATCGTGACTCTGGTCGAGATCCTCCGAAGACACCCCGAGATCGCCGAAAAACTGAAGGTCCCGAAAACCCGGTTGAAATTACGGTTGTGGTATATGTATGAAGATATGGTATGCACGGTCATTGACGTGGATGAGTTGAAGAGGATCGTGAGGATCAGCAATTATGTTGACGATCCGCTGTTCCGTGCCTTTGGTAAAAACACGGAACCCGGATTTGAAGACTATGAGGAATTCCTGAAATCACGCTGTTTCCCGGAAAACCGGGACAAGATTAAACTGGAATTGAAGCGTCTGGGTATTCCGTTTTATGATCCGATACTGATTATCGAGAAAACAGCAGGCAGGATGGCAGATGATAAGTTCTGGATAAGAATTGAGAGGTGAGAGGATTGATACATCTTTTGGATTCTGATATGCAGGATTTTAACAGGCAGTCGTCGAAAGGAAATCAGCTGAAATTCCGTAAAGGAGATATCTGGTACAAGGCGGATTACCTTGGATACGAGGGTCTCGCTGAATATGTGGTCTCTAAACTTCTTGCATTCTCCGACCTTCGTTCCGACGAGTATGTGGAGTATGAGTTAGAAGAGATCGAATATAACGACAGTGCTTTTCGCGCATGCAAGAGCAAGGACTTCACGGACGGCTGGAATCTGATCACGCTGGAGCGGCTATTTAAAGATACATACGGCGTGGGACTGAACAAGATCATATACAGCACGCCGGATCACGTGGAGCGCCTGAAGATCCTTGTGGAACAAGTGGAAAGAACGACAGGCATTAAGGACTTCGGCATATATATGAGCAAACTGCTGACTGTGGACGCGCTGTTTCTGAACGAGGACAGGCATACACACAATATTGCCGTATTAACGAATGGAACCGGAGATTTTCGTTTAGCACCGATCTTTGATAATGGAGCAGGTCTTCTTTCCGATACAAGCATGGAGTATCCTTTGACGAGAGATCCGCTGGAGTGGATCCCGAAAGTGAAACCGAAGACGTTCTGCGATTCCTTTCAAGAGCAGATGGAGATTGCAGAGAAACTTTATGGTGAGAACCTTCACTTTTCGTTCGGATATAACGAGGTGGAGACGGTCGTGGAAAAGACCGCTATCTACCCGGAAGAGATCAGGCGCAGAGTGATCGATGTAGTGATGGAAATGAAAAGAAGATACAGTTACCTATTTATTTGTGAGTAATCCAAAACTTAGAATACTCAATTCCCTCGCATGAGTAAAGTCTTTTCGACGTTGCCTCCGCAGGCGAAGCCGAGGACAGCAACAGAGAAAAGAACTTTACGACTCACTCCCACTCAATCGTGCCCGTCGCTTTCCCCTGGCGGATATCAGATGTGAAGTGTAAGATCACAAAGTGAAACCCTACGTATCCAAAACCGAGGGGACTTTCGTTCCGGACGGGACCAGTACTGCTTCATAATCATAAACATATATTTCGACGAATTTTCCGTCAATCTTGGCCTCCTCTATGGTGATCAGACCGTGTTCATCATAGGTGAATTGATGTGTAGATGTAAAGGTTAATTCTTCCGTGGTCCCATCGGCTTTGGGTTCTAAACACCAAAACTTTGATGTTTCCAGTAAGACTTTCCCTTGTTCGTCATATGTATATTCCGATGTAATGTCACTAACCAGTTTTCCGTTCTTCCAGCGTTGCGAACGGACCCTATCGCCATGGTCGTTATACTCATATTTTTCCTCGAGTTCGCCCGACGCAGAGTATCCTGCAAGATAGTTTTCATCGGTGTCATACAAGAAATAGCCATAGCCATAGGGGCTTTCCATTTTCCATCCGGTGAGGACTCCGTCGGTATACAGCGCTTTTTTACGATCTCCGTTCTTTGTAACTGCCGCCAGAAGACCATCTTCATCAAAATAATACGTGACGATATCGTATGGTTTAAAATCCATGAAGAATAATGTGGATGGCTGGTTGAATTCGACATGGTATTCCGTGTGGGGGAAAGGCTCTTCGTTGTATCCATAAGGAGTCCAGTCTGTATCGTTCACTCCTTTTGTCGCAATCAGACATCCTTTCTCATCGTACTGGAACTCAACGGAAGTCGTGGAATCATTTCCGTTCTTCCGTGATTGTTTCGTTACGTTCTCACGCACGATCCGGCCTTTTTCGTCATATGTAAAAAACCTGTCGGTATCCGGAGCTGTCGGTTCGTACTGACTCCCATTTTTCCTCGTCCGGGTCGCGGAAACAGTTCCATCACTGTTATAGTCAACTTCTACACGATAGCTTCCATTTTCCCAGGCTTCCATATAAGCCGTCTGGCGGCCGTGATCATCATACTCGAAGTACTCGTCTCTAAGCTCAGATCTGTCATCTACACGCTGCTTTCTGACACAAACGTATTGGATCTCCATTCCTTCCGGGACGGAATCCGTCCATTCGGTGACATGTGTCTCCTGATATGCCTGCTTGATAAACTTGTTGGCATTTACTCTTTTGTTTATTCTCGTATTGCAGGCCGTTCCGGAAAGCAGAATGCTGCCGGAAAGAAGGATCAATGCCGTTTTTCGTACTTTTATTCCCATATCAACAACCTCCGAAGAAAAACTGACGAACCATTTTTATACTACAACCCCTATATTTCAGATATGGCTATTTTCAACTCTGGATTTGAGATTTATAAAGCGCTGATACAAATATACCATACCAGCGCTTTAATAGCACTAGCCTGATGACTCTACCTGTTCCTTATCGGATTCATGGGAGTTTCTTTTCTCAAGGAAAAGCCCTGGGGCGGAATAGCGATCCTTTTATTCGACGTGCTTCTGGCCGGACTTTGCATATTCCGGGTCGTGAGAGCTGTGCGCACCCGTGACACATGATGTGTTGCAGAGAATAAAGAAAAAGCACGTAATAATTGGTGGAACTGACACGCAACGTGTGGAATAATGGTCTTACCAGATGGCCGATGGAATAAAACTTGATCAGAGGTAAGACCATGAGTTTAGGAACGAATATCAGTTATCTACGTAAACAGAAGACGATGACGCAGGAGCAGTTTGCTGACCTGCTGAAAGTGACGCGTCAGACGGTCTCGCGCTGGGAAACAGACGAGGTCGTACCGGAGCTCGACCGGCTTGTGGAGATCTGCGATATCTTCTCATGCAAGATGGATGAGCTCGTAAGAGAAGATCTGTCCGCGAAGGAGAATATGATCTATTCGGAAGTGACGAGGCGCAAGCTTCCCGCGTTCCGTATGGCAAGATATGTGATGATCTCTCCCAACCCCGAGGAGGATGTTATAACGCATATGCAGAACTGGGGAAAGACGAGCGGCCTTCTGGCGGCCGATCCGAATGCGAAGCTGATCGGATGGGATTTCCCGTTTGTTTCTCAAGAACAGCAGATGCGCTTCAATATGCACGGCTATGTGGCGGCGTATGTGCTTCCGGAAGGCTTTGAAACGAACTGTCCGGGTGTGGAATACGCGACGAATGCAGAAGCGGAGTATGCAGTGATCACGGTCACAGAACCGCACATACGTCCATTTGAGAGGATCCCGAATGGCTACAAACGCATCTTGGAATATCTCCAGGTGAATGAGATTAAGGAGAAGATGCCGGAGGATATCGTCGCGTGCTTCGAGTACGAGTATGACAAGGACGGTGTACACTACATGGATATCTTCATGGCGATGGAGGTGTGCTGAGCATGAAACTGATGAAAGCCGGCACTTCTGATGCCGTGATCCTGGTCGCGATCTCGAAGCATGCTTTTGACAGCGATGTTGAGGTAGGAGCATCCTCCGCAGGAGGACCTCCCGGATACAAGTCCACGCCTTTCCACATGAAGATGGCCCGGCTGGGTACCCTTTACAAACTGGTGGATGACCATGGCATGATCATAGGCGGAGCAGTGCTTTTCGAGGAGCAGGACAGACTTAATGTCGGAAGGATCTTCGTATCTCCGGAACACTTCCGAAAAGGTTACGGGATATTCATGATGGAAAGTATCGAATCGATGTTTTCCGATGCAAAAGAACTCGTACTTGATACCCCGATCTGGAATAGAAGAACGAATGCGTTTTACACGAAACTCGGGTACTCGGAAGTCCGCCGGGACAGAGAATTCATTTACTTTGCGAAGAAGAGATGAAAAAGAGAGCCACTTTAGGGCGGCTCTCTTTTCAATTACTCCCACTCAATCGTGCTTGTCGAAAGGAACCTTTGATTATCCTATGTGCAACGCGATATAATGATTTCAGTAGGAATAGGAAACGGTCAAGAGGGAGCGATCCCGATCCGTGCTGTGGATGGTGAGATATTATGGAACGAAAGCATATCGCTATTATTATTGTTTGTGCTTCAGTATTTACCGTCCTCGCTTTTGTGAGTGTACATATATTTTTCGGAAATTACCTGAGACGTGCTGATATTGCTTATGTATCCTGTACTTACGGCGGGAGTACGTACGAGGTATCCGTGGAAGATCCGGAGCCGGGTGTCCTTTATATTGAACAGGTACCTGTAACGACTGTCATGGAAAAACGGCAAATGGAAGAGAAATATGTTCCGATGATCCTGTACCCTACTGAAGCTGCTGTGGTCGGTGCCGGTGTTTTCATTTGCCTGATCTGCTTATGCGCAGGTGCGGGTAATTACCGCAAACTTAAAATTGTGTCCGGCATTTTTGCCGGGTACATTATTATTTCCGGAGTGGGGATTTTCTGTATATATAATTATTGTGTCCACAGGCCGCGCAGCGAGGATCATTCAGTGGCAGCGCCGATCATCTATCTTTATGATGAACAGTCGCGGGATGTGTCGGTCAAACTGGATCTTAACGGCGATCTCAAACACACATATCCTACTTACGAAGCGGATAAGGGCTGGAACGTGAAGACCTCACCGGATGGCACACTGACTGACGCGAAGGGCCGGCAGTATGAGTATCTCTTCTGGGATGCAAGACTGGAATTCCCGGCCGATTTCCGTACGGGCTTCTGTGTAAAGGGCGAAGACACCGCCGATTTCCTGGAAAAAGCACTGTCCGAACTGGGTCTTTCCGATACGGAGGCAGACACGTTTATCATGTACTGGCTGCCGCAGATGGAGAGTAATCCGTATAATGTGATTTCCTTCCAGACGTTCACATATGAAGACGCCGCCATACTGGATGTCTCACCTGAACCGGATACGGTCATCCGTGTAAACATGGCGTTCTACGGAACGGACAAATATGTAGAGATGCAGCCACAGGAGCTTAAAGAATTGAACCCGTCGCTCGATGAACGTAAGGGACTTATCCTTGTCGAGTGGGGCGGTGAAGAGATCGAGTAACATCGAAGATCCTGTGCACCTTTTTTGGGGAAGCAGGGCCAAATAATTGAGTGAGAGAGTCAGTTATATGAAACAGAAATTGAAACTGCTTCTGATGATGTACGGAGTCTGGTTATGCGCGGGCGGACTGTTAATGCTTTGCATAGGATTTCCGATGCTGTTTGTAAATAAGCCGTCGTACAATACCGGATCTGCCGGAATCGCAATATGTGTAATCGGACTTCTGATCATGCTCGGAGGCTTCCTTCTGGTCCACCGCCTGCGTGTCCGGGATATCAAGCGGGGCATAAACCGTTCCCGCGGCTGGTATGTGGCAATCGGTATCTTTGCGGTGATCATTATTTTCACTTGTATAGGAGTCTCTTCAACCGTGAAAAAAAGTGATCCGGCTGCTTCTCTTAAAGAAAGACAGATCACAGATATGACGCCTCTAGCACAGAAACACGGATTTCTCAGCAGGTCTTGGGAATCATACTGGGACCCGACTGAGGGACCCGATATACATGCTCTTGAAGAATACAGAGGCAAAAGCTGGCTTATTGTTAGAACATCCGGATATGAGTCAGGTTATGTGACCAGGCAGGATGCAAAACCGGTTGCCTGGTCTGATGCGCATTTCTGGGCAGGCTTCTATTGGCTCGATGTCAAACCGACCGAAGAAGAAATTAAAGACATAGATATACTCGTTATCTGCCGTTACAACAAGGAAAGTGCATCATATGAGAAGACGTCCGGTGGATTCGGGGGATGTGTCTGTACGACAGAGCTTGTGGATATGATGTTTATTGATGTATCTACGGGTCAGGTCATCTATGGCTGTCGTATCGGTAAGTCTCTGCCCTCTGCGGTAACAGGAGCCATCAACTACGAGGTCACAGCAGATGATCTTGCAAACACTGCCACAGGGCTTCTGGACAGAGAGTATTGATAAAAGCGAACTGTTGCAATAAATAAAAGGATAGTGGGTTTAGGCGTAAGCGAAGTCGCAGCTAGTGATTGATAGAATTTTCTTATGAATGATAAAGTTTCAAAGTGGTATGAGGATACCAAAAACGTTGATGAAATGCTGGACTGGAGGCCTGCATTGAAAGAATGGGAAAAATCAGTTTCCAACCTTTTTTCTCCTGGCTCAAGGATACTGGACATTGGGTGCGGTTTGGGCCGTGAAGCATTCGCATTACATGATCTCGGATTTGAAGTTGTCGGGATCGATATTTCGAAAGAAGTTATATCACGAGTAAAGCAGTTATCTGCT
>JAFZKB010000022.1 GCA_017551865.1 Clostridiales bacterium | reverse complement strand
TTCACAACAGTCAAATACCAGCTGATATATGTTCGTAAACCAGCCCACGGTTCTGTCTATGGCGATCGATTCATGGAGTTTCTCTCGGCCATGGCCTTCCAGCCGGATCGATACCTGTTCCTGTCCCGTCATTCTGCCTACAGCTTTCGCGATTCCGCTGAGCAGTACCTCATTCGTTCTGGCTCCGCATGCTTTTCCGCTTCGCTTCAGCAGTTTCTCACTGACCTCTTTCGAAAATTCAACTATCCCGTAATATGCTTCTTCCTGCTGACAGGTCTCTTCTACAAGAAGTCTGCCCGCTTTTTCTGACATCTTAGCCCAGTATTCTTTTTCTCCAGTAGTGAGTCCTTTTCCATACTCTTCCAGTTTTTCACTCCACATCGCATACGATGCCGTCTTCTTTGGAAGTACTACCGGATCCCCGCTTTCCAGCTGCTTTACTGCTGTCTCAAAATCTTCTATTAAGATTCTCCAGGATACGCCGTCTACTGCCAGGTGATGGATACAGAACATCATTACCTTGTCGTCATCGGTTTCGAATACGGCGATCTTTACAAGAGGTCCGTTCTCAAGATCGATACTTCCCTGGATCTGTGTACAGATCTCTTCGATCTTCTTTGCTGCATCACTCTCTCCATGATAATCATAGGTGTAGAAATCACACAGTTTACTCTCACTGATTGGTAATACCATCAGTTCCTTGTCCCTGTATACCGCTCGCAGTATGTCGTGATGCTTTACCAGTGCCTCGACGGCCGCCTTGATGTTTTCATCTGCCTTGCCTTCTACATTGATCATCATCGACTGGTTGAAGTGTTCCGGTTTTTTTAGGTCCCAGCCCTCAAACGCCTTTATGATCGGGGTTTTCTTTATTGCACCTGAAAACTCATCCTGAGAATATGAAAGCTCCGTTTTTTTATGCATATCTCCTGCAATTCTGTATGCAGTTTTCTTATCCATGATGTCTTTAACAGTTAAGCTAAACCCATTATTTCTGAGGATTGAGATAATTCTAATTGCCTTGATCGAATCTCCTCCCAGTTCAAAGAAGTTGTCCTTTATTCCTACTTCCTCGACATTTAAGATCTTCGCAAATGCCTCGCAGAGGATCCTCTCTTCTTCCGTTCTCGGGGCTACATATTCTCTTCCTGCTCCCGCTTCGATCTCCGGAAGTGCTCTCTTATCCAGTTTTCCGTTCCTGGTTACAGGGATAGATTCGATCCGCATCATGTACGACGGGATCATGTAATCCGGCATCGTCTTACCAAGCTCATCCCTGATCTCAGAGTTACTGAGTTCCTCTTCACTTACATAATAGGCATAGATCGCCTTCTCGCCGCTCGCGTCTGCCCGTGCGATAACTGCACAGTCTTTTACCGCCTCGATTTCGCGGATACGGCTTTCAATCTCTCCCAGCTCGATTCGGAAGCCTCGGATCTTCACCTGTTCGTCGATTCGGCCAAGATACTCGATATTCCCGTCAGGCAGCCATCTGGCCAGGTCGCCCGATCTGTACATTCTGCCTTCGCCAAACGGATTCTTCACAAACTTCTCTTCCGTCAGTTCCGGTCGGTTCAGATACCCTCTGGCGACTCCGTCTCCTGTGATACACAGTTCTCCGGGCACACCGATTCCACACATACTTTCTTTGTTCAGAATATAGAGCTTTGTATTATAGATCGGCTTTCCAATCGGAATGACAGACGGGATCGGTTCACCCTTCTCTTTCTCCCAGTGTGTTGCAAGTACTGTATTCTCGGTTGGACCATACGCATTGATGTATCTGGCTTCTTCACCCGACTGTTCGATGATTTCCCTGCTTGCTGCTGATCCTCCCGTTGTCAGTATTCTGAACGGATTTTCTGTCAGCTGTCTGAAATACTGGGGCGGAAGCAGTGAGAGGGTCGCGCCTTTTTCTTTTACATATCTCTCAAAC
>JAFZKB010000021.1 GCA_017551865.1 Clostridiales bacterium | reverse complement strand
CTCCAGACCCCTTGATTAAAAGTCAAGTGCTCTACCGACTGAGCTAGTGAACCATATGGCTGGGGTAGCAGGATTCGGACCTACGAATGCGGGAGTCAAAGTCCCGTGCCTTACCGCTTGGCTATACCCCATTGACTCCCTGGGGATTTAGTGGGGTGGGATATGGGAGTCGAACCCATGGCCTCTAGTGCCACAAACTAGCGCTCTAACCAACTGAGCTAATCCCACCAAGATTCTCCCAAAAGGCACTACGAAATTATAATGTTTTCCCACCTGAAATGTCAAGCACTTATTTTTCTTTCGTGTAGAGCTCTAATATAGAAAAAGGATATAGTGTTGGTGTATAATGCTCCTACATTAATGAACCGAGGTGTTTCTCATGGATATCGAAAACGCTTATATCACTCTCCCGCAGGGCTTTATCGCCAATGGTGTGTATGCAGGTCTTAAGCCAAACGGCAATCCGGACCTGGCTTATATCGGATCTGACCGCCCGGCCAACGTCGCCGGCGTATATACTTCCAATCTCGTCAAGGGCCATTCCCTGACCCGTTCCATCGCCCTGATCAAGCAAAGAGAGTCCGTTCGAGGTATCCTCATCAACAGCGGTAACGCCAATGCCTGCGTCGGCGAAGATGGAGAAAACGATGCAACTGAGATGGCAAAGACAGTAGCCGCAGAGCTCGAGATCAGTGCTGACGAGGTCCTCACCGCTTCTACCGGTGTGATCGGCTCCCGCCTCCCACTCGATAAAATCTGTTCCGCGATTCCGGGTCTTCTTAAGAACGCTTCTTCTTCCGAGGAATGCGGTCACCTCGCCGAACGCGCGATTATGACGACAGATACACAGCCGAAGGAAGTCGCTGCCACTGTCAGCATCTTCGGTAAAGAGATCACGATCGCCGCGATCGCCAAAGGCTCCGGCATGATCCACCCGAACCTCGCGACCATGATCTCCGTATTCACAACAGACGCCAACATCTCCCAGGATGTTCTGCAGTCCATGATCAGCGATAACGTAAAGGATACCTACAACCGTGTTTCCGTCGACGGCGACACTTCCGTATGCGATATGGTCGTGATCCTCGCCAACGGCGCATCCGAAACACCGGAGATCAAAAAGGACACCGAAGAATATGAGACATTCAAGGAAGCTTTCCATGCACTGTGCTTTGATCTTGCCAAGATGATCGCCTCCGACGGCGAAGGCGCATCCAAACTCGTCGAAGTCGAGGTCGTCGGCGCCAAGACAGCCAAAGATGCTTATCTCTGTGTTTTAGCTATCTGCCGTTCCCCGCTCTGCAAGACAGCAATCTTCGGCCAGGATGCCAACTGCGGACGTTTCATCACGGCTCTCGGTTACTCCGGCGCAGACATCGATCCGGATAAGATCAGCATGTTCTTAAGCGGACTTCCGGTATACGAAAAAGGCGTAGCACTCCCCTTCGACGAAGATATCGCCAAGGAAAAGCTCTCTGAACACGATATCCTGATCCGCGTCGAGCTAAACGACGGCGAATACAACGATCGTATGTGGACATGCGATTTCACCTATGACTATGTAAAGATCAACGCCAGCTACAGAAGCTGAACTAATATAAGGCAATTACATAAGGGCGTCTCCATCGATTCAAATGGAGACGCCCTTTTTCTTATAAATTCACTACTTATTGAGCTGGACTTTTTGTCCCGTCACTCTTCTTTCTTCTCTTTGACATCGAAGGTGAATTGGTCTTTTCTATATCCCACAGAGACCTTGCTTGCTTTTTCCAGTTTCCCGGCAAGGAACATATCCGAGAGAGGATCTTCCAGTCTTTTCTGAATGGTCTTACGGAGCGGACGTGCGCCATATTTCGGATCGTAGCCTTCCTTCGCAAGTTCGTCCTTCGCCGCTTCGGATACAGTTAAGGCCACACCCTTCTCCTTAAGCTGGTCAGATACTTCCTTGAGCATAAGATCTACGATCTGGCGGATCTCGTCTTTGGAAAGCTCCTGGAAGATGACGATCTCATCGATACGATTCAGGAATTCCGGACGGAACTGCTCTTTCAGTGCCGTCTGTACGCGGTTTTCAAGCGCAATCTGTCCGTCGGCACCGAAACCGAAGCCGTTTGCCTTTAAGGATGTGCCGGCATTTGACGTCATGACCACGATCGTATTCTCGAAGTTGACAAGTCTTCCATGGCTGTCCGTAAGACGGCCGTCGTCTAAGATCTGCAGCATCATGTTAAAGACATCCGGATGCGCCTTCTCGACCTCATCGAAAAGAATGACCGAGTATGGTTTTCTTCTTACTCTCTCGGTGAGCTGGCCGCCATCGTCGTATCCGACATAACCCGGCGGAGAACCGATGAGCTTACTTACCGTATGCGCTTCCATGAACTCGGACATATCGATACGTATCAGCGCATCTTCTCTGGCGAACATCGCTTCCGCAAGAGTCTTCACGAGCTCAGTCTTACCGACACCTGTAGGTCCGACGAAGATAAAGGACGCCGGCTTGTGTTTCTTACCAAAACCGGAACGGCTTCTTCTAATTGCACGGGCGAGTGCACTAACGGCTTTTTCCTGACCAATGACTCTCTTATGCAGACGGTCTTCGAGTTTAAGGAGTCTTTCGGACTCAGACTCAGAAATACGCTGTACCGGGATACCTGTCCACATCTCGATAACGCGGCAGACATCTTCTTTCGTGATGATCGTCGGGATCAGTTCATTTTCCAGTGAAGCAATCTCCTTTTCGAGACGAAGCACGCGGGATTTCTTTTCCGCCTGACGCTCATAGAGATGCTCATGCTCGATCTCCTCAGGAGTTGCAGACATCTCAATACGCGTCTCTAAAGCCTTTACTTCTTTCTCCAGCGCTTCATATTCTTCCTTCTGCTGCGCAAGCGTCACCAGACGCACCTCTTCAAGGTTGGCGCGGGATCCGGCCTCATCGAGGATATCGATGGCCTTATCCGGCAGATATCTGTCAGTGATATAGCGGGAAGACATACGGACGGTGTATTCGATGATATCGTCCGGATATGTTACAAAATGGTGCTTTTCGTAGTAATCGCGGATACCCTTTAAGATCTCGATGCTGTCTTCGATCGAAGGCTCTTCGATAATGACCTTCTGGAATCTTCTTTCCAAAGCGGAATCCTTCTCGATATGACGGCGGTATTCATCCAGCGTGGTCGAACCGATCACACGGATCTCGCCTCGGGCAAGTGCCGGTTTTAAGATATTGGCGGCATTCATTGCACCTTCGGCATCGCCTGCGCCCATGATGTTATGGATCTCATCGATGACCAGGATGCAGTCCTGAGACTTGCTGGCCTCATCAACCACATTCTTCATGCGGCTCTCGAACTGTCCGCGGAACTGCGTTCCGGCAACCATAGCCGTCATGTCCAGAAGATACACGGACATGTTCATGAGTTTCTGCGGAACTTCACCATTTGCGATCTTCACCGCAAGGCCCTCAGCGATCGCGGTCTTACCGACACCCGGTTCACCGATCAGCGCAGGATTATTCTTCGAACGGCGGTTTAAGATCTGGACAATACGCTCAAGTTCTTTCTCTCGCCCGACCAGACGGTCGATCTTCCCTTCTCTGGCCTGCTGGGTCAGGTTGGTGCCATACTGTTCGAGGAACTTCTTCTTACTCTTCGGTGCGTTCTTGGTATTCTTTTTCTTCTCTTTATCTTTCCCTAAATGCAGGAAGCCGAGATTGGAATCGTTTTCGTCCTCAGAACCTTCGTTATTCGATGTACCAAAGATATCAAACGGGAAAAACGGACGGCGCTTTCCTTGCGGGGCCGGGCCTTCCTCAGGCAGTTCCCCGTCAAAAGGAAGCTCGATCTCGTTTTCTTCATACTCTTCGGAATCTTCGTCGAACTCTTCCTCTCCGTCCATATCTCTCGGGAGAGTCTCATTTACGAGCATCTTGAAAAGTTCCTGTGCGTCAGCGGTTTCCGCACCACCCATCAGGCGGTTCAATCTCTCAGTGACCTCGTCGATGTTGTCCTCATTGATACCGGCCGCGGTGAACATCTCCTCGATGCCGCCGATCCCTGTCTCAAAGGCACACTTAATACAAAGTCCCTCATTAATGCGTTCATTGTTCTCAAACCGTGTGGTAAACACGAACGCGACATTCTTCTTACATATCGTACAAAGACTCATTTACTTCTAACCTGCTTCTATTCGTTATCGTCCAGAGGCTTTCTTCTCCTTCTGGGCTTCGGACCGATCGCGATCTCCATCGCCTCTTTCTCGGTCTTCTTTTTCTGTTCAGTTGTATCCTGCGGAGCGGCATGCTTCATTCTCTGAAGCGTGCTGTCCAGCACCGGCTTTAAGAACTGACCCGTAAAGGATCCGCTTACGGCACATACTTCTTCAGGAGATCCCTGAGCCACGATATTACCGCCCTTATCGCCGCCTTCCGGTCCGAGATCGATAATGTAGTCTGCCGTCTTGATAACGTCCAGATTATGCTCGATGACCAGAACAGTATTACCATTTTCGGCCAGGCGGTTCAAAATGTCAACCAACTTATGTACGTCGGCGATGTGAAGGCCTGTGGTCGGCTCATCCAGAATATAGAAAGTACGGCCCGTGCTGCGCTTACTGAGTTCCGTGGCAAGTTTGACACGCTGCGCCTCACCGCCCGAAAGCTGCGTCGCCGGCTGTCCCAGACGGATATAGCCGAGGCCGACCTCGGAAAGTGTCGTGAGTTTTGAGGCTATACGAGGTACGTTCTTAAAGAATTCAAGTGCCTCATCTACCGTCATGGCGAGGACATCGGCGATATTCTTGCCCTTATACTTCACCATGAGCGTCTCCCGGTTATAACGCTTGCCCTTACAAACGTCACACTTGACATAGACATCCGGAAGGAAGTGCATCTCGATACGGTTCACACCATCGCCCGAGCATGCTTCGCATCGGCCGCCCTTAACGTTAAAACTGAATCGTCCGTTCTTGTAGCCCTTGGCCTTGGCATCCGGAGTATTAGCGAAAAGTTCTCGTATCAGGTCAAAGCATCCGGTATAGGTCGCCGGGTTTGATCTCGGAGATCTTCCGATCGGCGACTGGTCGATGGCGATGACCTTATCTAGATGCCCGACGCCCGTGATCTTATCGCAAAGGCCCTTCGATCTTCTCGCGCCATTTAGATCCGACGCCAGTTTCTTAAGGATAATGCCATTTACCAAAGAACTCTTACCCGAACCGGACACGCCTGTGATGCATGTAAAAAGCCCGATCGGGATCTTCACGTCGATGCCCTTCAGATTATTCTCTCTGGCGCCATGGATGCAAAGGTATCTTCCATCCGGTTTCCTTCTCTTCAATGGAACCGGGATGAACTTGTTTCCGGACAAGTACTGTCCTGTTATAGACTCCGGGATCTTCATGATCTCATCGGCCGTACCTACGCCTACGACGACACCGCCGTGCTCACCGGCACCCGGTCCCATATCCACGATCACATCCGCCGAACGCATCGTATCCTCATCGTGCTCGACGACGAGCACGGTGTTTCCAAGTCTTTTCAGTTTATCGAGCGTGGCCAGTAACCGGTTGTTGTCTCTCTGGTGAAGGCCGATGGACGGCTCATCAAGAATATAGAGGACGCCGGTAAGGCTGGAACCGATCTGAGTCGCCAGACGGATACGCTGCGCCTCACCACCCGAAAGCGTGGCTGCCGCACGGGAAAGAGTCAGATAATCGAGTCCGACATCCACCATGAATCCGAGTCTTGCGAGGATCTCCTTTAAGATCGGCTCGGCGATCTTCTTCTCTCTGGACTTAAGATTCAGGTTCTGCAGGTGCTTAATGCACTTCCTGATCGGCACGCTCGTGACTTCATAGATATTCTTCCCGCCGACCGTAACCGCCAAAGACGCAGGTTTCAATCTCGCACCATGGCAGCTTTCACAGTCCGTTGTGGTCATGTACTGGTCGTAGTGCTGCTTGATCTCCTCCGAAGAAGCTTCGCGGCTCCTCCGCTCCACACTCGGGATGACTCCCTCCCAGTCATGCATATAGTTCGATTCTCTCTGGTAGATACTGTTACTCGTATCGATTAGAAGTTTCTCTCCGCCGTTTCCGTAAAGGATAATGTCCTGTACCCTCTTCGGGAGTTTATTCCACGGCGTATCCAGAGAAAAACCGTACCGCTTCGAAAGAGCCTCGATAAAAGCTCTTCCCCAGCTCTTCGGATCGTCAAACTTCCAGCCTGCGGTCGTGATCGCGCCTTCATTGATCGAAGCTTCCGGATTCTGTACGCAGAGATCCGGATCCACGTTCGTGTGGGACCCGAGTCCCGAACACTCCGGGCACGCGCCAAAAGGGTTATTAAAGGAGAACATTCTCGGGGAAAGCTCCTCCACGCTGACGCCGCAGTCCGGGCACGAAAGCTTCTGCGAGAAAAGGACCTCCGACTTTTCATATGTCCTTTCCCCGTCTTCACCTTCCACAGGGACCTGTATCTCACAAAGCAGAAGGCCATCTGCGAGTTTCAGTGCCGTCTCCGCTGAATCGTTAAGACGCGATCTGGATTCTTCCCGGATCACCAGTCTGTCGATCACCACATCGAGGTCATGCTTCTTATTCTTATCGATAGAGATCTCATCCTCATCGAGTTCATAGGTCGTACCATCAAGACGGATCCGCGCATACCCGCTCTTCCTGAAATCCTCGATCTGTTTTCCGAACTCACCCTTTCTCCCGCGGACAACAGGAGCCATAAGGATCACTCGGGTACCTTCCCGATATTCCATAAGCTGCTCTAATATCTGATCGATGGACTGCGAACGTATCTCCTTACCGCACTTATAGCAGTGCGGCACACCGATACGCGCATAAAGAAGACGGAAATAGTCATATACTTCCGTTACAGTACCGACAGTGGATCTCGGGTTACGGCTCGTCGTCTTCTGATCAATGGCGATCGACGGAGAAAGACCGTCGATACTGTCAAAATCCGGCTTTTCCAGCTGCCCCAGGAATTGTCTGGCATAAGAAGAAAGCGATTCGACATATCGTCTCTGCCCCTCCGCATAGATAGTATCGAAAGCCAGAGAGGACTTGCCGGAACCGGAAAGGCCCGTGATCACGACAAACTTATCTCTCGGTATGTCCAGGTTGATGTTCTGAAGGTTATGTTCTCTCGCACCGCGGATGCGGATATAGTCATTCATGTGCTATCTCTCTCCAATTAGAAAATATGTTCCTTTTTCTAAGAGTATACTATATTTGTGTAGTAAAGTATATAACAGATAGTATAAATGTGTGCAAATTCTTTTTTGAGAATTCCTATTCTCCTACTTGCATGCCCAGAAATCTTATGGTATCATCTTTCATGCACTTAAAAGTGTGTGGTGACGCGGCCCTATGGTCAAGCGGTTAAGACGGCGCCCTCTCAAGGCGCAATCAGGAGTTCGATTCTCCTTAGGGTCACCACAAATAGAAACTGTCCCGATGCATTTCACATCGGGACAGTTTTTTATATACATCTTGAACAATCAGATCGCTCTGCCGTAGGTATACTTTGCCGTCTGAATGGCTTATTTCTGCTCTCCATGCATTCCCGCATCCGAAGCGCTGCTTCTCGGATGAGTAAAACGATCGGGCGATGTGTTGGATCGTATCGGACGAAGCGCCTGCGCACTGGCCACACCGGTCACCGGCTTTTGGAGATATCCGTTCATGACCTGCGGCTTTGGCTCCTCCGGAGCACTCACCTTTTTCTTTCCGAATTTCTCTTTCACAAGATCCACGATCTGAAGATCATTAAATCTGTCAGCGATCCTAAGATCACGGATACGATCGCCTATCTTCAGGTTCTTGAACCAGGCGACGATCGGCATTACGGGGATCATGTTCTTCATGATCTCGATAAACGGCATGTCCTTTTTCGCCAGGTGACTATATCGAATGTATGCGATGATAACCAGTATCGCAAGGATAAGCATCCAGATCCACGATGAATAATCCGCATCCGGAGCTTCCGATCTGGCCACGGTTCCCGCGCCTGCTGCTGTCGACGAAGCAGCAGGTTCTTCTGAAGTTTCCTCTGAGGGATCCGTATTCTCGGTATCGTCTGCCCCAAGCGGTGCAATCACCGGTGGCACATCCGATTCTTTTCCCTCTCCCGAGTCTTCGTTTTCTTCCGAAGGAGTTTCCGTCTCCGCGGAAGGTTCTTCCGAGATCGAAGGTTCTGTCAATTCGGAAGTCTCTTCCTTCGAAGTCTCAGTCTCTTTCTTTGTCTCCGGCGAAACTGTCGGAGAAGGCGTAGGTGATGGCTCTACAGCAGTCTGCTCCGTCCCCGCAGGAGAGACCACCCCTTCTCCACCGGCAGGTGTCACAGTAGGGGCATTCGTCAGCGTCGCTGAAGGGGCTTTCGTGGGCACTTTCGTCGGCACATTTGTCGGCGCCTTCGTGGGGGCTTTTGTAGGAACCTTCGTGGGAGCCTTTGTCGGCGTCGGCGTATTTGTGGGCGTGGCCGTCGGTGTGTTCGTCGGAGTCGGCGTATTCGTCGGGGTCGCAGTATTTGTCGGAGTAGGTGTATTCGTTGGAGGCGGTGTATTTCTGTATGTCATTTCCGAGTAGCGGTTATATGTCAGTCTGAAATCGATATTACTCGTCACCTCTACCACGACAATAAGATCCTTGATCGGCAAATAATCCTTCGTCAGCACCTCGACAGATACGGTATTACCTGAGATAACGACATCGATATCACAGGGTTTGCCGTTCTTCTCATAGGCCTTGACCAGCTTGATCTCGGGATTTGTTCCCGTCATGTTCGTATATGAATATTTGGCGCGATTGCTGGTTCCGTCACCGGCCAGATCCTGTTCCACGCGAACATTACAGACATGTTCTTTGGCCTCATAGACTTCCGCGCTGGAAACGACGGCTGTACAGTGTACAGGGATCGAGAAAGAGATCGCCTCATTTCCGAGTAAGGCTTCTCTGTTTTTCGTCGTAATGTAGATATTCCTTGGACCTTCCGCATATCCCGTAGTCTCTGAACTGAGATCACTCGGGCCGACATAACTCGTCACATTACTGTTCGCTCCATTCGTGATGATGCCGTCATCGGAAAGCACAAGTTTGATGCTGGCCTCGTCCTTGGTGGAACAGCCCGAAAGCCGGAATTTCACTTTCAGCGTTCCTTCATGGAAATTGTTCTTCTCAAGGCTCACCGAAGTCCCGGTTACCGTTCTTCTACCTAAAGCGGAAAGTTCTTTTCGAAAAGCAGGAAAAACGGTCTGGCCCAGCAGTACCGAAAAACAAATAAGAGCGCTCAAAAGACGCCCCCAACGATTCTTACTCATATCCATTTACCTCCGAAACGTTTTTTCAAACGTTACCCTATTACCCACGTCGATAATATCAAAAGGACCGGGCGATTTCAATTCATCCGGTCCTTTTTTCCTGATTTTTCAAGTTTTTCTTCTCGAAAAGATCCGTTCACTTCGACGGTTCATCGAGCCCCTGGATCTTATGGGTATCATTTCCGTGTTTCGGTTGCGTAAAACGCTCCGGGGATGTGTTCGACCGGATCGGTCGAAGTGCCTGTGCACTAGCCACACCGGTCACGGGCTTCTGAAGATATCCGTTGACGACCTTCGGCTGAAGCTCCTCCGGGACTTCCTCTTCTTTCGGCTTTTTGAACTTCTCCTTGACCGTATCGATGATCTTTAAGTTCTTACACCAGTTCACGAAAGGCATGATGGGGATCATGTTCTTCATGATCTCCGTAAACGGCATCTCTTTCTTCGCCAGGTGGCTGTATCTTAAGTACGCCGCGATGACGACGATCGCGAGGATCAAAAGCCAGATCCAGGAAGAATAATCGGCATCCGGGGATTCTTTTTTCGCCACGGCTCCCGCGCCTGCTGCTGTCGTAGTAGAAACAGGGTCTCCCGAGGATTCCTCTGACGGATCAGTATTTCCCGTATCATCCACGATTCCGGGTGCGATCACCGGCGGTACATCGGAACCCGAATCATCGCTAGAAGAAGCAGGCTCCGTAACATCTCCTTCGGAAGGCACTTCCGTTTCCGAAGAATCCTCAGGCAGCGTGGCCTCAAGTGTCTCCGAAGTTTCATCCGTTTTCGTTTCCGACGTCGCATCCTGCTTACTTTCAGATGCAGCCGTCGTGGATTCCGGCGGAACTGTCGGTGACGGTGTTCCCGAAGTTTCCGGGACCGGACTTACTGACGTAGCAACCGCGCCGCCCGGTACAGGTGTCTCTGTCGGGGCATTCGTCGGCGCCTTTGTGG
Source organism: Clostridiales bacterium (assembly GCA_017551865.1). Classification (GTDB taxonomy): domain Bacteria; phylum Bacillota; class Clostridia; order Saccharofermentanales; family Saccharofermentanaceae; genus Scatonaster. The sequence continues at coordinate 4,366 of JAFZKB010000021.1, read as the reverse complement.
GCACATTCGTAGGAGCTTTCGTAGGCACCTTCGTCGGAGTCTTTGTAGGAGTATTTGTCGGCACCTTAGTAGGTGTCTTAGTAGGTGTCTTAGTTGGACTCTTTGTAGGCGTCTTCGTAGGCGTCTTCGTAGGCGTTGGCGTCGGTGTCTTAGACACAGACTTTGTAGGCGTCGGAGTCGGCGTCGATGTATTAGTAGGTGTCGGAGTCTTAGTCTTCTCCCCCGGGCCTCCCGGTCCCGGTCCCGAGCCTGGGCCCGTCGGATCGCTCGGTTTTGTGGGTTTCGTCGGTTTCGTGTCTTCTGAAGGCTTGGTCGGTTCAGAGGGCTTTTCATTCTTCACGGTCCAGGAAACATTATTAATCTTCGGGGTTTCAAGATATGTTCCATGAATACTGAATTTATACTTTCCATTCGGAGCACCCTTAGCTTTTGAGATCATGACCACTACAATGCCGTTTTCACAATCTGAACTGACTATCTTCAGTTCAGGGGATCCTGAGGAAGCGCCAACATCATTGGATGAAAACTCCAAGGTTATCGTGATGACATCCCCTTCCGAAAAACCAGAGGTCCTGATCGTGATTATCGCGTTATCAGAATCATCCCCTTTGATGGTCGCTGTCACACTTTCCTCTGCGCATGCAGTTTGGGAAACCATCCCGGGGATCAGAAAAACAGAGAAAAAGAGCGCCATGCTCAAAAGTATGGCGAATAAGCGGTTTCTTCGCGAATAATGCATACTCTATCCCCCCTTCCCCGTGAATACAATGTCAATATAACAGAACAGCCTCCTGTTTTCAATTCAGGAGGCTGTTTTCTGCTGTTTTTCCGATTCTTTTCGATGCGAAAAGATCCGCTCACTCGATCTCTTTCATGACGCTCTTATACGCCGGGCGGATGATCTTGTTCATGCCGATGAGTTCCTCGATACGGTGTGCGCTCCAGCCGACGATACGGGCAGTAGCAAACAGAGGCGTGTAGAGCTCCGGCGGAATATTCAGGATCTTATAGACGAGACCGCTGTAGAAGTCGACATTCGGACTTACGCCCTTGAAGATCTTCCTGGTCTCGGCGATCGCTTCAGGTGCGAGCTCTTCTACGTTCTTATAGAGGATGTAATCTCTCTCCATGCCCTTCTCTTTGGCAAGTCTTTCGACGAACGCATCGAGCACTTCCTCGCGCGGATCGCTCATGGAATAGACCGCATGGCCCATACCGTAGATCAGGCCGCTCTTGTCGAAAGCCTCTTTGTTCAGGATCTTCATGAGATATGCCTTGATGGCTTCCCGATCTTCCCAGTTCACGACGTTCTCCTTGATGTCTTCCATCATCTGGACGACCTTGATATTGGCACCGCCGTGCTTCGGGCCCTTGAGGGACGACATCGCCGCCGCCATGGCCGAATACGTATCGGAACCGGAAGAGGTAACGACGCGCGTCGTAAAGGTACTGTTGTTTCCGCCGCCGTGCTCCATGTGCAGCATCAGCGCGACATCTAAGACTTTCGCCTCAAGTGCCGTATACTTCTGATCCGGACGCAGCATAGCAAGGAAGTTTTCCGCAGTGGATCTTCCCTTTCTCGGACGATGGATATACATGCTCTCGTCGTTGTCATAGTGGTTATACGCATGAAAACTGTACACCGAGAGCATAGGATACTGCGCGATAAGCTGGATGCACTGTCTTGTGCTGATCGCAATATCCGACGAAGTCGAATCATCGTCGTAGGAAGCAAGTGTCAGAACGCTTCTGGTGATTGAATTCATGATGTCTTTACTTGGTGCTTTCATGATGACGTCACGGGTGAAGTTTGTCGGAAGGCATCTGCACTCGTCCAGGATCTCCTGGAAATCGATGAGCTGGCTTTCCGTCGGCTTTTCGCCGAAAAGCAGAAGATAAGCGGTCTTTTCAAAACCGAACTCCTGCGCACCCAGTTCTCTGATCAATGTCTTGATGTTATACCCACGATACCAAAGCTCACCCGGGCAGGGCACCTGCTTTCCGTCGGGTCCGGAAGTAAAGGAAACAATCTTCGATATTCTGGTAAGTCCGGTCAATACGCCTTTTCCATTGATATCGCGCAGGCCGCGGTTAACGCCGTACTTTTCGAACAGCGCATCTTCGATCGTGTCGTTCTTAACGAGGAGCGGCTGCAGGTTCGAAGAATATTTCGCAATCTTATCAACATCCATGTTTATTTCCTCCCATCCTTGAAAAAAGTCAGTTGTATTATTATAACACAAAAGTTCGTTTTCCCAAAATGAGAGATGCGTCACTAAGCGCGTTCGAGAGACTTATACTGCCACTTTCCGCCTTTATAGCGCATCACGCATACAAGCGCGGTCACGCCCCAGGTAAGCCCTGTCGTGATCCATATCCCCCAGTACCCGAGGATCGGAATGCGCGTTAAGATGTTCGAAAAGAGGATACGGCAGACGACTTCGGTCAGGCCGTTGATCATGGCAAAACCCGTGTCGCCGCAGCCGTTAAGGACCGCTCTCGGAACATAGATCATACCGAGGGCGAAATAGAATGGACTCGTGATACGAAGCGCACTGGCGCCAAGCGATATGACTCTGGCCGCTTCTTCTTTTACGAAGATGCCGCAGATATATTTTCCGAGGAAAAAGAACAGCGGGAGCATGATCAGGGAGAAAACAAGAACGATGAGCGTAGCTTTTCGAAAGCCTTCGATCACTCGCTCCTTCTTCTTCGCTCCGATATTCTGACCGGAGTAGGAGGTCAGCGCCATACCGAGAGAACCGTAAGGCTGCTGGACAAGCTGTTCGATACGTCCGGTGATCGTATAGGCCGAAGCCACATCCGGTCCGAATCCGTTGACAACAGCCTGAAGCGCGATACAGGAAACCGCGATCATGGAGTTCTGAATCGCAACCGGCGCGCCTAAATGGAACGAGTCGCGGATCATCGAATAATCCGGACGGAGGTCCTTTTTGCGAAGACGGAAATAACTGACTTTATGGTACGCGTAGATGATCGATACGATCGCAGCGACAGCCTGGGCGATGATTGTCGCCAGTGCAACACCGACCACCCCGAGCTCAAAACAGATGACGAATACAAGGTCGAGAGATACATTGATGATGCTGCTGAGGATCAGGAAATAAAGCGGCGTCTTACTGTCACCGACAGCCCGAAGAAGTGCGGCTACGCCGTTATAGATCGCGATACCCAGGATACCGAGGCAGGTCACACGAAAATACGAAATAGAATCGGCGATATACTCATCCGGCGTCTGAAGGAGCTTTAGGATCGGTCCGGCGAAAAGAACACCGATCAGTGTCACGACAAGTGCCGCCGACGACAGAACATAGATTGAGTTAGCGATGGTCTTTTTGAGCTGCTGCTCATCGTTCGCACCGAAATACTGCGACGCGATGATTCCAATACCGACAGCAAGTCCCGAGCTTAAGGAAAAGAACAGAAAATTCAGCGAACCGCATGCGCCAACAGCCGCCAGGGCATGCGCACTGACGTAGCGTCCGACCACGATCGAATCGACCATGTTATAAAGCTGCTGGAAAAGATTGCCGATCAGAAGCGGCAATGTGAATTTCAGGATATGTCGGGCAGGATTTCCCACCGTCATGTCAGTTACATTCTTATTTGCCATTTCTTCACATGGATCCTTTATCCTCGATCCCCGTCTTCAAATACACGAAGATTTCTACGTCTAAGCATTATAAGTGAACCCCGAAGAAACATGTATAACGATTTTGCCCAGTTATATCACTAAAGTATCCTTTCGTTTCGAAGGTAATTTAGTAAACCTTCACAACCCTGAACACATTCATCAAAGACTTCCGAAAAGCGCCCGGTATACCAGGGATCGCTGACATCTTTATCCGATCCGCAGAACTCTAAAAGCTTAAATATCTTCCCATCGCCTCTTTGGTGGCCTGTCATTCTCTCGATATTTCGCATATTCATCGAGTCCATGCCGATCAGAAAATCATACTCATCGTATTCGGAATACTTCAGTTGTTGCGCCCGCTTTTTTGAAAAATCCGTAAAAGGCGTCTTCCCGATACCTCTTCTTTTCAGCTCATCCCGCGCCGGCGGATATACAGGACTTCCGACACCATTCCATATCTCCTCCGTACTCGTCGCACGCGACTCGATATGAAACTGATCAGAAATACCCAATTTCTCGACCATATCTTTCAATATAAACTCACCCATCGGCGATCTGCAGATATTGCCGTGGCATACAAACAGTACTTTTATCATGTCCTCAAAACCCTGTATTTAAGCACCTTTGGAAGGTTCACCTCTTGGCAAAACATGGCGTAATTTGGCATATTTGCGCCCCCAAAAGGTGTAAACTAAGGTGTAAAGTTGTTCG
>JAFZKB010000020.1 GCA_017551865.1 Clostridiales bacterium | reverse complement strand
AGCGGTAAGGCACGGGACTTTGACTCCCGCATTCGTAGGTCCGAATCCTGCTACCCCAGCCATATGGTTCACTAGCTCAGTCGGTAGAGCACTTGACTTTTAATCAAGGGGTCTGGAGTTCGAGCCTCCAGTGAGCCACCATAGTAAGTAGAGGAGCTGCCTAAAAAGGCGGCTCCTTTGGTTTTTCGTGGGATTTGTTTTCTTTGTGATAAAAAATCTGTGATGTGGCTGTAACCTGTGTAAAACAAAGATTTGATAGTATAGTGTCGAATACATATATGAGGATAAAAGGAATACGTATATGTTACAGAAAATGAAAAACAGCACACAGCAGGCCCTTGTGCGAGCATGCGCAGCGGCGATCTCGTGTGCATGCCTTGTGGGAGGACTTCCGAAAAAAGATCTCCTGCTAGCAGACAAAGGCGATAGCTCCAGTACAGCCGGGACCACTGTCTCGTCGCAGACAGAGAGCAAAGCGCCTTCAGGTACGGTTGCGCCTTCTGATGTAAAAGAAACATCCGAAAGTGTTTCGGAAACAGAAAAGAAAGTGACAGATACTGCCAAGGCCGGAAAAAAACTGGCGACGAATGCTACGGTGATTGCAGAGGTGTCGTCAAACGTGCGTAAAAGCCCCAGTACTTCAGACGATACCCCTATTATAGGTGTGGTGAATCATGGGGACCGAGTTCAGGTCCTTGAAATGGTGGCTACGACGGGGGATAAGACCTGCAATACCTGGTGCAAGATCAACTTTTTGCATGAAAACGGGCGGATCGTCACCGGATATATGGCTGAGTATTTTCTAGAACTGGACGAAGGAGTTAAGATCGGGGATTCTTCCGAGACGGAGACTACAACGGAGGAGACGACAAAGACAACCGAACCCTCCGAACCCGATACAGGCGATACCGGAGATTTCGCTTCAGAACTTGCCTCCTTCCCGGAAAGTTATAGACCATATCTCGAAAAGCTTCACAAAGCACATCCGAAATGGCATTTCCGCGCCGTAAATGTGAGCAGATCCTTCGAAGACACAGTAAATCTGGAATCCCGTCTTGGCGTGAGTCTGATCGAGAATTCTGTTAACGACGCTTGGAAATCAACGGTAGCTGGTGCTTACGACTGGCTTGCTTCGGAATTTACCCCTTATGACGGAAATTACTGGGTAAATGCGAACCAGTCACTTGTAAAATACTATCTCGATCCGCGTAATATGCTGACGGAGAAGGGTGTATTCCAGTTCCTGGATCTCACGTTTGATAGTAAGTATCATACGATTCAATCCGTACAGAGCCTTCTCAACGGAACCTTCATGGAATCGGCCACGATCAGTGATCTTAATGATACCAAGCAGATCAGTTATGCTATGGCTTTTTATGTAGCAGGAAAAGAAGCAAAAGCAAATCCTGTATTCCTTGCCGCGAAGTGCCTGCAGGAGGTCTCTGCAAATGGAAGTGATTCTACTTCCGGCACCTATTATTCCGAATACTATGAGAAGGATTATACGGGTTATTACAACTACTTTAATATCGGTGCTTCCTCGGATAAAGATCCTGTAGCTAAGGGATTGGCTTTTGCTCGTGATGGATCGTCTGATCCTAAAACAAATACATACCTTCTTCTTCCTTGGATCAGTCCGATACGTTCGATCATCGGTGGCAGCCGTTTTATCGCACGGACTTATATCAACAAGGGACAGAATACAGTCTACTTCATGAAGTTTAATGTATCGCCGAACGCGGAATATAAGTATGGAAGTCATCAGTACATGACGAATATTCGTGGCGCTTCATCTGAAGCTTCCAAGATGTATTCTGCCTACACAAAAGCAGGCATTTTGAATACTTCTATGGTGTTTTCCATTCCGGTATATAAAAACATGCCGGCTGAAGCATGTCCGCTTCCTGAAGAAAATGGTAATACGAATGCATATCTGAAATCACTGTCCGTAGATGGTTACAATCTGACGCCGGCATTTGATTCGCTGACATATCAGGATTATTCACTGGTTGTTCCGGGATCTTGTAAGTCGATCCATATCAATGCCGTACCTGCCTGCAGCAAGGCCAAGGTATCCGGCATCGGTGATGTAAAACTTGGTGAGGGCGTGAATACGATCGTTATCAAGGTCACCGCGGAAAATGGTTTTGAAAAAGAATATACACTTAATGTAGCCAGAAGAATGGAAGGATTCGAGAATTATTTTACGACTGTCCTTTCTAATCAGGAGAACTTCTTCGGTGGCATAGAGCCCGGCACTACGGTCGGGGAGGCTAAGGCCATGTTCCAGCTGGCGGAAGGGTATAAGATTACTCAGACAAACCAGAATGGTCAGGTCAGAGCAGATTCTGTAAAAGTATGTACAGGCGACCTGATCGTCATCACCGATCCGGAAGGAAAGACCGTATATCTCGGTGCACTCTTTATCCGTGGTGATTCCAACTGTGACGGCAAGATCAGCGCGGCCGATCTTACTTTGATCAAACGTTATATCCTTGATGAGGGTACGCTTACTGATGCCGCGTTGCATGCTGCTGATGCAAACAAAGACGGCAAGGTAACAGCTGGTGACCTTACTATGATCAAAAGACATATCCTTCAGGAATCTACAATAGAGCAATAACGAACATCTAATATGAAAGGTAGAGAGAAAATGAATATTGCAATAAGAAGAATTCTTAACAGAAGCACTGCGGTTGTTTTAACGACTACATTGTTTCTAGGAGTGATACAATCCGCCATAGTTCGTGCAAATCCGGCGACAAGCTTGTCGAAAAGCGGAAGCACTGAAGTAGGAAAGACTGTCAGCGTCAATGTAAAAGTGAGCGGCGACGGACCTTATAGCGGCTTTACAGGAAGCGTGAGCTACGATGGAGATTATCTTGAGCTTTCAGAAATAGCTCCCGGAAATTACGGAACAACAGATTTCAGTGCGAAGAACGGTAAGTTTTTGGACTATGACTGCAATATTCCATCCGGATCAACGATCGCAGTAATTAAGTTCATATGTTTAAAAGAGGGCTCTACTACGGTTTCTGTCAGTGTAACCGCTTCCTCGATGGCAGGCAGCGATTTCCCGGATTCCGGTGCATCGGCCAATATTAATATCACAGCTCCGGTAGTGCTTTCCGGAAATAACTACTTAAGTGAGCTTTCTGTTGCTCCGGGAACACTGAGCCCTTCTTTTAACAAAGATACGCAGAACTACCATGTTACCGTAAGTGAGTCGACAACGTCAATCGCTGTTACCGCTACGGCTGAACATTCTGCAGCGAAGGTGTCTCTGAACGGCGTGCAGAAGGATCTGGCCCGTGGCGATAATACGGTAAAAGTAACGGTCACCGCGGAAAACGGTGATAAGAGAACATATAAGATCTACGTAACTAGAGGAACTCCGACACCGACACCGGAACCGTATCCGGTCATTTCCTGTAATGATAGCAGTTATACGATCCTTGAAAAGGGGTCTCTCGAGAATGTCCCGAGCGGTTTCACCTGGTCCGAAACGACCTATAACAGTAAGAAGATTCCGTGTCTCGTAGGACCTGATGGGACACTTCTTCTGTGGCTGCTTTCTGATTCAGGTAACGGCCTTTATGTTTATGACTTAAATAAGCAGACGGTATCACCTTGCTATACATATACCAATGAAGTCGTCAGTATGATGATCATGCCGTTCCCGGAAGGATTTGTCGTTCCAAACGGTTATGAGAAGAGCACCTATACGTATAACGAACATGAAGTCGAAGTGTATAAAAATACCGAGCATCCGGAACAGCCGATGCTCCTTTATCTGATGGATTCCGAAGGAAAACAGTCCATGTACTATCTCGATGGCGAAACGGGTATGATCCTTCCGTTCAGAGGCGATATCTCGGAACTTCTTGCGACACCTACGCCGCTTCCGACGGATACACCGACTCCATCTCCGACGCCGGAACCGACCAATACAGTTACTGCGACACCGGAAGTGACACCCGAGCCGGAAGAAACAGGCATCAACTTCTATAAGACACTCTCTATTCTTTTAGGCGTATTCTGCGTCGGTCTTCTGGCGATGGTCGTCATTATGGCGATACTGAGAAATAAGGAAAGAAACGAGCTTCTCGGCGTCTATGGGGACGAAGAGGATATCGACGAAACAGAAGACGAAGATATTGAAGAAGAAGCTGAAGAGGAAATCGAAGAAGGCGATCATTACTACCAGTTCGGCGACGAGGAAGCCCCTGCACCAAGACGTCCGGGTGCAAAGCGCGCAGGTGAGGATGTGCCGAAGCAGGCGGTAAAGGAAGTTATGGAAGAAAAGAAGGAAGAACCGCTTCCGGATTTCCCGGAATTCCCGGAAAAGAAGCCGGAACCGGTCATCGAACCAGAGATCCCGACACCGGTGATCAACGTAATCGAGGACCGCATTGATAAGGCGAAGGATGCTTCGGATGAAGATTCAGATGAGGACGGCGACAAGGAAGGCGAAGGAGACGATGGCGAGATTTGAGATCATCACTCCCGTTAAGGGCGCAGTGCTTACGCTTGAGACAAAGAGGCTTCTCCTCTCTGTCTATAAGCCTTCTGCGGCCGAAAAGGTGACGGATTATCTTACTCGCAACAGGAAGTTCCATAAGCCATTTAACCAGACACAGAGGGACCGGTACTTTACGGTCCCTGAACAGAAAGCGTACCTTAAGTCGGATCTTTTGCAGTATAAGACGAATACGCAGGTGGGACTTTGGATCAGTACGATCGAAGAACCCTGGCGGATCATCGGAAGGCTTTCCTTTTACAGCATTATCGGCGGATGTATGAATTCCTGCTTTGTCGGTTATCACATTGACGAAAATGAGCAGGGGAAGGGATATATGACGGAGGCGCTCCTTGCCGGATGTGATTTTATGTTCAAGTATTACCGGCTCCACCGGATTGAGGCGGACGTCATGCCCCATAATGAAAGATCGATCGCCGTTGCTACAAAATGCGGTTTTGAGAAGATGGGACTGAATCTCCGATTCATGGAAATAGACGGAAGTTACAAGGATCACATTATGTTCGTCAAACTCAATTCTGACGTCGAAACGTAATCTGTTTGTAAAAAAGGTTTGCAATAATCCGCAAAGAATGTTGTACTATTATATTAGAGTGAAAGTATAAATCGTGAAGGAGCGTGGCCTATGAAACGATCTTCCATAATTGTTAAAGCACTGGTTTTGACCATGGCATGTTCCATGGTGCTTGGAATTGCTGCATGTGGCGGCAAGAAAAAAGAAGAGACATCCGCGACAACTGAGTCTACTACCGAGACCACTCCGATGGAAACATTGCCGCCGACGGAAGCGACGACGACTTTGCTCGAATACGGACAGGAGCTTCCTCCGAATGATGTAGAAGTCAAGTGGAAAGAAGATCCGATGGATCCGAAGGTCATGTATGTAATCAATGTAAAGACCTATCTTAAGGTTCGTAAAGGACCTGGCACGGATTATGAGCAGGTAGGTTCTCTTACCCCGGGCATGGAGGTCATCGTTGTGGCCAAGACCGATACGAACTGGTATAAGACCGAAGACGGCTTCTACGTTTCCTGCGACTATATCGGAGCGACAAAGGGCGCCTGATCTTAAACCACTAATAGAGCTTACAAATACTGATGTGAAAAGAAGTTTTTCACATCAGTATTTTTCTTTTCAAAATGTGCTAGACAACAGCGTGACGGTGTAGTATTATATCTAGGCAAGTTTTGAAAGAGACTATGGCAGATGCACCGTGCGGGTGTAGTTCAATGGTAGAACTCCAGCCTTCCAAGCTGATCACGTGGGTTCGATTCCCATCACCCGCTCCAACGAATGACGATCCATCGTGGTCGTCATTCTTTCAACGTGGGTCCATAGCTCAGCTGGATAGAGCAACAGCCTTCTAAGCTGTGGGCCGGAGGTTCGAGTCCCCCTGGGCTCACCACGAAGCAAAAAAGGAGCAGATCATCTGCTCCTTTTTTGTTGCCTTTTTTAGGAAATATCGACATTTTTAGCAAATTTAGTAGTATTTGTCGAAGACCACCACATGATGTTGTGGTATAATCTTATGGATTATATGTGGGGTGAGGTGTATTTATGCCAAGCAAGTCATCGTATGGTAACGATACCATTACAGCATTAAAAGGTGCGGATCGCGTTAGAAAACGCCCGGGCGTTATCTTCGGATCGGACGGCCTCGAGGGCTGTGAACACTCGTTTTTCGAGATCTTAAGTAACTCGATCGACGAAGCGCGTGAAGGTTATGGTGATAAGATCGAGGTAGTGCGCTATAAAGACGGATCTATCTCTGTCGAAGACTTCGGCCGTGGTATTCCTCTTGACTATAACACAAAGGAACAGCGCTTTAACTGGGAACTGGTGTACTGCGAGCTTTATGCCGGCGGTAAGTATAACAACGATACCGGTGAGAGCTATGAGTTCAGCTTAGGTCTTAACGGCTTAGGTGCCTGCGCGACACAGTATTCCTCTGAATATTTCGACGTTACGGTCTTCCGTGACGGATTTAAATACAGCCTGCATTTTGAAAAAGGCGAGAACATCGGCGGACTTTTTAAGGAAGCGACCCGCTTTAAGAGAACGGGTACGATCCAGAAGTGGAAGCCGGACAGAGAAGTATTCACTGACATCCGCATTCCTCTGGAATCTTTCCTTCAGATCTTAAAGCGCCAGGCAGTCGTCAACAGCGGCGTGACCTTTATCCTGAAAGATGAGGAGAGCGGCGAAGAATATACATTTTGCTATCCTTCCGGTATTGAAGGGTATGTGGCAGAGTTTAACGGCGATAAGGGCCTTTCCGCACCTGCGTCTTTCGACGGAATGGGCAGAGGTAAGGATCGTGCCGACAAGCCGGAATATAAGGTCAAGTGTCAGGTGGCTTTCTGCTTTAATAATGAGACGAATATCCTGGAGTATTACCACAACTCCAGTTTCCTCGAGCACGGCGGTGCGCCGGATAAGGCCGTAAGATCCGCTTTTACTGCGGAGATCGACAGACAGATCCGCGCAAGGGATAAGTATAAGGCCAATGAAAGTAAGATCGTGTTCCAGGATATCGCGGACAGTCTTATCCTCGTCACGAGCTCTTTTTCCACTCAGACTAGTTACGAGAACCAGACGAAGAAAGCGATCACGAATAAGTTCATCCAGGACTTCATGGCCGACCTGATCCGTCAGAAGCTCGAAGTGTGGTTCATCGAGAATAAGCCCGAGGGTGATCGTGTCGTCGAGCAGATCCTGATCAACAAGAGATCCCGTGAGAATGCCGAAAAGACGCGACTGAACGTCAAGAAGAAGCTCATGGGCAGCATCGATATCAATAACCGCGTCAAGAAGTTCGTCGATTGCCGTACGAAGGACATAGAGCAGAGAGAGCTCTATATCGTAGAGGGTGACTCCGCTTTGGGCTCCTGTAAGATGGGCCGTGATGCCGAGTTCCAGGCAATCATGCCGGTAAGAGGTAAGATCTTAAACTGCTTAAAAGCGGACTATCCGACGATATTTAAAAGCGAGATCATTACAGATCTGATCAAAGTCTTGGGCTGTGGCGTCGAGATCCAGACCAAACACAATAAGGATCTGTCGTCTTTTGATCTGTCGCTGCTTCGCTGGAACAAGATCATCATATGTACCGATGCTGACGTCGACGGATTCCATATCCGTACCCTGATCCTTGCCATGATCTTCCGTCTCATGCCGACGCTGATCGCAGAAGGAAAGGTCTTTATCGCGGAATCTCCGCTCTTTGAAATCACTTACCGGAACAAAGGCGAAGAGAAGACGATGTTCGCCTATAACGAGAAGGAAAAGGCCGAGATATTGCAGAAATACCCGAGCGAGAAGTGCACTCTCCAAAGATCGAAGGGTCTTGGTGAGAACGAACCGGAGATGATGTGGGAGACCACGATGAATCCAGTCACGAGAAGACTCATCAAGGTCGTGCCGGGTGACGAGCAGGCTACGATGGAGACCTTTGAGCTCCTTCTCGGCGATAATCTTGCCGGAAGAAAAGAACATATCGAACGCGATGGCCATCTGTACCTTGAGATGCTGGACGTAGACTAATAAGAAGAGAGAGAAAACATGGCTAGAAAGAGCACTAAGAAAGATACAAGCGAAGTACCAGAGAGAAATTCCCTCAAAGATCAGTCCCAGGGCCTTCCGCCGGCGCCGCCGACACTGCAGGATATTAACGATACTCTCGAGAGCAACTTCATGCCCTATGCGATGAGTATCATCGTTTCCCGAGCGATCCCGGAGATCGACGGTTTTAAGCCTTCCCACAGAAAACTTCTTTACACGATGTATAAGATGGGACTACTGACCGGAAACCGTACGAAATCCAGTAACGTCGTCGGACAGACCATGAAGCTCAACCCGCATGGTGATATGGCGATCTATGAGACGATGGTACGTCTCGCCAGAGGTAACGGCGCACTTTTGCACCCGTACGTCGATTCAAAGGGTAACTTCGGTAAGCAGTATTCCCGCGATATGCAGTATGCGGCTCCGAGATATACCGAGGTGCGTCTCGAAAAGCTCTGTGAGGAGCTATTCCGCGGTCTTGATAAGAATGCTGTGGATTTCGTCGATAACTACGACGGAACGATGAAGGAGCCGGTGCTCCTTCCGGCGAGCTATCCGTCGATCCTCGTCAACAGCAACCAGGGTATTGCTGCCGGTATGGCATCCAATATCTGTTCTTTTAACATTAAGGAAGTCTGTGAGGCGACTGTTGCCTATATGAAAGATCCGACGGCCGATCTTCTTTCCGTGATGCCGGCTCCGGATTTCCCGGGCGGAGGTATCATCCTCTACGATGAAGCAGCTATGCGCACGATCTATGAAACCGGCCGCGGCCCGATCCGTATCCGCAGCAAGTATTTTGCCGATAAGTCGAATAACCTCATCGAAGTGACGCAGATCCCGTATACGACGACCGCAGAGGCCGTCATTGACGAGATCACGGAACTCGTTAAGTCCGGAAAAGTCAAGGAGATCAACGATGTCCGTGACGAGACCGACCTTGACGGCTTGAAGATCTGTATCGAGTGTAAGCGAGGTACGGACCTTGACGCACTGATGACGAAGCTCTTCCGTTTCACAAAACTCGAAGATGTTTTCTCCTGTAACTTTAATGTCCTCATCAACGGATATCCGAGAGTGATGGGCGTCAATCAGCTCCTCGCGGAGTGGATCGTCTGGAGACGTGCCTGCCAGAAGAGAGAAGTCGTATATGAGATGGATAAAAAGAAGGATAAGCTCCATCTTCTCGATGGTCTTGCCAAGATCCTCCTTGATATCGATAAGGCCATTGCCATTATCCGAAATACCGAGCTGGAAGCCGATGTTGTCCCGAACCTCATGAAGGGATTTGATATTGACAGTCTGCAGGCCGAGTATGTCGCGGAGATCAAACTCCGTAATATCAACCGCCAGTACATTATCAACCGCACGGCAGACAGAGAGAACCTCGAAAAAGAGATCAAAGATCTTGAGGATATCATCGCCAAGCCGAGCCGCCTCGATGCGCTGATCATCAAGGGCCTGGAGAACGTTGCTAAGAAGTACGGTCAGGAAAGAAGGACCGAACTTCTCCGTGCAGAGGAAGCCGCGACATTCAGCGATTCCAACATGATCGAAGATTACCGCTTAAAGCTCTTCCTCTCCGATCACGGCTATATCAAGAAGATCGCGCTCACATCGCTTCGTAATGCCGGTGATCTTAAGATCAAGGAAGACGATACGATCGTCATGGAACTCGAAGGAACGAACAAGTCCGAGATACTGTTCTTCTCCGATAAGTGCAACTGCTATAAGGTAAGGGCATTTGAGCTTCCGGATACGAAACCGAGCGAATATGGCGGATATCTGCCGAACCTCCTTTCTATGGAAGACGGGGAGAAGATCCTCTTTATGCATGTTACCGACGATTATAAGGGGAATATCCTCTTCGCCTTTGAGAACGGCAAGATCAGCAAGATCCCGATGGCAGCCTACGAGACCAAGCAGAACAGAAAGAAACTCATTCATGCCTGCAGTGATCTGTCACCTCTGGTGAGCATCCACTACATCACGGAAGACGTGACGATGGCGGCGTTCTCGAACCTTCGAAAAGCAATTGTTTTCGATACTTCGCTGATCCCTCTTAAGACCACGCGTTCTTCGCAGGGCGTGCAGGTACTGACCAGCAAGCGTGGAAGCGTCATGACGGAAGTTAAGCCTCTTGAAGAAACGGGCTTTACGGATCCGGAGTACTACCGCGTCAGACGTCTTCCGGCGATCGGATACTATCTTAAGGAAGAGACGATCGAGGACCGGCAGTTGACACTCGGCGATCTATGATAGAAGATAGGGTGCAGCGACAAGTAAAAGGAGAGAGCTGACACATGATGGAATTTGGCGGACATTCTGTATCGGTGGACAAGCCCCGTTCGATCGGGACCTGGGTCCTGATCGGCATTGGTATTACCTGTCTGCTTGCCATGTTCGTTGTCATGGTTTTCGTCAGTAAAGACACCCGCCGTCTGGCCGGTGTTATGCCGGGCTTTAACCAGGCGCTCGATAAACGCGACTACGATACGGCACTTTCCATGTACCGTGATCTGAACGATACCATCATTAACAGAGATCCCGGCGACAACAGCGACCTTACAGGGGAATATGAGATCCTTACGCAGATGGAAGCGAAGGTGAATGAGCGTGTTACCCAGATCGAGGAGAAGATCCGCTACGAAAGATATACTCCGACGAACGACGATATCGCTTTTCTGGAGGGATTGAGCGAACTTACCGGTGCGAGAATGACCAACTGGCTCACCGGCCTTTGCGAGGAATTTCTTCTGGGAACGATCGAAAAGCCGACGCTGATGTTTATTTTCGAAAAGCTCGAGAACTTAAGCAATATCACGGCGGCAGTACGACCTCTCCGCGCAGAGATCGATCAGATCGAGCTCTCGCGTGGTGATGTGCAGAGTGCAGAAGCACTTTTCACCAATGAAGAATATATCGATGCGGTTAAGTACTACGAATACGTTATCGAGAATTCGGAAGGATTTGTAAATGAATTTGCGCAAAAACGTCTTGAGGACTGTAAGACGGAGATGTACCAGCCCATGATGAAGATTGCGGACCATATGCTCAGTAACTTCCAGTACTATTCCGCCGAAACGCTTCTTTCGGACCTGGCCAGGATCTTCCCCGAAGACCAGATCATCCAGTCCAATCTTTTCATGGCGACTTCAAATACGAGTCCGGTCGGAACCTATAAGGGTTCTGTCGAAGTCCTCTGCGTAAAACCGCTGATCGCCGATACGAAGGTCGCATTCGAAGATAACTACGTGTCTTCGACGGATGCATACTATATAACCACTTCGGAATTCCGCGCGATCCTTGATATCCTCTATAAAAAGGGCTACTGTCTGATCGATCCGACCTCGATGGCGGATCTGGAAAATACCGGTTTTATTAATGCCAAGGAGATCACGCTCCCGGAAGGGAAGAAGCCGCTGGTCATTATCCTTGAGGACTTCTCCTATACGGCGTCCCGCGGAAAAGTCGGCATGTGCCAGCGTCTGGTGCAGAACGATATGGGACAGATCTGCGGCGAGTACATCAGTTCGAACGGACAGACAGTCGTGAGCCGCAACTGTGAAGCTATCGGTATCCTAGATGCCTTTATCGAAGAGCACCCGGACTTTTCCTATAACGGCGTCAAAGGCGTCATCTCCATGACCGGATATCAATCGGTGCTTGGATATGTGACGGATGTCGACCAGCTCGACGATAGAAATAAAGGATTAGAGTCTGCAGGACTTCCGAGTATTGACCTTACTGATAAAGAGATCGAAACCAACCGCTCCACTGTCCTGGCTCTTATTGATAAGCTTAAGGATTCCGGATGGATCATGGCATCTTCGACCTATGGTTTCATTAATGCGAATCATGTGGAGCAGGCCACGATCCAGAATGATACTGAGAAGTGGCTCGATCAGGTAGGATCTCTAACAGGTCCTGTATCTATACTCGTATATCCGAATGGCGACTTTATCCGCGGTTCCGACCCGAGGTGCGTTTATCTGAAGGACAAGGGATTCCGAATTTTCTTTGGTGTTGGTCCGACTCCGTATTATACTTATGGTGACAACTATCTGTATTTCGACCGCTGTATGCTTACCGGTGATACGCTCCGAAACGTCGATTATTCCAGATTGTTCAAAAAAGAAGAGGTGTATGATGCAGCACGTAAAAAGAGCGCATAAAAAGATCATTGCGGCCGTTTTTCTGATGGTCTTTCTCTCGATGTTCATGTCGGGATGTATGAATATGCTTCTGCTGAAGCAGGATAATCACGAATACACCTATATCATCAGCGCCAAGCAGCTATTCGATGCCGTAAACGATGCACTTTATAAATTTGAAGATACCATCTATGTGCAGACTGATTCCTATGACGAGTTCATGAAGTTCTGGAATGAACTGGATTCGGAGTTTGCGCTTCATTCGGCATTCCGTGAGAAGGACGTCAAGCTTTCCTATACGGAAAAAGAAACGGTCTGCAAACTCAAGATCAATATGACTTACAATGCCTGCGGACAGGCCATGAAGTATCTTTATGCCAAGAATGTCGACAAGTATCCGACAGCAGAAGCAGAAGAAGTCGGCAAGGCACTTCTGGAGATCAAGAACAGCATCATCACGGAGGGTATGCGCGATGAAGAAAAGGTCATGAAGATCCATGACTACCTGATCTCCCACTGTGAATATGCCGTGGATGGCGATATCGACCATTATGCCACCGCCTATGTGCTTCTGAACGAAAAGAAGGCGCAGTGTCAGGGCTATTCTGAAGCCTTCGCTGCACTTTGCCTCCTGAGCGGAATACCATGTAAGATCATTTCGGGAACATCGACATTCGCGTATGGGGATGGAGCCCATGCCTGGTGTCTAGTGAAGGTGAATGCGACCTGGTATCACGTCGATGTGACCTGGGATGATCCGATACCGGACGTGCCCAGCATGATCCGCTACGATTTCTATCTTAAGGGCGATACGATGATGAAATCGACGCATAGCTGGTGTTCGTATTATGAGGCCTGTTACATCGACTACGCATCATAAACTTTAAACTTTGTATTACGAATTTGTGATATTTGTTCTTTTTGCTAGACGAAAAATAGGTATAACACTATAATAACAATAGGTTAATTTCGGAGGTGCGAGATGGCTAAGGTAGACAAATTAAATGACTATATCGTAGAAGAACAGATCATCTGGAAAGATAAGAAGAGGATCTTAGGTCTTCCTATTACGTTTACAAAATATTCCTTCAGTGAGAATCGTCTTTTTATGGAAAAAGGTTTCTTTAAGGTAGTGAAGGATGAACTCCTGATGTATCGTGTACTCGACGTACGTCTTAAGAAGAGCTTCTGGCAGCGCATTTTCAAGGTTGGAACGATCGAACTTTCTACTGCAGATAAATCCACTCCGATCATCCTTCTGGAGAACATTAAGAATCCGGACCGCACGCGTGATGCACTTTCTTCCATTGCAGAGAAAGAGCGTGATGAGAAGCGTGTACTCGGTAAGGAAATGTTCGGTACAGCGAACGATGGTGCGATCGCTCACGACAGCTTCATCGAGTAATCACTTTTCAGACAGAATATACAGTTTTTTGACGTAAGAGGGGTAACTTAGTGGAAACCAGACTCGACAGGTATGAAGGTGCGCGGGAAAAGAAACTCGAGCAACTGAAACAACTGATCAAGGAATCGAATTATATCGTCTTCCTTGGTGGTGCGGGCGTGTCCACAGAAAGCGGTATCCCTGATTTTAGAAGTGGCGAAGGTATCTTCAACCAGGAGAGCGGTCTTTCCTACCGCCCGGTGGATATCATCAGCCACTCATTTTTTGAAGCGCATCCGGAAGAGTTTTTCGATTTTTACAGAAGAAAACTCTGCTACCCGAAAGCCCGTCCGAACAAAGCGCATAAGGCGCTGGTCCGACTGGAAAAGCAGGGGAAACTGAAAGCGACCATTACTCAGAATATCGATAACCTCCATCAGATGGCAGGATCGACGACAACCATCGAACTGCATGGTTCCGTGTTTAGAAACTATTGCATCGACTGTGGTGAAAAGTACGATCTGGAATATGTCCTTTCGACTGACGGTGTTCCGCGCTGTAAGAAGTGCGGAGGGATCGTCCGTCCGGATGTCGTTCTTTATGAAGAACATCTCGAACATGAAAATATCGACAATGCGGTCAAGGCCATCAAGAAGGCCGACCTCCTGATCATCGGCGGCACATCTCTTACCGTTTATCCTGCGGCGACTTTTGCCCAGTTCCTCAAGAGCGACCGCGTTGTCATCATCAACAAGAGTTCCACATATCTGGACCTTCAGGCGATGCTGACGATTCATGACAGCATCGGCACGGTGCTCGATACCGTTATTTCCAAATACATTCCGAAGAAAAAGACGGAAACCAAGGGAAAGAAGACAGCAGCGAAAAGACCGGCTGCGAAAAAGGCGCCGGCAAAAAAGACGACTTCTAAGGCAAAGACAGCGAAAGAGGAGAAAGCGTTATCAGAAAAAGCTCCTTCTGCCAAAAAGCCTGCCGCCAAAAATCCGGCAGCGAAGAAACCTGCTTCCAAAGCGGGATCAAAACCTAAGAAGAAAGATTGATTATTGAATGAGCGAACGAACGGAAAAAAGAGACTCTGAGCTGAAGAGCAGAAGCGATTCGCTTGGCCAAGAATTAAAAACCCTGAAAGAGAAAGCCGGTAACCTTGCAAACCTTCGAGGTGCTTTTTTTATTGCCCTTATCATCTTTACCGTGCTCTTTTTTACAAAGGACAGACAGATCGGATACCTGATCGGAGCACTCCTTTGCCTGCTGGTATTTATTGTTTTCGTGGTAAAACACGGAAAATTGAAAGCGCAGGCGACCCGGATCAATGAGATCTTAGAGATCCACGAGCAGTATATCGCAAGAACCAGACACGATTTTTCTAAACTTACCGATGACGGAGAGGATCTTCAGATCGATAAGCACCCGTTCGCCGGGGATCTGGATCTTTTCGGAAAGAGATCACTGTTTTCTCTAATCAGTGTGGCGCATACAGGTTATGGAAGAAGGCAGCTTCAGAAGTGGCTTCTGACGGCTGCGGAAGAGAATATGAATCTTCGATCGATCAAGGCGCGCCAGGAGGCGGTTGCAGAACTGGCCGAACAGCTCGTGCTCGTTGAGGAACTCGAGGCTTCTACGAAGATGAATGTGAAGAAGAAGGCGTCCCCGCAGGCGCTTCTTGCTTTTATCGCGGATAAGGCCGCTTCAGCCGGTAAGACTATGACGATCCTCCGCATAGTTAATTCCGTTCTTCTCTGGGTCAGCTTCATTATTGCATCGATCTTCGGCGGATATGTGTATTTTGCGCCGATGGCCTTTTTCGTACTGCAGTTATTCCTTATGGCATTAAGCTTTAAGGCAAACGGCATCACCTTCGGTCTGGTAGAGAAATTCTATCCGGAGCTTCGCGCATATTCCAATATCTTTACCGATCTTGAAAACGTGAAGGTGGAGTCGGAGTATTTAAAAGCCATCAAGGCACGTCTTTTCGGCGAAGGAGAGACGGAAGGGAAGAACCAGTCGGCATCCAACCAGCTCTTAAGCCTTTATAAGATCTGTCTTCTTATTCAGGCGAGAATGCAGCCGCTTTTATATTTCGTACTAAATGCCGTGTTCCCGTTTGACGAACTGTGTATCCATCTGCTGGAAAACTGGCGCGAAAAGTCGGGCAGTACGATCCCGGATAAGCTTTCCGCGATCGGCGAATGGGAGGCCCTGATGAGCCTTTCGGTCATGAGGACGATCTATCCGGACGGATGCGTTCCTGAGCTTTCTGAGTCTGAAAAGCCGTTCTTCGAGGGAAAAGAAATTGGCCACCCTCTGATTCCTGTTGATAAGCTCGTTAGAAATGATTTTTCGCTTGAGAGGGGCTGTGCCATGATCACTGGATCGAATATGTCCGGTAAGACGACACTGCTTCGAACCGTCGGCATCAACAGCGTGCTCGCCTATTCAGGCGCGTCCTGCCCGTGCACATCCCTGAAGCTTTCTCTTATGAATATCGGCGCTTCCATGCGTATCTCCGATAATCTTTCCGAAGGTGTCTCCACATTCTATGCGGAGCTTCTGAAAATTGAGCGGATCGTCAGTCTGGCAGCTAAGGGAAGACCGCTTCTTTACCTGATCGACGAGATCTTCCGCGGCACGAACTCCAAAGACCGTACAGATGGTGCCTGGACAGTGCTTCTTAAGCTCAATAAGGATTCGATCATCGGTATGATGTCTACCCATGACTATGAGCTTTGCAAGATGAATGAAAATAACGAAGTGAATCTGACGTATTATCACTTTTCTGAATTTTACGATGATGACGGCTTGCATTTTGACTACAAACTCAAAGATGGCATGTCGACCGAAACAAACGCTAAATATCTAATGAAACTCGTCGGAATCACGGATTGATTTATACTTGCAGTTACTTTATAATTTGCAGGGACATGATACAATAGTTGCAAAATCCAAGAAGAAGAGGTATGGTTATGGACTCTTATACGAGACAGGTAAATTTCTTTGGTAACACAGATCCGGAAGCGCTGGTAAAGAAGTACGGCACTCCGCTTTTCGTATATAACGAGGACATCCTTCGAAAGCAGATGAGAAGAGTGGCAGGACTTCTTCCGAACCACCGTTTCACCTCTAACTTTTCTATCAAGACGAATTCCAACATGACGATCTTGAAGATCGCTCTGGAGGAAGGCCTCAATTGTGACGCGATGAGTCCGGGAGAGATCTTCGTGTTAAAGAAGGCCGGTTTCCCGAGTGAACGGATCTTCTATGTGTCCAATAACGTTTCTGAAGAAGAGATGCAGTATGCCATCGATGAGGGCGTCGTCATAAGTGTCGACAGCCTTTCCCAGCTGGAGATGTTCGGCCGTCTGAACCGTGGCGGAAAACTCTCTGTACGTATCAACCCGGGCGTAGGTGCCGGTCATCACGATAAGGTCGTTACGGCAGGTAAGAAGACCAAGTTCGGTGTCGCTGCCCAGGACATCCCGAAGATCCATGAAATCGCCCAAAAGTATGACCTGCATATCGTTGGCCTCAATCAGCATATCGGTTCTCTCTTTATGGACTATAAGCCCTTCCTTGAGGCTTGCCACAGCTTCCTGCACTATGCGGAAGATTTCGACGAGCTCGAATTCCTTGATTTCGGCGGTGGTTTCGGAACTCCGTACCATAAGCTTAACGATGAGCCGGAGTTTGATATTGAGACCTTTAAGGCCGAACTCGATAAGCTCCTTACAGAATGGAAGGCCACCACTGGCAGAGATGTTCTTTTTAAGACCGAGCCTGGCCGTTATGTGGTTGCCGAGAGCTGTGTACTTCTCGGCGGAGTCCACTCTGTTAAAGAGAACTACGGACATAAGTATGTCGGAACGGATATCGGCATGAATGTCCTGATCCGCCCGGAGCTTTACGATTCATGGCATGATGTGGAGATCTACCGTGACGGCAAGCCGGTCACAGATGGCCCACGTGAAGTATATTCTGTTGTCGGAAATATCTGCGAAAGCGGTGATATCGTTGCCAAGGACAGAGAGCTTCCGGTCACAAAGGAAAAGGATATCGTTTGTGTTCTTGATGCCGGTGCATATGGCTTCTCTATGAGTTCGAACTACAACAACCGTCTGCGCCCGGCAGAGGTGCTTATTACCTCATCCGGAGATGACGTCCTGATCCGTAGAAGAGAGACTCTGGAGGATCTTCTCCGCTGCTTTGATGTCTGATATTTTGTCTGCTCATAGCAAGAAGAAGCTATTCATAGGTTTTTTTTAGAATTTTATGTGAATTTGGCTGAAAATCCCTTGTTACATATACATCGTTGCTTTATAATTATTTAAAGCAAATGATGTGGGGGTGTTTATGGCTGATTTTGCCGAGATACTGCAGGGGTTTCGATCCCTTGTGGTTGATTATTCAGCGATGCTCGAGATTGGGGATCCCGAGATCATCGAGACGCTGATCAGCGATGTGGTCGCGCAAAATAAGACTGTTTATATCAGCAAGTCGTTCAAAGCTTTTCATGAGAGCGTCCTGCGGGCGAATAATCCGAATGAAGCAGATACGGCCGATGGTATTAAATATGCCCTGAAATCCCTCGTCGATGCGAAACTTCTGCGCGCCAGCAAGAGCGCTTCCATTGCAGACTTTTTCCTGGAACATATCGGTAACGAAGATGAGTGTCTCTTCATCGGAAGAAACAGCACCGCCTTTTCCCGACTCCGCAATATCAATGCTCAGGGCAAATGTGCCGTATTTGTGATCAATCGAGGACGATTAAAGTTCTATCCGTCTATTTCCGAATGTCTGGAAACTGAGACCCCCTATTCCGTAAATCCGATCGCCGGAAATGCGGACTTTATTGCGACAGACTTGAATTTCGGCGTCGGTGATATTCTTTACACTGACGATAACGAGAAGATCACTTTGACGTCCCTGATCAGCACAGGTGCCGAGGGACTCGTATTCTGCACCCAGCATGATAAGTGGGTCGCGAAAGTATATCATCGTGGCGGTATTACTCCGCTTCGCTGGTATAAACTCATGAAGATGAGAAATCTCGAACTCGAGACAGACAATATCTGCTGGCCTTACCGCCTTCTTTTCTCGTCGGACCATGTTCCGGTCGGATACATGATGCGCAAGGCTTCAGGAACCACGATCAGCCGTGCATTTGACGGTCCGGATGCGATGGAGAAGTATTTCCCGAGCTGGACACGTCTTCACGTGGTCGATTCAGCGATTTCTTTTCTTCGTGTCATGGATTATCTGCATCTTCACGGCGTCATTGTCGGTGATATCCAGCTTAAGAATGCCATGCTCGAAGATGAGGAGAACCTTTACCTCATCGATATGGACAGTATTCAGTACGAAGATCTTCCGTGCCCGGTCGGAACGGAAGAATTCACACGCCCGGAACTCTGGGGCAAATCCTTTACTTCTTTTTTACGCCGTCCCCAGGACGAGGACTATTCCGTCGCCATCTTAGTATTCTCGATGCTTTTCTGCGGTCAGCACCCCTACGCGCAGAGAAACGGACTGGAGATGCTAAGAGATGAGATGGAAGCGCGTTCTTTCCCATATACGGTGGACGATTCAGAGAACGAGAGGATCCCGATCGGCGGATACGATAAGATCTGGGACGCATTAACACCGACACTGAAGGACATGTTCGTCCGGGCTTTTGCCAAAGGCGAGCTCTTTAACTGTGTGGAGTGGACCGTCGCTCTTGAGGAATACCGGAATATGCTCTCGAACCACGAGTTTGACGATGAAGAGGTCTACCGCGTCTTCCCGTATTATGTTGCGGAAGAAGAAGCACCTGCGAAAAAGTCGTCCGGCAAGGTCAGTGTAAGAGAAGCGATCATGAAATCGAACATGAATTCCCGTGAGGCGGTCGATTCCTATACACGGCAGATGCCTTCTACGCAGCAGCAGACTCAGCAGACTGAGAAGTCGAAGAGCACAGCTGCTTCTCCCGCTTTTAAGGGAAGTTCCTCTGCGCCGTCTCCCAAGGCTATCAAGCCGGCCACGAATACAGCGTCTCAGGCCAGTGCACTCGCAAACCATATGAATAGTGCATCCCAGAGTTTTGCCAGCCAGAAGGGCAGTGCTCCGCAGAGTTCGATGATGCAGGACAAGTCATCCGGAAAAGGATTATTGGGGAAGATCCTTCTGGGAATTTTCGTGGTGCTGGTGCTCGGCGCGGTTGCTTACCTCGCCATCTTAATGTCGTAAGTTTTTTCCTGGAGGAGAAATAGTATGAGCAACGAAACGAATGGTTTTTCAAAATCGGATTTCGGCAGCAGCACGAGACGCCGCCTGCCGATCTGCTTCTGCCTGGATATCAGCGGTTCTATGGCAGGATATCCGATCGAACAGTTAAACGATGGTCTGCAGAGTTTCTTCGCTTCCATCCGTGAAAATGAGGAGACGAAGTCCTCGGCGGATATCGCGATTATTACTTTCGGCGGATCTGTCGATATCTTCCTGCCTTTCGGCAAGACCGGAAAAGACACTTCTATCCCGCGTCTTACAGCGACCACGAGCCTGACGCCAATCGGTGAAGGTATCCTAACAGCCCTCGAGCTTTTAAATGCGCGAAAAGAAGGCTACAAGGAAATGGGTATCAAGTACTACCAGCCGTGGCTCGTCGTCATTACAGACGGTGCGCCGCAGGGCGACAATGCCGTGGAGAATATGGAAAAGGCGATCGAGGCTGTTCGTGAACTCGAAGATAATGATAAGCTCGTTGTATTCAATATCGGTGTCGGAAACAGTGCAGACTTCCCGATGCTTCAGAGACTTTCCGGCAAGCGCGAAAAGCCGATCTCTATCAGCACCGCGCAGTTTGGTAAACTTTTCGCTTTCCTCGGATCCAGTTCGTCTTCTGTTGTATCCAACAGCATGAATAACGATGCGCTTTATAGTCTCAATACTGAGCCGGAAGGCAACTCCATCGCGATGGATGATTTCTTCAAGGCGATCCAGGAGAACCAGTGATCCATGAGAGAGAAGCCCGTACTCGTTAATACATCTCTGATTGGGAATAAGCATCTAAATCGCGGCACCCCCTGCGAGGATGCATCCTGCACTCTTTCCAGAAACGGTGTTTCCGTCGTATGCGTTTCCGACGGCGCCGGCGGAGCAAAGTATACACATGCCCGCTTCGGATCAAAGTGTGCAGTCGATACGATCGCGAATCTTCTTTGTGACCATTTCGATGCTTTTTACTTCGAAAACAGAGAGAGCATTTCCCGAAGCCTTCTGGTGACTGCGGTCCATTCCTCAATGGCGGATCTTCTTGTTGAGCATCAGCTGGATGGCCTGGAGAGGCTTTCGTGTACGCTTCTTTTCGTGGCAGTCAAAGGAGATCTCGTATTGGCCGGGCATATCGGTGACGGCATGATCTGCAGGATCTCATCTTCCGGCATTTCGCCGCTGACGCTTCCGGCCAACGGAGAGAACGCTTCGTCCACATATTTCATCACGTTCCCGAATGCACAGGAATATCTTCGTTTCCTCCGTACGACGACGGACGATACCCACGCGTTTGTCCTGATGACAGATGGTGTGGAGGAGATGGTCTATGATTCCTCTACGCAGCTTATAAGACCTGTTGTCGCACGCCTTGCAGAGCTCGCCGCCAAGGGAAAAGAAGAGGCTGAGAAAGAGCTTTCTCAAACGATCCAGGAATTTGTCATCGGTGCCGGTCAGAATACGGATGATGCATCTGTCGGTATCCTTTACCTTCCGGATACAAAAGTTCCGGACTTTAGTGCTATAAATGACAGTAAGGACCGCTTTGACAGAAATCACGAAGATACGATCCGTTCTGTGCAGATGGAGTGGGTCCCGAAGGTAAAACATGCACAGGAGATCCTGAGCGCGATCAGCGCGGGTAAACCTGTCGAAAACATTTGCAAAGCGGCTGTTTCCGAAGATGAGCCTTCGGAGAAAAAACAGGCTGGAGAAGAGACTGTAAAAGTCTCACAAGGGGATAATAGTAAAAAAGAAGAAGGAGAAGAGAAGACTACATTGCCTTCGGAGGAAAAGAGCGGAAAAACGGTTCCGCTTTGGCTTTTCCTTCTGATGAGCGGTGCTTTTATCGCGACAGCGGTAGGCTTGATATTGCAGTTGATCTGATTTGGGGGATAAGTCATGAGCGACGGTATGAAAGAGAAAAAATATAAGTTTGAATCAAAGATCAGACTTCCAAACATGCAGGAGATCCTGGATGCGGCGTCTGACTTTACTGCGCCTTCGGAGAAGCCTTTAGAGGTCGCAAAAGATCCTGAAAAGAAGCCGGGCATCAAAGAGCTGGCGAAGAAAGCCGATCTTTCACCGGATCTTAAGGAACTTCAGCAGATGGGTCAGGATGTCGCGGATGCGGAAATCCGGCGTGCCAAGGAGAAAGAACTTCAGCGTGCAGAGGAGTTGCGGCGTCTTTGCCGTGAGCGTGAGGAAGCGGCTCAGGCAAAAGCTCAGGAAGAGCAGAAAATCGCTGATGAAGAGAAGAAAAAGGCGATCCAGGCGGCCAAGGATAAGGCCCAGGCCAGAAAAGATGCTGAGGCGGAAGCGGCTGCTGCGATTAAGAAGAATGATACATCTGCCCTCGATGCGCTGTTCCAGCTGCCGAGCATAGATTCTATAAAGCAGCCGGATTTTGGAAAGTCCGAAGGATCTGCGACTGAAGATGCTTCCGCAGAAACAGCGCCGAAGCAAGAACCGTCAAAGACTGAAGTATCTGCTAAAGCCGAAGAACCGGCAGTTGCTGCGGAATCTTCGGTGGAAGCGCCAAAGGATATATCCGAGATCGCGATGAATCCGTTCGCCGAAGATGCGATGAAATACCGTCCGGTCAAGAAGAAGGAAGAGTTTAAGGAGACGATCCTCAAGGAAGACTATACGGAAGAGATGGATCTGCGTGCAGATACCTCCGAGTCTGTCGATGATGACTTCCTGGATTTTGACTTCTAAACCGGTTCTTTTCAAAAAGTATCAGAGAGAAAAATATAATATCAGAAGATAGGCACCCTCGATCATTAAGTGAATGAGGGTGAATCTTTCTGTGACCATCTGATTGGCCCAGGACCATTCCTTACGGCAGTGGTCGTGAAGCGGGGTACGGATTCTACTCATGAACTTCTTCTTTGTCACGCGGCACACCAGAAGCTTAAACAGGGAAGAACCACCGTCTAAGACCATCGGCAGGCAGATGATGAGATATGAGAACGGATTTCCCGATGCCATCGCGAAGAAGGCCAGGAACACACCGATTGCCTGAGAGCCGGAGTCACCCATGAGCATCGTGCTCGGATGGCAGTTGTACCACAGGTACACGATCAGGACGACACAGAGGTAAAGCATGACGTTGTTCATCATGGAAACGCGCTTCGTCATAATGGTCATGACAAAGTAGGTGACGGTAGAGACCATGGTGAGGTTTCCGCAGAGGCCGTCCACGCCGTCAGAGGCATTCGTGAAGTTGATGGAAGCCCATACGAGGCAGGCCGCAAGGAAGATATATAGCGGCTGCGGGACTGTGAAATTGAGGTCGAGGATGAAGATATCGACGGTCCTAGGGAAGATGAAGGACGCAAGGGTACCGGAAGCAAGTGCGATCACAACATCGGTAAGGCCCTTTTTCGTCGCGGACCATGGATTCTTATCGTCGAGGTATCCGCAGACCATGGCCAGCATCGCACAAAGATAGAGAAGGGCGTACTGCCAGGTGACCTCGGAAAAAAGACCCACGCCTACAAAGAGACAGGAGATGAAGATGATGCCGGCAGATGTCGGCTTACCCTTCGCGGAAGCTCCATCTACGGCAAAAGCTCTGCCTCCGTCGGACGGAAGCTTCTTATTCTGAAGCCTGATCGATATAAAAGTAAAGATCAGGGTCACGATCGGCCCGATCAGATAGATGTATCTATTTGGAATCAAATATGCAAACAAGAAGAAGTCCCCTCCTGATCTTCTATCTCAAATTAGACCTTATCATATCACAAATTGTGATTATATAGTATAATATACGGACGAATGTCATTGAAAAGAAAAGAAGAGAAGAAATAAAGAGGTGTTTTGAACATGGATTTTAGATGTGCCGTGGCGGAAAAAGTATCGGAAATTACGGGCTTAGAGCTCGAGCAGGTGAACCGCCTGCTGGAGATTCCGCCGCAGGAAGATATGGGTGATTTCGCGTTCCCGTGCTTCATGCTCGCCAAGACGATGCATAAAGCTCCGAATATGATCGCTTCCGAGCTTTCGGGCTCTGAGAAGCTTTCCGCTTCCTGGCTATCGAAGGTAGAGGCGAAGGGACCGTACCTGAACTTCTTTGTGGACCGCGGTGCTTTTTCCAAAGAGATCGTAAGTGACATCTTAAGTAAGGGCACAGAATACGGAAAGTCCGATGAAGGCGCCGGGAAGACTGTCATCGTCGAGTTTTCCTCGCCGAACATTGCCAAGCCTTTCCACGTCGGCCACGCATTTACTACGATCCTCGGACACTCTCTTTCCCGCATATATGAAAAACTCGGCTATAATGTCGTACGCATGAACCACTTAGGCGACTACGGCACCCAGTTCGGAAAACTCATCACGGCATACCGTCTATGGGGCGATGAGGAAGCTCTGGAAAAAGATCCGATCACCGAGCTTTTGCGTATCTATGTCAAGTTCCATGAAGAAGAGAAGAACGATCCGGAACTGACGACGTCCGCCCGCGAGAACTTCAAGCGCCTCGAAGATGGCTGCGAAGAGGAAGTCTCGCTGTGGCAGAAGTTCCGCGATATGTCTCTCATCGTATTCGAGCAGCTCTATAAGAGAATGGGCGTGACCTTCGATAACTATAACGGCGAGTCCTACTACGCAAAGATGGCCGATCAGGTTGTCAGCATGCTCAAGGAGAAGAACCTCCTCGTCGAAAGTGACGGCGCACAGGTCGTTGATCTTGAGGAGTTTGGTGTTCCGCCGTGCATCATTTTAAAGAGTGACGGAACGACGATCTACGGTACCCGTGATATCGCGGCGATCCTCTATCGTGATGAGAATTATCACTTCGATAAGAACATCTATGTTGTAGGTATCCCGCAGGCTCTGCACTTCAAGCAGGTATTCTCCACGCTGAAGAAAGCCGGTTACGAGTGCGCCGACAAGTGCGAGCACGTCGGCTTCGGTCTTGTAAAGTTCCAGAACATGAAGTTCTCGACCCGTGACGGAAATATCGTGCTTCTCGAGGAGCTCCTCGACGAGAGTGTCGCAAAGACCTATGAACTTATCAAGGCGAATGCCGAGGCGAGAAATTCCGATCTTTCTGACGAAGAACTTCGCGATATCGCCGAGAAAGTCGGTCTCGGTGCCGTGATCTACACTTACGTTAAAGCCGGAAGAGAAAGAGATATCGTCTTCTCATGGGATACGATGCTCGACTTCGAAGGTGATACTGCACCTTACCTCATCTATACATACGCACGTACGCGTTCCATCTTAAGGAAAGCAGCCGATCAGGGCTTCCTGCCGGAAAAGGCCGGTTCAGATCTTCTCACCAAGCTTGACGGGGACGAGGAGTTTGCCTGTGTCAAGGCGCTCGGAGATCTTCCGGAAGCGATCCGAAAGGCCGCTTCTTCCAATGAGCCGTTCATGGTCTCCCGTGCCGTCAGCGGCATCGCACGTGCCTTTAACCGTTTCTATAACAACTGCTCGATCCTGGGCGGTGACGATAATGAGAAGAAGACCGCTCGTCTTGCGCTCTGTGAGGCGGTCTGCGATGCCATCGAGGCAGGTACCTACCTCCTCGGCATTTCCGTGGTCGAACAGATGTAAGGGATAGAATCGAGGTTAGTCATGTCGGAAGATAATATGAAGATGCCGAAGTTTTCGGAGATCGAGTATTCCCGTCCTTCGGTAGATAAGTTCCGTGAATGCGCCATGAGTACGAGACTTAAGCTCATGGCGGCCAGAGATGCGGATGTCGTGGAGAATGCCATCATGGGCTTCCAGCGCGAAATGAGTGCTTTTGACACCGCCTATACGCTCTGCATGATCCGTCACGACTTAGACACTTCCGATCCGTTCTGGAACGATGAGATGGAGTTCTTCGATGAGAACTATCCGATCATTTCCGATCTTTCTGCCGGTGTATATACGGCGCTTCTGCACTCGGAGATCCGCGAGGAGCTCGAAGAACGCTTCGGTCCCATGATCTTCCGTAAGACCCAGAACCAGCGCGAGATCGTAAGCTCCGAGGTATTAGATGATCTGGCCGAGGAGAGTACGCTCGAAACGGAATACAGCCAGATACTCTCTGAAGCGGACATCCTTTTTAAAGGGAAGCATCAGACGATCTCCACCATGACACCTTATCTCGAGTCCACAGACAGAGAAGTCCGAAAGAAAGCCCATAAGGCCGTTTCCGACTATTTTTCGGGTCAGAAGGAAAAGTTTGACGAGATCTATGACAACATGGTCCGGATCCGTACGACAATTGCGAAGAAACTGGGTTTTTCCGATTTCGTCGAACTCGGCTACAAGCGTATGGAGAGATATGACTACGATCCGGAAAAGGTCAAGGTCTTCCGCGATAATGTCGTGAAGTATATCGTGCCGATCACATCGGAGATCCGCCGCCTTCAGAAGAACCGCCTGGATGTCGAAAAGCTCCTTTATTACGATCTGCCGTGTCTTTTCGTGCATGGAAATCCGACACCGAATATCCCGCAGGAAGAATACTTTTCCAAAGGCAGTAAGATGTTCGGGAAGATGTTCTCAAAGGATCCGAGCTTCTTCCAGGTACTCGGCGAGCACGACTTTATGGATCTTTTCTCGCGGCAGAATAAAGCCACGGGCGGCTACTGCGCCAGCCTTCTGGACTACGGCATCCCGTATATCCTCATGAACGCCAACCACACGGCCGACGATATCGCGACGCTCGTTCATGAATCGGGCCACGCGTATGCGGCGCTTCGGAGCATCGATTCTTCTCAGTTTATCGAGTGCCTGTCGCCGACCCTTGAGGCCTGCGAGATCCATTCGACGGCGATGGAATATATGACATATCCGTATATGGAGATGTTCTTCGGCGAGGCTGCGGACGCTTACCGCCAGCAGCACATGACATTGGCTCTCCTGTTCCTGCCTTACGGCTGTCTCGTGGATGAATTCCAGCATGTGGTATATTCGAATCCCGACATGACCCCGGCGGAACGCCATACGGCCTGGAGGGAGCTGGAGAAGAAGTACCAGCCAGATATCGACTATGACGGCGATGAGTTCTATGAACTCGGCGGCGCCTGGATGAAGAAGGAGCATATCTTCACGTCTCCGTTCTACTATATCGATTACTGCCTCGCGCAGGTCTGTGCACTGCAGATCTGGAGTATCTCCAGAAGAAACAGGAAAAAGGCCATGACCATCTATGAACACCTCTGTGCGGCGGGCGGCACGAAGACCCTGATCGACCTGGTCGAATCTGCGGGCCTTGAATCACCGTTCTCGCTCGATGTCATGAAGAAACTTGCCTATCAGGTGTGTGATTATCTCGATCTATGAAACTGCCGGAGAAATTTACCGAAAGGATGCATCAGTATTTT
The DNA here is from genome assembly GCA_017551865.1 of Clostridiales bacterium. Lineage (GTDB taxonomy): Bacteria > Bacillota > Clostridia > Saccharofermentanales > Saccharofermentanaceae > Scatonaster. The sequence continues at coordinate 231,770 of JAFZKB010000020.1, read as the reverse complement.
ACTAAGCAGGGGCGGTCCGATGAGGAGCCGTCCTTCTGGTCGTCCTATGAAAAAGAACCGGTCCACGGCATCCGCTGGAACCGACTGAAGATGGATCCTTCCGAATACGGAAAGTACATGAAGGATATGGAACTTCCCGAAAAGCCCGTCACATGGTGCGACGGGGGATTTTATACGCCGGATCTTTCTTTAGGAAAAGATCCGTACTACCACGCGGGCGCGTACTATATCCAGGAGCCTTCGGCGATGCTTCCGGCTTCTGTTTTAGGCACCCGACCCGGGGAATTCGTTCTCGATATGTGTGCGGCACCGGGCGGAAAAGCGACCCGTATCGCCGAAGATCTTAAGGGCGAAGGACTTCTGGTGGCCAATGAGATCAATGCCGAAAGATCGCGTGCGCTCCTTAGAAACCTTGAGCGCTGCGGTGCGGGTAATGTCGTGATCCTAAACGAAGATCCGAAGAACATGGTAAAGACGTTCCGATCCTTTTTCGACCGGATCATCATCGATGCGCCCTGCTCCGGTGAAGGCATGTTCCGAAGAGATCCTTTCGCGCCGAAAAGCTGGGAGAAATTCGGTCCCGCTTCGTGCGTACCGATCCAGGAAAGCATCCTCGAATATGCCGATGAGATGCTTCTTCCCGGCGGGTCGATCGTCTATTCCACCTGTACTTTCGGTGAAGCGGAAAACGAAGACCGGATCCATACGTTCCTTCAAAACCACAGCAACTACGAGATCGTCCCGCACAGGGATCTCTGTGGTGTTTCCCATGACGATGAGGGCATGATGCGCATCTGGCCCCATAGGACCGAAGGCGAGGGACATTTCTGTGTCCACCTTCGAAAAAAGGGGCAGGGGGAGGATCTTTCCGAAGATCCGAGAAAAACGGAGAAGAACCGCATGTCGAGCCAGTTCGTCTTTCAGAAGGCAAAGGAGTGCTTTTCGGATTTCATTACCGGACTTCTTACGGAGGAAGCGCAAGGTCCGTACCTGGAAAAGATCAGGACAGACTTTATCCTCCATAAGGATAAGGTACACATGCTGCCCGTAAGCGAGAGCCTCTTTTCCGGCTTAAAAGTCGTAAAGATGGGAGATTTCCCTGGCGAGATCAAGGAAACAGGAAAGGGCAGGAACTTCCTGCCGTCCCAGGCTCTGGCGCTGGAACTGAAAAAACAGCAGATCCGGCCGTCGCGGTTCCTTTCTCTTTCTAGATCCGACGAGCGTCTGATCAGATATCTTCGTTGCGAGACCATTATGTTAAACGAAGAAGAAACAGAGATCCTCGATAACGGGGAATATATCATCGTGGCCTGCGGAGACCTTCCTTTAGGATTTGCCAAAGTCACAGGAGGCGTTCTTAAGAATCTCTACCCCAAGGCGTGGAGACTGATGTGAGGAACGGATCTTTTCGAAAAGAAAAAGGAATAAAGAAAAGAAAGAAGGACAGAAAAATGGAGCGTTTTTTAGTTGCCAGCAAGAATAAGGATAAGATCCACGAGATCAAGGAGATCCTCAAGGATTTCCCGTTTGAGATCGTCGGTATGGAAAGCATCGGCATTCATACGGATATCGTCGAGGATGCGGATTCTTTTGAAGGGAATGCCCTCATCAAGGCCAGCACGATCCAAAAAGAAGTCGGCGGATTCGTCATGGCCGATGATTCCGGCCTTTGCATCGATGCATTAGACGGCGCTCCGGGGATCTATTCTTCGAGGTTCTGCGGAGAAGATTCCACCTATCAGGAGAAGTTTGAAAAGATCTGGGAAATGTTAAAGGACGTTCCGAAGGAAAAGTGGACCGCGCACTTCGTATGTGCGATCGCGGTCGTCCGTCCGGACGGATCCCATTTCATTGTCAAAGAGCAGTGCGACGGTGTGCTGCTTTCTGAACCAAGAGGTGAGAACGGATTCGGATATGACCCGATCTTCTTCGTGCCGGAGATTGGAAAAACAACTGCCGAGATCTCTGACGAAGAGAAGAACGCGATCAGCCATCGAGGTAAGGCTCTTCGTTCTATGCTTGCCATTTTAAAGGAATCGTGATATACTTTCCGTCGTGCACAAGTGTTCACGCACCGTGGACACCATTGTGCAGAAATTCTACTTTAGGAATGAAGCGGATATGTCTGAAAGTAACGATTATTTACTTGTTAAAGCAGATGTTTTGCCCGAAGTATTTGTAAAGGTCATGGAGGCAAAAAGACTTCTGAATTCCGGAAAGGCGGTCTCGGTCAACGAAGCGGTCAAGATGGTCAGTCTTTCGCGTTCTGCCTACTACAAGTATAAGGATGCCGTTATGCCGTTCTATGAGACTTCCCAGGGAAAGATCGTGACCTTGATCGTTGCGGTCGAAAATTTCCCGGGTATCCTCGCCGGCATTATCCAGTGTATTGCTTTTGCCAAGGGAAATATCCTGACGATCAACCAGAATATTCCTATCAACGGACTGGCGGACGTTTCCGTATCCATGGAGACGGACCGCATGACGTGTTCGATCGACACGCTCATCAACGAAGTAGAAAAAATACCGGGAGTTCGATCCTGCAGAATCATGGCCAGGGAGTGATATAGATGAAAAGCATTGCAATTTTAGGATTTGGAGTCGTTGGCTGCGGCGTAGCCGAAGTCATCGAAATGAATAAAGAAAGGATCGCCAAGCGCCTCGGCGAAGAGCTGAGAGTCAAGAAGATCCTGGATATCCATGAGTTTCCGGATAGTCCATTTGCAAATTTAGTTACAACTGAAAAAGAAGAAGTCTTCGATGATCCGGAGATCTCTATCGTCGTCGAGACCATCGGTGGCGCTCGTATCGCTTACGAATATACTAAGCAGGCACTTTCCGTAGGAAAGACCGTCGTTACTTCGAATAAGGAACTTGTCTCCACTCATGGTGTCGAGCTCATGAAGATCGCGCATGATCATAACTGCAATTACATCTTCGAGGCTTCCGTCGGCGGCGGTATTCCGATCATCCGTCCGCTTCACCGCTGTCTCGCTGCCAATAAGATCGAGCGTATCGTCGGTATCGTAAATGGTACAACAAACTATATCCTGACCCAGATGGCTGAAAACGGCTCTGATTTTGAGACTGCACTTAAAGAAGCACAGGCCAAGGGCTATGCGGAGAATAACCCGTCCGCGGATGTCGATGGTATCGATGCCCAGAGAAAGATCGCGATCTTAAGTACCATTGCTCTTGACGGCGCATATGTCGATCCGACCAAGCTCTTTACCGTAGGCATCACATCCATCACCACCAAGGATATGGAATATGCAAAAGAGATGAACGCCTCGATCAAACTCCTGGCGGTCTTCGAAAACGGTGACGAAGGTTCCTTCGTTTATGTTGCACCGCATCTTGTCTCCAAAGAGCATCCGCTTGCGGTGGCCAATGATGTATTTAATGCCATTATGGTCACAGGTAATGCATTAGGTGACGCGATGTTCTATGGTCAGGGCGCCGGAAAACTTGCGACGGCGTCCGCTGTCGTCGGTGACATTATGGATGCCGCTGAACACCAGAGCAGAAATGCACATATCGCCGAGTGGTATGAATCCGAGACTCCGGTATTAAAGCCGATCGAAGAGCACCGCATCTCCGTTCTTTTACGACTTCCGGATTCTGTATCCGATGATCAGATCGAGAAGGCTTTCCCGGAGATCTCCTGCCAGCCCTGCGTATATGAAGCCGAAGGTGAGAAGGCCGTGATCCTCGGAAAAGATGGTGATCTGAATGAAGCCAAGCTCGCCATCGGTCTTGAGAACTTTGAGAATGTGTTGAATGTGATCCGAATCTTTTGATCTATCTATAACAGGAATATAAAATCCCCCGCTTTTCTGCCAGTCAGTAATTGGTGTGAATATCGGGGGATTTCTTTTCGTTGCCTGAAATGTTGAAATTCTGTAAATATATGTCGCTTGCCGTTGCGACAAGTTGTCCTTTGGTGATATAAAGAAAGTAGGTTTGGGGTTATTTAATAGGGAAGGTATCTTATGAAGCATCGTCGTATCCTTTCAATGCTAGTAGTAGTTTTGGTGATTTCAATTCTCTTTTCTAATGTGGTAGCAGATGAAGAACCCGAAAGTGAACAGTCTGGATTTGAATCGTCATCTGGAATGGAGATAGATGAAGGATTGAACCAGAGGATTTTGGAATACTTGGAAAATCTGGACGAAGAAGATCTTGATCCTAATAGAAACGAAGATCGTTACGATCATTATTCTGATGAAGAGATCTACAGACAATGGTATCAGGATGAACTGGAAAACCGAGTGAACAGTGATTATATTCCGGAAGGTGAAACAGGTAGTTCCAAAAGCGGCCCGACAGGTTTTTATTCGATAGGAAGTGACATCTATTATACTGATCCGGTTACAGAAGTTCGGTATTGCAATACAACACTGACATATGAGCATATTGTATTCACTTTCGGCTCGGACTATAAAGTTACATCGATAGTGCCTCAGTATGCATATTTTAGTAATCGTCGGGTGAAAGTGATGCTTGAAGCTTTTAATCAGATCGGAAAACCATATATGTTGCCATCGAATGTTCCCAATTCTTTTACCTGCGGGTCATTTGTCGCATATGTTTTCCTTGAGTCTTTAGGTGTACATATGAGAGCCGGTTCCGGTCAGCAAATAGAAGATATTGAGAATGGACATACTTGTATAGACAATAACACAGCAATCCGTCTGACTCCTGAAGCAATCGCAGAATCAGATCTTCTTCCGGGGGACGTGATCTATTGGTATAGCCCGTCTTGTGCGACAGGAAATGTGTTTTGTCCTTTTTTCTCAGACCATCCGAGTCCGTGCCCTTTGTATCATGGGATCCATCACTCCGCGATTTATATTGGAAATGGACAGGTTGTAGAGGCGGCGCATAATAATTCGGTCAGTGGAGTCATCGTGGGGGATATCCGTGACATGACTGCTTCAGGGTTGTATATCTATGGCTATGTAAGATACATTAACGAAGATGTTACACTGCCTGCGGTTACCGGCCTTTCGGCAAAACCTGCCGGAAAAAACGATGTTGAGCTGCAATGGTTAGCAAATAAGTATACTGATGGGTATCTGATCTATGCCAGAAAAAATGGAGTATATGGTTATTTTGCTATGACAAGAGATATAATTGATTTGGATTCAACTGAATCAAATGTAGTTTTAGGATGCCTTGTTTTGGATCAAACTGCGAGTTTTACAGGGGATGACTATTATGTATTCCCATACGTAACTGATTACTATGGAACTGTTTATCCTGGAGATGTAAGTGTTATGGTTACTGCTGCGGGAATTTGTCCAGCGGTGACGAATCTTGCTTTAATTCCACAATCTGGAAGTATAAGACTTACTTGGAATTCGTCAACTGATGCTGAAGGCTATCTGATCTATGGTATTAGAGGAGGCGGAACATACGGATACATTAGTATGACGACGGGTACGACTTATACAGATACTTTGGCATCCTCAACTCAATTGAATCGATATTGGGTTTTTCCGTATTTTAGGGATAGTAATAACCAGATCATTCCTGGTGAAAAATCCGTAGAAGTAAATGGTTTAGCATATTAAGAAAATTTTGAATGAGCGTTTTTTACTGGGAGGTGTTGATATGAGGCATATACGAAAAATGTTGCTTCTAGTTACAGGCATTTTATTGTTTATTGGACTTCTTATCCCTGTGAATAAAGTCAAAGCAGCTGGTATAGTAGCATCCGGTTCGTGTGGATCTTCTGTTACATGGACTCTGGATAGTTCCGGGACTCTTACAATCAGTGGTTCTGGAGCAATGGATGATTATACTAGTGAAAATGTGCCGTGGAAGAATTATCGGTCTTCGATAAAGAGTGTGGTCATCGAATACGGATTATCCCGTGTTGGAAATCAGGCGTTTTCGTATTGTTCGCAGGTCAAAAGTGTGTCATTTCCAATCACACTTACAAAAATCGGAAGGTTTGCCTTTTCCGATTGTACAGAACTGGCAAGTATATCCCTTCCATATCATCTGAATGAATTGGGGCAGTATGCTTTCTTTAATTGTACCAAATTGTCGTCGATCTCATTTCCTTCAAAGCTTACTCAAATTCAAAAGGGAACATGTTCAGGATGTAGCAGTTTGAGGACAGTGACATTCTCAGATGCGATAGTTTCTATCGGCGAGCAGGCTTTTGCGAATTGTACATCTATGTTGAATGTGCAATTTCCTTCTGGATTAAGAGTTTTTGGGGAAGGGGCCTTCTATAATTGTGTTTCACTGACAAGTGCTATTATTCCGAATAACGTTGAAGCTATTCCAAACAGCCTTTTTGTGGGTTGCAGTTTGCTGTCGTCTGTTTCTTTTCCCCAGTCCATTAAGTCAATAGGCTCAAATGCATTCGCAGACTGCAAAGCATTGAAAACGATATCTCTTCCGAATTCTCTTCAGTCAATTGGTGGTAATGCATTTTTGAATTGCGAATTAATAAATAGTGTCATTTTACCAGCTTCTTTGAAGAGCCTGTCTGGATTTGGCGGATGCACTTCTTTGACTAGTATTATTATTCCTGAATCTGTTACAGTGATCGGGAATGATGCATTTAAGAACTGTTCGTTGACGAGCGTTGTGATTCCTAAAAACGTAACTACAATCGGATCTTCTGCTTTCGCCAATTGCCCATTGACCTGCATCAATTTCCCTGAAAGCCTGACAAAGATTGGGGATAAAGCATTTGCAGGTTGCACGTCTCTTACGTCCTCCATTGAGATTCCTGAAAATGTAGCTACGATTGGAGATGGAGCATTTTTTGGATGCCCAGTAAAGAAGGTTACCTTTTCAGGGAATAGTAAACTGACAGCGATAGAAGATTCGACATTCCAGAATACTGCTATAGAGATGATTGAAGTTCCACAGAATGTGACGCTAATAGGTCCTTGTGCTTTTGCTCAGTGTACTTCACTTAAAACAGCCGTTCTACCGGAAGGATTAACCAAAATAAGATATGAAGCATTTAAAGGCTGCAGCAGTCTGATCTCGATTGCGATACCTTCCAGTGTAACGTATCTTGAAAGCGAAGTTTTTCAGGATTGTACGTCACTACGCAAAGTGAATCTTCCCGAAGGAATAGATTCTTTGTTTGCATATACGTTCTGGAATTGTAAGTCTTTAACAAGTATTGTTATACCAGTCGGAGTGAATAAAATAGGATATGCGGCTTTTTCCGGTACGAATCTTTCTCGTATTGTATTGCTTGGTGGACCGGGAACCGCAGATGATAATCAGATATTTAACCGAATACCTTCCGTCAAAGTCTATTATCCCGCAGACAAACCATGGGCACATCAGGATCTTGAGAATGTGACTTGGATCCCGTATACGGAGCTGTTTAGCGTAGAGTATAAAATGTCGGCAGAAGAAAGTGCATGGTATTCAGAATATGCTGTGGATGGAGAGGAATATCCGGTCTTTCCAGATGAACCATTTAAGGCACGTTGCGAATTCGTCGGATGGTCTAAGACTCCCAATGCAACGACTGCACAGTATGTAGCAGGTGATACGATTACAATAACAGAAGATAAGGTCCTATATCCTGTCTGGAAGAAAATCACACCACCAGCTGAGGTGAAAAATCTGAAGGCGGCCCCGGCGGGAAAGGAAAGAGTAACCCTTACCTGGACGGCAAGTTCCGGAGCCGAAGGATATTTGGTCTACGGTCAGAAGAACGGAAAGTACGGCTATGTGGGCATGACTTCGGGAACGACTTTTACGGATACGAAGGCTCTTTACAATGACTATAACTTCTACTGGGTATTCCCGTATGTCAAAGATGAGCTCGGGAACATGATTCCGAGATCGTGCACGAAGTATGTGTATGCAAAAGGAATCCTGACAGCGGTCACAGGTCTTAAGGCATCTTCCGTTACCGGAGGCGTGAAACTTACCTGGAATGCTGTGACCGGAGCAAATGGTTATCTCGTATACGGGATCGTCGATGGTAAACCATATGGTTATGTCGGCATGACGACGAAAGGAACTACCTTTACGGACAAGACAGCGTCGAAGACACAGTATAACTATTACTGGGTATTCCCGTACTTTAAGGACGGAAGCGGGAAGATGATCGTCGGTCAGACAGCCAAGTATACCTACGGAAGAGCGCTATAGTACGAATGCTCCTTAAACTTTAATGTGAAAATACCTTCCGCATTCTGCCCTGAAAATCGGTGTAGCTTGCGAGAAGGTATTTTTGTTTAGTTTGATTGTTCTGAAGAAGGTCGAATAGAATCGACGATCAGTTTTAGATCTGGTTTGCTCCGTAATCGGCGTAGAGCTTGTTCATCTCGTTCATCAGAGAGTTCATCTTCTGCTGGAGCTTACTTAACTCTTTTAAGTTCTTGGCATCGATTGCGAGGCGGATCTCCTTGAAAATGGAGACATATTCAGCGGTATCTTTGGCCAGGTGATTACGGATTGCATCGATCTCTTTCCATGCGGCGACATCATAACTGTTGGTGATATCGTGGAACGGAACGATGTTTCTGATCTGGCTTAAGTTCGACGGGATGATGCGCTCGGACAGTTCCATCTGCCAGCGGTCGAGCATCGCATGCGTATAGGAACGGATGAGCTGATCGCTGAAGACATCTCCTGCGCAAAGGATCGGGATCATGTCGTCAGTGTTCAGAAGACAACGCAGGGAATCGTAAACGGTCGCCGGCGGTGTACCGAAGAGACGGTCACGCTCCTCGATCGAGAAGTGCGTGAAGATATCTTCTTCACAGCGGTACATGCGATCTTTCTCGAGATACTCTGCTTCTTCGCCATACCCCTTGCAGAATTCCTTTTCGAGTTCCTGCGTGGAGTGACCGGATGTGACAGCGTATTCAATACCGTCGAGCATGCACTGATATGCGGCAGAAAGACAGAGGTACGTGTTGGTGTGCGGGTTAGGGGAGCGGATCTCGAATCTGGTCTGCACAGCACTTTCAGAGTTTCGGATGAGGCCCAAAAGTACCGAACGGTTACGGGACGGTGTGTGGATGTCCTGACCCAGAGAAGCGACGGCATGAGTCGGCGCTTCGTAACCCGGCTGCAGACGAAGGAAGGCATCTGTGGTGACAGAGATGAATGGGTTGATGAGACTGTAGTGCTTCATAAAGCCCATCAGTGCACCCCAGCCGATCGTGCCGAGGAAATCGGTGTTCATATCCTTCGGGCTGAAGAGGTTGACCTTATGGCCATCCTTTAAGAATGCCACGGCATTGACATGTGTATGTTCACCGGAACCGGCAACGCCCGGAAGCGGCTTGGCACAGAAACTTACTTCGAGACCGTGCATACGGAAGATCTCTTTAATGAAGATACGGGCCAGCAGCTCGTAGTCTGCAGCCTGAAGTGCATTGGAATAGTGCCAGTCGATCTCGAGCTGTTCCATGATGTCCTGGAAATCACCGGCATCGGAAAGGTGTGCTTTAACACCGCCGACTTCCTTATGGCCCATCTCCGGCTCAAAGCCGTAAAGCTCAAGGAGCATGACGGCCTGCTCAAGAGCGGTACGTACAACACCCTTGGTGCGTTTCCAGTACTGTTCCTTAAGGCTCTGGGATGTCGAGAGAACACGCGTGTTGATCTTTTCTTCCGGAGAGCTTACCCAGAATTCAAGTTCAGTAGCAGTTGTCAACTCGATGCGTGAAAGATCTTCTATGGAGAAGCCAAGCTCTTCACAGAGTGCAGGGTATTCTCTGAGGTATCTTTCGAGTTCAGAAGCAAATCTATCTGCACAACGCTTTAAGATGGAGCGTGAACAGACTTTATCGCCGTTATGGATAAGGAAGGAAGGAATTCGGAGAGTACCGATCGGAAGATCGTTTTCCGGAGCTAAATGCTCATAGTTATAATCGATGAACCACATGACGTTGAGGTCCGGTTCGAAGTCGACACGGCCGTCGTTTAATGTGGCGATGCCGGGAAGTTCAACGGAAGAACCGTCGGTCTGGACTACGCATCCGCTTAAGTATCCCTGGAGGTTATCAATGAAGTTGCTGATCGGGATCTTCTCGTCCGTGTCGTTTCCGGCGAGGTCGATGCCTACGAAGGATACGAACTTGATCTCAGGGTGTTCTCCAAGAGTGCGTTCAAGATCTGCTGTATTGTGCGTTTCGGGTGGCAGAAGATACAGAAGATTCGGATAGATGCGAAAGTTCATCATGGTGGTTGCCCCTTCCAATTAAGAAATCAGAGACATTATACCATTAAAAATCCGAACTACCTCACATGTTATCTAGAGAAATTCCACGAAATTCTGTAGCACAAACTACATGATAATAATATAATTAACATAATAGTTCTATATAGATGCGGGAAAAGCTAGTCTCCTCATTTCTTTTACCTGAGGGCCCCGCATGGTTTAGGAGGTCAGAATATGAAAGTTTGTGATTGCGCAGATCTTCTTAACGCAGAGATCCTCGTAAAAACAGAGAGTTTTGAGGAAGACCTGAAAATCGCCTGTGGCTCGGACCTGATGAGTGATGTTATGGCTTTTAGTTCCGATGACAGTCAGATCATGATCACGGGTCTGGTGAATCCCCAGACGATCCGTACCGCCGAGATGCTCGACGTAAAAGTGATCATCTTCGTCCGTGGCAAGGTTCCGGATGAGACGATGCAGGAACTGGCCCGTGATAAGGGCATCGGCCTGATGACCAGCCCGCTTTCCATGTTTACCTGCTGCGGACTTCTTTACGAAGCTGGACTTCGTGGTAAGGAGGCTGCCGTATAGAACCGTTAGTACGCCAATATGAGATAAGGGATAACGATTTCACCCATGCGGGCGAAGCGAGCTCCTCCATGAAGAAGTCTTTAAGCCGTCTGGGCGTAAAGGCCGAGGACATCAAGAGAGCATCTATTGCCATGTATGAAGCCGAGATCAACGCCGTGATCCATGGACATGGCGGCATGGCAGAGGTGACTGTACATCCCGACCGAGTCGTGATCGTGATCGAAGACCACGGCCCGGGTATACCGGATCTGGACCAGGCCATGGTGGCAGGTTGGTCCACCGCACCGGATCTGGCCCGTGAGATGGGCTTCGGAGCCGGTATGGGACTTCCAAATATTAAGAAGAACTGCGATGAGCTCAATATCGATACGAAGGTAGGCGAAGGCACCAAAGTAACGATGACCGTCCAGTTTACGTGATAACTGAAGGCAGAAGGGGACTCCCGGCTGCCGGAACTTGAGAGGAATAACGTGAAAAAACTACACAGTGTATCTTTGATAGGGGATCTTTGTGTCGGATGTACCACCTGCAGTAAGGGATGCCCGACACAGGCGATCCGCGTGCGCGGCGGGAAAGCGACAATCTACGACATCCGCTGTATCGACTGCGCCCAGTGTATCCGTATCTGCCCCTACCACGCCAAGATCGCCGTGACCGATACCCTTGAGGAACGTCTTTCGGCCGCCAGCGGTAAGGTCAAAGTCGCGATAGTAAGCCCTGCGATTTTTTCGCAGTTTGAAAACAGCGCCACGCGCATCGATGTCATGAAGTGTGTCCGCCAGATGGGCTTCGATTACGTCTTTGACGAGTCCATCGGCTATTCGGGATATGTATCTGCCGCGCGCCAGATGCTTCATGAAAAGCAGTCCCAGGTAGAGGACCTTTCCGAAGATGAGAAGAGCGAGATCTTCCCGATGATCAGTACGACATGTCCTGTCGTCGTAAGACTGATCCAGATGAAGTACCGCGCACTGATCTCCCACCTGATCACGCTGGATTCTCCGCTTGAGCTTACTGCCCAGTATGCGATCGATTATCTGTGCCAGAAACTGCAGATCAAAAAGTCACTGATCTATCTTTGCTATATCTCTCCTTGCCCGGCCCGTGTTACGTCGGTCATTAATCCTCTTTGGAAAAAGAAGTCGCTGATCTCCACCTGTGTCGGTACACATGACGTGTATCCGCAGCTGCGTAAGCTTCTCGATAAGCTTACCGACCATGACCATCTTACCCATGAAGAGGAAAGAGCGATCCGCATCTCTGATCCGAACGGACTTCGCTGTGCAGCTATCGGCGGGGAATCGACGAGCATGATGATCGAGAACTATCTGTCGGTCGACGGTATCGAGAACGTGATTGATATCTTAGAGGAGATCGACAGAGATAACATCAAGAAGATCGCCTATGTCGAGGCGACCTGCTGTTTCGGCGGATGCATCGGCGGACCGCTTACGGTCATGAACCGCTTTGCGGCTGTTGCGAAGCTTCGTGAACATGTTCACGATTTTTATCTCGAAAAGCAGCTTTTCCCGCAGCTGATCGTCCATGAAGAAGACATCATCCCGCAGGTATGGGAGCTTCCTCTTCCGGAGAACCACGCGATGCGCCTTTCGGAGAATATCGGTGAAGCCATGACGAAGTATGAGCAGATCGATGAGATCCTAGCGACACTTCCGCAGCTCGACTGCGGTGCGTGCGGAGCTCCTTCCTGTGCCGCGATGGCTGAGGATATCGTGCAGGGAAGAGCCTCGATCAACAACTGCATCATCCGCCAGAAGAGAATGAAGAAGGAATAAGCCTTTTTGAAAAGGAGACAATATGAGAACAGTATCTGAGATCATTGAAGCAATGGATCTAAACGTATTAACAGAGGTCTTCCATCCGGAGGCCGAGGTGAAAAAAGGCTATGCGGGCGATATGCTTTCGCACGTCATGGCGCACCTGCAAAATGATGAGTGCTGGTTCACGATCTTAAACAGCATGAACGTTATCGCCGTTGCTTCCCTGAATGAGTGCCCGCTTGTGATCCTGACCGAGGATGTTGTCCTTCAGGAAGCTGTCCTTGAAAAAGCGAAGGCCGAGGAGATCTGTGTGTGCAGTACATCTATGGATACCTATACGGCCTGTGCGGTATTAAACGGCATCATGGAAACCATGGAAGCGTAGGTTAGAAGTCGGATGGCCATTTTCGTATGTGATCTGCATATGCATTCTGCCGTATCCCCCTGTGCTGAAAACGATATGACGCCGGGGAATATGGTATCTATGGCCCTTTTGAACGGGCTGGATGTCATCGCGATCACGGATCACTGCTCGGCGAAAAACTGTGAAGCGGCTATCCGCTGTTCCGAATTCCTGAAAAAAGAACATGGCAAGACACCTTTAGTGATCCCCGGTATGGAAGTGGAAGTCGCAGAAGGCTTTCATGTGCTGGGTCTTTTCCCGGATCTTCAGACAGCTCTGGGGTTTGAAGAATACTGGACATCCCATCGTCCGAAGATCAAAAACCGCGTGGAGATATTCGGAAACCAGTACGTCATGAACGATGACGATGAGATCGTCGAAGAACTGCCGTACCTTCTTTCCACAGGTTCGGATGTGTCGATGATCGAGCTTTATGAAAAGCTCGACAGCATGGGGGCTGCAGCGATCCCCGCACATATCGACAAGGATTCCTACAGTATGGTCGCATCCCTCGGTACCGTTCCGGAGGAGTGGAAGGGGAGACTGCTTGAAGTCAGCAGAAGATGCAATCTCCCGGAGTTCTGGGACAAACATCCGGAACTTGCTTCCTATCACTATATCGTGGACTCGGATGCCCATCAGCTTCCGGACATTGCCGATCCCGGATATTCGTTGAAACTTCCGCTTGAAAAAAATCCGGATATGGATGCAAGGACATTCGTCAATGCATTGCGGGATCTGATGAGAAAGTGATATAATAGCAACGTTGACAATAACAAATATAGAACGAAAAGTGCTTTTCCCGCCGTATTTTCAGGCAGGAAAAAGGGGAGTATCTTGAGAGAATTATCGCTTCATATTCTGGATATCCTGACGAACTCGACTCGAGCCGGCGCTTCGCTGGTGACCCTGTCGATCGACATGATATCGAAAGAAGACCGCCTGGTGATCTCATTTATAGATAACGGGTGCGGCATGAGCGAGGAATTCGTCTCGAAAGTGACCGATCCTTTTGCCACGACCAGAAGTACGAGAAAAGTAGGATTAGGACTTCCTCTTCTGAAGGAGCTTTGCGAACTGACTGGCGGCAGCCTGGAGATTTCGAGCAAATTGGGTGAGGGAACGAAAGTGGTAGCTACACTGGTGCCTTCTTCGATCGACTGCCTTCCATTGGGAGATGTGGGCGAGTCACTGGCCGCGTTAGTCGGGTCCTGTGAGAAGACCTGCGATTTCGTCGTAATCTTCAAGCATGACATCAACGGCGAATCGGTCATCGATACCCGCGAGATCAAGGAAAAGCTGGATGGAATGTCCTTGCAGGAACCGGAGATATATTTGTTTTTGTGTGATTATTATCGCGAACAACAAGAATCAATACTTGGAGGTTTATAAGTATGAAATCATTAGCAGAACTCGAAGCAATCAAGAACAAGGCAAAGTCCGACATGTCCGCTAGATCCGAAGCCGGTAAGCGTATCGTTGTTGGTATGGCTACCTGCGGTATCGCAGCTGGTGCCCGTCCGGTCATGACAGCTATCGTTGAAGAGCTGAAGACCAGAGGTATCGAGGATGTTGCTGTTACCATGACAGGCTGCATCGGCCTTTGCAAGTATGAGCCGATCGTTGAAGTAATTGATGCAGATGGTTCCAAGGTCACCTATATCAAGATGGATCCGAACAAGGCAAAGCGCATGGTTGCTGAGCACATCGTTAATGGTCAGATCTGCGATGATCTGACGATCGCTACGGCTAACCTCTGATCGGTGGTATAGAGACGGCATGATCCTCTCGAAACCTTTTGAATCGTATAAAATAGACTCTCTTAGCAAAAGGTGGGCAGCAGTGCTGCTCCTCCTTTTTGCGTGGGGAGTTTCTTTTTATATCCTGCTGTCGCCGCCGGGTGATCCTGACTTTTCTCAGGTCATGTACTGGTATGAGGACATGTTCAAGGCGGACAGCTTTACGGATTATTATTCCGCCCATCCGTTTACGGATGTTTTCACGACGGCCAATCTCGTCTATCTCATGGCATTCTGCTCATATCTGGCGCTGATGCATCTTCTCGGATTTTTCTACTTCGTCCTTTTTACCTGTGACAAGAGAAATATCAGTCTGAAAAAAGCGCCTTCGATCTATTTTTCGCGGATCTGGTGGCTGATCCTGTTTTCTACCGTGATCTGCGTACCGTCGCTTCTGGTGCTGAGTTATCTTCCGTATGTCGTTATCTTCCTGCTTCCGGCCTGTTATGCGATCCCGGGACTGGTGTTCTTTGAAAAACGAGATCCTTTTACTCGATCGTCGAAAGCTTTAGAAAGACGCACGGACATAAACTGTCGATATTTGCGGAGCTTACTGTTGTCTCGATGATCTATACTGTCATTCATTTTGTGATCTACAAGATCTTAAACGACGGATCTATCGGGCAGAGCCTGGTGGAGAGCTTCCTGCGTGCTTATCTCATCCTCGTGATCTTCCGCAATCTGGGCCTTCGGTACCACATGATCACGGTGCTCGACAGAAACTAATTTTCATTTGCCCTTTTCATTTGGCAATATGCCCCTAAACTCTTCTTTTTAATAGGTATCTTTGGTGATTTCATGGGTTGAAATTATAGGAAAGTTTGCCTATTATTGTTATGTTCCTGTAAAAAAGATACATATGTGGAGGATTGAATTATGGATATTAAAGAAGAAGCCATTCTTAAGCATACCGAATGGCAGGGTAAAATCGAAGTAATCACACGTGCTCCTGTAGCTTCCAAGCACGATCTTTCTGTTGCATATACACCGGGTGTTGCTGAGCCGTGTCTCGAGATCTCCAAGGATGTCGATCTCTCCTACAAATATACACGTCGTCACAACCTCGTAGCTGTTGTTACAGATGGTACAGCTGTTCTTGGTCTTGGCGATATCGGACCGGAAGCAGGTATGCCGGTTATGGAAGGTAAGTGCGCACTGTTTAAGGCTTTCGGTGATGTAGATGCATTCCCTCTTTGCATCCGTTCCAAGGAAGTTGACGATATCGTTAACACAGTTGCTCTTCTCGCTGGTTCTTTTGGCGGCGTAAACCTCGAGGATATCTCCGCTCCGAGATGCTTCGAGATCGAAAAGAAGCTCAAGGAAAGATGTGACATCCCGATCTTCCACGATGACCAGCATGGTACAGCTGTTATCACTCTTGCAGGTCTTACAAACGCTCTGAAGATCGTTGGCAAGAAGATCGAAGAGATCTCTGTTGTAGTTAACGGCGCAGGTGCTGCTGCTACAGCTATTACGAAGCTCCTGATCTCCCGTGGCCTGAAGGACGTAGTTCTCTGCGACAGAACCGGTGCTATCTACCAGGGTCGTGAGAAGCTCAACTCCGCTAAGGAAGAGATCGCTGCTATCACAAACCAGAAGATGAAGAAGGGTTCCCTCAAGGATGTTATCGTCGGTGCTGACGTATTCATCGGTGTTTCCGCTCCGGGCGTACTGACAGCAGATATGGTAGCTACCATGGCAAAAGATCCGATCGTATTTGCTTGCGCTAACCCTGTACCGGAGATTCTGCCGGATGAAGCTAAGAAGGCTGGCGTTGCTGTTATGGCTACAGGCCGTTCCGACTTCCCGAACCAGGTAAACAACGTACTTGCTTTCCCGGGTATCTTCCGTGGTGCTCTTGATGTACGTGCTTCTGACATCAACGATGAGATGAAGATCGCTGCTGCTAATGCGATCGCAGGTGTTGTTTCCGATGAGGAACTCAATCCTGAGTACATCCTGCCGGATGCTTTTGATCCGCGCGTTGGTAAGGCTGTTGCTGCTGCAGTTGCTGAGGCTGCAAGAAAGAGCGGCGTAGCTCGTATCTGAATACGTAATTTGTAACTCAAAGATGGGTCATCTTTTCTTAAGGTGACCCATCTTCTGTATTTTCTGATACCGACAGTGTAAAAAGTACACACATACAGAAACGTTGTGGTAGAATATCAGAAGTGATTTTGGCTCGGAGGTGGATCGAATGGTAAACCGTATCGAATTATTGAAGCTCGTAGAACATAATGCAAGGATCAAGGTGGAAGAACTGGCCGTGATGCTGAATGCGTCGCAGGAAGAGATCGTTGCAGAGCTCGACGCCTGCAAGAAGGAGAACGTGATCCTCGGGTACAATACCATGATCAACTGGGAAAAGACCGAGCGCGAAGAGGTAACGGCTCTGATCGAGGTCCGTATCACCCCGCAGAGAAATCAGGGATTTGATAAGATCGCCAGCCAGTTCTACCGTTATCCGCAGGTTTCATCCTGCTATCTGATGTCCGGTGGTTTTGACCTGATGCTGATCATCGAGGATTCGACACTTCGTGAGGTTGCGAACTTCGTTTCCGAGAAGATTGCGCCGCTTGAGGGTGTTCTTTCCACATCGACACACTTCATATTAAAGAAGTATAAGAGCAACGGTACACTGTTTACACAGAAACAGACAGATGACCGTGAGGCAATCGTACTGTAAGATAACTGCTGAGGGGAATATACATCAATGGAAATCGATTATCAAAGCAAAATATCTACAGTAGTAAACAATATCGCTCCATCAGCGATCCGTCGTTTCTTTGATCTGGCCAATGAGATGAAAGGTGAGGTGATCTCGCTTTCTATCGGTGAGCCGGACTTTGTTACTCCGTGGAATATCCGTGAGGCCGGCATTTTTTCTCTGGAAGACGGCTATACGCACTATTCACCGAATCAGGGATATATTGAAGTCCGTAAGGCGATCTCCGAGTATCTGGAGAGAAGATTCGATCTGAAGTACGATCCGAAGTCCCAGATCCTGGTGACCGTCGGTGGCAGTGAGGCGCTCGATCTGATCGCCCGCGCTCTGATCGATCCCGGTGATGAGGTCATTATCCTTGAGCCGTGTTTTGTTGCTTATAAGGCGACGGTAACTCTGGCTCACGGTGTTCCTGTAGTTATTGAAACGAAAGAAGAAGACAATTATAAGCTGACTCCGGAAGCTCTGGAAGCAGCTATTACTGATAAGACGAAGTACATCATTCTCGGCTATCCGGGCAATCCGACAGGTGCGACTATGACATACGAAGATCTTTCTAAGATCAAGGATGTCCTTATGCGTCACCCGAATATCTTTGTTGTATCCGATGAGCTTTATTCCGAACTGAGCTATACCGGTGAAAAACCGGCTTCTATGGCAAACTTCCCGGAGATGTACGACAGAACGATCGTCGTCAACGGTTTTTCCAAGTCTTTTGCCATGACCGGCTGGCGTATCGGCTATATGGCCGGACCGGCGCCTCTGCTGGCAGCGATGAATAAAGTGCATCAGTACTGCATCATGAGTTCTCCGACGACAGCGCAGTATGCAGTCATCGAGGCATGCAGAAACGGCGACAAGGAAGTCGAAGAGATGCGCGATGAGTATAACCGAAGAAGAAGAGTGATCATCAAAGGGCTTAATGACGCGGGACTTACTTGTTTTGAACCTACCGGAGCTTTTTATGCATTCCCGAGCATCGAAGGACTGGGTCTTTCCAGTGAGCAGTTCTGTGAGAAGTTCCTTATGGAGAAAAAGGTGGCTATCGTTCCCGGTAATGCATTCGGTAAATGCGGGGAAGGTCACGTTCGTATCAGTTATGCCGCATCTCTGGAGAATATACAGGAAGCCATGAAGAGATTGAAAGAGTTCGTTTCCGAACTGAAAGATGGGAGTAAAGAATAATGCTGGAATTCGACAATTTGCGTCTGGAACTGGAAGGGTATGAAGAGAAGATCGAGCTTCTGCGTGATGCTCTGCATATCAAGCAGGTAAGCGATCAGGTATCGGAACTTGAGGCCAGATCTCAGGAGCCGGATTACTGGAACGACGTTGAGCGTGCCCAGAAAGAACAGACGAAGATGAAAAGACTTCAGAAGCGCATTAAGACTTTTGAAGATCTGGCTGCTTCCCGTGAGGATCTTCTGGTCCTCTGTGAACTCGGAAACGAAGCGGAGGATATGGATGTTCTTGCTGAAGCGCAGGAAGGCGTCAAGAAGTTTACGACCGATTATGAGAAGATGCGTCTGGAGACCCTTCTTACCGGTGAGTATGATAAGAATAATGCGATCTTAACGCTTCATGCCGGTGCCGGCGGAACGGAAGCGCAGGACTGGGTCAGCATGCTTTACAGAATGTACTGTCACTGGGCGCAGGATCACGATTTTGAGATCAAGGAACTCGAGTATCTTGATGGTGATGAAGCCGGTATCAAGAGTGTTTCCATGATGATCATTGGCGAGAATGCTTACGGATTCCTCCGTTCTGAAATCGGTGTACACCGTCTTGTCCGTATTTCTCCGTTTGATTCTTCGGCAAGAAGACATACATCCTTTGCTTCCTGCGAAGTTATGCCGGAACTTGATGATACGATCGACATCAAGATCGATATGGCGGATGTCCGTGTAGATACCTACCGTGCAACTGGTAAAGGCGGACAGCACGTTAACCGTACTGACTCGGCCGTACGTCTGACACATATCCCGACAGGATGCGTAGTTGCCTGCCAGGCGGAGCGTTCCCAGATCCAGAACCGTGAAACAGCGATGAATATGTTGAAAGCCAAACTCTATGCGCTGGCTATGGCCGCACACATGGAGAAGATTGAGGACCTGAAGGGTGTTCAGATGGATATCGCATGGGGCAGCCAGATCCGCTCCTATGTATTCTGCCCGTACACGCTGGTGAAGGACCATCGTACAGGTTATGAAGAGGTAAATGTCGATAACGTTATGAATGGTAACCTCGACGGATTTATCAACGCTTTCCTTTCCGGTATGACGATCGAAAAGTAATCCGATACATATATAATTAGTGAAAAGAAACGGCGCTGTCTCATTTGTTTTGAGACAGCGCCTTTTTGATTTGTCTTTTAGGCTTTCGCCTTTGGATCAGAGGTACTTCACGTAGAAGTCTCTGATCTTAAAGGAACCGATCTTGGAATCACCGGTAGCTTCGACCGATGCAACGATCGTATCTTTCTTAGCAAGAGCTTCATTGCTGTTTGGATAGAGATAGAAAGTGTTCTTGCTGCCTTCTTTCGGAACAACGGTGAAGTTCGTGCAGGAGATATCTGTGATCTTCGCGCTGGTCTCGAAACGGATCGTCACATACTCAATGGAAGCATTGAGGGAAGATGTCTTCGAACCGTTATTGGTGAACTTGATATCGAAGGAACAGCTACTGCCGGAAGCCTTCGCGTTCGTGATCTTCGTAGAGAAGCTCGTCTTCGGGAAATCGGAAGGAGCTGCTGTTGTCTCTGTCGGTTCTTCTGTCGTGGTAGGCTTTTCGGTTGTGGTCGTAGCTTCAGTAGTTGTTGTTGTCGGTTCTTCGGTCGTAGTCGTGGTCGGCTCCTCAGTCGTAGTCGTCGTCGGCTCTTCCGTAGTTGTAGTCGTCGGCTCCTCAGTAGTTGTGGTGGTCGGCTCCTCGGTCGTGGTCGTTGTAGGTTCTTCCGTAGTTGTCGAATCTTCCGTAGAACTCTCGGAGATTTCAATGATGGAAGTTTCCTTCGGCGCATAAGTCGTCGTCTTCGGTTTTGTCGTCTCGGAAGAGAAGACGTTGCCGAGATTGAAGTACTTCCAGCAGAAGACCAGACCGCCAATGCAGATAAGACCCAGAGCAATCAGGATGATCGGTCTTACAACACTGCGCTTCTTATCGTTTACATGACCCTGCTGTTCGACAGGAGTAATGGAACCGCGCTGGGAAGCAACATTGTAGGTGTGGTGCTGGGTCTTGGCGACCTGTGCACTCGAACTGATGTTTCTGTTGATTCCCGGACGGGAGTTGGCTGCAGCAGAGGCAGCACCCGGACGCTGGGTCTTCGGAGCTACTTCTTTTGCTTCCGTTGCACTTTCCTTCGGTTTGTCGGAAGAAGAGTAGGACGAACCCGGACGGAGATTGGAAGAATCCGAAGATTTTCTGATCTCTACTTCAGTTGCCGTAGTGATGGCGGCGGCAGCTGCTGCCGCTTTTTCCTGCTTTTCTTTCTCGATGTCCTTAAGTGCTGCTTCATGGAAAGCGCTCTCGCTCTCATCACCGAAAAGGAGATGATTCTTCACGACAAGAGCTTCTTCCGACTCTTCCGGCTCTTCCGGCACTTCAGGTGCAGTGGTGTTGTATACGTTATCAATCGGTTCTAAGTTAGTAGAGGCGATCGATACATGCGGATGTACCTCAGGCCCTGCATATGAAGCTGGTTCCTGCGCCAGAGATTCGTTCTCGCGATAGATGGAAGCATATTCTTCAGGTTCGAAGTCATCAGCCTGTTCAGAAGCCTCGTCTTTTTCTTCGGAGAATAAAGATGGATCCTCGATCGGAGCATCGTCATACAGGGAATTTGTATCGAGATCAGAAGGACTCTGGTATGCTGCGGAGACATCATCCTCAAAATCAGATTCTTCCATAGAAGCAACGTCGATGATAGGCGATGCCTGATCGATGGCAACATCTTCCTGGACAACAGGTTCATCTCCTGATACGGTCTCTTCAACTGTTTCCTCAACAGCCTCTTCGATCTGTTCCACAGGGGCTTCGTCAGTGATTTCTTCAACTGTTTCCTCAACAGCTTCTTCGATCTGTTCTACAGGAGCTTCCTCAGCGATCTCTTCAACTGTTTCTTCAACGGACTCTTCGATCTGCTCAACAGGAGCTTCCTCAGTGATCTCTTCAACTGTTTCTTCAACGGCCTCTTCGATCTGTTCAACAGGAGCTTCCTCGGAGATCTCTTCAACTGTTTCCTCAACAGCCTCTTCGATCTGTTCTACAGGAGCTTCCTCGGAGATCTCTTCAACTGTTTCTTCAATCTGCTCAGCGGCGGCTTCTTGCTGAGCGGCTGCCTGTGCGGCCTGAGAAGCGAGAACAGCGGCAAAAGCAGAACGTCTGCCAGATTCGGGAACAGCCTGAGCAACCTCTTCGATCTGCTCAACAGGAGCTTCCTCAGTAATCTCTTCGGCAGTTTCCTCGACTGCCTCTTCGATCTGCTCAACAGGAGCTTCCTCAGTAATCTCTTCGGCAGTTTCCTCGACTGCCTCTTCGATCTGCTCAACAGGAGCTTCCTCTGTTATCTCTTCGACAGTTTCTTCAACAGATTCTTCGATCTGCTCGACAGGAGCTTCTTCTACGACTGGTTCAGGTTCAGCAACTGGTTCGGGTTCAGCTGCCGGAGCTGGTGTTTCCGGTTCCGGTTCTGCCGGCTTAAATGCTGCGAACGGGGAGAAGGGGTTGAAGTTGGCATCTCCGAGACTTGCATTGATCTCTTCTTCAAGAGAATTGTCGATCTCGTATTTCGGCATGCTGCTGAGGTAATCCTCTTTGGCATACATTGTTTCCATCATGTTCGGCTTGGCCGGAGCGCTTTTCGGCTCTTCAAATTTCGGCGGAGTATATCCCGCCAGCGGATCGTCTTCCGGGAAAGCATCGAAATAATCGTTGCCCTGGGTATCCGCCTGAACGCTTGGACTTTCCGTGATAAACGGGTCGTCGATCGGCTCGTCCATTGTGAGACCGGCAAGGTCATCCGAGAACTCAGCGGCCGGTTCATCATCCGAATTGTTCTGCGAACGCAGAGCTTCGGATACGTCAGATGCAGGATCATTTGCCTTAAATGAAAGAAACAGCGGACGCTTAACAGCGTCGTCGCCAGTGGCAGATGAGCCTGAATCATTACGGATCATAAACTCCGAATTATTCTGTTCTGTCTTTCCTTTTGAGTGATAAAAAGTACCGAATACAGACGGTCCTTGTGAATCATCAAATTCTTCCTGTGGTGCGTGAAGAAGATGATCTAATTCTTTGTCATCATTATCATGATCACGAAGCATGTGCTATCCCTCCGAAGTAGTTTTTGAGAACTAACTCTTTTAATATCTTATTTCAAATATGCAAAATCCGCAACCAAAAACAACAAAAAGAGGCTTCCTATTTGATGCGTTTTCCGTCAAAACGTCTAACATTCGGAGTTTTTGTCGCTCCGAGCTTTCGATTATTGTTCTATACTGTGCGAAAAGATCTGTTCGAGGTATTGTGCTGATGGATAAGAAAAGAGTCGGTATCACAGTGGCCATGGTTATTCTGGGTATTATAGTGTGTGCCGGAACGGCTCTGTTTTCCAAAAGATCGGGCATTACCATAGAATCTGAAGAAAGACGAACGGAAGAGTCTTTTACGCTAGAAACAGAGGAAAGCAAAATTGATCCCTTTCCCGTATATATCTGTGGGGAAGTGAACTTGCCGGGGATCTATAAACTGCAATCTCCTGCATTTTTATATGAGCTGATCGATCTGGCCGGCGGTCTTACGGAAAATGCGGATCGTGATCACCTTGACATGGTGTATAAGGTGGAAAACAGTCAGTCTATATACATTCCTGCCATAAATGCACAGGAGGAAGGTGAGGACCTATTTGTCCCAAGGCCGGATAATGAAAGGAAAGCAGATAACTCAAAAGCTGGGAAAGTAAACCTGAATTCCGCCAGTGAGAGAGATCTGATGACACTTCCCGGGATCGGGGAAAAGACAGCCGAGAAGATCGTAGCTTATAGGGAAGAGCATGGAAGGTTTTCTTCCCTGGAAGAACTGATGAAGGTGCCTGGTATCGGGGAGAGTAAATATGAGGTGATTAAGGATCTGATCTGCATATAAAACCTAATCCCGTTAGCGGTTTTTTGCGGTCAGAAAAGCGTTTTAAACGCGTGGTATAATCTGGAAATTTTGATTTGACAAATGAAACTGTCAATGATAATCTTTATTAGCACTAAGAAATGACTGGCTCGTGTGGCGAAATAGGCAGACGCAACGGACTTAAAATCCGTCGGGGTAAAACCCGTACCGGTTCAAGTCCGGTCACGAGCACCATCATCTTAGATATACATCGCGGAGTGGAGCAGTTGGTAGCTTGTCGGGCTCATAACCCGAAGGTCGCGAGGTTCGAGTCCCGCCTCCGCAACCACCTGAAGTCCTGAAGGAATCCCTTCAGGACTTTTTAATGTTTTTCCGTTACTAAGAAGAAGTTTTGCAATTATCAGACATTGCGATATAATTATCGTGTATTTTTATGCGAAGAGGTGTCAAGATGCCTGTTTCAGATAATAATTCTTCTGCTTCGAATGCAGCGGGGAAAGTGGCGAAGATCGTCTTCCTTTCTTTGTTTGCGCTGGTGCTTGTTATTGTATCGGTTTCGTTTGCCGTACACCATATGCGCCTTGGATTCGAGAAGGAATTCCAGAAGACTCTTGTTTCGAGGATCCAGACGGATGCAGGAAATGCAGCCAAGATCATTTCCGGAAATGAGATCGAAGAAGATGCATCAAAGGCTGCGGCTAGGTACAGCGCGGTCCTTCGTTATATGCTCATGGACACAAATGAAGACGACTATACCACTCAGGCCTTCGGTCTTTATGAATATACCAACGGATCTCTCAATATGCTGACAGGAAGTGTTTCAGACCTTCTTGTGGCAAAAGATATCCCGGTATCCGAATGGCTCACGGCCGAGATGGCTCCTTATGAAATTAAGGATAAGAATGTTTATCACTATATGGTTCCGATCAAGGACCAGGCGGGAAAAGTGTCCGCGCTCCTGGAGCTTTCAGCACAGTACCGTCCGATCAACGATATGGGAAACAAACTGGAGACGAAGATCCTGTCGACCGTTATTGCGGCAGTTGTCGTTGCACTCTTCGGATTCGCTCTTCAGTTCATCATCCCGCCGATCATCCGTTTTGCATCTAAGAAGAATACGGAGGCGACGCTATGAATGATTTCCTGATCGAAAACTTTACCAAAGCGCCGAAGGGAAAAAAGGCGATCGCCAGTCAAATCGGATTCTGTCTGATCACTGCGCTTGTCGTTCTTTTCGTCGTATCTTCCGTCGTTACGAATGTGTATGTCTCCGCTCTGCAGTCACAGAGAAAGACAGCGCTTTCTTCCTACACCGCCAGTGCTTCCGTGGTTCTTTCCGGACAGGATCTGATTGAGGGAATGGCGGTCCCGATCGAAATCCCGGCGAACGAGACGCAGAAAAAGTACATCGTCAATGTCTATGTGAAGGCCGGAAACTCTTTCCTTCGCGTTTATACTTCAGACCGCACCTATGATGACGGCAAGCAGTATGTGCTTTCCGGTGCGGGTGAGGAGTACATGGAATGCTTTGAACAGCAGCAGATCATCGTTACCCATAGAAGAGACCAGAACGTGATGTATGTCACATCTGTCGCACCGGTTCTCCGCATGGATGGTACGGCCTCGGGTATCGTTGAGGTGATGCAGCCCCAGAGTGATTATGTTGCAACAGAGAACGGCATGTCCCTTTCCTGGGTATTTACAATGATATCCATAGCTGTAGCGATCTCCCTGATTTACGGAGAATTGAGAAGACTCTTTGATACGATCTTCATGCAGCCGGACAGAAATGTTCCGAGAGCGGTCATGTACGGTATGTCTACTTTCCGTCTCATTTCATTCTTCTCAAGTGTCGGCTGTTCGATGCCCCTGATCGTACTTTCCGCATATCTTAAGGATTCTATGAAGGGATATTTTGACAGCGATGCGGTTCTGCATATTTGGATCATCATCGCATGTCTGTTCTATCTGTTCGGCTTCTGGCGCTTCGTACATCTGCGCGATCTTATGATCCGCAAGCTTACTTCGAGACTTGCTGTGATCGTGTCAGTCGTAATCGCCTTTATCCTGCTTCTGATCTGCGGACTGGCGGATATTCCGTTCCTTACTGTGTTCATGCAGCTTCCGATCGGCTTCCTTATGGGTATGCTGTTTCAGTTCCAGAGAGAGTACCGCCTGCATGCTTCCCGCTCGGGTCAGGCGGAGTTTTCCGAGAGAAGAGTCCATCAGGCCCAGTACACCGGAAATGTTCTTGGTGTATCTGTTGGTGCTGTTATCTGCGGTATCCTTTACGAAAGATTCGGTCTTTTTACTGTCCTGATGGTTTCTTCGTTCTTCCTGTTTGTTGTCGCCATTCAGGTCCTGTACTTCGTACGTCACTGTCCGCCGTCCAATGAGCCGATCGTGCGTCTTCCGAATTATTTCTATGCACTGAAGAACTCCAAGTCCGGCACCTTTGCCTGGAGCACGATCTTCCCGCTGGGCGTTCAGCTTTCGTTCTTTCTGGTATTTATACCGGATTATCTTGAGAAGGTCCGTATCTCGCTGGCAACGGTTTCTTTCTATTATATGCTGGCGATCGTTTGCGGTGAACTGATCATGAAGCTTCTGATCATCTGGTTTGAAGATTTCTTCTCCCATAAGACGAGGATCACTCTGAGCGCGATGCTCAGCTCGGTCGGATACCTTATCTTTGCTCTTTCTCCGTCGGCAAAAGTCCTGGTCATCGGCGTTGCTTTCTTAGGTTTTTCCCAGGGACTGCACCAGTTCGGATATCTCGATTACTATAAGTCCCTGATCCGTCAGGATAAGCATCCGATCGCAAGAGTCATTCTGATGCGTACATTTACCTGCGGCACCATGATAGGAGCCATTGCATTTGGAATTGCGAATTCCTTTGCGAGCGTAAGAGTCCCGATGATCGCCATTGCGCTGATCATGTTCGTGATCTCCTCTTCGTATCCGCTTCTGATGCTCATGGATAATTCTTCTTCGCAGCGTCCGGCGAACCGTCCGAATCGTCCGGCGATGCCGAGATCTGACGGGGAGGTGTAAGTATGGATATTTGGAATCAGAAACTTACCCGTGAGAATATTGAACAGTTCTACGATATGTATGCTGCCTTTGCCTATCGATGCGCATACAAGAACCTTCGTGACACTACCCGCGCGGAAATGTGTGTGGAGAGTGCATTTATCGATACCTACCACAAGCGTGCCAAGCTTGCGGAAGATAACGTCATTTACTATTTCTCGGATGCGCTGCAGTATCATATCAACGAGCTGGCGGCGAGATATCCGGTGATCAACGATTCGGCTCCGTTAGAGAAGAACCTTGACGAGTATACGGCTTCCACCATGAAGCATTCTATCCTCGAGAAGATCGATTCCCCGAGATTCCGCATCGCAGAGTTTATGGCGTCCACACCTGACAGTAAGATGAGAAGGAAGACACCTTTGACTGACTTCCTGCAGAATTCCGGCGTGACCGTGATCCTTCTGATCAAACTTCTGATTCTTGCTATTGTCATAGCGGTCGTTACCTATTTTGGAGCGATCACATTCTTCCATACCAACGATCTGATCCTGACGCGTACCCAGAGGGGTTCGCAGAAACTGGAGGAATATATCGTTGGGATCCTCGACTATCTTCCTATAACTGGAAGCGGGAATGCCCAGGCGGGATCTGCGCCTGATGCTTCCGAGGCGGATCAGGGAGAAACGTCTGCAACTACGGAGTCTGCAGCACAATCAGAATCCAGTTCGGAGCCTTCTGCTACAGTAGGATAACAGCCCTCCTAAAAATCTTACTGAATTGTAATGATATTTCCGGGCATGTGGGGTATAATTACCTGCGTGCTCTGAATTTGTGAGCATTTGAGGAGATCAAAAGAGGGAATGGAAATGAAAGAAGAAGAGAAAAAGGAAAAAGAAGAAAAGAAGGAACAAGACGTGAAAAATGAAAATGGGGGAAACAGAGCCCCGGAGACAAGACTGTCGAGAAGACCGGGACCGCAGATTTCCCATGTGGATGCAAAAGGGAAAGTAGTCCCCGCCGATAAGGTAAAGAAACCGAAGAAGCAGAAGAAGCCGTGGACATTTAAGCGTGTCATGCTTCGTATCGTGCTTCCGATCTTCCTGGTACTGGCAATCATTGCCGGTGGTCTTTATATCGGATATCTGAAGTACAAAGAGTATCTTTTCGATCAGATCGAGTTTATTTCCAAGGTAGATAACCCGACATTCATCGACGAGGTAGGTTCTGTCGTATCGATGTCCGATTACACATCGGAGACCTATAATCCGCCAGTCGAAGAGGAACATATCCATAACTTCCTGCTGATCGGTATCGACAGCCGTTCCAGAACATATACAGATGACGGTTCCGGAAGCCTGGCCGACGTTATCATGGTCATGAGTGTCGACGATAAGGAAGGTACGATCAAGCTCGTTACGATCCAGCGTGACTGCTATGCCTACTTCCCGGGCTATAAGAAGCCGCAGAAGATCAACGCCGCAATGACTTACGGCGGACCGGAACTTCTTTCCAAGGTCGTTGAGAACCATCTGCGTATTATCCTCGACGGTTATGCATTCGTAAACTTCTATAATATGGAAAAAGTAATCGACGCCGTTGGTGGCATCGATCTTGAGGTCACGAAATCTGAAGTTTACCATGAACCGGGCGGACTCAATGCGAACCTTCGTGAGCAGAACAAGATCGCTGGTGATCCGGAGAGCACGTACGCATTGAATGAGTACGGTATGGTACATCTGAATGGCCGTCAGGCAGTTGCCTACAGCCGTATACGTGAAGTCGGTAATGGTGTCTATGGAAGATCTGAAAGACAGGTCAAGGTGTTAAATCAGCTTCTGAAGAAGTTCACAGACCTTGGTACCACCTCAAAGCTTTCGGCTCTCGACGATATTCTCCGCATGATCGCGACCAACATCTCTAAAGAGGAGATCGAGGATTATGTATTCGACTTCCTGCCGAAGGTAAGAGATATGGAACTTCAGACCATGGGTATTCCGGTAGAAGGTTACTACCGTCAGGGTATGTATTCTGATGTACGCGCCAATGAGTGGAGCATCCGTCCGGACTGGAACGGAATGGTACCGCTCGTACAGGAATTCTTCTACGGCGAGACCTATCCTTACGACGAAGTACCGGAGATCCCGAAGGCCCCGAAACATGATTCCGATTCTTAAGAAGAGTCAACATAAAAGAGCGGAAAATGAGGAGTTGCCAGCATGGCGGCTCCTCATTTTTTGTCTTTTTTGACTTTCTTTGATATTAGTATTGACATCTGACAGTTTCGTGTTATAGTTGATTTAGCACTCAGGAGATTGGAGTGCTAATACGTTTATAATTTTACTGGAGGTGGTTCATCATGACCATTAAGCCACTGGGTGACAGAGTAGTTATTAAGATGACTGAAGCAGAAGAAACAACGCACAGCGGTATCGTTCTGGCGGGTTCTGCAAAAGAGAAGCCTCAGATCGCGGAGATAGTCGCGGTAGGTCCGGGCGGAGTGATCGATGGTAAAGAAGTGAAAATGGAGCTTTCCGTCGGAGAAAAGGTGCTCGTCAGCAAGTATGCAGGCACACAGGTCAAGATCGACGGTGTTGAATATACGATTTTGAGCCAGAGTGATGTTCTGGCCATCGTTGAGTAATCACATTTCTTTTTGGAGGTTATATATATGGCAAAGGAATTGAAGTATTCCGAAGATGCAAGACATGCTTTGGAAAATGGCGTAAATAAGGTAGCAGATACCGTAAAGATCACTCTTGGACCGAAGGGCAGAAATGTCGTTCTCGACAAGAAGTACGGTGCGCCGCTCATCACTAACGACGGTGTAACGATCGCAAAGGAGATCGAACTAGAAGACCGTTTCGAAAACGCAGGCGCCCAGCTCGTTAAGGAAGTTGCTTCCAAGACGAATGATGTAGCCGGTGACGGTACGACCACAGCTACACTCCTTGCACAGGCAATCATCCGTGAAGGTATGAAGAACGTTGCTGCCGGTGCAAACCCGATCATACTGAGAAAGGGTATCCAGGTGGCTGTAGATGAGGCGGTCAAGTCGCTCGAAGCTGCCGCGAAGAAGGTAGATGGTTCCAAGGATATTGCACGTGTTGCATCGATTTCTGCCGGTGACGATGTGATCGGTGATCTCATTGCACAGGCTATGGAAAAGGTATCTTCCGATGGCGTTATTACTGTAGAAGAGTCCAAGACCATGGGTACAGAGCTTGAGGTCGTTGAAGGTATGCAGTTTGACCGTGGTTACCTTTCTTCTTATATGTGCACAGATATGGATAAGATGGAAGCCGTTCTCGACGATCCTTATATCCTCATCACAGATAAGAAGATCTCCAACATCCAGGATGTACTGCCGCTCCTCGAGCAGGTCGTACAGCAGGGCAAGAAGCTCCTGATCATCGCAGAAGATGTTGACGGTGAAGCACTTGCTACTCTTATCGTAAACAAGCTCCGTGGAACTTTCACTTGCGTCGCGGTTAAGGCTCCGGGCTTCGGTGACAGAAGAAAGGCTATGCTTGAGGATATCGCAATCCTTACCGGCGGTCAGGTCATCACGAATGATCTCGGTCTCGACCTGAAGGAAACTACGATGGAACAGCTCGGCCGTGCACATCAGGTCAAGGTACAGAAGGAGAACACGATCATCGTAGATGGTATGGGAGATCCTGAGCAGATCAAGTCCCGTGTATCCCAGATCCGTGCACAGATCGAAGAGACATCTTCCGATTTCGACAGAGAGAAGCTCCAGGAAAGACTGGCAAAGCTCTCCGGTGGTGTAGCCGTGATCAAGGTCGGTGCAGCTACCGAGACTGAAATGAAGGAAAAGAAGCTCCGTATTGAGGATGCTCTCGCAGCTACCCGTGCGGCAGTAGAAGAAGGTATCGTGCCTGGTGGCGGAACGGCCTATATCAACGTTCTTCCGGCAGTATCCGCTCTCGTTGACAAGTACGACGGAGATGTTGCAACAGGTATCCGCATCATCGCAAAGGCTCTCGAGGCTCCGATCCGTCAGATTGCTGCGAATGCAGGCCTTGATGGTTCTGTGATCTGCGAGAACATCAAAAAGAGCGAACCCGGTAATGGCTATGATGCCCTGAATGACCAGTACGTCAACATGTTTGAAGCAGGTATCGTCGATCCTGCGAAGGTTACCCGTTCCGCACTTCAGAATGCGGCGTCTGTTTCCTCCACACTGCTGACAACAGAGGCTGTTGTCTGCGATATCCCGCAACCGGAGCCGCCAATGCCGAATCCGAACGCCGGTATGTATTAATCAGACATTTTTATGATAAAATAGAGAGGCTATGGCATCCGCCATGGCCTCTGTTTTTGTGAAGGAGAAATGACATGCAGTTCAATAACGATACGATCATCGAGAAGATCGTTAAGAAGAAGATCACATCCAAGGACAAATTCTGCCGGATACTGTTTGTCATACTCGCTATTCTTGCGATTCTTCTTGTGAATGTTCTTCCGCTGTTTTTCGGTATCACATATCTTTTCCTGCTGACCGGTGCACTTTCTTTCGGTATCGGTTTTCTCTGTTATTTCTCCGTTACGGGGATCGAGAAGGAATATGAGTACAGCCTCGTTAACGATGAACTGAATATCGACATCATCCGCGGCAAGAAGCGCCGCTCCCATCTTTTCGCAGGATCGGTAAGGGATTTCGAAATGGTGGCAAAGAAAAACGATGAGCGTCATCCGATCTCGGAATTCGATAAGGGAGATGCCCTTCACGGCAACTGCATTTCCGGAGAGGATCCGGATAATGAGTGGTACATAAGTACGAAGATGGGATCAGTGAAAGTGATTCTTCTGATCGAGCCGGATGAACGCATGCTGAATGTGTTCTTCCGCTATAACCCGAGAAATACGATGTATCGTCCGACCTCCCGTCCGAATGCCGGGAAGAGCAAGACCGGAGAGTGAGAAGATGCAGTATATAGAAGAGAAAAACCTGTATCGCTTTACGATCATCGGTCCTGAAACAGATATTCACGACAGACTGCATTACCATTGTCTCTTTGCCATGCTGCAGGAAGCGGCATGCCTGGATGCAGAACGCCACGGCTTCGGCTCGGCGGAGATGGATGATCTTTCTGCCTGCTGGCTTCTTCTGCGCATGAAGGTTTCTATGGAGAAGATCCCGAAGTGGAAGGATAAGATCTACATAAGGACCTGGTCCCAGGGATTTGAACGGCTCTTTTTCAATAGAGATTTCGATATTTTTGATCAGGACGAAAACCTGATCGGTACTGCGACCTCGGTATGGGTGATCGCGCATCAGGGTGATCATCATCCGGTACGCCCTACCTCGATACCCGGTATGGAGGTCTTTAACTGCACAACTCCTTCGACGAGAAAGGCCGGTAAGATTGCGCCGATCCCTGAAGAGAAGAGAGCGGATCTTACTAAATTCACCAGATACGCGGACTACAGTGAGATCGACAGGAATATGCACGTTAATAACACGCGTTATATCGCATGGAGCGAGGACTGCGCCTATACCCTGATCGATCATGCTGATCCGATAACAGAACTTACGATCAATTATGCCTCGGAGGTCCATCCGGGCGAAGAAGTACAGCTTTACTGCTGTCCCGTTGAGGATAAGGTCATCGTGGACGGCATCGAAGCCCAAAGCGGAAGACATGTCTTTACCACGGAGATCATAGGGAGGAAAACTACATGATAGAAGTATCCAATCTGGTAAAGTTTTACGGCGATAAAAGAGCGCTTGGAGGCATCTCTTTTACAGTCAACCAGGGAGAGATCCTCGGGTTCCTCGGGCCGAACGGCGCAGGTAAAACGACAACGATGAACATCATCACCGGGTACCTTTCAGCCACGAGCGGCAAGGTGACCATCAACGGTTATGACATTCTCGAGCAGCCGGAGCTGGCCAAGAAGAATATCGGGTATCTTCCCGAACTGCCGCCGCTGTTTCTTGACATGACGGTCTATGAGTATCTCGAGTATGTCAGCGAACTGAAAAAGGTGTCCAGAGATGTAAGGAAGAAGCAGATCGCCAACGTCATGCAGATGGTCCATATCGGAAACGTCTCCGGAAGGCTGATCCATAACCTTTCCAAAGGTTACCGCCAGCGTGTCGGCATCGCCCAGACACTGATCGGTAATCCGGAAGTCATTATCCTCGATGAACCGACAGTCGGACTCGACCCGAATCAGGTCATAGAGATCAGAAAACTTATTGCAAGTCTTGCGCAGAATCACACGATCATCTTCAGCTCACATATCCTTTCTGAGGTGCAGGCGATCTGTGACCGCGTGATCATCATCAATAACGGTAAGATCGCAGCTGATGCCCCAACGATCGAGCTTTCGGCACAGATGCAGGGAAGTTCCCATTACCTTGTTACCGTCGAAGGGTCTTTTTCAAATGTTCAGATGCCGCTTCGGGCGGTGCCGGGCATTAAGTCGGTTACGGCTCTTTCTGAGAAAAACGGGATCTTGCAGATGGACGTCATGGCGGACGGCAGCCTTGACGTGAGAAAATCCATATTCTATACGCTGGCCCGTATGTCGGCCCCTATTCTGGAATTTAAATCAATGGCACCTTCACTTGAAGATGTATTTGCCGATATTACTTCAGCCAAGAAGTGAGGAGAGGACATTATGATTGCAGTATTTAAACGAGAGTTCCTATCATATTTCCGCACACCGGTGGGCTGGGTCGCGATCTGCCTTCTGAGCGTGATCAGCGGCTACTATTTCACCGGCATGATGACCGGTACGGTCGCCTATGTCAACATGAACCTTGAGATCGCCTACCTGCGTACGTTCTTCATCATCCTGATCCCGATCATTACGATGAGGCTTTTTGCTGAAGAAAAAAGAAACGGCACGGATGTGCTTCTTTATACGATGCCTTTCTCGATGAAAGAGGCGGTCATCGGTAAGTTCCTTGCAGCGATGGCACTTCAGGCTCTGATGCTCGTCAGCGTCTTTTTCCATATGATCATTACCGTGATCCTTTCCGGATACATCAGTTCGGCGACCTGGGGCGCGATCTTCGGGTATCTCGTACTCGCTGCACTTTTTATTTCCATCGGCATGCTGACTTCGGCACTGACGGAAAACCAGATCATGTCTGCAGTTGTATGCTTCGTCGTTCTTTTATTCTTCAGCATGCTTTCCTCGATCGCTTCCCAGATCTCGGATATCTTCAAATCGTTTTTGAAGTTTACACACCTGTTCGGTCTTTCCGAATCGGCGATCTATTCGGCAGGAGAAGGGCTTCGTTCCGTGATCGTCTGGTTCGACCCCTATACTAAGACCGATTGTTATACTTCGGGAGTTTTTAAGCTCGTTCCGCTGGTATTCTGCCTGAGCTTTACGGCTGTCTTTATTTACATTACTTTCCGCGTTCTTGAGAAGAAACGCTGGAGTCAGAACTGAGAAAGGGGGATACGGTTATGGCAAAGAAAACTGCAAGAGAAAGTATCCTTCAGGAGAAGACGGTCAAGACGATGAAGCCGAAGGTCAAACTTGACCAGAGATTCAAGTCTTTAAAGAACATCTCCATCATCTCCGTCGTTCTGGTGATCGCTATCGCCATCGTCTTTAACCTGATCGTCGATATGACGCTCGATAAGCCGCTGACCTTCGATACGTCCTCAGTGAAATCGAATTCGGTAAGTTCTATGACGGTCGATTATCTGAAGTCGCTCGACAGAGAAGTCGAGATCATCGGTCTTTTCAATAAGAACGATACGAATATGAATCTTCGTGAATATTTCATCCCGCTTCTTGATGATTATGAGGCGAAAGGTGACGGAAAGATCGTACTGAAATATATCGATCCGGAAGAAGACCCGTTCATTCTGGATGAACTCGATCCGAATAACTTTTATCATCTTCAGAAGTATATCTATGTCGTCCGTTGCGGCGAGCGGCTGATCCCGATCGATCCGGCTTCCTGCTTCGAATACGATGCAGATATGTATTCTTATTATGGTGCGTGGGTACCGGTTACGAACCTGATCGAGCACACCTTTACCGGAGATATCGTCTATGTTTCTTCGAGCCGCCCGCTGAATGCGTACTATCTGGGAGGCCACGGTCTTCCGGCGCATCACAGTATGGATACGATCTTAAAGTCCATGGGCTTTTCTACATCGGAGATCACGCTTTCGGGAAGCACCACATCGATCCCGGATGACTGCGAACTGCTCATGATCTTACAGCCGCAGACGGATATTACACTCATCGAGAAAGAACTGATCAAGTCCTATCTCGATAATATGGGAAAAGTCCTGATAGTTAATGATTACGACCAGAATAAGAAAGTCTCTTACCCGAACCTCAATGAGGTGACACGCTATATGGGAGCGACCATGGAACAGGGGCTTTTACATGAAAATGACGTGACTTATCTGACAAATGTCGATGATCCTTATACTTCGATCGCGGTCACGGAAGAAAACTATGCGCAGAATTCTTTCCTGCCGGAAAGCTTTAATGTCGAGAAATGCCGTTATATCAAGGTATTCCTTGATAAGGCCGATAATCTCAAAGTCACAGATCTGGTCGTAACATCGAAGAGCGCTTCTGTCGATTTTGAAGACTCCGAGATCGGCTCGGATGTGACTTCAGGTATGTATCCGGTGGCAATGCTTTGCCAGAATACCGCTCTTGGCACGCAGTCGGAAAGGCCGAGCCTTCTTCTGATCGGTACGAAGTCTTTTACCTCGGACGACTACTATGGTGTACAGACACTGGATGATAATAATGCGCAGTTTATCCGCCGTATGCTCGTCAGCATCTGCCCTGTCGAAGCCGATAACATTATCGTGCCGAAGAAGACGATCCCGAGCTATATTCTTGAAAAACCGCTTTCTGCATCTTCAGCGACCGCATGGGCGACGATCGTTATGACCATTTTTCCGCTCGGAAGCTTGATCTGCGGCATCTACATCTACCGCAGAAGACGTCATCTTTAATGTGGAGGGATCATGGAGAATCTTCGTAAGCTTAAGACCCTGATCGGCATCCTGCTGGCACTTCTTGTCGTGCTCGGTGTTGTTTGTGTCGTCAGGTATATTAAAAAACTGAAGGTTCAGAAGGAAGTGGAGAAGAACACGATCCATCTGGGTATCCGTGAAGAAGTAAGCGATGTTTCGATCACGGGGAAAGACGGTTCTTCGACGCAGATCCATTTGAATACGAGCAATCAGGTCTCTTCCGTGACACATAACGGAGAGCAGTATGTGCCGGAAAAACTGAATCTGAACGAAGTACAGAAAGTTCTGGAGACAGTACTGTCCTTTTCGATCAATAACAGTATTGAGAATACACAGATGAGTGAGGCGGATTTCGGCCTTTCTCCAGCGGAATGTACCGTGACTGTGAATAGAAGGGACGGGACGAAGAAGGTCCTTTCTCTCGGATCTCTTACTTCCGGAAGGACCGGCGCCTATGCCCGGGTCGATGGAGATGACCGAATCCTGATCGCGGATTATACGCTGTATCAGGTACTTTCCATGCCTTTCGAGAATTATCTTTCGACCTACATCTTCTATCTTACGAAATCGGAAGTCGAAGAGATCTCTTTCCTCCGCAAGTCCAATGGAGATGCATGGACAGTTAAAAGTGTTGAGGATAATGCAGATGGAGTCATCCTTGAAGAGAAGTATCAGGCGACATATCCGATGAAGCGCGATGCGACAGATAAGATGGTCAACCTTATCAACTCGATCTATATGCTTCAGGCGACGCAGTATGTGCCGATCGCAAAAGAGGACATGGCTTCCTATGGCCTTGATGAACCGGAGTATACCTTTACGATCAAACTCCTGAACGGAGAGACTGTAAAACTCTTCCTTTCCAAAGAACTCAGCGGTTTCTATTATGGATATACCTCCAGCAATTCCTATACTTTCAAGGTGGATGCACAGATGATCCCGGGCCTGAATGCTTCGCCGTTCGATCTTATTGATTCCAACGTCGTTCACGCCGGACTTCAGGATGTCCGTACGATCCTTTTCAATGTCAAGGGAAAAGAATTCAAACTGGAGTGTACAGTGGCAGATTCCATGGAATTCATGGATGAGTATACGACACTCGTTCTGGATGGTAGAAATGCGAAGGTCTTTGATTCCAATGGCGAATGTTACGGGACACTTCTTTTCGGTGCTGTCGTGGATATGAAGGTCAGCCGGGTCGATTACACTGTTTCACCGGAACTGAAAAACGAAGAAGCGACGATCCACGTGAACTACACGAATGGTGACGCGGTCGAGCTGAAACTGGTCCCGCTTTCGAACGATGAATACTACTGTTTCATCAACGGTTACTATAGTGGATTTATTCTGGACAGAAGCGTATTATATAAAGATAACGGTCGCGCGATGACTGGATATGGTATATGGGATGCGTATCTTCTTACCAATGAAGCGATCGACAATAAGAGTGTGAATGACATTTATGACCGACCGTAAGAAAGAAGAGAACAGAATGCCTGAAAAAGCAAAGAGAAACGAGCCCCAGCCGAAGCGTGAGAAGATCACGCATAAGTATTCGACTCCGCTTCTGATCGCACTTTGCATCATTCTTGCCGTAGTCACGGTCGTCCTCGTCTATCTGATAAGAAACCACATGGCGGCCAAGGACGGGGCCAGAGAGCAGCTTCGCCTCTCTGCGATTGCCGGCTTTGACTGTGAATATACGGAAGCCCAGCAGATCTATCCTTATCAGAACGGCCTTTTGAAGGTTACGAACCGCCGCGTGGCGTATCTCTCTATTTCCGGAAATGAGATCTTCAGTGAAGAACTGGAGATGAGCAGTCCTGTCTGCATCAAGAGCGGACCATATGCCATGGTGGCCGATATCGATGGCTTCCTTTGCGCGCTTTTTTCGGAGGAAGGACTCATTTATAAAACGCACATGACCGGTAAGATCGGTAATGTGGCGCTTGCTCCGTCGGGGCTGTCTGCAGTTATTATGGAAGATGCCGATTCTTTCGGCGCTGTCTATATGATGGAAAAGGATGGATCTTTTCTAGCAAAATGGTCTTCCTATGAATCCGGATATCCTCTGTCTCTGGCCTTTTCGCCGGATGAAAGCACTTTAAGTGTATCTCTTGTAGATACAGACGGATCGCAGATGATCCCGCATGTTAAGCAGTTCACTATTCCGAAGGATCGGACGACTGCACGCCCGTCCGAGTTTGCTTTCTATACTCCGACGGTCACGGATATACTGCCGCTTCTGGCTTATATGAATAATGCAAAAGTCGCGGTGGCGGGCATTTCTGATGTCGCGATCGTCGGCAACGGCAACTGTGAGATCGTTTCTCCCGCATATCCTTGTGTCAGCAGTATGTTCTCCTATGACGGCGGTTACGGCATCATTTATTCGGACGGCATCGAACAGCCGCTGAAACTTGTGACTTTCAACAGTTCGGGCAGTAAGATCGGGCAGATCGATCTCGGAAACCAGGTCTTAAGCTTTGAGGTCTCCGGGTCATCAGCGCTATTTGCCGTAGATGAGAATATCTATCTCGTAGATCTTTCCGGTGCGAAGGTCAACTCCAAGATCGAAGTCGATGAACCGATCCTTAGAGTTTCCTTCTTCGGTTCGAAAAACATCTGTGTTGTTACGAACGCCGGCGTCCGTGAGATCACGATCTAAATAAGGAGGCGCCTATGGAGACCGAACTGAAGCTTGCTTTTCCTTCTGAAAAAGAACTGCTCTCGGTCATGGATGCGCCTTGGTTTCTCCAGAATGTCGAGATCCTTTCCGAAAAGACCGAGGAATACGAAAACCGATACCTTGATACGATGGGCAGGGAACTGTCTGTGTCCCGCACGTCACTTCGTGTCCGTCATGTGGTCGGGGAAGACTATATCCACACGGTAAAAGCCGCTCCCGTTCCGTCGGATCCTGAGAACAAGGGACTTTCCAGCCGATATGAATGGGAGATCCGTACGGACAGACCGGATTTTGATGTGGAGTATTTCCTTTCCCATGCAAAAGAACTGAAAGATCCCTATGAATCTTTGGAAAAAGCACTTTCTCCCGTGAAAGGAAAACAGTTTCAGACTGTCTGCAATACGGCATTTCAAAGACATACCATTACGGTATTCTTTGAAGAGAGTACGCTTGAGGTCTGTTTTGACCTCGGTAAATGCATGGGGATCAAAAAGAGCCTTCCCATCTGTGAAATGGAGATCGAGCTTGTTTCCGGAGAAATGGCATCGGTAACGGATCTGGGTCGTCTGGTCCGGGAGAATACTTCCTGCCGTCCTCTGGAGATATCGAAGTTTGCCCGCTGCCTGATGCTTATGAAAGAGGAAGAAAATGAGTGAGAACGGGATAAATGAAAACGGGATCATCGATCTGCTCGTGATCGGCGCCGGTGCGTCCGGTATGACTGCGGCCATCGTATTCCAGAAAACGCTTCTTTCGGAAAGAAAGCCTCTGGGGAATGTTGTGATCCTCGAAAAGAACGATCGTGTGGGAAAGAAAGTCATGGTGACCGGTAACGGCCGCTGTAATCTTTCGAATAAAGATATGTCGCTTTCGCATTTTCACTGCCATGTGGAGGAGTTCCCGGAAAAGGCGATTTCTCTGGTGCCGCAGCAGCAGGTTCTGGCTTTTCTGGGCGAGATCGGCATCGTTACGACCTATGAAGAGAATAAACTCTTTCCGATGAGCAAGACGGCCGCATCTGTCGTGGATGCCTTCCGCTTCGCGCTTGATGATTTTGATATAAAGGTCGTTCCCAATGCGGAAGTAGAAGAAGTATCCAAAGATTCGGAAAGTAAACTTTTTCAGGTGACTTGTGCAGATAAGTCCACATACTCGGCAAAAAAACTCCTGATCGCCTGTGGCGGTGCCTGTGCGCCGTATACCGGAACGACAGGAGACGGATATAAGTTCCTTTCGATGCTCGGCCATAAGGTCTATGCCCCGAAGCCGTCCATCGTCCAGCTCGTCACGGAAAACTACGTCACCAAGGCGCTTTCCGGATTAAAACTCGACTGTGACCTGACGCTCCTTTGTGAGGACTTCGTTGTCGCCAACCAGTTCGGGGAAGTGCTCTTTACGGATTACGGGCTTTCGGGTCCCGCGGTTCTTCAGGTCTCCGGAGAGGTCTCCAGAAGGACGAGAAAGGGAAGACTTTCCATGCCCATGAAGGTCAGTCTCAAGCTCTTTAACGATCCGACGATCATGAATATACGTGAGGATATTTATGCAAGGAGAGAAGAGTTCTCCGACCGACCGCTCGACCAGCTCCTGCTCTCGATATTGCCGCAGAAGATTGGTTCTATGCTGATTCGAACCGCGCTTGACCGTCCGATGAGCATGCCGGTCTCGGCACTGACTGACGGAGATATCGAGAAGATCATCTCGACAATGCGATCCTGGGAATTCGATGTGATTGGTACGAAGGGCCTTGAATCCGCCCAGACCACGATCGGTGGCGCGGACTGTGAGGAATTCAGCCCGAAGTCGATGCAGTCGCGGATCGTACCCGGCCTTTATGCGACCGGTGAAGTTTTAGATGTCGATGGCGACTGTGGCGGCTATAACCTGACATGGGCCTTTACGTCCGGGATCCTCGCGGGATCTCACAGCGCAAAGAAG
This sequence comes from Clostridiales bacterium, assembly GCA_017551865.1. Taxonomy (GTDB): domain Bacteria; phylum Bacillota; class Clostridia; order Saccharofermentanales; family Saccharofermentanaceae; genus Scatonaster. Next base: position 191,521 of record JAFZKB010000020.1, on the reverse strand, counting down.
TCCGATATCTATCAGCAAAAAGCAGGTGAGCCGGATGGAAACTGAGATCCGCCTGTCGATCCCGCTTTCCGTGTATGAGAAGTTCCCGGAGAGCAGTTCGCCCTATACTGACCATAAAGACGTTCGTTCCTACTTCGAAAAGAAGTCGAGAAAAAGACTTCCGAAGTACTGCTATTTTCTGAAAAAATCGATCGATGCCCGACATAAGAACGATGTCCGCATCGTCGTGCAGGCTCTGTTTTCCGATGAAGAGAAAAGTAAGCAGATCGAAGATCCGGTCCTTCACGATATACGCGTGTCTTCTTCTGAAACGGAAAAGAAGCGTGTCGTGGTCTGCGGAAGCGGGCCGGCAGGACTATTTGCGGCAGCGGCGCTGGTGGAAGCGGGAATCCATCCGATCCTTCTAGAGCGTGGAAGAGATATCGACACGAGGACAAGTGATGTTCAAAAACTGAAAGATGACGGCATCCTCGACATTTGCTCGAACGTGCAGTTCGGTGAAGGCGGGGCCGGAACTTTTTCCGACGGAAAACTCTTCTCCGGCGTGTCTGATCCGAGAAGAGACCTGGTACTGCGCACTTTCGTCAAATACGGCGCACCAAAGACCATCCTTTACGATGCCCATCCGCATATCGGAACGGACTACCTCAGGAAGGTGATCCGCAATATGAGGGAAGATCTGCAAAAGCGCGGGGCTACGGTTCTTTTCGAAAGGAAACTCAATGATATAAAAGTGGAGGACGGAAGAATCACAGCGGTCACGCATGTCCGTTCCCATGACGGATCCGATGCGGTGACGATCCCGTGCTCGGCGCTGATCCTTGCGGTCGGACACAGTGCGAGAGATACTTTCTACATGCTTGATACGCGGGGCGTCCACCTGGAGAGCAAGCCCTTTGCCGTAGGGGTACGTATCGAGCATCTTCAAAAAGAGATCGACAGGTCGCAGTTCGGGGAGATGTTTCAAAGCGAGATCCTGCATCCTGCGAACTATAAGGTGGTCACGGCGACCTCGACGGGAAGAAAGCTCTTTTCGTTCTGCATGTGTCCCGGCGGGGAAGTGGTCTGTGGCTCTTCGGAAGAAGAAGGTGTCGTCACGAACGGCATGAGTGAATATGCCCGGGATAAGGAGAATGCGAACTCCGCCATGCTTGTGGGAGTCGACGAGAACGACTTCGGAAGTTCCGCATGGGATGCGGGGATACGTTTTCAGCAGGAACTGGAGAAAAAGGCCTATACGCTCGGTAAGGGCGGGTATCTTGCACCTGCACAGAGAGTTTTCGATTTCCATGAAAAGAAAGTGACAGAGTCTTTTGGAAAAGTAAAGCCTTCCTACCGTCCCGGTGTGACCATGGCTAATCTTTGGGAGATCCTCCCGGACGAAGTGGCAAAGACGCTTGATGAAGGACTGGTCCTTCTCGGCAAAAAGATAAAAGGCTTTGATGACCCGGATGCGGTCCTTACCGCGATAGAGACAAGAAGTTCTTCCCCGGTCCGGATCCGAAGAGATGAAAATGGCGAGAATATCAGCGTTTCTGGCATCTACCCGACTGGCGAAGGAGCGGGGTATGCCGGGGGCATCATGAGCTCGGCGATCGACGGATTAAAGCAGGCGGAAATGCTTTTGCGTAATCTTTTTCTTAAGGATATGGTAAAATAGACGTGTCAATTTTGAAGAAAAGGACACGGTGCTATGGAAGTAACGATTTTAGGCTGCAGCGGTGGTTATCCGGGACCCGGACAGGCGGCGTCGGGATACCTTCTCACGATCAACGATAAGAAAGTCCTGATCGATTGCGGAAGCGGTGTGTTTTCCAATCTTCAGCTACATGTGCCGCTCAACGGCCTCGATGCTATCCTGATCTCCCATCTTCATGCCGACCATTACAGTGACCTTATGGTGATGCGTTATGCAATCGACATGAATACCAAGCACGGTATGGAGTTTAAGAATGTGCCGATCTTCGCTCCGAAAACGCCGGAGAGCGTGATCAACTCCCTGACCAACGACTGGGGATATAAGATCGGATATATCGGGCATGAATCCGAGCTTCCTCTTTTCGGGGCGAAAGCAAAGTTTTTCCGCACGAACCATCCGGTCGAGTGCTACGGAATACGTGTCGAGCATGAGGGAAAGGTCTTCGTCTATACAGCTGACGCAGCCGTGGATACGCTCTTTGCCGGTTACCTCGATGATGCAGATCTTGCCATTATGGACTGCGGCGAGATCGAAGCGGCCAGACGCCCGAATATGCTCCATCTGACACCGAAAGAATGCTATTCCTGCGCCAAGGCGCTTCGTGTAAAGAAGACGATCCTTTCCCATTTAGTTCCGTTCTACGACAGAGAAGATGTGGAACTCGAGGCACGTGCCTGCGGAGACTGGGATTTTGAGATCGCACAGATCAATAAGACTTATCGTATCTGAAAGGAGAAACACATATGAGTACAGAAAAAGATAAGAATAAGGCGGTCATTACAGTCGTCGGTTGTGACGCGGTGGGCATCATCGCGAAGATCTCTGCACTTCTTGCCGAGGAGGGCGTGAATATCAACGACATCACACAGACGATCTTAGATGACATCTTCACCATGATCATGCTCGTCGACTTAAAGGGAGCCAAGTCTGAGATGAAGGCTCTTTCCGACAAGCTTGATAAGGTGGGCGAGGAGATCGGAGTATCCATCCGTATCCAGCACACAGATCTTTTCTATGCGATGCACCGCATTTAATCTATCTTAAAATGAAGCAGGTATAACTATGATCACGGATTTTGAAGTATTAGAGACCGTCCGGATGTTCCAGGAACAGCATCTGGACGTTAGAACGATCACCATGGGTATCAACCTGATGGACTGCGCGGCCGACACGCCGGAGAAGTCCTGTCAGAAGATCTACGATAAGATCACGCGTCTTGCCAAAGACCTTGTCAAGGTCGGTGAGGAGATCACGGAGAAGTACCGTGTTCCGATCGTCAATAAGCGCATCTCCGTTACCCCGATCTCTATCGTTGCGGCGGCATCCGGTGCCAAGGACTACACCATGTTCGCCAAGACATTGGACCGTGCGGCCAAAGAGTGCGGCGTCAACTTTATCGGCGGATTCTCGGCGATGGTGCAGAAGGGCTATACCGTTTCCGACAAGCGTCTGATCGAATCGATCCCGGAAGCCCTTTCGGTAACCGATAATGTATGTTCTTCCATCAACCTTGCATCCACCCGTTCCGGTATCAATATGGATGCCGTAAGAGATATGGGCGAGATCATAAAAAAGACGGCAGAAGCCACCAAAGACAGAGATGCCCTCGGCTGCGCCAAGCTCGTTGTGTTCGCTAATGCTCCGGAAGATAACCCGTTCATGGCGGGCGCTTTCTTGGGACCCGGTGAACCGGAGTGCGTCATCAATGTGGGTATTTCCGGTCCCGGCGTTATCAAGGCCGCTCTTGAGACTGTAAAAGGTGAAGATCTCGGTGTGGTTGCGGAGACCATCAAGAAGGCGGCATTTAAGATCACCCGTGTCGGTGAGCTTGTTGCCAGAGAAGCTTCTCAGAGATTAAATGTACCGTTTGGTATCATCGACCTTTCGCTTGCTCCGACACCGGCTGTTGGCGACTCCGTCGGCCGTATCCTCGAAGAGTTCGGTCTCGAGCACTGCGGTGCCTGGGGAACGACAGCTGCACTGGCTATGCTGAATGACGCTGTGAAGAAGGGTGGCACCATGGCTAGTTCCTTCGTAGGCGGTCTTTCCGGCGCATTCATCCCGGTATCCGAGGATGAGGGCATGATCGAAGTGGCCGAGAAAGGTTTCCTGAGACTGGAAAAACTTGAAGCTATGACCTGTGTCTGCTCGGTAGGTCTTGATATGATCGCGATCCCCGGTGACACTCCCGCATCCACGATCTCCGGTATTATCGCGGATGAGATGGCGCTTGGAACTTTCAATAATAAGACGACGGCTGTACGTGTGATCCCGGTCCCTGGAAAGAAAGTCGGCGATCAGGTCGAATTTGGCGGTCTTTTGGGTTATGCCCCAATCATGGAAGTAAATACAGCTTCGTCTGAGGCGTTCATCGCCCGTGGCGGACGTATTCCGGCTCCGATCCACAGCATGAGGAACTGATCAAGTATCCCTTTATCTGTTATCGCGTCCTTTATATGAGCGCTTGTTCTTATACATGCGCTCGTCTGCGGCGCGCATGCAGTTGACGATATCATTCGTATCCCGGCCGTTAAGATCACAAAAGCCGATGCTGGCGTGGATCTTATACGGCTTTTCTATGGAGTCGGAGAGCTCTTCGAGCTTTTTGTTGAACGCATTCACGAATTCGATACCGCGAAGCTTTTCTTTGGAAACGAGGACGGCGGAAAATTCGTCACCGCCGTATCTGGCGCAGAATTCGTTTTCGTTGAGACAGGACTTGATGACTTCGGACAGTTCCTTAATAGCGAAGTCGCCGTCGGCGTGTCCGTGGATGTCGTTGATCGGCTTTAAGTTATCCATATCGATACTGACGATGGTGATCGTCATGTCTTCGGATACTTTCGACAGGAGCTCTTGCATCGCGCTTTCATATCCGCGGCGGTTATAAAGGCCGGTGAGCTCATCGGTCTGCGACAGTCTCGTGATCTCCGCAAAAGCGCTGAACTTCTTTTGGAAGTAGCAGTTCTCGATCGCGGAACTGAGGTTCGTGATGTAGTTATAGGTCAGTGAGTTCGGCCATTGTCCCTCATCCGGCTTTAATACGAGATAGCCGTAATCTTTATTCTTAAAGAAAAGAGGAATAAGGATATAGGCTCCGGGATCCTCTGTTTCAAATATGGAAGCCGGCAGGATCTCTTTTCTGGGAAACATCGTGTTCACGGCTTCGGCCTGAAGACGGTTTTCTGCATGCATGATCTGAAGAAGGATCATATTGTCGGTAAAAGGTTTTTCGTGATCATCTGAAGAAAACAACGGATCGGATTCATCGCAGTAGCAGATGTATCCGGTCTTGCAGCCTAAAGTGTTGAAGTAATAGTTTGCAACGGAAAGCGTGCTGTCGATATCAAAAGAGTTTTGGTAATCCGATGTGATTCGCCCGGATTCGCGAAGCAGGAATTCTTCCTCTGCAATCGTGTGATAGATCTCATCGGTGATCTTGCCGATGATCTGTTTTCCGCAGCCGCAGCTGGCGCGGAAGTGGATCTCGTCTGTTAAAGTGATCTCCTTTTTCGGCTGCTTACCGGCCTTGATATCGTCGATCAGCTGGAAGGCGGCCTCTGCATATTTTTCGGGACGCACGGTCACGGTCGAAAGGGAAGGAGTGGTCTCTTCGCCTTCCTTGATGCCGTCAAATCCGCAGACACAGATATCTTCCGGGACGCGAAGTCCTCTTTTTCTTACCTCTTCGATGATCGAGAGAGCCATGTAGTCGTTGGCGCAGATAATGGCCTGCGGGTAGGATCTTCTGCCCTGCATGAAAAAGTCCATGGCTTTGGCACCGCGGTTTCTCCAGTAGTTTCCTTCATAAATAGTATTCGGATTTATGGGAAGACCGCCGTCACGCATGGCTTCGACAAAGCCTTTCAGGCGGTCAGGGGAATCCTTATGACGGTACGGCCCTGACATATAGCAGATATCCGTAAAGTGATGCACGTCGATGAAATGGCGTGTCATCTGATACATCGATTCTCTGTTCTCGATCGAGATCGTGTAAAAGTCCGGATGCCCGGTCTGAAGAAGGATCACGGGGCACTTGGCATTCTTCCTTACGAGATCATAGAACTCGTTATCCATATTATTGATATCAAAGGATCCCGGCATGGCGATGATCGCATCCAGGGTAGAATAGTCCGGAAGATAAATGATGTTCTTCTTGCCGGTCTCCGCGAGGAGATTACGCCCGTAGGGAGAAGTGTAGGATCCGTAAGAGGCATAGATAATCACATCCATGTCGCGAAGCGAAGCCAGATCAATGATCGCTTTGCCGCACGAGGATTGATAGAACTGAGTGATCTCACTCATAAACAATCCGATTCTCTTACGTCCCAATGTAAAGCCCTCCGAAAAAAGAAGCTTATCTTGCTTTGCTGTACACGTACTTGGCTGTTCCGCCGACGATCATCTTGCCGCCATTATTGTGATACGGGAAGACCCAGTAGAATGTCCAGTCAGTCTTGGATGCTTTGGTGTCGCTAAATGTGGTACCTTTTGTCGTCATTCCGATGTAGCCGTATTTTTCGCCCGGACGGATGCCATAGATCAGGTAACCATCGGCTCCTTCGGAAGCACTCCATGTAAGCGTGACTTTCCCAGAAGTTCCGTTGGCTTTAAGGTTTGTAACGGCAGTCGTTACTCCTTTAGCAAATACATACTTCTCGCATGTGCCAACGATCATTTCGTCGCCATCCTTTCTATATGCGAAGACCCAGTAGTAGTTATAATCTGTATCCAGTGCCTTGGTATCGGTGAAAGTGGTACCTTTTGTCGTCATGCCGACGTAGCCGTATTTTCCGTTTTTCTTTCCATAGACCAGGTATCCCTGCGCATCCGGTATACGGTTCCAGGAGAGCTTGACTCTATTTTTGCCTGCATTCACGGCCGAAAGACCTGTAACTGCTTCCGGATAATAGTCGATCACAACATAGGGAAGTCCGGTCTCCTGTATGAGCGCGAGAGCCGGCATATCTTTAAACACGTAAAGAGTCAGTTTCGGGTCATCTATAAATGCATTTTCCTCAATTGTGGTGAGATTACTGGAAAGGACAAGCTTTTCCAAGTTTTCGCAATTGGAAACGGATTCCTTCTCCATGTAAGTGACACTAGAAGGAATATACAGTTCGGTAAGCGCACTGCATCCGTAAAATGCTCTTTGATTTATGCGTTCTACGCTTTTTGGTATGCTCACTGTCTTTAAGGATATACAAAACAAAAAAAGGGAGATATCGAGTGTTTTTACAGTTTTTCCGAGATAAACGCTTTTTAAAGAGGAGCACCATCCAAAAACACCTATACCTATTTCATGTATACTATCCGGGAATTTAATGCTTTCCAGGGAAGAGCAAGACACAAAGACACCCATGCCTATCTCATCTAGGCCGGAACCGACATCAACCTTCTTGAGTTTATAGCAATAAGAGAAAGCATACATTTTGATCGCAGTAACTGAGTCGGGAATCGTTATCGACTCCAACTGTTCGCAGTACGCAAATGCATTTTCGCCGATGGTGGTCAGACCTTCGCTGATGTTTACGGTCTTAAGGGATTCACATTTATAAAATGCTTTTTTATCAATCATTTCAACAGAAGAAGGGATAGTGACACTGGTGATGTTTGAGTTTTCAAATACACTCTCGCCGATCTTCTTGACGGTATTGGGGATCGTAACGACCTTTGAAGTTCCTTTATACTCCTTGAGGACTCCATCTTCGATCACAAAGGATCCGCCGATGATATCTTCCTCTCCTTCGTAGGATGAATATGGGGAAAGAGCGGTGGATTCGCTGTCTGCAGCCGCCGGCAATGAAAAACCGCCGATAAGGATACATGCAGTTAATGCGATTGGAAGTATACGCTTCATAAATGTGATCCCTCCTTTGGGAAAATGACGTATCAGCCTTTCAGCTGGTCGAGTGCTGCCTTGACCGTTTCCGGAGCCGGAGCACCGGTGATCGTTCTCTTATTTACGCAGGTTTCAAGTGAGATAGCGTCGTAAACATCTTCTTCGATCAGATCGGAGAATTGTTTGAATTCAGAGAGTGAAAGCTTCTCCAGGGTCGTGTTGTTTTCGATGCAGTAGTGAACGAGCTTTCCGGAGATCTCGTGTGTGCTTCTGAAAGGAATTCCCTTTCTTACGAGATAGTCTGCCAGGTCCGTCGCGTTGGTAAATCCGCCGAGGGCAGCTTTTTCCATGTTGTCTTTACGTACAGTCATGGTCTTGATCATGCCGGTGAAGGGGACAAGTACGCCTTTTAATGTATCGATCACATCGAAAAGAGCTTCCTGAACTTCCTGCATATCTTTGTTGTAGGTGAGCGGAAGTCCCTTCATGGTGACCAGAAGAGCAATCAGATCTCCGTAAACACGGCCGGTCTTACCGCGTGTAAGTTCCGCAACATCAGGATTCTTCTTCTGCGGCATCATGGAAGAACCGGTGGAATAAGCATCGTCAAGTTCGATGAATTTGAATTCCTGGGAAGAATAAAGGATGATCTCTTCAGACATACGGGAAAGATGCATCATGAGAAGAGAGGCAAAGGAGGCAAGTTCAACAGCCCAGTCACGGTCCGCTACGCCGTCTAAGGAATTGAGCGTCACGCCGTGCATGCCAAGTTCATCGGCGACAAATTCCCGGTCGAGGGGATAGGTCGTGCCGGCCAGAGCGCCGGAACCTAAAGGAGAGATGTTCGTTCTTTCGATGGCTTCGGAAAGACGGTCCATATCCCGTCCGAACATCTGGATATATGCCATAAGGTAGTGGGCGAAGGTGATGGGCTGTGCGCGCTGAAGGTGAGTATAGCCCGGCATGTATGTGGTCAGGTGTTCGCCCGCAAGATCGATCAGGGTATCGCGAAGAGCGCCGACCAGGGAGAGGATCTCCTTGGCTTCGTCGATCGCGTAAAGTCTCTGATCGAGTGCGACCTGGTCATTACGGCTTCTTCCGGTGTGCAGGCGCTTTCCGGCATCGCCGATTCTGTTGGTGAGTTCTTCTTCAATGAACATATGGATGTCTTCCGCATCCGAATCAAAGGTGAGTTTCCCGGAATCGATATCGTCCATGATGGAGAGAAGTCCCTCACGGATCTTGTCGGCATCCTCCTGCGAGATGATGCCTTGCTTGGCCAGCATCTTGCTGTGGGCGACGGAGCCCTCGATATCCTGTTTATACATTCTGCAATCGAAAGGTAGAGAAGAGTTAAAGTCATTTACGGCTTTATCCGTTGCCTTTTCAAATCTTCCTGCCCACATTTTCTTTGCCATATTTCTTTCTCCTTGTGATTCCCATTTGATGTTAATAATATCACAAATATATATAAATATGGGTAAGAAGCATCTGATCCCCTTGAAAAAGGGTGTCGGAATTGCGATTGTGAAAGAAATTGTCAGAAATTACCTTTGAATGTGAAGAAAATGTGAACAAATTGTTGACAAGTGACCTTTCCATCGCTAAACTGATAACGTCATGGGGATGAGAAAGGTTGGAATATGAAAATTGTCGCCTTTAAACAGACGATGAAGAAAGCCGTAAGTGGCCTTCTTGCTGTTTGCGCCTGTATGTCCGTCGTTTCCGGTCTCGCCCTTACTTCTTTGAAGCTCAACGCCGATTATGAAGGCGTTACCGTTCCAATTGATCAAAATACATGTTCGATCACATTTAATGCCAACGGCGGAACCAAAGGTTCGACGTGGGTGAATGTCGTTTATGTTCAGAAGGGATATGTTTTTACGGTCCTTCTGGATACCGGTTTCCTTTCGGCACCGAGTGGAAAAGTCTTTGACGGCGCCGAGATCGATGGCAATAAGTATGCTGTGGGAACTACCTATACAGTCAATAAGAATGTGACGATCAAAGCCCTCTGGAGAGCAAGCGGAACTGCTCCTTCTAAGCCGTCTGCCGTAACGATCACAAAGGCGGAAGGCGTCGGAAAGAATAAGGTCAAGCTCACTTGGAACCGTGTAACCGATGCGCAGGGTTACCTGATCTATGGTCAGAAGAACGGCACTTATGCATATGTCGGCATGACTTCCGGCACAACATTTACGGATACCAAAGCTCTTGATACCGACTATAACTATTACTGGGTCTTCGGATATGTAAAGTACAACGATAAGTTTATCTGCGGATCCTGTACCAAGTATGTGTATGCAAAAGGTGTAACATCCGCTGTGACGAATCTTAAGGCGGCAAGCCAGACCGGTGGTGTCAAGCTCACATGGACAGCTTCTACCGATGCGGAAGGTTATCTTATCTATGGTATTCGTCCGGGTGAAGAATATGGCTATATCGGTATGACCACCAAAGGTACGACATTTACAGATAAGAAAGCCAGTAAGACAGACTGGACGTTCTACTGGGTATTCCCGTACCACAAAAACGGTGACAAGATGATCGTCGGCGGCACACCGAAGTACGTCTACGGAAAAGCTCAATAATCAAGCGTCCTCATTGATTCTTGTAGATTTATTCATTTATGAAAAGGACTGCCTCTGCGGCAGTCCTTTTGCTATAAGATTAATTGACATCGATCATTTCGAAAAATATACTGAAATCAGGTATTTGCAGTTAATTGAAGCCGGGTGATCGATATGGAAAAGACTGTGCGAATGAAAGCATTTTCCAGGATCCTGTCCGCTGTTTTCGCGGCGGTGTTAAGTATGCCTGTCCTGCCGACGGGTTCATTTCATCTCAGAAGAAACGTGGATCCTTCCCGTAAGCTATCGAATTCTTTTCTCGGAACATCTTTCATGCATGATCCTGTAAAACCGGACTCGAACGAATCGTCATGGAACGGAGATTATGTATGCTTCGGTTCACAAGGTGAAGAGCCGCTCCTTTTCCGAGTCCTTTCGAAAAGAACCACAGCCTTTACCGGATCTGACAAACCGACAATGCTTCTGGATTCGGAGAATGTCTTCGGCAGCTATTCCTTTTCTTCCAGCACAAATGACTGGGCTTCAAGTAATCTATGCTCTTATTTGAACGGGCAGTTTCTGAATGATTTTTTTGAAAATGGTGAGAAATCCGCTATCGCGGAAAGTTTTACCAGGGCGCATGATCTTACTTCCGGAAGCGGTGCCGGTTATGTCGATGGATGGGCAAAAGACCGTTTTGAAAAGTATATTCCGCTAAATGGAGAAAGAATCTTCGTCCTGGATGTTGAAGACATCATGAATACCTCTTATGGTTACTATGGCGGGAGCGGTGCCTGCGAAAGTAGAAAGAAAGGGACTTATGGTGCAAGCTACTGGCTGAGGAATTATGCTTATGAGACAGGGCTCGGATTCGGCTTTGTCGGAAATGACACTTCGTATCCGGCTACTTATCTTGGCAGCATCATGGCGGATGAAGGAGATCACGGTATCTCTCCTGCGCTGAATATCGATCTTTCTTCGATACTGTTTTCGACTTATATCCAAAAGAGCGGGAAGGCGCAGGACAATATTTATAAGCTCACGCTGATCGACAGGGATATAAAGCTTTCTTTTCCTTCGGGGCAGAAGGTCAGTAGCCGAGGTTCCCGAGTTTCCGTTCCGTATGTGCTCTCCGGAAATCACGCTTCGGCTTCGAAGATATCAGTTCTTATCACGGATAAGGCATATACCGATCCGGAAGCGACGATCCTCTTTTATTTCTTTGCGGAAACAGAGGATTCTTCATCAGGAAAAGTGGCATCGTTTGATCTGCCTTCTACATTGACTGGAACATGGGGAACGGACTATCGCGTGTATCTGATCGCCGAAGATCTCCATACTGATCCATGTACCGATTATGGCTCCATACCGCTTGATCTGTCCGTCGTGAAACCGGATCCTGTGACGGGTCTTCGGGCTGAATCTGCAGGGAAGAACCGTGTGAAGCTTTCATGGAGCCCGGTCTCTGAGACTGACGGATATCTGGTCTATGCACTGAAGAACGGAAAGTACGGTTATGTGGGGATGACGACGCTGGGCTGCACATTTACGGATACCATAGCGCTGGATACCGACTACAACTTTTACTGGGTCTTTGCTTATAGAAAAGATCCGCTGGGGAAGATGATCCCCGGCGGATGTCAAAAGTTTGTGTTTGCAAAAGGTGTGTGCCTGGCGGTGACGGGTCTGAAGGCTTCTTCTTTGAAGGGAAGCGTCAAACTCTCATGGACGCCATCTTCCGGAGCTGAGGGGTACCTGATCTACGGGATCCGGCCTGGAGGATCCTACGGCTATATCGGCATGACGACACGTGGCACGTCCTTTATTGATACAAAAGCTTCCACTTCAGACTTTACGTTCTACTGGGTATATCCTTATCACAAAAACGGAGACACCATGGTAGTTGGCGGAACTGCCAAATACGTCTATGGAAAGGGAAGGTAGGGATCACGTGTCGATACGTGTCAGCTCAACAAGTGCTTTGTTTCTGTAGTTCAGATCTTCTCTTACGGTAAATCCCTGGCTTTCCCAGAAAGGGTTTCCAACATCGTTATACTTGAAGACGAGAAGAGCCACCTTCGTGATTCCTTCTTCCTTTAAAGCGGAAAGAGCCATCGAAAGAAGTGTCTTTGCAATGCCCTGACGGCGGCAGTCCTCGGCGACAGCCATGTGATGGATGAATCCACGGCGTCCGTCATGGCCACTTAAGATCACACCTACGACCCGGTCATCCTGAATTGCAACAAAAGATGATGTCGGGTTTCTTTTGAGGTAGCGGGCGATCCCCTCGGGAGAATCATCTTTATCGTTAAAGCCCATATTCTTACTGGACATCCAAAGATCCCAGACCTTCGGATAATCATCTATAGTCATCAGCCGAAATTCCATAATCAAAACTCCTTCCAGAAAAGTTGATGTTAAAAAGGGAAAAGAAAAAAGTTTCCCGGCGCCTCCAACAGAGCTTAGCCCGAGGACAGCGCCGGAAAACTTCTTTTCATTCAACTAAATTGATCGATCAGAGTAATCCGTTTCTCTTCTTCATCTGAGCAACGACCTTCATCGGGAGACCGAAGCAGTTGATGAATCCGCCTGCATCCTTCTGATCATATACATCATCCTCAGAGAATGTAGCGATCTCTTCATCGTAGAGAGAGAAGGGGCTCTTAGCGCCTGCCGGTGTGCAGTTGCCCTTGTAGAGCTTAAGTCTTACTGTACCTGTAACGTTCTTCTGTGTTTCGTCAACGAATGCGGAGAGAGCCTCACGCAGCGGGTGGAACCACTGTCCGTAGTAAACGAGCTCTGCGAAACGCTGAGCGACGAGATCCTTATAGTGAAGAGTGTCACGGTCAACAGTGAGCAGTTCGAGCTCACGGTGAGCTGCATACATAACTGTTCCGCCAGGTGTCTCATAAACGCCACGGCTCTTCATACCAACGAGACGGTTCTCAACGATATCTGCGATACCCACACCGTTTTCACCGGCTACCTTGTTGAGGTACTTGAGCATTTCGACCGGGTTCATCTTCTTGCCGTCAACAGCGACCGGGATACCTTTTTCGAACTCAAACTCAACATATGTCGGCTTGTCCGGAGCTTTTTCAGGAGAAACCATGAGCTCGAGGATCTTATCGAGGTTCGGCTCGTTCCACGGATCTTCGAGATCCATACCCTCGTGAGAGAGGTGCCAGAGGTTCTCGTCCTTACTATAGTTGGTCTCCTTGGTTACCGGAACCGGGATACCACGCTCATTTGCATAATCGATCTCTTCGTCACGGGACTTGATATCCCAGATACGCCACGGAGCGAGAACCTTCATCTCCGGAGCAAGAGCCTTGATGGAAAGCTCGAAACGGACCTGGTCATTGCCCTTACCTGTGCAGCCATGAACGATCGTGGTGCAGCCTTCTTTTTTCGCGATCTCAACCATACGCTTAGCGATTACCGGACGAGCGAAGGAAGTGCCAAGGAGGTATTTGCCCTCGTAAACCGCATTAGCTTTCAGTGTAGGATAGATAAAATCTGTGATGAATTCTTCGGAGATATCCTCAACGTAGCACTTTGTAGCGCCGCACTTAAGAGCTTTCGCCTTGAGGAATTCCTCGTCGATACCGATACCGACTTCGCCGGCCATTGCGATGACTTCGCAGTCATAGTGTTCCAGAAGCCATGGAATAATGATGGATGTATCCAGTCCGCCTGAATACGCAAGTAAAAATTTCTCCTTTGCCATAAGGCACCTCCATGAATAATTATTAGTCGTTTTGCATAACGGCATTGTAGCAGACGAAATCTGATGCGTCAACCGATATTTTCGAAATCCATTTTATTTATATTTAACCTTAAAGACAAGTGCCTAAACGTTGTGCAAATAACGATTTTTTCTGTGTTTACGAAAGCTATATTAAAGAGTAAAATTATACGGTACTGAGGGGCTCTTTTGCATAATATGCCCGTCATAACGAAGGGGGAAGAACAGATGGCGTATCCGCTGGTGGAAGGAAACATCGGAAAATACTGCGTGCTTAACGGGCTGAAAGTCGATTTCAACTCTATTGAAGGGCAGGAACTGTTCATTCCGACGGAAGAGATCACCTATTATGAATCCATACGTTTCCAGGAGGGCGTCCTTCTTTTCTGGGCAGATCATATGGAACGCCTCCGTAAATCCGTCGAGGCGAAAGAGAATTTCCCGATCGATCCGGATAGTTACCGTTTTCTGGCCGAGTCCCTGATCTGGGACAGCGGTATGGCAAATGGCAATATCCGAGTGGTTCTTACAAAGTCCCTCAATCTCATTTATCTCAGCAATATGACCTATCCGACCGAAGAAATGTACCGGGATGGCATCGTGACCAGAAGCCTTACCTGGGAACGTGTTGAACCGCATGTGAAAGTATTCCGCGGCGATTATAAAAAGGCTGTCGCTGAAGCCCAGTCAACGCCGACATCTTTCGGTATGCCTTATGAAGTCATCCTTCGGGGAAACGACGGGAAATTTGTTGAGGGCGGCCGTTCGAATTTCTTTGTTTTGCATGAAAATACAGTTTATTCACCGTCTGAGGATCTGATCCTCATCGGTATCACAAGAAAATACGTAAAAGACGCGATCACTGAAGCGGGTCTGCTGCTGAAGGAAGGATCTTTTACTATGGAAGAACTGGTAAAGATGGAAAAAGAAGAGGATGACGGACCGCCGAAAATGGGGCTGTTTGTTACCAGCTCGCCTTTTGATATCCTGCCTGTGGCTTCGATCGATGACGTGAAGTTCCGCTCGGCTTCGTGCCCTGCGCTTCAGAATCTGATGGCAAGCTACCAGAAGATCGTGCATGAATACATCGCTACCCATGCACATGTGGATTCTTTTTAATTTACGGAACAAGTTTTGGAGGTTATAGATATGGCAAAGAAAGGAACAATTTCAGTAACAACGGAAAATATCTTTCCGATCATCAGAAAATGGCTTTACTCCGATCAGGACATCTTCGTCCGTGAGCTCGTAAGTAACGGCTCGGACGCGATCGCCAAGTTCAAGCGTCTGGTGGATCTCGGTGAAGCCATAAAAGAAGATAAGGACGACTACCAGCTCCATGTCAATTTTGACAGCGAGGCCGGAACGATCGAGTTTACCGATAACGGCATCGGCATGACCGAGGAAGAAGTCGATAAGTACATCAACCAGATCGCTTTTTCGGGAGCTATGGATTTCGTTGAGAAGTATAAGAAACAGAGCACCGACGCCAGCGGCATCATCGGCCACTTCGGTCTCGGTTTTTATTCTGCTTTCATGGTCGCCGATAAAGTGCAGATCGATACCAAGTCTTTTGTAAAAGACGCACCGGCGGTTTCCTGGGTATCCGAGGACGGTATGGATTATGAGATCTCAGATTCCGACCGAAAAGAGCGCGGAACCAGCATCACGCTCACGCTTTCCGAAGAGGCAAAGAAGATCTTCGATGCTTCTAAGATCCGCGGAGTTCTGAAAAAGTACTGCTCCTTCATGCCTTTCGATCTTTACTATAACGATCTTGAAGCGGACAGAAAGCATGAGGCGGAAGAGGAAAAGAAGAGAAAGGAAGCCGAAGAGAAGGGCGAGGAGTATAAGGAGCATGAGCATGAGGTCATGCCGATCAACGATACCGAGCCGCTCTGGAAGAAGTCCCCGAAGGACTGCACAGAGGAAGAGTACAAAAACTTCTATCGTACGGTCTTCCATGATATGAAAGAACCGCTGTTCTGGATCCACCTCAATATGGATTATCCTTTCAATCTTCAGGGTATCCTTTATTTCCCGAAGACGAATAACGTCTACGAGACGCTGGAGGGACGCATCAAGATCTATAACCATCAGGTATTCGTTGCGGATAACATTGAAGAAGTCATCCCGGAATTCCTGTTCCTGCTCCGCGGATGCCTCGACTGCACAGATCTTCCGCTGAATGTTTCCCGCTCGGCTCTTCAGCAGGACGAATACGTTAAAAAGCTTGCTTCCCACATCATCAGAAAAGTTTCCGACAAGCTGAATGAAGTATTTAAGAATGACCGAAAGGCCTTTGAAGGCTACTGGTCCGATATCAGCATCTTCGTCAAATACGGCATGATGAAGGACGAGAAGTTCTATGAGAAGGTCAAGGACATCTGCCTCTTTAAGAGCGTAGATAACGAATTCTTCACGATCGAAGAACTGACTAAGGCGAAGGAAAAAGATACGATCCGCTATACAAAGGCTCCGGACCAGCAGGCTGCCTATATCGCTATGGCGAAGGAAAAAGGCTTTGATGTCGTGATCTTAAATGAGGAACTCGACAATAACTTCATCTCCTTCCTCGAGTACAAGATGAGCGATGTGAAGTTTAAGCGTGTCGATGCCGAGCTCGAAGGAGAGACGGCTTCAGAGGATGAAGTCAAAGCACTCGGCGAGCTCTTTAAGGCGGCGACGAATGACGATAAGCTCGAAGTTTCTGCAGTAGCTCTCGGTGCCGACCAGCTTCCGGCCTTCATCCGTGAGACGGAGGAAGCCCGTCGTATGGCTGAGATGAGAAAGCAGTTCGAAGCACTCCGTACGGGAAAAGAAGACGATCCGTACAAGAACCTCGATGACATGTTCCCGATCAAGAAAGATCTGGTATTAAATACCGACCATCCGCTCGTGCTGCGTCTCCGCGGCATGGCTTCGGTCGCAGACGATAAGGAAAAGCTCGATGGCCTCTGCCAGCATCTTTACGATCAGGCCCGTCTGGCGCACGGTTCTCTCGATGCCGAGGGTTTAAAGCGCTTCCTGAAATATAACAGTGAACTTCTTACGGAAGTCGCAGAAAAACTGAAATAATGTGTTACGATAGATAAGGACATATATATTGGGAGGATTATTTATGAGTCAAGCAGTGCGAAGGATCTTTTCAGAGAAGAAGAAGGAATTTGCCGTAGAAGCTACGGGGCTCCTTAAGGACGTAAAATCGGATGTGGGAGCGAAGGGGATCGAAAGCGTTCGCATCTTCCACCGTTATGATGTTTCGGGCCTGACCGATGAAGAATATGAGCTGGCGAAGAACGTTGTGTTCTCGGAACCGCCGGTTGATGTGGTCTACGACGAGACCATCGACACTTCGGGAAGCGCGTATGTACTGGCGATCGAATCCCTGCCGGGACAGTATGACCAGCGCGCCGACTCGGCTGCGCAGTGCTGCCAGATCCTCACCCAGAAAGAAAAACCGCTCGTCCGTGTGGCCCGTGTGATCGTTTTCTATGGTGAAGTTACGGATGAGCAGAAGAAGGCGATCGCCAAATATCTGATCAACCCCGTAGAATCCAGAGAGGCTTCTCTGGAAAAACCGGATACACTTGAGGATGTATTCGATGTACCGTCCTCCGTTCCGACGATCGACGGATTTACCACGAAGTCAAAAGAAGAGCTCTCCGAGCTTCGTAAGACCTGGGGCCTGGCGATGTCCGATGCGGATATAGAGTTTACGCAGGAATTCTTCCAGTCCATCAAGCGTGATCCGACCATGACGGAGATCCGTGTTCTGGATACCTACTGGTCCGACCACTGCCGTCACACGACATTCCTTACCGAGCTTACAGATGTTAAGATCGACGGCGACAGTGCTTTTGCCGAAGAATTAAAGAGCATCTACGCCGACTATCTCTCCACAAGAGAAGATGTATATGGCGAGCGCATCAGCAAGAAACCGGTCTGCCTCATGGATGTGGCGACCATGGCGATGAGAAAGCTCAAGAAAGACGGCAAGCTCCAGGACCTCGACGAATCCGAAGAGATCAATGCCTGCTCCATCAAGATCCAGATCGATGTGGACGGCAAGAAGGAAGATTACGTTCTTATGTTTAAGAACGAGACACATAACCACCCGACCGAGATCGAGCCTTTCGGTGGTGCGGCGACCTGTTTGGGCGGTGCGATCCGTGACCCGCTCTCCGGCCGTTCCTATGTTTACCAGGCGATGCGTGTAACAGGTGCCGGTGATCCGACTGTTCCTGTATCCATGACACTCGAAGGCAAGCTCTCCCAGAAGAAACTCGTCCGTACAGCAGCTGCAGGATACAGCTCCTACGGTAACCAGATCGGTCTTTGCACAGGCCATGTCGATGAGATCTATCATCCGGGTTATGTGGCAAAGAGAATGGAGATCGGTGCTGTTGTCGGTGCTGCTCCTGCAGAGAATATCGTTCGTGTACGTCCGAGACCGGGCGACATCGTCGTACTCCTTGGCGGCCGTACCGGCCGTGACGGTATCGGCGGTGCTACAGGTTCTTCCAAGGCACACGACGAAAAGTCCGTTCTGACCTGCGGTTCTGAGGTCCAGAAGGGTAATCCGCCGACAGAAAGAAAGATCCAGAGACTGTTCCGTATTCCGGAAGTTTCCAAGATGATCCTCCGCTGCAACGACTTCGGTGCCGGCGGTGTATCCGTTGCCATCGGCGAGCTCGCAGACGGTCTTTCCATCGATCTCGATAAGGTACCGAAGAAGTATGAAGGTCTTGACGGTACGGAGATCGCGATCTCCGAGTCTCAGGAGAGAATGGCGATCGTCATCGATCCGAAGGATGAAAAAGCATTCTTCGAATATGCGGCTAAAGAAAACCTCGAAGCAACGGTCGTTGCAGTTGTTACCGAGGAGCCGGTCATGAAGATGACCTGGAAGGGCAACACCATCGTTGAGCTCCCGAGAGCCTTCATCGATACCAACGGTGCTTCTTCCTATGCAAAAGCTGAAGTTACGATGCCTGATTTTTCTAACGGCATCATCGATAAGACTGTCGAGTCCTATGTGGACGGAGACTTCGCTGAGTCTGTTAAGGGCACGCTCTCCTCGCTGGACGGCTGCTCCAGAAAGGGCCTCGTTTCCAGATTCGACGGTACGATCGGCGCAGGTACTGTCCTGATGCCTTTCGGCGGACGCTATCAGCTTTCTCCGGAAGAAGGTATGGCCTGCAAGATCCCGGTAGAAGAAGGCAAGACCAACGCCGTTTCCGTAATGGCTTACGGTTTCGATCCTTATTTCTCCGCATGGAGCCCGTTCCACGGTGCATATCACGCTGTGACCGAATCTCTCCTGCGTCTTGCCTGCCTCGGTGCAGATCCTTTTAAGGCAAGACTCACTTTCCAGGAGTACTTCGAGCGTATGGCAGGTGAGAAGTCCTGGGGCAAGCCGCTTTCCGCACTTCTCGGTGCGTATAAGGCCCAGCTCGACTTCGGTACAGCCTCCATCGGCGGTAAGGACAGTATGTCCGGTTCCTTTAATGAACTGCATGTTCCGCCGACGCTCGTGTCTTTCGCAGTTGGCATGACCACGACAGATAAGGTCGTTTCTTCCACACTTTCCGCTTCTGGTAAAAAACTCTATGCGATCAAGATCCGTCGTGACGATAACGGATGCTATGTCAAAGACCACGCGATCCGCGTGATGAAGTGCCTGACACAGATCCAGGACAGAGGACAGCTGCTCTGCGCAGGTGTCGTCAGATCTGCAGGTATCGCTGCCCGTGTCGCGCAGATGTGCTTCGGTAATAAGCTCGGATTTGCTTTCTCCGACAAGTTCACTATGGAGGATCTTTTCAAGCATTCCTTCGGAACCGTGCTCCTTTGCGTAAGCGACGGTAATGCGGTCGAGAAGATCGAGCAGGTCGGCGGTAAGCTCTTAGGTACGACCACAGACGACAGCAAGCTCACCTACGGTGATTCTTCCATCACGATCGATGAGGCGATCTCGGCCTTCGAGAGCAAACTCGAGCCGATCTTCCCGACAACGGTCGATGAAGGAGCTGCTGTATCTTATGAAAGAGGCGAAGTTGCGAAGAATCAGATCACTGCTCCGACGCTCCTTACGGGCGCCAAGCCGAAGGTATTCATCCCGGTATTCCCGGGTACCAACTGTGAATACGATACAGCCTATGCCTTCTCCAGAGCCGGTGCCGAGCCGGATGTCATGGTCATCCGTAACCGCGATTCCGCAGAGATCGTCGATTCTTTCCGTGAAATGAGCGAGAGGATCAAGAAGGCGAATATGATCATGATCCCTGGTGGTTTCTCCGCCGGTGACGAACCGGAAGGATCCGGTAAGTTCATCGCCGCTGCTTTCCGTAATGCAGAAGTGACAGAGTCTGTAAGAGACCTACTCTTTAACAGAGATGGTCTGATGCTCGGTATCTGTAACGGATTCCAGGCTCTCATGAAACTCGGACTTCTCCCGTACGGAGATATCCTGCCGCTCGAGCATGATGGTCCGACACTGACATTTAACCGTATCGGCCGACACCAGAGCGCATATGTTTCCACGAAGATCGTGTCCAACAACTCTCCGTGGCTCAGCTTCACAAGCGAAGGCGACACCTATGAGATCGCGATCTCCCATGGTGAAGGCCGCTTCTGCGGATCCGAAGCGCTTCTTAAGGAACTCTTCGCTAAGGGTCAGGTCGCTACCCAGTATGTCGATGCGGAAGGCAATCCGACCATGGATACCGCTTTTAACCCGAACGGCAGTATGTGCGCGATCGAAGGTATCATCTCCCCGAACGGGCGTATCCTCGGTAAGATGGGCCACAGCGAACGTATGGGTAACGGCATCGCCAAGAATATCCCGGGCGAAAAGGATCAGAAGATCTTCGAAGCCGGCGTGCGGTACTTTATCGGATGATGAATAAGCAGCAGGTCCTGTCCATACTCGAGGAGTACGGCCTTCAAGCAAAGAAGAGCCTGGGGCAGAATTTTCTGTGTAACGAAGACGTGATCGGGGAAATCCTCGATCTGGCGGAACTTAGAAACGATGTGACATGCCTTGAGATCGGTCCCGGTCTCGGGGCATTGTCAGAAGAAGCGGTACTTCGGGCAGGAAATTATCTTGCGGTCGAGATCGACACGCGGTTTGAAAAGCGCCTTTCCGAAGTGATCCGAAACCACGGCGGACAGCTCGTCTTTAAGGACTATCTGGCCTTTGGAAAAGAAGATCTTCCGGATCCGTCCTTTACACCGGATGTGATCCTGTCGAATCTTCCTTACTATGTAATGACACCGATCATGATCAAGGTCATGAAGGATTTTTCTTCTACAAAAAGGATGGTCTTCATGGTGGAGGAGGATGCTCTCGAGCGGATCTTCGCAAAACCGAAAACAAAGCAGTACGGGCCGCTTTCGGTCCTTACGGATCTTTTCGGGAAGAAGGAAAAGTGCCTTAATGTGGATGGCGGAAGCTTCTATCCAGCACCGAATACAGTATCTTCCGTGATCCGGATCAAAAAGGGATCGGAAGAGCCTTTCGATCCTGAAATCATCGGCTTTGTAGAATGTGCATTTTCGCTAAGAAGAAAGACACTGGTCAACAGTCTTTCGTCCGGCGGGAAATACAGTAAGGAAAGCATCGTCTCGGCGCTTTCTGCTATCGGGAGAAAAGAAACGGTACGAAGCGAGGAGCTTCAGCCGAAGGAGTTTTTAGACCTTTACGAGATCCTTCAGGGGAAGAAAGGATGAGAAAATATGGCATATGAGCGTTTATCGGATTCGCTTTTCGAGAAGTATTCGTCATCTTCGGGCGAAAAGGGAAAAGTGAAGTCGAAGAAAACGGGCAAAAAGGATAAGCCGTTACTCGCGGAGTATTTTCAGCTCCCGAGAGATAATGAACCGAAGCCGAAAAAGAAGAAGGCGGCGAAGGAGAATTACCCTCAGACTCTTATGGTGCGTCTTGCCGGCATGAATTACCGTTTCCAGGTGGATTCCGATGAGGAAAAAGCGAAGACGCTCTACTGCGCTAAGGTTGCGAATGATCTTCTGACGGAAACGCTCAATGAAAACCCTATGATCCCGACCAATCAGGCATTGATCCTGGCCTATATGGAGGCCTGTTTCCGCTGGCAGAGCGCGCTGCATCAGGCCGAAGAAGAGAAGCCGAAGGAAGATCCGCTCCTTCCTCTCGAGCAGTACTGTAAAGAGAATAACATTCCGAAGGAGATACTATGAGAAAACCGGAACTTCTGGCCCCCGCGGGCTCCATGAATATGCTCCGTGCCGCGGTCGATGCCGGGGCGGATGCGGTCTATCTCGGACTTCAGCAGTATAATGCCCGTATCCATGCGGACAATTTCTCGCTCGAGACGCTCCGCGAAGCGCTGGACTATGCCCATCTTCGCAATTCGAAGGTATATATTACACTGAATACGCTGATCGATGACGAAGAGATGATGGACGCCGTCGAGCTCGCCCTGAATGCATATATGCAGGGTGCAGATGCATTTCTGGTCCAGGATAAGGGACTGGCTAGCTATCTTGCAAACTATCTTCCGCAGATCCCGATCCACGCAAGTACCCAGATGAACGTCTTTTCCGGATCTTCTGTATCGGAGATGAAGGATCTCAGGATGGATCGTGTCGTGCTTCCGAGAGAACTCTCGATCGACGAGATCCGCTCCCGTGCAAAAGCATTCCACGAGAAAAATATCGAGGTTGAGGTCTTCGTCCATGGCGCGATGTGTGTATGCTATTCCGGCCTTTGCCTTTTCAGCAGCATGAATAAGTCGGGATCTCGTTCCGGAAACCGCGGATCCTGCGCACAGCCGTGCCGTCAGAGTTACCAGATCTTCGAGGGAAACCGCGAAGTGGCGGTCTCCGGCAAACCGATCCGCTCGGGCAAACTGCTTTCTCCAAAGGATCAGTCCGCTCTTCCATTCCTTTCCGAACTTATGGAGATCGGTGTCGATTCCCTGAAGATCGAAGGCCGTATGCGTGACGAACAGTACGTGACAGCCGTCGTTTCCGCTTACAGGAAGATGATCGATGCGATCTATGAAAAGCGTGATTCCGAAGAGATCAGAAAAGAAATCATGAACGATCTTCTTATTACTTTTAACCGCGGAGGCTCTTTTACGACGCAATATATGCAGGGGAAGAAGGGTCCGGATTATCTGTCCGGTGAATATGTCGGAAAGTTTGGCCTTTACTGGGGTGAGATCACTTCCGTTAATGCCAAGGCTGGAACTATCGATGTGAGATCTTTTCTTCCGGATCCGCCCCAGAAGGGCGACTTCCTTTCGATCCGCGATAAGGAAGAAGAGGTCGCGAGTTTCCCGGTCGGTAAGATCGATGTCGAGCGCGATTCTTCTTCGGTAAAAGGACTGCATCCGGACGCGATCAGCAAGCTTTCGCGCGGCATGAAGGTCTACCGGATGAGCAAGAAGATCGAAGTCCCAAGAGATATGACCCGAAAGACACCGGTTTGCGGTTCTTTCCGAAAGACAGAAGATGGGTATGAACTGTTCGTAGAAGTAAAAGAAGGTGCGTTTAAGGGCGTGTCCGCATCATGCAAGGTCGACGATGCTGATCTTTCTGACATTGAACCGCTTTCCTGGGATCGGGCGAAAGAACAGCTTCTGAAGACCGGCCAGACACCGTTTGCTTTTGAAAAACTTAAGATGGACGGCGAATTTCCGATCAGGCTTCGTATCTCACAGATCAATGCGCTGAGAAGAGATGTGATGGCATTTCTGGCGGAGAATCTTCTGGATAAGCAGACAGAGGGAAGATCCCGCGCTTTTGCTTCCGTGGAAGATGAGGAAGATTTCCTTCCAAGACCGGAAAAAGAACATATCATCATTGCGGACTATCTCGATATGAGAAGGATCACGGGCGGATATGCCTGCGGTGCAGATCTTTATGTATTCTCGGCGCTTCAGATCGGTCTTGGTGGCCGGATCCGCTATATCGATGAACTTTTAAATGAAGAACCTGATGCGTTGATCGCACTCCGGCTTCCGGGCGCTTATAAGGACGATGTGGATAACTCGATCAGAAAAGCCTACGATCTTGTCTCTTCCCATGCCGGTTCGCATTTTATCGGATTCTTCGGAACGGCACCCTTAGAAAACACCGCAGGACTTACTGCAGGGGCAAATATCTATAACCATTTCACATACCGCTATGAGGCAGGTAGAAAGATTCCGTATCTGTATCTTTCTTACGAACTCAATAACGATCAGGTCAAAAAACTCGCGCTCTCGATCAAAGGCGATGCTTCTGGAAGCTATATGGCGCTTCACCGCTACGGACCGATCGAGTGGATGCAGTCGGAGTTTTGTCCTTTAGGCCGTCACCAGTTACACTGTACGGTCTGCAGGGATCATCCGGAAGTCTCCCTTGGTGAGAAGACGTCCGAGAAAAGTGATTCCTATCACGACGACCGCGTGGATATCGTATGTTATCCGGGGTACTGTAGGGCGGATCTTTTCGGAAATGCAAGAAATATCATCTCGGGAGAAACGGTCAGCGAAGTGCTCTCCATGGGCATTGCCGCCGCATCGGTCGCCCGTTTCATGAACGAGGATCAGGAAGAAAGAAGAATGGTCATTGATTCTCTTTATCCAGAGGATCAGGATATCGATGAAGGAGAAGACTGGTATGAGTTCTGAGATCTATGTCGAAAAAATCACGGAAGACGCGATCCTGCCTTCGTACGCACATGACGGCGATGCGGGCATGGATCTTTACAGCACGGAAGATGTGCTTCTTGCGCCGGGGGAAACAAAGCTGATCCACACGGGACTGAAGTTTGCCATTCCGGTGGGATATGAAGTGCAGATCCGTCCGAGAAGCGGGCTTTCCCTCAATACGCCGCTTCGCATCCCAAATGCTCCTGGGACGATCGACAGCGGCTATAGAGGTGAGATATGTATCATACTGGAAAATACCTCACCAGAAAGCTATGCAGATGCACCGGTCCTTTTTGCGACGGATAAGGGAAATAAAAAAGGCCCGTATCAGATCAAAAAGGGCGACCGTATCGCGCAGATGGTTTTTGCGAAATATGAGACCGCAGAATTTGTTATGACATCAAGTGTGGATACTATCGGTATAGACAGAAAAGGCGGCTTTGGTTCGACCGGAGTATGATTCTTGTGGTAAAATAGTCTAATTCTGAAGAAAGGCGGGAAAGAGCATGCTGAACATCTACATTTCGGAAAATGTAAAAACGAAAACCGACAGGACGGTCAGCAAGATCAGAAAGACTGATTCGATCTGTGATGATTGCTGGATCAATCTTATCGCGCCTTCTGAAGAGGAGATAACTGAACTTGTTGAAAAACTGGATGTTCCGGAAGAGTTTCTCCGCAGTCCGCTGGATGATGAGGAGAGACCGCGTATCGATACGGATGAGGATACCGATTCTCTTCTGATGATCGTTGACATCCCTCTGGTACAGGATAATGGCCGCCCGGATCTTCTGGAGACGGTTCCGCTTGGTATCATCATTAAAAAGAGACAGATCATTACGGTATCTCTTCGTGATGTGAAGATCCTGAATGCTTTTGCGGAAAATCAGGTGAAGGACTTAAGAGTCGGGTACAGAAACCGCTTCGCGATCCAGATCATGTACGCGGCGGCAGGTGAGTTCCTGCGCCTTCTGCGTCAGGTCGATAAGAGCATCGAGTCCTCGGAAAAAGAATTGGCGAAGATAACGACGAATAAGGAGCTTTACCGGCTTCTCGACCTGTCGAAGACACTGGTCTATTTTTCGACATCTCTGAAGTCAGATGAAGCCGTACTTGAGAAACTGAATCACGGACCGACGACGATCCGTACGTACGAGGAGGATGAAGAACTTCTCGACGACGTCATCATCGAGTTCAAGCAGGCGATGGAGATGGCGGATATCTATATGTCCGTTGTCAGCCATACGCTGGATGCGTATGCATCGATCATCAATAATAATATGAACGACATCATGAAGATCATGGCGGCGGCAACGATCGCGCTGTCTGTGCCGACCATCATCTCCAGCTTTTTCGGACAGAATTGCGTTATGCCCTGGGATGCAGGCTTTTCGTCCCATCCGGTCCCGTTCTTCGTACTTTTGGGGTCAGGGATCTTCTCGATCGGAGTTGCAATCGTGATCCTCCGAAAGCATCGTATGTTGTAAGAGGTCATCTATGGGTCAAGGTTTAACAAAACGTGAAGGAACCAGATTCTCGCTGTCCAGACTGATCGTCCGGATGGCGCTTGTTTTGAGCGTTCTGGCCGTCGTCGTGGTCGCAATCATCGTGCTTACCACCTCCACGGCCAACAGTCTGATGAGTATTGAAAAGAAGGAGCTTCCGAATATTCCGTCGAACGTCCTTCCTTCGTATTCCGCGACGAGTTTTACTTCCGCGGACGACCAGACGATCCTTTCCGGATGGTTCTTCAAGACCGATGATCCAATCAGTACGATCATCCTCGTGCACGATATCCAGTCCAACCGTCTCCCATATAACGTGGAGATGGTGCAGATGATCGAAGATTTTCTGAACATGCACTTCAATGTGTTTCTTTTCGACCAGAGGCATTCGGGCGAAAGTGAAGGTGCGATCTGCGGCTACGGCTATCTCGAGTGGCAGGATGTCCTCGGTGCGATCAAGCATGTAAAGAAGATCTCCGTCACGACGGATGTTATCCTCTATGGTATCGGCGCCGGCTGCAGTTCCTGTCTTCTTGCGATCGATAAGCTTCCGCCTTCCTCGGATATAGAAGTGCTTGAGAACTATAACCAGAAGATCGCAGATCTTGGCTTTGACCAGCACTATATTGCCGGCATCATACTTGATTCGCCCGCAAAAAACTCTGATGACTATATCACGCCTTTCGTCGTGAAAAAATCCAGTTTCGCGTTTATCACGAAGCATTTCGTTCCGTACGCGATCCGTGTTTCATCCGGTGAATCTTCCAGCGTAAATCTGGCGACCCAGATCTCCCGTCTTCCGATCCCGGTATGTATCATTTACGGCGGCCGTGATACTTTCGTCGGCTCCGACAAGATCGGACAGATCGTGGAAGAGAGAAAGAGACTGAATCCGAATACCACGATGGCAACAATGATCGCCGGCGCGGGATATGTGGAATCTTATATGATCGACCCGACAGGTTACCGGGAGACTCTTCGAGAATTCCTCGGCACCTACTTTAAGTAAGAGGCAGTAAATGAGTGTATTGACTTTAGGAATTGAATCATCCTGCGACGAGACCGCATGTGCCGTCATCGAAGACGGTCGTGTGGTAAAAGCCAGCATGATTGCGTCCCAGGCGGATCTTCACAGCCAGTACGGTGGTGTCGTTCCTGAGATTGCATCCCGTATGCATGTGGAGGCGATCGTTCCTGTCATCTCCGAGACCATGAAGCAGGCATGTGTCACCTATGACGATATCGATGCTGTCTGTGTTACAAAAGGCCCTGGCCTCGTCGGTGCTCTGCTCGTCGGTGTTTCTGCGGCAAAAGCACTGTGTGAAGTTAAGAAGATCCCGCTTGTCGGTGTAAATCACATGGCCGGCCATATCGCGGCAAATTATCTTACAGATACTTCCTGGGAACCGCCGTTTTTGTGCCTTGTCGTATCCGGCGGTCACAGCGAGATTTTGCTCGTGAAGGATTATTCCGAGATGAAATGCATCTGCAGCACCAGAGACGATGCGGCGGGGGAGGCCTTCGACAAGATCGCCCGTGTTATCGGACTTGGCTATCCGGGCGGCCCGAAGCTTGATAAGGCAAGTAAAACGGGAGATCCGAAAGCGTATACTTTCCCGTCTCCGAAAATCACCGATTCCCTGGACTTTTCTTTCAGCGGGATCAAGACTGCAGCTTTAAATACCATCAACCAGGTCCGTCAGGGCGGGGGAGATGTGAAGATCGATGACTTTGCTGCATCGTATCAGGATGCGATCTGCTCGATCCTCTGTGACCGGCTCGATCAGGCGGTCAAACTCACCGGTATGAAGAAGATCTGCCTGGCGGGCGGTGTTTCTGCAAACTCCTGCCTTCGCGCGAAGGTGGAAGCTCTGGCGAAGAAAAGAAAGTGCGAACTTTGTCTTCCGAAGATGGCGTACTGCACCGACAACGCTGCCATGATCGCCTCAGCGGGCTACTATGACTATATTTCAGGTGTCCGGGATGAACTGGACATGAATGCATATCCTTCACTGGAATTAGGAGGAAACTATGGCAATTAAGAAAGGGATAAAGGTCATCGCGGAAAACCGTAAGGCCTTCCACGACTATTTTATAGAAGAAAAATTCGAGGCGGGCATCGTTCTTTCCGGAACTGAGGTCAAGTCACTTCGTGCTGGAAAAGTTAACCTTAAGGACAGCTATGTGCAGGTCAAAGAAGGGGAGATCTTCCTCGTCGGCGTGCATATCAGTCCCTATGAGCAGGGCAACCGCTTTAACCTCGATCCGATGCGTACCAGAAAACTTCTGATGCATAAGGGCGAGATCATCCGGCTCTTTTCCATCGTCAAGCAGGACGGACTTACGATCGTTCCGACGAAGTGCTATTTCAAAGATGGCAAAGTGAAGTTTGAGATCGGTCTGGCAAGAGGTAAAAAGAACTTCGATAAGCGTGATTCCGCTGCCGAAAAGACCGCGAAGCGGGACATCGACCGCGCCATGAAAAGCCAGAAGAACAGTGCGCAGTACTGATGCGGAAAAAGGAAGACCCGAAAGGGCCTTTTCAATTTTGTAGAATAGTCACTAATATTTTTGAGATGTTCGGATTTGTGGTATACTTGACATGTAATTTTGTTAGGGGACGTTCGGTATGAGCTTGAAGCAGGAAAAACAGAAGAAGGCTTTTCATCCTTTGTATTTTCTATTTACGTTCATCATGTGGATTCTGGTCATCGGATGGCTTGCCGTGATTTTCTCGCTGTCCGCGGAATCGGCGGAAGTTTCCTCCATGCGTTCTGCGGATCTTGTCAGAAGGATCTCCGATAATCTCCATATCTATGTGACGGAAGACTTTGTCCGGAACTGTGCGCATATCTTCGAGTTCACGATCCTTTCCGCACTTGCTTATATCGCAATGTTTGCGACCAATCATGTAAAGTCCGGAGAGATCCCGCCGGCGAGTTCCTATCTCGATAAACTGAAGAACGATAACGAGGTGTATATTGCTGTAGCTCTCTGGATCACGGCTTTATCCGCCGCAACCGATGAGTATCACCAGATCTTCGTACAGGGACGTTCCGCCAGCCTCCTGGATGTTTTCCTCGACCTGTCCGGCGCCTTTGTACTCATGATGATCATACGAATCGTTGTTTCGATCCATGTTTATGTAAAGAACAAAAAGCAGATCACACTTAACGTGGTCTCTTCCGAACCACATATTGAGGAGATGTGATAAATGGGTATTTTTGATCGCCGCAGAGAAAGAGATAATGAGAAGATGGATTCTCCTTTATGGCAGAAGGCCTACATTCCGTCGTATTCGTTTATCACGGATGACCACGGATCTCCGTCGGCTGCATTCGGCTTAAGCGAGGGGATCGCGACACGTCTTCTGAAAAAGCCCCGTGAGTTCTATGAGGAGACCGACCGTTTCACTTTGATCCTGATCTCGGCTACAGAGAATAAGATCTTAGGCTATGTTCCTTATGAGAAGGCCATGAAGATCGCCGAGAAGTTCCAGATCGATGAGACACGTGATGAGATCCTTATCCGTCCGCTGTCGTATACAGATCTTCAGGAGTTCCTGGCTGCGAAGTGATCTGATCTCGTTTATTTAATTCAAATTGAGCTGGAAATGTGAACATTTTCACAATCATTAATTGCCGAAAAAAAACGTTTCCTTTAATTGACTTTCTTAAATCAGCCCTTTAAATTGTTTATAGATGGCAGTAGTTTAATTGGTTTATTGGAGGTTGATTATGGGTAGTTCTCGTTTAATCAGGTATATTTGTGCCCTTTTGTCTCTCTCCTTAGTTATTTCATGCGCGCCATTCGTTACGCATGCTGACGATGGAGAGGTATCTTTATATTCTGTGACGGAGAATCTGCAGTATGAAATTGATAGCAGAGTTGTTTCGACATGGGATACACATGCAAATCTTGAGTTTGTGATTACTAACACAGGAAGTGAAACCATTCACAATTGGATCTTTACATTTGATTTGCCTTATGTCATCGAAGGTATTTGGAATGCAATGGTAACAGATTATGATGGTTTAGGTACTTATTCTGTGAAAAACTACGGTTGGAATCAGGATATTTTATCTGGAGACTCAATTGTTTTTGGGATGACAGTAGCTTCTCTGAATGGGAAAAAAGTGGAAAATCTCCCATCTTTTTATCTTCTGAATACAGAGGAGAAAACTCTCGATTCCTCCTGCTATACGCTTCAATATCAGGAATACGCGAATTGGGGGACTGGATTTAACGGATCACTTTCTCTTGTGAATAATACTAATTCTCCTATTGAAGATTGGAGTGTTTCTTTCTCATCAAATCGCACGATTACAGAGGTATCTGGTGCTGAGATGAGTTTGGAGAATGAAGTATTCGTTGTTCGTAATAATGGATCAAATCAGAATATCGCTCCATATTCGAATTTGATAATGACAGTAAACGGAAGTAGCCAGAATTGCAATTCGACATTGGAGTTAAATGCTGCCACGATCTCTTATGTCGGATGCGCGTTTAATCTGGCTGATGACATGGATAATAATGGAATTGCTGATTATATAGATTTTATGCAAGGTCAAAACAGTTCGGATATAACACCGACTCCGACACCCACACCAACTTCGGAGCCAACATTTACTCCGACCGCAACACCCTGCCCGACAAATACAGAAACTCCTGAGCCGACAGTAACACCAACAAGTGATCCAACTTCGACTCCTACGAGCACACCAACACCAGTTATTACAAGTGTGCCGACTCAGGATCCGACTCCGACGCCAGCTGACAATCAGGATTCTGATGAGGATGGTATTCCGGATTATTATGAAAATCTTCTTGGAACTGACCCGCATAAAGTCGATACGGATGAAGATGGCTTACCCGATGGAGTAGAAGTAATGCTAGGTCTTGATCCGATTTCTGGGGATTCGAATGGTGATGGAATCATCGATTCTCAGGAGGATGACGATGGAGACGGATTATCTTTGTCACAAGAATATGATCTTAGATCAGACCCGAGTTTAGCTGACTCTGATTATGATGATTTAACTGATGGTGAAGAGTTTTATACATATGGAACGAACCCCATAAAATTTGATACAGATGGTGATGGAATCGGAGATGGAGATGAAATCAAAATCGGTAAGAATCCTAATGATCCTTCTGACAAAGAGATTAAGGTAACACAGGTAAAATCATTAGATTTGGATAATGAAGTTGATGAAGTAAGTGTTCAACTTGCTATCTCTAAGTCAGCTGATTACTCTGTTAAGATCAAAGACATGTACAATGTGGACATGTTTACTACTGATTTGACCGGTCGTGTAGGA
Source organism: Clostridiales bacterium (assembly GCA_017551865.1). Classification (GTDB taxonomy): domain Bacteria; phylum Bacillota; class Clostridia; order Saccharofermentanales; family Saccharofermentanaceae; genus Scatonaster. The sequence continues at coordinate 160,154 of JAFZKB010000020.1, read as the reverse complement.
AGTCCGATTTCCTTTGAGTGTGATGAAGCGTTTGATTCGGCAACTATTGTTTTCCGTTATGATGAATCAAAACTTGGTGACACTCAAGAAGAGAATCTAGCTATCCTTTGGTATGATGAAGCCAATGGAGTATACATTACTCAAGAGCAGGCTGTGATCGATACTGAGAATAATACGATTACTCTTGAAGTCAGTCACTTTAGTACATACGTAATGGTAGATAAACTAATTTGGATCAATATTCCAAATATCGAGTATTCTTTCCCGACAGACAACTTGCATTTTGACTATTACGTTGCGATCGATGTTTCTTATGCCATGGATTCTGAAACAAGAGCAAATGCTGTCACCGCTGTTGAAAACCTTATGAACAATATGAATGATGGCGATAGAATCTGCATCATATACTTTGATACAGATTATAGTACGACTTGTGAGTTGGTCAGAAAGACAGATTCAGCAGGGATGAATGAAACTCTTAGACTCGTTCGAAAGAATGTGGGTGGAGGTGCTTCAAACGGGGGAATGTACGGTTCGTATAGACTCGCATTTGCAGTAACTGAAGCCATTATCAATCAAGTTGCTGACGATATTGGAAACTACAACGCTTTGTTTATTCTTTCTTGTGATGAAGACAATATATATGCCGGAAACTACTTAACTGACATGCTCATACGTCAAGAAGAAGGCAATTTTACTGCTAACTTTGTTATGCTTAAGGACGGAGATGAATCTTTCTGGGATTATGGCTGGCGGTATGCTGAAGCAACTAATTCTTACTATTACAAGTATCCGAGTTTTGATAATCTGCCAGTTGATTTTGTTCACAAGTTTGCTTGTAATCTAGCTTGGTTCAACGATAGCGATTTTGATAATATTCCGGACTTCTTAGAAATTCAGGGAATTTCCACGTCGAATGGAAAGATATACTATTCGGATCCTAACAGTGCTGATTCGGATGGAGATTCATCAAATGATGGCGATGAAATAGGTGTAATCTATGAGCTTTCTCGAAGTGCAACATCTCCACAAAATGTTTATATCAAATACAAAGGATTAGAGTTGTATTCCAGTGATACATCAAAAATTGAAGAGTCTTCGCAGTATTATTTCCTGCATGAGATCATGGATAAAGTTGAACCAGGTAAATCGATTATAGTATGTATTTCTACTTCAAATCCGTATTTGCCAGATTCAGATGATGATGGTGTTTATGATCATGACGATGCGACACCAAATACCAAGAATGGTACGATGTCATACGTTCTGTTTGATGCTTCAAAAGGCGCCGATTGGTTTCTGGAATATGAGGGTTACGTTAGAAAATATCTCATGGGATCCGGTGAAGATGTTACTCTGACTGGCGTTGATACTTCGGATTCCAATGCCATGCCCAATGAATGGAATAAGCTCGGAGAAGATGCATTTGGTAAAGAACTTTACAACATAAAAGAAGTTACGATGGTTTTCCATGGATCGCCAAAGACCGTGGGTGGGATGACTACTGATACAATAAAATCGAAACTTGAACACAAAAAGATGGACACTCTGATTGTATCAGCATGTAATACCGGAGATATCAATGAATCCGATAATGTGGCACGAGCATTTATGAGTTGGGGAACTATCAAAGAAGTGTATGCATGGAATGGAACTGCTACATTCTTTGTTGGCAGTCATGTACATACTACTATCAATATTGATGTGGTTGATATTCCTGCTCTTGGTATAAAAGTCGGATTCTCGATACCTATCGATTTAAGATTTTCTCTTGAAACTTCTTGGGATATTTTAAAATATTATGGAAAGTTCATTTGGGATCATGCTACTGAGTGTATTCAGAAGATAAAGGATGGAGATAAGTATTGGTATATTTCCGGCGGAATCTCGATTCTTCTTGATTTGGATGAACTGGATTCAATCACTTCTCAAATCGGTAGAGTAAGATATTATAGAAATAGCAGTGGGAACGTTGTATATGAAAAGGTTCCCAACAGCTCATTGTCTTTCATGCTCAGCATATATTCTACATAGTATTGATGTAGAAGAAGTGATTCGAAAAATGACTCGGTGATTGTTAACAAAGACAATTCGATAGATAAAAAGAAGCTTCCGATATTTCGGAAGCTTCTTTCACTTCATTATGTTGATAGTGCTAAGATCACGGTGTAATGGTGGTCTTGCCCATATAGTCGCTGTCGACTACGCAGATGTATGACTTACCGGCATTTACATCGATCTCTTTTCCTGTGCTGTCGAAGCATTTGATTTGATCGTTCGGAGTCGGCTTGGTCCATGTGATCGGCTCAGCCTTTCCGTAAGAGATGTAGTAGCCTGTGCCGCCTTCTTCAAGGTGAATGTCCTTATGACGCTCTTTGGAGCTGTCGTTCGGACGCGGGTTGATCGGGCAGTAAAGAACGAATACGTTAGTGAAGTGGATCTGCACATCGTTATTGCAGTCTTCCTGCGGCTTACCATTGTACTGGCTTTTGTAGTAGACCTTCTCGTCCTTATTATATGTGAACAGAGCATCATCGTTGGTGCTGGAGAAATATACGTTGATCTCGGAGCACGGCTGGCTGTCAGATGCCATAGCTGCGGAACCGGATTCAACGAACTTGAACATATCCGGCATTTCGCCCTTGATGTCGATCTTGTAGTAGTCGATGGCCTTCATGAGGAAGTCGCCGCGGGATACACCGCAGTGCTCGATACCACCACGATGATTCGGCTCGTTCATCCACTCACGGTCACGCCAGCAGAAGCAGTTACCTGTAACTTCGGCCGGATCATGGCCTCTTCTGGAGTCATAGATATTGTTGTTGATGTCGATCCAGTCAATGTTGTTCTTTCTTACATGACTCGGAACGGCAGTTTCGTCGGACCCCCAGCAGATGAAGATGGCACCGGTACCGGCGGCCATATCTGCTGCTCCTACACGACCGCTACGGATAGATCCGAGGAGCGGGATACGTGCCACATCCGGGAATACGCAGAGAAGTCTTGTCTGACCACCTTCGGTCTCATACTCGAAGATAACGGAAGCTTCGCTGGTACCACGGGAGGGGTTAGCGACCTGACAGTTGTTGATGGTGATCGCTGCGCCACGCTTACCTACGTTGGCGGCATCCATTTCCTCAAGTCCCGTCAGAGGGTTTTTGGCGAATTCCGAAGGGGCTGCTAATGTTGTCTCAGAAGTAGTCGGAGCAGAAGTCGAAGCTTCGGTTTCACTAGAAGCTTCTGTTGATTCGGAAGTCCACCATGTCTCATAGCTTTCAGATTCTGATTCTTTTTTACCGCATGCCGCAAGTGAAGTCATCATCAGTACGATGGCGATAGAAACGGCACTCAGTTTGGTGAATAGCTTTTTCATTTGCTCTCTCCTTTTTGAAATATGTGTATATTTTAACATAACAATGCGAAAATTCCCCATGTCATTGAAATGTAACACAAAATCGGGTAATATGTTTCAAGTGAAAAGAAAGGGATTAATATGTCTGTAAATACTAACGAAAACCGTGCATACAGCGATTCTTCCGAAAAGCCGAAGAAGTCAACGGCAAAACTTGTTATCAAGATTCTTTGTTATGTTCTTTGTGCTGTTTTGGGCCTTGGTACGGGCGTTTCGCTTTATGTATACAAGTTAATGGGCGCTGTTGGATTTGTAAATACGCCTTTTGTAAGTAAAGATAAGTACGAGACGATCGAATTTGACGATCTCGATAATATCAATTTGGATGATGGGGATGTTGCGTCTTCCTGGAAGGATGGCGGTCATACGCGCGTTTATGTAAACCCGAAATATCCGATCAAGAAAGTGGCGCAGAAGGATAGTAAAGTTGAAAATATCCTTGTTTTCGGCGTTGACTCCAGAGGAACGGATGATGTTACCTGCCGTGCCGACGCGATTTTGATCGTTTCCATCGACCATCGTACGGATTCTTTGAAGATGATCTCCCTGATGAGAGATACCGGCGTAAAGATCGAGGGCAGATCCTCCACGGATAAGCTCACGCATTCTTATGCCTACGGCGGTGTCGGCCTTTTGATCAACACCATTAACGATAACTTCGGACTCGATATCCAGCGTTTCGTCATGCTCGACTTCGGAAGTTCTTCGAACCTCATCGATATGGTCGGTGGTATTGAGATCGAAGTTACCCCGGGTGAGGTCAAGTATGCCAACCATAACATTCGGGAGGAAAGCGAGCTCCTCGGCCGCGATGTTCCGCTTCTGACCCATGGCGGCAAGCAGACATTAGATGGTGTGCAGGCGACTTCCTGGGCCCGTATCCGTTATCTGGATTCCGACTATGTCCGTTCCGGCCGTCAGAGAACGCTGGCGATCGCATTAATGAATAAAGTTGCTTCCTATGGAAGACTTGAGCAGACAGCGCTTCTTGAGGACTCCGCCGGAATGTTTGAGACCAATATGAATGCGATGGATATGATGCGTATCGCGATCTCCGCAATGGAGGTATTAGGAAATGTTCGTGAATACCGCGCCCCGAGCGATGGTATGTTCAGAGTACAGGAAAACCCGTGGATGATGATCGTTGACTGGGATGCCCAGCTTAAAAATCTGCACAGGTTCATCTGGGAGGAATCGTAAAAATGAGTAAGACTTCATCTGCAGTGGTTTGTGAAACCAATCAGATCCAAGGACAAAATCAGGAAAATGTATTCTTCCACAGCCTTTACCGCGTTCCGGAAGAGTTTACATCTTCATATGTCCGTTCCGCCAGATCTACGGCACCAATCCAGATCTGTGCATGTTTCTCGGCCCAGGGCGAAGATACCCTTGCGGCCATGACGCTCCAGTCTGTTCTTTCCAAGATGCAGGAGATCACTGCGCAGACACAGCTGATGAGCGTTCTCGACTATGAGAGCTTTACCAATCAGGTCGTGACCGTGCTGAATAACACGGTCTGCCAGGAATCCGTCAAGAACAACGGCGCGAACCTCCGTGTGTCCATGTCCATGGTCATTATCGAAGGGGATACGCTCCGTGTCTTAAATATCGGTAATACACATGTTTGGCTTTTCCGTGACGGCAAGCTGATCTCTCTTACTGAGAATCAGACGGTCGCTCACCGTTATGTGCAGATGGGCGCCATTACGAAGGAAGCCGAATATACGCACGAAGGAAGAAATGAACTGACCCAGTACCTCGGACGTTTCGCCCAGGACGGGGAAGTGATCCCGGATAAGAAAGTACACCTGAAGCTCAAAGACGGGGACGAGATCGTCATGCTCGGTACCGGTCTTGACCAGTGTGTGCCGATCCAGAAGCTCGGTACCGTGATCGCTCGTCCGACGCAGCCTGAAACAAAAGCATCGGAGATCATCTCTTTTGCTATGGACAATCAGGTCAAGTTCGGTCTTACCGCACTTGTTATCCGTATTGAGAGCACGCTGCTCCTGCCAGGTGATGCGAAGATCGAGGAAGCTGCTGTTACGAATGATCTTTCCGTAGCACCGCGCCCGGTCGTTCCGGAAGTGCCTGTTTCTGCACCTTCTCCGGCCGTATCTGCGGAAGATGCACCTACGATCCAATCCGAAGAACTCCGATATCAGATGAACCAGGCGATGACTAATATTGTGCCGCCGGTCGGGGATGAAAACGAGGAAGACGAGTTTGAGGATGAAGACGACGATCTCGAAGTCGCTTACGCACCGAAGAAGAAAAAAGAGAAGTCCGATAAGAAAAAGAAGAAGGGCTTAAAGACCTTCCTGATCGGTCTTGCGATCTTTGTTGTCGCTGCGATCCTGGGTTATGTGGCGATGTATATCCTCTTTAATGCAGGACATTGGACAGGTAACTTAAAGCCGATCAAGACCTCGGAAGCGACCTCTGAATTCAACGACGAGAACGCAGGTCAGGTCGTATATGCACTTTACGATGATACTGCACTTTATGTAGAAGAGTCTCTCGACAGCCAGGCGATCGATACTCTCGCTCGCGGTGAAGCTGTGACGCTTCTTGCTTCAAACGACAGTTTTGCGAAGGTAAAGAAAGAGAACGGCCTGATGGGTTATGTTCCGCTCGAGATGATCTCTACCGAAGATCCGACGATCAACGATACACATCCGACGGAATTCTACGATCCGACACCGGTCCCGACGACAACAGCAGCTCCGACGGAAGCTACAGATGAACCGAGTGAGTCTACTGAAGCAGTGACGACTCCGGAAGAAACGACAGAGACGACTCCTGAAGATACCACAGAATCCACAACGGAATCCGTGGAGACGACACCTTCTGAGTCGACAGCGGATACTACACCATCGGAGACGCCAGCGGAGACGACCCCTTCGGAAACCAGCGCGACTCCGCCTTCTGAAAGCACGACACCGGCATCTTCATCCGAGAGTTCTGCTGAAAGTGCATCCGAAGTTACAAGTGAAGCCCAGACTGCTCCGGAAGAGACACCGAGCAGTTCGGCTGAACCTGCAGAAAACGCAAATACGACGCCTTCCGAAGGTGCTTCGGAGCCGGCGCCGCAGGCTTGATTGTTTCTTTTATCTAAGTGGTTTTGATCAGTTCAGTTCCAGCTTCGACATTTCCTCGATCTTGAATTCAGACGACAGGGGAAGTTCTACATCGCCCTTTTTCAGTACGGAACGGTAAAATCCCAGGACCATGTCCACGGAAAGATAACCGGATCTTCCGTCTGCGACAGGAGATGTGCCTGTCGTGATCGCGTTATGCAGATCACAGTAAATGCCGTAATGCGGATTTTTTGCTACAGAGATGAGATAGGAAAGACCGACGTTCTTGATATATCTGCGCAGATAACGGAACGCCAGGTTCTTGCCTTTTTCCGTAGTAATGGAATAGGAAGGCTTGCCTTTCCGAAGAGCGATACGGATCGCGGCTTTTTCCGCATTGATAAAGAATGAGGCCTCGTGATCCTTAGGGAAAGTGGCTGTTGTGCCTTCCACCTGACAGAGTGCACCGTTAGTGAATGTGAATACGCCCATGGCTGTATCTTCGGCTTCCATATCGCGGAAACGGCGGGAAAGCATACCATCGACCTTTACAGCCTCGGCATTCATGAGATAGCACATCAGATCGAGTGCATGGACTGTCTGGTTCATGAGAGCACCACCGTCACTTTTCCATGTGCCGCGCCATGCCGCCTGATTATAGTAGTCGTTATCGTGTCCCCAGCGGACGATGACGGAACCGTGACCGACCTTGCCGAATACACCATTGACCATGTCCTCGTGAAGAAGTGACACGATCGGGAAATAGCGGTAGATATGCCCCATGGCGATCTTAAGTCCCAGACTGGAAGCAAGCTCATACAGCTCGCGGGAGGACTTGTTGCTCATGGTCATGGGCTTTTCCAGAAGGATATTGCAGCCGGCCGTAAGACAATCCTTCGCGATTTCGTAGTGAAGTCCGGAAGGAACCGTGATCGCAACGATATCCGGATGGATATCCTTGAGCATTTCCTTATAGTCGATATATGTCGTCAGGGAACTTTTCAGCTCCGAGATCTTCTTGATCTTCTTTTTGCACGCATTCAGAAGGTTATTCGGGGCGTCCGGATTATTATCCACAAGTGCCGAAAGACAAAGACGGTCTGAAAGTTTGGCGACGGCGCGGATGTGCTTTTCGCTGACTCTGCCGCATCCGATGATGGCGACCTTTAACTTGATGGGTTGTTCTGCTTGTTCAGGCATAAATTCCCCTTCCTTCCTGATGGTATATCGATATTCTAACATAACGGGAAGAGAAACCAACATAAAATGGTACAATAACAATAGAATGAAAACGAAGGGGGACGACATATATGAATATGCTGGAACTGATCGAAAAGAAACGTGACGGGAAGGCCCTTACCAAAGATGAGATCGAATTCTTTGTTTCTGGGGTCACCGATAAAACGATTCCGGACTATCAGATCTCTTCCTTTCTCATGGCTGTCCTTTTTCAGGGAATGACCGATCAGGAGACGGCCGATCTTACGATCAGTATGTCCCGATCCGGCAAGATCTGTGATCTTTCGGACATTCCCGGCACTAAGGTGGATAAGCACAGTACAGGCGGTGTCGGCGATAAAGTCACGCCGATCCTTCTGCCGATCGTCTCTTCATTCGGGATCCCCTGTGTCAAGCTCTCCGGAAGGGGACTGGGCTTTACGGGCGGTACCATTGATAAGTTTGAGTCCATAGAAGGTTTCTGTACATCCGTTTCTCCTTCGGAATTTAAGGAAAAGATCGAAAAGTGCGGCATGCTCCTCGGCGGGCAGACATCTGATCTTGCGCCCTGTGATAAGTACCTTTATGCACTCCGTGACGTAACGGGCACGGTGCCTTCGATCCCGTTGATTGCCTCAAGCATTATGAGCAAGAAGATCGCAGGCGGAGCAGATGCCATCGTACTCGATATCACCTGCGGAAGCGGGGCTTTCATGAAAGACCTCGATTCGGCAAGAGAACTGAGCCGGCAGATGATCTCCATAGGAAAACTCTCGGGTAAGCCTGTTACATGCGTTCTTTCCTCGATGCAGCAGCCTCTTGGAGAGATGGTCGGAAACATCCTGGAGATGCAGGAAGTTGTGAATGTCCTTTCCGGAAGAGGAAAAGAAGATGTCCTGAAAGTCGTTCTTACCATGGCTTCCGAGATGCTCCGCTTTACGGATGTGGGGAAAGATAAGGACAGAGAGACTCTTATGGCCATGTGTAAGGAGAGAATCGATTCCGGTAAAGCCTTTGTAAAATTCGGAGAACTCATCCTCTCGCAGGGCGGTATGCTCAATTCCGACGGAACACCGGTCTTCTCGGATAAGCCATTTGAGGTTATGACCGTATTTGCTGAAAAGGATGGTTATGTCTCTTCCTGTGATGCACTTTCGGTCGGTGAGGCGTCGTGCCTCCTGGGGGCCGGAAGAATGGAAAAAGAAGATGTGATCGACATGGGCGCGGGGATCCGTCTTTATAAGAAGATCGGCGATAAGGTTAAGCGGGGAGAGGAACTTTTCACACTGTATACGGGTTCGAAGAATCCAGTCGGGGATGATCGGATCGACGAAGCGCTTTTCCGCATGCAGAATGCGTACGAGATCTCGGATACGCCTGTTGATGCGCCCGAGGAGATATTCGACATACTTAATCCGTAACGGTTGCACGTGCGGAAAATGATTGTTATAATGCTAAAAGAACGAATGTTCAGATTTTGAGAAAGGGGCAGTGTATGGTCATTCTGGGAATCGATCCTGGCTATGCGATCACGGGATATGGGGTGATCTCTTACGAGAAGAACCATTTCACCGTTTTAGATTACGGCGCCATCACGACCAAGGCACATACTCCTTTTGAACAGCGGCTTTTGACGCTGCATCAGCAAATGGATGTTCTGATGGAAAGGTTTCATCCGGATGTCATGGCGATCGAGGAACTATTCTTCCAGAAGAATACGACTACTGCAATCGGTACGGCACAGGCCAGAGGAGTCGAGATACTTTCCGCGGCCGAGGCCAATGTTCCGGTTTACGAATATACGCCGATGCAGATCAAGCAGGCGGTCACAGGATACGGGCGTGCCGATAAGAATCAGGTCTCGCAGATGGTGAAGATGCTTCTGAATCTTGAGAAACTGCCGAAGCCGGATGATGTGACTGACGCCCTGGCGATTGCAATCTGTCAGGCACATACAGGAGTCAATTCCGCATTTGCCGCGGTGGCCGGCTATCAGTACGGCCGATATGGAAAAAAGGAGTGGGATATCTAAATGTACGCATATATTAAAGGGACTTTCGTTTCGGCCAGAGGTGAGAATATCGTTGTTGAGAATAACGGTATCGGTTATAAGATCTATATGCCGCTGATGCTTCAGGGCAGGATCGGCCATATCGGAGAGGAAGCCTGTGTATATACGTATCACTATGTAAGAGAGGATATCATCGCGCTTTACGGATTTCCGGAACCGGAAGATCAGGATATGTTTGAGCTTCTTCTTACAGTCAGCGGGATCGGCCCGAAGAGTGCCATCGCGATCGTGGAAGTGCTTCGTCCTTCAGAGCTGGCCGTCGCCGTGATCACCGGCGATATTAAGACCCTCTGTACGGTGAAGGGTTTAGGGAAGAAGTCTGCGGAGAGGATCGTTCTCGAACTGAAGGATAAACTTAAAGGTTTTGATATGGCTTCTGTCGAGAAGCAAAGCGATGTCGTATCGATCGTTCCGGAAGCGGGTATGTCTGAACTGGAGGACTGCGTATCCGCTCTCGTCGTGCTCGGATATCCTGCTGCGGATGCGAATAAAGCAGCCCGTAAGGTATATGAAGAAGGCGCAAGCGTAGAACGGATGATCCGAAATGCGCTCCGCATACTGGCGAAATAAAGAATTGATGTGATCCCGGAATTTCGGGATCAGGGAGATGACTATATATGGACTATACGGAATTTGATCATGATGATCGTATGATCGCGAGGGAACGACTTCCCGAAGATCGTGACGAAAAAGGGCTTCGGCCGCTTACATGGGCGGATTATTCCGGCCAGAAGCAGGTGACCGATAACCTAAAGATCTTCATTGAGGCGGCGATGCGTCGAGGTGAGGCTTTAGATCACTGCCTTCTTTATGGTCCGCCGGGTCTGGGTAAGACGACGCTGGCCGGCATCATTGCCAACGAGATGGGCGTGAACCTCCGTATCACGACGGGTCCTGCTATCGAGAAGGCTGGTGATCTGGCGGCGCTTCTTACGAGCCTGCAGGAGAGGGAAGTCCTCTTTATCGACGAGATCCACCGCTTAAACAGAAACGTTGAAGAAGTCCTTTATCCTGCGATGGAGGATTTTGCACTGGATATTATGATTGGAAAAGGTCCCTCCGCCAGATCCATCCGTCTCGATCTTCCGAGATTTACCCTGATCGGTGCCACGACCCGTGCCGGAATGCTTTCCGCCCCACTTCGTGACCGTTTTGGTATGGTACATCGTCTGGAACTTTATAAACCTGAAGAATTAAAGGTCATCCTCAAGCGTGATGCCGATATTCTGAATATCGGGATCGATGAGGAAGGTTTGAACTGCCTGGCCAGAAGATCCCGCGGTACCCCGCGTATCGCGATCCGTCTTTTGAAGCGGCTTCGCGACTATGCCGAAGTCCGTGGCAGTGGCATCATTAATAAAGAGATCGCCGAGTTCGGTCTCGATCAGCTGTCGATCGACGCCATGGGCCTTGATTCCACCGACCGCCGCATCATGAGCACCATAGCCGAGAAATTCTTAGGTGGACCTGTAGGCCTCGATACGCTTGCTGCCTGCACCGGTGAAGATGCCGGCACGATCGAAGATGTATATGAGCCCTTCCTTATGCAGTGCGGCTTTATCGCCAAAACACCGAGAGGACGTGTTCTGGCACCGCAGGGCTGGAAACACCTGGGCCTTACCTGTCCGTCGGATATGGATAAGCGTCTGAGCGGTCTGGGGATCTCTTCCAAGGATATTAACGGCTCGTCCCAGATGACCATCGATGAGATGATGGAAAACAGAGAGGAGTTCTGATATGAGCGGGGAGAAGATGCTTCTTCATGCATGCTGTGCGCCCTGTGCCGAGTATCCTGTGTCCGATCTTCTTTCCGAGGGGATCCGTCCCGATATTCTTTACTATAATCCGAATATCCATCCGAAGTTTGAGTTTGATAGAAGAAAGGAACAGATCGTTAAACTCGGGGAGATCTACGATCTGAAGTGCTTTTATTCTGATGACTTCTTTATGGATCTATGGCTTCAAAAAGGCTGGGAAGGGAAATATTCGTCCCGCTGCGAGATGTGCTATTTCCTTCGTATGGACTATGTCGCGAAGTTTGCCAGTAAAAACGGGTACGATTCTTTTGGTACTAGTCTTCTCGTAAGTCCCTATCAGCAGCATGATATGATCGCCAGGATCGCAAATGAATGCGCGAAGAAATATGATATCCGGTTTTCCTACTATGACTGGAGACCGCATTTCCGCGAAGGACAGAATATGGCCAGAGAACATGGCCTTTACCGTCAGAAGTTCTGCGGATGTATCTATTCTCTAGATGATTCGGAGTTTAAAGAGAAGATCATTTCCGGTTTTCCGGAGAACTGGGAAGCTTCGCGCTGACTAGAAGAGTACTATATTCCTCATAGATCACCATACCGGGTTTCGCTTTTGCGATCTTTTTGACATGGCTTACGGGGCAGTAGTCGATCTCGACACGGATATCGATCTCTGTTTTCGATTCGGATGCTCCCTTCGAAAAGGCCTTGTTGCTTTTGGAGTAGTAGGCAGCGATCTCTGCAGCCTCTACGATTGCTTTGTCCGAGGGCGTTTTTCCATTTGTTCTCAGAATAACGTGCGTTCCCGGAAGTTTCTTGGCATGAAACCACATATCCGTCTTTTCGGCAACATGGAATGTCAGATTGTCGTTTTGAATATTGTTCCTTCCGGAAAGGACTTCCAGACCACCGTCAACGAAATACTTTCTGGGTGATGACGGGTCTTCGTTCTTTTTCGAAGCGGCATTCTTATTCTTTCTGCTTGATGCCATCTTCGCGGCCTGACGGAGGGCACGGGAAGAGGCTTTTCCGGATTTTGATCTTCCGGGGTGATAGACCGGATTGCTCTCTTTTCCTTTGGATTTTTCCTCTTTTTCCGAAGACAGAGATGTCTTGATCTCATAATCGATGGCGGAAAGATCGTCTGGCTCCGTGGCGGCATCTACGGCCTGAAGGAGAGAATTTAAATAAGAGACCTCGTCCTTTTCTGATTCCAGGAAACGAAGTGCCGATTCTCTGCGGCTCATTGCTTTCCGATAGCGCTTTAAGTAGAGCTGCCCCTGCTCGGAAGGCGTCATGCCGGGTTCGAGTGCAATCGTCGTTTCCTGACCGAAATCCGGATAATCGGGGATCGTCATGAAGGAATCTTCAGGCTTTACGAGATACTGATAAGCGAGTACCAGTTCGCCTTTGGTCTTAAGTTCTTCCGCATTTTCTGTGTCGCGGATGTCTTCTTCATGGATCGAGAGCTTCCTCGATGCGTGATTACAGGCTGCTGTGAGGATCGAACGAAGATTCCTGCGTCTTCCTTCAAAGCGCATACGAAGGTCTTTATAGATCTCTACCTGATCCATTGCTTCGGAGATGGTGGAGACAGATCTGCCTATACCGGCATCCAGGAGTTTTAAGGCATGCCAGTCTTTCGGCTCGCCGTCGATATAGAAGACCGTCGGGCTGGACTTATATTCACAGATATCCGTTAATACTTTCCTGCAGACGGTAAGAAGGGCGGAAGACTCCTCGGCAGTAAGAGAAGAGATGCCTTTTCTCGGATCGATCTTCGCCTGAAAGCAGATATCGTCAGAAAGAAGCGGGGAAAAGCCGAGGATCGAGTCCAAGATGGCTTTTGAGACCGGCCGCTGCATGGATTCAGGACGAATCGGAAGATCCCCTCGGTTTACCATATTCAGCGCCTCATCCGGCGGGGTCTTTCCCTGAGACGGCGGTGCTTCGTAGATACGGGCCGGCATGATCTCACGGACCCGGCTCGTACTGTTATCTACATGGACGAGAGAATCGATGATGCGGTCTTCTTCGTTCAGGAAGATGATATTACTGTAGCGGCCCATCATCTCGATGACGAGTCGCTTGTTCGAAGTATCGTGAAGTTCGTCGGTGACAGTGACGGTGATGGTGATGATTCGCTCATATTTCGGGCATTCGACGCTTAAAATATGCGCACCCTGAAGATATTTCCGAAGCAGCATGCAAAAGTTCGGCGGCATCTGCGGGTTTTCACGCATGGAAGATGTCAGCTGGACACGTGGACTTTGTGGATCACAGCAAAGAAGAAGCTTGCTGTTTCCGGATTTCGTGCGAAGAGTGAAATAGACTTCAAAACGGGAAGGCTGGTAGATCTTGTCTATCCTTGTTCCCGAAAGCTCATTATTGAGTTCGTGTGCCAGAAGATGTGTGGAGATTCCGTCCAGAGGCATAGATATCAGACCTCTTCGGAAGGATCAGAACCGAAAACAGCTTCGCGCTGCTTTTTGCGGTCGAGGAGGAAATACACCAGCCACCCGATGAGCATGGCCGCGATGATCTCAATGCCGAGGATGATGAAGAAACGGTCGTAGTTATCCATGGAGAAAAGAAGATCGATGCCGACAAGAAGCAGGATCCCGACGATGAGATAGAGGATCTTTCCCCAGGAATATGACCAGATGACGGAAAGGATCGGCTCCTTATCCGGCTCCGGCGGAAGGTTTTTGGAAGACGCACGGCTAGAAACCGTGGTCTTCTTCGAAGATCCGGATGAACGGGTAGAAGTACTCTTGGAATTCGATGTCGTCTTCTTCTGGGCCATGCTTACTTATCAGACGTTGTTCATATCCTTCAGATCGCCCTTGCTTGCGAGGAGCTTTCTGATCTTTTCGGTCGGCTTGATCAGGTTCGAAAGTGAAGAGTCGTGGTTGATCGCATCGATGAGAAGAGCAACGAACTTGCTCATGTTGACATCAGCAAACCACGGAGCGGCAAGCAGTTCCGGTCTTCTGTAGATGAGGTTTGTAGAAAATACCTTCGAGATCAGACCTTCTTCGTAAGCCTGGTTGAATTTGTCGATGCCTTCGGTGAAGAGACCGAAAGTAACTGCACAGTAGATGTTTCTGGCACCGCGCTTCTTCATCTCGCGTGCGATATCGAGCATGGAGTCACCGGAAGAGATCATGTCGTCGACGATGAGGATATCCAGACCTTCAACGGATTCGCCGAGGAACTCATGGGCGATGATCGGGTTCTTGCCGTTAACGACTCTTGTGTAGTCTCTTCTCTTATAGAATGTACCCAGCGGAACGCCGAGGATGGATGCGAAGTACATAGCACGGGAGATACCGCCTTCATCCGGGGAGATGACCATAAAACGGTCTTCGGTAAAGTGCAGGTCCGGAATGGAACGGTACATCTCTTTGATGATCTGATATGTAGCGGAAAGGCTTTCAAAGCCGGATGTCGGTATCGCGTTGGCAACACGCTCATCATGAGCATCGAAGGTGATGATGTTCTCTACGCCCAGTCCGTAGATCTCTTCGAGAGCAAACGCGCAGTCCAGAGACTCACGGGAGTTTCTCTTGTGCTGACGGCCTTCGTAGAGGAACGGCATGATGACATTGATACGGCGGGCTTTACCGGAGCATGCCAGGATGACACGCTTTAAGTCCTGATAGTGATCGTCCGGGCTCATATGGTTTTCCTGACCGAACATCTTGTAGGTGCAGGAGAAATTGGTCACGTCGCTGATAATGAAAAGGTCATGGCCACGTACCGAGCTCTGGATCACGGCTTTACCTTCGCCGGAAGAGAAACGGGTGTTTTCCACTTTGATACGATAATCTGTACGGTAGAAGCCCGGATATTTGCTGACGAATTCCTGCTCCTGGTATTCAGATCTTCTTGTGCTTAAGTACCAGTTTACTTTGTCTGTAAACTCCACACTGCCCTTAAGTGGTACAAGAGCAATCGGACCAACCGGTGCCATCGGGTTGGCGCCGTACTGGTTATAACGGGAGTAAGAACTTTCTTCTGAGCCTTGTAAAATCGGTGTCATAGTCTTTCTTTCCTTTTCTTTCTAAGTTAACCCATAACTTCTTCTATACGTATCTGACCGAGAAGGGAATTGAATTTCTCGATCGGAGTGATCAGCTTGCCAATGGACTCATCAACATTAATGGCATCGATGAGACGTGCCACGTATGGTGTCATGTTTACATCTACATACCATTTCGTATTGAAAAGCTCCTTCGGACGATAAGTGAGGTTCGTGCAGTAGACCTGATCGATGATCTTCTTTTCTTTGGCCTCGTTAAACGGCTCAAGACCTTCGGTAAAAAGTCCGAAAGGTGCAGCACAGAAGATCTTTCTGGCGCCTTTTTTGTGCAGGAACTTCGCGGTACGGAGCATTGTCTTTCCGGAGTTGATCATGTCATCTACGATGAGGACATCTTTGTCTCGGGGATCATCACCTAAGAAGCGGAATTCCTTAATGGGGTGATTTCCTTCTTCGTCGACCACTGTGTAGTCACGGTCACGATAGAACAGTCCCAGCGGAACCTCCAGCATTGAAGCGTAGAAGATCGCGCGGGAAACGGCCATTTCATCCGGAGAGATGATCATGAGGTTGTCTTTATCGATGTGAAGCCCCGGATTTTTGGAGATCAGGGTGCTGATGATCTTATAGGCAGAAGTCGGGATCTCGATGCCCATGAGAGGTACCGCATTGACGATACGTGCATCATGCGGATCGAAAATGATCAGGTTGGCCACACCGAGATTATAAAGATCCTTCAGCATCTGCGCACAGTCTAATGACTCGCGGGAAATGCTGTGATCCTGGCGTCCTTCGTACAGGAAGGGCATGATGACATTGATACGGCGGGCTTTTCCACTGACCGCCATGATGATACGGAGAAGATCGCGGAAGTGATCGTCCGGGCTCGTATAGTGCGGTACGCCGGAAAGGGTAAAGGTCTCTTCGTGAGAAAGGACATCGGAAATAATGAAGATGTCATGGCCGCGGACCGTCTGGTTCAGCGTAACTTTACCTTCACCTGTCTCAAAACGGGTGATGGTCGCCGAAATAGTAAAATCCCTACGTAAATAGCCAGTGCTGTTTACATAAGGACTATAGTTTTCCTGCTGTCTCTTGAGTCTTTTCTCGTAAAGAAGGTCGTTGACCTGCCTTACAAAAGCCTCATTTGAGGTATGCGAAATTATCCCGATCGGGCCGAATGGCTCAAGTAAATAGCCTCGATAGTCTTTAGAATCAGTGGAATCCGCATTCGTTTCGGGATTCACTGAAGACATGTTTTCCGGCATAGCACCCCTCCGTAGAACGTTATAGCTTCAAGCCACAGATTTAGTATAACGCTATTACCTTTTTTTGGGTACTGTAAACTTTTGCGAATTATTTTGATTTTTATTTGTGCTTATCGTTAAAATGCATATAAAAAACATTTGTGAAATCGGGTCTGCTTTTTGAGAGGACAAAACATGTGGTATCATGGTAAAAAATCCGCTGGAGGGAAGTCATGAGCATCCAATTCCGAAAGACCACATTTTGGGGCGTAGCCTCTGATATCAAGGCCTGTCCGCCTTCGGACCGACCGGAGATCGTCTTTTCCGGCAAGTCCAATGTCGGAAAGTCTTCCCTGATCAATGCTCTGGCAGATAACCGGAAACTGGCGCGTGTAAGTGCCACCCCCGGCAAGACCCGTCTGGTCATCTACTTTAATGTCGACGATAAACTCTACTTTGCCGACCTTCCTGGTTATGGCTATGCGAAAGCTCCGAAAGATGTAAAAGAGAAGTTTAATAAGCTCTGCGACCAGTACTTTGTCTCGGGAAGGAAGTTTTCGCTTGTACTGCACCTTATGGACATCCGTCATAACCCGTCCTCGGACGATATTAAGATGCTCGATTTCATGAATCAATCGAATATCCCGTATTTTGTGGTTTTTACTAAGTGTGACAAGCTTTCACGGGCGCAGATCACCAGACAGATCCAGCAGTTCAGCAAAGTCCTCGATTTCCATGAAGATGCACATATCTATGCAGTTTCTGCCGATAAGAAGATCGGGCTTGATGATCTTCGCTCTGGCATCGAGGAGTTTTTACAGGATCAGCTGACAGAGTAAACGATTCCCGATACTTTTCTTTGTTTTTTCGACAAATGGCCGATGATTCGTCCTTTTTGTCGGTTTTTTCCTGATTCTTTCCGAAAAGATCCGGCTACAATGAGGCTACCAATTCTTTTAAAGGGTAGCGGCAGTATGGTCTATGGGATTTCCAATTCATTTCGAAAGAAAAGAAAGAGCGCCTTTTCTCTCCTTGAATGGTTGGAACGGATCTTTAACATCATCCTGTTGCGGCCCTTTGTTTTTCTCCTCTTGATGACAGTATTCGGCGGATATATCGCCTTTTTCGGTTCGGCATTTTTTCGTATGATGACCGCTGTCCCGTTCTGTCTTTTGTTCGGAAGCATTTCTATCCAGGGAAAGTGGAAGTCAATTGAGCTTTCATGCCTGTTTTTGGGAATTTGCGGCTTTGCATCGGCCTTCATCGGGTTTGCCCTGTTTAAAGAACGCGTGATTTCTTATTCTACAGAAGAATGGTATGAGGGCACGGCAAGAGTAATTTCATCTAACGGGCTGTTAGACGGGTATAAGAACATTACTGTGAAGCTTGATACCGGGGAGAAGGCTGTTTTCCTAACGGACGATAGATTTGAATATTCAGATATTCTATCGATCAGAGGGAACCTTGTGACTTTTCAAAGTAGCGGAAACCCCGGAGATATGAACATTCGAGAATATTATAATCGAAAAGGTATCACCAGATCGATCGACAGCATCTACATCAGGAAGGTGACACATGCGAAGTTTTCCCTGATGCGCTGGGGATACTATCTTGGATCGCTGATCTCTAAGAAGTGTTATGAGATCTGGAAGGAATCGACGGATGAGGAGACGTCTATGATCCTTTCGGCGATGGTAGTTGGTGACTCATCACATATGGAAAAGGAAACGAAGGAATCGTTCCGAAAGAGCAATCTGTCCCACCTCCTTGTTGTATCTGGAGCCCACGTGGCCTACTTTTCATCCACTATCGGCACGCTATGTGCATTGTTTATAAAAAGCAGAAAAAAGAAGATCTTCGCTATTTCTTTGCTGCTGGTACTCTTCGGATTCATCTCAGGATGGGCAAATTCTGCCTCCCGAAGCATTCTGACATATCTTCTGGTCAGCTTCCTTTCGCTGGATGACCGCTGTGTCGACCGTGTCTCTTCATGTGCCGCAAGTGCCTTGATACTGATCCTTGCCGATCCTTTTTCCATGTTTTCCCAGGGACTTTTGCTTTCCTTTGGAGCGACATTTTCGATTATGCTTTTCCAAAGAAGGGCGACGGAACAGCTCCGAAAGGCCTTGGGTAATCTTTCGGAAGGCCTTGCTTCGGCCATATCCTGCTTCCTGTGTGCACAGGTCGGCATGCTGCCGATCCTTATCTTTATGGGGAATTCTCTCTCTCTGTTTTCCTTCATTTCTGTTCTTCTAGCCGGGTTTCCGGCACAGATAATCTGTAGTTTAGGCCTTGTTTTGACACTGATCAGTATGGTGATTCCCATCCCGTTCCTGCATTCGGTGCTTTTTGTGCCAATCCGTGGACTTGTTATCCTTCTTTCCGCTCTTGCCCGACTGGGTTCTTTTCGATCGGGATTTCGGCTTTCTTACCATTCAATGCCTGTTTTTGCGTTTTTTCTTGCATCTGTGATCTTGTGTATTCTGCTTCCAAGCGGATTTCGGAGAAGAGTGGCTTTTTCTTCGGCATGCTGCCTTTTTTCGGCGTTTATGCTTCAGACGTGTGTGTTTGCGTCGAAAGAAAGCCGTATATACTTTCTCGATGTGGGGCAGGGTGACTGCGCCCTCATTACCCACAACGGGATAAATATGCTCATAGATGGCGGGAATCAGGGCTGCGGGAAGATCATCGAAGGTGTGATGGACTATCTGAATATCGATTCGATCGATATGGCGTTCATGTCTCATCTTGACTCCGATCATGTCGGCGGGATCATTGAACTATGGGAAGAAGGACTTGTGGATCAGCTCTATGCGCCTTTCTGGGGCGACAGTGAGGAGATGCAGCAGCTTTTGTTCCTGTATCCGGAGCTCCCGGAAGATGTTCCTGTTCTTTCAGCAGATTCCGTTCTTGCGGTCGATGAAGACCTCAGCTTTCATGTGATCTGGCCTAAAGCACCAAAAGATGGCGGAAACGATGATTCGATGGTGATCCTTCTGGAACTTTTTGAAGCGAATATTCTTTTTACGGGTGATATATCCGCGGAAATCGAAGATCTGATCGACCTTAAAAACTTTTCGGAGATCTCTGTCCTGAAAGTGGCGCATCACGGAAGCCGTTTCTCGACTTCAGAGGCTTTCCTTTTAAAGAAAAATTATCGTGCGGCGGTCGTAAGTGTGGGTTATAATCATTATGGACATCCGTCAGAGGAAGTCCTGAATCGTCTGAATATGCATGAAATACCGTATTTCCGTACGGATCAGGAGGGCTGTGTTCTCCTTTCGGTACGTGAAGATTCGTGGCATCTTAGATATTATTTTGAGTAATAAACGAGGAACGATATGGCAAAACTGGAAAAGACCACCGGATGGAAAGAGTATTCGAACGTGATCGCTTCTGTAAAGAACGGGAGCATCGCCCGAGTATACCTTGTCAGCGGGGAAGAGAAGTTCCTGATCGATAATATGATCGCTTTCATGAAGAAGACCTGGATCGCTCCCGGGGCGGAAAGTCTCGACTTCTATATGAAAGATATGGGTTCCTCGGATCTTTCCGTGGAGGATTTTCAAAGTCTTGTCGGTTCTCCGGCGTTTATCTCCAGGTGCAGGATGACTGTCATCCGTAATGCCGGATGGTGGTCGCCGAAGTCATCTTCCAATCCGAAGGAAGTGGAGAAGATGAAAGCCGCCATTGCAGCCGTTCCGGATTTTGCGACAGTCGTTTTTCTGGAGGATAAGGTCGATAAACGCAAAAAACAGCTGATCGACGTGGTCTCCGAGAACGGTATGCTTGTGGAAATCGATACACAGAGTGAGGAGACGCTCTCCACCTGGATCCGTTCCTCGCTTTCCAGGAAGAATATTACGATCAGTCCGGACTGTGTCGCGAGCGTCATCAGCCGCACGGATTCGTCCATGCGCATGATCCACAACGAGACGACGAAGATCGTACTATACTGTGAGAATCAGGGCATTTCCCGCATCGATATGAATCTTCTCAATAAGCTCTGTGTCCCGGATGTGAGAGCTTCTGTCTTTAATATGACCGATGCCATTGGTGAAAAGAAGCCGGGAAGAGCTATTCAGATATTAAACGACCTGATCCTTCTTAAGGAACCGATCCCGAAGATACGACTAATGCTGGCCCGTCACATACGTCACCTGATCTGTGCGAAGGAACTCGGGACAGAGGCGAAGGTCATTTCCAGTCTCAAGGTCCATAAATTCGTTGCGAAAAACCTTGTTTCCCAGGCCCGGGGCTTTACCATGGAAGAACTTGAGAAGATCTATTTCCTTTGCTTTGAATCTGACCGATGGGTCAAGACGGGAAAGATGGAAGATCGAATGTCTATGGAAGTTCTTCTTGCCGCCTGCGGGAAGGTATAGAAGCGTTGACGTAAAAAAGGAATTAAGATAAAATCAATGGGATTTTGTCTGATATGGAGGAAGAAATGGCCAAGATACAAATGAAAACGCCTCTCGTTGAGATGGATGGCGATGAAATGACAAGAATCATCTGGAAGCAGATCAAGAAAATCGTGATCGAACCTTATGTTGATCTGAAGACAGAATATTTCGATTTGGGACTTACTCACCGTGATGAGACTGATGATCAGGTGACCATCGATGCCGCAAACCGTGCTGCTGAGCTCGGTGTAGCCGTAAAGTGCGCGACCATCACACCGAACGCCCAGAGAATGGACGAGTATAAGTTAAAGCAGATGTGGAAGAGCCCGAACGGCACGATTCGTGCAATCTTGGACGGAACAGTATTTCGTGCTCCGATCCTCGTAAAGGGCATCAGTCCTTTCGTTTCCTGCTGGAAGAAGCCGATCACACTTGCCCGTCATGCATACGGCGATGTGTACCGCGATGCTGAGATGTATGTATCCGGTCCGGCTAGCGCTGAGCTTGTTGTTACATACGAAGACGGCCGTGTGGAGAAAAAGAAGATCCACGATTTCAAGGGCCCGGGCGTAATCGAAGGCATGCATAACCTCGATGCTTCCATCGAAGCCTTCGCACGTTCCTGCTTTATGTATGCACTTGATATCAAGCAGGATCTGTGGTTTGCCACAAAAGATACGATCTCCAAGACCTATGACCATAGATTTAAGGATATCTTCCAGGAGATCTTCGACAATGAATTCAAAAACAAGTTCGAAGAAGCCGGTATCACATATTTCTATACACTCATCGATGATGCGGTAGCCCGTGTCATGCGTTCCGAGGGCGGTATCCTCTGGGCCTGCAAGAACTATGACGGTGATGTTATGTCCGATATGGTCGCTTCGGCCTGCGGAAGCCTTGCCATGATGACCTCCGTTCTCGTTTCTCCTTCCGGAAAGTACGAGTATGAAGCGGCTCACGGTACGGTTACCCGTCACTATTACCGTTATCTTAAAGGTGAGACGACATCGACAAATCCGATGGCGACATTGTTTGCATGGACTGGAGCTCTCCGAAAAAGAGGCCAGCTCGATGACCTTTCAGATCTTGTGGCGTTTGCCGACAAGCTGGAAAAGGCTTCTATCGATACGATCGAAGAAGGTGTCATCACCGGTGACTTGAATGCACTTATGGACCATCCGAACAAGAAGGTCGTAAATACAGAAGAATTCTTACGCGCAATTGCGGAAAAACTGAACTGACATGGAGGTTGCTTACATGAGCTATTTTGAAGATTGGACAAAACGTTCCGAAACCGTAGAGAATGAAAACGATTATAAGGCGTATATCTCTAAGTACTATGAACTGGAGAAGAATGCATATGATGCGATCCTTTCCAAATACCCTGATAACGAGGACCTTCTGAATGGCAAGGCGATTGAACTTGCTGAAAAACTCGGCTTTACTAAGGATACTATGGAGATCTTTGTTGGTTTCCTCGAAGGTATCAACTCCAGCCTGGTAGAAGAATATGACTATAAGTCCGTAACCGACGATTCCGAGGTTTCCCTCAAAGTTGATTACGAGAAGCTTTACTACAATATGCGTGATGCGAAGGCCGAATGGCTCTTCACTCTGCCGAGCTGGAAGAATGTTCTTTCGGATGAGAAGATCCAGGAGATCACCAAGCAGTACAGAGAAGACAACATTGCTCATTCCGAGAAGATCGGCAGAAACGATCCGTGTCCATGCGGAAGCGGCAAGAAGTATAAGAAGTGCTGCGGTAAGAAGGAAGCCTGATGTTCTGCTAAAAACTGAATACGTGTATTGATATTGGGCGTATGCCCGCTATATCGGGAAAATGACCCGACTATGAGATGAGATCGAAAACTCAACTTGTAGTCGGGTTTTTAATTTTTGAAAAAGGAGGTGAGAAGATGAAAATATGCGAATTACAGCCCTCGGAAAGACCTTATGAGCGACTGGAAAAGTACGGCGCCTCTGCACTTTCTGATGAGGAACTTCTGGCAATCGTACTGAAGACCGGTACCAAAGGAAAATCTTCAAAAGAGATCGCGGCGGGACTCCTTTCGGAAAAGGGCACGAATGGTCTTTGCGGTCTTTTGAGGTCATCCATTCAGGAATTGTCTGTGCTGGAAGGCGTGGGACGTGTGAAAGCTATTACTCTGATTGCTTGTATGGAGATCGGTCGACGTTGTGTCATGTCCTTTTCCGAACAGGACCGTATCCAGTTTCTTTCTGAGGAAATCGCAAGAAAGTACTTCGAAGAGAAACTGGCGTTTCTGGAAACAGAGGAAGTGCATGCCGTTTTTCTCGATACGCAGAAACGCCTGATATCGCACGAGATCATCTGCAAGGGCGGTTTAAACTGCGTGAATCTGAGTTTCCGTGAAGTGTTCCGTCATGCCGTGAAACTCAACTGTGCAGGTCTGATCCTGGCGCATAACCACCCGGGCGGCGATCCGACACCCAGCCCGGAAGATATTGAAGTGACGAAGAATTTTGTCAAAAACGGTCAGATGATCGGTGTGGACGTGATCGACCATATCGTTGTCGGAAGAGGCGTATCGGTCAGTATGCTTAGTAAAAAACTATTGGAGGTAGAAAAATAATGAGAACAGAGAATAAAACACGCCCGGAACTGCTGTCGTTTACGGATTTCATGTCAGCCTTCCGAGCCCAGTACGAATACGGTCCCATGAAACTGAAAAAGAAGTTTTCCGTTTCCGAACAAATGATACATAAGAATAACAAAGACCTGCACGGGCTCATCGTTCGTGTCCCGGGAAATAAGATCGCTCCTGTATTTTACTATGAGGATTTCTATGACGCATATAGAAAAGGAAGTTCCATTGAATCCTGTATTGAGAGCATTATCGAATTTATCAGCGAAAAGAACCTTCCTGGAGAGGAGTTCGGTGAATTCTTCACCTGCTGGAACAATGTCAAGGATCATCTCATATTGAAGATGATGAACATCAAGAAGAACAGGGATGTGCTGGCACATACACCGTATCACGTGTATGGAGATATGGCGGTGGTGATCCAGATCTATCTGGATGATCCGAACATCGGAAGAGGTGCCGTTCTTGTTGATGAGGCTCTTTTGACTATCTGGGGGAAGAACCGTGAAATGGTTTTTGAGATTGCGATGGCAAACATGAAGCAGTACCGGATCAAAGCGCTGGACCTTCTGGACTTTGCTGAAGATGAAGAAATGATCGACAGAAACGCGCCGAAAGTGTTCGTAATCTCATATGATGCACCGTTTTACGGAGCGGCAGCCATGCTCCGAAATGACTTTCTCTTCGACTTTGCCAGGAAAAACGGCAAGGATTATTACCTTCTTCCGGTATCGGTGCATGAATTTCTTCTGGTGGAACAAAATGACGAGGTGGCTGAAAAGACGCTTTTTAGCATTCTTCGGTCTATCAACTCAGATAAGTCATTAGCAGAAAATATGCTCTCGGATGAGGTATTCGTCTTGCGTAGAGGTGAAAATTGTCTGCGGTATCTTTCTGACGGGAAAGAACTATCTATGTGCATAAGCTGACGTCAAAGTAATATGACTATTCTTTTAAGCAAGCTTTCTTTAAAGTGTGGTATACTTTATAAAAGTTTGTGCAGGAGGATCAGATTTTGCGGAGACTTTTTCAGAATAAAGTGCTTGTAATGATACTGGCAACGCTGTTGCTGGTCTCTTTTATCGCGCTCAGTTCGATCCCGGGAAGTCCGCTTTCGAACGTGACAAAACCTGTTTCCGTAATCGTGGATCCAATCCAGGATGTTTTCCGTAAGATCGGTACGCAGATCTCCGACTTTTATTCCGCGATTGCTGAAGGCATGAAGATCCGTAAGGAAAACGAAGAACTGCGTGCAGAGATCGCTGAACTTGAATATGAAGTGCAGCAGGGTGAAGAAGCCCGTATCCGATGGGAGGAGCTAAAGAGTGCTTTCTATATCCAGGATACTTTCGAGAACTACCATATTCATGGAGCTGCCGTGCTTACCCGTGAATCTGATGAGTGGTTCAGTGTTATCCGAGTAAATGTCGGAACGAAAAACGGTATCGATTCTTCGAACGGCTCGTATGCTGTGGTAGACGCCCGAATGAATCTTGTCGGACGAGTCATGACGACAGATGTTGATTCTTCGAAGATTCTGCCGCTTTTGCACGAAGGATTTACTGTCAGTGCAAAAGTAAATGAAGTAAATGGTGCAGTCGTCCTGGTCACCGGTGACGTTACTCTGAAAAATGAGGGACTTTGCGTCGTGACCAGGATACCGACAAATATCATTTTAAAGCCCGGTGATGAACTGGTAACATCCGGTGAAGGCGGACTTTTCCCGGCCGGTATTCCGATCGGAACAATTGAAAGCTTTGATAATTCCGACCCTGACCATCCGACGGCAACGCTTCGTCCGTACGTATCCATCTCGGATATCAAGGACGTATTCATCATGGTGCCGAATACAGAGACAGATAACGGGGGAAAGAAGGATCCTTCTGAAGTTACGATCCCGACGGGAACCACTCTTCCTACCGGAACATCCCTCCCTGAAGGCTCAACGACTTCGAGTGCTGACGCGACAACTCTTCCCGGTGATGCAACTTCCGGCGAAGCAGGATCTTCTAATGGAGCTGAAGGAACGACGGAGCCGCAAGAAGGTGGCGTATGAATAAAAAAGAGCGAGCCCGGCAGATCATTCTTTATGCCGTATATATCACCAGCGTCTGCTGTATACAGGTTACGTTTTCCCATGTTCTCCGTGTGTTCGGAAGAACATGTGATCTAATGCTCGTTTTCGTTGTACTTGCAGGATATCTTTTCGGAACGAAGGACGGGATCGTTGTCGGCCTCATCGTAGGCATGTTCCGTGACTACTTTTCCGGCCCGGTAATAACCGGACTGAACAAAGAACCGGTTGCCGTACTTGGTATCGGGCTTCTGTCCTTTTTCTATATCGGGCTTCTGGCCTCAGTCCTTTTCAGAAAAAGATTTCGCAGAAAGTATAATCTCGGGATCCTTCAGGTCATACTGATCTCCCTGATCTACTACTCTCTGGGGCATATTGTGTCCTTTATCTTCCTTTCTGTCTCCGGCAACCTCGTGACCTATCACTCACTTCGATATATACTGTTCTCAAGCATCATCCCGCAGATCTTCGCGAACATACTTGTAACGATTCCGATTTTGTTCCTTCTTCGATTTGTGGGTCCGTATAAGAAAGGTATCCGTTCCGGTCTTGTGGATGGATACAGCGTGGAGGATCGTAAATGGCAAAGCATATAAACGACGACAATTTATATGTTTTCGATGAAGATCACGTATCGTCGAACCAGCGGGTCGGCGCCGGTGATATTACTTCGCGCGTCCTCGATTTCGTCACGAGTCGCTATTTCGTGCTCGGCCTTCTGTTCTGTGTATTTGGTCTTCTGATCCTGATCAAGACTGTATCGCTTCAGTTTTCGGACTATTCGAAGAAGATCTCAGCTTCTTCCGAGGGTGTATCCCATCAGTATGTCGTACCGGCTCCGCGTGGTGACATCCTCGACAGAAACGGCCGCGTGATCGCCACAACGCAGGAGATTAATGTCCTGATGCTCGCGAATTCCGGCCTTGCTGATCAGGAACTCAATTCCATTCTGCTGGAGCTTTCTTATCTTCTGGATCAGTATAACTGCGTACCGGTAGCTGAACTGGATGACTATTTTTCCGTGGATCCTTATGAATTTTTGAAGACAGATGAAGAGATCGCGCTCTGGCAGACCAACCGAAATCTTTTCGCACTAAAAGAACCGAACCCGAATACGGTCGTTACATATACTGACAATTACGTAAAAAATGATCCGAAGATCTTCTTCCTTTATCTGCGACGCAAGTTTAAGGTCGATGAGAACTATTCCGAGGAAGATGCTTATCGGATCGTTCGTTTGAGATATCAGATTTATAAGGATAACTGGTCCTTCCAGACGGGTACTCCGGTTATGATCGCCAAAGATGTTCCGGAAGAACTGATCCGTTACCTGATGGAACAGAACTACCATTTTATGGGCATCATAGCGAACAAAGAATACCGACGGGTCTATACTCCACTAGCTAAAGTCTCGTCTCACGTTGTCGGATACCTTGGCATGATCTCGCAGGAGCGACTTACGGAACTGGCTCCTGTCGGCTATCAGGCATCTGATCTCGTCGGTCAGGGCGGTGTAGAAGAGCGTATGGAGAGATATCTCCACGGCCAGTATGGTGAAAAACCATACAATATATGGTCTACAGATGAAGAGAACGGTTTTTTCTATGATTCGAATCTTGGTATCGATCCGGTACCGGGTGCGACGGTAGAACTTACGATCGACACGAACCTCCAGCAGGTCGGCATCACGGCGATCAAGGACTATATCGCTGCGGCAAAACGCGCCATGGAGCTTCAGGAAGAAAAGTATAAGACCGCTTCCGCCGGAGCTTTCGTCATGATGAACGTGAAAAACGGTGAGATCCTGGCCATGGGCTCGTATCCTGACTTCGATCCGGGCGATTTTATTCTTTCCATGGAAGGCGATGCGCAGGCCAAAGCACAGATCAAGTATTATCTCGGTATCGATGAATATCAGGAGATCACGAAAGCGGACATGCCCATGTGGAACCGTGCGATCGGTACTCCATATCCGCCGGGTTCCACATTTAAGATGGTCACGGCACTTGCAGCGCTTGACTGTGGCATCATCACACCGCAAAATAGTGAGGTCCGATGCGTCAGTCCTACCGACTTCGGTGGCATGCCCTGGAAGTGCCTTGAGAAACCGGATACAGGACATGGACTTCTGGATCTGACGACAGGTCTTGCGACATCCTGCAATATCTATTTTGCCACGCTTGGTGTAGATACTACGATCAATGAGATCGACCGCATCGGTCAGGCTCTGGGGCTTGGCGAATTAACAGGTATCGATCTTCAGGGTGAGATGCCGGGAGTCCGCGCAAACCGCGCCAATAAGCGCCGTCTGCGTCTTAATAATACCGATGAGGATAAAGACTGGCACGTCGCGGATACGGCTCAGGCAGCGATCGGGCAGTTCGACAATTCCTTTACGGTGCTTCAGCTTGCCCGCTACACTGCGGCATTAGCAACTAATACCCTGGTCACGCCTCACGTGATCAAAGATGTCGTAGCTGCAGATGGATCGATCCTCTATACCGGTTCGACCACGGCTGTTCCGTGCGGTTTCAATGTAGACTATCTTGAAGCGATCCGCGCCGGAATGAGAGCCGTAGTTACCAGCCCTCTTGGAACGGCGAACGGTATTTTCGGCGATTTCCCGGTTGATGTAGCCTGTAAGACAGGTACTGCGGAGACTGGATTTGAGGATCTGAAGCATGAGTATTCGAACGGACTTTTTGTCTGCTATGCACCTGCCGATGATCCTGAGGTCTGCATCGCCCTTTGTATTGAAAAAGGTGAGTGGGGAAAGAACACGAGTGATATCGCCAAGAAACTTCTTCTTGCGTACTACGGTCTTTCCGATCCGAAAGAAAAAGCTCCGGTTAATTCAACGCCGCCTCTTGGAGATGTTCCCGGAGAGACAGATCAGACTGCGAATACGAATGAGACATCTAATGTCCCGTTAACGACAGTGGACTGATCAAATCGTTTTTATGCAAAATAGTAAATTTCAGTTGCAGATTTCTGCTCTTGTTAGTAGAATATATATATACGTTTTTGGAGGAAGCAAGAATGAAGATCGTTATTATGGCAGATAATCGTAAGAATGAGCTCCTCGTGAATTTCTGTATTGCGTACCGCCAGCTTCTTTCTAAACATACTCTGATCTCCCTGCATAACACGGCTACGCTTCTTGAATCAGCGGCAGAATTAAGTGTGGTTGGTCTTTCTACGGATTATTCCGGTGGTTTTGACCAGCTTGCTTCCCGTGCCGAATATAACGAGATCGACTGTGTGATCTATCTTCGTGATACACAGCTGGCCAACTATAACGAGATCAACCCGCTTCTTAAGGCTTGCGACTATAACAGTATCCCGTATGCGACGAACCTGGCTAGCGCAGAGATCCTGATCTTGGCGATCGACCGCGGCGATCTTGACTGGCGTGAACTTATCCGGGATTCTTCCTTCTAAAAATCGATATGGCAGATTATAAAATCTTCACAAGAGACGGGACATGTGAGGCCAATACGTATTTCGTCGTTTTTGGCCCGGAAGTATTAGTTATCGATGCTTCTAACCGTTTCGACAGGTCGATGATCCCTGAAGGCACAGTTAAAGCAGTTCTTTTGACGCATGGGCATTTTGACCATATTTTAACTGCGGAAGATTATGTCAAGAAGTTTTCCTGCCCGATCTACGTCTCCAAAGAGGAGCTTTCCTGCTTTACTGATCCTGAACTGAATGTTTCCGCCTGTTTTGGATTTGCAACCATACTTCATGTGGAAGCGAAAACCTGGGACAGCAATACGATCACATCCGAAGAACTTGGCTTTTCCGAACCGGGACTTTTTACAGTTAAAGTCATTCCCACACCCGGGCATTCCGAAGGTTCGGTATGTTTCCTTTTGGATATTGGTGGTGAAAAGATGCTGTTTACAGGCGATACGCTTTTCCGCGGGACCGTTGGAAGAATAGATCTTCCCGGCGGAAGTGCCAAAAAGATGCAGGAGTCGATCAAGCTTCTTTCCCAGATGGACGATGATCTTCTTTGTTTCCCCGGCCATGGTGAACCGACGACGATCGGTCAGGAGAAACAGTATAATCTGTATTTCGGCGATATTTCTGTTGATGGCCGTGTCGTTGAGATTTGATCCTTAGTTTCGACAACGCTCGTCCATTTGTCGCTTTTTGTCGTTTTATTTCCCGTTAATGCAAAGCCCTTCCTGCTATATTGATGGCGGAGGTGACAGCGATGCATACGATTCAGACAGCGCTTTGTTTTTCTATAGTGTTTACTGTTCTTTGCGGCTTGCTTTCCATGACGCCCGGGATGTATGAAAGGACCCGGGAACTGGCTGGGCTTTCGGTCGCATGTCAAGAAGAAGAGAATACAAAGGATTCCATTTTTGAGATCAAGGTCAAAGAATCGGGAAATACTTCCTGGAAGATCCAGATCTCCTGCCCGGAAAAGGCGTACCGCCTGGGCAAAGGTGTCCGAGACTCTCTTAAGATCTTTGCGTCTTAGGAGGTGTCTATGAAAAAGAAACTATTCGGCCGGCGCGGGTCGATCACGGTATTTCTGTGTCTGATCCTCTCGGCGATCATTGTTTTAGAAAGCATATTTATTTCCGGGGCGTATCGAAGAAAACGGGAAGTCATCCTGACTGAAGCGGTGAATCACCAGGCGGAACAGATCATGTCCCAGTTTAACAAGGATTATCTTGACTGGTACGGGATCTATGCGCTCGACAGCATCGAAGCGGGGTCGTCGGTGTTTGAGACCATGACGTCAGGCATGGAGGAGACTTCTTTCCAATACGAACTGACGGACAAAATCGGGCCTGAGGATATTCGGACCTCGATCATTGATTTTATGAAACTTCGCGGGATCGCCTTTGAAGGTCACGGCATTATCGAACGGCTCGGAGCTTCTCTCAAAGACCTTTCGAGAGGAACGTACAATACTGACAAACTCTCTACCTGGCTTCCGAAGTTTAAAAAGTATGTACAGAACCGCGAGAAATACTCATTCTTCTGGGGTATCGTGAAAAAGATCTGCGAGGCGACGGGAATTGAGGATAAGGTCCAGGAATTTACGAATTTCGTGGATCAGCTCGACGATGTGTGGCGTGCGGACAGCAGCGCGGCATTTCAGGCCGGAGATACATCTATCGTCCTTTCCATCTACGATCCGACCTGTGTTTCGACAATCGCCGGCGTGTTCGACCGATATCTTGACTGGGATATGCCCGCTCTGGTCGACCGGTTTCTCATTAATGAATACGCATCGTTTTCTTTCGACTCGCTGGTGAAATCCTATGAAGATTCAGACGAAGAAGAGGAGTGCAATATCCTTGGTATCCCGTTTTCTGATATACACGGGGAGAACCGTCTGGATCTGGAGTATCTTCTGGTCGGAAACGATAGTGATTTTTATAAACGTTCCGCATCTTTCGGTTTCCTCCTGGGAACTCGATTGATTTTGGATCTGAGTGCTTTTTTAATGGATTCAGGCAAAAGGAAGCTCGCGCTGGCGATCGCGGAAGTTATGTCGATACTGATCATGGTGATCTCCTGTTTTACCGTCATCATCTCACCGAGGGTACTTCAGTTCTTTGTCATATTTGCAATGGCCTATATCCGTGCGTTCAGTGATGTGCTGAAGCTTACGTCCGGAAAGACCGTCCCGCTTTTTTATAACGATAAAGTGACGAGCAGGCTCGGCAAATTCGCTGATACGGTTTATCGGGACTATTATCGGGTATTTCTTTTCCTGGTTCCGGAAGATAAGCTTCTTTCGAGAATGCAGTACATTATCGAGAAAGATTGCGGGGAAGACCTGTATACAGGTGTTCGGGCGACGGGTACTTGGAAAGATGTCTCTTATCAGGTCGAAAGGAGGTATTCACTCTATGAGAATGAGAGTTAGACGGCTTTCCCTTTCTTGCGGATCGATCATACTTGAGGCCTCGATTGCGACTCCCATATTTCTTTTGTTCCTTGCGGCCATGATCTCTTCCATCACTGCTGTAAATGCGGATCTATATATCCAGCGAGCAACAGAAAACGTGGTGTCGGAACTAAATGTCGCGATCCCTCTGGCTTCACAGGGTATCCTTTGTGTGGACGATATCTCCTCATTCCTCGGGTTTTCGGGTCCTTCGGATTCGGAAAGCCATACACTTGAAGAAGTGATGGGGTATTTTGGCATAGCCAGCGGTGTAACGGGCATTGACCTCGAAGACGTGATCAGTACCGCGATCTTTGGTCGGTTCGTCCGTGACCGCATCCTGATCGAATACGGGAAACTGTCAAAAGACGGGTGGGTCTACGATAAGATCCTTCAAAACTGTTCTGTGTATCTGGATTACGAAGGGAAGCAGAAGAGTATCTATCTTTATGTTTACTATGATCTTGCGGCCGGCCCTGTAGGGATCCCAAGATCGTACTGCTCCTCGCTGGCAATTTATGCCGAGAAGTTCCCGGATGGCTCTGGAGAGAAAAAGGAAGACCCCGAGGCAGATTCGGTCTGGGAAAAAGAAAACTTCGAAAGAGGAGAGATCCTTCGGGAGAAGTTCGGAGGTGATCTTCCGTACAATTTTCCGACGATAAGCTCATTTGACGGGAATGAAGCCATATCGATCAAAAGTATCGATACGACATCTCCGTATTATCAGAGTGAAAAGGCCTTAAAAGATAAGATCCGCTCGTATATCCGAGACCTATCAGGATTTGACGGAGCAAAGTACGGCGGATATACCATAAGCAGTGGTGAGGTCAAAAAAAGAACGCTTATCATCATCATCCCGAAAAACGGCTCAGAGGAGTGCAGAAAGTATATCGAAGAGCTCAGAGATTATGCAAAGAAAAGGGGAGTGGAGATCAGAATCAAAGAGTACGGGAATTCACACCGGTACATTACGGAGGAAGAACCATCCGAGTGACATTTATATATATTATATAATAAAAAAGT
Source organism: Clostridiales bacterium (assembly GCA_017551865.1). Classification (GTDB taxonomy): domain Bacteria; phylum Bacillota; class Clostridia; order Saccharofermentanales; family Saccharofermentanaceae; genus Scatonaster. The sequence continues at coordinate 127,274 of JAFZKB010000020.1, read as the reverse complement.
TGTTGTCACATCGGATACCTTGCGGTATAGTAGTAATGCTGATATTTTGAGTTAGTATGTGTATTCGGAGGAATGAGATTGAAACAGAATATCGAGCAGGTTCGAGAAGTCGCTACAACAAGGCAGTCCGCGGTTGGATCTGAAAATGATCTTTCCATCGGTGACGTGCTTCGACAGGCAAGAAGACAGCTGATGACTAAGCGCATCCTTACAGCTATCGTTGTGATCCTTCTGATCACGATCGTTCTCTTCTTCGCTCTGACCGGCGGTTTCGGAGACTTTGTGGATTATCTGATCAGTCTTGCGGAGTGAGACGCTAGTGAATGATAAGTTGAAAGACAATCATATGGACGATCTCTTTGATGCGATCCTTACGCTTAAGACCAGGGAAGAATGCTACTCCCTGTTTGAGGATCTGTGCACGATTTCCGAGATCAAATCGCTGGCATCCCGCTTTCAGGTAGCGATCCTCCTTGCCAAAGGATATACGTACACCGAGATCTTCGAGAAGACAGGCGTCAGCACGGCAACTATCAGCCGCGTGAAGCGCTGCCTCGATTACGGCGCCGACGGATACCGTACGGTACTCGATCGGATGGATCTTAGCGAAGAAGTATCAGAAAAAGGAAAAATGGAAGGAAAAGAGAAGAAATGAGCATTATTACCAAGATCTTCGGAACGCACAGCGATCACGAGATCAAGCACATCATGCCGATCGTTGAAGCGATCGAGAGCCTTTCCGACAAGTATGAGAAGATGTCGGAAGATGAGCTTAAGAATATGACCAACGTACTGAAAAAGCGTCTGGCGGATGGAGAAACATTAGATGATATCCTTCCGGACGCTTTTGCTACTGTCCGTGAGGCCGCCAAACGAGTTTTAGGCATGAAACACTTCCAGGTACAGTTGATCGGTGGTATCATTCTCCACCAGGGCCGTATCGCCGAGATGAAGACCGGTGAAGGTAAGACCCTTGTGGCTACGCTTCCGGTATATCTGAATGCTCTTTCGGGACGCGGTGTTCACGTCGTAACCGTTAACGATTACCTGGCACGAAGAGACAGTGAGTGGATGGGTAAGGTTTACCGTTACTTAGGTCTTTCCGTCGGACTGATCGTTCATGATCTCGACAATGACGAACGCCGTAAGGCATATAACTCCGATATCACTTATGGTACCAACAACGAATTCGGATTCGACTATCTGCGTGATAACATGGTCGACAGAAAAGAGAAGATGGTACAGCGTGATCTCGTATACGCCATCGTCGACGAGGTCGATAGTATCCTCATTGATGAAGCGAGAACTCCTCTTATCATTTCCGGTATGGGCGGCGAGTCTTCCGACATGTATGTTAAGGCGGACCGCTTCGTAAAGACTCTTAAGAAATTCGTCGTTGTTGAGACGGATGAAAAGGTCGATATCGACGATGTCAGCGGCGATTGCGATTACGTTGTCGATGAGAAGGCAAAGACGGCTGTTCTTACCGCTAAGGGTATTGAAAAGGCAGAGAAACACTTCAACGTCAACAACCTTTCCGATCCGGAGAATTTCGATCTTCAGCACTACATCAATAACGCCCTCAAGGCCAATGGTACGATGGAGCGTGACCAGAAGTACGTTGTTACTAATGGTGAGGTTATCATCGTTGACGACTTTACCGGCCGTCTGATGTACGGTCGTCGTTTCAGCGACGGTCTCCACCAGGCTATTGAAGCGAAGGAAGGCGTTAAGGTAGAAAGAGAATCCAAGACGCTCGCTACCATCACTTTCCAGAATTATTTCCGTATGTATGAAAAGCTTGCCGGTATGACTGGTACAGCTTATACAGAGGAATCCGAATTCCGTCAGATCTACAGTCTCGATGTTATCCAGATCCCGACAAATAAGAAGATCCAGCGTATTGACGAGCACGATGCTGTGTATAAGAACCAGAGCGGTAAGTATGCAGCTGTTCTCCGTCAGGTAAAAGAAGCGCATGAAAAGGGTCAACCGGTACTCGTAGGTACGGTTGAGGTAAGTAAGTCCGAGTTCCTTTCCAAGATCTTCACCCGTGCGGGTATTCAGCATAATGTATTGAACGCGAAGAACCACCTGCGAGAGGCGGAGATCGTCGCTCAGGCAGGTCGTCTCGGCGCGGTCACCATCGCAACGAACATGGCCGGCCGTGGTACCGATATTCTGCTCGGTGGTAACCCCGAGTTCATGGCTAAGCAGGAGATGAGAAAGCTCGGTTATACCGAAGAACTGATCGATGCTTCCACAGCATATAACGAAACAGATGATGAGACGATCCTCGAAGCGAGAACGCGTTTCTCCACTCTCGAGAAGGAGATCAAAGAGAAGATCGCAGGCGAGACCCAGAAGGTCATCGAAGCAGGCGGACTTTTTATCATTGGTACAGAACGTCACGAATCCCGTCGTATCGATAACCAGCTCCGTGGTCGTGCCGGCCGTCAGGGTGACCCGGGACGCACGAAGTTCTTCCTGGCTCTTGATGACGATCTAATGCGTCTTTTCGGTGGTGAACGTGCCAATGCGGCATTTGAGACTCTCGGCGTAGATGAGACGGTTGAGATCCAGTCCGGTATCCTTTCCAAGCAGATTGAGAGCGCCCAGAAGAAGGTCGAGGGCATGAACTTCAGCGCAAGACGACACGTACTCGAGTACGACGATGTTATGAACGTACAGAGAAATCTTATCTACGAACAGCGCCGTAAGGTCCTCGATGGTATGGATATCCATGACACCATCAAGAAAATGTCTACCGCTGTTGCTGAGCGTGTTGTAGAGCGTGTGGCTCTTGACGGAAAGATCAATACCGAAGAGTGCAAGGGCTTAAAGGCCAATATCTCTGATGTATTCGGTCAGGTACCGGTAATTGATGAGATCACTAAGACCATTAATGATAAAGAAACAGCGGATGCTGAAGATATCTCCGAAAAGCTTGTCGAACAGGCTCTTGAGAAGATCGAGCAGCGTGATGAAGAATTCACTCCTGAGATCTTCCGTGAAGCTGAGCGCCAGATCCTCCTGTTCAACGTTGACCAGAAGTGGATGGATCACATCGATGCGATGGATCAGCTCCGTAATGCGATCGGCATGAGAAGTGTCGGCCAGAAGGATCCGGTCGTAGAGTACCGTATCGAAGGTTCTGAGATGTTCGATGAAATGAACATGCTGATCCAGAACGATACTGTAAGACTCGTTATGAAGGCGAATATCGAAGCCGGTCAGAAGATCGAGAGAAAGTCTTCTGTTAAGAAGCTCCAGGAAGGTCACGGCAGTGCTCAGCTCGATGCGGTTGCTAAGCGTGCCCAGTCCGGTGCAGATGCAAAGGCAAACCAGCAGGCAGGTATCGTACAGAACCAGCCGGCAAAGCGTGACTCCAAGAAGGTCGGCCGCAATGATCCGTGTCCGTGCGGAAGCGGCAAGAAGTATAAGAACTGCTGTGGAAAGGATTCCAATGACTGAGCCTTACATTAAAGACATCCTTGAGGCATCTGAATTTATCAAGACACAGGTATCCGAGATTCCGGATACCTGTCTTGTGCTTGGGTCGGGACTTGGTCCTTTGACCGAGCGCGTGGAGACGATCAAAGAGATCCCCTATGAAGCGATCCCGCATTTCCCGAAGACGACTGTCGCGGGACATGACGGTAAGCTTCTGGTGGCACGTCTTTCAAATAGACTGACATTCATCATGAAGGGACGTTTCCATTATTACGAAGGTTATTCTACACAGGAAGCGACATTCTATGTACGCGTCATGGCTAAACTCGGTGTGAAGAATCTCATCATGACCAATGCCGCCGGCGGGATCAATAAAAACATGAACCCATCGGAGCTTATGGTGATCACCGATCATATCGGTCTTTTCTGTGATTCTCCGCTTCGAGGTGGGAATCTGGATGAGTTTGGCCCGCGTTTCCCGGATCAGACCAGTGTCTATGACAAGGGTTTACGTGATCTTTTAAAGGAATCTGCTTCCGAACTTCACATTCCTCTTCATGAGGGTGTATACGCCTATACCCGAGGTCCCCAGTATGAGACACCTGCCGAGATACGTGCACTTTCCGTGCTCGGAGCCGATGCCGTTGGTATGTCCACGGTAGCGGAAGCGATCGCCGGCAGTCATAGTGGCCTGAAAATACTTGCAGTTTCCTGCATTACCAATTTTGCGGCCGGTATATCCGGGCAGCCGCTTTCCCATGAGGAAGTCATGAAGAATGCGAATGCTTCCTCGAAAAACAGTATTGCTTTAATGGAGAAGTTCTTCTCCAAATTGTAAGGAGGCTTTTTATGAGTGATTTACCTCGCTATGAAATCAAAGACATCGCTTTGGCGCCGGAAGGACATCATAAGATCGATTGGGCATATAGGAATATGCCCGTTCTTCGTATTATCGAGAAAGAATTAAAAGAAACACGTCCGTTTGAGGGATTAAAGATCTCTGTCAGCGTTCATGTTGAAGCAAAGACTGCAAATCTTGCGCTCGTTCTTCGCGAAGGTGGCGCAGATGTGGCACTTACAGGATGTAATCCGCTTTCCACGCAGGACGACGTGGCTGCTGCTCTAGTTGAGCGCGGAATGAAGGTTTACTGTATCCATGGCGCAGATCCGGAGACATACAGAAGACACCTCGAAATGACGCTCGCTTTCGGCCCGGACATCGTGATCGATGACGGCGGCGACCTCGCTATGCTTTTGCACTCTACGCATCAGCATCTTGTTTCCGGCATGCTCGGTGCATGTGAAGAGACGACTACAGGTGTTCACAGACTCAAGATCCTGGAAGAAGAGGGAAGACTCGCTTATCCGGTCATCGCCGTAAACGATGCACGCTGTAAGCACCTTTTCGATAACCGTTTCGGTACCGGTCAATCTGTATGGACCGCTATTATGGCGACGACGAACCTGATTGTTGCCGGTAAATATGTTGTTGTTGCCGGTTTCGGTATGTGCGGTAAGGGTGTAGCTCTTCGTGCCAAGGGGATGGGTGCCCGTGTCATCGTGACCGAGATCGATTCTGTAAAAGCCTGCGAAGCTATTATGGAAGGCTACGATGTCATGACCATGGATGAAGCAGCTCCGTTAGGAGATGTTTTCGTGACGGTGACCGGCTGTAAGGACGTCATCACGAAGCAGCACTTTGAGAAGATGAAGGATGGCGCGATCTGCTGTAATGCCGGCCATTTTGACGTCGAGATCAATCTCGTTCAGCTTGCGGAAATGGCAAAAGAAAGAAAAGAATTAAGGAAAAATATCGAGGGATTCGTCATGGAGGACGGAAGAACGATCTGTATCCTCGCCGAAGGCCGTCTGGTCAACCTTGCCAGCGGAGACGGACATCCTGTAGAGATCATGGATATGAGTTTTGCCCTTCAGGCCCAGAGCGCCAGATATATTGCCGAGCATGGAAAAGACCTGGCCAAGCATGTATATGATACTCCGGTCGTCATCGATGACCGTGTCGGTGAGTTCCTCTTAAAGTCGAAGGGGTATTCCATCGATAAGCTTACACCGGAACAGGACAGATACATTCATTCCTGGGATCTGGAGGAGTGATTTATGAGTAAGTCCGTTTTATTTTCCGGGTTCACCATCGTTACCCCGCATGATGATTCCCCGGTATCTGTTATCGAAAACGGCTACTGCTCCGTTTTCAGAAGTCATATCGTCTATGTGGGCACTTCGAAAGAAGAGGCGGAAGTTGCTTTAAAAGCTTCGGGTGCTGAGGTCTGGTTCGTCTATGAAGGAAAGAACAAGATCCTCTGTCCGACATTTGCCAATGCCCATGCGCATACTCCGATGTCTATTTTCCGGAACATCGCCGATGATACATCTCTTCAGGACTGGCTCTTCGGAGAGATCATCCCGAGAGAAGATAAGATGATCTCCGGAGATTTCTACTATGGAAATCTTCTGACTCTGGCTGAGATGATCGAAGGCGGAACAGCCTGTGCTGCAAATATGTACGATGGTCAGATCGAGATTGCCAAAGGCGCTATTGAGACGGGATTCCGTGTCCAGCAGACCGTTATGGGAAAGACCTTTAAGGACGGCGTCTGGAGTGTCGATCGTAAAAATGTCGAGGATTTTCTGGCTTTCATTAAGGAACAGAATACGGAACTTATTAAGCCGAGCCTTCTGGTGCATTCGATCTATCTTTATCCGGAAGAGTTCTATAAGCCTCTTTCCGAAGTGGCGAAGGAATTCGATCTTCCGGTAAGTGTCCATATCTCCGAGACGAAGACCGAGATCGAAAACTGTGTTAAGAGCTATGGTGTATCTCCTGTCGTAAAGCTCGACGAAGCGGGACTCCTTTGCGATACGACAGTTGCCGCTCACTGCGTGCATCTCGATGATCAGGACAGGATGATCCTTTCCGACCGTAAGGTATGGGTCGCCCATAACCCGTCAAGTAATATGAAGCTCGCATCCGGACTTGCGGATCTTTTCAAAATGCAGAAAGCAGGGGTAAGGCTCTGCCTCGGAACCGATGGAGCGGCAAGCAACAATAATCAGGATATGTTCCAGGAGATGAAGCTTGCTTCGTTTATCGCCAAGGGATCCACCTGTGATCCGACGCTTCTTTCGGCATCGGAAGTCTTCACGATGGCGACGAGAAACGGATATCTCGCTTGCGGTTTTGAAGATTGTGGTATTATAGATAAAGGCTATCGCGCGGATATTCAGATCATTGACTACGATTGCCCGCAGATGTGGCCTCTCGGAAATCCGGTCTCTTCGCTGGTCTATTCCTGCGGACCGAAGTGTGTGGAATCCGTCATGATCGATGGTAACTTCGTGCTTTATAAGCATGAACTGAAGACGATCGATCTTGAGAAGGTGAAGGAAGAGACGAAAAAGACGATGATGCGTCTTAAGTAATAGAAGAAAACGGATCTGATTCCGTTTTCATATGTCCTCGTAGCTCAGCAGGATAGAGCGGCCGCCTCCTAAGCGGCAGGCCGGAGGTTCGAATCCTCTCGTGGACGCCAGTAAAAGAAAGACTCCTATACTAGCGGGAGTCTTTCTTTTTTCTTCAAAATTGATTTATAATGCAGATATCAGTTATGACAGGAGGTCATCTTATGAAAACACTTATTGTCGTAGATATGCAGAAAGACTTTATTGACGGGGCTTTGGGCTCCAAGGAAGCAACGAAGATCGTAAGTAACGTGGTCAAAAAGATCAAGACCTATGTCAAGAACGGAGATCGCGTGATCTATACGCAGGACACGCATAAGAAGAATTATATGAAGACCAGGGAAGGCAAGTATCTTCCTGTTCCGCACTGTATCAAGGGTTCCGAGGGCTGGATGATACCTGAAAAGATCCGTAATGCCGCACCTGATGCACTTGTGATCGAAAAGCCTTCATTCGGGTTTACCGGCTGGAAGCCACTCCTAAAGGGAGATACCGATCCGGTCGAACTGATCGGACTTTGCACGGATATCTGCGTGGTATCTAATGCGCTTACGATCAAAAACCTCTTCCCGGAAAGAGATATCATCGTCGATGCAGCCTGCTGTGCCGGCGTATCTCCGGCCTCCCACGAAGCTTCGCTTCTTACCATGAAGTGCTGTCAGATCGATATTGCCCATGAGGGAAAAGAACCTTGGAGGAAAGCATAATATGAAACTTCATCGAATCATCAGAAGTCTCCTTGAGACGGATATGTATAAGTTTTCCATGGGGCAGGCGATCTATCACCAGTTCCCGTCGTATAAGACTACCTGGACATTCCGCTGCAGAAATAAGGACGTCAAGTTTACATCCGAAATGATCGAAGAGATCAAAGACCAGATCCGCGCTTACTGCGAACTGCAGTTTACGGAAGAAGAACTTCAATACCTGGATGACATTAAGTGGATCAAGGGCTCCTATATCGATTTCCTTAGACTGTGGAAGCCGAGATATGAGGACTTTGACATCACGACTGATGCAGAATGCGGCCTTTCGATCGAGACACGCGGAACCTGGCTCAATACTTCGATGTACGAGATCCCGACACTGGCGATCGTAAATGAAGTATATTTCCGCATGGCCTATGACTATGACGATCTCATTAAGAGCTTTGAAGAGCGTCTTAACGAGAAGATCGGATGGCTCCAAAGCGGAAAATACTGCATTTCTTCCTTCAGTGAATTCGGCATGCGACGCCGTTTGTCGGCTGAGGCACAGGAAATGGCCGTTCGCGCGCTCGCGGCAGCGGATCTTGCGGACAGTAAGTTTGTCGGTACATCGAATGTGTTCCTGGCAAAGAAGTATAATCTGACACCGGTCGGTACGATGGCGCATGAATGGATCATGTGCGTTGGCCAGGGCGATCACAAGCATAACCCGGCTTATTCGAACTGGTATGCGCTTCGCGCCTGGGTAGATGAATATGGCGTCTTAAATGGTACTGCGCTTACCGATGCGATCACGACAGACTGCTTCCTTCGTGACTTCCAGCTGACATATTCCACGCTCTTTTCGGGCGTGCGTCATGACTCTGGAGATCCGATCGAGTGGGGAGAGAAGATGATATCCCACTATAACTCCCTCGGGATCGATGCAACTACGAAGACGCTTCTTTTCTCAGACAGCCTGAATTTCGAAAAAGCGGACAAAATATATCGCCACTTCCAGAGCCGTGCCAAAGTGGCTTTCGGTATCGGTACATATATTGCAAACGATACGCATATGCCTGCTTTGAACATCGTCATGAAGACGACGCTGTGCAACGGTCAGGATGTGGCGATGATATCTGATGTGGATGGTAAAGGCATGTGCAAGAATCCGGACTATGTCCATTATCTGCAGCGCTGCATCGACTGGCGCATGGAACACGAGTGATCCATTAAACAGCTATCAGATATACACATTACCAGAGGCGGCATCCGGATTAAAGATGCCGTTTATCTGTTCATCCGTAAGATCGATCCCGAACAGATCCTTGTAGTAACTTTTCGCTTCGGCCGTGATGTCGATATCCGCGAAAAGATCCGGATAAGCGCATTTTGCGAGGTAAAGGAGCGTGATCGGGGTATCGGCGCCCGGGGTATAGCTTCTATACATTCCTAACGGCATCTTAAAGACGTTTTTGTTCTTGACGGCGTCGATCTCACTCCAGTCATAGTTGCCGATGGTATTTCCGTAAAGATCTTCCGGATAAGCCTGATTGAAATTCGTGATGAAGATCAATGTCGGATTCCACGTATAGACCTGCTCGATATTTACTGCCACAGAGTTATCTGTCGTCAGTTCCTCGCCGACGTTTACGGCACCTATGGCCTCGGCCCAGAACTGTCCGAAAAAGAGTTTTCCGGATGTCGTGATATTCGTCTCGTTGACCTGAAACAGGAAGAAGACACGCTGTTTTTGATCCTGCGGAATGCTGTTGACGCGTTCCTGCACGAGCTTATAGATCTCGTTGCTTCTCTTGGCAACTTTCTCAGCCTTATCGTTCTCCTGGAAGATCTCGCCTAAAAGAGAAAACCAGTTGTTCAAAGTCTCGATCGTGTTATAGTTCCATTTATTAACGGAAATACCGATCGCTGAAAAACCGCTGTTTCTCAGCTGTTCTCCGAGTTCTTTATTCGATCCGCTGTAAAAGACGATATCCGGCTGAAGCTTTGTGAGTTCTTCGATATTGACGTTCGATCCGTCCATAAAGGATGTGGAAGCCTCAAGGATCTCGGGATAGAGCTGGCCGAGAAGACCGTTTTTGGCAGCGATCATGCTGGCTTCGTTCATGCCGACGATCTTCTTACCTGAGTCAAAGAATACGGTCAGGACGGAAGGGAGCGGGAGGATGTCACAGACGACGATTCGGTCGATCTGATTTTTGACCTCTACCTGATTGCCGTTATGGTCCGTGACCACGTGGGTTCCCGAAGAATCTTTCTTTGATTTTGCCTTACAGCCCATGGACTGCCCGAAGGACATGACCATGACGACCGTTACGATCAGAGAGAGAATGCGTTTTTTGTTCATTTCAATTACCTTCTTTTCTTACAGTTTTTCGGAGATATCCGAGATATCGCCGATCAAGTTGGGAATATATTTACGGTAGATCCTTCCCGAGCAGGCTTCGTGCGGCCAGTCGATGGCACGGGCCTTATCGGTCAGGATATTCCGGTAGGTGGGGTCGCAGATGACCGTTTCCGCGCCGGACAAAGCATCAACGATATCGTCTTCGTAAGGCGTGTAGCGGTCAGTGGAACGAAGGAGAGGTCCATCGTTTGTGGGACATAAGATGCGGAAAGAGCGTCCTGTTTCAAGAAGCAGCGCTTCCGAAAGCGAAAGAGCGGCGATCTCTTCACCGATGAGAAAACACCCGTCAGAAGGCGCATCCTTAGTTTCGAAAAGATCCGTTCCTTCTCCGTTATAGAGCTTTTCGAGAGAAGAGAGGACTTTCCTGCTGAATTCTTTTCCATAAGGCACAGCTTCAAGAAAAGGTGTTCCGAAAGTGTCTTTCAGAAACTCGGCAGTGTCTCTTCCGGTACTTGAGATAACGAGGTTTACATCGGCACACCCCATGTTTTCTACGGCTTCGAAAGTCGTGTTCATGGCGTAGGTGCAGTTGACCTTCCAGCCGTGACCGGTAAGGAGTTTTACGATGCTCTCGATCTGTCCGTTTGTGGAAAAATCGAGAGGAGTCGCGCCCAGAACATTGATATAGTGGTCCCTTTTCGGAGTGATGTCTTTTCGGACGAAGCGCGCGGCCAGATCCCGAAGGGCCATCGCGGCGCCGGAGACATAGGTCTTCATGCCGGTCGTGTTGAATCCGAAGGAAGGGATACCGGTCAGATTTTCGATCTGCATCGCCACACTCGGACCGTCAAAACCTGTCATGGCAGGGATTGGCGTACCTGCGATCGCGATGAATCGCGGGTGGAATTTACGGGCTTCCGTGACAATATCGGAGATGAGTTTTTCATCATCGCCCATGATCGCCTCCATCTCGGAAATCGCGGAGACAAAGAGCATGCTGTCCATATCGTACCAGCGGGGCTCATCGTGGGTCGTATAGGTGGAGTTACATCCCGAAGCGTCGTGGATGATCACCATGCCGCCGAGCTCAAAGAGAGAAGAGGCGACGCCGAATGCATCGGCACTGTATGTGGAAAGGATCCTACTTGTCTGGTTCATATGCAGCTTTCACACCCCCATGCCTTTTTCGAGATCCGTTCCCGGATGTCTTTTTCGTTTCTAAATGCATCTTCCATAAGTTCGCAGAGTTTTGTGACTGCCTGGTATCCGTAAAGTCCGCCATTCTCGACGATATCTACGAAGTGCGGCGCGCCGTTAAAATGAGCGGCTTTCTGGCCGATACACAGATAATCGGATCTTTGATGATCGGCGGCAAACCGCATCTGCGGAGAAAGCGTCGGCCAGACCTCCAGATCCGGGTGCTTTTTGCAAAGGTATTCGTAGTCTTCTTTTTCTTCTCCGATAAAAACATCGGCATAGACGCGGCGGACATTGAATCCGTGGTCGAGAAGAAGTCGCGCAAGACCCAGTGGACGCGTGAAAGAAGTGTAGTCGATTGCGACCGGTGTGTCCTTTATCAGTTCTTTTAAAGAAGCTAAAGCTTCTTCACATTTTTCTTCCTCGGCATCAAAATCCGGAAGAACGATAGGAAGCGCTTCACTGAGCTTTCGGACATTTTCCCGGATCTCCTTATACGTAAAGGTGAAGGGAAGATAAAGAAGTTTACCCGATAGACGCTCGGAGAGGTCCTCTCCGCCGACTTTAGCAGATGGATAATCGACGATATAGTATTCGGCGCGCGCCATCTCCTGATACTCTTCGTAGGTCTTACATTCCGTCAGCTCATAGATTTTGATACCGGCGGAGGAAAGCGCCTTATAAAGCGTGCTGTCTTTGGCCGTGGAAAAGTCATTTCCGATAAAGGCAACAGAACCGGGCAGGATATCCTTCGGCTTCAGAAGACTGTAGAAACGGCTTCTCATGATCTGGTCCGGTGTGCGCCCGCTCTTTCTCATGATGGGGTTCATATAGCAGTCGGTAAAATCGATCTTAGGGAAGCGGGAGCGGAGCTCTCTATAGACCATATCCAGATCGCAGCCGCAGAAGTGGTGGACACAGGATGTATAGACCAGAACGCACGGCGGCTTTTGAGGAAGTTCTTCGATGATGTGGCTGACACCATCGATGATGAGATCTTCCATATTGCCCTCGATCAGGTTACTTTCTTCGACCGCGACAGTCGAAAAACGCTTTTCGGCACGCATCTCATATGCGGTCAGTACGACACCGCGAAGACAGCTTGCGGCGCAGACGAAGATCTCGTGCGCCTGCGGGATCAGCATGCCCTGATGGGCGATGTTCCAGGTGCCGCGGGCAGGGGAGGAGAACTCGAGTCCTGCGGGAAAAGGGCTCGGGAACGAGATGTCCCTGATCGGGATCGGATCGATATTGACTTCTATTCCATTTACTTTTCGAAGCATATTCCTAATTCCTTATTTTTCTTCACAGCAGGCAAGGACCTGACGTGCGAGTGTTCTGTATTCTTCCGCCATTTCGCTTTCCGGGAAAGCCTCGATAACTGTCTTTCCGAGATCCTCGGCATCGGTGACGGTCTCGCTTCGGGAAAGTGTCCCGATGATGGAAGATCCGATATCGGAGCAGAGCTCTTCTACTTTTTTTACTTCATCCTTCACGTTTCTTCGATTTAAGATGACGCCGCCGAGAGAGGCATATCCTCTGCCTTGAAAGTTTTCGAGCGCGACCGCGATGTTCGCAGCTGCATGGATCGCCATATTTTCTCCGGAAGTGATGACGAAAACTTTGTCGGCATATCCGCCGCGCATCGGCATGGAAAAGCCGCCGCAGACGACGTCGCCGAGTACGTCATAAAGCACGACATCCGGCTTATATACTTCGTATGCTCCATTTTCTTTCAGTTTATCGAGAGCGGCGATGATGCCTCTTCCTGCGCATCCGAGACCAGGTGTCGGACCGCCGGCCTCAACGCAGATCACTCCCTTATAACCGATCCTGACCATCTCATCGAGGGTCAGATCTTTTCCTCTTTTTCGTACAAGCTCTAAGACGGTGTCCATTTTCTCCTGACCTCGCAGGGAGATGGTGGAATCCGCCTTCGGGTCGCAGCCGATCTGCATGACCTTTTTGCCCTGGTCCGCAAATGCGGCGGCAAGGTTACTTACGGTGGTGGATTTTCCGATACCGCCTTTTCCGTAGATAGCGATCTTGATCATAAGTGTTCCTCCTCTTTTACGTATGTGACCTTGACGCTGACAGAAGGAAGGAGGCTGAGTCTGTGGGAAAGCTCCTCGATCCTTCTTTTCGGACCGTCGAGGTTGACGTTGATCAGGTATACATTTCTTTTTCTGTGGGGCATGCCCATGCGTCCGAAAAGGATATCCGGGTATTCATGCAGGATCGTGTTGATCTTCCCGGATTCCTCGAATTCCGAGCAGATGATGGAGATGCTCGCGAGTGTGTCAGTTTCCGTATCTTCTGGCTGTTCTTTTTCCAAAGTATCGGACTTATTCGGAAGAAGCGACACAGGAATGACGTTATCGATCTGGTTGCTGTCGGTCTCGATCCTTCCGATGATGGCCTTAACGCCGAAAGCATCCGCAAGATTTTCTTCCGTGATGATCTCTTTCGTCGCCCCGAAACGCACTTTCCCATGGTCGAGAAGAAGGGCTTTTCCGGATCTTCGAAGCGCATGGTCCGGATAGTGGGTGTTAAAAAGGACGCCCACTCCTTCAGCGCTCAGCTGTGTGAGCGTATCGAGTACGATGATCTGGTTTTTAAAGTCGAGATTCGACTCCGGTTCGTCTAAGATGATGATGCCCGGATCACTGGCCATGGCGCGTGCGATCAAAGTCATCTGCAGTTCGCCGCCGCTTAACTCGTTACACTTCCTGTTAGAAAGTTTCGTAAGGTGCAGACGATCGAGGATCGACTCGGCATGCTCGATGTCCTCTTTTCCGGGAGAAGAGAAGACCCCGATCTTCGGTGTCATTCCGAAAAGAACTGAATCCAGGATGGTATAGCTTCCCGCGATTCCGTGGGACTGCGGGACATAGGAGACCTTCGACCACATTTTGGCGGGCGAGAGGTCTTTAATATCTTCGTTATCCAGAAGACTTCTTCCGGAGCTCCAGGGAAGGATACCCATGATCGCGCGTAGCATGGTCGTCTTACCGGCGCCGTTTGGACCGAGGATACTGATGATGTCGCCGGAATTGAGTTCGAAGTTTACATCGGAAAAGAGCGGCGAGCCCTTCTTATATGCGAAGGTCCCGTTTTCGATCTTCAGGATCATAGTGACCAGCCTCCTTTCTTTCTCATTAGGAATAAGAAGAAAGGTGCGCCGATGATGGCTGTCAGGATCGAGATCGGGATCTCGGAAGCGGACATCGAACGGGCAAGCGTGTCAACGACGATCATAAAGGATCCGCCCAGAGAGATCGACGCGGGAAGCAGGTATCTGTGGTCATTTCCGAGCGCCATGCGGCACATATGCGGGACGATCAGACCGACCCAGCCGACCTGTCCGCACATGGAGATCGAAGATGCGGTCGCGGCCGTCGCACAAAGGATCGCGGCAAGGCGAAGGATACGGATATTTGATCCTGATGAGACAGCTTCCTCTTCCGAAAGCAAAAGGAGATTCAGTCTCCAGCGAAGCAGGAAAAGGATGACGATACTGATAAGGATCGGGATCATGCCGATCACGATCGACTTATATGTAGCCGACTGCAGGCTTCCCATCAGCCAGTAGGTGATGGACGGCAGCTGCTGTTCTGAATCGGCAGCAAATTTGACCAGGGAAACGAGGGCCGAAAAAAGGGAGCCCATCATGATACCGGAAAGGACGATAGTGCTCATATTTCGGGTCTTTCCGCGTGCGGCGAGCATCGTCAGCGACACGGCGATACAACCGAAAGCAAAGGATACGAGTTGTAGAATGATCGCGGTGAATCCGAGAAGGATCGACAGCACGGCACCAAAGCTTGCGCCCCCTGCTACTCCAAGCGTGTCCGGTGTGGCCAGAGGATTCTGGAAAAGACTCTGGAAAATAAGGCCTGCGCAGGAAAGTGCGGCACCGACCAAAAAAGCGAGTAGAAGCCGCGGCAGACGGACATTCCATACGGTAATATAGGCCATCTTATTGATGCCGTCTGTATCCGAAAAACGCGCAGCGATACACTCCAGCACTTCAGGAACGGATACGAAGTATCTTCCTATACAAAGGCAGATCAGAAGAAGGATCACGGGAAGGGCGATCAGCGCAAGAATATAGGACGTTTTCCAGAGGGCAGAACGCTTCTTGTTCATAGTCTTTACCTGAAACTTAACCTTCGGAGACAGATCCGTCGGAGACTACATTGGAATACGCGGTCTTCGAGGTGATCCCGGAAAGCTTCCCGATCTTTCCGGAAAGCGTATTAATGGCATCCTGAGGAGCATCGATGGCGATACTGATGATGCTGATATTCTTCTCACGGTAAGGGATGCCCATGCGTCCGATAATGTATTTTCCATACTCATGAAGAAGAGAATTGAGCTTCTCCACGGACGACGGGTCTTCGACAATAATGCTGATGACAGCGACTCTGGTCTGCATAACTTTAGGATCCTTTCTTTCATTCAGTAAAACTTTATGTCAGAGGTTTGATCTCATTAGTGTAAGGTATCATCTATTTAGGGAGAAGTCAATTGAATTCCCTTGACATATCCTTAAATAATCGGTATATTTGTTTGTGCTTTGAACAAGCGCCAATGTGGCTCAGGGGTAGAGCAATTCACTCGTAATGAATAGGTCGTGGGTTCGATTCCCACCATTGGCTCCAGAAGAACTGTCTTTCTGAAACGGTAAGACAGTTCTTTTTTTTGAAACGTTTATTGTATAATAGAAATGATTGAATTTGATTGGATGAAAAGGCAATTTATGTTTCAAAAAGGACAATTAACCGAAAAAGACCGAAGCTTTTCGAAAAGAGCCGGAAAAATCATCTCTCTGGTGCTTTCATTTTCGATCCTTTCCTGCCTTTTTCTGACTTCCTGTAAGAAGGTCAGATCTGAATTTCCGACGATCCCTACATCTGATACTTCCGAGACGACCGAACAGAAGGGAAGCGAGAGCATTCCGGATAGTAAGACGATGGAGATTACGGTTGCTTCTCCGCTTTCTTATGAGACAGTATCCTATCTTGCAAAGTTATATGTTGCCAAGAGTTCCGGCCTTCTCGGCGATGGCGTGACCGGTGAGACGGTCGATCTCAGTTATCTTTCCAGTATTGATCTTCCGTTCGTCCTTTCTGTATATGACACGTCTGAGACAGGCTGTAATGCCGACACGCTGAAGCAGTGGAGGACTTCCGGAGATATGCCGGACATCTTCCTGACCGACAGCTTCGATCAGGTCGTTTCTGAAGGGCTTGCGCTTCCCATCACGAAATACCTTTCCGAGATTTCGCTTCTTTCTTCAGACCGTATCTATACGGGACTTCTCAGTTCGTTCTTTACGTCCGGAGAACAGTATGGTATCCCGTACCAGACTTCGGCCGCTGTACTTTACTGCGACATGGAAGTCATGAATATGGCCGATATTGCGACCGTCAGCTTTAAACAGAGCAGAACATCGCTTCTCGATCTTCTTTCCAAACTCAATGAACTCAATGCTTCCGAGAGAACGGTACTTCCGTTCTATCTGGCAGGAAACCTTCTCCCGTATCTTCCCAGTGCGATGTTTAATCATTCTTATCTTTCCGCATCCACTGAAGAAGATCGCGCGGACCAGGCATATCGGGATTCGCTTTCCTATCTCGATTCGATCATAGGAACAGGCTTTTCCTATGAGAGCATGACCGATGAGGAGACCGAAGCATTCTTCTCCGGTCTTTCGCCGCTTCTTTCAAGGAAAGTAGGCATCTGGGCAGGTACGACATCGGAGATCAGTATCTACGATAACTATATGCCGAATACGCTTTGCCTGATGCAGATCCCGGGGATCACCGAGGACGAGTACACATCGCCGCTTCTGATCTCCTATCCGCTTTGCATTTCAAGTTCCTGTGAGTCGCCGAAAGAGGCTTCGGAGCTTGCCTGTTTTATGGCGCTTGATGAGGATGCGCTGCTTCTTGCTGCTCGCCTTTCGCCGAAAGAAGGATATATGCCGAGCATTTCTTCTCCGACGGTTTGGAAGAACGTCGTTTTGACGCAGAAATACGGTTACTATCTCGAGCAGTTCCACGAGCGGATGGACCGGGCGATCCTGATCCCAGTCGTTTCGGAGAGCGTGCTTTTTCAGCAGGATATCAGGTATATCTCCCAGTACCTTGAGGAGACATACAAAGCAAAAGATTTACAGGAGTAGCACTATGCCGGAGATCACATTGTCACCGATCCGCATTCTTGATTCCAGCAAGATCCAGAAACAGGGCGTTCTGGAGCGTGTCACTGACGATGTGCCTTCTTTTATCCGTTCCGTTCTTTCCGATGTGAAGCGGAAGTACTTCGTCTGCACGGTAAAAGAGAATGGTTCCGACCTTATCATCGGGATCCTTGGTCTGGAGAATATTTCCTCGATCCATAAGAGCGCGGAATGCGTGATGTATTTTTCTTCGGAAAAAGAACTGCCCGGCATATCGGATGTGAATGGTCTTTTCGCATCTGCGTTTGACCGTCTCCTGCGATATGCGTTTTTCGACCATCAATTGCATCGAGTATCGATCCTGATCCCTTCTTCCGACCTTGTTTCCGAGAAAGTCCTTCTTGACTGCCATATGCGTCAGGAAGCACTTTTAGAAGAGGCTTTGTATGTAGGGAATAAGTTTGAGGATGCGGCGCTGTTTTCACTTCTTGATTCCGAGTATCCGGATTATTCTGTCGGCTTTGTCGCCTTTAAAAAGGGTGTTGTCGCGGTCCGCGGAGATAATGAAGTGGTTGAGATGATGAAGTTTTATTCTTATGGAAAAGAAATCGAAGGTACGCTGGAAAGAAATGTGGCGATCCATACCGGTATTGCCGACAGTAACGGCGTCATGAAGGGAGAAGGTGCACCTGAGTTTAAAGACCTTCTTGATATGCCGTTCCCGGATGAGGTCAAACGCTGCATGATGGAGCTATATGAGTACTTTTCGAAAAGAAGGACGACTTTTGATATTAATGCCAAGCCGCTCTATGGAAGTGATTTCCAGAAGAAGGTCTGGGAGAAAGTCTCCGATGTGCCTTATGGCGTAACGAGAAGTTACGAAGATATCGCGATGGACCTTACCGGACAGGATAAGATTGCGGCGAGAAACCTGACGCGTGCCGTTGGTGCCGCCTGCAGTGATAACCCGCTGCCGCTTCTTGTCCCGTGCCATCGTATCATCGGTAAAGACGGACGTCTCATCGGATTTTCGGGTGGCCTCGAGATCAAGGAGTATCTTCTGAATCACGAGATGTTCGGCATCCATATGTGTTAAGAGAATCATCAGTTAGAGAAAGGATCTGAAAAATGAAGATCGAAATGTCCCCCTCCACGATGCTAAACCCTGTTCCGGTCGTCATGATCTCCTGTGCGGGGAAAAAACCGGAGAGAGAGGAGATGCGACCGAACATCATTACGGTCGCCTGGGCCGGCACTATCAATTCCGAGCCCCCGATGGTCTCGATCTCGGTGCGAAAGTCCCGACACTCGCATGAACTGATCTGCAGTACGAAGGAATTCGTCATCAACCTCGTGTCGGAAAAACTCGCCAAAGCCTGTGATTACTGCGGTGTTAGAAGCGGGGCAAAAGAAGATAAGTTTAAGAAGATGAAACTGACTGCGGATGTGGCCCCGAAAATGAAATATGCGCCGCAGATCAAAGAGGCTCCGGTGTCCATTTCCTGCAAACTGAAGGACATTATTGAACTCGGATCCCATGACATGTTCCTTGCGGAAGTCGTCGCTGTTTCCGTCGATGAAAAGCTGATCGACAGCAAGGGGAAGATACGTCTGGATAAGGCGAAACTCGTGACCTACTGCCACGGAGAATATTTCACGATCGGCGAGCTTTTAGGCTTCTTCGGATACTCCGTAGCATCGAAAGAAGCAATGAAAAGACGCATGCCCGGAAAAATGACAAAGAAAAGTAACAAAAAGTGACTTTTCGAAGGGCAAATAAGTTGACAATCGAAGTATTCTTTCATTAAAATTATATGGTGTTCAAATAAAGGGACATATGTTTTGAATCTTGAAAACTAAATATTGGAGGTGAGTACCATAGAACTTTGGTTAGCAATTCTATTGATTGTAATTGCTTTCGTAGTCGGTGCTCTCATCAGTGTAGGATTTTCCGTATTATATTTTCACAAGGGCATGTCAGCTAAGCAGCAGAAGCTGGAACAGGATATGGCCAAAGCAGAAGAAGATGCAGAAAGAGTAATTGGTGAGGCGCAGAAAAACGCAGAAAGCAGAAAGAGAGAGCTACTTTTGCAGGCGAAAGAGGAGATCACTAACGCAAAACTCGACTTAGAGAAAGACGTTAGAGAGAAAAAGTCCGAGATCGCCAGAGAAAGAAACCGTCTCGAGCAGAAAGAAGAATCACTGAACCGCAAGGTCGAAGCGATGGAACAGAAGGAGAGTGCTCTGGAGTCCAAGGTCAGCGATATTATGGCCATGGAGGAGAAGGCTCGTGAACTGGAACGTCAGAAAGTGATCGAACTGGAAAAAGTATCCGGATTATCTGTAAGTGATGCTCGAAATCTTGTTCTGGACGCTGCACAGCGTGAATACAGCCACGATATGGCGGTCATGCTTAAGCAGATGGAAGAACAAACGAAAGCTGAAGCCGACAAGAAGGCCCGAGAGGTCGTCGTAAACGCGATCCAGCGTTATGCTTCAGACTATGTGTCCGAAGTGACCGTTTCGGTCGTGTCCCTGCCGAATGATGAAATGAAGGGACGAATCATTGGCCGTGAAGGTAGAAACATCCGTGCGATCGAGACCAGCACCGGTGTAGATATCATCATCGATGATACGCCTGAGGCCGTAATACTCTCGAGTTTTGACCCGATCCGGCGTGAAATTGCCCGATTGACGATCGAAAGATTGATCTTGGATGGTCGTATCCATCCTGCGAGAATCGAAGAGATGTCTCACAAAGCCCGTAAAGAAGTAAACCAGACGATCAAGCAGGAGGGTGAACGTGCTGCATTTGATACAGGTATCGTCGGTTTGAATCCTGAGATCATCAAGTATCTCGGTAGATTACGTTATCGTACAAGTTACGGGCAGAATGTGTTGCAGCATTCAATCGAAGTCGCCTGGCTGGCTAGCATGATGGCGGCAGAATTAGGTCTGGATGAAATGCTTGCTCGCAGAGCAGGCTTGTTGCATGATATCGGAAAGGCTGCTGACTTTGAACTGGAGGGTTCTCATATTGAACTGGGTTCTGACATTGCCCGCCGTTATAAAGAAAACGATACGGTGATCAATGCTATCATGTCCCACCACGGCGACGTTGAACCTACAACAGAGATCGCTGTACTGGTCGCAGCGGCGGATGCTATTTCCGCAGCAAGACCGGGAGCGCGCCGTGAGAACATGGAAACCTATGTCAAGAGGATCCAGAAGCTCGAAGAGATCGCTACCAGTTTTGATGGTGTCGAGAAAGCCTTTGCGATCCAGGCAGGACGTGAGATCCGCGTGATCGTCAGCCCGGATAAAGTATCCGATGACGATATGATCTTAAAAGCCCGTGATATCTGTAAGAGAATCGAGGAAGAACTCGATTATCCGGGTCAGATCAAGGTCAATATCATTCGCGAAACACGTGCCTCGGATGTGGCAAAGTAAACCCAAAACAAAAAATGAAGAGTCTTTTCCCGAAAAGGAGAAGGCTCTTCTTTTTGTTTTAATAGGTTTTATGGTAAAATGAGTTTCAGATTTTTGTGAAACTGAGGATTAGTCATTGCGGGTACTCTTTGTCGGTGATGTGGTTGCCCATCCGGGCAAACGGATCTTAAAAAATAAACTCAAGACATTCCTTTCGGAGAATTCCGTGGATGCCTGTGTCGTCAATGCCGAAAATGTGGCCGCCGGTCTCGGGATCAACTACGCGTCCGCCAAAGAGATCTTCTCTTTCGGAGCAGACTGCATCACATTGGGAAATCATTCCTTTTCCTGTCCGAATTATCTCCAGTTTGCAGATTCCGAAGATCGTGTGATCCGCCCAGGAAATGTCAGTGACGCATGGCCCGGGAAATCGGAGTACCTGATCGATCTGAAGGAGAAGGGAAGACTTCTCGTGATCTCCCTGATGGGCCAGGTCTTTGTTACGCCAATGGCGAATTCCCCATTCCAGTATTACCGTGCCAATATTTCCAGATGGAAAAAAGAATATTCGCCAACGAATATCCTTATTGATTTTCATGCGGAGGCGACGAGCGAGAAGGCTGCAATGGGTTACATGGCGGACGGGGAAGTTTCACTTGTTCTCGGCACGCATACACATGTCCAGACTTCCGATGAGATGATCCTTCCGTTTGGAACCGGATACATGACCGATGTAGGCATGACCGGGACCATGAGCGGGATACTCGGAATGGATCCTGATGCTTCGCTAAGAAGACTTGCCGACAAGCTTCCGGCAAGGTATACTCCTGCAGATGGACCTGCTTCAATGCAGGCGGTCCTTGCAGATCTCGATATAAAAAATGGAAAATGCCTGAAAATGGAAAGGATAAAGATATATGAATGAATTGAAAAAACCGACATGGATCACATATGTGCTCTGGGGCGAACTTTTCGTCGTGCTGGTATTCATCGACCAGTTCACTAAGAGCCTAATTACGAAGTCACAGGCGCTATATACGATGTATCCGATCATAAAAGATTTCTTCTCGCTGATGTATGTAAGAAATACGGGAAGTGCTTTCAGCATGTTCTCGGATAAGTCCTGGGGCGTCACTTTCCTGAGCATTGTTTCCGCAATCTCTCTTTGTGTTTTACTTTTCCTTTCATTCTTTGTACTGGTGAGATTCAGAAGCAGAAGACTCTCTATTTGCCTGATCTTTCTTTCGGCAGGCACGCTCGGCAACCTCATAGACCGTGTACGTCTTCATTATGTTGTCGACTTCCTTCGTTTTGATTTCGGAAGTTATACCTTCCCGATCTTTAATGTGGCGGATATATATGTCACCTTGTCCTGCGTGGTCCTGGCGGTCCTCTTGCTTTTCAGTGACCGTTTCATCCCGGAGATCCCGTTCTCGTCTAAAGACGAAAAGGAGAAGTAATGGTAGAAACGTATTTCGTTGAAAACTATCAGGGACGTGTGGATGCCTATATTCCGATGGCATGCCCTGATCTGACACGTTCCCGAGCTGCACAGCTCATTTCCGACGGGGCCGTCTCGGTCGACGGAAAAACGGTGAAGGCTTCTTTTAAAGTATTTGGAGGAGAAAAGATCGACATCGATTTCCCGCCTCCGGTAGATACGGACGCAAAGCCGGAAGATATTCCTCTGGATATCGTTTATGAAGACGATGACCTGATCATCATCAACAAGCCCCAGGGTATGGTCGTGCATCCGGCTCCGGGTCATTATTCCGGAACCCTCGTGAACGCGCTTTTGTATCACTGCGCAGGTAATCTTTCTGATATCAACGGTGTCATCCGTCCGGGTATCGTACACCGTATTGATATGGATACCTCGGGCCTTATGGTCGCCGTTAAGAATAATGAGACGCATCTGGCCATGGCCGAGATGATTGCAAATCACGAAGTTGTCCGTGAATACCGGGCTTGCGTTTACGGTATCGTTGATTCTGACAAGGGCACGATCCATGCGCCGATAGGGAGAGCCACGAATGACAGACGCAAGATGACTGTCTGCGAAGGTGGAAAAGACTCGATTACGCACTTCGAGGTCCTTGAGCGTTTCCGAAAGGGAACGGATCTTCTTTGTAAGCTCGAAACGGGAAGAACGCATCAGATCCGCGCCCACATGACCTATATCGGACATCCCTGTATCGGCGACCCGCTCTATGCCCCGAAAAGAGAAAAGTACAATCTTCACGGACAGGCGCTGCACAGCACATCCATCAGGTTTATCCATCCGAGAACGCAGGAACTCATCGAATACCATGCCGATGTTCCTGAGCACTACAGTAAGCTTTTAGAAATACTCAGAAACGATGTATAAAGGAGACCTTGCATTGAACGAAGAAATCCTCTCTGTCAATCACTTAATTGAACTTTCTTCTAATAACTGCGCCTGGCTGAAGATCGTCGGCGAGATTTTCGAGTGTGAGATCGTAACTCTCGACAGCGGTATCCTTATCAAAGGAGATCCGATCAAGACGGGAAAATGCAACTCCGTGATATCTGCTATGGATGCTGTTCTTGATCGGAAAGAACAGCTCGATGCACTTTCGGTCAGATATTTGTGCCTTTTGGAAAAGGAAAACCGGCTTCCCGAATTCATGGCGGACGAAGATCCGGTGATCCTCACGACACCGGCCGGACGTTCCGTGCGTGCAAAGACGCTCGGACAGCGTGTGTATGTTGATGCAATGGCAAAAAATGATGTTGTTATTTGTAAAGGCCCTGCAGGATCAGGTAAGACGTTTCTCGGTGTAGCGATGGCGGTCCTTGCACTTCGTGAGAGATCTGTCTCCCGCATCATCCTGACGCGCCCTGCGGTAGAAGCGGGTGAGAAACTCGGTTATCTTCCGGGCGATATAGAAGAAAAAGTCGATCCTTATATGCGCCCGATCTATGATGCCCTTCTTGAACTGATGGGAAGGGAAGGCTTTGAAAAGAATATCGACCGCGGCATTATCGAAGTTTCGCCTCTTGCTTATATGCGCGGCCGTAACCTCGATGATTCCTTTATCCTTCTTGATGAAGCCCAGAACACAACGATTGAGCAGATGATGATGTTTTTGACCCGTATGGGCATGAACTCGCGTGTCTGTGTCTGCGGTGACACGACACAGATCGATCTTCCGTCGGGGTACCCGAACGGGCTGGATGATGCCATGCGCGTGCTGCGGAATATTCCGGGGATAGCTATCGTATCTCTTCAGGAGACGGATATTGTTAGAAATCCGTTGGTGCAAAAGATCATAATGGCTTATAATGCAAGAGAGAGGAGGCATGGCGGAAATGCGTAGTACCAAGAAGAATCAGCGCCTGTTTAAGGTGATCAGTATTGTTGCGATCATTTTACTTGCAGCGCTGATGGTCGCCCTCGTATATATCGGATCTCTTCCGAAAAAATACGATGTATTTCAGGGACAGGCCAGTGAGTACGACATTACCGCGCCCCGTTCTGTAAAAGATACGTACGAGACCGAACGTCGTGCGATCCTTGCAAGGACCGAAGTCGAACCGATCTATGTCATATCCGAAGATGTTTCCGAACAGAATAAAAAGCTCGTGGACGAATTCTTTTCCTATTGCGAAGAACTCCGCAAAGCCAATATTGATGAAAACGGTATGGTGATCCGCAACAAAAAGGAGATGGGGGATCTTCTTCTTCGTGCGGTAAAGGAATCGTACGAGATCACACTTCCTGAGGAGACAGCCTATACGCTCGCCAACATTTCCTTTGTGGATTTTTCCTATGTTTCCACGCAGTCCAAAGAGATCACGGATATGATCTTCATGAATGCACTGGACGAGCAGTCGCTTCTTGTTGAGATCAATAACTATGCTTCCTATGTAAAAGATTCGCGTACCCATGAGAATACGGATTATATATCTCAGGATGACCTGATCACATCATTATTGAGCCACCTTCTTAAGCCTAATGCCGTTTACGATGGAAACGCCACGGAAAACGCCAGAGAATCTGCATACAAAAACGCTATCAGTGAACCTGTCATGATCCAGAAAGGTGCCCGTATCGTAAGCGTAGGTGAGACGATCACGCCGCACGTATATAGCCAGCTTCAGGATCTGGATCTTCTGCCATCCAATTCCTTTAACTTCACGCTTCTGATCGGCATTATCGTTTATATCTCGATCACGGTGGCCGCCGGCGCTTTCTATCTGACCCGCCTGGAAAAGAAGAACAATTACGACTCCAAGACACTGATCTCACTGATGATCGCTTTTGTCGTGCCTTTGATCACCAGCCGCTATCTGACCTCGATCTCGCCGCTTTTCTCGACGATCATGTTTACAACGGTCATTTTTGCGACATATCTCGGTGTGCAGGGCGGTATCACGATGAGCGTGCTGTCGCTGCTTGTTGTTCTTCCGATGAGCAGTTTTAATACCGAGCTAATCTTCGTTTCCATTATCACGATCTTTATATGCTCTGTTATTGCAGGCCAGAGAAACCATAAGTACAATGCCGCGACACTCATCATTCTGACAAGTATTGCTGCTGTATTCTCTTCGCTGGGCTTTAATCTCGTCTCGCAGTCATCAAAGACTGATACTTTTAACTCCGCGCTCTGGGCAGTGATCGGTACTGCATGTTCCGTTGTTGCTGCAATCGGCTGTGAGCCGCTCTTTGAGCTCATCTCGAATACCGCATCACCGATGCGTCTTCTGGACCTTGCGCAGCAGAGCCATCCGCTTCAGAAAAGACTTTTCCTCGAGGCGCCGGGTACTTCCCAGCACAGCATGATGGTTGCAAATCTTGCCGACTCTGCAGCCGAAGCCATCGGCGCAAATGCACTTCTGGCGAAGGTCGGTTCGTACTATCACGATATTGGAAAGCTTGAAAGACCGGAATACTTTACCGAGAACCAGATGGATGGTGTGAATCCGCACGACAAGCTTTCCGTAGAAGAGAGCATCGCCATCATCACATCACATCCGTCAGATGGATTGAAGCTTGCGAAGAAATACCGACTTCCGCTTCCTATCCAGAGCATTATCCTCGAGCATCACGGTACGACCTGCCCGGGTTACTTCTACTTAAAAGCCCAGAAGGAAGCCGAAGCCAAGGGTGAGCCGATGCCGAGAAAAGAGGACTTCAGCTATAAGGGCTCTGTTCCTTCGAGCCGTGAATCCGCCATCATCATGATTGCGGACTCATGTGAAGCGGCGATCCGTTCCCAGGGCATTCACGATGTCGAAGAAGCGGAGGTCCTTTTCCGTAAGATCATTAAATCTAAAATAGAAGATGACCAGCTGGTCAATTCAGGATTGTCCTTCGACGATCTTGAACGCATGATCCGTGCCTTTATCCAGGTATATGCCGGCTTCTTCCACGAAAGGGTGAAATATCCTGAATGAGTATTTCTATTGAAAACAAGACCAGATCATATAGTAAAGAAGAGGAGAAGACCTTCCAGAAGTATCTTAAGAAGGCGATGGATCTTCTGATTTCAAAGGATTATGTGGATGACAGGATCCGGACATCCGGTGCGGAAGTTTCTGTGGATGTTCGTTTTGTCGGAACCGAGGGTATCCGCAAACTGAATGCTGAGCATCGTGGAAAAGACGCGGTGACCGATGTTCTTTCTTTTCCGGTCCTCGATATGACGGATGGGAATCTTTCCTCAGATCTTATGCCATATGACTTTTCTTATTCTGAAAAAGGGAAGAAGATCCTTCCAATCGGTGACATCGTAATCTGCCCGGAGCGTGCTAGGAAACAGGCTTCGGAATACGGCCATTCCATGGACAGAGAGATGCTGTTCCTCGCAGTGCACTCGCTTCTTCATCTTCTGGGATTCGATCACGAAAACGGAAGAGATGAGGAACTGATGTTTTCCAAACAGGAAGAGATCATGGTCGGGATCGGCCTTCCGAGAGATCCTTCCGCGCCTGAGAGAAAAATGACTTCGGGAAAAGAAGAGAAAACGGCTTCTTCCGATGAGCATCCGGTAGGTGAGATGCTTCCACACTGCGGTTACTGTGCTCTCGTAGGACGCCCGAACGTTGGTAAATCCACGCTTCTCAATACGATCTCCGGCATGAAGCTTGCGATCGTTTCCCATAAGCCGCAGACCACGAGAAATAACATTCAGGCGATCTATAACCGGGACGATGCCCAGGTGATCTTCGTAGATACGCCGGGTATCCATAAACCGCAGTCGAAGCTTTCCGAATTCATGGTGGATTCTTCCTTCCGTGCGGCTAAGGGTGCTGACGTCGTGGTCCTCATGGCAGACGGCCGTTTCAGTAAACCGGCAAATGTCGAGATCAAGGCAGCGGAAATGGCGAAGAAACTGAAAAAACCGATCATCCTTGCGGTCAATAAGGCGGATGCCGTGACCAAGGAATCGCTTCTTCCGCTGATTGCGAATTATTCGAAGATCGCGGATTTTGAGGCGATCGTTCCGATCTCTGCGCTTAAAGACGATGGTGTTGATGAATTGATGAATGTCATCATCTCATATCTTCCGTCCCAGCCCAGATATTTCCCGATCGAGGAAGTGACGGACCAGTCGGAACGCGAGATCTCTGCGGAACTGATCCGTGAGCAGATCCTCCACTATACGAACGAAGAGATCCCCCACGGGACCGCTGTAGAGATCGATGCTTTTGAAGAAGAATTAAAAGAGGACGCAGTCGACAGCTACGATCGAAGCCTCATTAAGATCCACGCATCTATCATCTGCGAAAGAGACTCGCATAAGAGTATCCTTCTCGGCAAAAACGGACAGATGATCAAGCGCATCGGAACGGCGGCACGCCAGAATATCGAGAAGATGTGTGACTGCAAGGTATTCCTCGATCTTCATGTCAAAGTACGGAAGGACTGGAAGAACCGTCAGGTATTCCTCGACGAGTTCGGTTATACGAAAAAGGATGACTGATCCATGGGTAATAGTTTTACGATCCGTGGTGTGGTCATATCCTCAAAACCGCATCGTGATCAGGATGCTATAATCACTATACTTACCTATCAGCAGGGCCTGATCTCGGCCATGGTACCGGGTGCGAAGAAGCATTCCTCGCGTATGGCACCACTTGCCACTCCACCGCATCTGGCAGATATCGTTTTAAGTGAGAGCAAAGGATTTTATTACGTAAAAGAAGGTGAGACGGTCGAGAGTTTCCGTGGACTTTATGATTCATTTGAAGCGCTGACCTGTGCCTCGCATATACTCGAAGTTGTAAAAGACACCGCCGTGGATCTTGAATCCTCCCAGACGCTGTATCCGCTTGTACTCTACGTTCTCTACGACCTTTCGAAACATCCTGAAAAGTATAAGGCGATCGTATCGGCCTTTGAATGGCGTGTCATGGACGCTTTGGGATTTGCATTCGACTTAAGTGAATGTGAATGCGGATCACCGGATCAGATGCCGACACGTGCCTTTTCCTTCAGTAAATGCAAGCTTTTCTGTTCGAAGGTCGGATGTGTATCCAAAGCAGGGGACTACCAGTTCGTCTCTCTCGGCTGCATCGAAGCGCTCCGGTATATCCGCGAAGCCCCGCTTGAGCGTCTGACCGCTTTTCGCGCCGAAAAATACGTGCTCGATGATCTTTTCTCCGTAACACACAGATACCTTTGTGAGCGGCTCGAAAAGAATTACGACAAGCTCTTGATTCTAGATACGCTGCCGCCTGTCTGATTAAAGATCATCCCAGAGGATCTCGGCTTCGGAAGCAATGTATTCTGAGGCTCTCCAGTGCTCGGGCCAGAGGACACGGTAATCGTCCCTCGTGTATCGTTCATCCATTAACACGATGAAGCCCCGGTCGTTCTCGTCTCGGATGACACGTCCTGCTGCCTGCAGCACTTTCTCCCAGCCCGGGAACTTATATGCGTACGAGAATCCATCACCGAACTTGTTCTGGAAGTACTGGCAAAGGATCTCTCTTTCTTTACTGATCTGCGGAAGACCGACACCTACGATAAAAGCCCCCTTCAGTTTATCTCCAACAAGGTCGATCCCTTCACCGAAATGTCCGCCCAGCACGGCGAATCCGAGAAGAGTTTTATCGCCATGGCGGTTGAAACGATCCAGATACCGTTTTTTATCGTCGGCATTCATGCCGGGCATCTGGATCATCAGCTCGATATCCGGGTCTTTCTGCACCCGGTTCGAGATATCCTTATAGACCATCTCCATATAGGCAAATGACGGGAAGAATACCATGAAATTCTCCCGGTGTCCCGAGATCATGCGAAGGATCGTCGTCGCGACCGTACTGCTCGAAAAGTTTCTTTCCTGATAGGTCGTTCTGATATCCTTAATGATCAGTACCTGAAGGTTTTCGGGCGGGAATGGACTCGGGAGCTGCAGCATCGTAGAAAACGTCGTGTCTTTTCCAACGATCATGCTCCGGTAGTACTGCTGCGGAGACATCGTGGCGGAGAAGAAGACGGCGTTATGGTTGTCCCGAAGGATGGATGCGATCTTATCCGAGGCATCCAGACAATCAAGAGTGATCGAGATATCGTACTGGTCATTTGAGCAGACGCCGGATCTCGTGACCTCAATGATATACGCATCGTCGAAATACATTTCCAGGATCGTCAGGAAGAAGCGGGCTTCAAAATAGAATTCTGAGAGTGTTCTTCTTTTGGCGCGGTCCTCCAGATCGACAAGGATGTTCGCGATGTGAAAGCAAAGCGCCCAGAGAAGCTGATAGAGGTTCTTCGGGACGGATCTGGTCGCGCGGAAATCCTCACCGATGACGATATCTTTTTCGGCGATGGAAGGCTCTGCCATATTGAGCCCGGCCGCATCTTTTTCAAAGGCATAATCGAGAAGCGTGAAATAATCTGCGATCTGATGACTGTATTTTTCGGTCTTGGCCGATATCGTCGAAAGAAGAGGAAGCGCATTTATGATTGTGCTTCTGGAAAAGACGGCACTGAACATGTCTCTGGAACGTGAGATCATGTTATGCGCCTCATCTATAAGGATCGTGTGACAGAATTCGTTCACGGCGAAGTAGCGCTGCAGACGGATCCTCGGATGGAATACGTGGTTATAGTCACAGATGATGACATCGCAGGCGTTCGAGGCATCGAGCTGAAGTTCGTGCGCGCAGATCTTATACTTATGTGCCGTTCTTCTTATATCTTCGGGATAGATCGCATCGAGCTGGTAGAGCTCTTCCAGTGCGGCATTTAAACGGGAATAGTACCCGTCTGCATAAGGACAGAATCGGCTGTCGCAGAAATCCTCGCCTGCGGTACACATGTTATCCTTCGGAGCAAGCTGTATGGATTTAATGACCAGTCCCTGCTGGCGCATATCCGATAGTGCTTTGTCCGCGACTTCTCTTGTCGCAAGTTTTGCGGTCGCGTAGAAGATCTTCCCGCCCTGGGCATGTGGAAGCCATTTTAAAGCAGGGTAGAGGGTGCTGATCGTCTTGCCGATCCCGGTCGGTGCTTCGGCGATCAGCGTCTCCTTATGTTTAAGAGAAGAGAGAACAGCCTTCATGAAATCCTTCTGACCGTTTCGAACCATGGAATAAGGGAATTTCATATTGCTGATCGATTCGTTTCTCGCATTCTCGTAATTACAGATACGCGTGGCCTCAGCAAGGTAAAGTGCCATGGTGTTATCGAAGAATTCGGAAGCTTCCGCGCGGGAGAATACCCAGCTCTTTTCGAGATACTGGTAATTGAGGAAACATACATAACGCAGGGTGATAGTGATATCCTCCACATCGGTATGACTCAGGTAGTAAAGATGCGCATAAAGTTTCAGCTGGGCTTCGTGGGTCGGAAGTATAAGATTCTCGACCTTCTCTACGATACGGTTATGGGTCTTGATCTCCATGAGATTGACGGCGGGACCATCCCCCTCGGGATTTTCGATCACGCAGTCGGCGCGCCCGGTGATCTGTATGCGGAAAAGCTCATATTCGATCTCGGTGGCAAGGGAATACTCGGAGATCACGCCTTCATCGCCGTATTCTTTCTTAAGATCGCGGAAGACACGCTGATGCATTCTCGTACCGTCCTGTCCGGACACGCCGCCATAACCGGCACCCAGAAGGGAACCGGAGCGGTAAATGCGCTCGCTTAACGCGCGGACAGAGATCTTGTGCAGTGCTTTTTCCATAGAATCATTATATCAAAAGGTGGAGATGCCGAATGCGTGATATGAAATGCAATTTCGTTCAGAAAAAAATTCATATCAGCGTTGTGCTAGGTGAATAGTAGTGCTATACTTCACTTTGTTATATGAGAATATGAAATACTAAAAGGAGAAAGTTGCAAAATGGCGATTCGAATTGGTATTTATGGTTATGGTAATTTAGGTAGAGGCGTGGAGTCCAGCATCCGTCAGAATCCGGATCTCGAACTTGTCGCTGTTTTCACACGTCGTGATCCTTCCACATTAAAGATCCAGACGGAATCTGCGAAGGTCATGTCCGTTAATGATGTTGCTTCCATGAAGGACAGCATCGATGTCATGATCCTCTGCGGCGGTTCCGCAACAGATCTTCCGGAGCAGACACCGAAACTCGCTTCCATGTTCAATGTGGTCGACAGCTTTGATACACATGCGAACATCCCGACACACTTTGCTGAGGTCGATGCAGCTGCCAAGGCTGCCGGCACTGTTGGTGTGATCTCTGTAGGTTGGGATCCGGGTATGTTCTCTCTGGCCAGAATCTATTCTCAGTCTATCCTGCCGGAAGGTGAGAGCTATACTTTCTGGGGCAAGGGCGTAAGCCAGGGCCACTCCGATGCGATCCGCCGCGTGAAGGGCGTTAAGAACGGCAAGCAGTACACCATTCCGGTAGAGAGTGCTCTCGAGGCTGTCCGTTCCGGTTCCCAGCCTGAACTGACCACACGTCAGAAGCACACACGTGAGTGCTTCGTAGTACCGGAAGAAGGCGCTGATCTTAAGCAGATCGAAAACGATATCAAGACCATGCCGAACTACTTCTCCGATTACGATACAACCGTACACTTCATTACAGAAGAAGAACTCCAGAAGAACCACAGCGGTATCCCGCACGGCGGTTTCTGCTTCCGTTCCGGTGTTTCCGGCTTCAATAAGGAAAACAAGCACGTTATTGAGTACAGCTTAAAGCTCGATTCCAATCCGGAATTCACAGCAGGCGTTCTGACTGCATATGCACGTGCGATCTACAGACTTTCGAAGGAAGGCGTGACCGGCTGTAAGACAGTTCTTGATATTGCTCCTGCTTACTTAAGCCCGCTTTCCGGTGAACAGCTGAGAAAAGAACTGGTATAAGTTTAAAGGCGTTTAGAAAAAGCTGCGGAGCCGCACGTAAAGTGCTGGCTCCGTTTTTCTATGCAGGAAATAAAAAAGATCGGAAGCCTTTCGACTTCCGATCTGGTGCGGATAGCAGGACTTGAACCTGTACGACCTTGCGATCACTAGCACCTGAAGCTAGCGCGTCTGCCAATTCCGCCATATCCGCAAATGCTTATCTATAATACTAAAAGAATTCGGAAAATGCAAGGTCATTTCCAAAGATTTTGAAAGAAAAGATCAGCATGCTTTTTTAGGTGTGTTTAAGAAAATGTGATACAATTAAACCAATACATCATGGAGGTGAAAAACATGGATATTAAGGCAAAAATTGATGAAGTTGTAAAGAAAGTTCAGGGCGATCCGTCTATCGCTAAGAATTTTGAAAAAGAACCGGTCAAGACGGTTGAAGGCATCATCGGTGTCGATCTTCCGGATGATGTGATCAACAACGTTGTAGACGGCGTTAAGGCGAAGCTTTCTGCAGATAAGGCAGGCGGAATCGTAGATAAGATCAAGGGTCTGTTCTGATTCTAGCTTTAAAACCTCAATAATCAAGAAAGTAAAGGAGCTGCCATAGAATTATGGCAGCTCCTTTTCCAATGAGGATGAGGTAGAAAAAAATGCAAACAAATAACGGTGGCTATCTGTGTACATACTTGAATGATTTGAGCTGGACGTCTCCACCTCCGCGATAGGTAAGATACAACGATGCTTTCTCTTTCGTGAGCGCTGTCTTGAACTGTCCTTCGTACTTTTCCCATACCGTCATGAAACGGACCGGGATCTCGCAAAGGACCTCTCCGTCGAGATCAGTTCTGACTTCAAATGTACCGTTACCATAACCTCTGACGAACAGCGTAATGCCGGTTACGTCCTTAAGGTTGAAGTATTTAAATCCAATGGTCGCGCCGTCACGGATCTGGGTGACATAACCCGTCTCGTGATCGCCGTCTCTGCCTTCCTGAATGATGCGGGCCACGTTATGCTGGCCGACATACGGTTCCTGATCTTCGTTCATGGAGAAGATATTGCAGGCGATATAGGAAGGATATTCCGGCTGGTCGGAAAGAGGACCGCCGTTTAAGCCGCAGGAAGTGATCTCTACCTGCTTGATCTTGCCGTCTTCAGTAAATTCGATCTTCTCGGCACAGCCCTGACGGGAATACCAGGTGTTGTTGGTATGTCTGTGATAGAAGATATACCATTCACCGTTGATCTCGACGATACTGCCGTGGTTGTTCGCGCCATAGCATGTCGGCTTATCTGCTTTCTTATAGGAATCAATGCCCAGATCGCAGTTGCTGACGATGACTCCGCCGTAGGAGAAAGGACCTTCCGGAGAAGTGCTCGTCGCATAGCAAAGCTCGTGCATGACCTGAGAAGAATATACGAAATAGAAGATGCCGTTTCTTTCGCGGATGGAAGGCGCTTCAAAGAAAGCATGTCCTTCGAATTCCGTACCCTTGGAATACATGGTGCCCGGAACGATGAACTCCGGTCCCTTTTTGATCGTGAGCATATCCGGTCCGATCACTGTGACCATCGCACCGTGACGGGAAGCATCTGTCTGTCCGCAGAATCCGGTATAAAGATAGGTGGTATCGCCGATCGTGATGACACCCGGGTCAAACTGCGGTTCGTCGGTATCCTTGCTTCCAAGGAGCGTTCCATCTTCGTAATGAACGTGTCCGTAGTACTTGAACGGACCCTGCGGCTTATCGCTCTTGGCGACGGCTACTACGCTCTGGTTGTCGAGAACATAGAAGAGGTAGTAAAGTCCATCCGGGCCCACGGTGATATCCGGAGCATAAAGACAGCCCTTGTTTTCAAAGTTATCCGGATCGTCCGTTCTTCTGAAGGAAACGCCTTCGTATTTCCAGTTGCCGAGGTCATTGACCGGAGCGGACCAGGATACATAATCACCTGGACAGAAGAAGGAACCGTTAAAGTAGTCGTGGGAACCGTAGATATAGAGGCGGTCTCCGAAGACATAAGGTTCTCCGTCCGGAATATACTCCCAGGAAGGAAGATACGGATTGAAGGCCTGTTTCTTCATCGGTGCAGCCAAAGCGGCAATGCTTGCCGACGGACGGGAAGAACTCTCGACATTTCCGAGTGTTCTGTCTGTGAGCCAGTCAATAAAGAACTGGTAATATGCGGAATCCTGAACTTTCGGGATACAGCCGTCTTTGGTGAAGTGCATCTCATTCTGACTGCTGTTCGTATAGGCCAGCCAGTTCGGCATCTGTTCCCCGGTGATATCGTGACCATTCGGATTTCCGTTTTTCACGAAGTTCGTGATATAGTTGGTCATCTGTCTTGCGATGTCGAAGTGTCTTCCGACAAATGGACGCCAGCAGGCCGCAAGAGTCTCAAAGAAGAACCAAAGATCCACAGAATGGAACGTTCCCGGATCGTCTTCTCCTGGAATATCTACTTCAAAACTATAGTAGAAGCAGGGTGCTTTCGTCTTATCCATAACGGATTTAACCGAGCATTCGATACTGCGAAGTGCACCATACTTATTTCCATCTTCGACAACGTGAGCCTCAGGGAAGGAAAGGAACTGATCGGCACGAGGTCCGAAGGTGTTTCTAGCCTGCTCCTCAAAGCTTGCTTCGTTATCTGCATAGATATAGCTCATGAATTCGTCAAACGTGTTACCTGCAATCAGCGGGACATTTGCCTGTTTTCCTTCAAGCATGAGTTTAAATGGCTCGTCCTTAAGGAAAACGTGATCGATGCAGGGCGTAAAGAAGAAGAAATTATCTTCACGGAACTTCGCATAGACGGAACGGATTGTAAGCGCGTCGATCTTTCTTGCTTCCTCGATCGTGGATACACCGAGGCAGGAGAGGAATTTCTCGCCCATCTTCATGGTCTCTTCGATTGGCTTTGGAGAGATGACATTGTCCTTGATGAAAGGGCTTTCAATGATGCCTGAATAGATGATGGCTTTCTGATAAAGACCGATACTGGATTCGGATGTCAGGTGCGTAAGCACAGAGCCGCCCCCGGCAGACTGACCGGAGATGGTGATGTTCTTCGGGTCACCGCCGAAGTTAGCGATATTCTTCACGACCCACTTGATACCGGCCTGCTGGTCGAGGGTACCGAAGTTGGACGGAGCATCAGGCGCTTCTTTAAGGAGATCCGGGTGAGAAAGGAAGCCCAGTGCACCCAGACGGTAGTTGACAGATACGACGATGACACCGCGCTTTGCGATCTGCTCACCGTTGAATTCCATCTCACGGGGATAACCCCACTGGAATCCGCCGCCGAAGAACCAGATGAGAACCGGCAGTTTATCGTTTTCTGACTGCGCCGGAGTCCATACGTTCAGATAGAGGCAATCCTCATCCATTTCAATGTCTTTATCGACGTGCCATTCACGGCAGTAGATGTCCGTACCGACGCCCGGCTGGTCCTGTACAGAGATCGGTGCGAACTTGCCGCATTCTCTTATGCCTTCCCAATTCTCACAGGGCTGCGGAGCTCTCCAGCGGTTTTCACCGACCGGCGGTGCAGCAAAAGGAATCCCCTTAAATACGGAGATACGTGTATTATTTCCCTGAAAGCCGCGAACGAGGCCGTTTTCAGTTTTTACAAGCTTAAGCATTTGGTTCCTCCTTGACGGGAAGATCTTCTCCGGCGTTGGTGAGCTGGTTGACATAGAAGAGCTTCATTGAAATATCCTGGCTGTAGTCGCCGAAATCTTCTCCGAAAAGCGTCATACCGCCACAATTGGCTGTATTCTTCGGAACGGAGAAGGTAAGATCGATGGTCGAGTTGTAATCGATATTGAGATCTTTAAGGGTCGTCTTACCGATCTGATGCGTACCATCGATGAAAGTACCCTTGTGGTTGATCACCAGTGTCTTTAAAAGACCATACTGATTGAGAGGTGTCGGCCACCAGGTAGGAGAGATCATGCCTTTTCTGTCGCCGAAATCACCCGGGCTTATCCAGCTGCCGAGAAGGGTATCATTAATATAGAAATAGATATCACTAGGATAATCATTATTATAAGAAGGACATTCAGAGGAGATCTCAAAGGAGATCTGGATCTCGCGGATCTTCTGACCGGCATGCAGACGGTTCGGAAGATTATAGGTGATCGAACCATAACCGAACCAGAGGATGCCTGCCTTGAATCTTTCCGGATAAGAGAAGACACGGGGATCGTCAAGTTCGCCGATGATCTCTTTCGGAGTGCAGATACCGCAGGTCGGATGAATGTCACAGGTGGTATATTGACCGACGCCGATGCTGTCCTCATAACAGGGAAGAGGATTGTTCTTGGCGTTTTCAAACATATCGATGATGATACGATCATGCACAGGCTGGATGATCTTGGAAATACCACGCTTGCCGGAAGTCGTCTTGATGGTTACGAGACCTGCACTTTCCAGTTTGCTGATATGAAGAGTAATGGCGCTGTTGGTCACTCCGACCATATTCGCCAGATCGTTCATACTGAGGTTGTTGTTTTCGTAGATCAATTCCATGATCTGGATCCTAGCATCAGCGCTTAAGGCTTTAAATACTTCAGACGCTTCCTGCAGGGAGTGAATACAAAGCATGCGGTTTTCCTCGAAATAATTATTTCACAATGCAATGAAACGTAGAAATTTCATCACTATTTAATCTTAAGCAATTACTAAATTTCGCACAACATGAGAAAGTCTAGGTCTGACCCCTCAAAACTTTATATTCTTTGTGTTCTGTATTGATTTTTTGCATCAGCTCATGTAACTTTAATTCAGAAAAACATTTGGTATTTAAGTCTTTTGTGAAACAAACGTGCAATATGTTTCCGAAAAAGAAGAAGGAGTCGCTATGTTTAAGCTTGTTATCGATCCTCAAAAAGAACTGGGACACATCGCTCCGGAGATCCAGGGACACTTTTCCGAGCACCTTGGAAGATGTATCTATGGCGGTGTCTTCGTAGGAGAAAACTCCGATATTCCGAACACGAACGGCATGAGAAATGACGTGGTGGACGCATTAAAACAGATCAAAGTTCCTGTCCTTCGCTGGCCGGGAGGATGCTTCGCGGATGAATATCACTGGAAAGACGGTATCGGAGATAAGAAAAGCCGAAAGAAGATGATCAACACCAACTGGGGCGGAGTCGTCGAAGACAACAGCTTCGGTACGCACGAATATATGGAGCTGTGCCGTCAGATCGGATGTAAGACATATATCAACGGAAATGTTGGTTCCGGAACGGTACAGGAGATGAGTGAGTGGGTCGAGTACATGACCTTTAACGGCGTATCTCCCATGGCAGAGCTTCGTAAAGTGAATGGTCATGAAGAACCCTGGACAGTCGATTATTTTGGTATCGGAAACGAGAACTGGGGATGTGGCGGCAACATGGTGCCGGAATTCTATGCGAATCTTTTCCGTCAGTATCAGTCCTATGTAAAACAGTATGATCCGAATAAGAAGATCAATAAGATTGCATGCGGTCCGAATGCCCAGGACTATGAATGGACAGAGACGGTTCTTAACCAGTGCCATAAGCTTTCCGGCTCCTGGAACAATGCACATGGTTTCATGGACGGGATCTCACTGCATTATTATACGCTTCCTTACGACTGGGCGAAGAAGGGCGCTGCGTCCGTCTTTAATGAAAAAGAGTGGTATATGACGCTTTCGAAGACGCTCTTCATGGAAGAACTGGTCACGAAGCATTCGGCCATTATCGACAGATACGATCCCGATCACAATATCGGTCTGATCGTTGACGAATGGGGCACCTGGTACGATGTGGAAGAAGGCACGAATCCGGGATTTCTTTATCAGCAGAATACGATCCGTGATGCACTGGTGGCCTCGATCAACCTCAATATTTTCAATAAGCACTGTGACCGTGTGAAAATGGCAAATATCGCGCAGCTTTGTAACGTGCTTCAGTCCGTCATCCTTACCGAAGGCGAGAAGATGGTCAAAACACCAACATACTTCGTATTCGATATGTATAAGCACCATCAGGATGCGACGCTGATCGAAAGCTTTGTCGATACCAAGACGATCGGCCTGGAAGATCAGTATCATGTGCCGAATCTTCACGAGTCCGTTTCCAAGGGAAAAGACGGCAAGTTCCATATCACGCTTTCCAATCTTTCGGTGGAAGAAGACTATGAGATCAAAGCAGATCTTCTCGGAAATGCGATCAGTTCGGTAAAGGGTGAGATCCTGACCGGAAAAATGGACGATAAGAATACATTTGATGATCCGGATAACGTGAAGATAAAGCCGTTTGAAGCGTCTGTCGAAAACGAGGATAAAATCATTTTCACGATCCCGAAAAACAGTATTCTGCATCTTGAGGTCGAACTGAAATGAGTGCGCAGAAACCATGCCGCAGATGCCTTCTTTCAGAGATGAATGATGCATCGAAAATGGATATGGTAAAAAAGTGGATCGAAGATCTTCCGAAAAGTGACCGCGCGGATGAAAAAGTTTACGAGGAGCGGTTATCTATTTGCCGTCTTTGTGATAACTTATTAAGTGGAACGTGTCTTTCATGCGGATGCTATGTTGAGATACGTGCTGCTATCAAAAAGGGCAGATGCCCGGAGAAAAAGTGGTGAGGTACTTATGGATCCGAAAAGTGTAATTGAACAAGGTAAAAGTGTACTGGGTATCGAGTTCGGTTCGACTCGTATCAAAGCTGTTCTCGTAGATGAGAAGGGCAATCCGATCGCGCAGGGAAGTCACGAGTGGGAGAATGAACTTCTCGATGGGATCTGGACGTATTCCGAAAAGGCGATCTGGGGCTGTCTTGCTGACTGTTATCAAGATCTCAAAAAGAACGTAAAAGAGCAGTATGGCGTGACGATCAAAAGCTTCGGTGCCATCGGCTTTTCCGCCATGATGCATGGCTATCTCCCATTCGACGAAAACGATAAGCTTCTCGTTCCTTTCCGTACCTGGAGAAACACCATTACGGAAGAGGCTGCAGATAAACTCACGGAAGCGCTGAACTTCAACATCCCGCAGAGATGGAGCATCTCCCATCTTTATCAGGCGATCTTAAACGGTGAAGAACATGTCCCTTCGATCCGCCACTTCACAACACTTGCCGGCTATGTGCATTTTATGCTTTCCGGTAAGAAAGTCCTCGGCGTCGGTGATGCTTCCGGTATGTTCCCGATCGATTCAAAGACCGGATCTTACGATGAGAAGATGCTTGAGACATTCTCTTCTTTAATTGCTGAAAAGAACTTCCCGTGGACGATCAAAGAGATCCTGCCGCAGGTGCTTTCTGCAGGCGAAGACGCAGGTACACTTACGGAAGCCGGTGCCAAACTTCTTGATGTCGAAGGTGATCTTTCTTCCGGTATTCCGATGTGCCCGCCGGAAGGTGATGCAGGTACCGGTATGGTCGCTACCAATTCCGTACTCGTAGAGACCGGTAATATCTCTGCAGGCACTTCTGTATTTGCCATGATCGTTCTTAAGGAGAATATGAAGAATCTTCATAAGGAGATCGATATGGTCACCACACCGACAGGTGATCCGGTCGCCATGGTGCACTGCAATAACTGCACTTCCGAGATCAATGCCTGGGTCAAGCTTTTCGATGAGTTCGGAAAACTCATGGGAAAAGAATTTGACAGAGGAGAGCTTTTCGAAAAGCTCTATGGCATCGCGCTTTCCGGTGATAAGGACTGTGGAGGTCTTGTTTCCTATAACTATTTTTCCGGTGAGCCGGTGACAGGTTTTTCCAAGGGAAGTCCGCTGTTTTTCCGCTCTGCGGAAGATGCATTTACGCTCAGTAACTTCATGAGAATGCATCTTTATTCTGCACTTGCTGCACTTAAGGTAGGTCTTGATATCCTGACTGTCGAAGAGAAAGTCACAGTCAAGAAGATGTATGGTCACGGCGGTTTCTTTAAGACACCGAAGGCCGGTCAGACCATCGCTTCCGCCGCGATCGGTTCTCCTGTCTGCGTAATGGAGACTGCAGGTGAAGGCGGAGCCTGGGGTATCGCGCTCCTTGCTCTCTACATGGTCACTAAGAACGAAGGACAGACACTTGCCGCTTATCTTGAAGATGTTATCTTCTCTGGTTCGACAGGTTCTGAACTCCTTGCGGATCAGGCGGATATGGACGGCTTTAATGCCTTCATGAAAAAGTATGTGGCTGGTCTTGCTGTAGAAAAAGCAGCCGTCGATATTCAGAAGTGAGGACGAAGGATATGTTAGAAGAATTAAAACAACAGGTATTTGAAGCAAATATGCTTCTTCCGAAATATGGTCTTGTGACTTTTACCTGGGGAAATGTCAGTGCGATCGACAGAGAGTCCGGACTGTTCGTCATCAAGCCGAGCGGCGTTCCATATGAGACGATGACGGCAGACGATATGGTCGTTATGGATCTTGAAGGAAATCGTGTAGAAGGAAAATATAAGCCTTCTTCCGACACACCGACACATCTCATTCTTTATAAGAGATTTCCGAACATCGGTGGTGTTGTTCACACGCACTCGTCCTATGCGACATCCTGGGCGCAGAGTGGAAGAAGTATTCCATGTTACGGCACCACTCACGCAGATTACTATTATGGTGCGATCCCATGTGTACGCTGCCTGACAAAAGAGGAGATCGACCAGGATTATGAGACGAACACAGGTATCTTGATCGCTGATTCTTTTGAAAAGGAAAACCTCGACTATGAGGCGGTTCCGGGCGTGCTTTGCAAGAACCACGGACCTTTCACATGGGGCAAAGATGCACATGAGGCGGTACACAATGCAGTGGTCCTTGAAGAGGTCGCGAAGATGGCTTTCCGCACTGAATTGATCAACCGTGAAGTGCTTCCTGCACCCTCTGAACTTCAGGACAAACATTATTTCAGAAAACATGGAAAAAATGCTTATTATGGTCAATAAAAATGCTATAATGGAATAACCAATTAAGGAGGATTTAAGACATGAACAACATTCCAGAAATCAAATTAGGTATCGTTGCTGTATCTCGTGACTGTTTCCCGATTGCTCTCTCTGAGAAGAGAAGATCTGCAATCAAAGCAGCTTATAAGGGTGATCTTTATGAGTGCCCGGTCACTGTTGAGAACGAGCTCGATATGCTCAAGGCAGTGGAAGATGTAAAGAAGGCGGAGTGCAACGCTTTAGTTGTTTTCCTCGGTAACTTCGGTCCTGAGACACCTGAAACACTGATCGCGAAGAATTTTGATGGTCCTTGCATGTTCGTGGCAGCAGCAGAAGGCGATGGAGACATGGTCAATGGCCGTGGTGACGCTTACTGTGGTATGCTCAACTGCTCATACAACCTCGGTATGAGACATCTTGACGGATATATTCCTGAATATCCTGTCGGAACAGCTGAAGATATCGCTGCTATGATCGCTGATTTCGTACCGATCGCTCGTGCAGTCATCGGCGTTAAGAATCTCAAGATCATCACATTCGGACCTCGTCCGCAGGACTTCTTCGCTTGTAACGCTCCGATCAAAGGCCTCTATGAGTTAGGCGTTGAGATCGAAGAGAACTCTGAGCTCGACCTTCTCGTTTCCTACAAGGAGCACGAGAATGACCCGCGTATCCCGGCTGTATGCGAAGATATGGCTAAGGAAATGGGTGAAGGTAAGTACTATCCGGAGATGAGCGCTCGTATGGCTCAGTTCGAACTTACACTTCTTGACTGGGCAGAAGCTCATAAGGGTTCCAGAAAGTATGTAGCATTTGCTGATAAGTGCTGGCCGGCATTCCCGTCCCAGTTCGGTTTCGAGCCTTGCTACGTTAACAGCCGTCTGGCTTCCCGTGGTATTCCGGTATCCTGCGAAGTAGATATCTACGGCGCACTTTCCGAGTACATCGGTATCTGCATCAGCAATGATGCCATTACTCTTCTTGATATCAACAACTCTGTTCCGCAGTACATCTATGATGAGGATAGAGCTGGTTTCAAGAACTACAAGCTCACTGATACATTCATGGGCTTCCATTGCGGTAACACACCTTCTTGCAAGATGTGCGCTGACCGTGCCATCAAGTATCAGCTCATCCAGCACAGACTCCTTGAGCCGGCTGGTTCTGATCCGGATTTCACACGTGGTACTCTTGAGGGTGACATCGCTGCTTCTCCGATCACATTCTATCGTCTGCAGTGCAACAGCGACGGAGAACTCGTTTCTTACATCGCTGAAGGTGAGATCCTTGATGTTAAGACACGTTCTTTCGGTGGTATCGCTATCTTCGCTATTCCGGAAATGGCTAGATTCTATCGTCACGTTCTCATCCAGGGCAGATTCCCGCACCACGGCGCAGTTGCTTTCGGTCACTACGGCAAACTGATGTTCGAGACATTTAAGCTCCTCGGCATCTGCCCGTGCAAAATCGGCTACAATAAGCCGGCTGGCGTTCTCTATCCGACAGAGAATCCGTTCAACTGATCCTTCTTACCGCAGAGCAGATCGCTTTGCATATAATGGAATGTAAGTAATGGGCTGACCCCGCAACTTTTTCTAAGGTGCGGGGTCAGTCCTTTTCTGTTATAATAAAAGGAATTATAAGAGGAAGCGTAAAGAGGCCTTGATCCGAAAGTTTTTGACAAAACTTCTCAATAACATGAAGCTGCATAATAAGTTTCTTATTATGTATGTTTTCTGCGTTATCATTCCTCTTATCATCACGGACGCGATCGTTTTCCTGTCCATCTATGAGCAGGAGTACAACAACCGCATGTATGAACTGGAAAACATTGCCAACAAGTACGTTTCCACGATCGAAAGTACCGTTGTTTATAACTCCCGAATTGCCCGAGCGATCTGCGATAACGAAGAACTGAACCACTTTCTCGATGAAAAATACGAAAGCAAAAGTGCTTTCTTCATCAAGTACTACGACTTTGTCAGTAAATCCTTTTTTCGTACCCTGATCACCGCAAGATCTGACCAGGTCGCAATCTATGTTGATAATCCTACCATCGCTGACAGTATGTATTTTAAACACATGTATAAAGCTGTAGACAGCGACTGGTATCGTCGTTTCAAGGAAACGGGCAGGGAAGAAGCCCTTCTGGTCTACTACGATGATTCTATTGATCCTTTAAACGATCGTCAGCAGAAATTCTATTACGTTAAGAAGATGCATCTATATGACTCGAAATGCGATAAGCTCCTTCGTATCGATATTAATAGCTCCGAGATCAGATCCCAGCTTCTTCGGTTTTCCTCGAAGTATCTGATGTATGTCTGTAATGGCGACTATGTTGTATTTGCCCGTTTCGGTGAAGCGGTGAAAAACATCAATATCGAAAAGGTCGAAAAGGAGCATAAGCTCGAAGTCCATAAGGTCTATACCGCCTATGGTACGGATCTGGATGTGTATGTTTTCAGTGATGAACTACTGATCAATTCGATCATACAATCAAATCTCTGGATAATACTTCTCCTGTTGTTCTTTACACTCGTGTTCCCGATCCTGATCATGAAGATGATCGAAAAATCACTCGCCTCGCGTATCAAGAAACTCGATACGGCATTTAACGGTGATCAGGCGGACAAATTCCAGCCGATCGCGCATATCGAGGGAAACGATGAGATCTCTACGCTGATGAAGAACTATAATACGATCGTTTCGGTCAATAATGAGCTGATCAACTCGCTTTATAAGGATAAGCTCAAGGAGCAGGAGAACGATCTTTCCAGAAAGAATGCCGAGCTTTTGGCGCTTCAGAGTCAGATCAATCCGCACTTCATGTTTAATTCTCTTGAAAGCATCCGTATGCACAGTATCCTGAAAGGTGAGGATGAGACCGCGGAGATGGTTGAGAAACTGGC
The DNA here is from genome assembly GCA_017551865.1 of Clostridiales bacterium. Taxonomy (GTDB): domain Bacteria; phylum Bacillota; class Clostridia; order Saccharofermentanales; family Saccharofermentanaceae; genus Scatonaster. The sequence continues at coordinate 83,320 of JAFZKB010000020.1, read as the reverse complement.
CGTAATGACCAGACAGAACGTTGAGTGGGGAAATGACCTTGTTACCATCAAGAAAGAGACGGAATCGATCGAAGCATATCTTTACCTGCAGAGCTACCGTTTCGGCGACAGACTCTCGTTCACTGTGGATGTCAATGAGGACTGCGAGAAGTATCTGCTCCCGAAGCTGACTCTTGTTACGTTTGTCGAGAATGCATGCGTACACGGCATTGAGTCAAAGTCTTCAGCAGGCTGGATATTCGTCCGTGTTTATAAGAATGCTGAGCATCTTTGCATGGAGGTCGAAGACACCGGCGGCGGAATGACGGAGGATGAGATCAGAAGTCTTCTTAACAGTATCGATGCCGTAAGTATCGATATGATCAAAGGGAAGAAGCATGTAGGCATCTTAAATGCCTGCCTGCGATTGAAGCTTCATACAGATGGAGACGTATCTTTTAATATCGACAGTGAAGTTGGCGTGGGAATGTGTGTTCTCATAAAGATCCCGCTTTCTACACTTCGGGAAAGCACATAAAACTGGGGGTGGCTTATGTTAAAAGTAATGATCGTTGACGATGAACCTTATATTCTTCAGGGATTACAGCTTTTGATCGATTGGAACAGTGAAGGATTTGAGATCGATGCCCTTATGAGCAACGGTAAAGAGGCACTGGACTATCTTGCCGATCATAAGATCGATCTGATCATCTCGGATATCAAGATGCCGGTCATGAACGGACTGGATCTTCTTGATGAGATCGTACGACAGCATCTTTCGGATGCGAAATTTGTCCTGCTTACAGGCTATGACGATTTTTCATACGTACAGCGCGCCATACGGAATAACTGCATGGACTATATCTTAAAGCCGGTAAGTAAAGATGATCTGACGGCTCTTCTTCGGAAGGTCGCCAATCTCAATAAGGAAAAAGAGAAGGATCGTCTGAGTCAGAGAAATATGGAAGACGCCTTCCTGGCGACGAATCTGATGTCGATCATTAAAGGGAAGTTCGACGAAACGAACATCGATTATGTCACGAATCACCTGCAGCTGACGGGCGGTATCCGCTTTGTCGATATCGAGATGATGACGGAGACCGGATCCGAGGACGAAGATGACTTTGATCTTCGTGTTTTGCAGAAGCAGATGTTTTCCGCCTGCAAAGATATCCTCAAGGAAAATGCCAGCCATTTTATTTTCGATGTATCCTATGACAAGGATAATTACGACGTCGGTTTCATTTATTGTGAAAACATGGCTACGAGAAGAGACCTGACCGAGCGGGAATTCTTCGAGATGTTCCTGAAAAAACTCGAGGTGCTTTTCCCGAAGCCTGTGCGTATTATGTGCGGTAAGACCGTACCGGACGTCGCGTCACTTTCCAAATCCTATAGTTCCTGTATCCGTATCAGCAGTATCATGGGATTCCATATGCAGAAAAACCTGTATTTCTACGAAGAGGATATCCAGTTCAGCCAGAGCGGCATCGTGCTTTGCAAGAACAGTCTCGATGAAGTTATCAGCGCCATCCAGGCCAATAATGAAGAGGCGATCAAAAAAGCGGTTACAAATCTTTACGAGGAGATGGATATCTCCGGACAGACCAGTAACGTTATTGACTTGAACATCAACTATCTTTTGTTCCAGCTCATTCATCTTGCCTCGGAACAGGACGACAATATCAACCAGGAAGAAGTCATCCAGTATATCTCGGAGCAGTCCTTTGAAAAATCGATCAAGCGCGGATCCCGTCAGCATGTCGAAAGATTCGCGATCGAGTATGCGGATTATTTAAATGGTCTTAGAAAGAATGTCTCCCGCGGTATCCTTTCCTATATTGAAGCGGATATCCGTGATCACTATGCGGAGAATATCAGTCTTAGAAACCTCGGGGAGAAGTATTTCATTAATAGTTCCTATCTGGGACAGATCTTCCGGAAGAAGTATAAGCAGTCTTTCAAAGATTACCTGACAACTTACAGGATCAACGAAGCGGCCAGACAACTTATTGCTTCCGATAAGAAGATCAACCAGATCGCTGCTGATGTCGGATACCGTGACTGCGACTATTTCATCCGAAAGTTTATTGAAACCATGGGATGTACCCCGTCAAAGTATAGAAAGACACACGCGGAGGAATAATCTGCTTAAGTTGGTAACAACAAGACAAATAGCATAAATCAAGCTTTGTTTCGCCTTCTTTTTATTGTGAAAGATACCTAGACTTTTTCATGAATTGATTAAGAGTTTCTCGGGTTGTTTGAAATACTATCGAAATCTAAAATTAAAAAAGAATAAGTTGCAACAAGCAACTCAATTTGAAGGAGGTTACATAATGAAATCAAAGAAGATTATTGCGCTTGCTTTGGCTTGCATGATGACTGTTGGGGCATTTGCAGGTTGCGCAAAGAAGAAGAGTGATTCCGTTGTTGACTGGACAATGATCGCTTTCATGGCTGGTAAAGAGCTGAATGAAGGCAACGAGATCCAGGAGGAAATCGCTAAGAAGACAGGTGTAAGAGTAAAGGAATCCTGGAACACAGCACAGGACGTTGCTTCTGCAGTTGGTACCATGATCGCTTCTAATGATCTTCCGGATCTTATCGATGGTGGTAACGGTTCCAAGATGCTGGCTGAAGCTGGTATGCTCGTAGCTTGGGATGATTATCTCAAGAAGGATGAGTTCAAGAACCTTAAGGAAATGTTCTCCGACAAGCAGTGGGAGCTTTTCCGTCAGGCTGACGGTCACATCTACTGGGCTAACGTTTTCGGTAAGACCTATGGTGAGCCGAAATCCAGAACACACAACGACGAGGCTTTCTGGGTACAGGTTCGTGTTCTTGAGTGGGCTAACTACCCGATTATCGAAACTCTCGACGAGTACTTTGATCTTCTCCAGAAGTATGCTGAGGCTAATCCGAAGAATGCTGACGGCGTAGACGTTATTCCTTACACAGCTCTTTGCGAAGGCTGGAGATACTTCTGCGTTGAGAACGCTCCGCAGTTCCTCGATGGTTATCCGAACGATGGTTCCGTTCTCGTAAATCTCGACGATCCGGACAATCCGAAGATCGAAGACTACAACGTAACACCTACAGCTCACATGTACTTCAAGAAGCTCAACGAAGTTTACAACGCTGGCATCATGGATCAGGAGTTCGCTACAATGGACTACGATACATATATCGCTAAGCTGGCTTCCGGTGCTGTTCTTGGTATGTGCGACCAGAACTGGGACTTCGCTCAGATCAACAACACATTCATCGACAAGGGCTTCGATAAGCTCGGTTACAACTACATTCCTCTTGGCCTCGTAGCTGAAAAAGGCCAGACAAAGAATCAGTGGCACGCTTACGCTGACGTACCGAACGTTTCTTCCGGTGTTGCTGTAACAACAAAGTGCAAAGATCCGGATAAGGCTTTCAAGTTCCTCAACCAGTGCCTTGACCAGGAAATCCATGATCTCCGTTTCTGGGGTATCAAGGACGTTGACTACAAAGTAGGCGATGATGGTCTGTACTACAGAACAGAAGAAATGAGAAAGAATTGGCAGAACGATGCTTTCAGAGCAAAGCATGTATGTAACTATTCCTACCTCCCGCAGTGGGGTGGTACTCACCGTGATGGCAAGAACGCAATGAAGCCTGAGGATCAGGAGTCTGAGTTCTTCGCTACACTTTCCGAACCGCTCAAGAAGGCTTTTGAGAAGTATAACTATACTTCTTACGGTGACTTCCTCAGATCTGAGCACATCACAAAGCTCGGTTTCTGGTATCCGATGTATTCTCACTCCAACGACATGAACTCCACAACAGATTATGGTGCTGCTTGGGTAAGAATGGGTGAGTGCAAGCATGAGTGGCTCCCGAAGGTAATTACTTCTAAGGACTTCGAAACAGATTGGGCAGCTTATCAGAAGGCATATGCTGACTGCAAGCCGGAACTCTTCCTCGCAGAAATGCAGAAAGAACTCGATCGTCGTGCAGCTCTCGGTAAGTAATATTTCATGACGTAAGTATCTGTGGTGGCAACCACGGTTGTATAACTGTGGTTGCCATTACTAGGTTAAGGAGGCATATTCATGAGCCTTATAGAGAACGACGCACCGGCTCTTAAGAGTAAGACAACCAAAGCCGATATCAAGCGTCAGAGCATCTTGCTCATCATAGCCGGCTTATATGTAATCTACGGAATTGTCTTTTATTATCTCCCGCTTCTTGGCTGGATCATGGCATTCCAGAACTATAAACCAAGAGATGGTCTCTTTGGTTCTGAGTTCGTCGGCTTAAAATGGTTTAAGTTCCTCTTTGAGGATAAGACATTCTTACGTGTTTTAAGAAACACGCTCGCAATGGGTGTTATCAACCTTGTTGCTACTACTATTACTGCAATCGGATTTGCTATTCTTTTAAGTGAAGTCCGTAACGTTTTGGGTAAGAAAATCGTACAGACGATCTCCTATCTGCCACACTTCCTTTCCTGGATCGTGGTTACCAGTATCGTCCGTGATGCTTTTGCTACAAAGGGTATGATCAACGAGTTGCTCCTCAACTTGCATATCATCAAAACACCGATCAGTTACTTCATGGAAACGAAGTATTTCTGGCCGATCGTTGCTATCTCCAACGTTTGGAAAGAGACTGGTTGGAACGCAATCATCTATTTGGCTACGATTACAGCAATCGATCCTTCGCTTTACGAAGCGGCTGCTATGGATGGTGCGGGAAGATGGCAGAAGATCAAAAATATCACCCTTCCGGGTATCCGTTCTACGATCATCATCCTGTTGATCATGAACATCGGTAATGTTATCAATGCCGGATTCGAAATTCAGTATCTGCTTGGTCTCGGTGTATTGCTGCCGGTATCCCAGACTATTGATATATACGTTTTGAACTATGGTATGTCGAACTTCTCGCTTGGTACCGCAGCAGGTATCTTCAAGACATTCGTATCAATGATCTTAATCTTCACATTTAACTATATTGCGAAGAAGACCGGCGATGAACGTCTGTTCTAAGGGGAGGTAGTGTAATGTTCAAAAAGTTAACGAAAACAAAAATGAACGGATGGGACTGGGCGTTCGTTATCTGTAATACGATCTTCCTTATCCTGTTCTGTGCGGTAACACTTTACCCGGTTTTGAACACCCTGGCTTACTCCTTCACGGATGGATCGGAAGCTATTCTTAAGAATATTCATCTTGTGCCGAGAAAGTTTACTACTGCGGCTTATAAGAAAGTATTCAATATGAGCGGTTTCCGTCAGGGTCTGATCGTTACGGTCTCCCGTACCGTGTTGGCATCATTCCTTTCTCTTGGTGCGAATGCTCTTCTGGCATACATCATTTCCAGAAAGAACTTCATTTTCAAAAGAAGCCTGTCCCTTTTCTGGGTCATCACCATGTACGCCAGCGGCGGTCTTATTCCGTCGGTACTCCTTATGACCAAACTTGGTCTTACGGGTACATTCTGGGTATATATTTTCCCGGGTCTGGTAAGTGCATTTAATATTCTCGTACTTCGTACGTACATGTCATCGCTCCCGGATTCTTATGAAGAGTCCGCACAGCTTGACGGTGCAGGTCATATGACGATCTTTGTAAGGATCATCTCTCCTTTGTGTAAGCCGGTTTACGCGACAGTATTCCTGTTCGTAGCAGTTTGGCACTGGAACTCCTGGTTCGATGCAATGATCTATAACCGCTTGAAGTCGCAGAATACAACACTGCAGTACGAGCTCCAAAAACTCCTGAGCTCCCTTACACAGCTCAATCCGTCCGCGGACAGCTCCGGTAAGGTTACGGACATGACAACAGAAATTCAGGTCCGTGCGGCTGCAACGATTGCAACTATGCTCCCGATCATCTGCTTGTACCCGTTCCTTCAGAGATACTTTGTAACGGGTCTTACGATCGGTGGTGTAAAAGAGTAATCTCCATCTAAATGTGCTACCTGTCTGTATTTCTATGGACAGGTAGCATTTTTATGCGTAAAATCAGATGAAGAGGTTAGTAGAATGAATCTATTGAAATATGACAGTCCGCTGATACAGTTCATAAATACTGTAATCGATCTTATTATTCTGAATGTGCTCTGTACGATCTGCTGTATTCCGATCATTACGATCGGACCGGCCCTGACTGCGAAATATGATGTGGCCATGCGTATCGTAAGAAGAGAAGAGCCGGCTGTATTCAAGCCGTTCTTTAAAGCATTTAAAGAGAATTTCAAACAGGCGACCATTATCTGGGTTATCCTTCTTTTTGCGTGCGCGCTTCTTTGTATAGACTGGTCCTGGATGATCGATACAGGTATATCGAATGTCCCGGTTCTCTATTTCGTTGCGGCTTCATTTATTACATTAGTTGTCCTTTTCATCATCATGACGATCTTCCCGATCATCTCCCGATTTGAGGTGACGGTGAAAGAAGCATTCAAGACGTCTGTCCTTTTTTCGATCGTCTATTTTATCGGACTTCTTTCTGTGGCGTCCATCATGGGATTTTCTTTATATGCGTGTATAAAGTATTTCCGGTATTTGCCGGCCGTTGTCGTGCTTTCTCATCTTGTTGTTGAATTCTGTCTTTGTCTGATTCTCATTCGTGGCTTTAAAAAGCTTGAAGAAAAGTTTTCGGATACAGAAGAAGACAGTGATGAAAATAAGTCTGAGTCAAATGATATAACTGAGGCAGAGTAGTGATATGGGTGAGAAAGTTCCACTAAAAAAGAAGATCGAACAGGAAAAAGAGAAATTCTCTAAAATGGATAGACACGGAAAACTCATGTATTTCCGTGATTATTATCTGCTCAAGGTCCTTATCATCATCGCCGTCCTTCTTGGCATTGCCTGGTTTGCACGTGATGTCTTCCAGAATAAGCAGATCGCTTATGCAGGAGCTGGTGTTGGCGTGAATATCTCTGAGGCTTCAGAAAATGTTCTGACTAGTGATTTTATCTCTTACTTGGGATCCGGTTATAAAAAGAAGGTCGCAAAATATGGAGGAAATGTGCTTGTTGTTCCACAGAGTGGAGGCTATAACGAAGGGGATGTTGAGGCGGCATTCATTTCCCAGATGACGACGGGCATGTTCCAGTATCTTCTGATGACAAAGGATCAGTTCGAATATTTTCTGTCTTACGATTATTATCTGGATCTTTCCAAGTATAAGAATGATTCCAAATACAGCGATAAGGAATTCCTGTCTGATATAAAGGGAAATCCGGTCGCGATCCGTATCCCGGATGGGATGAAGACGAAGCTCGGGATCACGGCGGATGATGTGTATCTGGCTTTCGTCTATTCTGAAAACCCGAGTGAATTAAATGAACGTATGCTCGAGTATATCTTCTCGTAAAGGAGTTCTTCTATGAAATTATCCAGTATCTACAGTACCGGCATGATCCTGCAGCGTGACGTGGAGAACACTATCCGCGGCACATATGAGGTCGGCGAAAAGATTGAGGTCTCTTTCGATGGAAAAGATTTGCCGGTCATTTTCGATGACAGTAAGATGACGTTTGAAGCGAAGGTACCTGCATATATAGTTGGCGGACCCTATACTCTTTCTGTACGTGTAAATGGAACCCTTGCCGTTGAGATTTCGGATATCCTTTTTGGAGATGTATATATCCTGGGCGGACAGTCGAATATGGAGCTTCCCCTGATCTGGACGACGGATCATCATTACGAAGAGATAAGAAGTGCGGATTTTGCTGAGATCCGGCAGTTTGAAGTACCGAAGGTCCCTCTTTTTAAAAAGAAGAATGAGATCCTTGATGGTGGCAAATGGGTCAATGCCGATCAGGAGAATATCGATATGTTCAGCGCAATCGGATTCTATTTTGCAAAAGAAAAGTACCTTAAGGATAATGTGCCGGTCGGACTGGTTCAGACTGCAGTGGGCGGTGCTCCCGTGGAAAGCCTGATGAGCGAGGAAAATCTGCGCGTGTCGTTCGCTTCTTTTGAAAATGAGCTATCTGATTCCGGAAAATGCAATCAGGATAAGAGTAAAGGTTGTCTGTGGTGCTATAAGGAAAAACTCGAAAAGTACGACATGGCATTTGTCGAAGAGACGACAGCTTCGGATATGAAGCGTCTGGATGCGTGGCATAAGAACGTCGATGATAACGATCCGGGCATTTCCGGAAACTGGCAGGAGACATGGCCGGAAGGTGAATATGAGTCCTTCCATATGCCGTCAACGTTCTATCAGACAGAGCATGAAAACTTTAAAGGATCTTTCTGGATCCAGAAGATCGTGGATATCCCGGAAGACTGGTGCGATAAGGAAGTCGAGCTTCGTCTGGGAACACTTATGGACGGAGATACCACATATGTAAACGGGACCTTTGTTGGTGGATTTACTTTTAAATACCCGCCGAGAAGATATTTCCTGAAGCCGGGCATGTTAAAACCTGGTAAGAATACTATCACAGTCCGCATGGTCGTTGATACGAATATCGGCGGCGCAGTGAAAGAATGCCCGTATTTTCTGAAAAACGGTGACAGTCAGATCTCTCTTGAAGGGGAGTGGAAGATGCGCTTTGGAAGTACGTCCGGTCCTGTAGAAGGTCAGACTTTCTTCCTTTGGTCTCCTACGGCTCTTTTTAATTCGATGATCTATCCGATCCAAAAGTATTCATGTAAGGCATTCCTCTTTTACCAGGGCGAATCGAACTGCGAGTATCCGCAGTATTATGCACCGCTTCTTAAAGATATGGTCAAAGAGTGGAGATCTCTTTTTGGTAAAGATGTCCCGTTTTATATGGCAGAACTTACCTACTGGCTCGGAGACGGTCCGGTATATGAAAGCGATCCTTTTGATGGCGTTCGTCAAGTACAGAAAAAGGTCGTCGATGAGATCCCGTACTGTTACCTGATCCCGACATACGATCTCGGACAGTATAATGACCTGCATCCGCAGAATAAAAAGGATGTGGCGCTGAGGTTCTTTGAATCCTATATGGAGAATGAAGAAGACTAAAAGTCTTCTCATGCGAAAAGAAGAGAGAACTAGTCTTTTCTTTTTCTGCCTGACAGCGGATTTTTTGAAACCGCATCGTGGAGAGATTCTTCATCTACATGGGTATAGATCTGCGTCGTCGCTACACTCTGGTGTCCGAGTATCGTCTGGAGTGTACGGATGTCTACCTGACCGTACTTATACATAAGCGTCGCACAAGTGTGGCGGAGCTTATGGACCGAATAGGCGGACGCATCGATACCGGAAGCCGTGAAGAGCCTTTTAATGATGTTCTGGATCATGGGGCCGCTGATCCTCGTCCCGCGGGAACTTAAGAAAAGCGCCTCCTTATCTTTCTTTTTCATCTTGTCACGCTCCGGATAGTAATCAGAGAGCGCATTCATGCAGGCATCGTTTAAGTAGATGGTGCGTTCTTTGTTGCCTTTTCCGACCACACGCAGCGTATCGTCTGTAATATCTGAGAGGTCGATCCCGCGAAGCTCGGAAAGACGCATCCCGCAGTTCAAAAACAATGTGACGATGCAGAAGTCTCTTGCGGCAAATTCACTCTGCGATCTTTCGGCGGCATCAAGCAGATCACGACTCTGCTCTAGATTTAAATATTTGGGAAGACGTTTTGCGCGTCGAGGTGTTTCAAGTTCATACGAAGGGTCGTCCTTGACGATCCTTTTCTTCTGGAAAAGATACTTAAAGAACGACTTGATCGTAGCGACCTTTCTTGCGCGGGTAGCAGAAGAGGCTTTTCTTTCCCTGGATAAAAAGATCAGGAAGGCAAAGAGGTCGTCCGAGGTGATGGAGTTTAAAAACTTTTCATCGATATCGTTGATCGGAATATCTTCAAATTTGAAATCATCCGTGAGTTTGACGAGTTTTCGGTCATACTTCAGAAAGCGGAAGAGAAGAATAAGATCATATTTATATTCTTTAATAGTAAGCGGTGACTTTTCCTGAACAGCCTGCATATAACGAAGGTACTGTTCAAGAATCGGAAAAGTAGCATTTTCGCCTGAAGATTTTCCTTTTGGACGGCTCATAATGACTCCTGATTAAACAAAACGTATACTTACAGGATAATAGTAACATAAATCCGAAAAAATGACTTGCAATACCTAGATGGTTGCGCTATAATACACCCATCAAAGACAAATGTCCACCACACGCGGACAACGAAATGAGGAATAATCATGGCAAAGTTAAGAGCAGGCGTCATTGGCGCAACAGGTTATGTAGGACAGAGATTCATCTCTTTACTGGACGATCACCCGTGGTTTGAGTGTGTTGCAGTTGTTGCATCCCCCCGCTCCGCAGGTAAGCCTTATGCGCAGGCAGTAGAGGGAAGATGGAAGATCGATTGTGAAATGCCTTCTTATGTGAAGGATATGATCGTTGAAAGTACAGAAGATATCGAAGAGATCTGTAAGAAGGTCGATTTCGTATTCTGTGCTGTAGATATGAAGAAAGATGAGATCCGCGCTCTCGAAGAGAAGATCGCTAAGCTTGAGACTCCTGTCATTTCCAATAACTCCGCACACAGATGGACATCGGATGTTCCGATGATGGTTCCGGAGATCAACTCCGATCACGCTGCAATTATCGAAAAGCAGAAGGAAAGACTCGGCACCAAGCGCGGTTTTATCGCTGTTAAGCCGAACTGCTCCATCCAGAGCTATGTACCGGCGTTAACACCTCTTCTGAGCTTCGGTATCAAGTACATTAATGTATGCACATATCAGGCGATCTCCGGCGCAGGCAAGACATTTAAGGACTGGCCGGAAATGGTAGGGAATATGATCCCTTATATTGGCGGTGAGGAAGAGAAGAGCGAGCAGGAGCCGCTGAAGGTCTGGGGCCACATTGAGGGCAACGAGATCGTAAAGGCAGAAGCTCCGGTCATCTCTGCTCAGTGCTATCGTGTTGCGGTTCAGGAAGGTCATACAGCTGCTGTTTCCGTTAAGTTCGACAGAAAGCCGACAAAAGAAGAAATGCTCGAGGCATGGAAGAACTATAAAGGCGCTCCGCAGGAGCTTGATCTTCCACATGCTCCGAAGCAGTTCCTGCAGTACATCGACGAGGACAATCGTCCGCAGCCGGCACTTGATGCGAAGTTCGAGGGCGGTATGGGAGTTTCCATCGGCCGCTTAAGAGAAGACCCGATCTTCGATTATAAGTTTACCTGCCTTTCCCATAACACACTTCGTGGTGCAGCAGGTGGTGCGATGCTGACAGCTGAGCTCCTTTATAAGAAGGGTTATCTGACAGCAAAAGACTGATCATTCAGAAGACCCTGGATCTGTTTTTTGGACGCATGTTCTTTGCCATTGGCAAGAACACCAAAAGCTTCTGAAAACAGAATTCCAGGGCTTTTTTTATATCAGTGGTTTCAAGAAAAGAAGATTTTTTGAAAAGGTGTTGACGAATCTACTGTTTATCGTTATAATCTTTCTTGCGCTTTGAGAAATGGGTACATACTCAACAAGCGGGCCTTTAGCTCAGTTGGTTAGAGCAACCGGCTCATAACCGGTCGGTCCTGGGTTCGAGTCCCTGAAGGCCCACCAAATTGAAGCCAATCTACATTATATATATTTCGTGGGAGAATTCCCGAGCGGCCAAAGGGGGCAGACTGTAAATCTGTTGTCACCGACTTCGGTGGTTCGAATCCACCTTCTCCCACCAGTAAAAGAACTGTTCTTCAAAAGGACAGTTCTTTTCTTTATTTCTCAATTTCTTTATAATATATGTATTATTGTTTGGAAGTAGAGGTATGGTTATATGAGTAAGAAGGTATTGGTGGTACTGGTCTCTGTTCTTTGTGCGGCCATTCTTGCCGGTTGCGGCGGATCTTCCGAGGAGAGTTCTGCTAAAGAATCAAGTTCGGAGGTGACCGCATCTGAGACTTTGAAAGAAACGTCGGAAACTACGGAAAAGGTGGTGTCCGAGTCTGATGTAAAAGATCCATCTTCAAGTGGCGAAAACCAGGCTCAGGTGGCTTCGGTTTCTGATCCGATCGCATCAGATCCGACTAAGCCTATGGAGATCAAGGAATTGATCTTCGTGTCTTATCTCATAGATACTGAAATCGACGATAATAACGAGATCAAAGAAGAGATCGCAAAGAAGACCGGTGTGAGGCTGAAAGAGCGATTCGTGTCAGATAATCCTCTGAATGATGTAGAGAATATGATGCAGAATAATACTCTGCCGGATCTTATTGATGCCGGAAGTGCTACGCAAATGCTTTATGAAAATAATAAGCTAGTTCCCTGGGATGATTATCTTGCCAATTCCGCCTATTCGAATCTTCGCGGGATGTATTCGGACAAACAGTGGGAACTTTTCCGTCAGGAAGATGGTCATATTTACTGGGCTTCCCCCAACCGTTCTAAGGGAGAATCAAAAGAGAAGATCCATGATGATTGTGCCTTCTGGATCCAGGTACGCGTACTTGAATGGGCTCATTATCCGAAGATCGAGACGCTCGATGAATACTTTGATCTTCTGGAAAAATACTATGCAGAAAATAAAGAGAATGCCGATGGAACGAAGATCATTCCGTATACGGCCATGGCAACTGGCTGGAGAAATTACTGCCTGGAATCGCCTCCGCAGTTCCTTGCCGGATATCCGAATGATGGTACGGTCATCGTAAATGCCAAAGATGAGAATCATCCTGTCGTGGAGGATTATAATGATTCACCGACGGCAAAGAGATATTTGCAGAAACTGAACGAAGCCTTTGGGAAAGGTCTGATCGACCCGGACTTTTTCGATATGGATATTGATCAGTATATTGGAAAACTCTCAAGCGGCGCGGTTCTCGGATTCTTCGATGCCTGGTGGAATTTTTCGAGTGTTGTCAACGATACGTTTGAAACGAATGGATTTGATAAGCTTGGGTATAATTATGTTCCTCTGGCTCTGACGATCGATAAGGGGATGACGAATCACTATCATTCCTACGAGAAAACCATCAGCAGTAATAACGGTATTGCTGTGACGACCAATTGTTCTGATCCGGATCTGGCATTTTCTTTCCTGAACAGATGTCTCGATGAGGATATCCATAATCTTCGCTTCTGGGGCGTCGAAGGCGTGGATTACGAAATCGATGATCAGGGTCTTTTCTATCGAACGGATGAAATGCGTCTTAATTGGCTGGATCCGTACTATCAGTATAAACATGTATGCAGATATAAATATCTTCCGCAGTATTACGGAACGTCTGACGACGGGAAAAATGCCTTGCATCCGGAAGAACAGTATTCAGAGTTTTTCCTTACGCTTTCCGAACCGTTGAGAAAGTGTTTTGCCGTGTATGAATATACTTCCTATGTCGATTTTCTGCATTCGGAAGTATGTGATAACGGAATCTGGTATCCGATGTATACCCATTCCAGTACACTAAGTTCGGGAACTCCTCCTGGAGATGCGTTTTTCCGTATCCTTGATTGTAAGTTGGAATGGCTTCCGAAGATCGTCATGTGCAAAGATTTTGAAGCCGGATGGGCAGAATATATGGAAGCGTATAAAAAGTGTAAGCCTTCGGATTTCCTTACCGAAATGCAGATGGAACTTGACCGCCGGGCGAGCATCTAAAGACTGAAGCATCCGTTCGATTTGCTTTTTCGCTTTTCATCTGCTAATAATACTTTATGGATCTTAGATCCCATGAAAAACACCGAAAAAGGAGTTTTATTATATGAATATTCTTGTTACCGGTGGTACCGGCTATATCGGATCTCATACCTGTGTGGAGCTCATTAATGCCGGACACGATGTTGTCATCTTCGATAATCTTTCGAATTCAAAAGAATCGGTCCTCGATCGTATCGAGAAGATCGCGGGCAAGCGTCCGAAGTTTTATGTGGCAGATATGAGAGATCTGGATTCGATCCGAAAAGTGTTCTCGGAAAACAGCATCGATGCTGTCGTTCACTTTGCAGGGCTTAAGGCGGTTGGTGAGAGCGTGGCAAAGCCTGTTGAATACTATAAGAACAATGTCGGAGGTACTCTGAACCTTCTTACGGCGATGACGGAGTTTGGGGTTAAGAAGATCGTTTTCTCCTCGTCAGCGACCGTATATGGCGATCCGGCGATCATCCCGATCACGGAGGATTGTCCTTTAGGAACGACGACGAATCCGTATGGAGAGACGAAGAAGATGCTCGAGAGGATCCTCACGGATTTTCAGAAAGCCAATCCGGACAATTATGTGATTCTGCTTCGTTACTTCAATCCGATCGGTGCGCATGAGAGCGGTCTGATCGGCGATGAACCGAATGGCATCCCGAATAACCTGATGCCGTATATCCTGCAGGTCGTTGTCGGAAAACTTCCATATCTTCGTGTGTTCGGAAATGACTACGATACACCGGATGGAACAGGTGTTCGTGACTATATTCATGTCGTCGACCTCGCCAAAGGCCACGTCGCAGCCATGAAGAAGTTCTCGGATGAACCGGGCGTTTATATCTATAACCTCGGAACGGGAATCGGCTACAGTGTACTTGATATCGTACATGCTTTTGAAAAAGCCAATAACATCAACATTCCGTACCAGATCGTAGAACGCCGTCCGGGCGATATCGCGACAAATTATTCGGATCCGTCGAAGGCTTTTCGCGAGCTTTCCTGGAAGACCGAATTTGATCTTGAGACCATGTGCAAAGACTCTTACAGATTCGCGAAAAACGCGCTTTCCGGCCAGTAAGGTTTCATTGACAGAAATAAAGGGTCTATGCTAATATAATTTCCGTCATTTCACGGGGTTGTGGCGGAATGGCAGACGCAGCAGACTCAAAATCTGCCGACCTTAAATCGTATGGGTTCAAGTCCCATCAGCCCCACCATATTTGTTATTTATGCAATAGAATCACCCGAAGATGGGTGATTTTATTGTATTTTACGGAAATTCACATTTGCCGTCCGTATGTGTATAATGAGTAAAATGAATCTTTAAGGAATCTTGGGGTCTGAGAGAAACAAGGATGGAAAAACGTTTTATCAAGTTTAGTCCGCCGGATATCAGTGAAGCAGAAATTGCTGAAGTGTGTGATGCGCTTCGTTCCGGATGGATCACGACCGGTCCCAGAACAAAACTTCTGGAAAGGCGCCTTGCTGCATATATCGAGACAGGTAAAACGGATATTGATGTAGACGCAGATCCGGACAGATGGAAGGATCGAGTTGCCTGTTTAAGTTCCGCAACGGCGGCGGAAGAATTAAATCTTCGCATCCTGGGTGTAGGACCCGGAGATGAGGTATTAGTCCCGGCATATACATATACAGCATCTGCCTCCGCGGCGATCCACTGCGGAGCGACGGTGCGTTATATCGATATCCGAAAAGACGGAGATCCGATCACGCATATGCCGGAGATGGACTATGACAAGCTTTCCGAGGCGATCACTGAGAAGACCAAGGCCATCGTGTGCGTCGACCTCGCGGGCATTGTATGTGACTACGAGAAGATCTTTTCGATCGTAAACGAAAAGAAAACGATGTTTACTCCGATTGCGTCCGATGGTACTCCGTTAAAAGATCTGTCCTCACGCATTCAGAAAGCCCTTGGCCGTGTAGCGGTCGTATCTGACTGTGCGCACGGACTTGGCGGTTCACGCATGTTTTGCGGGGAGAAGAAGTACTGCGGCGCGCTTGCTGATTTTACAGGTTTCAGCTTCCATGCCGTGAAGAATTTCACGACCGCAGAAGGCGGCGCGGCGACCTGGAAGACGATCGACGGGATCGAGGATTCCGAGATCTACCATTTCTATCAGCTTTTAAGCCTTCACGGCCAGAATAAGGATGCGCTTGCGAAGACGAAGGTCGGTGCCTGGGAATACGATATCATCGGGCCCTGGTATAAGTGCAACATGACCGATGTCATGGCAGCGATCGGACTTCGACAGCTCGACAGATACCTGGGGCTTTTGGATCGAAGAGCCGAGATCATCCGAAAGTACGATGCGGTCTGTGATGAACTGAAGATCTCCCATCTGAACCATTTTTCTGAAAATGCGGGATCGAGCTGCCATCTGTATCTTATGCGTATTCCGGGATTTGACGAAGCAAAAAGAGATCTCGTCATCGGGAAACTTGCCGAACTCGGCGTGTCCACGAATGTTCACTATAAGCCGCTTCCCATGATGACGGCCTATAAAGCTCTCGGGGCAGATATCAGCGATTATCCGAATTCTTTCGACTACTATAAGAACCTGATCACGCTTCCGCTCCACACGCTTCTTTCCGATGAAGATGTGGACTATATCTGCGCATCTTTGCGTTCTGTAATGAGGGAAATATAAGCATGCTGAGAAAATGGAGCCGTCTTCCGGAATTCATGCAGATCCCGGAAGTAAAACCCTATTATGATGTGCTGAGCAAAAAGAGAGTGCAGCTTTTCTTTAAGCGTGTTTTTGATGTAATTGCCGGTATCATCATATTCATTCTTGTTCTGATCCCGATGCTGATCATCGCGCTTCTTATCAAAATCGACAGCAAGGGACCGGTCTTTTACCGTCAGGAGAGAGTAACGCGCTATGGTAAGCGTTATCGGATCCATAAATTCAGAACGATGGTTAGTAATGCGGATAAGATCGGTTCTGCCGTGACGGTCGGAAACGACAGCCGTATCACGAAAATGGGAAGTAAGCTCCGTCGTCTTCGTCTGGATGAACTCCCGCAGGTACTTGATGTCATTTCAGGCAATATGAGCTTCGTCGGCACCCGTCCGGAAGCGGTCAAGTATGTCGAGCAGTACGAAAAGGAATACTTCGCGACGCTTCTGATGCCGGCCGGGATCACGAGCGAATGCTCCATCCGCTATAAGGATGAAGACAAGCTATTGTCCGGCGCAGAAGATGTTGACAAAACGTACATTTCCGTAGTGCTTCCAAATAAGATGAAGTGGAATCTTAAATCTATCTCGGAATTCAGCCTTTTCGCTGATATCAGGACTATGTTTCGGACCGTTTTAGCGGTCCTTGGAAAGGACTATCAGTAATGGAGAACTTCAGTGTATTGATGTCCATATACATTAAGGAAAAGCCCGAATATGCCAGGGCCTGCTTTGACAGTCTTCTTTCACAGACGGTTCCGGCTACGGAGTGGCTGATCGTCGAGGATGGTCCTCTGTCGAAGGAACTCTACGATCTTCTCGATGAATATGAGAAGAAGAACCCGGGACTCCTCAAAAGAGTGCCGCTTAAGGAAAATCAGGGACTTGGCGCTGCGCTTCGTGCCGGTATTCCTGAGTGTTCCTTCGACCTGATCGCAAGAATGGACACCGATGATATCGCAAGAGCGGATCGATTTGAAAAACAGCTTTCTACGTTTTCGAAAGATCCGGAGCTTTCGATCTGCGGGTCTCAGATCGATGAATTTGAGACCACACCGGATCAAATCGTCTCGAAAAGATCTGTTCCTCTTACCCATGAGGAGATCGTGAAGTACCAGAAGAGAAGAGACGGATTTAATCACATGACGGTCATGTATAAAAAACAGGCGGTCTTAAAGGCCGGAAACTACGAACCCTGCCCGCTGATGGAAGATACCTATCTCTGGGTACGTATGATCCAAAGCGGCTCCCGCTGCATGAATCTTCCCGAATCGCTGGTATTTGCCAGGATCGGACATGCGATGTACGAGCGTCGCGGCGGATGGAGCTACTTCAAAAGATATAAAGAAGGCAGAAAGATGGTCAGAAAGACCGGATTCATCGGCGCATGGGACTACTTCGTTACGGTCTTTATTCAGTTCGTTGTCGCCCTCATTCCGGGAAAACTTCGCGGATTCATCTTTAAGAAGATCCTTCACCGATAAAATCAGGAGAATATATGCAGTCAAGTAAGAAAATCTATTCAGAGCATTTCAGGGAGTATGAACTCGATGAAAAAACCATCGAGAAACTTCATGCCGAGCTTCTTTCGATCTTCAAGGATATCAAGGAGTTCTGTGATGCGCATGAGATCAAGTATATCTTAAGCGGAGGAACGCTTCTTGGCGCGATCCGTCACAAGGGATTTATCCCGTGGGATGATGACATCGATCTGATGATGCTAAGAGAAGAATATGACAAGTTCAACGTTGCTTTTCAAGCAGAATTCTCTGAAAAGTATGAACTAGTTAACCCGCTGGATAAGGACTACTTCAACAAACAGCCGAAGATTTTTAAGAAAGGGACAACGTATGTTGAGATCCCGTATGCGGGAATAAAGGCACACAGTAATCTCTTCATTGACATTTTCGTGATCGAAAATGTCCCTTCTCCAGGGATCGGAAGAAATCTTCGCGCGAAGTTTTATGACCTCGCTTTTAAGGCGTCGAGCGTATGCATCGACTATAAGTATCCGTCTCCAGTCATCATCGACAAGAGCAGGACGGATGAAGAGGTCAGAAAGTACTACAAAATGCGCAGGAGACTTGGTTTTTTCTTCGCGCACCTGGGCGGAATGAAGTTTTATCTGAAAATATGTGATAAACTGGGAAGGTACAAGAAGAAAACGGGATGGCTGGCGGTACCCTCGGCGATCAGTTATACGCGCGAGATCCTGCCGGCAGCAGTTTTTACGGAGCTTACGATGGGAGAATTCGAGGGGCTTTCCGTAAACATTCTCAAGGACTTCGATACGTACCTGAAAAATCTGTATAAAGACTATATGGCGATCCCGCCGGAAGATAAGCGCGAGAAGCATCTTGCGGTGAAGATCGATTTTTGAGAAATAGAGGTAAATATGGCTAACATTGCACTTTTGATCGCCGGCGGTTCCGGAAACAGGATGCATCAGGACATCCCGAAGCAGTTTCTTACCGTAAATGAAAGACCGGTGATCGTATATACTCTTGAGGCTTTCGAAAAGCACCCGGAAATCGACGCGATCGCGGTAGTATGCATCGACGGCTGGCAGCAGGTTCTTATGGCGTATGCCAAGCAGTTTAATATCAGTAAACTCCAGCATGTCGTCACCGGCGGAAAGAACGGTCAGGATTCGATCCGAAACGGCATCTTCGAGCTCGAAAAGCATTTCGGGAAAGATGATCTCGTACTGATCCATGATGCGATCCGTCCGATGGTCTCTTCTGAGATCATCTCTGATAATATCCGAGTGGCCAAAGAGAAGGGAAATGCGATCACAGTTATTCCCTGTGCGGAAGCGATGCTTCAGACAGAGGACGGCGAGGTCAGCTGCGGTACGTATCCGAGAGATTCTCTTAAGAGAACACAGACCCCGCAGGCCTTTAAACTGGGTGAGATCTGCCAGCTCCATAGAGATGCACTGGAAGCAGGGATCACGAATTCCATCGCTTCCTGCACGCTCATGATCGAGATGGGGAAACAGGTGTATTTTTCCAAAGGATCCGAGAAGAACATCAAGCTTACGACTCTTGAGGATATCGATATCTTCAAGGCACTTCTGGCAGCATCAAGATCGGACTGGCTCAAAGACTAAGGTGAGTTATGCTATATTCCAGTAGTGTATGGAAAAATGATTTAGATACTGCACTTTCGATCCTTCCCGAGTTGTCCGGGAAGGCGTCCTGCTGCATTCTTGTCACGGGAAGTACCGGCCTCATCGGAACGGCCGTTGTGCATCTGCTTCTGCGTTTTAACGATACCCATGAGGAGAAGATCCATGTACTTGCGACCGGCCGTACGGTCGAGCGCGTAAAGGAGCACTTTTCGGATCTTCTGGACCGTGAGGATCTTTTCTTCGCGCCTTTTGATGCGGCTGATCCCGACCTTTCCGGGTTTAAGAATATCGACTATATCATCCACGCAGCAAGTCCGGCATCTCCGGATGCAATCGTCAAAAATCCCGTCGAGACCTTCGAAAGCAATACAGCAGGACTTAAGGCTTTGTTTGATTTTTCTAAGGATAATGGCGTGAAACGCCTTCTTTTTGTATCGAGCTCGGAGGTTTATGGCAAAAAGTCCCAGGATACGCCTTCGTTAGAATACGAGTACGGATTTATCGATCCGCTCCTTCCGAGAAATTCCTATTCCATCGGAAAAAGAGCCGGTGAGAACCTCTGCGCGAGTTTTCTTTCGGAATATGATGTTGATTCTGTGATCGTTCGACCCGGCCATATCTACGGACCTACAGCAGCTCCTTCAGATATCCGTGTATCTTCTTCCTGGGCATATGATGCCGCAAAGGGAAAGGATATCGTTATGAAGAGCAGCGGGGAACAGATCCGAAGTTACTGTTACTGCCTAGACTGCGCCACTGCAATAATGAAAGTTCTTTTCGAAGGAAAGAGCGGAGAAGCGTATAACATCTCTAACCGTGAATCGATCATGTCGATTGCAGATCTTGCCGACACGATCTCTTCGGTATCCGGCGTGTCCCTTATAAAGGAAATTCCGACTGAGGAGGAAAGAAGGGCGTTTAATCCTATGAAGAATTCTTCGCTTGACAGCAATAAACTCGAGAGCCTCGGCTGGAAAGGGCTCTTTGACGGAAAGACCGGCGTATCCCACACGATCGGAATCCTACGGGAGGTGAATGGGTTTGGCCAGTAAGGAGATCCAGGTTTTCCGCGACAGCTGTTATTTCTGTACATCGATCTTTCAGATGTTCTCCATCCTTTCGCTGGCTATCAGCAGGAAAGAAAAGGCTGATCTTTATCTCGATCCTCAGTTTAAAGATGTGGAAGGCTATGCCGAAAGGATACGTGCAACAGGCATTTTCGAAGATGTCTGCATCATCGATTCGAAGAAGATCTATGATCGTTTTATCTCTCGGGAGAGCGGCCTGATCAATCATCTTCAGATTGCAAGAACGTATCTTCATGTGAAAAGTGTCGGAAACATCATTGTGCCGAAGGATAGAAGTTACACAAATATCTTCGTTTCGTCACGCGCTTTCATCCCGAGACTTTATATCCTGAGCTGCTATAAGAAAAAAGAGGACGTAAATGTTTTCTACTTCGATGACGGCGTCGGCAGCTATTACGGAAACTCCGCACTTAAGCCCTCTAAGCTTGACGGGACGCTCCGAAAGGTTCTTTTTGGGAAGAAGGCGGTGGACTTTGATCAGGACAGATATCTCCTTTGTCCGACGCTCTATGAGAAGATCAACGGAAAAACACCGTATCAGGTCCTTCCTGTCGAGTCTTTCTGGGAAAAAGAGGAGCATAAAGCGCTTCTGGATCAGGTATTTCCATGTGGAGGAGATCATGTCCTGAATGAGACGGCTGTGATCCTCGAGGAGCTTTCGGATGAATATTTTAGTGAGAACTGCCTGAAACTTTTAAATGAGACATATGAAAAGACCCGTGAGACGTTTGGTACGGACGGGCTTCTCATTAAATCCCACCCGAGAAGCAAAGGTGAGAAGAGAGAGGGATTCCGTTATTACACCAACTATGCGATTCCTTTCGAGATCCTTTGCATGAAAAACGAGATGAAGGATAAAGTCCTGATCGCCTGCGGAAGTACGGCTGTGGCGACGCCGAAGATGATCACCGACCAGGAACCGTATGTCATTTTGCTTTATAAGTTTATCCTTCACGAAGGCATGGAACAGGACACTCTCGATAATTTCTTCCGGGCGCTGAAAAATTCCTACCGAGATTACGAAAAAGTCATGATACCCGCGTCTATTGAAGAATATAATGAATGCATTGTGCGTATTAAGAAGGAACTCTGAGAAATGACGAATACTTTCAATGCGAAAAACTCGATTATTACACTTTCGGGCACCATGTATTTCGTGGCTCTGGCCATGATCACTCAGTCGAACAGTGTATTCGTCCAGTATTTCTGGTATCTGTCTATTGTACTTGGCGCGGCGGTATCGCTGATCGTGAATATCTCCTATTTCAGGAAGTGCGTGATCCTTTTTGCGGCGACCATTATTTCGACAGGTCTCATCAACTATTTCCTGATCGGTTCGATACAGATCAAATCGCTGGTGGTCATGATCCTGATCTTTCTGCTGTCGTTTCTTTTCGTCAATGAAAGATTCAATCCGGATGCGATGATCACGGTCATCGTCATGAATGCGGTCATTATCATTTTCAAGTTCCTGACTGTCGGGATCCGAGGCCAGATCTATCTGGAATCGTCGGTCAACTATATCTCTGTATATATGCTCTATCCGACTGTCATCTACTATACGCTTGTCGAAGCAAGAGGGAAGAAGCTCTACATTTGGCCGGCGCTTCTTCTCTGGATCCTTTCCATGATTGCCAGCGGACGAGGCGGTATTATCTCTTCCTCGATCCTTCTTCTCGGCATCGCTTTCTTCGTGTTCCGCAAAATGAAAAGAGAATACCGTGCGATCCTTATTCCGGTCCTCATCGCTATGTGCGGCGTATTTCTTCTTTGCCTGGATAAGATCACAGGCATGTTTGGTGAATCCGTTGCTTCCGAGACGTTCCGTGACCGTGGCATGAAAAGTTCCAGAACTGAGCTGTGGTCTGACTATCTCCATTATGCGTTTGCCGATATTGAGCATTTCCTGTTTGGCGCAGATATCCACCTGACGCTAGCGTGGGAAAGATATCTCGGAAATGCCCATAACAGTTATATCAGTGTCCATGCAAATAATGGTATATTCTGCCTTGTCTGGCTGTTCGGGCTGGTCATCAAGCGCGGATTATATACACTGAAAAACAAGCGGTTCATTTATCTTATCTGTCTGGGCACTCTTCTGATCCGTGCCTTTACGGATACGATCTTCTGGATGAACTACGGAACCGCAGCTTTGTTCTTCATGCTTTTTATGTACGGGGATCCTGCGATGAAAAAGAAAGTATCTGAGAAGAAAACTTTAGTGAAGGCGGAAGAAAAAAACGAAGATGAGCAGTAATACGGGGAATAAAGCATTAAAAGCCGGTGCCTGGTATACCGTTTCGAACTTCCTGATGCGAAGTATCGGTATCATTACGACGCCGATTTTTGCGCGTATTCTTACGAAAGGTGAATTCGGAAACTATAACAACTTCACCGCGGTTCTTAGTGTCCTGACGATCGTGATCACTTTAAATCTCGACAGTACATTTATCAGCGCGAGATATGAGTATGAAAAGTCCTTTGACGAGTATATCCTTTCCGTTCTGTCGTTAAGTACGCTCTCGTCCATGATCGCGATCCTGGCATTGAACCTTCTGTATCCGGTCCTTGCGTCCGTGATGCTCATCGATAGGTCCTATATGAACTGTATTCTCGTATATATCGTTTTTCTTCCGGCGGTGAACATGTTTCAGGCCAGAGAGCAGTATTATTACCGCTATAAGATGTCCGTTTTCCTTGGATGTCTGGTTACAGTTGGTACCACATTGCTTTCCGTCCTGCTCGTAACGACGATGGATGACCGTCTGACGGGACGTATCGTTGGTTCTTTGATCCCGACGATCCTTGTAGGTTTTGTTCTTTATTTCGTCATATTGAAAAACGGAAAGCACATCACGACAAAATACTGGAAGTATGCCATCAAGATCTGTCTACCGTATATCCCGCATCTTCTTTCGATGTCGCTTCTTAACTCGATGGATAAGAACATGATCCTTCGCATCTGCGGAGAAGAAGATAATGCCGTTTACAGCCTTGCATATACATGCGGCTCGCTGGTGACGATCCTGATCGTTTCTCTCAATTCCGCTTTCGCCCCATGGCTCGGGAAGAAGCTTCACGAGAAGAAGTATAAGGATATCCGTGATTTTTCGGTAAAATACATCCTGATCTTCGTATCTCTTGCATTCATGCTCATTATCTTTGCACCGGAAGCTCTTTATATCATGGGCGGCAAGCCTTATCTCGTCGCTCTTTATGTCATGCCGCCGGTCGCCTGCGGATGCATTTTCCAGTTCCTTTATACGATGTTCGTGAATGTCGAACAGTTCAGCAAGAAAACGATAGGAATGGCTTTTGCCAGTGCCTCTGCGGCAATTCTCAACTATGTGCTGAATGCAATCTTCATACCGAGATACGGATTTATTGCTGCAGCATATACGACCCTGGCCGGATTCGCATGGCTTTTGCTTTCCCATATGCTCTTAGTCTTCGTCTATAAACTTCATGAAGTATATCCATATAAGATCGTATTTGCCGCCGCCGGCGTATCGCTCGTTGTAACTTTAGGTGTCAATTACCTTTATGTCCTTTCGGTCCTCAGATACGTGCTCGGCGGGCTTTATACCATCGCCCTCATATGTGGTATTATTAAGAATAAGGATGTTTTCATTCAGTTAGTGAAAGGGAAGAAGAATGTTTAATCTTGAACAGTTTATCTCGAAATACGTAACGAAGAGAGAGCGTTCCATGTTTCTTTCCGATATCGATAAGAACAGGGAAGAATTAACTAAGAAGATCAAAGGAAAGTCCGTACTCGTGATCGGTGGTGCCGGAAGTATCGGATCTTCCTTTATCCGCGCCATACTGCCTTTTGAACCGAGAACACTGGTCGTGGTAGATACGAACGAAAATGCGCTGGCCGAACTGACGCGTGATCTTCGTTCCACCGCCGGCATGTATGTCCCGGACGACTATATCCCGTATCCGATGGATTTCGCATCGCCTGTATTTGAAAAGATGTTTAGAGAAAGAGGCGGCTTTGAGATCGTCGGGAATTTTTCTGCCCATAAACATGTAAGGTCCGAAAAGGACATCTATTCCGTAGAAGCCCTGATCCAGAACAATATCCTTCATGCCAAGGGTCTTCTGGATCTGCTTTCGCAGTATCCACCAGAAGAGTATTTCTGTGTATCTACGGATAAAGCAGCAAATCCGGTAAATATCATGGGCGCATCCAAGCGCGTGATGGAAGACCTGATCTTCAGCTATTCCGATAAGTTCCCTGTAAAGACCGCAAGATTTGCCAATGTGGCATTTTCGAACGGATCGCTTCCGGCCGGCTGTCTGGCCCGTATCTCGAAGCTTCAGCCGATATCTGCACCTTCCGATGTAAAAAGATATTTCGTATCTCCGGAAGAATCGGGTCAGATCTGTATGCTTTCCTGCATGCTTGGGGAGAACAGAGCAATCTTTTTCCCGAAACTTGAAGAGGCGCAGATGATGACCTTTGACGCAATCGCAACTGCCCTTATTGAGGAGCACGGTTTCACGGTCGAAAAGTGTGCTTCAGATCAGGAAGCGATCGAGAAAGCCGTTGCGCTTAAGAACGGTTCAACATCGTATCCGGTGCATTATTCCGTATCCGACACCTCCGGTGAGAAGCCGTTTGAGGAGTTCGTTACAGATACAGAGACAGCGGATATGGATCGCTTTTCCGCGCTCGGCGTGATCACAGGAAAAGAGATCCCGGATAAGGCCAAGGTCGATGAGCTGTGCAGCCGCCTGAGAAGTGCTTTTGAAGCAGAGAAAACAACGAAGGAAAAGATCGTCAGTATCCTTAAGGACTATCTTCCGAACTTTGAACATATCGAGACCGGAAAGAGCCTCGACAGTAAGATGTAATTTGAAAGGACAATTAATAAGATGTGTGCATATATTCCTCTTTCGATACCGAATTTTGAGGGAAATGAGAAAAAGTACGTAGATGAGGCCGTAGATCAGGGCTGGGTATCCACTGGCGGTGCATTTATTACCCGTCTGGAAAAGGACCTTGCCACTTTCCTGCATACGGAGAATGTGGCGGCCTGTCAGAGCGGTACTTCGGCACTTCATCTTTCGCTTGTCGAAGCGAAGGTGGTACCTGGCGATATTGTATTAGTTCCACCGCTTACCTTTATTGCCGCAGTAAACCCGGTAAAGTATCAGTTTGCTACTCCGGTCTTTATCGACTGCGATGACAGCTTCTGCCTCGATCCGGTGAAGCTTTCTGAGTTCTGCGAGAATGAATGCGAGTTTGCTGACGGACATCTTACCTATCAGGGAAAAATCGTAAGAGCTCTCGTTGTGGTTCATGTTTTCGGAAATATGGCGGATATGGAAGCGATCATGGAGATCGCCGAAAAATATAATATTCGCGTGATCGAGGATTCTACGGAAGCTCTCGGTACGCACTATACCGAAGGAAAGTTTAAAGGGAAATATGCAGGCACGATCGGTGATTTCGGTGCCTACAGCTTTAACGGAAATAAGATCATCACGACGGGCGGCGGCGGTGCGGTAACTGCCAATAAGCCGGAAGTCGTCGATCATATGCGTTTCCTTTCCACGCAGGCAAAGACCGACCCGCATTATTATATCCATGATGAGGTCGGATATAACTACCGCATGACGAATCTTCAGGCGGCGCTCGGGGTGGCCCAGGTTGAAGAACTTCCGGAGTTTATCGTAAGAAAGCAGCAGAATTATGAGATGTACAGGGAGCTTTTCGAAGGATTTGACCTTTGCGAGCTCATGCCTTTCCGTGAAGGTACAGAATCGAACAAGTGGTTCTATTCTTTAAAGATCGACAGAACCCGTATCACCGCATCTATGAGAGACATTATCCTCGCTCTCGATAAGAAAGGGATCCAGACCCGTGCGATCTGGGGACTGATCAATGAGCAGAAACCGTACGAGAACGAGATCACATATAAACTGGAAAAAGCACCATATTATGCGGAACGTATCCTGAATATTCCATGTAGCACCAGCATCACGGAAGATGAGATCCGTTATGTTGCAGAAGAGATCAAGAGTTTGTTTAAGGAGCTGGCCAATGGATAAGAACAGTATGAGCGAATTTTTAGGATCAGATCGACTCAGCATAGTTGATGCCATGCGTCTCATCGATAAAAACAGCTGCGGTATCCTTTTTGTCACGGATGAAAATGCCTGCCTGATAGGCTGCCTGACTGACGGCGATATAAGAAGATACCTTCTTTCCGGCGGGAAACTCGAAGATCCTGTGATCTCTGCCTTAAACAAAGATCCGAAAGTCGCAAGGAACGAAAGTGAAGCGAAGAGCCTTTATCATAAGAAAAACTTCGTTGCCATTCCGATCGTGGATGAAAGTAACGTCATTTGTGATATCTATGTCGGAGAAGATTCCGATAACCGTCCGAGAGCCTCTCTTCAGGTTCCGGTCGTGATCAACGCCGGCGGTAAGGGCACAAGGCTCGATCCTTTTACAAGAGTCCTTCCCAAGCCCCTGATCCCGGTCGGTGAGCTTCCGATCATCGAGATGATCATGAAGGAATACCAGTCCTATGACTGCAGGGATTTCCATATCATCGTCAACTATAAAAAGGAACTCATGAAGGCGTATTTTGCAGATAACGAGAATGACTACGATATCTCCTGGTACGATGAGGAAAAGCCTCTTGGAACCGGCGGCGGTTTATCTCTTCTTAAAGGGAAGATCGATTCCACATTCTTCTTCGCCAACTGCGATGCGCTGCTGACAGCCAATTATGAGAGCATCCTGAAGTTCCATAAAGAAAGCGGAAATTTGATCACCATGATCTGTGCCTATAAGAACATCGCGATACCGTATGGTGTCGTCGAGATGGGCGTCAACGGCAGGATCGAAGAAATGAAGGAAAAGCCGGAAGTATCTTTTCTGGCAAATACCGGCATTTATATCGTGGAACCGGAAGTGATCGATGAGATCCCGGATGGTGTATCCGTCGGTTTTCCGGATATTGTGGAAGAGCAGATGAAGAAGGGAAAGAAGGTAGCAGTATTTCCGGTAAGTGAAAAGGACTGGATGGATATGGGCCAGCTTCCCGAACTCGAAAAGATGAGAAAGAAACTCTACGGAGAAAAGTAAGGTGAAAAATGGCTGATTCTGAAAGTGTAAAAAGAATAGCGATCATTCCGGCCAGATCCGGATCGAAGGGTCTTCCCGATAAGAATATCAAACTTCTTTCAGGAAAGCCCCTGATGGCCTATTCCATTGAGGCGGCTATTTCGAGCGGAGCTTTTGCCAGAGTTTTCGTATCTACTGATTCGGAAAAGTATGCGAAGATTGCGATCGAAAACGGCGCCGATGCGCATTTTCTGAGATCTTCCGAGAATGCTTCCGATCACGCGGGTTCCTGGGACGTCGTAAGAGAGGTCCTTTTGCGATTTGAAGAAGAAGGCGAAGTCTTCGATGAAGTCATGCTCCTTCAGCCGACGTCTCCGCTTAGGACAAAAGAGGATATCCTTTCTGCGATCTCCCTGATGCAGGAAAAAGACGCGCTCGTCATCGAATCTCTTACTGAGATGGACCATTCGCCGCTTTGGTCGAATACACTTCCGGATGACCTTTCGATGGAAAACTTCTTTAATGAATACAGCGATATGCCGCGTCAGTCGCTGCCGACCTATTATAGGGAAAACGGTGCGATCTATCTTCTGAAACGGGAGCTTCTGAGAAAAGAAGACGCAGATATGTTCAAAGAGCGCTGCTACGCCTATATCATGCCGCGTGAGCGGTCTATCGATATCGATGTAGAACTGGATTTTGCATTTGCGGAACTGATCTTAAGTAAGAAGGATCGTTCCTGATTTTGATGAAGGAGAGGCTATGAAAAAGATCTGTTTTGTCACTGCGACACGATCGGAATACGGACTTCTGAAATGGCTCATGAAGGAAGTGGATGCTTCTTCGGAATTCACACTTCAGGTCATAGTCACAGGTGCCCATCTTCTCCCGGAGCAGGGACATACCATCGATATCATCAGGCAGGACGGCTTTCCCATCGATGAGATCGTCGACTGTAAACTGAATACGAGTTCCAAGGCGACCATCGCCGCTTCCATGGGAAGAATGGGTGAGGGTATGGCACATGCTTTTGAGAAGCTCTCTCCTGACTATGTCGCCGTTTTAGGTGACCGCTATGAGCTACTTCCAATCGTGAATGCGGCATTTGTTATGCGCATTCCGGTCATTCATATTTCTGGCGGAGACGTAACCGGCGGAGCAATCGACGACGGTATCCGCAATGCCGTGACTATGCTTTCCGATTACCATTTTCCTGGGATCTCAGAAAGTGCAGACAACATTATCCGCATGAGAGGGTCCGCTGAGCATGTCTGGGCTGTAGGCGAGCCTGGCCTTGATTCTTTTTACAGAGAAGACCTGATGAGCAGAGAAGAGCTGTCAGAAGATCTCGGGATCTCTTCCGATACGGACTGGGTACTCTTTACATACCATGCGGAGACGAAAAAAGACCTGGAGTATAACCTTAATGCGGTAAGATCCTCTATTTCCTCTCTCAAAGATCTGTCCGGCGTGACGACTGTTCTTACATATTCGAATGCCGATTTCGGCGGCAGGGAGATCAACGATTTTCTTGAATCTGTTGCCAGAGAGATGCCTTCGAAGTTCAAGGCCGTTCCTTCACTTGGAAATAGAAGATATCTGAGCTTTATGCGTCAGGTAAAGTTCCTGATCGGCAATTCCAGTAGCGGAATTGTGGAAGCGCCTGCGCTCGGAGTCCCTGTCATCAATATCGGTGACCGCCAGAGCGGAAGGCACCTATGCAGCAATGTGCTTCAGACAGAGGCCGATGAATCATCGATCCGTAATTCCATAGAAAAAGCCATGACTTCGAATACTTTTGAGAAGGACTTTTACTGGGGCGACGGCCATACCTCGGAGAAGATAATTTCGATCCTGAAAAAGGAGCTTTGGGGAAGATGAGTGAGAAGGTCATTGGCGGCGAATTTACGATCCTGACCTCGACCCTTAGAGGACCGGTACGTAACGATCTTCCTTCCCGGTATTCTTTGGGAAGGACCTGCCTTTACGCGATCCTTGAGGCGGTTCGGGACGATATCGACGAAGTGATCCTGCCGGATTATCTCTGTTATTCGGTATCTGAAGTTCCGATGCGCCTCATGATCCCTTTTTCGCATTATCATATCGGTCCGGATCTACTTCCACAGCAGGATTCTCTTTCGGATGCTATTTGCGGGAAACGCTGTGCTATTGTCCTGATCTCCTATTTCGGCGTGATCGATCTTAAGGATACAGTAGCTGTTGTAAGATCTTTAAATCCCGGTGCAGTCGTGATCGTCGATGATGTACAGGATCTTTATTCTTTTGGAAAAGATCCGGACTACGATTACTGCTTCACGAGTTACCGTAAGTGGCTCTCTGTTCCGGATGGCGCAGATGTGATCGCCCGGACTGGAAGAAAAGAGACCGGATCTTTTCAAGACGAACCGAAATATGTAAGCTTCAAGACTTCCGGAAATCTTCTAAAGAACTTTCCGGGGATGATGGATGAATCAGTTTTCCTGCATCTACTGGAAAAAGGCGAGAAGATGATGGATGAGGAATATCTCTATAAAGCTTCCGCCACAGGTGTTTCGCTTCTTTCAAAGATCGATATCGATGAAGTGAAAGAAAGTAGAAAGAAGAATGCGCAGGTGCTTTCCGACGGCCTTGCGAAACTGGGGATTCCTTTCATCTATAATGCGGAGAAGACACCGCTTTTCGTCCCGATCTTCGTGTCCGACAGGAAAAAGCTCCGGAGTCATCTTTTCAGCAGGAATATCTTCGCCCCGGTGCACTGGCCGGTCGAAGATAAAGATGCACAGGGCGAAAACGAATTATATGATACCGAATTGTCACTGATTATCGATCAGCGTTATGATGAATCTGATATGGAGAGAATACTGAGTGAGATCAAAGATGGAATTTGAGATACTGGAAAATTGGGAAGAACTTTTAGATAAGTTTCCGCCGGAAAAGAAAGATATCTACTTCAGCAGGAAGTATATCGGGCTTTATGAAGCGGAAGGAAGCCGTGCGCGCTGCGCAGTTGCAAAAGAAGATGGGAAGATCATGCTCATGCCGTTTATCGCTGGAGAAAAGGACGGCTTTTATGACTTTGAGACGGCGTATGGCTACGGCGGACCGATTGCCAATACCGATGACCTCAGCTGGTGCTACGACGCTTTTGACGGTATCTACGACTATTTAAAGGATCAGTCGTATCTTTGCGGTTTTACCAGATTTCATCCGTTGCTTCAGAACGAAAAGTACATCCGTCCGTCTGAGAAGAATTCCGATCGATTCATCAAGACGATCTATGACCGACAGACGATCGCCTTTGATACGACGCAGAGTCCTGACGATATCTGGACGAAGCAGATCAATTCGAAGAACAGGAA
Source organism: Clostridiales bacterium (assembly GCA_017551865.1). Taxonomy (GTDB): domain Bacteria; phylum Bacillota; class Clostridia; order Saccharofermentanales; family Saccharofermentanaceae; genus Scatonaster. The sequence goes on along the minus strand of JAFZKB010000020.1, from coordinate 52,351 downwards.
CATGATTAGAAAAGCGGAGAAGAACGATCTTAAATATGCTTCAGAATACGATTTTGCTTCCTATAACGAATTTATCGCGCTTTACAGAGAGACCATGAAGCGTCTTTCTGCAGATGAGTTTTATTTCTTCGACGATTCATATTTTGAAAAACTGAGAGTTTCACTTAAGGAGAATGCTTTCCTTGGGACCGTCCGAAAAGACGGGAAACTCATCTGTGCTGCGATCTTTATGTTCTCAGAATGCTACGGTCACTATCATCTCGAGGGAAGCGACAGGAATTACTCGAGCCTCGGTGCGAATAATTTCCTCCTTTGGAAAGCCGCCTGCGAGATGCATGAGAAGGGGATCCGGGAGTTCCATTTAGGCGGAGGGACGTCCTCGTCACCGGATGATCCGCTCTACAAGTTCAAAAAAGCATTCAGTAACAACGAAAAGCGCTTTTTCATCGGGAAAGAGATCTTCCTTATGAAAAAGTATAATGAGATCGTTACTTCCTGGGAAAAGGAAAATCCGGAGAAGAACGAGATGTATGGTAACAGACTTCTGAAGTACAGATACTGAAGAAGATACGGGAGGATGAATCGTGAAAGACAGATGTTTGATCATTGCCGAAGCCGGCGTCAATCATAACGGAAGACTGGATCTTGCGCTCAAGCTCTGCGATAAGGCCAAAGAGAGCGGTGCGGATGTTGTCAAGTTTCAGACCTGGAAGACGGAGAATCTGATCACCAGAAATGTGGGTCAGGCCGAGTACCAGAAGAAGAATACCGGTGTGGATGAAAGCCAGTTCGACATGCTCAAGAAACTGGAGCTTTCTTATGACGATTTCCGTAAAGTTAAAGCGCACTGCGATGAAATCGGCATCACATTTGCATCTACGGCAGATGAGCCTGAGAGCCTCGATTTTCTTGTTTCGCTCGGGATCCCTTTTATCAAGGTCGGTTCCGGAGATATCGGAAATGTCTCGTTCCTTCGATATATGGGAAGTTTCGGTCTGCCTGTCATTTTAAGTACCGGAATGAGTACTCTTGAAGATGTCAGAATTTCGATCGACGCCTTAAAAAATGGCGGGGCGAATGAGATAACTGTCCTTCACTGTACGACGAATTATCCGTGTCCTTATGAGGACGTTAATCTTAAGGCCATGATTACGTTAAAGGAAGAGTTCGGACTTCCTGTCGGGTATTCCGACCATACGATCGGAAAAGACGTTTCTGTCGCTGCCGTTGCTATGGGTGCAACGGTTATTGAGAAGCATTTTACTCTTGATAAAAATATGGAAGGCCCGGATCATCTTGCGAGTACGGAACCTTCTGAGTTCAAATCGCTCGTTGACGGGATCCGAATCGTGGAGTCCTGCCTCGGAACCGGCAGGAAGGAACCGACAGAAGAAGAGAAGAAGATCTCTTCAGTTGTTACCAAAAGAATCGTAGCAAAAAAGCCCATCGCGAAGGATGAGCTTTTCAGTAATGATAATCTATGTGTGAAAAGAAACGATGTCGGTGAGCTTTCGAGAAACTGGGATCAGGTGATCGGGAAGAAAGCCCAAAGAGAATATAAAGAAGATGAGGGGATCGAGATCTAAGATCTCCTTTTTCTTACTTGTTTTCTCCTTCGAAGAAAGCTTTGATGCCGTCGCATACTCGAATGACATCTTCGTCCTTCAGACCATAGTACATCGGAAGACGAAGGAGTCTTTCACTCTCTTTGGTCGTAACTTTATCTTCGCTGTCGAATCTTCCGTACTTAAGACCCGCCGGAGCCGAGTGCAGAGGCACGTAGTGGAAAGCTGTTTTTACTTCTCTATCGGAAAGGAAAGAAGAAAGCTTCGTGCGAACGTCAATGTTATCTACCTTGATGTAGAACATATGCGCATTGTGCTTGGAGTTTTCCGGAATGTAGGGAAGTTCGAGATATCCCTTTTCCTTAAGAGGCGTAAGAAGTTCATAGTAACGGGCCCAGGATCTGAGTCTGTCGTTATTGATCTCATGCGCCATCTGAAGCTGTGCCCAGAGGTATGCGGCGTTCATGTCACTCGGAACGTAGGAAGAACCCTTGTCACGCCATGTGTACTTATCTACGAGACCTAAGAGGAAACGGGATCTGTCTGTACCCTTTTCGCGAAGGATCTCTGCTTTTTCGATATCTTCCGGGTTGTTAAGGAGGATCGCTCCGCCTTCGCCCATGCTGTAGTTCTTCGTTTCATGGAAGCTGTAGCAGCCGAAGCGGCCGTATGTACCGAGTCTTTTTCCGTTATAGTCGGCAAGTACTGCATGTGCAGCATCCTCAACGAGGATCAGGTTATGCTCTTCTGCGATCTTGCAGATACGCTCCATATCACATCCGACGCCGGCATAGTGAACGGCACAGATAACTTTTGTCTTATCAGTGATCGCTCTTTCGATCGCATCCGGGTCGATATTCATAGTGTCCGGAAGGATGTCGACGAAAACGAGTGTTGCGCCAACGAGAGCGAATGCATTTGCAGTAGAGGAGAAAGTATAGGAAGGAAGGATGACTTCGTCTCCCGGCTTTAGTTCGCAGAGCTGAGCGGCCATGTCGAGTGCATGAGAACCGGATGTTGTGAGAAGGACTCTGGCAGCGCCGGTATCCTTTTCGAGCCATTCGCTGCACTTTTTGCAGAACTGGTTATCTCCACAGATGTGGTGGCTGTTGATCGCCTCTTCCACGTATTTCAATTCATTACCTGTAAAGGGAGGGACATTAAAGTAAATCGTTTCCATAAATGTGTTTTCCTATTTTCTCATTTTTTTCGTACTTTTACGTATTTACAACATTATACTATTAAATCGTCAAGCGTCAAGAATCAGAATTTGTTGAGTTTTTGAGCGTTTTGGGGTAAACTCTCGTTGAACATGAAAGACCTATAACAGGTGAATTAAGGGGAAACAATGGAAGATTTGAATCAGCAAAAAACTAAGGGTGGTTTTGTGGGGTTCCTTAAAAGACACAGAACACTGATCCTGCTTTTTATTCTGACCTTAACCACTGTCTTTTTTGCCGGATCGCTGTTCGTCATGAAGATCGAACCTTTTGAGTTTATGCGATTCCTCGGCTTTTATCTGTTCTGTCTGCTCCTTCCGGGTTATCTTCTTGCTCGAAAGGTGACCGACCGATCTTCTTCGAGTGCTTTATATGCCTACTCGCTCTTTTTCGGTATCGCGTTTACGATCGTATTCTATTTCCTGGATGTTGTGTTCCTTATCCCGAGGATCGGACATTTCTTCCTGATCTTTCTCGGCGGGCCGATCCTCTGCATACCTTCGATCCTTTTCCTGGTACTGGACATCTGGAAGAAGCGGCTCACAAAGGAGAACACAAAGATCCGTTTCGGACTGGCATTTGTTCTTCTGATGACTATCGTGATCACTTTTGGCGCGACGACTCTTCTGAGCGGAATACACGCCAACCGTACAGGTGTCACCTCCGGATATCACGACATGATATGGAACGTTTCCAATGCCGCGTCTCTTGAGCACGGCTGGCCGGCAGCATATTCCCAGTTTGCCGGTAAGACTCTCGATTCCCATTATTTTGCCAATCTTTTCCGTGCATGTCTTGCAAAGTTCTCCGGCTGCACTTCGGCAGATGCGCTTTTTATCTATTCGCCGCTTGTCTTTATTCCGTTCCTCATCTTTGCGCTCGACTGTATCGGCACGCGTTTCCTGAAAGGGGATAAGAAGAGGTCGACGATCTACATCTTCGTTCTTCTTTTTGTCGGTTACTTAAGTACTGCGATACTTCATCCTCTATCGATCCGCCAGATGAGCGCGGCCGCCAACAGAGCCTCTTTGGAGTACGGCATTCTGAATCTTCTGCATGAGCCGAATGGCATTGATTTGGCGGTTCCGGTGGTATGCCTTCTGGTCGATCTTATCGTTAAGACCTATGAAGAGAAGAAGACGAAAGTTTTGAGCCTTTTCAGTTTTATCCTTATGGCATTCGTTCTCTCCGGATCGAAATTCATCTTTACGATCTGCGTTCTCGGAGCGCTGGTCGGATCGATTCTTTTCCTTCTGATCCAAAAGAACTTCAAGGCAAACTGTAAGCTGGTCATTTTGCCGTTGATCTGTATTTCCCTGGGCTTTGCTTTTTCGTACTATTTCATCAGAAGATCGGAAGTCAAAGCTCCGGCAACGGAAGTGGAGCCAGAGTATTATCAGATCACGGATGATGACTATGAAACGCATTTGATGGATTACATCAATTACCTCGACAGCAAGGACTATCACTATATCGCCGTGTATGAGGATTATTCCTTTGGCGAAGGCCCGGTGATTCGTCAGGACGCGGACGGCTACTACTATGCGACCGGTGAAGGCCTGCAGGTGCAGGAGATGTCTGAAAAGGATTTCCTGGATCCGCTTGTGATCACAAGCATCGATAACCGTGGTATCATCGGCGGAGCAGCGGGTGAATATAAGGAACCGGGACCGAGTATTTTCCGTATCGAGAACGCGAGCTGTTTTCTTCGTATCACGCAGGATCCCGATGGAAAATATCCGTATATCAGCGTTTTCTATGGAAAAGACGGGCTGTCCTTTGAGCAGGTCGGAATCAACGATATTCCAACTGTCGAAAAGCTGTTTACTGAAAACGTTTCCGGCAATGAGTATGTCTATTCTTCGGACTACAGTCATTTCAGCCTGAATCCTTATGCGAAAAAAACGCAGGTATATCTGAAACTGGATGGGAAACTGCATTTTAATGGTGCGGTCAAATACATCGTGTACCTTCTTTTTATCCCGCTCATTTTCTTTATGTGCCGTCCTTTGACATCGATCCCGTTTATTCTCTGGATCCGGAAAAAACTTAAGAACATTTCAGAGATATCTCTTTCCGAAATGCTTCTGACAGGTATTTCAATCTGCGGTTTGATCGTATTCTTTATCTTTGAAATCGAAGGGAACAGCCAGCTGTATTTCTTCCTCTGTGCAGTCTGCTTCATCGATCTGATCGGTGTTTCATATCTTCTGGAAAACAAGGATAAGATCCCGAAGGTATGTAAAGGCGCTCTTTTGATCCTTGCCCTGATCGGTATCGTCTCTTCCTTTGGCATCCTGGGATATCAGGGCGGAAGAGGAGTGAAGAACCTTTATCGGGCGATGAAGAATAATAATCTTGAGGCTCAGCCGGTTCCTGACGGGCTCACGTATTACGAAAAATGCGCGCTCGATTATATCTCTGAAAATACGCCGGAAGATACGATCATCGCGACGAACCGTCACAAGAACTATAAGGAGATGCAGGACACCGAGCATCCGCTCCCGAGTTCCTATTCGGCCAGATACTATTATGTCTCCGCATATTCCGAGCGCCAGGTCTTCCTTGGCGCCTGGGCCTATATGCCGAGAACAGAGGAGATGCAGGACCTTCTGGAAAAGCGTCTGATCGCTAACAAGGCTCTTTTCGATCCGCTCTGTAAGAACAGAAGAGAACTGATGGAGAAGAACGGTATCTCCTATTTGGTGGCTTTTGCCTATACGGGCGATGGTTATATGCTCACAGACCCGGAGCTGGAATGTGTTTACAGAAATCGGGATGTGTCGATCTATAAATTGAAAGAAACGTTTTGACATAGTGATTTGCCATTTTCAGTTTTAATTGATACAATGGCGTAAAGTATGTAGAAAATACTAAGTGAGGGGTTATATGAAAGGTATCATTCTTGCAGGCGGATCCGCAACTCGTTTGTATCCTTCAACACTCGTTGTAAGCAAACAGTTACTGCCGATCTACGATAAGCCGTTAGTTTATTATCCGCTTTCCATCTTAATGCTCGCAGATATTAGAGACATCCTGATTATTTCCACTCCTACGGACCTTCCGCTCTACGAGAAACTCTTAGGGGATGGTTCTCAGCTCGGACTGAACATCATCTATAAGGTGCAGGACCAGCCGAGAGGACTCGCAGAAGCTTTCATTATCGGAGAAGAATTCATCGGAAACGACAGTGTATGCCTTGTTCTTGGTGACAATGTGTTCTATGGTGCTATGCTTTCCGGTATCCTCAACGAAGCAAAGAAGAAGATCGAAAACGGTGGTGCCTCCATCTTTGGTTACTACATGCGCAACGCCAGTGATTTCGGCGTTGTTGAATTCGATAAGGACCACAAGGTTATTTCCATTGAAGAAAAACCGAAGAAGCCGAAGTCCCATTACATTGTTCCGGGTCTTTATTTCTACGACAATAAGGTCATCGAATATGCAAAAAACGCGGAACCCTCTAAGCGCGGTGAACTTGAGATCTCTACGATCAACAGCGAATACTTAAAGAGAAATACTCTTCATGTTTCGACACTCGGTCGTGGTGTTTCCTGGTTTGATACAGGAACGCCGAAGGGCCTTTATCGAGCCAGCGGTTTCGTTAAGACCATGCAGGAACTTCAGGGTTTCTATGTTTCCTGTATCGAGGAGATCGCCTGGAGACGTGGGTTCATTACCAGTGATCAACTCCGTGAGCTTGGTACAAAGCTCCAAAAATCCCAGTACGGCATTTACCTTTTGTCGCTGCTGAAAGATAAGAGAGAAGAGATTGGCGAGCAATGAGCACCATCGAGAGTGATAGTAGTACAAGTTATAAAGGCATAAAAAAACACTTATTAAATAACAAGAACATCGAACGTAACGGCTATATCTGGAATATGGCCGGAAGTTTGATGAACGCATTTCAATCCGTATTTCTGCTGATCATCATCAACAGAGCACTTGGAGATACCGATTCCGGTATCTTTAATATTGCATACGCAAATGCGAACCTTTTCCTGAATATGGGTAAGTACGGCATGCGGTATTATCAGGTCTCCGATGTTAAGCATGAGCATAGCTTCGGTGACTATTTCACGTCCCGTGTGATCTCTTCGGGCGCTATGATCATCACCTCACTGATCTTTGTTGTTTACTCCGCGCTCGTGAATTCTTATTCTTCCTATAAGACATGGATCCTGGTCTTTATGTGTATCTTTAAGATCATCGACTGTTTCGAGGATCTTTACGGCGGTCAGTACCAGAATCATGGTCGACTGGATGTCGGCGGGCGTATCGTCTTTATCCGCGCATTCTTCATGGTCGTTGTATTCGGCGCTTTCATCATCATCTTGAGAAATATGCTCTGGGCCCTGATCATCACCGTGATCACCAATACGATTCTGTGGTTGTATTTGACAGCGATCTCGTATAAAGAGGTCAACGTACATATCACGAAGCATTCCATGAGCAATATCAAGTCACTTCTTTGGAAGTGTTTCCCGCTGTTTATCGGCGCTTTCCTTTCTTTCTATATCGGAAATGCTCCGAAGTATGCGATCGACGCTGTTATGACGGATGCCGAGCAGGCAAGCTACGGTTTTATCGCCATGCCTGTTTTCGTTGTCGGTCTTTTGAACAACTTCATTTTCAACCCGCAGATAGTTGGCATGACAAAACTGTGGCAGAACGGCGAGACCGGAAAGTTTGTAAAAAGGGTGGTCCGTCAGATCGGAATCGTATTCGGATTAACACTTTGCTGCATAGTCGGCGCTTATCTCATTGGAATCCCTGTTCTTTCCGCACTGTATGCGACAGATCTTGCTCCATATAAGTGGGAGCTTCTTATCCTTCTTCTCGGTGGCGGCTTCTTAGGACTCACTGGTCTTTTAAATGCATCGATCACCATTATCCGTTTCCAGAAATCCCTTTTCTGGGGTTATCTGGTCGTAGCGCTTGCTGCCTTCTTCCTTTCCAATCGAGTGGTTAAAGAATACGGTATCCGCGGAGCATCGATTCTTTATACATCTCTTATGGCATTCTTAAGTCTGGCATTCCTTATTCTTTTCGTGATTGGAGTCATTAAGCTTAAAAATAAGCAAAAATCAGAACGGAATTAATAAATGCAATATAAAAAAGGCGGCCTTTAAGACCGCCTTTTTCATTGTTTTTGAGTTGATAAGATCACTTTGCCTTGCCGAATACATACTTGCCGGTGAGACCAACAATCATCTTTCCACTTGCATTTTTGAAGTAAGGGAAGACCCAGTAGAAACTGTATTGCGTCTTGGATGCTTTGGTGTCGCGATATGCTTTGCCTGATGTCATACCAAGATACTGATATTTACCTGTACCATTCGGAATTCCGTAGATCAGATACCCATCCGCGCCAGAAGATGCGGACCAGGAAAGATATACGCTTCCGCTCATGGAAACCGCCTTCAAATTGGTAACTGCAGGACAGATACCTTTAGCAAATACGTATTTTTCCGGAGTTGCACCAACGATCATTTTGCCATTGTCATCGGTTACATACGGGAATACCCAGTAGTAATTGTAGTTTTCTGTCAGTGCCTTGGAATCAAGGAAAGTAACTCCCTGAGTCGTCATGCCGACATAACCATACTTACCATTTTTCTGAGCATAGACAAGATAACCTTCTGCACCGGCCGAATCATTCCAGGAAAGACGTACTTTGCCTTTGCCTGCCGCGACAGCACGAAGTCCTGTAACCGCATTCGGCTTAAACTGAAGAACTTTGTAATTCACGCCCATTTCCTGTGCGCATGAAATCGCCTGAGATCCTGCGTAAACATAAAGGGTCAAAGCATCATCGTCATAAAATGGATTATATCCCCATTTTGAAAGATAATAGGGGAGATAAAGCACAGTCAGTGAGGTGCAGTATCTGAAAGCATAATCATCAATAAAAGTGACTCCGTTTCCAACTCTGAGCGCTTTCAGGGATTTGCAGTTTTCAAAACATTTTTCACCTAACTTTGTTACAGAGTCAGGAATGTTGATTTTTACAAGACTTGAACAATTTCGGAATGCACTGGAACTTATTGCGGTGATCGTTCCGTTTATAGTAACAGTCGTAAGAGATTCGCAAGTCTCGAAACATGCGGAAGGAATTGAGGTGAGACCTTTTCCTATCGTTACTGTTTTTAACGAATCACAGTTATAGAATGCATCATACTCGATGGATGTCACCGAATCCGGAATAGACAAAGTAGTAATTGCTGAATCTCGGAATGCATAGTAACCAATTGATTGTAATGAGTTGCCCCAACTGATAGAAGAAAGAGATGTACAGTCATCAAAAGCATATTCTTCGATCGTGTTGATACCATTCCCGAGATTTAAACTCGTCAAAGAAGTACAAGATCTGAACGCACTTTCGCCAATAGTTCTAATTGAAGATGGCATCTCAAGAGAAGAAATACTCGTACAATTTCTGAAAGCGTTTTCTCCAATCTTAGTTAATGTGTTAGGGAACTTGACTGAAGTAAGGCTTGAACAATAGCGGAAGGATTCATATCCAATAGATGTAATGCTGCTTCCGAGAGTAAGAGAAGTTATGCTCTTACAATTATAGAATGTGCTGTTTTCGATAGAAGTAAGACCTTTTCCGATTTTTACTGTTGCCAGGATGGAACAGCCGGAAAAAGCGCCGTAGCCGAGACTAGTGGTACTGTCCGGAATCGTAACGGACTTAATGGCAGACATTCCCTTAAAAGCGTTAGGTCCGACATTTGTAACACCTGTTCCCAATGAAAGCGACGTTGCACCGGTGCAGCCGTTAAATGCACTTTCATAAATCGAAGTAACTGTGTTTGGGATGGAAATCTTCTTAAGTCCGGTACAATCTCTAAATGCGGACTCGCCAATAGTAACAAGACCAGAATTAAAAACTACATTAGTAATACCGTAGCAGTTGGAAAAGGCCCGGTATCCGATCGTTTTTACAGAAGAAGGAATTGTGACGGAAGTAACTCCGCCCTGGTTTTTGAATGCTTCATAACCAATTTCCACTACAGTATTCGGAATTGTAACAGCGCCTCCAGTGCCTGTGTATTTTTTTAATACACCGCCCTGAATGTCGAAGGAATTCGCAACACCCGAATTTGTGTCTGATTCCTTGTCATCTGTTATCTCATCGGCTTTTTCGGTCTTCGGGGAAACATCGCTGAAAATTCTGTCGTTGTCTTCGAAAAAACCTTCAGATGTCTCATTTGGTTCGCCCTGACCAGATACACCGGTGTCGTCAGCAGCTATGGTTACTGCAAAAGAGCCGATGATCATGGAGATCGAAAGCGAGATTGCTAATAATCTTTTCATAAATATCCCCCTTTAAAGATTTTTATAATGTAAATTTTATCACTTATAGTTTTTTCTATCAATTGAAAGAGCGTCAGAGAATCTCAGGCATATGCTATAATCAAGTAAATGTTGTGGGGGTACATATGCTGAAGAGAATCCCATTGATTGGCTGTTTGTTCATAAGTATTGTTTTTTCTTCATCGTTTCTTTTGCGTGCTGAAAAGGAACATCCTGTGATGCCTGACATGCCGATAGAAGAGGAAGATGTCGATTCCGGTGCGAAAAAAAGAAGCACGCGTTTGGCATTGCCCGAAACTTACGACCTTCGAGAGGAGGGAAAGATCACTTCGGTAAAGGATCAGGGCTCGACCGATACCTGCTGGGCTTTTACTAGCCTTGGGGCAATTGAAGCTGATATATCAGGAGCTTCAGCTGATCTTTCCGAGAATCATCTGGCGTATTACTTCTATGATGATCAAGAAGACCCTCTCGGGCTGACCTCGTCCGATCGGAATGTCCCCCAGAATGATTATCTTTCAAATGGAGGCAATATCCGTCAGGCCGCTCTATCACTCTCTTCCTGGATCGGACCCGCCACAGAAGAATCTTTTCCTTTCAGAGCCGATCTTTCTGCCCGAAAAGAAAGGTTTACTCATGATTATGTTCTTAAAGATGCTTCCTTCCTTACCTATGATGTAGCGGAGCTTAAGAAGATGATCTATTCCGGACTTCCTGTCGGCGTCATGTTCGACTATGAGGAGGAAGCTCTAAATGATCAGACGTTCGGGTATTATCTTGATTCTGACGCTGCTACGGTAAATCACGCCGTCCTTCTAGTCGGATGGGATGATACTTATTCAGCCGGGAACTTTACTGATACTCCTTCCGCAGATGGCGCATGGATCGCAAAGAACAGTTGGGGATCAGATTTTGGAGATTCCGGATATATATACATTTCATATTATGAACCAACGCTCAGTTCCTGCTGTACATATACAGTAGAGGATGCTTCACTTTATGATTTTAACTATCACTATGACGGTTCCTCTATGTCTGGCTACCGTACCTGTCATACCGGAGTGAAGGTAGCGAACATCTTTACTGTCAGTGGTTCGCGAGCCGAAGAACTTCGTGCGGTATCCGTTGTTAACTATACAAAGAACATTGGCTATACACTTCAGATCTATAAGCTTTCCGAAGGGCAGATGCCGGAAGAGGGAACGCCTCTTCTGGACGATCCGCTAACCGGAGCACTTATGGAAGCGGGCATCCATACGATACATCTGGATGCTCCGGTCAAACTGAAAAAAGGGGATATCTTCTCCGTTGTCTTTACATATGAAGCTCCAAGTGATATTCGTGTGGGACTCTGTTCTTCAAGAGATATCGGCTGGGTCAAGTTTACGGAACATGTCGAGAGCGGACAGAGTTATCTTTTCGAAGATGGAACCTGGAAAGATCTTGTTTCCATATCCGGATGCGCCAGGATCAAAGCATTCACTAAGGCGGTTGATCCGGATCCGCTGTCGTCAGTTTCAAATCTAAGGGCTTCATCAGGAGGCCCTAACCGTGTCGTTCTTTCCTGGGAGGACGATCAGGATGTGGACGGATGGCTGATCTATGGAATAAAGGACTGTACTTATGGTTATGTGGGGATGAGCCGGACTGGTATGAGTTTTTCGGACCTCAATGCTCTAGATACCAATTACAATTTCTATTGGGTCTTTCCGTATGTGGTAAATTCTTCCGGAGTTTACACCGTTGGTCCCTGTGATAAATATGCTTATGCGAAGGGGATATGTCCTCCCGTTTCGAATCCAAAGGCCGAGAAAACTCCATCTGGCGTGAAGATTTCATGGGATAAAGTGTACAAGGCGGAGGGGTATCTTATTTACGGGATCACTCCGGGCAAGTCGTATTCATTTATCGGCATGACCACAAAAGGTACGAGTTTTATTGACAAAAGTAACAAAGGTGACGGCTGTTTTTACTGGGTTTTTGCCTATCATAAGAATCTTTCAGGAAAAATGGTCCCGGGAAGGGTAAGTATTTGCCTGCGCCCCTTGTAAAATGGAAATATAAAACATATAATTTTCTTCGTGCGAAAAAAGCACCCTTTTTTGATATTTATTATATAATGGATTAAATGAAAGTAATGGGGAGATAAATATATGCAGAAGATTCTTGTTGTGGCAGGTGGGGATTTTCAAGTACCGTTGATCAAAAGAGCTAAAGCTCTCGGATATACAGTAGTTAACAGCAATCTTTATGAAGATTCCATTGGTTTCAAATATTCCGATTTTTCAGAAGTTTCCGATGTTAGAGATAAAGAGAAGAACTTGGAGTTTGCCAAGAAACATCAAGTAGATGCGATCGTTACCGACCAGAGTGATATTGCAGTTCCGACGGTTGCTTATGTCTCCAAGGTGCTGGGTCTTCCTTCCATCGGTGAAGATATGGCGAAGCTCTATACGGATAAGTATATGATGCGTGAGTTCTGCAAGGCACATGACATTCCCCATCCGGAGTTCAAGTGCTGCACTTCGGCAGAAGATATCCTCTCTTTTATGAATGAGATTAATGCCAAGATCATCATTAAGCCTTTGGATTCCCAGGCTAGCCGTGGCGTGCACATCATCGACAAGGATACTCCTGATATTGAATCGCTCTACGAGGATGCGGCAAGTTTTACATCTGATAAGAAGAGCGTTATTGCTGAGCGCTTCGTTTCCGGTACAGAATTCACTGTCGATGGTATCGTTTCCCCTAAAGGCCATGTTTCCCTCTGTATTTCCGAAAAGAGACATTTCTCCTATAACAAGAGTATTGCTTCCGAGCTGTTCTTTTCTCATAAGAATGACCGTTTTGACTATGATCTTCTCAGGAAGACCAATGATCACCTCGTTGATTCCACAGGTCTTCCTTATGGCCTTACACATGCGGAATATAAGTTCGAGAACGGCAAGTTCTATCTGATCGAGATCGCTGCAAGAGGCGGCGGAACGAAGATTTCTTCTGATATCGTTCCGATCATGACGAATGTCGATAACTATGCGTATCTGTTCTGCTGTGCCGCAGGAAAACCGTATGAAGGAAGAATGGAGCCGGATCCGGCACTTGCTGACCGCTGCTGCGTTCTGAAGTTCTTAAACTACGATTCCAAGGGTAAGCCGGTCCTTTCCATTAAAGGAGAAGAGGAGATCCGTTCCATGAAGAATGTAATGGATTTCAGTCTGAGCTTTAAGGTCGGTGATACTGTAAGCCTTCCGGTTGATGATAAATCCAGAGTAGGCTATTATATTGCATATGAAGAGAGCGAGCAGGCTCTCCGTGATCTTATGAAGAAGATCGAGGAGACTCTGGTCATTGAATACTGATTCTTATCTCTTGGTATCAGGTGCAGATTCATGAGTAAACAGTGTGTCATTTTCGGAACTACGAATTTCACGGCTATGATGCGGTATCATCTGGAAAATTCCGGAGATATGCATGTAGCGTCTTTTTGCCTTGATAAGGCCTATATTTCCGAATCGACATTTGACGGACTTCCTATTGTTCCCTGGGAAGAGGTAACGGAAAAATATCCGCCGTCAGAATATAGTATGCTCATCGGCCTCGGGTACAGGAAGATGAACGATCCCCGAAAAGTGAAGTCAGAAGAAGCAAAGAAACTCGGGTATGAACTCACAAGCTTTATTCATCCAAGCGCTACGATCTCCGATAATGTGTCAATGGGAGAAGGAAACATTATTCTGGAGAATACTGTGATTTCCTATAAATCTTCAATAGGTAACGGGAATATCATATGGAGCGGATGTGTTCTATCTCATGAGATCAAACTCGGGGATTACAACTATATAGCACCGGGAGTCACTCTCGGCGGAGGCGCTGTTCTCACTGATAACTGCTTTATAGGAATGAACAGTGTTGTACGTGGAGGCACGGTTTTGGAAGATCACACTTTGATCGGTGCCATGTCATTTGTCAATTTCAGTACAAAAGGTTATGATATTTATGTTCCGCCGAGAACGTATAAACTGGAGAATAAGATCAGTACCGATCTTTTATGATATATTAGGGTATAATGTTAGAAAGGTCATTGCTACCAGGGGTGTTGTAAAAAATGGATATCAAGAGTCAAATCATCGATAAGATCAAGAGAAATAAGATTTCTACGACAGAAGTTGCTGACTGCCTCGGTAAAACAGGCGTTATTCCGAATGCAAATGCGGTCAATCGCGGACATTTTGCTGTTGGTTCCGTAAAGTGGATCTATGCTTATGAGGAGTCCAACTGGCCGATCCATGAACAGGCCCGTGACATTAATGAAGGCGATGTTGTATTTATTGAGGCATTTGACTGCGGAGACCGCGCTCTTCAGGGTGAACTGGTCACAAAATTCATGGTACTCTACCGTCAGGCTGTTGCTGTGGTTACAAATGGTCTTATGCGTGATGCTAATGACCTGATCAAGGAGAATTATCCTGTATGGTGCAAGGGCTTTACTCCTGTAGGATGCTTTAACAGAAAGCCGTCGAAGGAATTTGACCCTGAGATCATTAAGACGCATAAGGAAATGTACGACGGTGCGGTTGCAGTTTGCGACGATACCGGTGTCGTAGTGATCCCGAAAGATAAGTTTACTGAGGATTTCCTTGGCAAACTCGATTTCATCGAGCAGCAGGAAGATATCTGGTTTGACTGCCTTGACAGAATGAAGTGGGATACCTTCGATATTGTATGTCTGAAAAAATATCTGGAGGATCGCAAGTAATGCCGGACTTTTCTTTTGTAATCCCTTGCTACTGTTCCAAGAACAATCTTGAACATGTAGTAGAAGATATTAAAAAGACGATGAGCGAGAAGCCTTCGTTTTCTTATGAGATCGTTCTCGTTAATGACTGTTCTCCGGACGGCAACGGTACAAAGGATCTTATCAAGAAACTTTCCGACAATGATGACCATATCGTAGGCGTGAACTTTTCCAAGAATTTTGGTCAGCATGCCGCGCTGATGGCTGGATTTCGAACTGCCAAGGGCGATTATATTGTAACCTGTGATGACGATGGACAGACTCCGATCGAAAGCATGTGGCGTCTTTATGACAAGCTCATGGAAGGTTATGAGTTCGTATGTGCGAAGTATTGCGCACGCCCGCAGAAGAACATCATCCGCAAAATGGGTTCTTCGATGAATGAATATATGCAGCAGCATTTACTCGGTAAGCCGGACGATCTTTATATGTCGGCTTATTTTATTGCCACCCGTTCTTTGATCAATGAGATCACCCGCTATACGGGACCTTATCCGTATCTGGCAGGTCTTGTCCTTCGTTCCACATCGAAGATCGCCAATATAGAGATCGAGCAGAAGGACCGTCTCAGCGGCAAGAGCGGATATCGCTTAAAGACTCTTTTAAAGCTCTGGATCAACGGATTTACTTCCTTTTCCATCAAGCCGCTCCATTTGAGTTTTTCTGTCGGAGTATTCAGTGTCATTGCAAGCATTCTTCTGATCCTTACTATGATCATCATTAAAATCGTTGATCATTCCTTTATCATAGCGCTTCATATCCAGACGGGCATCATTTTATTCCTGGCCGGCTGGATCCTGATCTCTTTAGGTATTGTCGGTGAGTATATCGGCAGGATATTTATTTCTATCAATAACTCCCCGCAATATGTAATATCTCCGGACGAAAGTGAGAAGAAGACCAGTGAAGAAGAATCAAAGTGATCCGCTGATGCGGCTTACCAGTGAGAATAAGACTGCGATCAAGATCTTTCTTTGGTTCCTGATCGTTATGTATCCTTTTGTAAACGCCTTCCTGGGCGTTGACCTCGGTGATACCGGTATCCATTATTACGGTTACTCTCATCTGTTCAGTGATCCTAAAAACCTCAGTTTTACAGCCTATTTTTCCATGGTCATCGGATGGGCATGTACCAGGATATTCCCATCGCTTGGCCTTCTGGCTTTAAATCTGCTCGAAGTTGCGATCGAGATCGGCCTTGCAGTGATATCGTATCGCATATTAAAGCCTCATCTTGGTGAACTGTCCACGCTTTTCGGCCTTCTGATCTCCATCCTTGCGATGGATACGTATCTGAATCTGTTCAACCATCATCAGTTCAATGTTTTCCTGATCGTTGTCATCATGGCACTTGAACTGAAGGCGATCACGACTGAAAAATACCGTTACAGTTACTTTGCCGGAATGGCTTTTGTTCTTGTCGTGGCTTCACGTATGGGCAGTATCACCGTTATTTCGACATTTGTGATCTATCTGATATGGGCAGTTCAGGAATCCAAGAAGGCTAAAGAAGTGTTCAAGCACTTCCTTTATGCAGTCGGTGGTATGGCAACTGTCGGCGTAGCACTTCTTGTTGTAATGAAAATCTTCGGTCATTTGAGGCTGTTTGCCAATAATATCATGCGTCTTGCCGGACTTGCTTCGGAAAAGGGCGGCAATGGCGGCGGCGGATACGGTTTTAAGAACCTTTTGAAGACCTTTATTAAAGGTAATCTTTATGCAATCGTCTCCGGTATCGCTTTCTATGCAGGTCTTATCATTCTTATCCTGGCATTCTCGGTTTTCCAGAAAAATCTCGGACAGAAGAAGGGAAGAGTCTTCTTCTATCTTTGTTTCTGCGGCGCGACTGCTTTCATCGGTGTTTATCTGCTTTACTACGCATACCATGTGTATAATGCACCTTCCTGGCCTCAGATGACGGGAGTTCCGTCCTATTCCATCGGTGTGCTTTATCTTTCGGCGTTCATCGTTCTGATCTATAACATGTTCAGTAATAAGGGGAAGAACGAACTTATCTATATTTCTCTGTTTGCTTTCCTGCTTCCTTTACTTACCATTGCAGGTTCTAACACAGGTACGAAGCACGTTATTTTAAGTTTCTGGTTCATAGCTCCAGTAGGCATGTACCTTATGAAACAGCTCTGGACCAATGATTATTTTGGCAGATTTATTCGTTCTTCTTCGGAAGAGACAGTTGCCAGAAGATCTACATGGCCGGTAAAACTTGCGATCGTTATCGTTTGTTTCTCCTTCGTATTCAAATTCAGCGAAATGATCTATAAGACTACAAATTTCGATTCTATCCACAGACTCAAGCTTGTCGCCTCGATCGACAGTGATAAGGTTCGTTTCCTGAGAACTACTCAGAGAGAGGCTGATGCTGTAAACGGTGTTCTGAACGATATCCGCAGTATCGAGAATTATCAGGACAGACATCTTATGGTCTATGGCGGTTCGATCCTGTATTATACGCTTCTGGATATGGACTCTTATGTGCAGCCCTGGTTCACAAATGGTGTATACGCCAACGAACAGCTGATCAAGGATATTGAGGCCAACGAAGCGGACAGCGATATTAAACTTCCGATCGTTATCTTCTGCCGTACGAATAACTATTACGGATTCGAAGAATCTGACTATGAGAGCCTGATCTCATCGCAGCTTCACAGCGGTTATAACGGAAAACGAACGATCTTCCTCGAGTTTTTGGACAGAAATAATTATCATGTTGGATATGTAAATGATTATTACTGTGTCTTCTATCCGAAGGGTTTGGGAAACAATACGCACGAGGATTGCCGCAAGTACATTACAGGTGAGACTTGATTTGGTATGATATCATCATAAGTATCAAAAGAACAGGAAGGACTGAATTATGAAGAAATACTTAATCACCGGCTGCGCCGGATTTATCGGATCGAATTTCGTCTATTACATGCTCAAGAAGTACGATGACATCCTTCTTGTTAACCTCGATCTTCTGACATATGCCGGAAACCTTGAAAACTTGAAGGGCGTTGAGGGAGATCCCCGCCACGTATTCGTTCAGGGCGATATCTGCGATAAAGAACTGGTTAAGGGTCTTTTCGAAAAGTATGATTTCGACTATGTTATTAACTTCGCAGCGGAATCTCACGTCGACCGCTCGATCTTAAATCCTGAGATATTTGTCCAGACCAATGTTCTTGGTACTGTCAATCTTCTCCAGAATGCAAAAGAAGCCTGGTACGATCCGGAAAAGAAGACCTGGAAGGAAGGGAAGAAGTACCTTCAGGTCAGCACAGATGAAGTCTATGGCGCACTCGGTGCCGAGGGATTCTTCATGGAGACGACACCTCTTTCCCCGCATTCACCGTATTCCAGCAGTAAGGCTTCTGCTGACCACTTCGTCAAAGCTTTCCATGACACATATGGTATGCCGATCAATATCACCCGATGCAGTAATAACTATGGACCGTATCAGTTCCCGGAAAAGCTGATCCCGCTCATGATCAACAACGTTAAGCATCATAAGCAGCTTCCTGTTTATGGTGACGGTATGCAGATCCGTGACTGGCTCTATGTCGAGGATCACTGCAAGGCCATAGATATGGTAGCTGAAGGCGGAAAGATCGGTGAAGTTTATAATGTAGGCGGACATAACGAACGTCCGAATATCTTTATCGTTAAAACGATCATTTCCCAGCTGCATGACCGTCTGAAGGATGACGGCATTTCCGAAGACCTCATCAAGCACGTTGAGGACCGTCTGGGCCACGACCGCCGTTATGGTATCGATCCGTCCAAGATCAAGGAAGATCTCGGATGGTATCCTGAGACCACATTTGAAGTCGGTATCGTAAAGACCATCGACTGGTACCTGGCGAACGAAGAGTGGATGGATCGTGTAACGAGCGGTCAGTATCAGTCTTATTACGCTGAAATGTATAAAAACCGCTAATTTCTTTCAATTCGGTCCTTTTGCGTCCCAAAGTGAATAATCTGTCATTTGCTTTCCATTTTTTTATGGAATAGTATATATAAGTATGAAATTTTTGAGCAATAAATCCAGAGGTTTATTGGAAGGAGACGAGGATGGAGAACGTATCTGAAATTTCAAATGTCGAGATGGAAAAATGTAAAGATATCATTTCCAAGATCACGACATGCTACTATTCAAAGATGGTCGGACAGACAAGACTTGGCTGGTCACTTCTGATCGCGATCATATCCAATGGACATATTCTTCTCGAATCTGTCCCGGGTCTTGCCAAGACAACGGCGGCGAAAACCCTTACGGATGCCGTAAATGGTAAGTTCTCCCGTATCCAGTGCACACCGGACCTTCTGCCGAGTGATATCATTGGTACCCAGATCTTTAACTACACCACTAACACATTCGAGACCAAACTCGGTCCTGTATATGCCAACTTCGTTCTTCTCGACGAGATCAACCGAAGCTCCGCAAAGACACAGAGCGCCATGCTCGAGGTCATGCAGGAACACCAGACAACGATCGGCGGCTATAACTACGCAATGCCGAAGATCTTCACCGTTATTGCAACACAGAACCCGATCGAGCAGGAAGGTACATATCTTCTTTCCGAAGCCCAGCTCGACCGTTTCCTCTTAAAAGAAAAAATCGACTATCCGACGCAGGATGAGGAATTCGAGATCCTCAACCGAATCGAGAAGGATGTATTTGCCAACTCCAAGGCGGTCGTAGAACTCGAAGATGTTTACTTCCTCCAGCAGATCGCGAAAAAAGTATATCTTGACGATGCAATCAAAAAGTACATTATCGAAATCGTAAACGTGACCCGTCATGCTGGCGACTATATCGGAAAAGATCTGGGCGAGTATATCGCGCTCGGTTCGAGTACCCGTGGCTGCATCTCCCTGATGCAGGTAGCCAAGGCCGTAGCTCTTATCAACGGCAGAGGCTACGTGACACCGGATGACGTAAAGACATTGATCCACAGTGTCCTCCGTCACCGTATTTCTTTGAATTTTGCCGCAGTTGCAGATGGTGTGACTGTTGAACACATCATCGATAAGATCGTAGGAGCTGTTCGTACACCATGATTCTTGATTATGTTACAAGAATAAGAGCGAATATATCGATCAATACAAACATCAAAGCCACGTCGATCCTCGATGGCTCCTATAAATCAGTTTTCATGGGCAAAAGCCTGAATTTCGAGGATCTTCGGGAATACGTCCCCGGAGACAATATCCGTGATATCGACTGGAAAGCTTCTTCACGAAGCCGTATGCTCCTTGTAAAACGCTATATTGCCGAAAAGAAGCACAATATCCTGATCGTATTTGACACCGGTGCAAAGATGCTTGCAGATACCGATAAATCGCAGGTGAAAAAGGATGTCGCTATATACGCGGCGGGCACCCTTGCTTATCTTGCGTACTCAAATGGTGACTTTATCGGTTCGCTTTACAACAATGACGGTAAGATGCGCTTTTTCCCGCTTCGTACCCGTCTTTATGATGTGGAGCATTTTCTTGCTTCTTATGATAAGGATGTGCAGAAAACAAAGAAATCGAATCTGAATAAGACACTTGAATATCTGCTTAAGAATTTCAAAAGAAAGATGATCGTATTTGTAATAACAGATATGAAGGGATCGGCCGATGTTTCCCAGCCGCTCCTGAAAAAACTGATCTGCCAGCACGATATTCTTTTTATAAATATAAACGATGCGGATCTTGCCGGTGACCATTCGTATGACGTTGAAAAAGAAGGTTATGTTCCGCGCTTTTTGTCACAGGATAAAAAGCTCCTGGCCATGGAACAGCAGCTCAAGAAAGAGATCAAGGCGAAGAATGAAGCCATGTTAAAGCATCATGCCGTCATTTCTACGGATATCAGTGCAAAAGAAGACATTACACTGAAGATCACAGATCTATTGGAGAGACATAAGTATGCAAACATCCGTTGATTTACAAGATCCATTCTCCTATAGCATTCTGCCGATCATTCTTGTCGTCGCAGCCGCAGTCATTCTTTCGGTCGTCCTTGTCGCTATTAAGTTCATTCAGAGAAGACTTAACGGACAGATGAAGCCAAAAGAGAAAGTAAAAGTGTTTAAGGCCCGTCATCCGGAAGTGATCAGAAAAGATTATCTTGCCCGTATCGACAAGATCGAACATGATTATACTTCCGGCAAGACAAATGTCCGTATTACGCATCAGGAACTTTCCGCCTGCGTACGTCTTTTCGTTCACGAGATGACCGGCATCAATGTTCATACCTTTTCTCTTAATGAACTGAGAGCACACGGTATCGACAAGCTGAGCGGTCTGATCGAGCAGTTCTATGCGCCTGAGTTCGATCTTCGCACGGATAAAGAAACGATGGATTCGATCCGCGATGCCAGGGAGGTGGTCACCTCATGGACTTGATGAATCCGTATTTTATCTATATCGGTATCCCGATCTTTATCTTCCTGGGTATTGGCTACTGGGGTTACTCCAACAAGTTTAAAAAAGGCCGTAAAGTCGCTAACACCGAGTTTATCGAGAATACGAAGTATTTTAAAAGAAGACTGTTTGAATTCCGTTTCTGTTCGGTCCTTGCGATCGTAAGTCTGGTTTTAGCACTTTCGATCCTGATGTTCATCATTGCAAGACCAAACCGCGCCCACCAGAACGAGACAGAAATCCATAACCGTGACATCATGCTCTGTCTGGATACGTCCTACTCCATGTTCTACACGGATCTTGAGGTCTGTAAAGAATTGAAGAAGTTCGTTTCGGAACTTCAGGGCGAAAGATTCGGTATAACGATTTTTAACTGTGAAACCGTGACTCTGGTACCTCTAACTACGGATTATGAATATGTTATTGAAGTACTCGATCAGCTGGAAGAATCCTGTCAGGTCGCCATCGATGTCCTTTTGGAAGGAAACTTCTACGATACATCCGATTATGTAGTATATCAGTACATGGTCGATGGAACGACTACGGATAAATATGGCAACGGATCTTCGCTCATTGGCGATGGTCTGGCATCCACTGTTTTCCAGTTTCAGGGACTGGATGATGAGGAAGAACGTACAAGAGTCATTATCCTAGCAACAGATAACCAGTTGAATGGTACTCCTTTTGTCCAGATCGAAGAAGCGACAGAGATCTGCGATTCGTATGATATCAAGTTGTTTGGTGCCGCTCCGGATACTGTGGAGGAAATGGAAGTCTTTAGGGATTGCTGTAAAAGCACAGGCGGTAAGCTCTTTATCCTGGATGAGGATGATGTCGCGAAAGACCTTGTAAATGAAGTAGAGACGACAGAGACATCCGTGATCTATAAAAGTGAGGTCATGGTTACTGAATACCCTGAAAAACTTGTTACTGGGCTCGTCATTGTTCTCTGTGTATATTTTGTGGTAAGCAGAAGGGTGAAACTATGAAGATTGATCCGATACTTCCAATTTGGCTGATGACGATCCTTTGTATCGGAATGCTCCTTATGAAACGCAAAGGTCTGTGGAACTATATCCGTCAGATCCTGATCGTCCTTTTGCTTTTTGCCATGAATCTTCGCATCCTCGTATTCGCTTATGATGTCCCGAAAACTGAACTCAATGTCGATGTTCTTTTCGTTATCGATGACACGATGAGTATGCTGGCGGAGGATTTTGATGATGGCGGTCTTCGTCTGGATGCTGTGAAAGACGACTGCGAATATATCATGGACATGATGGCCGGCGCCAGATTCAGCGTGATCTCCTTCGGAAATCAGGCACAGAAGCTGATGCCGTTTACATCAGATGCATCCATTGTTATGACGACGATCGAAACTCTGGAAGGCCAGACGAAGTACTATGCGAACAGTACATCCCTGAATCTTCCGTTTACGGTCATGCGTGATACTCTGGAGAGAAGTTATGAAGAAGACAGATTCCGCGCCCGTGTCGTTTTCTTCATGAGTGACGGTGAGATCACGGAAAAGAACGGAAAACTCGGGTCCTACAAAGAAGCGGAAAAATTTGTATCTGCCGGAGCCGTATTAGGTTACGGAACCACAGAAGGCGGCCGCATGCAGGTAAGAAACTTCGATGGTGATACCGGAGCCCGTTTCTATATGCAGACCCGAGGCAAGGATGGTTTCCTCGAAGATGCAATCTCGAAGATCGATGAGAAAAATCTCAATTCGATCGCGGATGATCTGGACATCACGTATTACCATGTAGTAGATGATACCGTGATCCGCGATGTGGTCGACGATATAAATGCAGATCTGGAAGATTATTCGGAATCGGAAATGTCCGGCACAGAGGGATATTCCGAGACGTATTACTATTTCGCTATTCCGCTGGTCATTCTTCTTGTCTATGACCTGATCTACTATAAAAGGAGGCTCAAAGCATGAAGAGACGTCTAATTATCGCAGCGTATATCATCATTGGTGTCGTGCTCTTTAAGCTCGCTTTTTCTTACGGATATAATGAATGGGTCATTTCCAAGTATGAGGAGGAGGACTATTCCGAAAACTTCAACCTTCTGGAAGTGGCCAATGTAAATGAGCCTTATATCGCCTATTATAACAACGGAAATGTCATGTATCGTCTGGAAGATTACAGACGCGCGATCGAGTATTACGAAAAAGCTTTGGAATATGTTCTTCCTGAAGGAAAAGAGTGTCCGATCCGTATTAACCTCGCGCTGGCCAAGCTCGCCCTGATGGATCCGGATTATATGGCTCGCGAACATATCGATGAAAGCCTGGAGATCATGCAGGAATGCCTGGATATCCTTTCCGAAGAGAATTGTGCGAATGATTATGGTTATGGTCATAATAACCGCGCACAGCGTCTTTATGATGAGATCAAAGATCTGATGGAAGAAACAAAGAAAGAAAAGGAAAAGCAGGATCAGCAGAAAGAATCGGAACAGGAGACTTCTGACGAATCTCAGGATGAATCAGATTCCAGCGAATCGAATTCTAATCCCAACCAGTCCGATAAAGACAAAAAGAAGTCTAGAAAAAAACAGATCCAGGACGAGATGCAGAGACGTATGTCTGATGCCAACAAACAGCGTCAGTTTGACAGAAAAAGAAGCAGAATGCAGGACGAAGACTGGAACTGGGAATACGATGAACAGCCCGTCTGGTGATGAAAACCGGATCTTTTCGAAAAGGGTAAAAATGCCTATTGCCAATATGCATCCTTTGGATTATTATCTTAACAACGTATCCTTTAAGTCTGTTCCATGAGAGAACAGGAAGGTCGTATGTCGAATAGTTCAAAGCCGTCCTTTTAGGGGACGTTTATATGAGACCGACTTGTAAAGGGTACCGAATTGGTCATTTACTAAGTCGGTTTTTTGTACTTAGGAAACGGAAGGAGTGGTTGTTTTGAAAGAGTATGTCGAGAAAACAGTCCTTATGGATGAACAAGCCGTACACCGTGCTTTGATCCGTATCGCTCACGAGATCATCGAGAAGAACAAAGGCCTCGATAATGTGGCACTTGTCGGGATACAGAGAAGAGGTGTCCCCATGACGGAAAGGATCGCCAAAGTCATGGAAGACGTAGAGGGGGTAAGACCCGAAGTCGGAGTACTGGACATCACATTCTACAGAGATGATCTATCCACTCTCGCGGCGCACCCGGTCGTAAACGGAACCGCCATCCACTTTAATATCAATGATAAGAAGATCGTCCTGATCGACGACGTATTGTTCACCGGAAGAACAGTAAGAGCCGCGATCGAGGCGATTTTTGATATGGGAAGACCGGCATGCATCCAGCTGGCGACCCTGGTCGACAGAGGTCACAGACAGCTGCCGATCCGATCGGACTATGTAGGCAAGAACGTACCGACATCTCTTTCAGAGATGATCTCGGTCCAGTTAGAAGAGATCGACGGACAGGATCAGGTCGTTCTTTGTGAAGAGGTGAAATAATGGGACTTAAGAGTAAAGATCTGCTGGGATTAAAGCAGCTGAGCGCGGAAGAGATCATGGAGATCCTGGATACCGCGAAAATGATGAAGATGGTGCTGACTTCAGGAAATAAGAAGACATCGCATCTTCAGGGTAAATCGGTAGTAACTCTCTTTTATGAGAACAGTACAAGAACAAGACTTTCCTTCGAACTGGCTTCGAAGTATATGGGTTCCGCAAGTGCGAACATCACTACCTCCGGAAGCTCGGTAAATAAAGGTGAATCACTTCTGGATACAGCAAGGACCATCGACATGATGGCCACGGATATCATCATCATGCGCCACAGCCAGTCCGGTGCGCCGCACTATCTGGCTCCGAGAGTCAAGGCGAGCATCGTCAATGCCGGTGACGGAATGAACGAGCACCCGACACAGGCACTCCTTGATATGTTTACTCTCTACGAAAAATACGGCCATATTGACGGACTGAAAGTCGCGATCTGCGGTGACCTTTACCACAGCCGCGTAGTGCGAAGCAACGTCATCGGTCTTACCAAACTTGGCGCGACAGTAAGCGTCGCCGGCCCGCGTACCATGGTCCCGGTAGGACTCGATCAGATGGGCTGCACGGTCTGCAGATCCGTCTCTGAAGCCGTCAAAGACGCCGATGCTGTCATGGGCCTTCGTGTACAGCTGGAGCGTCAGCAGAAGTCTCTATTCCCCTCGGTAGCGGAATATGCAAGATTTTACTCCATCTCCGAGGATGTTCTGAAACTCGCAAAACCCGGCGCTTATCTTCTGCATCCGGGTCCGTGCAATCACGGCGTCGAGCTTCCGACATGTGTATATGACTGCGACCAGTCCGTGATCAACGAACAGGTCACAAACGGTGTGGCCGTAAGAATGGCGGTCCTGTACTTACTGATGGCAAGGAGAAACCAGAATGAAAAGAATTGAGATTAAAAACGGAAAGCACTACGCTTCCGGAGAAAAAGTAACTATATGCATCGAAAACGGTGTGTTTACCGAAAGCCTTTCGGGCGATCCGGATGAGGTCATCGATGCGGAAGGTCTGACCGTATTTCCCGGACTTATCGACATGCACTGTCACTTAAGAGAACCGGGCTATGAGTACAGAGAAGATATCAAGAGCGGTACGAAGAGTGCAGCTAAGGGCGGTTTTACGAGCGTTTGCTGTATGCCGAACACAAACCCTGTCTGTGACAACGCAGCAGTAGTAGAAGGTATCCTTAGAAAAGCCGAGCAGGTGGGTTCCTGCAATGTATTCCCGATCGGCGCAGCCAGCAAGGGCTTAAACGGTAAAGAGATCTCCGAGATGGGCCTGATGAAAGAGGCCGGTATCGTCGCAGTCTCTGACGACGGAAAGCCGATCGCAACAGCGAATCTTCTTAAGAAAGTGCTGGAGTATGCTTCTGACTTTGATATCCCGGTATTAAATCACTGTGAAGAGATGTCCATCTCCGAAGGTGCCATGAATGAAGGAGCGATCTCCACATCCCTGGGTCTTCGCGGAATCCCTGCGATCGCCGAGGAGATCATGATCTCCCGTGACATACAGACAGCAGAATACCTCGATATGCCGATACATATCTGCCACGTCAGTACGGCAAAAGGCATCGAGATCATCCGTCAGGCAAAGGCCCGTGGAGTCAAGGTCACCTGCGAAACCTGCCCGCATTACTTCTCCCTGACTGAAGAATGCTGCCAGACCTACGATACGAACTTTAAGATGAATCCGCCGCTTAGGACCGAAAAGGACCGCCTGGCGGTCATTGAGGGATTAAAGGACGGCACGATCGACTGTATCGTCACGGATCACGCACCGCATCATATCGACGAGAAAGACATCGAGTTCTCCCTTGCGAATAATGGAATCATCGGCTTTGAAACCGCCTTCGCGGTGGGTTATACTTATCTGGTAAAGCCGGGTCACTTAACTCTTGAAGAACTGATCAGGACGATGACCGTCAACCCGTCTTCGATACTGCACCTCGGAAGAGGAACGCTCGAAAACGGAATGCCGGGCGACGTCATGCTGGCAGATCTTTCCTCCGACTTTACCTACACGGAAGAGGAGATCTTAAGCAAATCTCATAACTCTCCGTATATCGGCCAGGATTTCACCGGCCGCGTAAAACTTACCATCGCAGGAGGAAAAATCACCTATGACGAACTTCGCTGACAGACTTACCAAAAAGATCGAGGAATGCAATAACCCGACCGTAATGGGTCTTGACCCGAAGCTGGACTATATCCCGTCCGATATGATCAACGAATGGCTCGATGAGGCCAAAAAGCACGAGGAAAAATCCGGTGAGCGCGCCAATATGCAGATGGCGACAGGGATGGCGATCTTCGACTATAACCGCCGTCTCATCGACGCTGTCTATGACATTATCCCGGCGATCAAGCCGCAGTTCGCGTACTATGAGATGTATGGTATCCACGGTATCATGGCGCTTCGAAAGACGATCCACTATGCTCACGATAAGGGTATGCTCGTTATTGCGGATGCCAAGAGAAACGATATAGGCACGACGGCCACCGCGTATGCCAATGCCATCATCGGGGAAACAAAGATCATCAACGATACAGCACCCTGCATGTTCGACTGCGACTGTATCACAGTTAACGGCTATCTCGGCATCGACGGCATCAAGCCTTTTATGGATGTTGCAAAAGAGAAGGGCAAGGGTCTTTATGTACTCGTAAGAACGTCCAATCCTTCTGCCGGCGATCTTCAGGATCTGAAGCTGGAAGACGGTCGCCAGGTATTTGAAGCCATGGCTGAAAACGTTGAAAAATGGGGCCAGGAGCTGATCGGTGAATGTGGATTCAGTTCCGTAGGAGCCGTTGTCGGCGCGACCTGGCCGGAGCAGGCGGTAAAGGCTCGTAAGATCATGCCTCACGCACTGATCCTGGTTCCGGGTTATGGCGCTCAGGGCGGATCCGGTAAGGATGCAGTCGCTTCTTTCGTAAATGGAAAGGGCGGTATCGTAAATGCATCGAGAAGCCTGATGTGTGCATGGAAAAAGAGAGACGACATCGATCCGATGGAACTTACAGAGATGCACGGCCCGTCCGGTGCTCCACTTCTCGGATTCCAGAGAGCAACAAGAGAAGAAGCTCTGCGCATGAGAGAAGACCTGAATAATGCGATCAAAGAAGCTTCGAACAGCTGATCGAAGATAATAGAGGAAGAGATAATGAAAAAAGAATATACCATATCTCTGGTAAAAAAGGACATCCTGGGACCCGCGTGTGCCGTCCTTACGTTCTCCTGCCCGGAAATTGCGCAGGAGGGACGTCCGGGGCAATTCGTTAATCTGTCCTGTGACTATTTCCTGAAGCGCCCGTTCGGCATCATGTGCGTTGATAAAGAGAAGAACACTTTTTCCATCGGCGTAAGACAAGTCGGAAAAGGCACAGAAAAAATCATAGAAGCCCAGGAAGGGAAGACCTTTACTTGTCTTGGGCCTCTCGGCAACGGCTTTTGCTTCGACAAAGTTGAGAAGCTCTTGCTGGTGGGCGGTGGTACAGGCATTTTTCCGATCTTCTTTGCTGCAAACTATGCAAAAGAAAACGGGATCCCCTGTAAAGTCGTAAACGGATACCGCAGCCAGAGCGAGGCTTTCCTTTATGACAGATTTGCTTGCACATGTGATGATTTTTCCGTCACGACGGATGCCGGAGATCTCGGTGTCAAAGGAAATGTCATGGCTTATCTGGAGACGATGAGTGATGAAGAAATATCCGAAAGTACGGTGATGGTCGTCGGTCCCGGCATCATGATGAGAAAAGTCTCTGAATGGGCGATGAATAAGGGCCTTTCCTGCTATGTTTCTCTTGAACAGAGAATGGCCTGCGGCATCGGTGCCTGTCTGGTATGTATCTGTAAGATCAAAGCCGAAAAGGAAGGCAAAGAATTCGTTCATAAGCGTTGCTGCAAAGACGGCCCGGTATTCAAGGCTGAGGAGGTGATCTGGTGAGTATTCAAGTAAATGTGGGAGATGTTTCTTTCAAAAACCCGATCATCCTCGCTTCCGGTACATGCGGATTCGGACGTGAACTTGCCGAGTATATGGATCTAAGTAAACTTGGAGCACTTTCTTCTAAGGGGCTGACACTTCTTCCGAGAGATGGAAATCAAGGCGTTCGTGTCGCGGAAACACCATCCGGTATGCTCAACTGCGTCGGTCTTCAGAATCCGGGAGTAGATGCTTTCCTTGCGACAGAACTCGATTATATGGTCCAAAGCGGAGCCGGTGTCGTCGTCAATGTCGCCGGACACTCCAATGAAGACTATATCGCCATGGTAGAAAAGCTCGATCCTTTTAAGGATAAGATCGATGCTCTGGAACTGAACTTTTCCTGTCCGAACGTAAAAGAGGGATGCATGGTCATCGGATCCGCTCCCAAAGCGATCGAAGCGCTTGTTTCCGATCTTCGGAAAAGAACAGACCTTCCGATGTGGGTCAAGCTGACACCGAATGTCACATCGATCTCCGAGACGGCCAAAGGTGCAGAGGCCGGCGGTGCAGACGCGATCGTCGCCATCAACACCATGCTCGGCATGGCGATTGATATAAAAACGAGAAGACCGCTACTTCACAACAATACCGGCGGACTTTCCGGTCCGTGCGTAAAACCGGTGGCACTTCGTATGGTCCACGATATATATGAAGCCGTAAGGATCCCGGTCGTAGGATGCGGCGGTATTTCGACCATGGAAGATGTTCTCGAATTCATGATCGCCGGTGCTTCGGCTGTTGAACTTGGCACGATCACACTCGTTCATCCGACAAGACCTGTCGAGATCGTAGAACAGCTGGAAATCTACTGCAAAGAGAATAATATCGAAGAACTGTCGTCGCTGACAGGAACACTTCAAATGTGGAGGTAATTACATGAAAACGATTGCGGATTATTTATTTGATACAAAAGCGGTACGCGTAAGCGATCCGGAAAAGCCGTTCTGGTACGCTTCCGGTACACTTGGCCCATTTTATGTAAATACGCACTTTCTGATCGAATCGGAAGAGAAGGCCAACGAGCTTCTCGCGCTGATCGAAGAATCTGCAGCCGGCGACAGATCTAACTTTCTTACGAACATTCTACCGTTTGTAAAAAAACAGTATGAGACATCTGAGTCTTATAAGATGGTCATCGACCTGATCGTCGAAAAGGCAAAGGAACTGGATTTCGATATCATCTCCGGCGGTGAGCGCCGTGACTTCTTCTTCTCGCTGATGCCGGCATATCTTCTCGGAAAACCGCATCTTTCCATCTTCAAAGATGGTGAGACGTATTATTCCTCTAATGTCGAAGAGAAGGCCGTAAAAGTCGGTTCAGACGATCTTTCCGGCAAGAAGACCCTTCATATCGCCGATCTGATCACGGAGGCTTCTTCCTACACCAATGCCTGGATCCCGTCGATCCGCGGTGTCGGTGCGAATATCACGGATACCATCGCAGTCATTGACCGTCTTCAGGGCGGAGAAGCAAACCTCAAGAAGGAAGGCGTCAACATGTATACTTTTGCCAAGATCGAACTGTCTTTGTTCGACGAAGGCGTAGAGAAGGAGATCCTGACCAAGGCGCAAAGAGACATGGTCGCCCACTTTATGGAAAACCCGATCGATTACATGAAGGCATTCCTTACAGAGCATCCTTCCTTTATCGATGAGCAGATCGCGCTTGGCGGAAAGCCGAAGCAGCGTGCCGAGATGGCGATCTCCCGCGGCTATGTGCCGGGAAGGTCTTAAGCCTTGCCCCGCCGTCGCATAAAAAAGACGACTTATCATGTTACCGGGACCTTTAAGATCCCGGTAACTGTTTATTTCTGCACGGGACTTCGCCGTCTTCGCATCAATCTGGATCCGGAAGGTAACGTCATCGCCCACGCACCGATCCGTACCACACTTTCCGATATTGACAGATTCGTCGAGTCTAACCTCGTCTGGATCGAAAAGCAGAAGATCAAGCTCGAAAAGAAGATCCATCTGCCGTATATCGATGCCTCGGAGCAGAGAAGAAAAGCAAGGATCATCAAGGCGCGGGCCAGTGCTTTTCTAGCAGTATACGACGGAAAACTTCCGAAAAAGATCTATGTCCGGAATATGAGCTCAAGGTGGGGTTCGTGTTCGTCTCTTGGGAACATCTCCCTGAACGTATATCTTCTGGATGTGG
This sequence comes from Clostridiales bacterium, assembly GCA_017551865.1. Taxonomy (GTDB): domain Bacteria; phylum Bacillota; class Clostridia; order Saccharofermentanales; family Saccharofermentanaceae; genus Scatonaster. The sequence goes on along the minus strand of JAFZKB010000020.1, from coordinate 21,350 downwards.
AGCCGGATCTTTTCGAATATGTCCTGATCCATGAACTTTCCCATCTTTACTATATGAACCATTCTCCGAAGTTCTGGGCGCAGGTTTCGAAGTACTGCCCGGACTATAAGGAAAAACGCCGTAAACTGAAGATGTATGAGATTCCGAAAACCAATGGAAATTAAGGAGATTTTATTGTCTAAACGAAATTATTTCGATATACTAAATAAGTCGAATAATTTAGGGTTTGACGGAATTTGCCAGAAAAACGAGGAACGATTTTATGAAGAACATTCCACTTTATGATGTACGCCATATTGAAGATCTCCGCGACATGCTCAAGCAGAGCGTCGAACTGTATGGAGATCTTCCGCTTTTTTACTATAAAAAAGTGAAGGGTGGAGATTACGAATACTACACGTTCAACGACTATAACAAGTCAGTTCAGGCAATGGGCACAGGTCTTTCGCATCTTTGCGGACTTGGTTCCCGTATCGCGATCCTGGCGGAGACCAGATACGAGTGGTACGTTTCCTATCTTGCCACCACAAACGGAACAGGCGTAGTTGTTCCTCTCGATAAAGAGCTTCCGCCGGAAGAAGTGGCCAGCTGCCTCAATCGTGCGGAAGTAAATTGCGTGATCTATTCTTCCTCGAAGCAGAATGTGCTCGATGAGATCCGTGATCAGATCCCGAACGTAAAATACTTTATCTGCATGGATAAGAGCGATAGAGAAGGCGTGGAGTATTTCTATGATGTCCTCAATAAGGGCCAGGAGCTTCTCGATAACGGTGACCGTCTGTTCCTCGATGCACCGATCGACAGAGAAGCCATGACGATCCTTCTTTTCACATCCGGTACGACAGACCGAAGCAAAGCCGTTATGCTCTGCCAGAGAAATATCTGTAAGAACCTCGAGGGCATGTGCTCGATGCTTTATATCGACCAGAACGATATGTTCCTTTCTGTCCTGCCGCTCCATCACACCTACGAGTGCACCTGCGGCTTCCTCTGTCAGGTATACCGCGGTTCCCATATCGCGATCTGCGAAGGACTCCGCTATATCGTACCGAATATGCAGCAGTCTAAGGTATCCATTATTCTCGTTGTTCCGCTCATGCTCGAAAAGTTCCATAAGAGCATCATGTCGAAAGCCAAGGCGACGAAGAAGATGGCCCGAAAGTTCGAGTTCGGTAGAAAACTCTGCCGTTTCCTCCTGTTCTTCGGTATCGATAAGAGAAAGAAGATCTTTAAGCAGGTACACGATACATTCGGCGGCAACCTCCGCATGATCATCAGCGGCGGCGCAGCGATCGACCCGCAGATCATCCAGGATATGCAGGATATGGGTTTCGGATGCGTACAGGGCTACGGTCTTACCGAGTGTGCTCCGATCCTCGCGCTGAACCGTGACTGCGACTTTAACAACAGAGCGGCAGGACTTCCGCTTCCGGCTGTTGATGTTCAGGTCATTGACAAGGACGAGAACGGCATCGGCGAATTCATCGCTAAGGGCGATAACGTCATGATGGGCTACTACAAGAACGAAGAAGCCACGAAGGAAGCCATCGATGAGAATGGCTATTACCACACAGGTGACCTCGGTTATATCGACAAGGACGGTTTCTGCATCATTACCGGAAGAAAGAAGAACGTCATCATCGCGAAAAACGGTAAAAACGTCTTCCCGGAAGAGATCGAATCTATGCTTTGCATGTCGGACTATGTGGAAGAGTGCCTCGTATCCGGCGAAGATGAAAACGACGACGTCATCATCACAGCTACGATCTTCCCGTGCATGGAAGAAGTGAAGAAGCTTCTCGGAGACAACCCGGACGACGACGCTGTTCAGAGCCTGCTTGAAGACGAAGTAGCTAAGGTTAACAAAAATCTTGTCAACTACAAGCATATCAAGCGCGTTATCCTCCGTGATACCGAGTTTGACAAGACCACTAGCAAGAAGATCAGAAGACAGTATAAGAAATAACATCATTTGTGATTAGATAGGAGGCATTTTCTTAATGCTCAGCCAATCCAGTATCGAAAGGATCCTCGCCGCGGCACTTTCCCGTGGCGGTGATTTTTCCGAAGTTTTTATCGAACATTCGAAAAGCACATCCGTTTCTCTTGTAAACGGTGTCGTAGAATCGACCGGTTCATCGCTTGATATGGGCATTGGAATCCGTATCTTAGAAGGCGACAAATGCGTTTATGTGTATTCCAATGATCTGTATCACGAAGATAAACTGATCCGCATGGCGCAGAATGCCTCCGCTTCATTATCGGATGCTCCGTGCGGCAAGACGATCTATCTTGAGCCTGTGATCGAGTATTTTTCCGGGAAACCCGAAAATTCTCTCATCAGTGTTTCCAAGAAGCTTCAGGTCGAAAAGCTCCGTAAAGCCGGAGAGACCGCTAAGGAGTATTCTCCGCTGATCACCCAGACCAGCGCTTCCTGTGCCGGTTCCGAAAAAGAGATATGGATCGCTAACTCCGACGGTCTTTATGTGAAGGATAACTGTTGCCGTATCCGTGCCAGCATCGCCGCAATCGCAAGTTCGGAAGAGGATAAGCAGCAGGGAAGTTACGCACCGGGGTCTTCCGAGGGATTTGAATTCTTCGAAAGATTAGATCTCGATGATCTGGCAAGAAAGTCGGCGAAGATCGCCGTGACCATGATCGATGCCAGACCATGTCCCTCCGGAAAGATGCCAGTCGTTATCGGAAACGGATTTGGCGGTGTTATCTTCCACGAAGCCTGTGGTCATGCCCTGGAAGCAACCTCAGTAGGAATCAAGTCATCCTGCTTTACCGATATGCTTGGAAAGCAGATTGCCAGTCCGATCGTATCCGCTTATGATGATGCAAGGATCGAGAAAGAGTGGGGCAGTTATGCGGTGGACGATGAAGGAACTCCGTCCACGACCAACCTTCTCATTAAAGATGGCATACTTAACAGTTATCTCGTCGATAAGATAGGTTCCCGTCGTATGAATATGCCTTCTACGGGATGTGCCAGAAGACAGAACTATTCCTTCGCTCCGACCTCCCGTATGTCCAACACCTTTATTGCCAATGGCCAATCGGATCCGGAAAGTATTATCGCGGATACGGAATATGGTATTTATGCGGCCAGTATGGGAGGCGGTTCGGTGGATACCTCCACGGGCGAATTCAACTTCGCCGTCAATGAAGCCTATATGATTCGAGAAGGAAAGATCTGTGAGGCCGTAAAAGGCGCGACCCTGATCGGAAAAGGCGGAGAAGTTCTTATGAATATCGACCGCGTTGGTAACGATCTGAAGCTTGCACAGGGCATTTGCGGCTCAGTAAGCGGCGGCGTTCCGGTAGATGTCGGTCAGCCGACGATCCGCGTTTCCGAGATCACGGTAGGCGGTCAGGCCTAAGAGCTTAGATTGGGAGTAAGTATGGATAAGAAGATACTTGGTTATATCGATGAATTATTGAAGAAAGCCGGAGAAGAAGGTTTTCTGGAATCCGAAGTCTATTACGAGTCCGAATCTTCGATGGCAGTTTCAGCCAGGGAAGGGAAGATCGTCGAGTTCGAAAACTCAGATATGGCGGCGCTTTCTTTCCGTGGGCTTTTTAACGGACAGATGGGATATGCATCCACCGAAGATTTACAGCCCGACATGATACCGTTTTTGATCTCTCAGGCAAAGGACAACTGCGGTGTTCTCGAAGTAAAAGAGAAAATCACCGTATATGAAGGCGAAAAAGAATATCCGAAGCTGAATAACTATAACGAGGAACTTGAAAAAATCGACTATGATTTCCTTTCGAAATTGACACTGCGGCTCGAAAAAGCGCTTCTTTCCTACGATGCAAGGATCGAAGCCGTAGAAGACTGTGTCGCTTCCTATGGCAGCGCAGAAATCTATATGCAGAACAGTAAGGGAATGGTATGTCACGACAGTGATAATGGTTTCGATCTTTATCTCGGAGTAAGAGCCAAAGAGGGAGAAGACGTACAGACCTACGGTAAAGGCTGGCTTTTTAAAAAGCTCTCTGAACTTGATGAAGAGAAATGTGTAAAAGAGGTAGGTAAAAGAGTGATCTCCAAACTCGGATCGACATCGATCCCTTCCGAAAAGACCTCGATCGTTCTTGACCGGAAAGCCGCAAAGAACCTTCTTTCAGCCTTCTCCGGATCTTTTTCCGCGGAATTAATGCAGAAGGGGCTGTCACGGCTCTGTGGCAAACTCGGTGAAAAAATCGCAGATGAGAAGATCACCCTGATCGATGAAGGCATTATCGAAGGTTCGTATCTGAGTCAGGGTTTTGACTCTGAAGGCGTTCTCGCGAAAAAGACCGTTCTCATCGACAAAGGCATTTTTACCTCGCCTCTTCATAACCGGAAAACTGCGCTTGTGGACGGTGTGGAAAGCACAGGTAATGCCTATCGCTCTGGAGCAAAGGGCTCAATCGGGATCGCGCCGATGAACTTCCATTTTGAAAATGGATCGTTTTCTCAGGAGCAGCTCTTCGAGAAAATGGAAAATGGCGTGTATATTACGGCTCTTTACGGACTGCATGCGGGCATCAATTCGATTTCCGGTGATTTCTCCCTGATGGCGGAAGGCTTTACGATCAAAGACGGGAAAATCGACAAGCCGGTAAATCAGATCACGATCGCCGATAATTTCTTCGACCTTCTTATGAAAGTCGAAGCGCTTGGCAATGATATCGATTATTTCTCACCGGATTCCTCGCATACACAGTCGCCGAGCCTTCTGATCCCGGACGTATCCGTAGCAGGAGAATGATTCTACATAAATAAACAGAGTTTACGAAGAGACCCTGCTTTCCTTAAAGGATGGTGGGGTTTCTGTGATTCTTGTCCGATGTTCTTTTCTTCATGAGTTTCACAAGAAGAACGACGGCGAATATCAGGATGGCGATTAGCACAGAAGCAACAAGGATCGTCAGGATCAGGGTACGGATGCTATTCGATGACTTTTCTTCTGTCTTCGGCACCGGAGTCGCTTCAAGAAGCTGGTCAGCGATCGTTATAGTCAGTGTGCCGATCCTATACATCTCATTATTTGAAAAACGTCGGTTGACCGGCAGTTCAAACACCTGAATAGGGGAGAGCGGGTCGATAATGAGGCCCTCGACATCAACACTGTTACTATAACCGCCATTAGCCAGATAAGTCTTCACGGTATAGTAATCTTCGATCTGAAGCTTCTTGTCCTGAATAAAAAGATTCGTTCCCGCGATCGCGTTTTCGATCTGCGCAACAACGGCATTGATAGCGCCATCCATTTCCGATGCCTCTACCATCGTGGTCGTATAATTTGTAAAACAGTACTCAAAAAGATCCGTCAGATCCTGGTATCTTTTTTCTGCATCTGTTGCACTAAGAAGAATTCCGATCAGGCAACGTCCGTCTTTTTCCGCACCGGCTATAATAGTATATCCGGCGTCTTCAGAATACCCGGTCTTACCACCGACATAGTTTTCGTAAGCAGTAGAAGGTGTTGATATAAAGCGGTTTGCATTATTCAAGATCCTCTTATCGTTGAACTTATTCGTGGGTTCAATGGTAAAAGAGGCGGAAGTGGCGATTTTCCTATAATCCGGATGACGAAGGGCTTCTTTCTGGATCAGTACCATATCGCGGCAAGTTGTCTTATGCTCGGGATCGCTGTATCCGCAAGGATTTGTAAAGTTCGTCGCCTTACAGCCAAGTTCTTTGGCACGGTCGTTCATTTTTTTTACGAATTCCTTTTCGCTGCCGGAGATATGTACTGCCAACGCCATACAGGCGTCATTTGCGGACTTTAAGAGACAGGCGTTGATGCACTGCTCGACAGTTACGACCTCACCCTCCGTAAAACCGATACGTACATTTTTCTCGGGGATCGTCTCGTACATCTCTTTGGTAATGGTGATCGTATCCGAAAGCTCGAGTTCTTCAAGGCTTAGAAGGATCGTCATGATCTGCGTGATTGCTGCTGGAGCCCTAACTTCATCATAAGCATTTCCGATCAACATAGCCTCGGAAAGGGCATCATATATAAGAAAAGCGGAAGCACTGACAGAGGGAAGATTTTCCGGCTCCGGGTCGAGGACGCCATCGGTCGGGTCGGTCAATACATATTCATTCTGTGTCGGGGCAGGGGGGCTCTCTGTCTCATCGGCAAAAATAGAATAAGAAAGAAGGGAAGTGGTCAGGCAAAAGGCCAAAAAGACTGAAACAATGCGTCTTATACAGTTCTTTTGAAGCATCAGAAAAAGCCCCTTCATTTCTTCAAAATTATTCCCGATTCCGCTGACAAAAATTCATTGTTCATGTATCATTAAAGGAGCAAAAACAACGAAATAAATCGAAAGAGAAATCGAGGTCATTTACGTGTCAACTGTTATTGTATCGCAAGATGAGTTATTGCGCTATAACTCTCTTGTTTCTAAGCTGAAAAACCGCATTGCCGAGATGGGCATCGAAGCGGGGCATACACTGGTCTACCATGTGAAGACATACGGATGCCAGTTAAACGAATCCGACAGCGAGAAGATCGAAGGTATCCTTCGCGATATCGGTCTTTCCGAAGCTTCTGAAGATCAGGATCCGGATTTCCTTATCCTTAACACATGTACGATCAGAGAAAACGCCGACGTGCGTCTTTTCGGCAACCTCGGCGCCTATAAGCCGATGAAAAAGCAGAATCGGAATATGTTCATTGCTGTCTGCGGATGCATGATGAAGCAGCCTGAAAACGTTGAGCGCATCAAGAAGAGTTTCCCTTACGTGGATGCCTGTTTCGGGCCTTCAGATATTCATCTTCTGCCGGAGATCCTCGACAAGAAACTAAGCCAGAGGAAGCGTGTATTCTCGGTATCCGAAGAGGATTATCTCGTAGACGATAATGATATGCCGGTCGAAAGAAAAAGAAAATTCCGCGCACTTGTGCCGATCATGTACGGCTGTAATAATTTCTGCACTTACTGCGTGGTCCCTTATACCCGAGGAAGAGAACGAAGCCGCTCTTCGGAGCAGATCTTAAAGCAGCTTTCTGACCTTGCAAATGAAGGGTTTAAAGAGGTCATGCTTCTCGGGCAGAACGTAAACTCCTACGGAAACGATAAAGAAGGGGAGATCTCTTTTGCTCAGCTTCTCGAAGAGACGGCGAAGATCCCCGGTTTTTCACGTATCCGTTTCATGACTTCCCACCCGAAGGATATTTCTCCGGAAGTCATCTATACCATGAAAAAATATCCGAATATCGAGCGCCATTTGCATCTTCCGATGCAGTCCGGTTCAAGTACTGTCTTAAAGCGCATGAACCGCCATTACGATCAGGAGCAGTATCTTAAGACCGCTCTTTTATTTCGAAAAGAACTTCCGGACGCGACGCTTACGACCGACATTATTGTCGGATTCCCCGGAGAGACGGAAGAAGATTTCCAGGCGACGCTGGACGTCGTAGAGAAGTGCCGTTTCGACAGTGCATTTACCTTCCAGTATTCAAGGCGCCCGGGCACCAAGGCTGCTTCTTACGAAGACCAGATCCCGCAGGATGTCGTCACGGAGCGTTTCGGAAGACTTCTGGCTCTGCAGAACGATCTGACATTTAAATCGAATGAATCCGTGGTCGGAAAGACCGAAGAGATCCTGATCGAAGGGAAGAGTGCGACGGCACCGGATATACTGACCGGAAGGACGAATTCTAACAGACTTGTCAACTTTAAGATCCCGAAAGGGACGCTGTATAAAGGAAAAGCAATTGATGCGGAAAGCCCGGATTTTGATGCCGATCAGTTCGAAGGACTTCTGGCTATGGTGAAGATCCTCAAGGCAAAGCCCTATTCCGTAGAAGGCGAATTGGAGAGTTTTATCGATGAGTAACGACGATCTTTTAACTTATGCATCTGTCGACAGCTCGACGCTCTCTCCGATGATGCGCCAGTATTTCGACATGAAAAAGGCCGCCGGAGACGCGATCCTGATGTTCCGTCTCGGCGACTTCTATGAGATGTTTTTCGACGATGCGATCCTCGTATCGCGCATCCTGGAACTGACGCTGACCTCTAGAGACTGCGGTCTGGAAAAGCGCGCACCGATGTGCGGTGTTCCCCATCACTCGGCTTCTTCATATATGCAGCGTCTGATCACCCAGGGTTATAAAGTCGCGATCTGTGAGCAGATGGAAGATCCTGCACTGGCCAAGGGTCTTGTAAAGCGTTCGATCACGAGAGTTCTGACTCCGGGTACCGTAATCGACACCAACGGCCTTGATGAGAAGAAAAATAACTTCCTCGTCTGCGTGTTTAAGATCGGCATGCAGTATGGTGTTGCTGCGGCGGATATCACGACCGGAACGATGGAAGCGACGCAGCTCATTACGGGAAATACCTCCCAGCACCTCGTCAATCTTCTTTCGAAATACCGTGCTTCCGAACTGATCTTTAACGAGGATTTTTCCAAAGACAGCCTATTTTCCTATGTCTGCGATAACCTTGTCGGTTCTGTGACACTTCGTCCGAATGCGGATTTTTCCTCCGGTCTTTCCGACCGCGTGCTCCCGGAAGAATATAAGAAAGGAAATATCGGGAAGAAAGGGAAGGGGAAGAGTTCTTTTGCCGAAGAATCCAAAAATATCCTTCTTCTTTCTGCGATCGATGCGATCCTGGCTTATCTTGATGAGACCCAGCAGGCCGAAGTTACGCATTTTTCGACTGCAAGGATCTACGAAGTTTCCGACACGATGGAACTGGATGTCGCCACGAGAACGAATCTGGAGATCACCTCCACGATCCGCTCGAAATCGAAAAAAGGAAGCCTCCTCTGGGCGATCGATATGACCCAGACCTCCATGGGCGGAAGACGCCTGAGAGAATACATCGAGGAACCATTGATCGATGTCATGTCCATCACCAGAAGACTCGATGCTGTCGAGCAGGCAAAGAATGACTTTATTCACCGCCAGGAGCTCCGTGAAGCCCTTCTCGGCGTCCATGACATGGAAAGACTCGCATCACGTATCGCGCTGTCTTCTGTCAACGCCAGAGACCTTTTAAACCTCCGGAACACCTTAAGTAAACTTCCGTATATTCAGGAATGCGCCGGGCAGTTTTCCGCCGGTATCCTTTCCGATACGGTAAAAGACCTTGAAGATCTTTCTGATATCTACGAGCTTCTCGAAAAGTCCCTTGATGAGGATCCGCCGATCTCGGTCAAAGAAGGCGGCATGATCAAGGACGGCTATAACGAGGAAGCAGACCGTCTGCGCCGCGCAAGTAAGGACGGAAAGTCCATTATCCTCGAGATGGAAGCCAAAGAAAGAGAAGAGACCGGAATCAAGAACCTTCGTATCAGCTACAATAAGGTCTTCGGTTACTATATCGAAGTCTCTAAAGGCAATGTCCCGCTCGTTCCGGATAGATATATCAGAAAGCAGACATTAACGACCGGTGAGCGCTATATCACCGAAGAATTAAAGAGCATCGAAGATACGATCGTCGGCTCCACGGCCAAGCTCGTATCCCTGGAATATGACCTGTTCTGCGAGATCAGAGAGAAGATCGCATCCCAGGTGCACCGTCTCTACAAAGTGGCATCTGCACTTTCTGTGCTCGACGTCATTATGTCGCTCGGAGAACTTGCTGAAAGAAATAATTACTGCCGGCCGAAGGTGGACGATACGACGTCCCTTGTCATCGAAGATGGAAGACATCCGGTCGTCGAAAAGATGCTCAAAGAAGGCGAATTCGTCCCTAACGGCATCGAGATGGATGAAAACGATCACCGCATCATGATCCTCACGGGCCCGAATATGGCCGGTAAATCGACCTATATGCGTCAGACCGCACTGATCGTGCTGCTTGCCCAGATCGGATCTTTTGTTCCGGCATCCTTTGCACACATCGGTATCGTTGACCGGATCTTTACGCGTATCGGCGCATCCGACGATATCTCGCTTGGTCAGTCTACCTTTATGGTCGAGATGAACGAAGTGTCGGGGATACTTCGAAACGGCACATATAAGAGCCTTCTGCTTTTAGATGAAGTCGGCCGCGGCACCAGTACCTACGACGGTCTGGCCATCGCCTGGGCGATCATCGAGTTTATTTCCAACCGTTCGATCATGTTCGCAAGAACGATTTTTGCCACGCATTATCACGAACTCAACCAGCTCGAAAAGACGATAAACGGTGTCTATAACGCGCATGTTGAGGTCGAAGAAAAGAATAAGGAAGTCAAGTTTCTGCATAAGATCTCAAACGGCGGTACCTCTGACAGCTATGGTATTGAAGTTGCCCGTCTGGCCGGCGTTCCGAGTGAAGTCGTTGAACGTGCCAATGTGATCCTTTCCGAGCTTGAGAAGAAAAAGATGCAGATCACCTATTCTGATGGGGAAGGGGAGAGCTTCGAAGGACCGATCTCCGGCCAGATCCCGCTCTTTGCCCCGAACCGCACGGAAACTGCCGATTCCCACTCTCTCAGGTCGGAACTGGCAAACATGGACATTTCCCGTATTACGCCACTGGAGGCGATGAATATACTTTATTCACTGATTGAGAAAGCCAAAGGAGAAGATTAGTTATGTCAAGAATTCATCTTCTGGATGCGGCCACATCCAATGCCATCGCTGCCGGTGAAGTCATTGAAAGGCCGATGTCCATCGTAAAAGAACTGATGGAGAATTCCATCGATGCAGGTGCCACACAGATCACAATCGAGATACAGGACGGAGGCATCACTTTGATACGCGTTCGGGATAACGGATGCGGTATGGATGAAGAGGATGCCAAAAACGCCTTCATATGTCACGCCACAAGTAAGATCACGACATTAGATGAACTGTTTTCCCTGCATTCCATGGGTTTCAGAGGCGAGGCTCTTGCCAGTATCGCTGCTGCTTCCCGCGTTACTCTCTCGACCAAGGAACCGCTTGCTGAAAAGGGTACATGCGTCCGCTATGAAGCAGGAAAATTCATCTCCTGTGATCCCATCGGCATGCCGTCAGGAACGACCGTCGAGGTCCGGGATCTTTTCTACAATCTTCCGGCGCGATTCAAATTCCTTAAGAAGGACCAAACCGAGGCCAACTATATCCAGGTCCTGATCGAGAGATTTATCCTCTGTCACACCGACGTTTCCTTTAAGTTCATTAAGAACGGGAAGACAGTCCTTCAGAGCCCGGGTAACTGCGATGCCAGTTCCGCACTTTATAGCGTCTATGGAAAAGATATCGTCAGCGCCTGCCGTCCGATCGAGTACAATGTCGACGGCATCACGGTTAAGGGATTTGCCGGTCTTCCAAGGATCTCCCGGGCTTCCAGATCCGAGCAGATCTTCTTTGTCAATCAGCGTCTTATTCGCAGTAAGACAATCACATCTGCTGTAGATTCCGCCTATACGAATATGCTCATGAAGGGAAAATACGCCTTCGTGATCCTTGATATCTACATGCCTTCCCAGGATCTTGATGTCAACGTCCATCCGCAGAAGGCAGAGGTCCGTTTCTCCAATGAATCCGCGATCTACCGCGCCGTGTATCACGCGCTTTCCAGCACGCTTGCGACCGAGTCGATGAGCATCGATTATTCTTTTCCTTCTTCGGGAAAAGAACCGGTCTCCGCACCGGTTGCATCCGCTCCGCAAAGCCATGTTGCGGCTCCAGCAACCGCTCCAGTTCCAGCACCGATTCCTGCGCCGACTCCAGTGGTAAAGACTCCTGAAATAAAAAAGCCGGATTCTGCCATCAAAGTACCGTTTTCCACGATCCCGTTCGATGAACCATCTCCGGCGATCGCATATGAAAATAAGGAGACCCTTTCCGAACCTGCACCTTCATATGTGGTTACTCCTGATGAGCCAAAAGCGCCTGAACTTACCCAGCCGCAGATTCCTGAAACGCTCATTCAGACGAGAGAAGAAAGCCTTCACGAGCTTATGGCTGCCCGTGTGATTGGTACTTTCTGTGATACCTATATTCTCATGGAATCAACTGACCGCACGCTTCTTATGGTCGACCAGCATGCCGCTCACGAGAAAGTTCTTTACGAGAAACTTGTGGCCCAGGAAGCTGAAAAGAAGATCGTTTCCCAGCCCCTTCTTTCACCGGCGATCGTTTCTATGTCAAGATCCGACATCAGCTTTATCGAAGAGCACAGCGAAGAGCTTGAAAACCTCGGTTTTGAGATCTCTTCTTTAGGCGACAGTGAAATGGCGATCCGTTCAGTCCCTGCGCAGATCGATCCGAACAGCGTAAGCTCCGCATTTATCGAAATGGTCGATGAATGGATGCATCAGAGCAAGACGAGAAAAGATGCGCTCATTCTTTCTTTGGCCACATGTGCCTGCAAGGCCGCGGTCAAGGGTCACGATAAACTTCACGATATCGAGATAAAGGGCCTTTTGGAAGATCTTTCGAAACTTAAGGATCCGTATCACTGTCCGCACGGACGTCCGATCCTGATCCGTATCTCGGAAAAAGAGATCGAGAAGCAGTTTAAGCGTATCGTATAAGGTGAACCTTATGGAAAGAATTTTCGAAAAGACCGGATACTCACAGATACCGATCATCTGCGGGCCTACTGCCAGCGGCAAGACCGGTCTGTCGATCCGGGCGGCGAAAAAGCTTTCCGGGGAGATCATCTGCTGCGATTCCATGCAGATCTATAAGCACCTTTCCGTAGGTACGGCGAAGCCGACAGAAGAGGAGCAGAAAGAGGTCCCGCATCACCTGATCGACCTTTTCGGACCGGAAACTCCTTTTAATGTGGCGGAATACATTGATCTTGCCTATTCTAAGATCGGGGAACTTCTGGGAAGGGGAGTACTGCCTGTTTTCTGCGGCGGAACCGGACAGTATGTTCAGGCACTTCAGAAAGGTTTCGCTTTCGATTCTGCGCCCATCGACAGGGAAAGAGAAGAGGAGATCCGAAAAGAATATGAAGAGAAGGGGATAGACGGCATTTACGCGCGTCTTATTGCCCTGGATCCGTCCTGTGAGGAAAAGATCCATAAGAATAATACCAAGCGCGTGATCCATACGCTGGCGCTTCTGGAGACGCTGGATAAGACCACATCCGAGATACGTGAAGATTCGACGAAAGAAGGACCAAGATATCCATTTAAGTTATTTGCGATCGACTGGCCGAGAGAAGAACTCTACGACCGGATCAATCTTCGTGTCGATCTCATGCTGAAAGAAGGGATCCTGGACGAAGCCAGATATCTTTTCGATCTGTCTCTTCCGGAAAACTGTACAGCCATGCAGGCCATCGGATATAAGGAACTCTTCCCCTACATAAAAGGGGAGAAGGATCTTTCCGAATGCGTGGAACTTCTTAAGCAGCATTCGCGAAACTACGCGAAAAGACAGCTTACCTGGTTCCGTCACATGGACGATGTGACCTGGATTCCTTCTTCGGATCTTAAGGATTATGATATTTCGTTATATATCAAATAACCGATATACCGAAATTTCCTAAAACTTCGCATATATCATACAGATAATCATTCTCCGAGTTGCTATAGTTTAGACACAGGCAAACTTTTTTAGGAGGTATGATTTATGAACTACGAAGAGGTGGAACAGATCCGCGACATCCAGTTTCGTGTCCACGATGTCTTTTTGAACAAATGCAGAAAAGAGCACGCTTCATTAGAGATCGTCACATCTTCAGGGGAGATCATTGAAGGGGTCATCGACTGCTATGACAAGGATACGATCATCGTTCATAACGAAATGGCACAGATGATGATATTCAAGCATAGTATCAGCTACATTTCACCCAGATCAGGAAAGCAGATGATCAAACCCGAGAACAGCAAATGGGATGATAACTACGTAAAGAAGGAAAGATATTTATGCGCGGCTAGATAAATATCACTGTACCGATGGTCTGAAAACTCCGTCCACAACGCCCAGGATCTTACAATCGTCATCCTCAAACGGGATAGGGGAGTAGGCCGGATTTTCAGGCATAAGGACAGCATGGCCTCTCTTGTAGCAGAGGCGCTTGACAGTGGCTTCATCACCGATCAGAGCTACGATAATGGAGTTCATATTGGCCATATTATCCCGGCGAACGATAACATAATCGCCATCCATAATATGTGCATTGATCATGCTGTCGCCACGGACTTTCAGTACAAAGTAATCCGAGGAAGTAAAATACTCGGAAGGGAAGGGCATATAATGATCGATATTCTCTTCCGCAAGGATCGGAACACCTGCGGTAACTGTACCGACGAGCGGGATCTTCGTCGCTGCGGAAGTGGAAGAATCCTCTTCATTCTTGATCATAATGGCACGGCGCTTACCGGGAACGTACTCGATACGTCCTTCTTCCATTAAGCGGTGCAGATGCGCATGTACGGTGGAAGTGGAACGGATGCCGACACCCTGGCAGATCTCACGGACAGACGGCGGATAACCCTCTTTCTTCACGTAGGAAACGATATAAGAATAGATGATCTCCAAAGTCTCATTCAGATTGCTCTTAGTAAATCTATATGCGCTCATATCCATGCCTCCGTACTTAGATTTCAAACTAATCTTAACATTAGTATATATGGTTGTCAAACGATTGTTCGTATTTGAAGAAACGGAAGAAAATAATGGAAAAAACACAGGAAATAAATAAAGTGGCACTATGGATCGTGACGGCAAGTACTGTCATTATGCTGATCCTGTGCGGACTAACTGTATCCGGAAGGCCGCATATCGCGGAAGAAAACATAGGTTACGGTAAAGTAATGCGAAGTAAAAGTCGTTGTGCTATAATCTTCATGATTAAGGAAAATGAAAATGGACGACGAACAGATCAAAATCGAGGAAATAGTTGAAGAAGAGGAGAAGGATCTTGCGGAAGAAATGGAACCTTCCGAGGATATCCTGTCGAAAATCGGCGGATTTTTCGCCTTTTTAGGACGTACAACCGTTCAATATTTCAAAAATCTCCCTAATTCCATCAGAAATAAGGTCAAGGCAAAGATTGCGGAATACCGCAGAATGCCGAAAAGAAAGTCCATTCATAAGGTATATGTACTCGTGGGATATACCACAAAAGAGTATGTAGATAATAAATTCCGTAAAGAAAGATCCTTACTGATCATCCGTCGCGTCCTGATCGGCTGCATTATCGTTATTGTACTGATCATGGCCTACAGATGGTTTGTTCCGAAGCTCGATACCAATGAATATAAACAGATGATCGGCATCAACGAATTTGACGAACTTACCCAGAGCGATCCATTTGCTACAGAGACAACAAACGAAGCTGTCGTTCCGGATATCCAGAATGTCACACCGATCCCGTCAAGCACCGCCGAGTTAAATCCATCTGACGAAACTAAAACGACAGAAACAACTCAGGAAGTCGTCTGATCAGTTTTCCCAAAAGAGGTAAAGCAGAAGAAGTTCATTTTGAATTTTAAATAGAGAAGCTTCAAAATTTGATATGCAATTAAACAAAATCACAGTTTTGTTTAATTGAGAAGAAGAAAAACAGAAATATGATAAGAATATACAAACCAGCCCCTTCAACGGATCTAATTCCCACAGGCAACCAGTAAAAACAAAAAAGCTCAAACGTGGTGAGTTTTTTCGCAAAGCGAAAAACTGTATGAACCACATTGAGCTTTTATGGTTTTTCTCCGAGGACCAGCGGATGGATTTCGCTTTTAATACAGACCGCTCAGGAGCGTTTTATTTTCTTCTGAATGATGATTTGTACTTAACGGATCATTCTATTTAATGCGCATACGACGGCTCGAAGCGATGATTTGGTTACGGAACTTGAAATACCTGCTCCAAGATGCAGATTACCATCCTGGTCTGCGATCTGTACGTATGTGATAGCTGCCGAGTCAGATCCGCTCTTAATAGCATGCTCGTTATACATACGGATCGACAATTTAATGTTCAGTGTTTTTTCTATACCATTACAGAACGCATCGAGTAAACCGATACCATCTCCGTTGACCTCGATCGGTTCCTCGCCGTATTTCAGATTCACAGTTACATGCGCTTTTTTATCTCCGAGAGATTCTTCACGATATCCCACCATGTGATACGGCGTCATGACATTTACATAGACCTCATCAAACAATTCGAAAAGTTCCTGAGGCATCATCTCACTATGGCGGTTTTCAGATTCCGATGTAACAATCTGCATGAAGTCTTTCTGGAATGCCTTCGGCAGATGCAAGCCATAATTGCGCTCCATAATGTATGCCAGACCGTTTTTACCGGACTGACTGTTGATACGGATGATCGGATCGTAATTTCTGCCTACATCTGAAGGATCGATCGGCAGATACGGCACATACCAGTTATTTATTTCTTTGACATTTTCCATGCCTTTCTGTATCGCATTCTGATGTGTGCCTGAAAATGCGGTAAATACAAGCCTTCCAGCCCACGGCTGACGGTCTCCGATACGCATTCCGGTGCATCCTTCATACATATCAATGACATCATCCATGTTCGAAAAATCCAGTTCCGGATCGACGCCCTGCATGAACATATTCATCGCAAGCGTGACAATATCAGCATTTCCTGTCCTCTCCCCGTTTCCGAAAAGCGTTCCCTCAACACGGTCTGCTCCGGCCATCAGAGCAAGCTCTGTAGATGCCACACCAGTGCCTCGATCATTATGTGTATGTACAGAAATAATAATAGAATCTCTGTACTTAGTATGTGTGGCAAAATACTCCACCTGATCTGCAAATACGTTCGGTGACGACATTTCCACGGTTTCCGGAAGATTAATAATGACCTTTTTTTCTGGTGTCGGTTTCCAGACATCGAGTACGGCATCCACGATCTCCACGGCAAAATCCGGCTCGGTCTCCGAGAAGTTTTCCGGAGAATACTCGAGGAGCCACTCGGTGTTACTTTCGTCCGCATCGATCTCTGCCTGGATCATCTTCGCACCGTTCACAGCGAGGTTCTTGCACTGTTCTTTGTCAAAGCCGAAGACGACTTCGCGCTGAAGCTGAGACGTAGAGTTATAAAGATGCACGATCGCAGATCTGGCGCCTTTAGCGGCATCAAAGGTCTTTTTGATGACGTCTTCTCTGGCCATGGTCAAAACCTGTACAGTTACATCTTTCGGGATGAGATCATTATCGATCAGGTAACGTGTAAATTCATATTCCGTATCGGACGCGGCCGGATAGCCGATCTCGATCGTTTTAAATCCGAGCTTGACCAGATAATCGAAAAACTGGACCTTCTGGATTAGATCCATCGGGACCTCCAGCGCCTGATTACCGTCTCTTAGATCGACGCTGCACCAGATTGGTGCTTTGGTGATCTTGTTGTTCGGCCATGTGCGCTCAGGAAAATCGATTTTTACCGGCATACGGTATTTACCTGAATTCATGCTCTTCCCTCCTCTTCTGCTTCTGCTGATTTAAAAAATGTCAAAACAAAAAGGCTTCCGTCTCTAATAAGAGACGAAAGCCAAACTTCCGCGGTACCACTCTTGTTCATCCCTTCTTCGGGATGCACTCGTCGGATACAGGAAAAATCCGATATCCTGCTCTCTGATAACGGTGAGCCTCCGACCTCCCCTACTCACTACTTTTCAGGGCGGCGCACTCCGGGGCGAGTTCAAAACTTCTCTTTCATCTGCTTTCACCAGCCGCAGACTCTCTGACGAAAGAATCGGGTCTTTACTAATCCCCATCAACGTGTTGTTCTTAACTAACTTAACATAAATGTCACGCTTTGACAATAGGATAAGAACGCTTCACGATTGCGGCCATCTCTTTGACTCTCTGTGCGAGTTCTGCGTAAGCTTCCGGTGTCAGCTGCTGAGCGGCATCCGAAAGAGCATGTTTCGGATCCGGATGGACCTCAATGATAAGTCCATCAGCACCAGCTGCGATTGCCGCAAGAGCCAGAGGTTCTACATACTGGGCTTTTCCGGCTGCATGGCTCGGGTCGACGATGATCGGAAGATGCGTCTTGCCCTTAAGAACCGGAACGGCGCTGATATCCAGAGTACTTCTTGTTGCCGTCTCAAATGTTCTGATACCACGTTCGCACATCATGATGTGGTAATTACCCTCGCTCATGATGTACTCGGCAGATCCGAGCCACTCATCGATAGTCTCGGCAATACCGCGCTTTAGCATACACGGAATACCGGACTTACCGACTGCGGACAGAAGACGGAAGTTCTGGGCATTTCTGGCACCAATCTGGATAATATCCAAGTAGTTCGAAGCATATTCGATATCGTTCTCGGAAGTTACTTCGCTGATTACAAGAAGACCATATCTGTCTGCGACACGGCGAAGGATCTTCAGGCCCTCTTTTTCGAGTCCCTGGAAAGCATATGGAGATGTTCTCGGCTTATACGCGCCGCCACGAAGGACTTTGACGCCGCAGGCCACCATCTTCGAAGCGACGGCCTCGACCTGTTCTTCACTCTCCACGGCACAGGGACCTGCCATCATGACAAGTTCATTGCCGCCGATGACGAGATCTTTTACATTAAAGGAAGTGCCTTCCGGACGGAACTGACGGCTCGCAAGCTTATAGGACTCCATGATCGGAACGATCTTTTCAACACCTGAAAGAACTTCCAGAGAGCCCGGTGTAAGACGGGACTTATCACCGATGACGCCGATGATCAAGCGCTCCGCACCTTCGGAAACGTGCGGCTTCAGTTCGTTTCTTTCCAATACATCAATGATCTCATGGACCTGGGATTCACTGGCGCCCGGTTTTACTACAATAATCATGTTTTACCTTCTTTCTCGTGGTGCTCCATGCACCACACCTACCATACTACGAAAAGGCATTATACCTTATTTTATGTTTTCAATAAAGCACTTATATGCAAGATACGTGAAATACAGGTCGATCTTGGAGATAACTTCATACGGAGCATGCATGGAAAGTACCGGAACTCCACAGTCGATGACTTCCATTCCAAGCTTGGCCAGATAAGCGGAGATCGTTCCGCCGCCACCGGCATCTACCTTACCAAGTTCACCTGTCTGCCACGGGATATTATTCTCGGCGAAGATGCGAAGAATAGATGCAAAGAATTCGCTGTTGGCATCACTTGCGCCCGCCTTACCTCTTGCACCTGTATACTTTTCCATCTTTACGCCCTTACTGAGATAAGCGGTATTTCTCTTATCAGAAACGCTCGCATACTTCGGATCATAAGCGTTGGAAACGTCTGTGGAGAGCATCTTCGTACCGGCGATGCACTTTCTGTAACCGAGTTCATCATAACCGCCGTTTACCTTAGCGAAAAGTTCGACAAGGAAATTCTCATAAAGGCGGGACTGAGCACCGGAGTTACCGTAAGAGCCGATCTCTTCCTTATCGGAAAGCATGCATACGCATGTTCTTGCCGGAGCTTCCTGTGCCATCAAAGCCATCAGGGCAGGATATGCGCAGACCTTATCGTCGTGTCCAAAGGCCGCGATCAGGGCACGGTCAAATCCGACATCTCTTGCCTTCATTGCCGGAACGATCTCAAGCTCTGCAGAAACAAAATCCTTCTCATCGATACCATATTCGGTATTCAGCATCTTCATGATGGCGTATTTGCAGGCATCAGAGGAATCATCACCCTGAAGCTTGCTGCCGCCGATCAGAACATTTAAGTCCTCACCCTTGATGAAATCAGAAGCCTTATGGCTCATCTGCTCAGAACCCAGGTGCGGGAGAAGATCTGTAATATAGAAGATCGGATCGTCGTCCTTTTCACCCACGCAGATCGTAAGCTTTGTGCCGTCCTTTTTCATGATGACACCGTGGATCGCAAGAGGAATGGTCGTCCACTGGTACTTCTTGATACCGCCGTAATAATGGGTCTTGAAGAAACAAAGATCATCCTCTTCATAGATCGGGTTCGGCTTTAAGTCGAGTCTCGGGGAATCGATATGAGCACCTAAGATATTCATGCCCTTCACGATATCTTCCTTACCGACAACGGCAAACATCAGACCTTTTCCCTTAATGGAAGCATATACTTTGTCTCCGGCTTTTAAAGACTTTTTGGATTCAATATCCACATAGCCGGAATCGGTAAGAGCCGAGACCGCATTACTTACGAACTCACGCTCTGTCTTGGAAATATCGAGGAAAGCCATATATTCCTCGGCAAAAGCCATGGTATGCTCGATATCGTCAGAAGATCTGGATTCCCAAAGATTCGGATACTCTGCGAAAAGCTCCTTCTTCTCTTTCTTACTTGCCTTCGGCTTCTTTTCCTTCAGCTCTTTTACAGGCTTTTTTTCTTTCGCCATATGATCATCTCCTTTATAGAAAGAATATAAACAAAAAATACGAATATATGATACCATATTATCGTGTTAAGCATGACTAACTCTTTATTAGATTGGGATAAATAATGTATACAGACAACCACAATCACACGAAACACTTCAGTTCAGATGCGAAAATGTCCGCACACGAACTGATCGACGCCTGCAAAGCACTGAATATGCGCGGCGTGGCAGTTACCGAACACTACGAGGGCGATTACCCTCACGATATCGGTGAACCGCAATTCTTTGACATCTCAGTATTTTTCGAAAAGACGAAAGAATGGACCGAATACGCTGGTGATCTGCCTTTATATAAAGGCATTGAGCTCGGATATCAGAAACATCTTTGTGCATTCTACGATGACCTGATTGCCAAATACCCTTTTGACAGTGTTATCTTAAGCGATCATCTTTTCGATGGAAAAGATCCGTACTTCTTCCGTCAGTGCTACGGAGAAGATATGATCTATGTTTATACAAGATATATCGAAGAAATGTCAGACATGGTTGAAAACTGTAATAACTTCGATATCGTCGGTCACTACGATTACATCAACCGGTATGCACCCTATGAGCATCCGCAGATCAAGTACAGCCAGTGTCCCGAAAGCTTCGATCGTTTCCTTGCTGCGATCATCGCAAAAGATAAGTGCCTCGAGATCAACACGAGATCAGTCGATAAGATGATCAAAAACGGCCACTCCGATGTCCTTCCGGATCAGGAGATCCTTTCCCGTTACTACGAAATGGGCGGCAGAAACATCTCCCTGGGATCGGATTCACATAGTTCGGATACACTTTGCGTACACTTTCCGAAAGTAGCCGAATATCTTGCTTCTTTCGGCTTTACCGAGAACTCCTACTATGTCGGCCGCAAAAGGTATGGCGAGCCGCTTCTTCCAAAAAATTAGAGTAACAAAAAGAGGCTGCCTTGTGAGACAGCCCCTTAGTACCATAAAAGTGTAATTGTTAGAGAGTAATTAACTCTGACAGTTGCACTTTTTTCTTATAATATGGGGAGTAATTGGCCTGACGTACAGCCCCTTGGATCAAGCATCCGCACAAAAAACAGTCAGCCAATCCCCTT
>JAFZKB010000019.1 GCA_017551865.1 Clostridiales bacterium | reverse complement strand
GTTTTTTGAGTGTCTTATAACACCAGCATTCCCCCCCATTGTTATAAGGAAAGCAAAACCCTTGGTCTTATACAAACGGCTTTCCTATAAAGTGTTATAAGAAACACCAAACCACTGGTTTTATAACAAAAAGCAAAGAAGAGGCTGCCTTGTGAGACAGCTCTCTTTCTTCTTGGAGCCGATTGCGAGACTCGAACTCGCGACCTGCAGATTACAAATAGCGGAAGAGGTGTTTTTTATCGTTTTGCAAATGTGCCTTTGATGCTTGAAAATAGGACGTTTGAGAGATTTATCGTTGCTTATCGTTTTGCCTGTTTTTATATGATTTTTGCAAAATAAACACCAAAAATCGTTTCAGGATACTTGCTGGCATCTTTAGCTTTTTCTTTTTGAGAAGAGAAAAACGTGATGACTTTTCAGAAATTTTTCCAATAGTGTAACCATATGTGAGAAAATGTCGCTAATAAGGGTGAATGCGCATGAAAAAAACGGAGGAGAGTTTCTTGGAAGACGATAAGATCGTAGATTTATTCTTGTCCAGAGACGAACAGGCTATCACTGAGACGTCAAAGAAATACGGCAAGCGGCTTCGACGAATCGCATTTGATATCCTGTGCGACCACGAGGCGGCGGAAGAGTGCGAGAACGATGCGTACTTAAAGACATGGAACCTGATTCCACCTCACGAACCGCGGACGTATCTCTTTGCATTTGTTGGTAGGATCGTCAGACACTGTGCGCTGGATATCTGCAAGGCCAATCGCCGGCAGAAGCGGAATGCCGTGTATAGTGAACTGACACAGGAGATGCAGGAATGTATTCCGGCGCCCTATTCCACAGAAGCGGAGATGGACAGGCTTTGCCTCAAGGAACTCTTGGAGATCTTTCTGGATTCCTGCTCTGAAGAGCAGCAGAGAGTGTTTGTTAGAAGATACTGGTACTTCGAATCCGTCGAAAGTATTGCCAAAAGATATGGTATGACGCAAAGCAAAGTCAAGACAGTGCTTTGCCGGATGAGAAAGAAACTGAAAGAGAATCTGAAAAATGGAGGTTATTCTCTATGACGGGTCACGATTTATTGGATACTTTAGGCGATATTGATGCCCGATTCCTTCGGAACGAGGCGGATATGCAGGCAAAGAACGACGGGAAATACTTGTGGTTGGCTGTTGCTGCCGCGCTTCTTGTGATTGCAGGGGGCGTCTATGTCGTCTCGAGATTTGTTCTGCCAGGAAGGCAGGAGGCGAAAACCACAGCTGCCGTCACGTATACTGCGCCATCAGAAACGACGAATACTGTCCCAACGTCTTCCACCAATGCGCCGAACAGTAAAGAGCAGGGGGTCTATGTTCCTGAAATCGTCCTTCCGGAAGGGAAAGTGTCATTGATGGCGGATATGGTCGGATTAGTGGTCTATAGGGGCGGCATCTATACGCAGGCTGAGTACTATGGCGAACAGGATCTGGAAAAGGTTTCAGAACTGATCGGTGAGCGCCTCGGAACGGCGAAGGGCAATCTGGATGAGTGGTCTTCACAGGATGAGTACGCAACTGAATTTGCATCGACTACGGCAGGAGAGGTCTATACGGTCAAGGGCTATGACCCGGACTTCAGAATATGTGTAT
Organism: Clostridiales bacterium; assembly: GCA_017551865.1. GTDB lineage: Bacteria > Bacillota > Clostridia > Saccharofermentanales > Saccharofermentanaceae > Scatonaster. The sequence goes on along the minus strand of JAFZKB010000019.1, from coordinate 58,888 downwards.
GTGTATACGAAAATGATGATATCCTCCGTATGGTAATGTTCATGGAACGGATGAACAATATCGAACTTGCCACAGGAGAAGACATCTTTGAGGCCAGGTTACACATCTATGGAAATGTGCGATCGGTTCAGAAACAGAGTCAGGAGGATTGGAATCATGGCAGAGGGAACCGAAGTGATGTTTCGATCAGTGACGAAGTCTGGGACGCCTTTTGGAAAAGCACTGTCGGCGCGCCTGTCATTGATACCTGGTCGGACGTGAACGAGGCGGAGACGTGGTATCGGGAAGGGAAAATCGTTCATCTGTATCTTCAGATGGAAGACGGAACAGTGATCCATATCCGGCTAAAGGAAGGCGGATATGTCGGTTACACGATAACCCAGGATTCTTTTTGGGTGAAGATCCCTCTTGATGTCTTCGACCAAGTGTTTAAGAAGGTTCAAGAGTAATGTTGCCCCCATTCTTTTCTGACAGGATGGTGCCTGACAGATTATTCCTCAATCACCGTGGGATTCAGTAAGAAATCATATATGTTCACAAGCAGGATTCCATCTTCGTCATAATGGGGTGAAATCATATCGCCTGTGATTACGATACGCTTAAAAGCATCTTTGATTTTGGTGAATGGACGTGTTTCCTGAATGCGTTTTTCTTCTGTAGGTAACGAATAGGCCGATTGGATATAGTATCTCGATGAGCCTTTATTACATACAAAATCGATCTCCAACTGTTTTCGCTGCTGCTTACCGTTTGAATCCTTTTCAACAATTGGTACGACGCCAACATCTACGTTATACCCTCTCATGCGGAGTTCATTATAGATAACATTTTCCATCGAATGAGTTGGTTCCATCTGTCTGAAGTTGATCCGGACATTACGCAGACCTAAATCGCTAAAATAATACTTCTGAGGCGTCTCGATATACGATTTGCCTTTTATATCATAACGAGTCGCTGATTCGAGAAGAAAGGAGTCTTGCAAATATCCCAGGTATTTCTGTATAGTCGGGCCGGTTATCTTCGAATGCTTCACGCTCTGAAAAGTTCTCTTGAGTTTTTCGGGATTCGTAAGTGATCCGATGGAAGAAGAAAGAATATTCAATAGATCTTCCAATTCACTTTGATTTCGTACTTTGTGACGTTTTACTATATCAGAAACATATATCTCGCTGTAAAGGTTTGCCAGCAGATCCGACTTGTCGCTATCATCTTTACAAAGAACAACCAAAGGAATACCGCCATATGTCATGTACTGTGATAGTCCTGCATATTTATCGCCTTCGAAAGCTGTCATGAATTCCGAAAAACTCAGAGGGTACATATGAATCTCGTCCCCACGTCCGGAAAACTCTGTAATAATATCCTTAGACAAGAACTTTGCATTACTGCCTGTAACGTATATGTCCAGGTTTCTTTTTCGTATATACCCGTTCAATACAGATTCGAATGAATCCATTAACTGGACTTCATCAAGCAGAAGATAATACTTTTTGCTGTCTACACACTTTGTTTTGATATATTTCATGAACTTCTTCGGATCGGCCTTCTTGTTCTCCAACTGAAGCTCAACAATATCTTCGCCTATTAATTCAAGATCGTCAGCTGAGTCAAAAGCAAATCGTATTATGTGATCTTCCGGAATGCCTTTGCTCAATAGATATTCAAAGAATAATGTGTTGAGAAGAAATGATTTCCCACATCGTCTCACTCCCGTAATAACTTTTACTTGCCCATTTCCCATACGGTTTATGAGTTTTGTTAGATAGAAGTCACGTTTAATATCCATATTGCCCTCCAGAATGGGAAAATGTCATTTGTGACACTTTTCCATTCTAAAATAGCACTGGTGGGAGTGTTCTTCAAGAGCCCACAATGGATTTTTGTCAAAAATGACACAAATCCATTGTAGACTACGAACAAACCGTGAACCGATCACGCGACGCGTAGTATATCGTAGACGATCCTTCGAGATTAATCAGCAGAAAAACAAAACCCCGAAACCATTGCGGTATCGGGGTTCTTTGCTGGAGCCGATTGCGAGACTCGAACTCGCGACCTGCTGATTACAAAGGCAAATTCACGCGTTTTTTATCGTGGTATAGTTTTGCATGAAATGCTGATTTATCAGGGTTAAACGCGCATTAACGCGTCACATAATAGCGAATGATCGCATAAGATTTCATCAAAACGTTAACCAAATGTTAACCAGCAACAAGGCAAGCATCTTCCATGATTGGCTGTTTACTATTTGAAAAAAAAGTAGTAAACTAAACACAGGAAGGTGGTGCTGACATATGTTCAATAAGAACCTTAAGTATTATCGGTTACAAAAGAATATGTCTAAAAAAGAACTCGCGGATAAGTGTGGTGTATCTGCTATGACGATAACGCATTATGAAAATGGTGAACGTAATCCGGATATTGATATGATCAAGAAACTGGCTGACGTTTTGGGTGTCTTTATCGCTGACTTTCTAGCGGAGCGAAATACTTCTCTTTCTTTTGAACATGGTGAATTCCGCAAACAAGCATCACTTCCTGAATCGAAACAGGAGTATATAAGAGAGTCGGTTGAAGAGTATTTCAGCCGGTTCTTTGATGCTGTAGAGTGTTTGGGAGGAAATCCTCTCCCAGATCCCCCTCGTACGAAAAATCTTGAATGGAATACAGACTCGGAAATTGATGCCAAAAATCTGAAACAGGCTCTTGGGTTTCCTGTAGTCGGACCTATAAAAGAGCTTTATGCTGCTCTTGAGAATTGTGGTTTTCTTATCTTTGAACTTGATTACGACTGTCGAAAGTTCAGCGGTATGAACGGAATGGTAAACAAGTATCCTTACATTGTAGTTAACGCAAATATGTCGCCAGAACGCAAACGGTCTACGATAGTTCATGAGCTAGTCCATCTTATGTTTTCACCCAATACGGATTTCGATGAAAAAGAAGAGGAGGATCTGGCTACGGCGATTTCGGGTGCTTTTCTAATCTCAAAGAAAGATCTTCTAAGAGAGTTGGGTTCTCGTAGAACTCGAGTGACAAAGGATTTCGTGCTTGTCTGTGAGGAATATGGAATTTCGTTATATCTTCTTGTAAAACGCGCAGCGTTGGCTGGCATTATCTCGTCTGCTGTAGAGAGGGATTTCTATATCAAAGCCAATAAAGCGGGGTATAAAACGAATGAACCGGTTCATATAAAAAGTCCTGAAGCTCCTTCTCTTCTCAAGCAGTTAGTTTATCGAGCTATCAATGAAGAAGGCCTATCGTTGAATCGTGGAGCAGAGCTTCTTGGAACGGATATTTCTGATATAGAGCAGTTCTATGGATTGGCGGTGACGTAACTTGCAATATATCAGTAGTGACACCAATATATGGTTCGATTTTTATACGGTTTCATGTCTGGAAATACCGTTCAAACTTCCATGCACCTTTATTATGTTTGGTGAAGCTCTTCGCAAGGAGATTATTCATCCGCCGGGTTTGATTTCTGAATTGCAAGAAAAAGGGCTGCAGACAGTTGATATTGATACTGCCGAATTTTATCTGGCTGAGGAACTGCGTTCACGGTACCGGAAGATTTCAGCTTATGATGCCATCGCACTGTCAATAGCAAAGTCGAGAGGCATTCTGCTTGTGACAGGTGACAATGCTCTTCGACTGGCTGCAAAAAATGAGGCTGTGGAGGTCAAGGGTACGATAGGCTTGTTGGACAGTGTTTACGAGCAGAAACTCATAGATCGGACGGAATATATATCTTGTCTTGAAAGATTTTTGAGCCATCCTGAAAGGCGACTTCCTGTTGACGAGATAGAAAAGCGCTTGGAAATGGAAAGAAGAAAGGAGGATGATGCCTATGGTGGGTGAAATTAAAAACACCTTGTAAACAGTTGGCGCTGTTTACAAAGTGTCACTTTTCGGATGTGAACATCACAAAAAGTAGGTTCATTTAGTATGCCACATCCGAGAAGTGAATTCAATAATCGGACAGAAATGTTCGCAATTAATTCATTTATAAGGAGGTATACATATGAAAAAAAGTATACTCGATGATGGCTTTCAAGCCTATTTAACTGAAGGGGCATCCTTTGTCGGATCACCCGGCATCCCGATGCTGATGAATTTGAATAATGCACAGATTCCAAGAGATATTTTGCCTTTTGGTAAAGCTCGTTCTTGTGAGAACAAGAGGCAGTATATTCACTTTTATCAGTTCGATAATTGTTTCTCTTCTGTTTTGACTGCTACCACAAAGCACATAGATGTTCTGAAACAATATGATGGTGTGATTACACCGGATTGTTCTATTCTTATTGGTCAATCTCGTTGTCTTCAAGAAACGAATACGTACATGAATCGTGCTGTAGGTTTCTGTTTGCAGAAACAGGGAATTCCGGTCATTCCGAACATACGCTGGGGCGATGAATCAACATATGATTTCTGTTTCTTAGGAGTTCCGAAGAATGGGATAGTATGCATCAGTACTCATGGATGCCTTCGTGATAAAGAATTGCGTAGGATTTTTAAAGCGGGAATACCAGTTATGCTGGATGAATTGACTCCCAAGACGGTTCTGGTTCACGGTTATATGCCGGAAGACGTATTTGGGGAATACCTGCATCGATCATACTTTGTTCGATATGCAAGTGAATATGAAAGAACACATCTGGAGAATGGAGGTGATACCCATGGGCCTCGGATATAAAGGTGATACGGGTCATCATAATTCTGTAAGTGAAAATCTACCTGGCCTCAAAAAGGATTATCCGATGAGAAATGGGTATTTTGGTTCAAAAGCAGACTCGAAAGATGAACGCGTTCGTCATATTTCTTCGACAGATCCATCGACGAAAGCAAAAGACTTCTACGATCGCATTGCGAACGGAGGAATTGAGAGTGATATCGTTGACAAAAATGGTAACATTAAAGGAAAGACTACAAAAATGGCTGATGGCACTGTTGTCACTTGGCGTGAGGTATCCAACTCAGATGGAACACCTGCTGTTGATATAAATATCAAGAAAAGTACGGACTCTGGCGGTCTGAAAGTTCAGAAGATACATTTTGTTAAGGAGTGACATGAGTTATGAAAATAATTGATATACGTTTAAAACAGTCTGAAGTGGACATGCTTTGCTCCATGATAGGTAAAAAGCTTATTGCGCTTAGGCATGATGAGTTTCAGTTTACCCCTACTAGCTCACAGGTGGTTGAGATGGTGACCGAAAATGCTTCATATTATCTCTACAGTTTTACTGAATGCCTTGATTACTACGGGACGAAGGAAGATGTAGCGGTATGGAGTATATCTGACGATAAACTTCCGATTATCGACAAAAAAGCTTTCATCAAAACGCCAGTGAACGAAGTAGTAAAGGGAATAACCCTTATTCAAGAAAACCAGCGTTTGTTCGAAAATGGCAAACAAACTTACGATGTGTGGGTGACTCGAGGGATTATTTTTGAAGTTGGAGATCGCCAGATAGCTTTCGAGAAAGATGTATGGTTTTCTGAGGAAATCGTTGTTCACCGAGGATATGAATTGAGCAAACAGTTTTCGCCAGCAGGAGACTTCTGCGAACACTGGGATTCGTCGGTCAGGGCAGAATGCTCTCGAGAAGAAGTGGATCTAAAGCCAATAGACTGAGGCATTTTGGTGTCAACGTTAACCTAATGTTAACCAAGTCCGCGAAAAACGTGGCATTTTGTTGCCATTCCTCGACGTATAATCAGCAGTTCGAAGAAACAAGAAACCCCGCAACCTTTGTGGTTACGGGGTTTTCGCTTTGGAGCCGATTGCGAGACTCGAACTCGCGACCTGCTGATTACAAATCAGCTGCTCTACCAACTGAGCTAAGTCGGCGTCTTTTCAGCGCAAGAGATATTGTAAAGTCTGAGGAGGGGTTTGTCAACACTTTTTTGGGGAGAAAAAGTGCTTTTCACGCGAAATTCTCTTGACGCGGATCTTTTCCTGTAGTAACATTACCTAGCACATAAAGTCCGGTCCGGCATACGTGATGCTTGGAATTACGCGCCGAACCTTTGATTAAGAGGTGAAAGACATGAAAGAAGGAATCCATCCGAAGACTCAGGTTGTCACGGTAAAGTGCGCTTGCGGCGAGACTTTCGAGACAACTTCCACGAAGAGCAGCCTCCGTGTTGATATCTGCTCTAAGTGCCACCCGTTCTACACAGGTAAGCAGAAGCTCGTAGATACAGGCGGACGTATCGATAAGTTCAAGAAGAGAATGGGCCAGAGCAACGGCTGATTCGATTAAGAACCATTTGAAAAGAAACAATGAGGGGGTGCCTCAAGGTGATGAAGATCACACTGAGCGCCCCCTTTGTTTTGTCTTTAAGTGCGAAAAATGAAGCATTGTTGTCCCTTTTTGCGGTTTTCTGTTAAAATAGGTCTGTATGCGGATCCGCATGCTGGAAAGGATTTTCAAAATGGATGAAGATATGAAAAATCAGGAGCTTTTCGGGAGTTCCGTGAATGATATAGAAAAGGCGGAAGAAGCTGTTTCTCAGGTGGTTTCGGCCGAAGTAACTGATGCAGGTGCAGAAGTAGCTTCCGCGCAGAAGATCGAGACTGAAGTCATTGATTCAGTCGACGCGGAGGTTTCCGCGGAAACGAAGGTGGAGCCGGCGCCGCTTCCGGTGAAGCGCACCAAGAAGACGACGATCGGCGGTCAGGCCCTGATCGAGGGCATCATGATGTGCGGTCCGCACCGTACGGCGATCGCTGTCCGTAAGGCCGATGGATCGATCTATGTAGAAGAGATCAAGAAGAGCGCCAGCGAGACGTTCTTCGAGAAAGTTCCGCTGGTCAGAGGGTGCCTTCGGTTCTTCCGCCAGCTCATCACGGGCACGGCGGCGCTCATGAAGTCTGCCGAGATCTCGGAAGAGGGCGCGCCGGAAGACGTGGTCGAGAGAGTGACCCTCGATGAAGATAAGCCGCAGACCATTAAGGAAGCTTCCGAGAAGAAGGGCAAAGAGAAGACCGAGAGCAAGCTCGATAAGTGGGCGGACAAGCACAGCGACGGCGTCATGATCTTCGCGGCCGTTCTGGGACTGGCTTTCAGTATCGTGCTCTTTATTCTTCTGCCGAGACTGATCGTTGATACGGGACTTCACTTTTTCTCCGCGGAAAGATCCGACTCTGTCGGCCTCAATGTCGGCCTGAACTTTATCGAAGGTGTGATCCGTATCGTGATCTTCCTTTCTTACTTAGGACTTACTTCCCGCATGAAGGACATCGCCCGCGTGTGGATGTACCACGGTGCGGAGCATAAGACCATCGCCTGCTACGAAGCGGGAGAAGAGCTGACCGTCGAGAATATCCGGAAGCAGAGCCGTTTCCATCCGAGATGCGGCACCGCTTTCCTCTTCATCGTTGTACTTGTCTCGATCCTCGTGTTCTGCGTGGCATCCGTCTTCATCGGCGTCAACGTCTGGTGGGTCAACATGCTGGTGCGTTTGGCACTCGTGCCGCTCGTCGGCGGTATCTCCTTTGAGATATTGCGTTTCTGCGGCCGCCATGACCAGAACCGCATTTGCAAGATCTTTATCGCTCCTGGCCTGGCACTTCAGAAACTGACGACCAAAGAACCGACCGATAGTATGATCGAAGTGGCGATCGCCTCAGTGCAGGCGGTCATCCCGGAAAACAGTAACGAAGATATCTGGTGATCACTTCTCTCCTGACACATAGAGGACGACAATTTGACGCTGAATGAATATCTGAAAGATAAGACCGCGCTTTTTGCCCGCTGCGGGATCCCCGAGGCGGAGGAAGAGGCGTGGATTCTTTTTATGACCCTGACCGATATGAATAAAACGAAGATCCGTTTTTCTGCGGAAAAAGATCTGTTCCTTCTTTTTTCGAAGGAGAAAACAGAAGAGTTCGACCGGGCCTTTTTACGAAGAGCAGAAGGCGAACCGATCGGCTATATCGTAGGGCACGCGCCTTTTTACGACCTTGAGTTTTCCGTGGGAGAAGGTGTCCTGATCCCGAGATTTGATACCGAGATTCTGGTCGAATCGGCCCTGATCGCACTGGGTGTTAAGGACCTTCCTGTGCCAGAAAGCGACGGGGAGATCCCGAAGGTCGCGCACCGCGGACAGGCTAAGTTCCCGGCGCGCGAAGAAGCGGATCCGGCGCGCGTGGAAGAGAGCAGGCCGGTCGTGATACTTGATCTTTGTACGGGGAGCGGATGCGTCGGCATCACGATCGCAAATGAACTTAGAAAGCGGAATATCCCGTACGAGCTTCGGATGACGGAGATCTCGGATGAGGCGGCCGCCTATGCCAGGAAGAACGCAGAAAAGATCCTGGGGAAAGGATCTTTTGAAGTAGAGATAACGGATCTCTGGCCGAAAGAAGAGATAAAGGCGGATATCCTCGTATCGAATCCGCCATATATTGAAGATGCCGAAATGACGGAGCTCTCGCGGGAAGTCAGAGACCACGAGCCGGCGCTGGCGCTGACCGACGGGGGCGACGGACTTGCATTTTATAGAAGGATAATAGCGGATCTGGGGAAATACCTGAAAGATGGAGGCGTGTTCCTTCTGGAGCACGGGTACCGGCAGAAGGCGCCGATCCGGGAAATGATGTCGGATGGCGCAAAGGGCGTAGTCTGCGTGAAGGACTACGGCGGCAACGACCGCGTGACTGCGGGAAGATGGGAGGTCTCCTTATGAACGGAAAGTTTTTCTTATACCCTTACGAGGAGGGGCAGATCGTGACCCTCAAGAAGACCCACCCCTGTGGCGGCAAGACCTGGAAGCTCATCCGTGTGGGCGCCGAGGTGCTGATGGCCTGCGAGAAGTGCGGACATAAGCTGACGCTGAAAAGAGCGGCGCTGGAGAAGGCGTGCGTGAGCGTCAGCGGGCCGGCCGAGCGCAAGGAGGGCGAATGATGGACAAGGAATTCGAGAATTACCGGGACAAGAATAAGGACATGATGGATGAATTCTACAAGTCGCTGGATAGTTTCGGCGGCGGAACGGATGATTCTATGATGAAAGATCTGCTCGGGTCATCGGATCTTTCGGCTTTTGGGAATGCGGAGACTACTACGCAGGAAGTCGATGTCAGTGACCTTGACAGGAAGATTGCGGAGGCGGAGAGATTGGCGCGCGAGGCGGAGGCTGAGGTAGAAGCGGCCGTGGCTGCGCAGGTTGCGCCGGCGGCGCCGGTTCCGGGCTATTCGAGAGAGCAGGGCGCGGTTACTTCTGATGCGCAAAAAGGCGCGAGCGCGGCAGCTGAAGCGGATACGCCGAAGGCACCTTCGAAATGGAGCGCGGAAGGCTCGTGGACACCGGTGAAGGCACCGTTTTTTATCCGAAGAGATCTGGAAAGTGTCCCGTATATGCCGGGCTCGATCCCGTTCATGTACGGAGGGATCGATGAGAACGACGAACTGCTTCCGGGAGAAATGCCGAAGATCCATTCCGTGAAAGCGGTCATGGATGTTTTCGAGATGGCAGAAGTGCCGGGCAATGTGGAGCGGATGTTTAACCATATCTATCAGGCCAATTTCGAGAAGATGAAGAATCTTTTCGACGATCGACGGAGGGTCTTCATCGAGAACATGCAGATGGGCTTTCCGCTGAATGACTATACTTCCAAAGGTGAGGTCCTCGTGTACCGTGCGGATCTGGAAGTGGTCTCGCTGATCACGGTGCTCTCTGATTCGGATGGGACGCTCAACGCTGTGAACTTCCATAACTTCAGCGGTTCGAGCGGAAATGAGATCTATCTGACGGATGTCGTTTTCGATCTCGGGAAGCTCGTAGACAGGATCGGGAAGTATCTCGATTTCCTCGAAAGTGATGAGCTTATGGCTCTGAAATATGAGATATTGCAGGGAAAAGCGAATTTCAATCTCTGCAGCAACGGCCTCGTCATGGGCGATACTTTGATCCCGGTCGTGGAAAATGCGGACATCTTTAACATCAACTATTTCGACCAGTTCAGCAAGGCCGGCTATATCCTCTGGGGCGATAAGAACGGGCATGTGCGCTGGGATATCGATGGCGACGGCATCCTCGACGGCATCGATTTTGAACAGGTCGCGGGGGCCGAGAGTGGATCGGTATCGGCCGTAAAGATCACAAGAAACGGCAGAACGACGACGTTTTCCGCGACGGACTATCCGATCTTAAATGAATGCAGATTCTCTGCGGAAGAATTACCGGTCACGAAAGTCCTCATTACGAAGGAGAAGGTGTTCCTTCACGTAAAGGCTCTCTCGAAAGACGGCGGATTCGTCCTTTTAGTCTTCGATCTTGATCCTGAAAACATGGCCCTTACGGACAGTCGGAAGGTGAAAGATATCGTCCGAGAGGTCCTTTCGTCGGTTATTACGACCGATTATCTGGAAAAACTCGACGGCATGCCCTACCAGCGGATTTGGGCGGTGGAAGAAGACGGCAGACTGGGCGCGCCCGCAAAGCAGCTCTGTGTTTTCCAGGGTCCTTTCCTCGCGACCGAAGAGATCTCCGGCATTGAGACGGTGAAGGGCAATGATCTGAAGCCGATGAAGATCGATGCCGGGATGTATTTCATGATCGTTGCCTACGACGAAGAGAAGGATTCTGTGCTGCTTCTGACCTGCACGGAGTTTGATTCGTACGCGCGACAGGTGCGCGTGAAAGTAAGCGATATCAAGGGAAGATTCCTGTCCTGAAAAAGCGCCCGCCGCAGAGGACGGCAATAAAGGAAGCGCGGGCGGCGCGCGACCGCTTTCTATAGCAAAGTTAAAGAATCTTGCGATTTGTGGTACAATGACCTCGGGAAACAAAGAGGGTGAAAAAGCCGCGCGCAAAAGGTGCGGGAGCGGAGCTTTTCACGAAGAAGACTCGGAAATAAGGAAGGTATTGTGCATGAAGAAAACTGTCGCATTACTGCTTTGCGTGGCAATGCTTCTCGGCGCTGCGGCCTGCAAGTCGGAAGAGACTACGAAGAAATCCAAGAAAAAGACCAAGAAGACGACCGATACGAAGATCACGGAGACGGAGGAGCCGACGGACGAGCCTTCGGAGACGGAGGGCAGCTCGGAAACATCCGATTCTGAGGAGACATCCGACACGACGGAGGCAGAAACGGAGGCAACGACGGTGCGAACATACAGCGAAGAGAAAGTGCCTTTTGAAGTATTCCGCGACATGGACGATCTGGGCTTGAAGTACGGATGCTATTACCAGGTCTACGGTGCTGTTGATCAGACGCTCTCCAGTCCCGATTACGTGCACGAGGGCCTGACCTCCATAAGCTTCGAGTTCAATATGCTTACCGCGACAAAGACAAACAAAAAGATCGCAGGCGTGATCGAGGATATTTTCAAGGAAGAATATACGAGAGGTAAATCGGTCTACGAGATAATGCTTAAGGACTTCATCGAAAAGGAAGATAAGGGCGAGGCGCTTCCGTACTGGTATTACGAGTTCGTATCACAGCCTTGCCGCGCAGACAGCAGCGTGGTGTCCTTCATGACAAGTGTGCTTTCTTATGAGGGCGAGTATCTGGAGACGCCGCATAACCTGCGCGGAGAGGACGGCACGACCATCGAGTTCAGCGATATCGTCAAAGACCGTGGCGCGCTCTGGGAGTACATCAAGAATGTCCTCGAATCTTCGCCGGATGCGATGTCCGACGGAAGAGGCTTAGATGAGCTCGAGGACTCCGTGATGAACGCCTGGGCGAACTTCGTGATCATGACGAACGGCATCCTGATCAACGGCGTTTTCGTCCCGGCATATGCCTGCCCTGAGGCCTTTGATACATCGTATTTTGAATCGATCGCGAAGAACAATTACTCCGTCTGGTCCGATAACTTCGGGCACCTCGCATGGGATATCGATGCGGACGGGATCCTCGACGAGATCGACATCGAGCTTACGCATACGGACGAAGGCATGAACGCCAAGGAACTGAAGATCTACTGGAACTTCAGCGAGTATACATTTGACCAGAGCAATATGGACGCTTTCGACGAGATCGGATTCGAAGCACATGGCTATGTGGATCCGAAGATCATGGTCACGGAGAATGGGACGTATCTTCTGATGAAGGTCTATCGCGAAATGGACCTGACGATGGTTCTTTTCGAGCTGGAGCCGGGCAATATCCGGTACTGCGATTATCTCGCTACCGATCTCGTTATGGCGGACCAGTCTCCGGACGCGATGCTTTTCATGCGCTACCATAACGCCCTTGGCAATACGGCGCTGTTCCAGGACTACAGAATCGGAAGCGACGGCAAGTTCCAGAAGATCTCGACCAATGAATACAGCGTCTACCCGGCGATCGCGCTTAAGGTGGAACTTGAGGTCACGAAGATCGACGACAATGGAAATATCACGGGAACGACGAAGCTCCCGGCGGGCACGAGGCTCACGCTGTCGAGCTATAACGAGGACAGCAACACTGGATGCTTCGAGATCATCTCGCGCGACAACAATCAGGGACAGCGTGTGCTGATCGCACTTTCGGAGATCGGGTCGCTGGAGGATACGTTCCAGGGTCTGCCGGAGGGCGGCTGATAGTTTTAAGGGGGAATTACCATGAAGAAGATAGTAGCAACGCTCTTAAGTGTTTCCATGCTCCTTTCCCTGGCGGGCTGTGAGACTTCGTCTAAAAGCGACGGCGAAGGCAAGCTCCCGACGTTTGGCGGACAGACAAAGGCGCCGACGACGGAGACGGAGCCGACCGAAACGGAGCCTACGGAAACGGAACCGACAGGCGATCCGAAGGTGATGAATGTCTCGCACGATCTGAAAGTGATTCCGGTCCAGAAATATATCACCTACCTGCAGTACGGCGCCATCGATCCGCATGAGGATACCACCTACGGAACGCGCATGAGCTATGTGTCTGTCTATCTCGAAAACCTCGACTTCATGGACGCTCAGCTTCCGGACGAGATCAAAGATCGCATATATTCCTCGTTTACCTATAAGACGGAGGAAGCGCAGAAGAACTACGCTGAGCAGGTCAAGGAGTTCGCAAAGCTCGAACAGAGCGGAGCGGAGCTTTTCTGGGATGGAATATATGCCAGGACAAAAGTCTATCGAAGCGACGAGCAGATCATCTCCTTTTATCAGGAAGTAAGCTCATACCACAGCGGGAATGCCGTCAACGGGAACCAGACGAATCCCTGTAATTTCCGTACTTCCGATGGAAAAGAACTTTTCCAGGAGGATGTGGTGCTCGATAAAGATGCCCTGATCGCATACATTCAGGAAAACTGCAAAGGATGCCCGAAGTTCGATGAGACGATTGCCGCGATCGAAGAGGGAAGTCTCTTTTTCACGATGCTTTACGATGGTATCTATATCCCGCAGCTCGGAAAGAAAATCCCGTTTATCGGAAACGAAGGTGTCCTGAACGGCAACTATTTCGGAGCGACTCCGGAGTGCTATACCCTGATCCTCGATTCCGATGATTCCATCACCTGGGATATCGACGGGGACGGGAAGAACGACAGGATCTCGGTTGATGTGCCTTCTCCCAACTCTATGACCGTCACCTATAACGATCAGACTTACGGATTCACTGTGAAGGAGTTCCCGGAAATGGATGAGTCCTTCTATAAAGATAAGTACTATGACCACTTCCTTCTTTTCACGGATTCCGGTGTCTATCTTATCTATTCCGTATCCCTCGAGGCTGACGATTACGAGGTCATCTACGTATATAAGATTACGGATGGAAAAGTATTGCCTGCCTTCAGTAATCTTTGCTCTATCAATGAATTCTGGGATCCGAATGCGCTCCTGATCGGAAGCTATGCCGGCGTGCTCGGGTTTGCCAGAGAATCCATGTACTGCTCGCTGACCGAGGAGGGCTTCACGCCGTATTCGCTTTTCGGTGATGTCTATGAGGGTCCGTACCAGACGCTCTGCGATCTTCCCGGAAAAGAATTCGACAGCGAATCTTTTGCTCCGGGCGCGGAATACACGATTCCGAAGGACTCCAAGGTCTCGCTTCTTTACTACTCCGACACCACGGGCGATCTGATCGTGAAGGTTCTTGATCCCGAGGAAGAAAAAACGAAGCTTGTTTGCCTGAAAGTGACCGACGGCTGGTATATCGAAGGCATTGCCTGCACCAGTGCCCTGATCGGCATGACGTTTGCAGGGTAAAAGGAGGGCGGAGTGCCTTGGTGCCCTGCTAGTAATGACGTTTAGCAGGATAAAACGAGGACGGAGTGCCTTGGTGCCCTGCTCGGTTAATATGTTTTGCAGGATAAAACGAGAGCGAAGAGTCCTGGCACCCTGATTGGAATGATGTTTTTCAGGATAAAATGAAGGCGGAATAAATCGGCGCCCTGCAATTTGTGTCGATGTCTAAAAAAATGACAGCCTGTTTTCGAAAGAGGTCTTCGTTTATCCTGAAATCTGCCCCTCCGGGGAAGAAAGAAACAGGATAAAAGCGCCCAATCAGCTCCCCAAAGCTGAATTCGGACCTGATCCGTCCACTACCGCCAATCCTGACACTATTCTTTAAACTTCATTTAAACTTAGTTTTATATCCTTCAGATGATGATTCATCACCTGGAGGATTTTTTATGGAACACAAGCGAAGGAAAAAGAAGATCAAGGCATCGAAGATCATTAAGGTGGTCGTTGCTCTCGTACTGGTGGGCGCGATCCTTACCGGCCTAACGATTTTTCTGAAGAATCGAGTCAAGGACAAGTTCGGAAGCACGTCGGATACCGGCATCAAGTCAGCGACTGTCACGAGCGGGTCGATCAGCACGACCGTGTATGGCACCGGTCGTCTTTCCGATGACGATACGAAGACGCAGACGATCCCGGAGGGCATTGCTCTTTCGGAAATCAAGATCGCGGTCGGCGACACTGTCAAGGAAGGCGATGAGATCGCGACCGTAAACCTGTCATCGGTCCTTTCTGCGATGGCGGATACGCAGGCGAGCATCGATACTCTCGATGGAAAACTCGAGGACGCAGCCGATGAGGAGATCGACGATGAGATCAAGGCCTCCGTGCCCGGCCGAGTCAAGAAGATCTACGTGGAAGAAGGAAACGATGTTTCTTCCGTCATGTCGAAAAGCAACGCTCTGATGCTTCTTTCCCTCGATGGTTATATGGCAGTGGACCTCGAAAAAGGGTCCCTTTCGGTAGGCGATGCCGTGAAGGTCATCACTTCCGATGAAAAAGAATACGACGGCGAAGTCGAGTCGAAGTCCGGCGACACCGTGACGATCATCCTGACCGACAACGGTCCGGTTTTTGAGGACCAGGTCAAGATCACCGACGAAGAAGGAAATGCTTTAGGCTCCGGCACACTCTATATCCACGATGAACTGACTGTCGTGGGATTTGCCGGCACCGTCAAATCCATTGACGTTTCCGAAAACGATAAGGTGAAAGCCGATAAGAAACTGATCACGCTGGAAGATACTTCCTATACGGCCAACTACGAAACTCTCTTAAGTGAAAGAGCCGGTCTGGAAGAGGATCTTCTGGAACTCGTGGAGATCTACCGCTCCGGAAAGATCTTCTCCGAATATGAAGGCACCGTCCGTTCTGTCCCGACGGCGGAAGACGACGATGCAGAAACCGCTTCTTCCGAGATGACCGTCTGCCCTGACAAGACCATGACGATCTCCGTCAGCATCGATGAAACAGACATCCTTTCGCTTTCCGTCGGACAGCAGGTTGATGTCTCTGTTACTTCGATCAGTGATGAGACATTCTCCGGAACGATCACAGAGATCGATAAGACAGGAACCTCCAGCAGCGGCGTGACGACCTATACCGCGACTGTCCAGATCGACAAGGTCGAGGGAATGCTCTCCGGCATGTCTGCCTCCGCATCCATCACGATCGAGAGCGTCGACAACGCGCTCATCATCCCGATCGACGCACTGAAGCAGACCAGCTCCACAGCATATGTATATACCACTTACGATGAAGAGACACAGACGATGGACGGCATGACCGAAGTCGAGGTCGGAATCTCAAACAGCAGTTATGTTGAGATCAAGAGCGGCCTTAATGAAGGCGATACCATCTACTATCAGGAGAAGAAGAGCAGTAGCAGCTTCGGTGGATTTAACCCCGGTGACTTTGGCGGCGGCTCATTCCCTGGCGGCGGTGGAATGTCTTTCCCGGGTGGTGACTCCGGATCGTTCCCAGGTGGTGGATCCTTCCCTGGCGGCGGAAGCTCCTCAGGCTCTTCCCGTGGCGGTTCTCGCTCGAAGCGAGGTGAAAGCTGATGGCTAAAGATACCATGATCCGTCTGAAGGACGTTTGTAAGAATTATCAGATCGGGCGCGAGGTCATTCACGCGCTCGACGAGGCGACCCTCGATGTACGCGAAGGAGAGTTCGTCAGCATCATCGGACCGTCCGGTTCCGGGAAATCGACACTCATGAACATCATCGGCTGCCTCGATATCGCGGACTCCGGCGAGTATATTCTCGACGGTATCCCGATCGAAGACTATACCGAAGGTGAGCTCGCCCGCATCCGAAATAAGAAGATCGGTTTTGTTTTTCAAAGTTTCAACCTGATCTCGAAATTGACTGCGGAAGAGAATGTCGAGCTTCCCCTTATCTATCAGAAAGTTAAGCGCGCAGAGCGTGCCCGCCGTGTGGAAGAGGCGTTAAAGCGCGTCAAGCTTGAAAGCCGCGCGAGCCACTATCCGACAGAGTTAAGTGGCGGTCAGCAGCAGCGTGTGGCCATTGCCCGGGCGATCGCGACGAACCCGTCGTTGATCCTCGCCGACGAACCGACCGGTAACCTCGACTCGGTGACGAGCCAGGAGATCATGGACATCTTCCATGAACTGCACAGCACCGGTCATACCATCGTTCTGATCACCCACGACAACGACGTGGCCAGACAGGCCGAGCGCAGCATCCATATTCTGGACGGAAGACTGTCGGAGGTGAAAAGATAATGCAGACTTTGAAAATGGCATTAAAATCCATCGGCAGTAATAAACTCCGCGCATTTCTCACGATGCTCGGCATCATCATCGGCGTCATGGCATTAGTCATCCTCGTCAGCCTCGTAAACGGCGCGACAGGCTCGGTCACGGACACGATCTCGAGCCTTGGCAGCAACCTCCTGACCGTGAGCATCTCGGACAACAAAGGCGCGCCGGTCTTCCTCGACGACCTTCGCACCTGGATGGAGGAAGAGTCGATCGGCAACGTCTCCGCCTACACGAAGGAGAGCTTCACCGGAAAATACGCCGGTAATGCGGAGACTATCGATGTCTACGGCGTGACCGCCTACTATGACACGATCCAGGATCTTTCACTTCTTCTCGGCCGCTTCTTGAAAAGCACCGATATTGAGAATCACACGTACGTTTGTGTCATTAATGATACGCTGGCGACCGAGCTTGTCGGCTATACCGACTGTATCGGTCAGGAGATCTCGATCAACGGCGTGAAGTATACCGTTGTCGGCGTCCTCGAGGATAACGAGAACTCCCTGACACAGGTCTTCTCGAAAGACTCTCTCGTTGCGTATATCCCGTACACCAGCCTTGTGCGCCTGAGTGATACGAGCACCCTGGAGATCACCTCCTTCTACGTCAGTGCCGCGGAAAACGGGACGACAAAAGAAGCAGAAGAGAGGATCACCGAGATCCTTATGAAGAGATTTGAAGATGATGAGGATGCATTTAAGGTCAGCTCGCAGGATGCTCTTGAAAACACGATGAGCAGCGTTACTTCCGCGCTGACGATCCTTCTCG
This sequence comes from Clostridiales bacterium, assembly GCA_017551865.1. Classification (GTDB taxonomy): domain Bacteria; phylum Bacillota; class Clostridia; order Saccharofermentanales; family Saccharofermentanaceae; genus Scatonaster. Next base: position 41,149 of record JAFZKB010000019.1, on the reverse strand, counting down.
GCGGGATCGCCGCCATCTCCCTGATCGTCGGTGGTATCGGCATCATGAACATCATGCTCGTGACCGTTACCGAGAGAACTCGTGAGATCGGTATCCGTAAAGCCATCGGTGCGAACCGCCGCGTGATCCTGCAGCAGTTCCTCCTCGAGGCCGTCGTCCTCTGCATGATGGGCTGCGCGATTGGCATCGGCCTTTCCTGGGCGATCCTTCAGGTCATCGGTATCGTCGTATCGAGCTTGAGCATCACGTTTAAGATGAACGGGACCGTCGTCCTTGTTGCCGTCGGTTTCTGTTTCCTGATCGGTATTGTATTCGGTCTTTATCCGGCCAACAAAGCCGCGAAGATGAAGCCGATCGATGCGCTGCACTACGGAGGATGACCCATGAAGATCTTTAAGAAAAAAACTTTATATATAGTACTGATTATTCTTTTCACGTTGATCCTGATCGCGGACCTGATCATCCGCTTCGCGGTACCATCCGGGTCTTCCTCAAGGACTGCTCCGGGCAACTTCGAAGGAGCTCCGGTAAACTTCGGAAGCTTCAGTGGCGACGGCTCGGGATCCTTTGATCCGAACAATCTCCCCGAGGGCTTCGATGGAAGCAACATGCCGCAGGGGTTTGACCCGAGCAGTATGCAGGATGGAGACTTCAGCAGCATGCCGCAGGGCGGCTTTGGCGGGTTTGGTGGAGACGGTTCTTTTGACCCGAATAATCTCCCCGAAGGCTTCGATGGAAGCAACATGCCTCAGGGCTTTGATCCGAGCAGCATGCAGGGTGGAGACTTCAGTAACATGCCGCAGGGCGGCGACTTCAGCAGCTTCACACCAGGTGGGAACATGGGTAGCGGCCGCCCAGGCAGCCGTTCCTCCTCTTCGAGCAACAAAGGATTTATCGGAACGGTAAAGAAGTTCTGGATCCCGATTGCAATCGTCAGTGTTCTGGTCGATGCCGTTTGTGCATACATGCTTGTCCGTATTACCAAACAGCAGAAAAAGAATCAGAAGGGAAAAGGCGGGAATACCAAGCAGGAGGAATCCGACGACGAGCCCGTCCGAAAGAAGAGCCACTGGCTTTTGATCCTCGTCCCGATCCTCGTGATCGCCATTGTCCTGAAAGTCCTTCCGATGACCAAGAAGCAGACACAGGTCTCTTCCGTGACCGTCAAGGAGAAAGTGCTTTCTGCAGATGTCGCGAAAGAAGATATCTCAACAGTATATCTTGCAGGCGGCACTCTTTCTGAAGAATCTGCTACAGCTATCTCAGTGCCGGGCGAGATCAAGATCGATACATATGCCGTGAAAAACGGAGATATGGTGGAAGAAGGCGACCTGATCGCCACCGTGAACAAGGCCTCCGTCTTAAGCCAGATCGAAGAGATCCAGAATCTGATCTCGGAGCTGGATGGAGAACTCAAGGATGCTCTCGATGAAGATGACAGAGAGAAGATCACTACCACCGCGGCTGGCCGTGTGAAGGCCATTTACGCGGAAGAAGGAACATCTATCGTGGACACCGTTGCCAAGAACGGCTGTCTGGCTGTCATCTCTCTCGACGGACTGATGTCCGTTGAAGTACCTGCCACCGGGCTTTCCGTTGGGGACGCCGTCACAGTCATCCTCTCGGATGAAAGTGAAGAAGCAGGCCGCGTGATCTCCGTTATGGAAGATGTAGCTACCATCACGATCTCCGATGAGAAAGCGGAGATGAACGAGGAAGTCACCATCAAGAACACAAACGATACGGTGATCGGTAAAGGCGCTCTTTCGGTACACAGCCCGCTGAAGATCATGGCGTACCAGGGCGTAGCTGAGAAGGTGAATGTGGAAGTCGGCGATAAGGTCAAGGCCGATGCGACGATCGTGACTCTCAAAAATGCGGAAAGAAGCTCCGCATACCTCCAGCTCCTTTCGCAGAGAGAGACCCTTTCGGAACAGATGAACGAGCTGTTTGAACTTTATGAAAAAGGCGAGATCCGTGCGGAATCTTCCGGTGAGATCTCGGGTTTGAATGAAGATATTCTACTCTCCAATGAGGAAGAGGAGACGGAGGCTGACCTGGAAGAGAATGCCTCTGAAGCAACTGCATCCCAGGTCAGCTTCCGCTCGAATACAAAAGAGAAGGATTCTTCCGAGGGTTCTTCTGAAGAACAGTCTTCCGGTCTTCAGGTCGTAAATCTTGTATCGATCACTCTCTCTGAACCGCAGGCCCTTTCTGCCAAAGCAGAGCCGGGCCAGCCGGGATCCGGTGCGCCTGAAGATGGAAATACATCGGCAGAAACGAATACACCGACCCAGCAGCAGGATCCGACACAGGCACAGACTCCTTCTTCCGAAGGGGATACGAATCAGCCGCAGGATGGCAGCCAGCAGGGAGTGACGGGTGATCCTTCGATGCCGGGTGATAACAGCCAGACCGGGGATCCGACACAGCAGGGCGATCAGAATGGAATGGGCGGCTTCGGCCAGCAGGGTGGAATGCCCTCGATGCCAAGCGGTGGCTCGGGTTCCGGTTATGGCAATGGCAGCGGTTTCAGCATGGGCGGATCGGAAGGGACGACACAGGAGACCAAGTCCCAGACTTCGTACAGCATCTCGGAATCTCAGATCTACAGCCTCGCACCGCATGACACCATGAGCATTGAGGTCAGTGTAGATGAACTGGATATCCGTGGCCTCTCGGAAGGCCAGAAGGTCACCGTGACTCTCGACGCGCTCCCGGGTCAGAGCTTTGACGGAACGATCGATTCCATCGGAATCGAAGGCACCTATGACACGGGTAACACTAAGTTTACGGTGACTGTATCCGTACCTCGCACCGAGCAGATGCTCTCCGGCATGAACGCCGGTATCCGCGTTGAACTCGGCACACCGACAAACTGCGTGACCGTGCCGGTTTCTGCTCTGATCGAGAAGAACGGCAAGACCTATGTCTACACGATCTATGACGAAGAGGACGATAAGCTCGACGGGCTTACGGAAATCACCACGGGTCTGTCCGACGGAACAAACGTCGAGATCCTTTCCGGTGTATCCGAAGGAAGTAAAGTCTACTACCGTTACGCAGACAGTATCGAGTACGCATTTGTAAGACCGAAGTAAAAAACACCATTACGGCCCGAAGCGAATTTAAAATCCCTCCGGGCCGTAAACTTTTCTATGGTCAGGCACCCGGTTCATTCCCGAGCCGGGTTTTTATCTTCCCGGGCCGTAAAAATGCCCCGATTTCGGCTTCTGAAAATGGAATTTACGGCCCGAGGCTTCCATTTCCTGCCTCGGGAATGAAAACAGGAGCAAAAACCACCAGAATTTACGGCCTGGACCCCGTAAAAAAGCCTCCGGGAATGAAAATCGCCTCCCCGACGGAAAAACCTTACGGCCCGGGATGCCAAAATCGGGCCTCCGGGCCGTAAACCCCATCCCGCTTCCTCCGCCCCCTAGCGCCCCTTCCACACAACGAAAAAAGGACTGTCTTCCTAAGAAGACAGTCCTTTGATTTTACACTTTCAAAAGGGCAGAAGTGATTACTTCTTCATGCACTCTTCAACAGCAACGGCTACAGCAACGGAAGCACCAACCATCGGGTTGTTACCCATACCGAGGAAGCCCATCATCTCAACATGTGCCGGAACGGAGGAAGAACCTGCGAACTGAGCATCGGAGTGCATACGGCCCATGGTATCTGTCATACCGTAGGAAGCCGGACCTGCAGCCATGTTATCCGGATGCAGTGTACGACCTGTACCACCACCACTTGCAACAGAGAAGTACTTCTTGCCAGCAGCAATTCTTTCCTTCTTATATGTACCTGCAACCGGGTGCTGGAATCTTGTCGGGTTTGTGGAGTTACCTGTGATGGAAACGTCTACGTTCTCGCTCCAGAGGATAGCAACGCCTTCACGAACGTCGTCTGCACCGTAGCAGCGAACCTTCGCACGCGGACCATCAGAATAAGGAGTTTCCTTAACGATCTTCAGCTCGCCTGTGTAGTAGTCGAACTGTGTCTGTACATAGGTGAAACCATTGATTCTGGAGATGATGAATGCAGCATCCTTACCCAGACCATTGAGGATAACACGGAGAGGCTTAACACGAACTTTGTTAGCCATCTCAGCGATCTTGATAGCACCCTCAGCAGCTGCGAAAGACTCGTGGCCGGCGAGGAATGCGAAGCACTCTGTCTCCTCACGGAGGAGCATAGCAGCGAGGTTACCGTGGCCAAGACCAACCTTACGGTCATCAGCTACTGTACCCGGGATGCAGAAAGCCTGCAGGCCGATACCGATTGCCTCAGCAGCGTCAGCTGCCTTTGTGCAGCCCTTCTTAATAGCGATAGCAGCACCTACAACGTAAGCCCACTTTGCGTTCTCAAAGCAGATGTTCTGTGTGCTTTCGCAAATCTTATAAGGATCAATGCCCTTTTCGTCGCAGATCTTCTTAGCTTCTTCGATGGAAGAGATTCCGTTCTCGTTAAGAGCCTTGTTGATCTGATCTATTCTTCTGTCATAGCTTTCAAACAATGCCATAATCTTTAATCTCCTTCCTCTTACTCTTTACGCGGATCGATGTAGCGAGCCGCATTTTCGAATCTGCCGTATGTACCGAGGTTAGCCTGGTAAGCCTCGTTAGCGTCCTTACCGGACTTGATCTGATCGAGCATCGGTCCGATCTTCAGGTACTGGTAACCGATGATCTGGTCATCAGCATCCAGAGCGAGCTTAACGATGTAACCTTCTGTGAGTTCGAGGTAACGGGGACCCTTCTCGAGAGTGGAGAAGATAGTACCTGTCTGAGAACGAAGACCCTTACCGAGATCTTCGAGGCCAGCGCCGATAGAAAGACCGCCCTCAGAGAAAGCAGACTGTGTACGACCGTAAACGATCTGCAGGAACAGTTCTCTCATAGCGGTGTTGATAGCGTCACAAACGAGGTCTGTGTTGAGAGCTTCGAGGATCGTCTTGCCCGGGAGGATCTCACCAGCCATAGCTGCAGAGTGAGTCATACCTGTGCATCCGATGGTCTCAACGAGAGCTTCCTGGATAACGCCTTCCTTAACGTTCAGGGACAGCTTACATGTGCCCTGCTGCGGTGCACACCAGCCGATACCGTGTGTGTAACCGGAGATATCCTTAATTTCTTTGGCCTGTATCCACTTTCCTTCTTCAGGAATCGGAGCCGGACCGTGGTTGCAGCCTTTTGCAACGCAAGTCATCTGTTCAACTTCATGTGTCTTGATCATGTTGAAAACCCCTTTCGAAATAATTGCGTGTAGCCATTGTGCACACAAGATCTCGAAATCGGCACACAATAACACCTCGTATATTATAGCAAATCTTCCGTAAATGACAACCGAAAAATCGTGCGGTTTCTAGGCTTTTTAGCATCTCAAATGATTTTCATTTCGCCTTCCCCGGGGACTCCTTTTTCTTCTCGAAAAGATCCGTTCCTCCGCATGTCTTCTTCTCGAAAAGATCCGTTCCCCTCCGCGCCTTCTTCCCGAAAAACCCCTTCGCCCCGCCTTTTCTTCGCCCGATCCGCCCATTTGTTTCACCTTTGCTACATAAAACTAACTAAACTGTCACTTCTATTGCATGTTCCCGCGCGCCCTTTTACTATGAAAACTACATTGGGAAAAGCGCCCTTCGGGTTCCCCCGGGTGGCGCGGACGTCTGTGAGGTATTCAAGCAGTAATACTTGTGTCAGGTGAGGTGAATGGATTTGAAACACATTATCTTTAAGAAACATTCCGTTTTAGGCAAAGCCGCCCGCGCCACCGCGCTCCTTCTTTGCGCCGCCATGGTGCTTCCGGCCGCGGCCTGTAAGAAGAAATCCGGCGGGAATACAGCCGGGCAGGAGCAGCAAAATCCGTCGGGAGGGTCGGATTCCACTCGGAGCAGATCCGAATATGTGCTCGAAACCGATCCGTATTATTCGGATACGAAAGTAAAGCTTGAGATCCCCACAGATCCGAAGAGAGTAGTCTCCTCGATCGAGGCGGACAGATGCGCTTTTACAAAGAGCGGGGATGCCCTGCTCCTTCCATATACGATCGTCTATCTTTATACCGAAGAAGAGCAGAAGCTGATGGAAAACGCGGACCGCGAGGATCCGGATCAGCTCGCGAAATACTTTGAGATCCAGAGTTCTAACTGCGAGAACGGCATTCTGATTTATTCCCTGGATGGCAAGAACACCGGGAAGATCACGATGCCTCTTCACGAGACTCTTGGCTCTTTCACTCCGCTACAGGACGGCCGGATCGCCGTATATACCAGCATATTTGACGAGGCTAACGGGGACTATGGGAGAAATCTCATCTTCTATGACAAGAGCGGAAAAGAGGAGAGTAAAGTCTCCTGTTCTGACGAAGATTACCCGACGATCTGGGAATTAACGAATGGAAATATCGTTGCTTTAAGCACCTCATCGCTCTCGCTTCTAGATAAGAACGGTAATAACATCGGCGCGGCGAGCTATGAAAACATCAGCATCGGTGTTTACCAGATCGACGGCAAGAACTATCTTGCGACATACTCTGTAGACTATCTCAGTGAGACGATCCGTGAACACTTCTTCCTCCAGGAGATCGATCCGAATACCGGCGCACTGTCTGATCCCACGGAGCTTCCGGCGGCAATTCCCCTGAATCTTTATGCTTCGGACGGCAAGTACTACGGAGTGGAAAACAATATCAAGCGCTATGATATCCTTCAGGGAACGAATGAGACTGTCTGCTACACCCAGGACACGAATGTCGAGTTCTCCAGGACCGAAAACGTGCTGGTTACGCCCGACGGTGATATCTATACTGTGGACATGATGACGGATTCCCTGGAGCCTGAGCCCGAGGCGGAAATCTATCTGACCCGCCTGCATAAAGAGGCGAAAAACCCGTACGCAGGAAGAAGGATCGTCTATGTCGGAACGTGCCTTGACACATCCTACGATGTGCAGAGCCTTATCTGCGCCTACAACCGCCGTCCGGAGAGCAAGGCCCGCGTGCTCGTTTATGAGGGGGGCGAGGACCTGACGTACAGCGTTCTTACAGAGAAAGCCGACGCAGCCGATAAGCTCCTTTTGGACATGAAATCCGGCACCGGCCCGGACGTCCTGATGGACTGCGCCGAGCTCGGTCAGTTCAATTCCGACGGGATCCTTGTCGATTTGAATACGTATATGGATGGAAAAGATCCGATCGACCGCACCAAGTTCTTCGACAATGTTTTCCGTGCCTTTGAGGTCGGCGGCAAGCTTTACCAGCTTCCGGTCTTCTTCTCGATTCATGGATTTAACGGAAATCCCGATCTTATCGGAGATCCCGGAAAATGGACGATTTCCGACTTCGATCAGAAGATGGGAGCGCTGGGCGATTCTGCTTACGCGGCAATAGGAACATTCGACTACAGCGATGATGCAAGTGCTCGCATCGGTCTTTTGCACGGCCTCCTTTATGCCGATATGAGCCACTACGTAGATTACAGTAAAAACGAAGCCTATTTCGACAGCGATGATTTCAGAAAGATTCTGGAGATCTGTAAGAAATACGGGGATAAGATCCCCGACGAGAAAATGGCCGCATTACGCGAAGAATTCGATGAGATAGATAATCACAGGATCGAATCCCTCATCATGCAGGCCGGCGTCAGCGCGCTGAGCACGAATAATTATGTGAATCTATCTCAGTTTGCGGACTTTGACGATCTGTGTAAGGGTTCTTCGTGCTTCCTCGGCTGGCCGACCTCGACCGGCTCCGGCATGACAGCGAAAGCTACTTTGTCAGCAGGTATATCTGCATTTTCAAAGTGCCCCGAAGAGGCCTGGGATTTCATTTCTTTCCTCCTTTCTCCGGAGATGCAGGAAGAATTCTCCAACTACGATAACAGGTGCATCTCTGTCAGCAGAAATGCCGAGAAGCTCGAGATGGAAAAATGCCGCGAAGCGTATAATAAAGCGCAGGAAGAGTATTGGGGCAACGACGTCGATGATATCAATAACAAAAAGCACTTGATCGACGATAAGACCGAACAGGATTATCTTCATGTGATCGAGAGTGTCGGCGCCTCCATGCACACCGACCCGGCCATCATGCTGATCGTAGAGGAAGAAGCCGCCGCCTATTTCTCCGGCGCGAAAGATGCCGACAACGTAAGTAAATCCATTCAGAACCGTGTGAAGCTCCTCCTTCAGGAGAAAGCGTAAAAGCGCGAAAAATAGAAGATGCGTGCACGCCCGGAGGGCCGATTCCGCCTTCCGGGGAAAGCGCACGGAAGTAAGGGGTATGTTATGAAAAAAGAAAGTAGAAGGAGTAAGGCCCGGCCGTCTTTGGGAAAAGACCCTGTCCCTTCTTCTTTGTGCAGGACTGGTCCTTCCGCTTGCCTCCTGCAAAAAGCCTGGAAAGAAGCAGAATAACGGAAGCACCAAACGCGCCGAATATGTCGAGAAAGGAACTCCGTACTTTTCCCGACGGAGGAAAGAAGAGAACTGGAAGAGCTTGATCCATGGGACCCCGAGCAGTTCGTGCGCTATAACGAGATCCTGGACATGAAATCGGGTACTGGACCGGATGTCATTTTGAACTGCGCTTCGGTCAGCGGCTTTAATTCCGATAAGGTCCTTGTTGATTTGAATCCCTACATGGACGGCGCAAACGGCATCGACCGCAGTAAGTACTTCGACAACATCTTCCGCGCATTTGAAACGAACGGAAAACTCTATCAGCTTCCGCTGGTCGTCTTGCTCTGCGGTCTTGCCGGAAATCCTGAGCTTCTTGGGAAGCCGGAAAGCTGGACACTTCCGGAAATGGGCGAGAAGCTCTCCGCTCTTTCTTCGGAGGTATATCCGATCTCCATGATGCAGGATAAGGTCTGCGCACTGACCGGCATGCTGATCCGTGACCTTCCTTCCTACTGCGCATATTCCGAGCTTTGCAGCCACGACCCGCTTCTGATCGGCTGGCCTTCGGCGACAGGCTCCGGCTTCTCGGCATATGCCGGTGTTTCGGCCGGTATCTCGGCCTTCTCGAAATGCCCGGACGAAGCCTAGGATTTCCTTTCTTTCCTTTTGAAGTCCGATGCGAAGCTTGCCTATGACGAGGACATCAGCGTCTTTCGCGAAAACACCGACCTTCGCATGCAGGAGAGAATAAAGGAATACGAAGAGACCGTGAAGCGCTATAAGGATGACCCCTGGATGTACGATTATCTGCCCCCGGTCACAGAAGAGAAGAAGGAAGTTTTTGTATCTCTGATCGAAAAGATCAGTACGCCCCAATATTTTAACTCTTCCATCCGCATGATCCTCGATGAGGAGATCCCGTTCTTCTTTGACGGCTCCAAGTCTGCGGACGACGTCAGTAAGACGATCCAGAACCGAGTCAGCACTCTGCTTTCCGAATCTTAGCAAAGCAGGGCAGTTGCAACTAATGCCGCCATGGCCGCAAGGACCTTATTGGACTTGCGGCCATGTGCGTTTCTGTGTTATGTTGAATCCGATGTCATAAGTCGATAAAGGGGACAGCAAGTTGGGAAGCAGAAATTTCGGAAAGAAAGAGATAGACGCACTGAGCAGCCGGATCCGTCTCGCACAGGGGCTGGGAAATAATGGTGTTTCCATGGTCACTAAGACCCGGTCGGACATCGAGTCTGCAATCGGTGAGGCCATCAAGCCCGAGTGGGCGCGAGTGCTCCGTGGGATCCCCGTCGATGAATTGAATGCCGGGAAAGCCGGTATCCGCACGAATGTCTTAAAAGAAGCCGGCTACGGTGATGTCTATTCCGTATATGCCGCCAGCCAGCAAAACCTCGCGGCCGTCAACGGTATCGGCGAGGTCATGTCTCTTCGTGCCAAAGAAAATGCCGCGAAGATCGCATCCGACGTCAACAGTAATGTAAAACTGAAGATCAGCGTCGACCATAAGACCGAGGAATATTCCCGTCTGGTCACCGCTGTTGCCGAGCATATGCGTGCACGGGAGAATCTTCCCAAGTGTGAGCAGCTCCTTTCCATGATCCCCGGAGATACCGAAGAACAGCTCAAAAAACTCAGCTGCGCAAGGTCCGGCATCAAGTGGATGTTCACCGGCGGCAGGAAAAAGGACGAGGCCCAGACTGCCTACGACAGACTCACAGCTACCGCATCCGCGATCGATTCTACCGGCCTTGTTTCCCAGATCCAGGGATATCAGGGTGCGGCCGGATCCGCCGAAGCTTCCGCCTCTTCCTCCCAGACCGAGACGCCGAGCTCGCTGTCATCCATTATCGGACCGATCAGCATCGCTGCCGCCTGGAACGATTTTGCCCGCCGCCCGATCGAATACTATCAGGTCTTAGAAGAGATCGCCCCTGAGCGTTTCGACAGTGACGAAGACGGCTACGGCTTAAGCGACGAGATCCGCGAGGACGTCGCCAATACCCCCGTCGACCTCACCGGACTCAAGTGCACGCTCCGCGGATACCAGATCTGGGGCGTCAAATATATCCTTCGCCAGAAGCGCGTTCTCCTCGGCGATGAAATGGGTCTCGGAAAGACCATCCAGGCTTTAGCCGCCATGGTCTCCCTCCGAAACGAACTGACCAAGGAGCCCGAAGAGTCCCCCGCCCCCGCGCCGGATGCCGCCGAGCCCGCGCAACCCGCGCCAGAGGCCGCCGAAACCCTAGCGCCGCTCGCGCCCGTAGCGCCCGAACAGGCCGCGCCCATTGCTCCGATTGAAACGGTCGCCGCGCCAGAAGAAATCGCTCCGGCCGCCCCGGTCTCTCCGCTCCAGGACGACTCGGACATCGCGCTTCCCGCACTCACACACCCGCCGCGATTCCTCGTCATCTGCCCGGCCAGCGTCATCGTCAACTGGTGCCGCGAAGTCGAGGGAAAGAGCGACCTGGTCGCGTATAATCTTCACGACAATAACCGCGACACCTCCTTCCGGACATGGACGGAAGAAGGCGGCGTAGCCGTCACGAACTACGAAAGTCTCGAGAATCATTTCAAGATCGATGAGGACTTCGAGATCGACATGATTGTCGTCGACGAAGCCCATTACATTAAGAACACCGCCGCCAAGAGAAGCCAGAACGTGCTTTCCCTGTGCGAGCACACCGACCGCATGCTCTTCATGACGGGCACCCCGCTCGAAAACAACGTTGGCGAGATGATCCACCTGATGGATTACCTCCAGCACGATGTCGCCCAGCTCGCCCAGCAGGTCAGCATGACGGCCTATGCCGACGACTTCAAGGAGAAGATCTGCCCGGTCTATTACAGAAGAAAGCGTGAGAGCGTGCTCTCGGAGCTCCCGGATCTGACGGACATCAAGGAGTGGTGCGACATGACCCCGGAGGACGAACGCGCCTACGAGGACGACGTGCTGACAGGCTCCTTCATGGATGTGCGCCGCGTGTCCTGGCGAAACGAGGATTACCTCAACACTTCCGCGAAAGTCCAGCGCCTCCGTGAGATCGTCGAGGACGCCGCGGAAGATTCCCGCAAGATCCTTGTATTTTCCTTCTTTCTCGATACTTTGGAAAAGATCCGTACTGTGTTTGGTACGCAGTGTGTCGGTGTGATCAACGGCGCTGTCCCGGTAGAGGAGAGGCAGAATATCGTCGATGCCTTTGAGGCGGCCCCGGCCGGTTCGGTCCTCGCTGCACAGATCCAGTCCGGCGGTACAGGCCTGAACATCCAGTCCGCAAGTGTGGTCATCCTCTGCGAACCGCAGTATAAGCCGTCCACGGAGAATCAGGCGATCGGCCGCGCCCACCGAATGGGCCAGACCCGTGACGTACTCGTGTACCGCCTTCTTTGCCCGGACACGGTAGATGAGCGCATGATCGAGATCATCGAAGCCAAGCAGGCTGAATTCGATACCTTTGCCGATGAATCCAATGCCGCGGCAAAAGACGCGGAGAGCGAGAAGAGCGGCGTCGATGTCAACGAAGGCGTCATCGTGGGCGAAAAAGAAGAGCCTGCCGAGCAGGCCTCTTCCGAGCAGGCCTCTTCCGACGCATCGCAGGCGGCTTCTGCCGAAAGCGCTGCAGCTTCACCAGCTACACAGTCGGCTCCTGCCGAAAGCTCTGCTGCTCCTGAACGTGAGATCGATAACGCCAGCATCAACAAGATCTTCGAGTCCGAAAAGGCCCGTATCCTGGCCAAGAGAGAAAGAGAAGCCAGAGAAGGCAAGACCGCGGCCGCCGCACCTGCCTCGGCCGCCGCACCTGTCCCAGCCGCCGCGCCAGTCGCAGAAGCTGCACCTGCGCCCGCGCCTGCGGAAACTCCGGCTGCTCCAGCACCGGCTCCTGTGGCCCCGACACCAGCACCAGCTCCCGAGACGGCGCCAAGTAAGCTTTTCTGCCGATTCTGCGGCCGGCAGATCCCGACGGATGCGATCTTCTGTAATTACTGCGGCAAAGATATCCGTTAGCGATATTTGTCTGCACAAAGAAGCGAGATAGGAATAAGCTGAGTTGCGAAAACACTAAGGCAAAGAGATATACCATGAAATTTACGATCAAACACTTTACGGAACTTTCAAACAGAGAACTATATGAGATCTTAAAGACCCGCCAGGAGATCTTCATTATCGAGCAGAACTGCCCGTATATGGATATCGATGACCTGGATCTGGACGCGATGCATATCTTTTCGATGAACGAGGAGGGGCGTGTAACGGCGTGCCTCCGTGTCTTTATGAAGGACGAGAAAACGGCGCAGATCGGGCGCGTGGTCACCCTGGTCCATGGCGAAGGCCTGGGCGGGAAGATCCTCCACGAGGGAGTCAAGGTCGCGTTTGATCACTATAAGGCCGAGAAGATCTATCTCGAGGCACAGACCTACGCGATCGGCTACTACGAAAAAGAGGGCTTCCGTGTCATCTCCGGCGAGTTTGATCTGGACGGGATCCCGCATGTGGAAATGGAGCGTAGTAGAGAGCTTTAGAAATACTTCGAAGTGGTATAATTGTTTCGATGAGGTGCCAAAAAGCGGGAACGCGAACCGGCACCAGGGGAACGAAACACGAAGATGAACTTTTTCGGAGGCATGTTATGAACAAGCGCAAAACACAAAGAAAACTAAAATCAATTCTTTCTCTTCTTTTAAGCATTCTGATGCTGACGGGAGCATTCCTGTCATTTGCTTCCTGCTCCAAAAAAGAGTCGGAAAAATCGAAGGAGACGAGTCGGGAACCTTCGCAGGAAGTCACGGTTCCGACTGATCCGGAACCTTCGAAAACAGAGACATCTACAGATCCGAGTGATACAGTCCCGCAGGACACGAAGGCGCCGACGGATCCGAGAACGAACCCGCAGAAAGCAGATGAGAACCCGTACTTTTATTCCGCTTTCTCGATGGAAGATGATATCAATTCCTGTCTGCATTTTAACAATGGGCGTATGGTGGTCATCAAGGACACGGCTTTTTATGTGCAGAAGGGAAATGCCGATAACGGCTATGCTTCCGGCTTTTCCGACTCGGAAGATATCTTCATGTTAAAGGACGGCACCGACGCGAAGATGATTGCATCGGTCCCCGTTAATCTGGTACAGGGTAATCCGACGACTACGGTCACGTATCTGGTCCCGCACGAGGAGGATCTCTTCTTCTTTGTTAGAAGCGGAGAAAATACGCTCCTCATGAAGGTGGAGACGGAAAGTAAGAATCTCTCCACGATCTATACTTTTGAAGGAATGCAGGGAACACAGAACCCCTGCATCGATAACGATCACCTGTACGTTTTTAGTTCAGGCTTCGATGAGATCAGCGGTACTTTTCCCCCGATCGTATACGATATCGATCTTTCGACCGGAGAGGTCAAAGAAGACCACCCGAAGTTCAAGTGTGCCGAGGGTGCCATGATGTGTAATGTATTTGCGGTCTCGGACGGATACTACTATATACATCTGGATATGAATGACCCGGGCGAGATCCACCGGTGCCCGATCGGCGGCGTGGAAGAAGAACTCGTTCTTTTGACCGAACCGCTCTTAGGTTTTATCGATATCGTCGGCAATTATCTTTTCACCGACGAAGGGGAGTTTCTGCACATCTACGACAAAAACAACGGACAGCTTATTGCGGAACTTCCCGATATGTTGATGAGATTTCTCAATGCGCCTCTTATCCAGTGGATCCTCGTTCGTCCGGATTTTATCCGTTACATCGACGAGACGGGAAATGTGGTCTCCTATCGTCTCGATGAGACGCTGGAAAAGACCGTTGTCATGGAGCCTCTTGACGGGATGAAGATAAGCTCTTATGTCGAATACCAGGACGGGTATTTAGTCATGCTGGCTTCAGGTCAGGTCCATAAGGTCGAAAAAGATACGAGTGTCATTTCCGCGGAACCGATCTCTACCGAGGATCAGAGCATTGAAAAGAAAAACGACGAATGGATATATCAGGAGTCGGCGGATTTTATAGAGATCAAGGGTTATCTTGGCACTTCGGAAAAAGTCAGTGTCCCGGACGTGATTGACGGCAAACCGGTGCGTTTTGTATATCTGACCGAGAATTCAAAAACACCGATCACATCTCTTACGATCCCGGAGGGCGTGACGACGATCTCCCTGATCAACTGCCCTTCCGTTACGGAGCTGTATCTTCCGAAGACCTTACAGAACTTCTCCTATGGAGGTTTCAACTATACTATCAACATCAAGGACGGCGCGACGATCTACTATACCGGATCTAAAGAGAACTGGGAGACTATCGTCGCGATGAGTGATCTGAAGTTTTCGGAGATCTCTGCGGATACGCAGGGCACTTCGAATCTGAAGATGGAGTTCCTCGATAAGTGAAAGGAAAAATGAAGACATGGATGCCAAAAGGCTGATCGTTACACTCGTATTTGCGATAATCCTGATCGGATTCTTTATCTGGATCGTGGGCGTTTCCGTCGACGATGCAGCGAGGAAGAACCGTATCTGGAGAGAGCAGGCGCAGAAGGTCACCGACGCATCTAATTATGTCAACAGCCTTCCTTTTGACATCATGTACTACGGCGAAGACTTAAAAGGCCCGGAGAGCTTTGAGGTCCGCCACATCTACGGCTTTGACCAGGAAAACCTCATCGGTCCCGAGGACGTAAAGCCGCACGAAGGACATGTGATCATCGTAAATGATTTAAAAGGCGACGTGAAGCTTTCTTCGGAGACGTGGAAAGATCTTTATAACCTCATGATAAACGACGGATATGAGATCGTGTATCTCGGACATGCGCACTTAAAACAGGTGCAGGAGGCGGGCTTCTTCTTCGATGTCTATCCGGAGACGACCAACAGCGTTATCTTCTGGAACTACGGAAAATGCCGCCACATCGGGTTCGCCGATAATCCGAAGGTCCTTCCGGGGGTCGTAAGAGAGAGCCTTACGCCGGAGCAGGTCACGGTCTATTCCATGATCATGCAGTTTAAAAACGAGAACTATCTTACGCTGATACCAGAAGAAGGAGAAAGCGCCAGTTGAATAACGAAAGAGAAAGAATCGAACAGATACTGCACCGCTACGATGAGATCATTGCCTCGATGGGCGATCCGGCGATCATCAGTGACGGCGCGCGCTATTTAAAGCTCACGAAGGAATTAAGTGATATCGAGCCGGTCGTGACCCGCATCCGCGATAAGGACCGTGTCGTAAAAGAACTTGCCGATGCCAGAGAACTTCACACCGCGGCAGACGATGAAGACATGCGCCAGATGGCGGCCGAGGAAGTGTCATCGCTTGAAGCGGAGCTTCAGACGATCAACGACGATCTCGAAGATCTTCTTGCGGTAAAAGATCCGAAAGACGAACGTTCGGTCATCATGGAGATCCGTGCGGGTGCCGGCGGCGAAGAAGCGGCGCTTTTTGTGGCAGACCTTTATAAGATGTATTCCGCCTATGCGGTAAGTAAGGGATGGAAGACCGAATATATCGAGAGTAACGATACCGAGCTCGGCGGATACCAGAAGCTGGTCTTCTCGATCGAAGGAAAAGGCGCTTACAGCTGTTTTAAGTATGAGTCCGGCGTGCACCGCGTCCAGCGTGTGCCGGTCACCGAATCCGGCGGGCGTGTCCATACCTCGACAGTTACGGTGGCGGTGCTTCCGGAGGTCGATGAAGTCGAGGTCAACATCAATCCGAATGACCTGAAGATCGATACTTTCCGCGCTTCGGGCGCCGGCGGACAGCACATCAACCGTACTGACTCGGCGATCCGTATCACGCATCTTCCGACGGGGCTTGTCGTGACCTGTCAGGATGAGCGTTCCCAGCACAAGAACCGTGCCAAGGCGATGGCGGTCCTGCAGAGCCGCCTCCTTCAGATGGAAGAGGAGAAGCAGAACGGGGCGATCGCGGCCGAGAGAAGATCTCAGGTCGGCACAGGAGACCGTTCGGAGAAGATCCGTACCTATAACTACCATCAGGGAAGAGTGACCGACCATCGGATCGGCCTGACCCTTTACCGATTAGAGGAGATCCTCGGCGGAGACTTGGAAGAGATCGTCCGCCAGTTGACACTTGCCGATCGGGCGCATAAACTCGGTTCGGGAAGTTCGGATGAAGGAGAAGAATAATGCTTCAGGAAATACGTGATTTTGATACGATCCTGGTAGATCCCAGTGACGAGAAGACGTTTTCAGATGCCGCCCGTGCCCTGCAGGAAGGCGAAGTGGTCGGTATGCCGACAGAGACCGTGTATGGCCTCGGTGCCGATGCGAGAAATCCGGAGGCGGTAAAGAAGATCTACGAAGCAAAAGGCCGTCCGTCGGACAATCCCTTGATCGTCCATGTCGCAAGTAAAGAAATGATCAAAAATCTCGTATCGGAGATCAATCCCATCGCGCACGTCCTGATCGATGCCTTTATGCCGGGCCCGATCACGATCGTCATGAAAAAATCCCCGATCGTTCCGGACTGTGTGTCCGCGGGTCTTGATACCGTTGGGATCCGTTTCCCGATTCATCCGATCGCCCAGAAACTTATAAAAGAGAGCGGTGTGCCGGTGGCGGCACCGTCTGCCAACCTTTCGGGAAGTCCGTCTCCGACGAAGGCCGAGCATGTCATGAAGGACATGAAGGGCCGGATCCCTTATATCATTGACGGCGGAGAGTGTCAGGTGGGTCTTGAGTCCACGGTCGTGGATGCTACGGGCAACTGGCCGCAGGTGCTAAGACCGGGCGCGATCACGATCGAAGATATGGAAGAAGCTCTGAAAGCGGCAGGAATCGAAAAGCCTCTGGAACTGAAACTTCACAAAGCAACGCCGGAAGAAGCCCCGCGCGCTCCGGGCATGAAGTACCGTCACTATGCACCGACCTGCCCGGTCAAAATAATCGGCAACGGAACATTGGACGATTTTTCAAATTATCTTGTATACTATAAGCAGGAAGTGCAGAATGCATTTATGGAGGGGAAGACCAAAGTGGGTCTTTTCCTGGGCGAGGAGATCGCCGAACAACTGAAAGTATTATTTGAGGATAAGAAAGAACGAATCGTCTACTACATCTACGGCGCGACAGGGGATATCGACGCAGCATCACATCATTTATTTGACGGACTTCGTACCCTGGATGAAGACAGAGCGCAGCTGATCGTAGCACCGGCTTTTCCGGAGGAAGGATTAGGGATCGCGTATATGAACCGACTTTTTAAAGCAGCATCAGAGAACGAAAACTCCATCGACCCGCAGAAGAATGAACGAAATATCCTATTCATCTGCTCGGGGAATACCTGCAGAAGTCCACTGGCCGAAGCGATCTTCCGCTCGATCTTTAAGGCGACGGGACCTCATAACATGAAGGCGAACCCGGAAGTTCCGGCGATCGTCACCGCTTCCTCTGCCGGAACATTTGCAGAAAACGGCGCCGAATACACGAGAGATTCGGTTCAGCTGGCCAATTTTGAATACGAAGAAGATATCTCTCAGGGCAGATCGAGGATCGTCACCGAGGAGATGATCACGAAGCAGGACCTTGTCCTCTGCATGACCGCGGATCTTTCCCGCTATCTCCGTTTCAAGTACCCGGACATGGGCGATAAGGTGTATTCATTCCAGGAACTGATCGATGACCTGTCGATCCCGAACGTGGACGGCGAAGTGACTGACCCGTACGGATATGAATATCTGGTCTACATGGAGACGGCCAAGCAGCTCGATAACATTATCCGCGAGCTCATGCCGGAGATCCTTGATAAGTGGGGTATGGTGTAAAGAACAACAGACAATAGACTTAGGTTTATTATCGGATCAAATATAACGCAACAAAAAATCAGTTATGCCGATTATCGTGAAACCGTTATTGTCCAGGCTTTCTTTGATTGGTCTGTTGATAACGATGATTTTTGTGATTTCGTCATTCAGTAACATATACGGCCGTTCTTCTCGTGCTCGAGTTTCGGCATTTGATATGTCAGCACACACTTGAATGTAATACCTCCTCAATTCTTTTGTCGCATAGAAATCAACTTCGTATGTTTTTCTTACAGATTTTCCGTTCTTGTTTTTCTCGACAGTATCAAAACTTCCGACACTTACTGAGTATCCTTTATAACAAAGCTCGTTAAAAACAATGTTTTCCAGCATCTGACCTTCATCAGGAAATGCAAAATTCAATCTGGCATTGCGAAGTCCGGTATCAACAAAATAGTACTTTCTTAAGGCGCCGATCTCTGCTCGATGATATCTTTAAAATATGTTGTTTCAAACAATCCGCGTAGATACTCTTTCTTTTCTTCAGCTCTCTTTACAACAGCTAGCGGCATTCCGCCTAACTGCATATAGTCATAAAGAGCTTCACTGGCAGAACCGCCAACGTAGCCGTAGTATTCCTCGAACGAAAGAGGAGAAAGCTGAATGTTGGTGGCCTTATCGCGAAATTCGGTAATTATATCGGTTGAGAGCATCTTCGAGTTTGATCCGGTAACATATAGATCTATGTTCTTCTCACGAGACAGACCAAGGACGACATCGACAAAGGTGATTATTTCGGTATCGGAAGTCTTGGCTAAGATATGCTTTCCATCTGTAAGATTAGGATTTATCAGCGAATATACCTTTTGAATCTCATCCAAAAACACATAGCATCTTTTCTTTCCCCGGCAGAATTCCCGGATCTTCTTATACCGGTTATGACCTTAGGAAACCCGTTATCCTTAGCATTTATAAGCTGGTTAAGGTATTTGTCGCGTTTGATCATAAAATCACTTTTTTTGTAGATTTCTACACTTTTGGTGATTATTCGTGTGCGGGATGAATGTGAGTCAACCTTTAGGGATGGAATCACTCAATGATTTGATTTTTGAAAGTCGTTTTACTAAACTAGTAGGCAAATCACGTGTTTTGACACGCTGGTTTCAGAAAAACAGTATAGTGTTTCGCTCTTCAGATACACAGATGGAGAAAAAATGTTATATATCATCCGCCACGGAAAGACCGATTGGAACGCAAAGCATAAGATCCAGGGAAAGACAGATATCCCATTAAACGAAGAAGGAAGACAAATGGCGAAAGAGGCCAGAGAAGAGTATAAAGACGTCCATTTCGACGTCTGCTTCTGCTCGCCCCTGATACGCGCAAAAGAAACGGCAGAGCTCCTTCTTTCGGGAAGAGATGTCCCGATCATTGTCGATGACCGTCTAAAAGAAATGGGATTTGGCATTTACGAAGGCATCGAGAATTCGTTCTCGATCCCGGACTGTCCGATCAATGTATTCTTTTTTCACCCGGAAGAATATACCGTCCCGGTCGAAGGCGGCGAGAGCGTCGAGGAGCTGTTCGCCAGGACCGGCGAGTTTTTAAGGGAAAGAGTGAAGCCTCTGCTTGATGAGGGAAAAGATGTCCTGATCGTCGGACACGGTGCCATGAACTTAAGTATCGTCTGTCAGGTGAAAAAGCGTCCGCTTTCAGAATTTTGGAAAGAGGGTATCCCGAACTGTAAACTTCAGGCACTGGAGATGCCCTTGTAATCCGAATATCTCCGCTCTCCGTAAGGAAACTGAAAAATACTCATAATATCAAGTTTATTTTCTTATGTAGGCAAGTATGCTATAATCACATCGATTCAGCGTATGCTATAGACGTATGTTTAATAAGGGGCAGGGTATAGTATGGCATCTGAAAGTATGAAGAAGAAGCAGGAAGAGGAGATCGATCTTCTGAAACTGGCCAAAGTGCTGTGGAAAAGGATCTGGATCATCCTTTTGTGCGCCATGATCTTAGGCGCTGCCGGTTATTACTGGACGTATCGGAAGATGTATACGACCTACCAGTCCTCGGCAATGCTCTATGTCAACAATAATTCCGTATCCTTAGGTTCCGCAAAGCTCAGTATTACCAGCGGTGATATCAAGGCGGTCAATAACCTGATGGAGACCTACTCCGTGATCCTGACTGCAAGAAATACCTTAAATGAGATCATCCAGGAGACGGGCATTCCCTTTACCTACGAACAGTTAAAGCAGATGATCACGACCGAGACTGTCGGCGATACCGCGATCTTTAAGATCACGGTCACGAGTTCCGACCCGGAGCTTTCGGCGCATCTTGCGAACTCGATCCTGGAAGTACTTCCGAATAAGATCAGCACGGTCGTGGAAGGAAGTTCTGCACAGATCGTGGACTACGCCGTTACCGGTACTCCGGTCGTTAACGGAAATCCCATTAAGACTGCCGCGATCGGCGCCCTGATCGGTGTCGTTTTATCTTCCGGTGTCATTATCTTCTTAAGCCTCATTGATACGAAGGTAAGATCCGAGGAATATCTCCTCGAGGCTTTCCGCGATATCCCGATCCTCACTTCCGTTCCGGACTTGAACGAGAGCGGCAAGGGCGGTTACTACGGCTACAGGAAGCAGGCGGCGAGAAGTGAAGGCAAGCTTTCCGCAAGCCAGATGATGCCGCCGGAAGTGAACCAGAGCGCCATCAAGACCACAAGCACAGACGATAGGCCTTCGGGCATGAGACCTGGAAACGAGGGCAAGTAATATGGGCAAGAAAAAGACTTATGCGAATTCTAGTGATAACGATCTGACATTTATCGGAGAGAAACTGGGCTTTGAAGGAAAAGAAGCTTTTAACCTTCTTCGTACGAATATCCTTTATGCCGTAAAGAGAAAAGACCGCTCCGCCAGAGTGATCGGAGTTACATCTTCCGTGCATGGTGAGGGTAAGAGCTTAACGTCCGTAAATCTTGCGTATTCCATCGCGGAATCCGGCCGTAAGGTGCTCCTCATCGAGTGCGATATGCGTCTTCCTACCTTAAGAAGAAAGCTCGGGCAGAAGAAGGCCGCCGGTCTTTCGAATCTCTTGGCAGGTGTCGAGGAGGACGGTGATGTTCTCCGTCAGAACGTAAATGTCCAGGGCTTAGATGTTATCTTCGCGGGCAAGACTCCACCGAACCCGTCTGAGTTACTCGCTTCCCACACTTTCTCCAAGCTCATCGAGAAAGTGGAGAATTACTATAGTTTCATCATTATGGACCTTCCGCCGGTCTGCGAAGTATCTGATGCCCTGATCGTCAGTAAGCTCACCGACGGAATGCTGATGGTCGTCCGTCAGGACTATTCCACCAGTACCGACCTCGAGTACGCTATGCGTCAGCTGGAATATGTAGATGCAAAGGTCCTCGGATTTGTGTATAACGGCGCCGACAGCAAGACCCGCCGTTATAAGTACAAATACGGGAAGAGTTATTCGAAGTCATGATCGATATCCACTGCCACGTTTTACCGGGAATAGACGATGGATCCAAAAGCGTGGAGATGTCTCTTTCCATGCTCCGCGATTCCTTTGACCAGGGGATCGGCTATATGTGCTTCACTCCACACTTTTATGCGGATATGGACGATCCCGGAAAGTTTCTTCGAAGAAGAGACGAGGCAGATTCTTTCCTTCGGTCGGAGATGGAAGATACCGATGAACCCTTCCCGGAACATGTTCTCGGCGCGGAAGTCCACTACTACCGCGGCATCGGAAGATCGGAAGATATCGAGACACTTTGTATCGGGAAAAGCAGGTTTCTTCTTCTGGAACCGCCGTTTCGGACCTGGACGGGCGCCTTCCTTGAAGATGTCCGGGCGCTTCGGGACGGACTGGATCTAAAGGTCATCATCGCCCACATCGAGCGGTACTTCGACCAGGACAAACATCTGGTCAAGGAGCTTTTGAGTGAACCGGGCATTTATATACAGAGCAACGCAGAAGCCTTTATCGACCGAAAGACGAGAAAGAAGGTCTTAAAGCTTCTGGAAGAAGGGAAGATCCATTTTCTGGGATCGGACTGCCATAACATGCTGACAAGACCGCAGAACCTCATGGAAGGAAGAGCGGTCATCGAAGAAAAACTCGGACCGAAGGCGCTTCATAGGATAGATGCCTATGGTCAGGACCTGATCGATCAGGCCGTATAACGGAAAGGAGGGGAGGACCCTTATGAAAAAAAGAATCGTATGGATCGTGCTCTCCTGCGTGATGTTTCTGGCGAGCATCGGTCTGATCCTCTACTATCTCTGGGGAAACGGCTATCTCTGGAAAGCCAAGAGCGCGCCGGCCGCCCAGACCTATGCGGAGTTTACCTATCCTTCCATCGATGAATCGGAGATGGCGGACCTCACGAGAATTACGACGGCCACGCCGACGCAGACGCAGGAGCCGCAGGAAACGACGGTCCCGAAGGACCTTCCGGATATCCCGTGCCCTGTAAACTTCGACGAACTTCAGAATGCCAACCCGGAGATCATCGGCTGGATCTATATGAGTAAGCCGGAGATCTCGCTTCCGATCCTAAGGTCTCAGACGGACGATACCTGGTACCTTTATAGAGACGCGGTAGGAAAGTATCAGAGGGGCGGATCGCTCTTTGTCGAGCATAACTATAACGGTTTCGATTTTTCGGATCCTGTCACGGTGATCTATGGCCACCGGATGAGCAATGGCTCCATGTTCGGGACGCTTCAGGCGACATTGTCCGAGGACAATTATTTTGATGAAGACCGCTTTATTGTGATTTTTACACCTGCCGTAACAAAAATTTATCAAATTTTCGCTACATTACCTAGTGACAGTGACCATATCCTGTACTATAATGACTTTAATGCGGAAGGTGTGTTCGACGCATTTTTTGGCGACCTCTTTTCTACGACAGGCGTCGATGTGCAGCTCATTCCGGAAGCAAAACCTTCGCAGGGAGACCACGTGATCGTATTATCCTCCTGCCTCTGGGGAGACAGAACAAGACGTTACCTGGTGTTCGCGAAGGAAGTAGTATAGGTTAATAGAAGATTTGTAATACATAGAAATGATGATGGGGGTTTACAAATGAAAGCATTAAAAGCTATTGCGACAACAGTGCTGGCACTTACCTTCTTTAGTGCACAGGTCCTCGCTGTTGGCTCCGGAAGCCCGGTAGCCGGTGACGGACCTAAGATCAAGAAGGCAATCGATGCAGATGGCAACGACATCACCGCTTATCTCGTTGTAACCAAGCTCGGCACTACTTCTCCGTATTCGGAGGTCAACGCTTACCTCAAGAGTGCAAACGATGATATCAATAACGCAGGCGGAAAGCCGGCAAACCTCAAGGACGCTTCCGGTTCTCCTCTGAAGGCGAAGATTCAGAGCCTCCTCGATAGTGCAGGATCCTCTAAGAAAGCAGAAGATCTTACCTTCGATGAAGTATTCGATGTCAGCTACGTTGTAAATGGTGTGGTAATGCCGCTTCCGAGCAAGACCACGATCGAGTTCGATTACGGTGTAGAAAATGGTGCAACTCTCATCATGATCCACCAGACATCTTCCGGTGTATGGGCAGTTGAGGGCGCTTCCGCAACAACGACCGTTACATCCTTAAGCCCGTTCGCTTTCCTCGTAGCAAAGGGAACAGAGAAGGCAGCCAAGGACGATAAGGACGATGGCAAGACGACTTCTCCGCAAACCGGTGAGTACGTAACCAAGAGCGTTCTCGTTGGTGCATTAGTTCTGGCAGCAGCCGGTGTTGTGTGTGTGACACGTGCAAAGAAGAGCTCGGCTAACTAAAGACACGATAATCAAGATAGTAGGAATAGCAGTAGCAATACTGCTATTCTTTTCTATTTTATTGGTGGTGACAGACAGGATCAAGAAGAAGGCGACTTCTTCTACTCCTTCCTCTTCGCTGGTCTTAGACCCGTACGAGGACGAGGAGATCGATCCTGTTTCTTATTTTTCCGGAAAAGCATATACCCATAAGAAGAATCTCGAGACCGTGCTCTTCATGGGCATCGACTCCTACGGGGAAGCTCAGGAAGTGGAGGGCAACCGAAACCACGACCAGGTGGATGTCCTGATGCTCTGCGTGATCGACCACAGTAAAAAGACCTACCAGGTCCTTCAGATCAACCGGGATACCTTCACGAAGATCCCGAAGATCGGTGCGACAGGCGACCGCCTCGGCATGGAAACGGCGCAGATCGCGCTTTCACACACCTACGGCTCAGGCTTAAAGGACAGCTGTGAATATACGGCGGAAGCGGTCAGCTACCTGCTTTTAGGCGAAGAGGTCAATCACTATATCGCCTTAAAGCTCGATTCCATCGCGATCCTGAATAAGTCTGTCGGAGGTGTGGAGGTCACGGTCCCTGTAGATATGACCGTTGTCGATCCGGCCATGAAAAAAGGAGAAAAGATTCTCCTAACTGATAAGCAGGCCGAGTATTTCGTCCGTTCCCGACAGATCCTGGAAGACGATACCAATGTCAGCCGTATGCAGCGTCAGGATACCTATCTTCACGCATGGCGCATCAAGGGGAAGCAGAAGCTTTCTGAAGACGCCTCTTTCGCTCTGGATCTCATCGCAGATCTCAGCTACTATATGGTCGCTGATCAGGACCTAAATGGTCTTTCGAATCTGTCCGGTTACCTTTCAGACTATGAGTATCTGGGTATGCTGAAGATCGACGGAGAGACAAAACCGGGCAAAGATTTCCGTGAATTCTACCCGGATGAGGACTCTCTTAAGCAGGCGGTCATGACTCTCTTCTATGACGAGAAAGCCCAGTAATTCAAGGAGTGTAACACTGTTACAATGTGGTATGTGATCTGGACATCGACAGGATCTGAGAAAAAAGCGCTCGAGGGGATCAGTGAAGACCCTCTTATCAAAAGAGCGTTTATTCCGAGACGTGCCGTACAGATAAAAAGAAACGGGGAATGGGTGAAAGTGGAAAAGCCACTGTTCCCCGGATACCTGTTTGTGGATACCGATGAGGTGGAATCTCTGGCTGATGAAGTCAGGAAAATCGAAGGCTTTAACAAGATCCTTACCGTGAATAAGGAATTCTGTCCCCTTTACGACAGAGATGCGGATCTCATCGAAGGTCTTTACGGAAACGGCGGGCTTTTTGATGTGTCCGAGGGTATGATCGAGGGCGATCGGATCATCGTCACATCCGGTCCACTCAAGGGCCAGGAGGGCTTGATCAAGAAGATCGACCGCCATAAGCGGCTCGCGTATCTTGAGTCCGACATGTTCGGGCAGACCATCCGCGCCGCCGTAGGCCTGGAGATCGTCGAGAAGCACTGATACAGACTTATCTTACAACTGCTAAAAGAACGGCTTTCCGGCACTGACAATCTACACAAAACTGTTCACGAAATTGTAACCAAATTGCATTGTAAGCCCCTCTAATTTCATAGTATTTATTGATATTTTTCCTTATAATAGGTAATTAAGATGGTATAACTAGGCAGACTGTATGCTGATGGGGAAAAGAAGCATTTTCTTCTGATCGTCGCCCGGCGCGCGTCAGGTGAGGAAGTGTGGATAGATCTAAAATCACAGAAGGAGACCCCTTCTGTGGCGAAGCATACGGAAATTTGGGGAAAAATGATCATGGGGTAGATATGAGTAAAGAGGGTAGTAACAAAACAAGCAATGCAAACGGTACGAGTCAGTACGAGTACCGCGACAGTCATATTCGGAGAAAGAGGAACAAGTTTCGTCTGACGTTTGTTAAAACGTACCGGTTTGTTTTCGATATCCTTCTCTTCTATATTGCATGGATCCTGTTCCGCTATGGGAGACTATTTGATCTAAATCCTTACGGATTCCGATATAACTACTATGTGACCATAGGCTACGCCGTGATCCTCTACTGGTTGAAGAAGACATATAATGCCGATCTTCTAGGCTATTCAAGGATTCGTTCAGTAGTCATCTCGCAGTTTCTCTCGCAAGTTTTCTCAGCAGTCATAATCTACTTTGGAGTATCCTTTGGTTGGCAGCGTTTCAAGAATCCTTGGATTTTCATCGTACTCTTTGCAGTTCAGTTAGCCATCGACATACTTTGGTCGTACTATGCATCTGAGTACTATTTCCGTATCTATCCTAAGAGAAAAACGTTGCTGATTTATAGGAATGAAATCGACAGGAAGCGCTTTGGAGCAGTCAAGGGAAAACCGATTGAGCGACTCTATGAGATTACGGATGAACTGCAGTTTAATGGTTCCTTTGAAGAACTGGAAGATAAGCTCTCAAACTACGATGCGGTATTTGTCGCCGGAGTGAATTCGGACTGCAGAAACGGAATCCTAAAGTACTGTAAGAGAGAGGGAATGCCAGGCTTCTTCCTCCCACATATTGGCGATGCGATTATGCAGGAAGCAACACATGTAAAGTCATTTGATTCCCCGGTTCTCTATGTGAATCGTACGATAGTGGATCCTGTTTTAGCTTTTGAGAAGCGCACTTTTGATTTGATTACATCTGGAGTCGCTCTGATTATTCTGAGTCCGCTTATGCTGATTACTGCGTTGCTAATAATACTCTATGACCGAGGCCCTGCACTTTATAAGCAGACAAGATTAACGATAGATGGCAAAGAGTTCAAGATTCTCAAATTCCGCTCCATGAGAGTAGATGCGGAGAAAGATGGAGTAGCCAGATTGAGTTCTGGTGATAAAGATGATCGGATTACACCAATAGGGAGAGTCATCCGCAAATGTCGAATCGACGAACTGCCACAGCTGATTAATATCTTCAAGGGAGATATGTCAGTGGTTGGACCGAGACCGGAAAGACCGGAGATCGCTGAGCAATACTATGAGACTATGCCGGATTTTAGATTGAGACTGCAGGTTAAAGCCGGTCTTACAGGTTATGCGCAGGTTTATGGGAAATACAATACGGACCCGTATGAAAAACTGGAGTTTGATCTGCTGTACATCAATCAGATGAATATTGTTACAGACATCCAGCTTTGCTTTGCGACTCTCTCGATACTTTTCAGCGGAGAGAGTACGAAGGGGATTGACGAAGGGCAAACAACAGCAATGAACACGTTAGATAGCAAAAATACTCTGTATATTTATGAAGAAGACAAAGAGGAAAGAACGCTAGGGAAGACAATGGAAAACGAGTAAGTGTATTTTAACTGTGACGACGATGGGTTCTTGGAAAAATAAAATCAAAAAACTGAGTTTTTATCTGCCCAATGGAGCAGTACGTAAAGTGAAATATCTGAAAAAGAAGGGTATTAGAATAGGTGAAGACCTACGTCTTTATGATGCTCCATCTATAGTTATTGATGAATCAAGACCATGGCTTTTACAGATAGGGAATCATGTGAGATTAACTCATGGAGTTATTATTCTAACGCATGATTTTAGCAAATCAGTTCTTTTAACTAGATATGCTGAGAATATTGGTGAGGGAGCTACCACAACAATTGGAAATAACTGCTTTATTGGCAATAATTCTATTATCCTTATGGGGGCAAAAATAGGAAACAATGTAATTGTGGGGGCAGGGAGTGTTGTTCACGGTTTAATTCCTGACAATGTTGTAGTTGCTGGAAATCCGGCAAGAGTTATTTGTAGTTTGGATGAGTATTATGAAAAACGCAAAAGGAAATCTCCTTATGAAGCCATTAATGTGGCAACTGAGTACCACAAAGCATATGGGAGAATGCCATCAGAATATGAAATGAGACATTTTAAATCTTCCTTTAGTGGACGAAACGGAGAATATAAGAGCTGGGAGAATTTTGAAGAATTCATAAGCGAAGTCAATTCCAAAGTTGAGGGAGAGTAGTCAAATTGACGAAAGTGCTATTTGTTGCAACAGTTGTAAAAACTCACATTATGGAGTTTCACATACCATATTTGAAAAGGATAAAAGAAATAGGATGGGAGACATCTGTAGCTGCAAGAAATGATTACGAGAACCATTCAGAATGTGCCATACCATATTGTGACATGTATTATGATGTTCCATTTGAACGAAATCCTTTTAATCCAAAGAATCTAAGAGCGTTCAAAATGCTGAAAAAAGTGATAAATGAAGGACATTATGATATTATCCATTGCCATACGCCGGTAGGAGCTATGATGACTCGCTTAGCATCAGGAAAAGCACGAAAAAAAGGCAGTAAAGTTATATATACAGCGCATGGATTCCATTTCTATAAAGGAGCACCTTTACTTAACTGGATTCTATACTATCCTGTTGAGCGATTATTGGCTAGGAAAACTGATGTCTTGATCACTATTACACATGAAGACTATTCGCGAGCAAGATCATTTAAAATGAAAAGACTTGAATATGTTCCTGGTGTAGGAATTGATTTTGCAAAGTATAGAAAACTCATTGATAACTCCAAAGAAGCATTAAAAGAAGAATTAGGAATACCTTCGGGCGCAAAAGTCCTGTTATCAGTAGGAGAGTTGAATAAGAATAAGAACCACAGAATGGTTATTAAAGCTCTACCTAGTCTTGCAAACACTTATTATGTTATTTGTGGACAAGGTCCTTTATACCAGAAGCATAGAGAATTGGCAAAAGATATAGGAGTAGATGATAGAGTCAAGTTGGTTGGTTATCGAAAAGATGTTTGTAAATTCTATAACATGGCGGATGTTTTTGTTTTCCCGTCTTTTCGAGAAGGGTTGCCAGTATCTTTGATGGAAGCTATGTCGACTGGACTTGTATGTGTATCTTCATATAATAGGGGATCTGACGATTTGCTAAGGGATTCCAGGTTGAGGTTTGCTCCTTCAGATTTGCAAGAAATAATAGATAAAATTAAGATTGCTTTGACGACAGATTGCAGTGATGAAGTAAGGCAAAATCGGGAAGTGTTAAATCAATATGCCCTTGACGTTGTTTTGAATCAAGTTGAACAGATCTACCTTGAAGAAACGAAGCATGAAGTAGAGTAACTACATATTTAGGATAGAAAAATGAAAGTGCTATTTGTAATGAAATATCCTTTGACCAGAGAGTATTCTGTACTGCAGAAATTCAACGGGGAAATGAATGCGGTTAGGAAACTAGGTCATAAAGTGTCTTATATATCCTTCGATGAGCACTATTTGTATCTTAACGATGAAAATGGGAAAAAGAGAATTAAGGCGACTACATTTGGCAAGAGTAAACTGTATTATCATACTTTAGTGTTTAGCGATCTTTATTCTGCAACGATGAAAGTGCTTAAAAACCATCATTTTGATATGGTGTACTTCCGATACTCGCCAATTGGAATCAAGGGGTACAGAATGATGAAAATGGCCAGTAAGGTTACTAAAGTAGTTGTGGAAATTCCAACGTTTCCCCCTAGCCGGGAAAAACAAAAAGGTGTTGCCAGACAAGTCTATATGACATTTTCATACGCGATGTGGAAGAGAAGTGCGAGATTCATAACGCTGTTTACAGGAATCGGGGAATCTGCTAAAGAATACTTGGGCGTTCCGTTTATCAATATTGATAACGGTGTCGATGTTGGATTGATTCCTTTGAGACATCCAAAGAAAGATGGGAAAATCCACCTGTTAGCGGTCGCAAGCATGGCTAAATGGCACGGATATGATAGAATTATCAAGGGCCTTTCACAATGGAACAATTCTGAGTTGAAAAACACA
Source organism: Clostridiales bacterium (assembly GCA_017551865.1). Taxonomy (GTDB): domain Bacteria; phylum Bacillota; class Clostridia; order Saccharofermentanales; family Saccharofermentanaceae; genus Scatonaster. Next base: position 11,290 of record JAFZKB010000019.1, on the reverse strand, counting down.
GTGATTGATCTAGTTGGTGGAGAAGGAGATGGATCATTAGAAGAATGGAGAAGACTTGCCAAGGCAAGCGATGTGGAAGAACAGGTCGTTTTCCATGGGGTCAAGACAGGTGACGAGTTAACAGCCCTGTTTGACAAGGCGACAATAGGAATTGGTTCACTTGGATTATATCGCAATGGGATCAATAATGGGTCAATCTTAAAGATTCGGGAATACGCAGCAAGAGGGTTACCTTTCATATATGCACACAATGATCCACACATTCCTTCAGACGCGGCATGGTGTTTGAAGTTTTCTAATGATGATACCCCGATTGATATGGATAAAGTGTATGCTTTTATCCTTTCTATAAGTGATATTGAAAAAGTCGGAAACAATATGCGTGAATATGCTGAGGAATATATGTCGTGGGAAGCCCAGTTTAAGTTGGTTTTTTGTGCAATAGAGTAAGGATAGTAGATAAATGCCTGTAGTATTAAAAATCTGTTGGGGATATTGGGAAAATGCCAGCCGAGATAAAAGAGAACTCTCTGCATATAGAGAAGCGGGGTATGAGACTATCGTTATGGCTGCAGGAAATTCAAAAGATTGTGGAAGGCTCGGGTCAATAGATGGATTCCCAGTTTACTTTTATAGTTTAAAACCATTTGGTGATAATTGCCCTATTCGAATTAATCAAATAATTTCACTATTGAAATGGTCGAGATATGCAAAACGGTTTAAACCGGATGTTATTTCAGGACATGATTTTACGGGATGGATGATAGGATGGATGTCTGTAATGTTCAGACATAAAAAACCAGAGTTCATATATGATTCACACGAATTTGAGATTGGAAGAAATACCAAGCGTAGTAAGTTGCGAAGTTCTATTATTCAAAAAATAGAGCGATTTATCCTTGGCAAGAGTAAGTTCTCAATAGTAGTTAACGAAAGCATAGCTGATGAGATACAACGCGCTTATAAGCTATCGCAACGTCCTATAGTAATAAGAAATATGCCCAATTATTGGGATATTGATAATTCGGTATGCAGAGAAGTCAGAGTTTCTTTTCTCAAACAGATAAATAAAAACCTAGAAACGGAATATGATGGTAAGAAAAAAGACGGTTCAGAAATAGGTAAGAACGAAGTAACCCCGGATTTTTTAGTCATGTATCATGGAGCAATCGTGCCAGATCGAGGAATTGAGTCTTTGCTTTCTGTTGTAAGTAGAAATCCTAATATTTCAGCGCTTGTTTTGGGAAATGGTCAAGAGAAGTATCGCGACCATCTTTTTGGCATTGTTAAAGAATTGGACATTGAAAAAAGAGTGATATTTCATGAGGCGGTTCCATTAAAAGAACTATGGAAGTATTTGGGTGCTGTAGATCTCAGCTATTCTATGATTGTTGGCCATTCCCAGAGCTATTTTTTGTCACTACCGAACAAATTCTTTGAAAGCATTCAATCATTAACCCCTATAATAGCTTCGAATTTCCCTGAAATGACCAGAGTAGTTGACAGCTATGAAATCGGGTTGGTTTGTGATCCTGAAGATGTAGAGGCTATTAATGCTTGCGTTGAAAAATTTCGTGCTGACAAAGAGTTCTATGACAAGTGCAAACAGAACCTAAAAATAGCAAAAGAAGAATTATGCTGGGAAAAGGAAAGCGTTAAGTTGAAAGATGCAATTTCCCAATATCTGTGCAATCAATAAAGCGAGTCTGAACGAATATGATGAAAAGTACACCCTGGAGAATAAAATGGTTTAAAGAAGAACATGTGGAATTGTGTTTTCTCTTGTCTCTTATGTTTTTTATGGGTGGTAATGATGTTATTGGTTCTTTCATACAGATTACGAATTCTGTAATCTCTATACCGTACCATATAGATAAACTTATAATCTATGCGTTAGTGGTATGCATCATTATTGTTAGCATGAAAAAAGTTCTTAGGAGTATTAGGATAGAGGACATATCCATCATTCTTATTCTTCTGTTGTTTATACTGATTTCATGGTTCGGTCAAGATGGGTATGATCGGATGTATTTTACTATTCTATTTAACTTATCATATGGTATATGCGCTTATTTCTTTTTCCTTTCTGTGTCTGATTATGCGAAATTGATCGATTGTTTTAGTAAATTATCCCTGTTCCTTTCTGTGTTTATTACTTTGCAGATTTTGATTTCCGGAATGGGAGGAACGATGTCTTATAGCCAATACTTAGGATATGCGCTCCTTCCTGCAGCTATTATCAGCATAAATCAGTTCTTAAGAAACAGATCCATCATACATATGATCAATTTTGTGTATACAACGATTTTGATTATATCTATGGGAGCAAGATGGCCATTGGTATGTGTGATTTTGTTTTTGATTGTTCGTAGTATAATCTCTCCCACAAAACTGTTGCGAAAGGTTGTTTTGCTAACGGCATTGATAGCGATAGGCTTTGTTGTGGTTTACTATTTGGATGCACTGTTAGACTTTTTAGAGACAGCTTTTCGAGGAACAGGATTAAGCATGAGAACTCTTATTAAGATCAGACAAGCCAATTTCTTTGAGGATAGCGGAAGAAATGATATATGGAGTTATTCTGTTAAAACAATATCTAATCACTTGTTTGTTGGCGTTGGAATTGGGAAAGACAGAATTCTTATAGCAAATTATAAGAAAGCTCCAAGTTTGGTTACAGGTTACTATCCGCACAATATTATTCTCGAGATTCTCCTTCACTATGGTGCGTTTTTTGGCGCTATAGTAATAATTCTGATGTTTCTTTATGTAGCTATCTCCTTTAAGAAGGCGATAAAAGTGGCAAGAAGAAAGCAGGATTACGCGCCAATAGATTCTTTGGTGATTACATTCGCATTAGGTTTTTTCCCTTTGCTGGTTTCTGGTAGCTATCTTGGTTGGGTACCTTTCTTCATTTTTCTTGGAGTATGTACTGGTATTATGAGGAATCATCAGCTTCTTTCTGAAGAATCTGTTTTATCTGAGAAGATTATATGAATAGAATGTTTGATAAAATACAATCAGTTTTCCGCTTGGGCGTATTCCATGTTTTAGGCGCAACAGCGATTAACAAGATAGTTTCCTTTGTTACAAATATTTTTTTGGTAAGGATTCTTTCAAAATCGGATTATGGAGTTTTTTCAAGTTCGTTCAATGTCTTCTTAATAGCAATCCTTTTCAATGGGTTAGGAATTGGAAGTTCAATTTTGTATTATGCTTCTGAAAAGGAAAAAGAAGAGGAAAGAAGAACTGTTTATTCATTCGCAGTGAAATATGGGATGGTTGTCAATCTTCTAATCTGTGTAGGGATAGCTATATACGGATTGTTCTTTAATGTGGGAATAGAAGAAACTAGACAGTATATTTTGGGACTTGCATTCCTGCCGGTTTTCTACTTCTTGTTCGACTATTTTGCTCATGTGTTACGAACAAGAAAAGAAAACAAGAAGTTTTCATTGCTTCTAAACATAAATACATTTTCCTATTGCGTACTAGCTGTAATTGGTAGTTGGCGGTGGGGAATATGGGGAACGATTATTGGACGCTATCTGTCATATGTTATTTCACTAATTGTGGGCTATGCATATGCTAAGGAATACATTTCACTATCTGTTAAACATAAAGTAGAAAAAGCCAAACGCAAGCAAATAGTCTCTTACGCAATTCATAGCGGGGTAGTTGCTGCGTTGAATCAGATTCTTTATAGAATAGATATTACTATCATAACTATGCTGATAGCTGATTCAGTCATTCTTGCGAATTATAAGGTAGGTGCGGTTGTCCCGGAGAATATGGTATTCATTCCCTCCAGTATATCTATAGTAATTGTTCCGCTGTTCGTTGAGCATAATCAAGATTATAGATGGGTATATAACAAAGCAAAAACTCTTTTTAAAACGATGGCTGTTGTATGTGGATGTGTTTCATTAAGTATGTTCATATTTGCTAAACCAATAGTATGTATTCTCTGGGGCAAACAGTACCTAGATTCAGTTCCGTTTTTTAGGGTTCTATCACTAAGTTTCTTCTTCTTGGGAACATTTCGTAGTACTAGTACAAATATTCTTCAGGCGATCGGCAAGGTCAGATACAATCTATATGTAAGTACTATTGCAGGGGTATCTAATGTTGCTCTTGATATTGTTATGATAATGCAGTTTGGCGTGATTGGTGCAGCATATGCCACTCTGCTGGTCACAATTCTAGCATCCTGTTTGTCGTTCCCTTACTTAATTGCCCAGCTCAAAAAGCAGAAGAAGCGAATGATGACATGTAATGACAGTTTGGCGATGGAAGAAAACAACACTTAATGGTATTGTTTGAAACATGCTTATTTTTAGGAGGAATGAATGCGAATAGCAACAATAGTCGGAGCAAGACCACAGTTTATCAAAGCGGCTGCTGGATCTAGAGCACTACGAAAATTCCATAATGAAGTCCTTATTCATACAGGACAACATTATGATGATAATATGTCAGCTGTTTTCTTTCGGGAACTGGGAATTCCTGAGCCAGATTATAACCTTGGCATTTCTGGTGGAAGTCATGCGCAGATGACATCAAGAATGCTCACGAGCATTGAAAGTATTCTGCTAAAGGAAACTCCGGATGCTGTTTTAGTTTATGGGGATACTAATTCAACATTAGCGGGAGCACTAGCTGCAGTAAAACTCCATATTCCTGTTATTCATGTTGAAGCCGGAAATCGGCTAGGGACTCTTGATAGTCCAGAAGAAGTTAACAGGATTATGACAGATCATATATCGACTTTGGACTTTTGTGCGACAGAAGATGCATTGCAAAAATTGCAAAACGAGGGGCTTGGAGATAGAGCATACTGTGTTGGGAATATAATGTATGATTCTTATCTCTACTATTCAGATCTGGCATGGGATACCCCTCAAGTAATTAGTTTTGATGGGGACAAAACACCGATTCCTCAAGAGTATTATTTCATGACTTGTCATAGAGAAGAGAATACATATAGTGATGATCCATTGACTGAGATACTTATGGCAATGAACAGTCTTGATGCTCCTACAATCTATGCTGTTCATCCTAGAAACCATAATCGAGCAAAGCGTGTGTGCGAAATGCATGGATTCAGCAATATTATTCTTACTCAACCTGTAGGGTATATTGATTCTGTGCATTTGGTTAAGAACGCTAAGAAGATTGTTACTGATTCCGGAGGCCTTCAGTGTGAAGCATTTTACGCAGGAGTACAGTGCGTATTTGTACTGGATTATGTAGTATGGCCGGAAACAATGGTCGGAAATCGCAATCAGCTAGCTAAGGCTGATCACGCAGATATTATTTCAAAACTATCTGTGAGTCAAACCATAGATCCAAATTATCATCCTTTTGGGGATGGACATGCAGCAGAAAAGATTTGTTCTATTTTATCTAATTGGGAAAGGAATGACAAAAAATGAAATACGCACTTATCGGTTGTGGAAGAATAGCAACTAATCATGTAAAGGCCGTCATCAATAATAAAGAGAAGTTGGACTTTGTAGCAGTTTGCGATATCCTTCCAGACGCCATGGTAACTCTTCTTGCTAAACATGATCTTCAGGACGAAAAGTCAATAAAGAGATTCTCCGATTACAAGAAGATGATTGATCTGAACCCGGACCTCGACTTGGTAGCAATAGCCACAGAAAGTGGTGTACATGCGCAGATAGCTCTTTACTGTATTGATCACGGTATAAATGTTATTATCGAAAAGCCAATGGCAATGTCTATGACTGATGCAGAAGAAATCATAAAAAGAAGCAGGGAGAATAATGTGAAGGTCTCTGTATGTCATCAAAACAGATTCAATATAGCCATCCAGGAGACGCGGCAGGCTTTAGAGAGCGGAAGATTTGGGAAATTATCTCATGGCTCGATCAATGTAAGATGGAATCGGAATCGCAATTACTATGATCAAGCTACATGGAGAGGGAAATGGGCATCTGATGGGGGATGCTTATTCAATCAGTGTATCCATGGAATCGATCTTCTTCGCTGGATGATGGGTGATGAGGTTGAAGAAGTTTATGGCGTAACTAAGCAGCAGTTTCACGATTACCTTGAAGCAGAAGATATAGGCATGGCTGTTGTAAAGTTTAAGAATGGCGCGGTAGGAACAATAGAGGGAACTGTAAATGTTTATCCTAAGAATCTGGAAGAAACACTCTATTTATTTGGAGAAACAGGAACTGTGAAAATTGGCGGGACATCTACTAACAACATCGATGTGTGGGATTTTGCGGATGAGAGTGACCTGGATAGAAAGAATAAAGGATTACAGGAAGTCACTAGTAATGTATACGGGAATGGACATACGAGTCTATATGCAGATGTAATCGATGCTATCGAAAAAGATCGAGAGCCTTATATCAACGCGATAGCTGGCAGAAATGCTGTTGAGATGATTCTGGCGATATATCAATCTGCTGCTACTGGGAATCCTGTGAAACTACCGCTCTCAGATGTGGCATCAACAGACTTTGTAGGGAGATTTGATAAATGAGTGATTGCTTTATTCATCCGACAAGTGTAGTAGATGAAAATGTTGTTATCGGCAAAGGGACGAAGATATGGCATTTTTGCCATATCCAATCAGGTGCAGTAATAGGCGAGAATTGCTCTCTGGGGCAGAATGTAAATGTATCTAACAATGTTAAGATTGGGTTCGGATGTAAGATACAAAACAATGTGTCGATTTATGAAGGTGTTGAACTTGAAGACTACGTTTTCTGTGGCCCGTCTTGTGTGTTTACAAATGATCTGACACCTAGAGCAAAATATCCAAAGGGGCATGAGGCGTATAAAAAGACGATTATAAAGCAGGGCGCGTCTATCGGTGCAAATGCCACCATAGTTTGTGGACATATTGTTGGAGAATGGGCATTTATAGGAGCCGGTGCTGTGGTGACATCTGATGTTCCATCACATGCCTTGATGCTTGGTGTTCCAGCAAAAGCAAGTGGTTGGGTTTGTGAGTGCGGCGAAATCCTCGGAAGTGATTTGCAATGTAAAAAATGCAGAAGAAAATATGTGCATACAGATGTTGGTCTTGAGGAGGTTTTGTAATGCAGTTTCGTGATTTGGGAGCACAATATCAATCATTGAAAACTGAGATTGATGAATCTATAGCTTCTGTGATTGATAGTTCATCTTTTATTCTCGGAAAACAAGTTTCAGAACTTGAAAACAGGCTCGCAGAGTATGTAGAACGAAGGTACTGCGTTTCATGTGGTAACGGAACCGATGCGCTTCAACTTGCTCTCATGATATGGGGAATTGGACCAGGAGATGCTGTGTTTACTTCCGATTTTACCTATTTTGCTTCTGCTGGCACGTCCTCAATTCTTGGTGCGACACCAGTTCTGGTAGATATTGATCTCTCAACATTTAATATGGATCCGGATGCTTTGGAAATGCAGATTAAACGAGTACTGGAAGAGGGGGAATTGACACCCAAAGTAATTATTCCTGTAGATCTTTTTGGTCAGCCAGCCAACTACGACCGAATTATACCTATCGCCCATAAGTACGGATTAAAGGTGCTGGAAGACGGGGCGCAGGGTTTTGGTGGAAGCATCCGAGGAAAACTTGCCTGTTCCTTTGGTGATATGTCTACGACTTCTTTTTTTCCTGCAAAACCTTTAGGATGCTATGGCGATGGCGGCGCTATCTTTACGGATGATGAAGAAGTGGATGCCAGATTAAGATCTCTGAGAGCACAGGGAAAGAGTCCAGTGGATAAATACGATAACCGGGAAATTGGAATGAACAGCAGGTTAGATACAATTCAGGCGGCGATACTTCTCCCTAAGTTTAAAGCATTTGTTGAACATGAACTTGACGATGTGAATAAAATAGCAGGATGGTATACAGACAGATTAACTGATTCATGTATTACGCCCGTTGTCCAAGAAGGTTTTTATTCTTCCTGGGCGCAATACACTATTCTTTTGAAGAATGCTAAGTCGCGAAATGCCATGCAGGCCAAGTTAAAGCAGAATGGAATTCCTTCAATGATTTACTATCCTCGAGGCTTACATCAGCAAGAGGCATATAGATGGATGAATCTACCAGATGAATGGTACTTAAATACGATTGAAGCGACCAAAAGGGTTCTTTCCTTACCGATGCATCCGTATCTTTCAGAAGATGATGTGAATGCTATCTGTAGGATTGTTCTTGAGGAATAATTGCAAGGGGGTGAAAAGATGAAGTTTGATACAATCTATCAGGGTTTGATTTCTGGAGAGGAGAAGCTCGCGCTTGTTGGTCTTGGCTATGTGGGAATGCCAATAGCTGTAGAATTTGCCAAACATGTTAGTGTAATTGGATTTGATATAAATGAGAAACGAGTGAATGAATATCGTAATGGTATCGATTCTACAAACGAGGTTGGCGAAGCGATAAAACATACAAGTGTCGACTTTACGGCTGATCCGAAACGTTTGAAGGAAGCAAAGTTTATCATCGTAGCAGTCCCGACACCAGTCAATCCTGATAACACACCGGATCTTCGACCAGTAGAAGGTGCATCAAGAACAGTTGGGCAAAACCTTGCGCCGGGAACTATCGTTGTTTTCGAGTCGACGGTTTATCCAGGTGTGACTGAAGATATATGTGTACCTATTATAGAAAAAGAATCTGGTCTTAAGTGTGGTGAGGATTGGAAAATTGGTTATAGTCCTGAACGAATAAATCCTGGCGATAGAGTGCATACATTGACTTCTATTCGTAAGATTGTTTCCGGAATGGATGAAGAGTCTGCGAATGAAATCAAGAAGGTGTATGATATTGTGATTAAGGCGGGAACTTTCCCTGTGTCGAATATTAAAACAGCTGAGGCAGTAAAAGTGGTTGAGAACAGTCAGAGAGATATCAATATTGCTTTTATGAATGAGATTGCTATTATCTGCGACAAATTGAAAATCGATACTGATGAAGTTCTTGCAGGAATGAATACAAAATGGAATGCTCTCGGCTTTCGCCCGGGATTGGTTGGAGGTCACTGTATCGGGGTGGATCCATACTATCTTACGAACGCAGCGGAGAAACTAGGCTACCATAGTCAGATCATCCTTAATGGACGAAAAGTCAATGACAGCATGGGCGCTTTTGTTGCAGATGCAGCCATTAAGGAAATGATTGAAGCCGGCATGGCTCCTAAAAAGGCCACGGTTGTTATACTCGGCATAACGTTTAAAGAGAACTGTCCTGACACAAGAAACAGCAAGGTAGTAGATATAATTAATCGACTGAAAGAGTTTGATATTGATCCCATCGTAACGGATTCCTGGGCAGATGAAGCGGTAGCTGAACAGGAATATGGTGTTAAGCTGGTAGAATGGGATAGTCTTCCTAAAGCGGACTGTGTGATAGTAGCGGTTGGTCATAGTGAATTTAGATCGATGTCTATGAAACAGCTAAAGGAGCTTTTCAGAGAAGAACTTCCTGATTCGGAAAAAGTCTTGCTTGATGTAAAAAGCCTGTATCGTATGGATGAGTTGAAAGCATCAGGAATGCGGTTCTGGAGGCTGTAAAGAAGGTTCATATAAACGATGATCAGTGCGAGAGAATCTTTGTTTTCCATAATTGGAGACGTGGTGTGTAATCATCCGTTACGAGATGATATGTCATTATCGGATTTGGAAGAACTGTACAAGTTGGCTAAGCGCCATGATTTGGCCCATCTGGTTGGATATGCGATGATAAATGATCATGTTAAGATAGATGATGATCGGTTTAGAACAGCATTTCTTCAGCAGTATTACAGCGCGATTCGAAGAGTAACAATTCTTGAAAAAGATCTTGCAGAGATAAAAATGGCGTTTGAAGAAGCAGGAATCGATTATGTACTACTTAAAGGCGCTGTTCTTCGGAAGATTTATCCGGAAGAATTTATGCGTGTAAGTACAGATATGGATATTCTTGTTCATCCTGTGCATCTTGAACCAGCAGAAAGAGTACTCGCTGAGAAACTGAGATATAAAACTACGGATAGTGGAAGTCACCATGATCATGTTACTTCACCATCAGGGTTTCACATCGATCTTCATTTTCGGTTGACTGAACGTGAGAGTGAGGCCAGACCATACTTGGATACGGTTTGGGAGAGATGTCGGTTGGTTGAAGGAAAGCAACATGAGTATGAGATGAAAGATGAAATGTTTTATCTTTTCCATATGTATCATATGGCAGTGCACTTTCAGCTAGGAGGGTGTGGAATTCGTCCGGTTTTAGACACTTGGATATTAAATCACAGGATTGATTTTGACAGCGATGCGCGCCGTTTGCTTCTCGAACAAAGCGGTCTTTTGAAATTTGCTGAAACGATCGAGAGTATAGCCGAAGGGTGGCTTTCAGGATCACCTTCTACAGTATATCCAGAAGTTGAAGACTACATTCTCAAAGGTGGATTGTATGGAGGAAATCAGCACATAGCAGCTGTACAGGCGCAAAATGGAAGTCGGTTTAAGTACATAATGACTCGAGTTTTTCCACCGTACAAATCTATTTCTTGTAGATATCCCGTATTAAAGAAATGGCCAATCCTGTTGCCATTTTGCTGGCTCCACCGATTGGTAGAGAGTGTTTTTTTGGGGAAGACAAAGAAAGCTAGGTATGAACTTAGCAAGTCTAAAGAAGACATTGCAAGATCGGAAGAGATTAAGGACTTGTTTGATCAGGTTGGATTATCGCCGTTTTTGTAAAGACTATAAAGGCTTGATACAAAGAGTGTTCAGTTATTAGAATTCAATTAACTCATATTCTTATGAATTAGATAGGTGTTTTAATCATAATCTCTTCATATCTCAACAGTACCAGCACCGAGTGCCAATGCCAATATGATGTAAATGTTTGTTCTCGAGCAAAACTATACATTGTGGATCATTTTCTCTGAAACCGGAAGCACAGATTGGAATCGCTTGAGCATTTTTATAGACATGGATTCTATACACTTTTCCGTTGCGCTCTCTCGCCTGTTTTTCAGCGACGCTTTTAAGAAATGATGCGTAAGCGCTCAATAATCGGGTGTCTTTAATGGCCACGAACAGAATGGGATACTGTTAGAGAGTACCCAACCAAGTCCAACTAGAGCAGACTAGACCAAGTTGGGTTCCCCCTAAGGAGGTCTAAGGTAAGCGTCAAACCATACGCCCTGAGTAAAAGAATAACGCTGCGTTGAGCAGCGCTTATTTTTTGTAGCAAATTTCAGGCAGGGCCTTCGACCATGGCACCAAGTTGTCGATGTCTTCCTTCGGTATAGGATCACCTT
>JAFZKB010000018.1 GCA_017551865.1 Clostridiales bacterium | reverse complement strand
CTGAAAGGAACAACACTGTCAATCGAAGAGATTTCAGCTATGCTCGGATATAGTAATACAAGTAATTTCTACAAAGCATTTAGAGAGTATTATGGTAAGACACCAAGGGAACTCTTAGGCTAATAGATGGAATACTTAAAATATTCCCGACGAAGGATTCTCCTTCAGTCTGGCTCCATTATAGCATTTTCAGACTGAGATTACCCTGTGCATTTCCAGGCAAAAAACTAAGGACTGGAAACGTCGTATTTCCAGTCCTTTCAGTCATACATATCCTAATTGTATGATCATTATGGCGGAGCCGGTGGGATTCGAATTACAACGAATTCATTGTTTTCAGCCAAATTTATCAAAAATAGGCACTTTTGGTATGTAAAACAGTCGTTTTTAGCACCAGTCAGCCCAACTTTTCCATTCTATCTGACCACAATTGTGGTCAAAACTGTGGTCATCCAGATACTGAGATTTCTATTGTTTCACTATCCGCGACCCAACCTTCTTGGATCCGACTCTCTCTATGACACCCCGTTCGGTCAGTTCTTTCATCAACAGCTGTATGGATCTGCGAGAAATGTTCATAACCGAGGCTAGTTCCGCTTGTGTTACGGATGGGTTTTCACGCAGTAATAACAATAGGTATTCTCGATCCGACAGCGTGCCTGCATCATTTTGCGCTATAAAATACGCATACTTCTCTTTATTCTTTTTTCTTCAGCATACCTGGGCAGGTTGTGCTTCTTTCTGTAATCCTGCACCCATCGACAGACGGTATTTACATCTATTCCCATTTCTTTTGCTGTCTTTGTTGCTGATTTGCCGGACTCCAGATATATGCTGCGGTCTGTTCTCTCATTTCCGGTGTGTACTTTTCGTTTCTTCTAGCCATTTACAATTCCTTTCCAGATGCTGATGGAATTATATCCGACTATACTTTTTTCGCCGCAGTCCATTATGCATCTCCTCTGAATGTAACACTCTTTCGCGGCAATCCAGTCATGGGTCGAATGAAAATTCATCAAATACTATTTCGAATAATGTACCTTGCTTTTTTACTCTATTGACAAAATTCACAATGTCTCCAATTCCTTCTTTTGAATAGTCTTTCTCCGCTACCGGATATTTATCAAACACTGCTATCCCATTCTCTATCAGTTGAAAAGCTCGAATTTCAGATACTATCACTTTTTCTGCGAAACTTTCTTTCACCAATGAGATTGCATCATTTGCAAAGAAAAGCATACATCCCTTACACTTCATACCAATCTGCTGATACTTGTTCATGGTTTTTTTAAGAATTCTATCTTTTGATGAGCTGACAACGATAGGTTTTTTGTAACATATTACTTCAAAGACAGTTTCGATTTTATCCTGAATAATAAAATCGTGTAAGTTGTTGGGTTGTATGACACCCTCAGATAGTTCTTCCACATTGGAAACAATGCTTGAATTGAGTATTTCAAATACTTTCCCCGACAGGTATTCAAAATCCTTGATTTCTGATAAACGTTTTAAATAAATGTCATCTACACCAATTCGACTATCCAATACGCCAGAAAAGATTATCTTATAGGGCACCCTATTTACATCATTTACAATTAGAGTTGAAAGAGAGTCCTTTATCTCGACTCCAATAATTTTATGGATATCAATTCCTACACTTAGTTTGTTTATATATTCCATACGTTTTTCCTTTCTAATATCGTATTTTCGTATAGTATCCATTAGTGTCCTGTATTTCAATAGTTGGAGGGTTTCCACTTGTCTTGGTCGAGTAGTGATAGTTTATCGTACTGCCATCACTTAATACACCAACAATAGTTCCATTTGCCTTCGTTGTTACATTTGAAGGGCCTAAAGAATAGAACTCATCAAGAGCCGCCTGTTCTCCCTTTAATGGTGAATTGTAAACCGCCCTGTACGCGTTTGCATTATCAAGTTCCTTATTGGACAATAGTTCTGCTACGCTTTTAGTGGGATTTTTTCCGACATAAGCACCATCACCGCCATATTTTACATTTTTATTGTTTAGATCCCCATTTCTACCGTTTTTCGTTCGATGATTTCTGTTAGAATTTTGGTTTCTTCCATCATCATTATTATCTAAATCATAATCCCAATCATCATCCCAATCACAATCACCATCAAGTATCTTTTCTTGTTCAGAAGCAATGCAATTCCATATCTTATTACGAGTTCTGGCTTGTTGGGTGAAGGGGCATCCGAAGAATACCACCGCGTTTTTTGGTTGCTGTTAGTTTCTGTGGGTTCTTTAAGAAGAAATCCGTAATTAGTGTATGTTCCATTCAACCATTGTTTTACCAATGAAGTGGCATCCATCTGATACCAATCTCCTGAAAACGATGTGCACGCACCCGTTGGTCCACTAGTAGAATAACTAGGCTTGTTATTCCATGTAACCGTACTTGAGCTCCAACTTGATGTTACTCTATAAGCCTTTACGCCAGGTACAGCATTCTGGTTTCGCTTTAGTTTAAGATTTGCGAATGTTACTGATGAAGCAGAAATCCCTGTAGGCAACGTAAACTTGATGTATGTACGCATTGTGTTGTTTCCGGTCTGTCCGCCCGTCCATAAGTTTTGGCTCGAATAATAATTCGATGATGGATACTGTTCATCTACACAAGTATCGAACGTAGTCGATGCGCCAGTTACTGTAATAGTTGGGTCGATTACAACAGGATAGACAGTATCATCAGCAAAAAGATACTCTTCGGAAACGGCAATTCGTATTATGGTATTGCCATTTTCATTGACAAGTTCAGTAGATACTTCTTCTGAATACTTACCATCGGCATCGATCACGTATAATTTTCCTATCCGAAAGACTTCTTTTCCATTAGTATCGCGGAATACTATATCTTTCTCTTCCTGAAATGGTGAAACTCCTTCACAATTTACAGCAAAGTCAAATGATTTCTGCTGGCCTCGTGTCTTTAGAACGATATCTTCTTTTACTTCCCCTCCTCGGACTGAATACACAATGTCTACATTCTCAATAGGATCCTGATATACAACAGCTCTATTATCTTGGATAATTTCTCTATAATATTCTGAATTCCTGTCCGAAAGAAATTGCGTCTGTTGAACAGATAATTTGTTGTTTCCACCTATAAGCTTATATGAAAGAGAATAGTTTTCTTTTTGTATTAAAACAGAGAAAGCATCGGGTGCTTGGGACAATGCGTGGAATCTTGTGTTCACTAATGAACTGGGAGAACACTTGAAACAAAACGCTATCTACAAGGCTTTCAAGAAAGTAGCTACTTCAATTGGTTTACCTAGTACACGATACCATGATCTGCGCCACTCCTATGCTGTTGCATCGATTGAAAGCGGCGATGATATCAAGACTGTTCAGAGCAATCTGGGACATGCTACAGCAAGTTTCACGCTCGATGTCTACGGACATGTTTCAAGAAAGATGCAAATGAAGTCTGCAGAAAACATGGAAAAATACATCCAAGAAGTCTCGTAGAATCCATGAATATGCATCGTAATTGTCGTCAAAACTGTCGTCAAACACGGTGTTTTAAGCAAAAGAAAATCCTGAAAGCCTTATATATCAAGCTTTCAGGATCTGAGATTTGGCGGAGCCGGTGGGATTCGAACCCACGTGCCTTTTGGGCAAACGGTTTTCAAGACCGCCTCGTTATGACCGCTTCGATACAGCTCCATCTTTATAGCGTGCTAATTTTACTAACTTTACCTTGTGATGTCAACTAAAGCGAAGAGGCCTTCCGAAACCGGAAGACCTCTTCAAATGGTGAAAGTATATGGCATCAGTTGTCTATCATTTCCAAAAGCCGATCCAGATCATCGTACGAATAATATTCGATGACGATCGTGCCTCTTCCCTTAACCTCGTCCTTAAGCTTTAATTTGACCTTTGTGCCGTAGTACGAGGCTAGTTTGTGTTCCACATCCTTTGTGCTTATGGCGACCGCAGAAGACCCCTTCTCGCGCGTTTTACGAGGTGCTGCTGTATTTCCGCTCAGGAACTTCTTCACAAACTCTTCCGTCTCACGTACACTAAGCTCCTTGATCATGACAATATCGGCTGCTTTTTTCTGTTCTTCCTTATCTGTAATAGCAAGAAGAGCTCTGGCGTGTCCTGCGGAAAGGTCGCCGTTCCGGATGAAATCCTGAAGGGATTCATCGATATTTATCAATCTTAATGTATTTGCGATGGCCGGACGGCTTTTACCAAGCTTCTTGGCAAGGGCTTCCTGTGTGAGGCCATGCTCTTTCATGAGATTATCCATAGCAAATGCTTCTTCAAGAGGATTGAGATCCTGGCGCTGGATATTCTCGATCAGGGCCTGCTCCATCGTCTGCTGGTCTGTAAGATCACGCACGATCGCCGGTATCGTTTTCATGCCGGCAAGACGGGAGGCTCTCCATCTTCTTTCACCTGCGACGATACGATATCCTGTACCTCTTTTCGCCACAATGATCGGCTGGATCACGCCGTTTTCTTTAATTGAATCCGCCAGCTCTTGGAGTGCTTCTTCATTAAAACGTTTTCTCGGCTGCTCACTGTTCGGCGAGATATCGTTGATCTTTAATTCCACAACGGAATCCATCTGTGTCTCCGGAATTCCTTCACCGGGAAGCAGCGCGTTTAATCCTTTTCCTAATCCTTTTTTCACAGCCATGTTATCACCTCATATATTGATATCTGTCTATGTTTACAGTCAGTGATTATGTTCTCTTCAATACCTCATTTGCCAGGGCCTGATAAGCCAGGGAACCCTTAGATTTCGGGTCATATTCCTCGATCGTCTGACCATAGCTCGGTGCCTCGGCAAGTCGGACATTTCTCGGAATAAAGGTCTTGAATACTTTGTCTCCGAAGTACTTCTGTACTTCTTCTACGACCTGCTTTGTCAGCTGGGTACGGCGATCATGCATAGTAATGACCACACCGAGGATGCCGATCTTCGGATTCAGCTTTTTCTTGATCATATTGATCGTATCCATCAGTTGGGTCAGCCCCTCAAGTGCATAATATTCGCCCTGGATCGGAACGATCACACCTTCGCATGCAGCTAATGCATTAATTGTGAGTAATCCGAGTGCCGGGGGGCAATCGATAATAATGTAATCATACTTATCTAATACCGGTTCGATGGCTCTCTTTAAAATGGTTTCTCTGCTGATTGCAGATACCAGTTCGACTTCTGCGCCGGCCAGATTGATATTTGTCGGGCACATATCCACATTTTTTACAGATGTGGCTGCAATCACATTATTGATATCTTCTTCATTTACGAGAAGATCATACACTGTATTTTCCAGTTGTCCTTTATCAAAACCATATCCACTGGTCGCATTTCCTTGTGGATCCAGATCAATAATGAGGACTTTCTTGCGTTTTTTCGCCAGAAGTGCGCTCAGATTGACTACAGTTGTGGTTTTTCCCACGCCGCCTTTTTGATTTACGATCGAAATTACGTATGCCATATGTGCTCCTTATCGATTTTGTTACTCTAATAGTATCAGAAAAAACAACGTCATTATATGTCAGTTACTTTACACTTTTACTAGAAAAATTCAAAATCTTTCACAGTTCAATGCAAATTACACATTTAAATTGTTTCACGTGAAACATACAAAGTATCATTTGGAGAATTATCATTGTTTCACGTGAAACATTCGATGATAAAAAACTCCGCTGTAGGTTTTCTGCAACGGAGTCTCGTGATTCTATAGTTGGATATTTCGAATTACATATCCAGCTGTGCGAACTTCGCGTTTGCCTGGATGAATTCTTTTCTCGGTTCTACCTGGTCACCCATAAGAAGTGTCATCGCCTCATCAGCTGCCTGAGCATCTTCGATCGTGACCTTAAGAAGTTTTCTGGTAGCCGGATTCATTGTCGTCTCCCAGAGCTGCTCGGAACTCATCTCACCAAGACCTTTATAACGCTGGATCTTCGGTTCCTTCCAGCCGGTTTTCTGCTTGATTTCTTCGACTTCCTTGTCGTCGTAAGCATAGTAGCCTTCATTGCCCTGATATACTCGATAGAGCGGCGGGCAGGCGATATAGGCGTATCCGAGTTCTACGAGAGGTCTCAGATAACGGAAGAAGAAGGTGAGAAGGAGTGTACGGATATGGGATCCGTCGACATCGGCATCAGCCATAATGATGACCTTATGGTAACGGAGTTTTTCCGGATCGAAATCTTCACCGATACCGGCGCCCAGCGCCATAACGACCGGCTGAAGCTTCTCATTACCATATACCTTATCGATACGTGCCTTCTCTACATTCAGCATCTTACCCCAGAGCGGAAGGATCGCCTGATACTTCCTCTCACGTCCCTGCTTAGCAGATCCGCCAGCCGAGTCACCCTCAACGATAAAGATCTCGCAGAATGTAGGATCTTTCTCCTGGCAGTCAGCCAGCTTACCCGGAAGGGCATTGGACTCGAATACGCTCTTTCTTCTGGTCATATCACGGGCTTTTCTCGCGGCCTCACGGGCACGGGATGCACTGAGGCACTTATCCATAACGATCTTCGCTACATTCGGATTTTCCTCGAGATACTGGGCCAGCTTTTCAGACATGACAGTCTCTACAAGCGTTCTAATTTCGGCATTTCCCAACTTTGACTTTGTTTGACCTTCAAACTGCGGCTCCGGAAGTTTGACGCTGATGATAGCGCCGATACCTTCTCTGGTGTCCTCACCCTGGAGGTTTCTGTCGGAATCCTTAATGAACTTATACTTTCTGGCATAGTCGTTAATGACCTTTGTCAGCGCGCTCTTAAAGCCGGTAAGATGGGATCCGCCCTCGACGGTTGCGATGTTATTCGCATAGGAATAAACATTCTCCGCGAAGGAATCATTATACTGGATCGCCACTTCTACGAAGCATTCACCGCTTCTCTGGGCGATATAGATCGGTGGCTTGTGAAGAGCCTCTCTGTGGCGGTTTAAGTACTCTACGAAGGAGATGATACCACCATCGTAGTGGAGTACCTTATCGACCGGTTCTTCCGCACGGTCATCGCGCAGAATGATGGTGATTTCTCTGTTTAAGAAGGCCATTTCACGGTAACGAGTGATCATGGCATCGAAGTCGAAACGGCAGTCCGGGAAGATCTCCGGGTCCGGTGTGAAGATCGTCTTCGTACCAGTATCGTTCTCGTCGCATTTTCCGACGATCTCGAGGGGAGAAGTTGTTTTACCACGCTCAAATTCGATGTGATAGATATTGCCTTCACGACGGACTTCTACGACCATATTGGAAGCAAGAGCATTAACTACGGAAGCACCAACGCCGTGGAGACCGCCGGAAACGCTATATGCGCCACCGCCGAACTTACCGCCGGCATGAAGTACGGTATGTACGACTTCAACGGTAGGAATACCCATTTTCGGGTGGATACCGACCGGAATACCGGAACCGTTATCTGTTACGGTAACAGAACCGTCTGTATTAACAGTTACATGGATCGTATCGCAGCGTCCGGCAAGAGCTTCGTCTACAGAGTTCGCTACGATCTCATATACGAGGTGGTGAAGGCCTCTTAAGGTCGTATCACCAATATACATACCCGGACGCTTTCTGACGGCTTCCAGACCCTCTAAGACCTGAATATCTTCCTCGTTGTATTCCTTCTTGTTGGTGGTATCGAAATCATCCTGTCCCTGTGTGGCCTGCTCGAGATCTTCAAGGGAATCTTCCTTATAGTCTTCCGTCAGAGCACGCGGGTCAGCAGCCAGGTTCACAAGACCATCCGTCTCCTCCTGAACCTCATAGTAGAATTCTCTTTGTCCTTCCGGCTGTCCTTGCTGTTCATTCGAAGCGGAAGCGTTCTGCAGGTTCTTCTCGTCGTCCATTTTTTGTCTTTCCTTCCTTTTTTCCCGAAAAGATCCATATATCGGGAAAAGTCTTATTTTTCGGGATCTGTAACAATGTTACGGATCCGGATCAGGCATTTGATCGTGCGTTTTCGATCCTTTTTTTCAGTGTCTGAACCGAAAGAGGGGACACATAGGTCCGATCGTCAGTGAGGATCAGAGATCTGGGGATCTCTTCCGAGACATATTCCAGGATATTCTCATCCTCCTGCTGCTTTAGAAAAGCCTTCATATCCGTAGAAGAAGCCAGCACCGTATCAAGGTCTATAAGGCCGATCACCGAATCGATCAGGATCGTATATTCTCCGCCAATATGAACGAACATCTAAACGCCCCTTATTTCCTTCTGTTATAACCCTATTATTATACCATAAAAGGGGTCAGAACGGTCAATTTTCTACCCGTTTTCTATTCTTCGGACGGATCCCTCAACCACCTCGAAGAAGGCTATTTTTGAGGCTTTTTCGAGGGAATCGGCCAATTCCTGCTCGATAAAGGATTTATCCGTACATGTGATAAAGATCTGGGCATCCCCGATCTCGGAAAGAAGACACTTTCTTCGGCTGGCATCCAGCTCCCCGAAAACATCGTCGAGAAGGAGTACAGGGGAGTCATTCGTCTCTTCACGGACAATATCCAGTTCAGCAAGCTTCATGGAAAGAGCCGCCGATCTCTGCTGTCCCTGCGATGCGAACATACGAAGACCATCTCCATCCAAAGACATAAGAAGATCGTCCCTCTGGGGACCGTTTCCGGTCGTTCCGTGGATAAAATCATCCTCCAGGGAATTCTCCCATTTCTGGATGAGAAGTGAGACCACTTCTTCCTCGTTATAATTCTCCAGCTTTTCGATGGGAATACAGGTCTTATACTTCACGAAAAGAGATTCCGCGCCGTTAGATATCTTCTCGTGATGGATCTTCGCAAATTTGTCGATACGAAGAGAGAAGAGGTATCTGTCATACATGATCTTCGCCGCTGATCTGGCCATCGGTTCATGCCAGATGGACATCTCCTCACGGATCTTTTCAGAAAGGATCTTATTATTGCCGGAACGGCCGTTCTTGATGATCCTGTTTCTATTCATGAGGAAACGTACATAATTACTCAGTTCGTGATAATACGACGGTTTTACCTGGGAAAGAAGGACATTTAAGTACTTTCTTCTGATCGAGGGACCTTCCTTAATGAGCATCAGATCCTCAGGGGCAAAAATAACAGCGTTAAAAATGCCGAAATATTCAGATGTTTTCTCAAAAGGCACATCATCGTGGAAAACCGTCTTTTTCGGACGTTTTACTGAGGAAAGATCTCCCTGACCATCCTCATAAACGACGGAAACGGACTCATCGTACGCATGAAAAGAAGAGGTCAGCTTCAGTTTTACCTTGTAGCTGTGTTCTCCGTGAAGGATCATCTCACTGTCCTTCGTCGTTCTGTGGGAATGAGTAGATGTACAAAGATAGATCGACTCCAGAACATTAGTCTTGCCCTGCGCATTTGAACCGTAAAAAACATTAACAGAAGGCTCGACCTTAAGATCAAGCCTTCTGTAATTTCTAAAGTTCTGAAGTTCGATAGATCGTATAATCATTTACGAAGAGGAAGAATCAGATAGGTATATCCTTCTCCTTCTACCGGAACGACAACGGACGGGCCATTCGCGCCGGAGAAAAGGAATTTCACGGTATCATCCTCGATAGCACGGAGTGCATCCATGATGTACTTGTGGTTAAAGTCTACGGAGATGAGCTCACCTGTGATCTGGCAGCTGACATCCTCACGAAGATTACCAAGCTCAGTGCTCGAACGGATCACTAAAGTCTCCTCATCTGTCATAGAAAGATTTACCGGACAACGGCGATCTTCCTTCTGAATGATAAGGGAAGCACGCTCGACTGCGTTCAGTACAGCATTCTTATCTACGATCATCGTCGTAGAAGAATTCTTCGGAACGATAGCGTGATAATCCAGGAACTCGCCATTGATCAGACGGGAAACGATCCTGAATTTACCTGTATCGAAAAGGATATGGTTCGTAGAAGCATAGATAACTACTTCCGCATCTTTTCCGGTCAGGATACGGGCAGCCTCATGAAGAGCTTTTCCAGGAATAAGGAACTTCATTACAGGAAGGTCTTCGCCGATCTCCTGCTTTCTGTGTGCCATTCTGAAACCATCGATAGATACTACATTGATATTCTTTCCATCAGATTCGAAAAGAGAACCATTAAGAATCGGACGTCCTTCATCAGTAGAGATCGCGAAGATCGTCTGGCTGATCATGTTTCTTAAGATCTCCTGGTTCAGAATGATCTTATTCTCATCGCCTACTACCGGGATCGTCGGGAATCCTTCTGCGGAAATACCATTGATAGAGAACTTAGATGTACCGCTCTCAATGTCTATCACCATTCTCTCATTCGAAGAAATGGCTACCTCCTCATCCGGCAGTTTACGGATGATCTCTCCAAAGACTTTGGAAGGAATAACGATCGATCCCTCTTCCATAACGTCTGCATCCACCAGTGCCTCAATACCTGTTTCCAGATCATATCCTGTCAGCTTGACTCCATTAGCTGCGGCTTCGATTAAAATACCATCTAATATAGGCAAAGTAGAACGAGTTGAAACTGCCTTCTGAACGATCGAAATCGCTTCGACCAGATTGTCTCTTGAAATTACAAGTTTCATCGTTGTCTTTCCTCCAGTTGAATTTATCAAATAACACTATATATTATACAGTAAAATTACGAAAATGCTACAGAGAATACTTGAAAAGACGGACGAAAAACACCTTTTTTGAAGTTTCAAAAGTCAAGAAAAGTTTTCCACATTTTTTATATATAGAGGAATAGAAAAAAAGCGCGATGCGCTCTTCCCGATCCGGATTAAAAGAAACAACAATAAGATTTAAAGTAACTATTCTTCCTCTTATTATGCTCTGTGAATTCTATGGAAAACCAGAAAAAACACCTGTAAATCAAGGTTTTTCATGTGTAAAAGAAGTGAAAAACAATGTTGAAAAAGAAAAAACTTTTCAACCTTATACACAGCCCGGTTTTATCCACATGGAATACACCTGTTTTCCTTAGGAAGTTTTCCACAAATGAACGAAAAAAGGTGGAAAACTTTAGTTAAAAAGACGCTTTTTGATCGAGTCGATGCGGATGAATATCTCGGAGTTCTCGTCTTTCAAACTTGTTTCAATTTTGTTACAGGCGTGAAGGATAGTCGTATGGTCTTTGCCCCCGAAGAACTCACCGATCTTCGGATACGTCATATTCAGTTCCGAGCGGCAAAGGAACATACAGATCTGGCGCGGGACCAGGATCTCCTTGCTGCGCTTATTGGACATGATGTCATTGACCGTGATGTTGTATGCACGGGCGACGACTTCCACGATCAGCTCCGGTGTGACCTGTCTGGCCTGTTTTGGGGAGATCATGTCTTTTAGAGCGATCTTCGCATCATCTAATGTGAAGGAATTGGCCAGGAAGCAGTAGGCGACTACTGTTTTAAAAGCACCGTCGAGTTCACGGATGTTCGATGCGAAGTTGGAAGCGATGTAATCCACGACAGAATCCGGAAGGGTGATGTGGTCATCCTGCATTCTTCTGTTAAGAATAGCGATACGCGTCTCATAGTCTGCCGGCTGGATATCGACGATCAGACCGGAAGAAAAGCGGGAGCGGAGTCTTTCTTCAAGGGAAGAGAGGCTTTGCGGCGGCTTATCGCAGGTCATCAGGATCATCTTGCCGGACTCATAAAGTTCGTTGAAGGTATGGAAGAACTCGACCTGTGTCTGTTCTTTTCGCTCAAGGAACTGGATATCATCAATTAAAAGGAAATCGGCATTTCTGTATTTTTCACGGAAATCATCGTACTTTCCGCTCTGGATCGTCGCGATGAACTCGTTGACGAAACGTTCGCAGTTTACGTAAACGACCTTCTTGGAAGGCATCTTCGCCATAACGGCATTACCTACAGCATGCATAAGGTGTGTCTTACCTAAGCCCGAACCGCCGTAGAGGAAGATGGGATTATACTGTTTACCGCCTTCAGCTACGGAAACACAGGCAGCATGTGCGAAGCGGTTTCCGGCACCGACGATAAAAGAATCAAAAGTATAAGCTGTATTCAGCTGGGATGCGGAGTTTTCCGTATTCATGGCCGGCGCACTGGAGGTGTGCTGATGGATCATGTCCAAAGTAAGGGAAGATTCCGGAAGCTCGATCTTCACGTCCAGTTCTTTACCGATCGCTGCGGAAATACAGTTTCTGATCAGAGGGATCATCGGGATGACCTGCTCCTGGGAAAAGGAGTCCGGGGTCGTAAGGATGAGGAGGTCGTTATTGGAAAAAGCAGGGGTCAACGGCTGAATGAATGTCTTGAACTTGATGTCAGACACTTCGTCCTTTAATAAAGTCAACGTTTGACTCCAGATCCTGCTCGCTTCCATACTATCCACCCACAAAATTTCCGCTGTTTACGTGCTTTGGCTCCAGCGAAGATAAAAAGTAGAATAATCATATCAGAATTTTCCACTTTCTGAAAGTATCTGTTATAATAATTCGCGAAGAAATTTTCTTGCTGGGGAATATATGTTTAGAAAAAGAAACGGTGACATCAATTGGAGAAATATAATCCTCACAGGCGTAGCTTTGATATGTCTGATAGTCGGTGTCGTCCTTCTTCTTATCGATCCCATTAAGAATTATAAACGCCAGAAGATCACAGATGACATGATGGAGAGCATCGTGGAAGTCAGCCAGGCGACATTCGTGGTCAAGTCTTCCGGTAACGAAGTCAGCGGTGAGGAATTCGAATATTACTATGGCGAAGAAGAAGCCGGCGGAAGCCAGCTCGACTATAAGACCATTGTGGCAGAGCTTCCGGATGAGGTCGTCCTCAATGCTCTTGGCACGATCTCCATTCCTTCGGTAGATATCAATATTCCGCTTTGGGACGATGCGACCATCGTATCTCTCCGTTACGGCGCCGGCCGTCTGAAAGATACGGCGGATCCGGGTCAGGAAGGGAACATGACGATCCTCGGACACAGAATGCGTGCTGCAGGTAAGCTTTTCCACAGTCTCGGAGATGTGCAGATCGGCGATAAGATCGAGATCTCCACGATCGACGGACATGTATATACCTATGTGGTCGATACGATCTATGAGGCTGTAGAGCCTTCGGATCTCGACAAATATATCGACATCGACGACGGAACAGGCAAACAGGTGACGCTCGTGACCTGCACACCGCTGGGTGTTGCTACCCACCGTTTACTGGTCGTCGGACATCTTTCGGAGTGAAGCGGAGGAAGAAATGGCATCGATCCGGTTTCACATCGCAGTGTTTTCCGCAAAATGCACACATCTGGCGCTCCGTCTGATGGGGCGCGGCGCGACGACCCTTCCCGGCAAGGTAGCTGTCAAGATCGATCCGAAGATCCTGAAAAAGCTCTGTGAGGGACGGAACTGTGTGACTATTACCGGCACCAACGGCAAGACCACCACGACCCACATGATCACCGATATCTTCAGAAACTGCGGCTATACCGTTGTCACCAACGTATCCGGCGCGAACCTTCTTTCCGGTGTGACCACTTCCATGATCTTCGGCATGAAGGACATGAAGAAGGCGGAAAAAGAAGGAAGAAAAATCATCTGCGTCCTGGAGACCGATGAAGCGGCCTACGGGAAGATCGCCTGCCAGATCATGCCGAAAGTGTCCGTGGTAACGAATCTTTTCAGAGATCAGCTGGACCGTTTCGGAGAACTGGCGCATACCAGAGATCTCATTGCCAGGGGACTGGATTCCTGTGAGGCGGATATCCTTTTAAACAGCGACGATTCGCTCGTTTCCGAGCTTTATAAAGGACGTGAGGGAAGGACGATATTCTATGGTCTTTCCGAAGAGTCCATGCACTATAATAACGTCACCTATCCCGATAAGTCCGGTGTGCTCCCGGCGTCCTCGGATGCGGAATACTGCACGGGCTGTAAGACGAAATATGACTATACCGCGAGATCTTTCGGACATCTCGGTGCTTTTTCCTGCAAGACCTGCGGCAAGAAGAGAAAAGATCCCCGCTTCTTCGTAAAATACGATCTGGCGAAGAATCCTTCCGATGAAGGATATGAGCTGAGTCTTCTGGATGCAGGGGAGGGAAGAGACGAAAAGTCCGGGACCGGTATCACGGAAAAACGCGTGAAGCTCCCGATCCCCGGCATGCATAACTTCTATAACTCCATCGCCGCCGTTTCCGCCTGTGTACGGATGGGTGAGAAGATCGGAGATACGGAAGCACTTTCCTTTGAAAAATGTGCCGCAGCACTGGAACACGTGGAAGCGGCATTCGGACGTATGGAGAAGATCAGTATCGGGGACAAGAAGATCTGTGTGCTTCTCGTCAAAAACCCGGTAGGACTCGACCGCGCCCTGTCCTTTGTGGCCGGCGCTTCCGATGCCGAGGGGATCTATATGCTCCTGAATAGTAATATCGCAGATGGTAAAGACGTCTCCTGGATCTGGGATGTGGACTTCGAGTCCAAGGAATTCCCGGAGAAGGTATATGTATCGGGCGACCGCTACGGCGACATGATGCTCCGCATCCTTTATTCCGGTGTGGACAGATCCCGGATCGTGGCCAAACCTATGGAGGAATGCGCGGATCTTCTCGATCAGGCGATTTCGGATTCGACACCCGGCAAGTGCCTTTATATCCTGCCGAACTACACCTCGATGCTGGCGCTTCGGTCGATCCTGGTCAAGCGTTATCACCTGAAGGATTTCTGGAAATGACGAAAGGACAGTGCTTTTGAATATGGAAGATAGTAAAAAAGAACTTCGCATCTGTCATATGTATCCGGACCTTCTGAATCTCTACGGGGACCGCGGGAATGTGCTGAGCCTGATTAGAAGAGCAGAACTTCGAGGAATCTCCGTCAAACTGGTGCCGGTCTCCATCGGAGACGACTTCGACAAAAACGATTTCGACATCGTTTTCCTGGGCGGCGGACAGGACGCGGAACAGAACGTGATCCGCAGGGATTTCGTCGAGGTAAAGGGTCCGAAGGTAAAAGAAGCGATCGAGAGCGGCATGGTATTCCTCTGCATCTGCGGCGGTTACCAGATGCTCGGTAAATACTATCAGGAGCACGACGGTACGAAGATCGAATGCCTCGGCGCCATCGATGTCTATACGGTGGGCGAGGACGTAAGATATATTCAGGACACCACCTACGAAGCGTCTTTTCTAAAAGAAGAGGGCGTCGAAGACAGTGCGATCCTTTACGGCTTTGAAAACCACAGCGGAAGAACGTATCTTGGCCCTTCGGTCCAGCCGATGGCAAAAGTCCTGGAAGGCGCCGGAAATAACGGGAAAGACGGATTTGAGGGTGCCATTTATAACAATGTTTACTGCACCTATTCCCACGGAAGTTTCCTGCCGAAGAACCCGCGCATGACGGATCATCTCCTGTCTTTGGCGCTAAAGAGAAGATACGGAGAGGACTATGAGCTGCCGGAGCTCTCCACGGAGAACGAGGACTTTGCCAGAGCCGCACTCCTCCGCTATAAGGAGAAGGGCAACACCGCCCCGTAATCACAGGAATTGAATAAGAAAACGACACAGAAAAGGCGCCATGGAAATGACGCCTTTATTAGTTCTTTTCGAAAAGTACCGGAGGGATCAGGTCACGCGGTCGCGGCCCAGATTCTTCGATGTGTAGAGACGGTCGTCCGCCGTATGGATAAGCTCGGCCACATCACTGCAGTCCCGGTAACAGGAAATACCCATGCTGGCGGTAAGACGTACCGGAGCGGCATTGTCGTCGAGAACGATCGGTGCGCCGGAAAGTGCGGAACGCACGCGCTCGGCCTGGACCTTCGCGCCCTTTAATGGCGTATCCGGAAGCAGCATCATGAACTCATCACCGCCGATCCGGAAGACCATATCCGACTTTCTGCAGGAGGAAGTCAGGATGCCGGCCACCAGGCGCAGAACATCGTCGCCCTTGTTATGACCATAATCGTCGTTGATCTTCTTAAAGAAGTCTATATCCAGAGAGATCAGTGAGAACGTATCGTCCGGATCGTCTTTCCTTCTGTTATTTCTTCTGTCGTACTGGGACGCGGTCTTCTCGATCATCTCATAGAAATATCTCCGGTTGAAAAGACCCGTGAGGTCGTCGACCTGCGACAATCTCTTCAGTTTCTCGTTGGTGCGGCTCAGCTCTTCCTCCACGATCTTGAGCGCGGTGATGTTTCGGCTGATGCCCCAGGTACCGATAACATTATCGGCATTGTCGATGATCGGATATTTTGAAGCGGAATACCAGATGATCGAGCCATCCGGTTTCTCCAGTTTCTCGATGTTGGAAATGAGAGGTGTTCTGGTGTCCATGATCTCCAGTTCCTCGCGTCTTGCACGGGCAGCGAAATCCTTCGGGAAATAGTCCGCATCGGTCTTTCCTTTCATCTCGCGGGGATCAGATACACCGAACTGCGCGGCATGTGCGCGATTGTTCCAGACAAAGCGGGAATTACTGTCTTTGAAATAGATAGTATCGTTCGAATAATCTCGTATTACTTCCAGGATCTTCTCGTTGGAGAAGTTGGGATCCATTTTCTCTCTACCCATTCTTATCGCTCCTTAAAAAGCTCCTCCCACATAGACGATTAGTCCGTTTCATTTCTCCCATGAACTTTATTATCTCAAAAAAAAAGAAAAAAAGAAATAGAGAAAAGCAATTCTTCGCGGTTTCTGCTATACTGGGACAAGAAGTAAGTAGAAAAGGTGACATTATGAAGCTGGAAATCATGGATACCACCCTTCGGGATGGTGAACAGACCCCGGGAGTTTCTTTTTCTCCCTCCGAAAAACTCAGCATCGCGAAAATCCTTCTCGATGAGGTCAAGGTCGACCGCGTCGAAGTCACCTCTGCGCGTATTTCCGACGGCGATTTCGAAGCCCTCCAGAAGATCACCGAATGGGCCAAGGGCAAGGGTTATCTCGAGAAAGTCGAGGTGCTCGCATTCGTCGACAGAGGACATTCCCTGTCCTGGATCGAGAATGCCGGCGGACGCGTCATCAATCTCCTCTGCAAAAGCTCTCTTCACCATCTCACAGCGCAGCTCGGGAAGTCTCCGGAGCAGCATGTCGGCGAGATCCGCCGCGCAATTGAGGATGCCGTATTCCGCGACATGAAGGTCAATGTTTACCTCGAAGACTGGTCCAATGGTGTCCAGAGCGACTTTGACTATGTAAAGATGCTCGTTTCCGAGATCTCGGTCCTCCCGGTCGAGAGGATCATGCTGGCGGATACACTGGGTGTGCTCACGCCGGATATGACATATGAATATGTGAAGAAGATGGTCTCCCTCTTCCCGGATGTCCACTTCGATTTCCATGCCCACAACGACTACGATATGTCGGTGGGAAATACCATCATGGCCGTAAAGGCCGGTGTAAAGGGCGTTCACGTTACCGTAAACGGCCTGGGCGAAAGAGCCGGTAACGCGCCTCTGGCTTCCATAGTCGGTGCCGTTTCGGACTTCTGTGAGAATAGATCGACGGGCGTCAATGAAACCGCACTCGAGCACATAAGTAAAATGGTCGAGTCCTTTTCGGGCATGCGTATTCCGAAGAACCAGCCGATCACAGGCGCTGCCGTATTTACGCAGACCTGCGGAGTACATGCGGACGGCGATACGAAGGATTCCCTCTACTGCAATAAGCTCGCGCCGGAGAGATTTGGAAGATTCCGCCAGTACGCGCTCGGGAAGTCCAGCGGTCGCGCCAGTATCGCGAAAAACCTCGAGGAATTAGGTCTCGATCTTGATAAGGAATCTCTCGAGAAAGTGACGGCCCGTATTGTAGAAATGGGCGATAATAAGGAAAGTGTCATGACCGACGAACTCCCGTATATCGTGGCCGACGTTCTCGGCAAGGGAAACGGCGAGTCGAACGTGAAGATCCTGAATTACTACGTCTGCCACGCCAGAGACTTAAATCCTGTTGCGACGATGCGTATCCAGATCGACGGTAAAGTTCATGAAGCCAGCGCATCCGGTGAAGGTCAGTTCGACGCCTTCATGAAAGCCCTTCAGAAGATCTACCAGCAGTTCGGAAGGACGCTTCCGTTCTTCGCGGACTATACCGTTACGATCCCGCCGGGAGGCCGTACGAATGCATTCGTAGAGAGTGTCATCACCTGGCGTGACGGGGAGCATGAGTTTAAGACCAGAGGTCTCGATAGAGATCAGGTCGCGGCTGCGATCAAGGCGACAGCGAAGATGCTGAATATCATCTACGAGCAGGAGCAGCTGGGAGAGTAAGTATCATCCTACTTCTTTAAAGATCAGAGTGGCGTTATGCCCGCCGAAGCCGAGGGAATTGCTCATGGCGCAGCGGACAGAACGCGCTTTTCCTTTCCCGAATGTATAATCCAGATCCAGTTCATCTTCACAGGATGAGGAATTCCGGGTCAGGTGGATGAAATTATCGGAGATCGAGCAGATGCAGACGACTGCTTCGATGGCTCCGGCACCGCCGAGAAGATGTCCGGTCATGGACTTTGTGGAATTTATAGAGATAGATCCGGCGGATTCACCCATAGCGTATTTGATCGCGCGTGTTTCGTAGAGATCGTTTAAGTGTGTAGAGGTCCCGTGCGCATTGATATAGTCGATGTCCGACGGCAGAAGAGAAGCCTGCCGCATGGCGATCTTCATGGCCATTCCCGCACCGCTTCCATCCGGGGAAGGGGAGGTGATATGGTAGGCGTCGTTGGTCACGCCATAGCCTACGACCTCGGCCAGAATCTGCGCATCTCTTCTTCGGGCATGTTCGTATTCTTCGAGGATCAGGATACCGGCTCCTTCACCGAGCACAAAACCGTCTCTGTCTTTATCGAACGGACGGGATGCTTGATCCGGGTCCGCGCTGATGGAGAGAGTTTTCAGCGCGGAAAAACCCCGGATCGCGGAGCTGGTAATGGCGGCTTCTGTACCACCTGCAACGATCACATCTGCTTCGTCTAATCGGATGGCATTATAGGCTTCACCAATGCAATGGCTACCGGTGGCACAGGCCGTGGATATGTCCATATTCTTACCCTTCAATCCGAACTGGATCGCGATATTGGCAGAGGCCATATTCGTGATGACCAGCGGGATATAGAGGGGATCTGTCTTCGCACCACTCAGAAACTTCGGGATCTCGATCTCGTGCTTCTGCATCGCACCAATGCCACAGCCAACGATCACGCCCATGCGGAACGGGTCCTCCCGCGTAAGGTCGATCCCGGAGCTCTGAAAGGCTTCTCTCGTCGCAGCTACGGCGTACTGAGAGAAAAGCTCCATCCGCTTGGCAGACTTAAAGTCCATATGGTCTCGGGGATCAAAGCCACGAACCTCGCCGGCCAGCTTGATGGGGGAAGAAGAGACGTCCAGTTTCGTAATTGGTCCGATGCCGTTCTTTCCGTTTTTAAGTCCGTTCCAGAAAGAAAGCACGTTATTGCCCAGCGGGGTGACTGCGCCCATTCCTGTTACGACGACTCTTCTCGTTTCCATAAAAGCCCTTCTTTGCGAAGATGTATTACGAGTACCAAGTGTAAACAATCCGACGGGAAACGTGAACGGGCAAGTGAGGGCAAGTCTCCGAATTTGTGCAAAAACGGGAAAACATGAAAAATAGGATAAATCGCCCCAAATGCGCAAATTCAGAAATACGAGCGGTTTCATGGAAAAAATATGGTATCATTCTTCATAGGGAGAAACGGAGGATATTAAAATGGCACTGTTAACAAAAGGTGCGATCATGCGTGCCTTTGAAGAGATGCTGGAAGAGATGGCATTCGATAAGATCACGGTCTCTGCCCTTGTGAAAAGAAGCGGCATCAGTCCGAATACGTTCTACTATCACTACTGCGACAAATATGCCCTTCTGAATGAATGGTTCGGCATGAAGCTTCGTGATATCCGAAAAGACGAAGATGACTATGCCGGCTGGCAGAAGCGCATCAAGATCTTTTTCCGCATGTGCCACGATAATCCGCGGCTGATCCACCACATCGTTGACTCGCTTTCGAGAGAACAGCTCGAGCACTATATCTTCGAGATCACGGACAAAGTCTTCATCAGTTACGTCAAGAAAAAAGCAGCGGGCCGATCTGTTTCAGACAAGAAAGTCCGCGAGATCGCCCGCTTCTATACCTATGCATTTATCGGATTCTTCCTCGAATACATCTGGGATGATATGGAGGATGACGTGGATACGAAAGTCGATCACTTAAGTGAGATGTTCGACCACTTTATCGACAGTGCGATCCGCTGATCTTTCCGCGCGAAAAGATCCGTTCCCTTACATCTGATCCAGAATATACTTCACGATATCTTTGTGCTTGCTTTTCTTCCAGGCGCCTTCTTTTTCCTTTTCCGCCAGAGGGCAGAGGATAAAGAAATCCAGTGTCTCTCCCGGAACTCTTCCTGTCCGCATCGGCTCGGCAAAATGGGCGGCCCAGTCTTCTTCCGTGGCCTCCTTAAAGCGCTTCGGGTCGAGATAGATCATCTGTCTTTTCGTCGCAGCGATATGCATCTTCGCAGAAAGCGGAGACAGAAGCTTATATTCTTCTTCCTGCACGTCCTGGAAAATGACCGGCAGTTCCCCGAGATCGACATGTTCTTCCCCGCGGAGGATGTCGAGCCCGTAAGGGGTGAAGGAGAAGGCGTCTTTGGAGAATTTCAGTGAGAGCAGAAGCCCCTTTTCCGTATTGTACTGGGAACGCTGATAGTCGGTATCGAAGATGAAGTTCCCGAGTGAATAGAAGATCGCTTTGTCGCCGACCATTTCGTAGTTCATCGGAACATGCGGGTGATGGGATACGACGATGTCCGCGCCCATCTCCAGAAAGAGGTGATAGCGGTCGCGGGTATATGGGGACGGAAGCGGAGTGAACTCCTCGCCGGCGTGCGATACGACGATGCACCAGCGGCAGGTCTTCTTGATTTCCTTTATGGCTTCTGAAATAGCATCCAGGTCGCTCCAGCTGAAGCAGCCGGCTTCGTTTTCTCCGGCTTTCCGGCAGGCGCGCTGGTAGCCGACACCGAACATGCCGATTCCGCCGGCTTCAGGAAGGGTCAGGATTTTCCTGGCTTCCTTTATATTCATGCCGGCACCGATGGTCCTTATCCCGCGTTTTTCCGCTTCACGGATCGTGGAGGCGATACCTTCTTCACCGGCGTCCTTAATGTGGTTATTGCAGATGTTCCAGATATCGCAGTGATTGTCCGAAAGAAAATCCGCGACAGCCGGATCCATGAAATGAAGAAGCTGCTTCGCCCCTTCGTTCACTTCGTTTTTCGGGCATTCCATAATGGGCCCCTCGACATTGGCGATGACATGGTCAGCAAAGGAAAGCACGTCCCGGACTCTCTTCGAAAGAAGCTTCGGATCCTCCCACTTGTGATCCATATAGCGGTCGAATCCAATATCTCCGGTAAATACGAGAGTCGTCTCGCCCTTTACGAGCTGGCAGAACTTCTCGCCGCGGGCTTCGAAATCTTTAAAATGCGTGTAGGAAGCAGCCGCCGGGGACATGATGCATGCCTTTTCCTTCGGGGTGATCTTCCTTGCCATTTCCACGGATTCCTTAATATCGGAAACGAGGTGGCAGTAGGGAAGATCGCCGACCTCATCGTAGATCCTCCTGCCGCTTTCGTATGCGCAGATGTACTGATATTCCGGATGCTCCTTTATAAAAGCGATGAGTGTGGTGTAGTCGATGCCTCTATCCATGCCGCCG
This sequence comes from Clostridiales bacterium, assembly GCA_017551865.1. Lineage (GTDB taxonomy): Bacteria > Bacillota > Clostridia > Saccharofermentanales > Saccharofermentanaceae > Scatonaster. The sequence continues at coordinate 22,001 of JAFZKB010000018.1, read as the reverse complement.
ATCAGGAGGGTTCCGGTGTTTCTAATGCTCGTGGCCGCCTGGATCGTCGCCTGCGGGATCGTCGAGATGGAGTCGTTATAAAAGTCGATACCGTCGAAATTTCCGACGAACTCGAGTCTGTGGTGAAGTCCTGTGAAAGTCTCGATACTCTTTTTTACTTCATCGGGATCAAGGCCGAAGACCTCGGTGCAGATCCGATAAACGAAGGTCGCATTGAACTGGTTATGTGCGCCCTGAAGCTTCATATTGAAGTTCATCGATCTATCGAATGAAAGGAGGATCTTCTTTGCTTTCGTCTCGATCTCCGGGACGTCGTTTCCGTAGAAAAGGAAATCGTCCGGCCCCTGATGGATCGTGATATTCTTCTTGGCAGAAAAGTAGTTCTCCATCGTGATATATCTGTCGAGGTGATCCTCGTAAAGGTTCAGGAAAACGGCGATATGCGGGGATGTTTCGAGGTCGGAGAGCTGATGGCACGAAAGCTCATAGACGACGATGGTATCCTCGGAGATGTCATCGTAGTAGTCAAAACAGGGAAGTCCGATATTTCCGCAGAGGATGGCATTCCCTTTTCGAACGTCGGAAAGGACGTGATAAAGAAGAGAGGAAGTCGTGCTCTTTCCCTTGGTGCCGGTAATGCCGACGATCTTAGAGCGGAACTCCTCCATGAAAAGTCTTGTCTGGGAAATATACTTCGGATCCATGATCTTCGTGATGATGCCCGGACTTTTGAGGATATAGTCGAAGTTTCCGGAAAGCTTCTGAATATCGTCCTCGGAGCCCTCGACCATCTCGAAGGTCGCACCGGGGCAGTGTTCGAGGAGGAATTTCTCGGAGGATTTTCCTTCCCTTCCTTTTCCCCAGATGAGTATGCGTCGGTTATCCAGTTTTTCCGTGATCTTCATGGGTCATTTCCCTCCTGACATGCACCCATTATACTATTTTTTCTCCCTTTACGCCCTGCCCATTATGACAGAACTGTCATGAGCTTGCGGCATTATCCTGTTACACTGAAAGTGGAATATCGGGTCGTTATCCGAGGTTTTTTCCGGAGGTGGGGTCATGCGCAGCATTAAAAGAATCATTTCATTCGCACTTACTTTAGTATTTCTGACATCTTTCTGCCTGTCGGCAGCTTCCTGTAAGAAAAAGGCGTCTTCTGTAAAGAAGACCATTTCTGAAGAGGATCCATGGTATAACGCCGAAAGGATCGTTCTGGACCCGGATTTCAGTTCCGACGAGTATGAGAAGGTATACCCGAACGGTCCGTATATGTATCAGGACAAGTACCTGATGCAGTATTTCACCATGAATAAGATAGATACCACGAAGGACATGTCTTCTCAGGAGTCGATGAGTTCCCTGATGGGTGTCTTCGATGGAAGCGGAAACCTTCTAAAGATGCTCGATCTTTCGCAGTATACGTCGCAGATCGACACAGGCTATTCGATCAGCATAATGTCGTTCTGTAAAGGAGAAAAAGGCCTTCGCTTCTTCTTTTCCCGAATGGGTACGCTGGAAGCATACAGCTGCGAGATCGATCCGGATACCGGTCTTATGATCGGGTCGATCCAGCAGATCGACTTCTCACCGGTCCTGAAAGAAGAAAAAGCGGAAGCGGAAAAAGCCGGTGAATTATATCAAATCAAGGATTATGTCACATACATTCAAGTGATCGAAGGGTACGAAGTGATAGAGATTTCCAATGCTTCCGGAGGACCGGATTCGATCATTGTGGCCAAGGAGGGAAAAGCTCTCTATCGCGTCGATTTTGATAAGTCGCTCGGACCCGGCGAGATGAAGTATGTTAGGGATTTCTTCGGCGGCGGGAATGGTACGCTCCTGATCGATGGTATTGGAAGGACATCGGTCATGGCATCCATTGATCTTAAGACCGGAAAAGTGACGAAGATCACGAACGAAAAAGCGATCCCCGATAACCAGAGGATCTCTTCTACAATGGATGGAAAAGCGTATCTGACCAAGGCGACGGGCGTGTATTCTTTCGATGTTACGACCGGCCAGGAGACTTGTGTGCTCGACTATGACAGCTGTAATGTTAACCGTTACGAGAGTCAGAAATCTTCCATACTCAAATTAGACGAAAATACAGCAGTTCTCGGATATTTCGAACCGGACGATTCCATTTTTGCGCTTTCTGCCTCCGCAGTCATCTATAAACTGGAAAAAATGGAGAAGAATCCTCATGCGGGAAAGTCGGTGATCACGGTCGCCAGCCTCGGCGATTCGCTTACCTATTTTGAAGGGGCAGCGCTGAAGGCTTTTAATGATAAAGATCAGGAATACTTCGCAAAACTGGTCCTTTACGATCAAAGTGAGTATCTTTCTGCAGGAGATGTTTCGGAAGATATCGATGAGACGGATCAGAAGATGTACAACGCCATGTCCATGGTCAGCGGAAGCCTGACCTCGGATATCCGTTCCGGAACCGGTCCGGATGTGATCTTCGGTGCGGCAGGAACGATCGATGTGCTCGACAGTAATTACCTTATGGATCTTACTGAATACCTGGAAAGCGAGAGATTCAGTGCTTCTTCCTTCTATACGAACCTCATTAATGCGTCGAAGCTCGACGGGAAGACCTTCTTTTTGCCGACCAGTTTTACCCTTTCCGGAATCGTGACAGATGGATCTTCCCTGAATGCGGAGCAGAGCGGATTTACTTATGAGCAGTATGCGTCTTTCGTGAATGCGCAGTGCAACGGCACGGAGCCGGTCACGGAGGATGTCAGCCGCATGCATTTCTTTAACCTTTGTTTCCAGAGCAATTATGCTAAGTTGTACAAAGGAACGGCGACGGATTTTGATCAGGAAGGATTCCGGAAAATGGCCGAGTTCTTTAAAAATTCAATCCCGAAGGGCGTTTCTGTGGCGAAAAATGCAGATGAGACGTTTATGGAGTTGATCGGGATCCCGCCGGAAGAAAAAGATGCCTATTTCCTCGAGGAGATCGACAGTGTGGCAGCTCTTGCACATGTGAACAGTTTCGGAGATAAGGTTCGGATCCTGGGACTTCCCTCTGAAGACGGGACTGGTCCTTCCGCCAACATCACCACCTCTTTCTCGATTACTAAAGGATGCTCGGTAAAAGAAGGTGCATATGCACTTCTGGATAGCATGCTCAGTGAACAGGTCCAGAAAGAAGTCCGTTCAGCGATCCCTATGAACCGTGCGGCCGTCTCCTATAAAGTGGAAAAAGAGAAGGAAAATAGCCAGAAGGGATATGCCTACTATGAGAAGCATCCGGAGTTTCTTTCACCGGAAGTTTTGCGGGAAGGAAGCTTATTCGTGCCGGGATCAAAGCTTCCGGATATTTTCCTTCAGACCCTCGAGGAAGTGAATACCATCCTTCTTTCGGATAATGCGGTCATGATGATCGTCTCGGAAGAGATCCCTGCATTCCTGCTCGGACAAAAGGATATGAACACGGTGATCGCGACGATCAACAATCGTACGAAGACCGTCTTTAACGAGAGGTAGTCTCTTCTTTTAAACTGCCCGAGCCTTTTTTGAGTTTTCTCCAGATCAGAAGATTCATCGTCGTAAAGCAGATGGTGGCGCCCGTCAGCTGGCTTATGAATTCCGCCCAGAAAACACCGTCGACGCCCAGTCCGATGTTCGGAAGAAGAAGCGTCAGAGGCGTCACGAGAAGGATCTTTCGCAGCATGGAGAAAAAGAGCGCGTGCTTCGGATAGTTCAATGCCACGAATGTGGTCTGGCCGCTCATCTGCAGGGCCATGAACGGGAAGGCGCCGAAATAGATCCTCGCGCAGTGGATCGTCAGGTCGATCAGTTCCGGATCGTCGGTAAAAATATTGATGATCGGGCGCGGGATAAAGAGCATCAGGATCCAGAGGATAAAGTTGACGGCAAGGCCGCTTAAGAAGATAAAACGGATGCACTCGGACACGCGTTTATCCTTTTTCGCACCATAGTTGTAACTCATGACGTTCTGGCCCGCGGCGGTAACTCCGCTGTTCGGAAGACTCATGACTTCTCTGATGGAGTTATTGAGGCTCATGGCACCGACATAAAGGGTGCTCAGCGTGCCGCCCCACGCCTTGAGCATGATGTTTACGATTGCCTGGGTAAAACTGGTGGTCATGCGGAAGGTAAATCCCGTGGCGCCGAGCTTTAGTAGTCCTCCGAGCTGCGAATGGTCGATCTGAAGATGACGAAGCCGAAGCGGCGGTCTTTTACTCCGAAGGAAAAGAACCACCCACAGTGCACTTGCACTCTGGGAAATGACGGTGGCCAGTGCCGCCCCGCGGATCCCCATATCCAGCGCGAAGATAAATAGCGGATCCAGGGCGATGTTCAGGACCGCACCGAGGATGACCGTAAGCATGCCGACTTTCGGGAAGCCCTGCGCGTTGATGAAGGGATTCATGCCGAGACTGATCAGCACGGGGATCGTGCCGATCACATAGATGCGGAAATATCCGACTGCATAGGGAAGTGAAAATTCGTCGCCACCGAGAAGTTCCAGTATCCACGGCGCGATCGCAAAAAGGATCACTGTCAGAAAAGCACCGATCAGAAGAAGGAGCGTGAAGGAAGTGCTCATCATGCGCTCGGCTTTATCGTCATTTTTTTCGCCTCTGGCGATCGTGGCGAGCGTCGTTCCGCCGGTGCTGCACAGATTGGCAAATGCGCTGATGAATGTGATCAGAGGAAAGCAGACTCCGAGCCCCGTGATGGCGAATGTGCTCGTATCTCCCATATGGCCGATGTAGGCGCGGTCGACGATGTTATACAGAACGACGACCATCTCGGCCAGCATGATCGGAAGTCCGAGTTTTAAAATCAGAAAAGAAACGCGGCCTTTGGAAAAGTCGCCTTTGGCGGATCGGACGGCGGCTTCTTCTCCTGCTTCCGGGGTAAGGTTTTTCAGGTCGTTCTCACTCATGTTCCGACCTCTGTTTAGACATAGGACCGGTCGATTTTAATGACGCAGTAATGGTGCGGATGTACTTTCTGGACTTCTTCCTGAACATGGGCGATCAGGTCTTTTTCCGAAGTCTTTACTTCATGCGGAACGACCATGTCGAAGATGAGGTTGGTGTGGCTGTCGCCCGGGACCATGCGGAAATCGTGGATCGTGATCTTCCCGTCGATGCCTTTGGCGATCGCCCGAACCTCTTCCTGAAGGGCCATGAGATCTTTATTCTTCGTATCGATCGGATCCATATGGATCACGGCTTCGCAGTCGAGTTCTTTTGCCAGATCGTACTCGATATTATCGATGACGTCATGGACGTAGAACATGTCCTGAAATGCCGATACTTCTGCGTGAAGAGAGATCATCTTTCTACCCGGACCGTAGTCGTGGACGACCACATCGTGGATCCCGCTGATGGCTTCGTGGGACATGACGATCTCCTCGATCTTATCGAGGAATTCCTTTGACGGCGGTGTACCGAGGAGAGGTTCGATCGTGTCTTTTGCGGCGTTGATCCCGGAATAGAGGATGAATACGGAAAGCGCCACACCGATATATGCATCGACCGGAAGGTCGGTAAACTTCGTGGAGATCACGGCGAGAAGAACAACGGAAGTGGAGATCATGTCATTTCTGCTGTCGACGGCCGTTGCACGCATCGCTGTCGAGTCGATGATCTTCGCCCATTTGAAGTTATAGAACATCATGTAGGCCTTTACGAGAAGGGAAGCAAGAAGCATGGCGACCGCCAGGACCGTGCAGTCCACGGGAGTCGGGTGGATGATGCCCTCGATGGAGGACTTTCCGAGCTCAAACCCCATGATGCAGATAAGCAGAGAAACGATCAGCCCCGAGATATATTCGATCCTTCCGTGTCCGAAAGGATGGTCGGCGTCCGGAGCTTTTCCCGCCAGACGGAAACCGATCATGGTGATGATCGAAGATCCTGCATCGGACAGGTTGTTCAGAGCGTCACCAACGATGGCGATCGAGTGGGTGAGAAGACCCATGACGAGTTTTCCGATGAAGAGGAGGATGTTGAAAAAGATCCCGCAGGCACCGCAGATGCTGCCGACAGATCGGCGGACTTCGGGGTTCTTCGGATCCTTGATACCCGGTACCAGTTTTCGGATCAAAAACGAGACCATAGCCTCTCCTTTCCTCTAATTGTAGTATGCCTATTTTACTACAATTTCCGCCCCCTGACGCAGATACGGGGGAGAGCCCTTTCGGAATGGTCTTATTTCGTGCGGTATTTGTCTCGCTTTTTGCTGAATGATACAATGATGAGGTAATCGTTTTTGAAGTGGAAAGGAACGTAAATGGGTCGAAGCAGAGAAGAAGAAATGGGACGTATCGCCCGGCTTTCGGGCCTTCAGCTGTCGGATAAGGAAAAAGAGATCCTCTTTTCCGATCTAGGAAGGATCGTCCCCTACATGGAGAGGATCTGTGCGCTCGACACTTCTTCTGCGAAGAAACCGCCCCTTTCGGAAGCAGAGCTTCGTCCCGACGAAGCGGAGGAATCCACGCTGGCCGCAGAGATCCTGAAACAGGCGCCGCAAGCGGATGACGGCATGTTTACCGTGCCGAAGATCGTGTGAGGTGCCCGATGGAAAAAGAGAAGATCTTAAACCTGACAGCGCTGGAACTGGCCAAGGCGATCCGGGAGCAGAAAGTGACATCGGAAGAAGCCGTTACTGCTGTTTTTGAAAAGATAGATAAGAATGAATGTAATGTGCACGCCTATCTCTCTTTTTGGAGGGAGGAAGCACTGGATCTTGCGAGAAAGTGCGATGAGATGGTTAGTGAAAGCCAGGATATTTCAGCACTTCCGCCGCTACTGGGAGTTCCGGTTGCGGTAAAAGATAATCTCCTTCTTTGCGGGAAGAAAACGACCTGCGGTTCGAAGATGCTCGAAGAGTATATCCCTCCGTTTTCAGCAACATGTGTTGAAAAGCTTCAAAAAGCCGGTGCGGTCATCATCGGAAAGACGAATATGGATGAGTTCGGAATGGGCGCATCCACGGAGCATTCCTACTTCGGGGCGACCCGCCATCCGATGGATCCCCAAAGAGTCCCGGGCGGTTCTTCCGGAGGATCGTCTGCTGCGGTTGCTTATGGTGCGGCGTTTGCCTCTCTGGGTACAGATACCGGCGGCTCCATCCGCCAGCCGGCATCCTTTTCAGGCCTCGTCGGCCTCCGTCCGACCTATGGATCGGTCTCCCGGCACGGCCTTGTCGCCTTTGCCTCCTCGATGGATGTATGTGGTCCCATAACACGCGGAACAGCCGATGCTGCCGCGCTTTTTAACATTGTTAACGGTCGGGACCCGAAGGATCAGACCTCCATTTCGGCTCCGAAAGTCGATATTTCAGAGATGGAAAACTACTCTGTAAAAGGGAAGCTCATCGGCGTCCCGAAACAGCTTCAAAATGAGGGAAGTTCCGGTAAGGTCCTGCGGGAAGCGATGGCTTTTTTCACCGAAAATGGCGCCACCGTCGAAGAGATCGATATGCCGGTCCTGGACTTTTCCGTGGCGATCTACTATATCCTTTCATCGGCGGAAGCCTCGGCGAATCTGTCAAGATACGACGGCATCCGCTATGGATACCGCGCATCGGATGTAGCCGATGTGTCTGAGCTATATACGAAGACGCGAAGCGAAGGCTTCGGAAAAGAGGTCAAAAGAAGGATCCTTCTCGGAAACTATGTGCTTTCGTCAGAGCATTTCAACGACTGCTTCCGGCAGGCTGAACGCGCCAGAGACATGGTGAAGGAGGCTTTTTCCGATGCTTTTTCCAAATACGATCTTCTCCTTTCTCCTGTCGCTCCGGGTGCAGCGCCGCTTTTAGGAGAGATCGATAAAGATCCGCTGTCTTCTTATATCGCAGATCTTTGCACAGTTCCGGCAAGCCTTGCCGGTATCCCGGCCATAAGCGTTCCTTTTGGAAAAGACGAAGAAACCGGTCTTCCTGTAGGCATCCAGCTCATGGGTCCTGCATTTGGCGAGCAGGAGATCCTGGGCGCTTCCCGGTTCCTCGAGAAAAGATCCGGTTTTTATACCGGTAAAGAGAAGGGGGTGGAAGCATGACCGATCATGAGACCGTGGTGGGCCTTGAGGTCCATGTGGAACTTAAGACGAGATCGAAGATATTCTGCTCCTGCCCGACGACATTCGGCGCGCCGCCGAATGCCCATATCTGCGAAGTCTGTGCCGGACTTCCCGGTGCGCTTCCGCGCCTGAATAAGAAAGTCCTCGACTACGCCATTATGACAGCTCTGGCACTGAACTGCGAAGTCACGCGGGAGAGCCGTTTTGACAGAAAGAACTACTTTTATCCCGATCTTCCGAAGGGATATCAGATCTCCCAGCTCTATGCTCCGATTGGAAGGAACGGTTTCCTTACGATCGATCTTCCGCTGGAAAAGATCATCCGCATTCATGAACTCCATATGGAAGATGACGCAGGCAAGCTGATCCACGAGGGTTCTTCGAACCGTACGAAGATCGACTTTTCCAGATGCGGTGTGCCGCTCCTGGAGATCGTCACCGAGCCGGATTTCCGCTCTTCTGAAGAGGTTGTTGCTTTCCTTACGAGACTTCGCACGATGCTGCGTTTCATAGGCGTTTCTGACTGCAAAATGCAGGAGGGATCTCTCCGCGTGGACGTCAATCTGTCAGTCCGGGCAAGGGGAGATGAGGCGCTCGGCACGAGAACGGAGATGAAGAATCTATCTTCTTTCCGCGCGGTCAGCAAGGCCATCGAATACGAGTCTTCCCGCCAGTGGGAGATCGTTAGTAACGGCGGAACGATCGAGCGGGAGACCCGGCGCTGGGATGAGGAAAAGGAGCAGTCCTTCTCCATGCGAAAGAAGGAGGACGCAGCAGAATATAAGTATTTCACGGAGCCGGATATTCCGGAGATCCTGGTGACGGAGAAAAAGATCGATGAGATCCGATCTATCCTTCCGGAGCTCCCGAAAGAAAAATGCCGCCGCTATATTGAGAAAATGCATCTTCCCCCTTACGACGCGGGGATCCTCTCCGCATCTAGAGAGACGGCAGAGCTTTTCGAAAAGACGGCGGAGATCTGCGGCGATCCGAAGGAAGCCTCCAACTGGATCATGGGCGATCTCATGAAGCTCCTAAACGATACGGGTACGCTTCCCGAAGACATGAAGATACGGCAGGACTCTCTCGGGAAGATCATCTTGATGGTAAAAAGCGGGAAGATCTCCCGGGCAGCCGGAAAAGAGATACTGCGCGCTTCTTTCCTTGAGGATGCGGTCCCCGAAGAATACGCGGACGAGCATGACCTGTGGCTCATCTCGGATCCGAAGATCCTGGAAGATGCGGTGGCCAGGGTGCTTAAGGAGAATGAAAAAGCGCTGACGGAGTATCTTTCCGGCAAGACGAAAAACTTCCAGTTCCTCCTCGGACAGGCGATGCGGCTGACCCGTGGGAAGGCAGATCCGGGGGCACTTCGGACCGCTCTGGAGACGGCGCTTTCCCGGAAAAAAGACGAGGCGTAAAACGCTTTAAAAGTCTTTTTCCGTATACTTCAGATACCACGACAGAACACACTTTTTGTGAGAAAATATAGGCATGGAAAACAGAGAAAGAAACTTTTACGATAAGATAAAAGACGTCGTTAACGCCTACCTGCTTCACGACCCGAATGCGCAGGCGGCCACGGCATTTGACCGTGAAAAAAAGAAGAAGACGGTCGATGAGAAGACCCTGCAGATGTTTCGGGAATCTGCAGAGGCCGGGCATCCTTTTTCCTGTTTTAACCTGGGCAGATGCTACGAGACCGGATCCGGTGTGGAGAAGGACCTCGAGCAGGCGTATGAATGGTACAGAAAAGCCGCCACCGGCGGTGATGTAAACGCCTGGCTGGCGCTGGCGAAGATGTTTGATACCGGGACCTATGTGGACCGCGATCCGAAGGAAGCGGCCATGTGGCTCTCGCGTGCCGCTGCCAAGAAACACCCGATCGCCATGATCGGCATGGGCCAGAAGTATTCGCGCGGAGATGGTGTCGATAGAGATCCGAAGCTGGCGCTGCAATATTTTGAGGACGCCCAGGCGATCGATAAGGGTGTGGGCAGCTATATTCTCGGCGAGGCGATTGGAGACGGGATCGGCTGTGAGAAAAATTACGAAAAAGCCTATGAACTCTTCGTGACGGCGCATGAGAATAACTTCCCGCTCGGCACATACAATATGGGCATGATGCTCGAGATGGGACTCGGCTGTGAAAAGGACGAGAAGAGAGGTTTTGAGCTCATAAAGGAAGCCGCGGATAAGGGTATCGTGGAAGCGATGTACCGGATCGCTTTCCATTACCGTGAAGGCACTTCCGAAGCAAAGCAGGACGATGTGAAAGCCTTCGAATACTTTAAAGGGGCCGCAGATAAGGGCTTTGCGCCGGCATGTGTAGAGACGGGTCTTTGCTATGAAAACGGCGTGGGGGTCGAAAAGAATAAGGAAGAAGCGTTCCGATACTATGAGACCGGTGCGAAAGCCGGACTCCACACGGCGATCGTGTGTCTGGCGGTATGTTATAAAGCCGGCATCGGCTGTAACATAGATGAAGATAAATCTATTGAGCTTCTGGAGGAAGGCGTCCGGCTCGGAAACACCCGTGCATACCACCTTCTGGCCATTGCGCTCTTTGAGCAGGATCCATACGATGAACGTGCCATCAACCTCGAAATGGTTTCTGCCAGAAGCGGTTTTGCGAGATCGGCGATGTTTCTGGCCGATATGTTCATGCAGAAAAGCGAGTTCGGTCCGGATCTGAAGAAAGCCGAATACTATTTCCGTATCGCTTCCAATCACGGAGAGGTGTCGGCCAAGTTCGAACTGGCCGATCTTCTGGATACCGAAGAGAATAAGGATAACGAAGAGATTCAGGAAGAGATCCACCAGCTTTATCAGGACAGTGCCGATGCGGGGCATCCGCTGGCGGCCTATAAGATGGCGCAGTTTTATGATGACGTCGAGTCTTTTGAGGATGAAAAAGAAGCGAAAAATCGGAAGATCCATTACCTTTGCATCGCCGCATCGGGCGGGATCCCGGAAGCGGCCCGCGAAGTCGCTGAAAGAAGTTTCTGGGGCGATGAGATCCGCGTGAGCCTGAAGTCCGCCTGCGGCCTTTACCATCTGGCCGGAGAAGAACTGGATGATTTAGGACTTAAGGCGAAATATGCATACACGAGGATCCTTCTGATTGCAGAATGGATGTATAGAAATATCGGATTTCCAATGAAAAGCAATGCTCCTATTTTGTATTCAGAACGGGAACGCGTGCAGAAGGACGAGAATTTCCTCAAATCCCTTCTGATACTGACGGAACTCTCCAATGAGAAAGTCCCGGAGGCGCAGATGTTCCTTTCGATCGTACGCGCGCTGATCCTGGGATCGGATCTTTCTTCTGAACAGGAAAAAGCCGACCTTGCGGTCATCGAGGCCCTTCCGCGGTCCCGGGAGAAGAACTATGCCCTGGGCCTGATCTCTGCGATCCTTTCCCCGGAGGATCCGGAAAAAGCGGTCAAGTATCTTTTCGAGGCGAAGACGGAACTCTCTGCGGGAAACGTCAATCACATCCTGGGAAATCTCTATGAGAACCTGGCGAAGCATCCTTTAAAAAACAGAAAAGCGGATGTGCAGGTTCTGGCTTACGGGAAGAGCTTTTTTTCCAACTTCCCGAATTACGATGTTACTTTAGGTAAAGATGCTAAAAAGCCGATCGCGGCCCAGATGAACGAGAATCTGAAATGGATGGAAAAGAACAAGGGAAAAGGAGATTTTATCCGTACAGCGAAGGAGTTCTACCATCAGGCGATCAAATCCGGGGAAGTGGACAACATGGAGAAGTATTCTCTGGCGACCGGTCAGGAACTCGATACGTTAAAGAATCCGATCCTCTGTATCGTGGGGGTCCTGGGACTTCTGCTGGTCGTGCTCATGCACTTATTCTACATTACCGATACGCACCACTATTCCTTTACGCAGAAGGAGTCGCTGGATGCCCTTTATACTCTGTTCCGGTATTATCTTAAAGCTATGCTGGTGCTTATCCTGGTTTTCGAATTACTTTCGCTGGGTGGAAAACTTCTGATCAGACGGCAAAACAGGACCTCGAAAAAGTAAGCATCGACAGGCATCAATATATTAGAAAAGACTTATTTTTTCTCTCTTGAAAACGTGTTTTTCCGCAAGTATAATGAACTCGTCATAAAGAGTTTAAGAGAACATGGTTGCGGGGGGTCCCGCGGAGTAAAGAGGAAAAAGAAATGACATACGAGAATGTGCTGCTCTTCTTAGGAGCATTAGCGCTGTTCCTTTACGGGATGAAGATGATGAGTTCCGGTCTGGAAGCAGCCGCAGGAAATCAGCTTAAAGGTACATTAGAGAAACTTACGACCAATCGCTTTTTAGGTATTGCGGTCGGAGCGGGGATCACGGCATTGATCCAGTCCTCCACGACCACGACCGTTATGGTGGTTGGTTTTGTTAATTCAGGGATCATGAATCTCAAGCAGGCGCTCTGGATCATCATGGGTGCCAACATCGGTACCAACATCACTTCCCAGTTAGTGGCCCTGAATTTCGAAAAGGTCGCACCGGTCCTGATCTTTCTAGGTGTCATCCTGGTCGTCTTCGTCCATAAGAAGAAGTTTTACTATATCGGCGAGATCATCGCGGGCCTCGGCATCCTTCTTTACAGCATGCATCTCATGCAGGACTGCCTGGCACCTCTTCAGCAGGAACCGGCCTTTATCGATCTTCTGACGAAGTTTAAGATCCCGGTCATCGGCCTTTTAGTCGGTCTTGTGTTCACCGCGATCCTTCACTCTTCGGCTGCCTCGATCGGTATCCTTCAGGCGCTGGCCATGTCCGGATCCCTGACGCTTTCCAACAGCGTGTTCATCCTTTACGGCATCAATATCGGCACCTGCGTGACCTCGCTCGTGTCCTCTCTCGGCTCCAGCAGAAATGCGAAAAGAACGGCTGTTATGCACCTGACCTTTAACGTCATCGGTGCGATACTCTTCTCCATGATCACGATCTTTACGCCTTTCGTCCCGTGGCTTGCTTCGCAGTGGCCGGATAACCCGGCGGTCCAGATCGCCAATCTCCACCTCATCTTCAACCTTTCCACGACCATCATCCTGATCCCGTTCGGAAAATACATCGTGAAGTTCTCTGAGAAGATCCTGCCGGAACGTCCGGAAGAACTGATGACCGAGCAGCACCTCCGCTTCCTGGAACCTTCGATCCTGAAGGTCGAACATCACAAAGTCGGTGCGATCGCGATCTTCGTCACCCAGCTCCAGCGTGAGACGGAGCGCATGCTCTCTTTTGCCAGGACAAATATCGAGAGAAGCTTTAACGCAACACGGGAGACGTCGGAGAAGATCCAGGAACAGGTCTGGAATACCGAGGAATATATCGATTATCTCAACAAGGAGATCTCCTATTACATCTCCCATGTGATCTCCCTCGAAATGGTGGAGCAGGACTCCGTCACCATCAACTCCTTCTTCAGGATCACCGGCAACATCGAGCGTCTCGGCGACCATGCGACAAATATTGCGGGTTATGCTAATCTTATGGATGAGAACGGTCTGCATTTCTCGGAGGAAGCGCTTTCTGAAGTCGATCGGATGAAGGAAGCGAGCCTTCAGGCACTGGATCTGATCTATGAGTACAAGGAGATCGGCACGACCTCTATCCTCGTGGAAAAGATGCAGGCGATCGAACAGAAGATCGACGACATGACGCGTGAGTTCCGCAGCAACCAGATGGCCCGTCTCCAGAAGGGCTCCTGCTCCGGCGAAGCCTGCGTCATCTACTCGGAGCTTCTTACAGACTTCGAGAGGATCGGAGACCACCTTCTCAATATCGCCGAAGCGATCGACTCGGCGAAGATCATTGATTTTAAGCCGGCTGATGAACTTACGCCGGCACTGGAGATGAATGCATAAGTGGCAGTACACGTAGTTCTTTTTGAGCCGGAGATCCCGCAGAATACAGGCAATATCCTTCGCACATGTGTGGCGACGAATACCCGTGTGCATATCATCAAGCCCCTGGGATTTGAACTTAATAAGGAGACCTTAAAGCGCAGTGCGTCAAATCACCTCGATATGGCGGAATATACGCTCTACGAGGACTTCCGGGATTTCGAATCGAAAAACCCGGGCACGTATTTCTACATGACCCGCTATGGAAAAAAGCCGCACAGCAGTTTCGATTTTGCGTCCGTAAAAGATGATATCTATCTGATCTTCGGAAAAGAGAGCACCGGCATTCCTTATGACCGGCTCCGCAATCATCTCGACTATTGCTTCCGGATCCCCATGTCGGGAAACTGCCGGAGCCTGAATCTATCAAATGCCGTGGCTATCGCACTCTATGAGGTCATGCGGCAGCTGGATTATCCGGATCTTTCCCTGCATGAGGTACAAAAAGGCGAGGATTTCCTCGAATCCTTTGACATCCATCCATTCAAAAAGGGATAAAATGAAAAGCGCTCTTATCTGGAAGAGCGCTTCTTTTTTGCTTCGAAAAGACTCTGGTCCGCTTCCATGATGAGCTCCGAGGCATCGAGCTGGTCAGAGAAAGCGGAGAATCCGAAACTCATGGTAAAGAAATACTCCTTCTCATCGAGGATCAGTGGCTTTCTCCTCAGTGACGAAGCGATACGGGACGAAAGCGTCTTCGCGCCGTCCATTCCGGTATCTGACAGAAGAAGCGCGAACTCGTCGTTGCCGACGCGGAACACATCATCCGAGGTGCGCGAACAGGACCGGAGGATATCGGCCATGTACTTGAGCAGGACATCCTTGGTCGGACCGCCATGCTTGTTATAGAACTCTGTAGATCCATCGATGTCCATCAATATAATGGAAAAGCCGGCACTGTATCCTCTTCCACGGACACGGGAGAACACACGCATATTGCGTTCCACCATTTCCTCGAAATACTTCCGGTTATAAAGTCCGGTGACTTCGTCGACCGTAGAAAGAAGGTGGATCCGTGAATTCAGATCATCACACTGCTTATTCTTCTGCATGAGCTTCTGCTCGGTATTTTTCTCTTCGGAGATATCGCTCGTGATGCTCCAGGTACCGCAGACGTTTCCGTCATTATCCATAAGGGGATAGATCGAAGTGGACAGCCAGAGCGTGCCGATCGTGGCACGGGGACCGGAGATCTCGATGTGCTTCTCCTGGTGAAGGACCGGAGTTTTACTCTCCATGACGCGGTCTTCGAGCTCGGTATGGGCCTGCGCCTCTTCCTTCGGAACAAAAGCATCCATTTTCTTCCCGACCAGTTCATCGGGTGTCTTATAACCGAGGAGGCGGGCAAAAGAAGATGAGCAGAGGGTATAACGGTGATCCTGGTCTTTGAAACAGACAGAATGATCGATCTGATTTAAAAGGACGCGAAACAGCTCCTCCTTCGGGAGCTTATCGAAGAATTCCTTTGAGGAACCACTTTTGTTCGGCATAATTAGATCCCTCCGAAAAGGATACAAGGAACGGATCAGCGGAAGATCAGTGCCCCGATCACGACCATAGCGACCACGATAAAGCAGATACCGCAGCAGATCGTTGTAAGTTTATTCGTATCGTGTGTTTCGAAAAGAGCCGGGAAGTGCTTCTTCATGAAAAGCACGTATTTATCCCACTGGTCTGAAAACCAGACAGCTACTTTGCGGAAAGTCACACCGGCCTTCTGACCGAATGTCATATCCTCGCGGTAAACCAGCTGGTCATCCGAGTAGGAAAAACGCTCTTTTACTTCTTTTTCTGAAAGAATGGTCGCGTTGGATGGGGCGATCGGACGGCTGTCGGGACTTGCGTATTCCTCATCGATCGATACAAACATCTTGCTCGATCGGAAAGGATCTTTTTTCTCTTCGGAAACGACGACGCTGGGAGTCTTCCATGCAGGTGCTTTTGCAGAAGAAACAGCATGCAATTCTTCCATGAGGGGCTGTTCAATGGTGGATACCGGAACGGCCGGCTCGACGGGTCCTTCCTGCCAAGATTCAGCTACTTGTTTATCCCGTGCTGTGTGACGCATCTTATGACTCCTTCTCCCAAAATGAGTTCATATTTAGACAAGCCTAGTATAGCACGATTAAAAGAAATAATTAACCGGAAGAGGTCTTTTGTAAAAGAATAGAAAGGAATCAGTCATTTTACAGAAGTATTGGGGTATAATATATGCAATTGCGGAAACGGGAGGACAGGAATGTATCGGGTTTATTTTGACATGGGCGTCTTTACGTACTGGTCAGAAGAGTCTCTGGAAAGCAGACGGCTCATCTCCAGAGGCGGCGTTCTTGTCTCTGATGAGGCTGCGCTGCAGAGTGTAAATGACGGCACTGAGCCCATCGATCCGGATATCATTGAGCTTCTTAATAATCTCCTCCGCGATGGCTTCGAGCTGAATGTATGCGACAGCTGCACGACCGCTGAACTGAAGAAGAAACTGAGCCTTTACGGGATCGATTCGATGTTTACCACAGTTATGGGATCCAAGTCCCCGAATGCCCTGTCGGGAAAGATGAGCAAAGTGCGCGGAAGAGAGGATTTTTCCATGTTTGTCGGAAGCAACGATCTGATGATCGAAGCGGCGGACCTCTGCCAGATGCCGGTCATCGCCTATGGGGAAAACATGAGCGAGATCGAGAGAGATCCTTTCTGCTGGGCGCTGTATCCGCTGGAAGTTGAAGACCAGATCCACACCTGTATAGTGATCCATGAAGTCGCGAAGCGGGTGATCGAGAAGAATGCCCGAATACTCGGCATCGATGGGATCGAGTTTGCCGGCAAGAAGTTCTTCACCGCCAAGCTCGGGCGCTATTTCGACCTGCTCGGCAAGGATTACGATGTTGTCGACCTGGAGGATTATCACCGCGCGGTCGAACAGAGCTATAAGGGGGAGAATCCGGTCGAATCCTACTATTTCAACGGATTCAACTATGACAAACTGATTTCGGAAGTGCTAAAGCCCTTCTCGAAGGCGGGCGAGATCGACAAGGTCGTTTACTGCCTCGACAGCGGCAACGATTCTTTCGTCAACGAACGCCACTATAAGCTCTCGCAGGAAGGTGTCCTGATCCTGATCGGCACCATGATGTACAGGGAACCGCTGTTGCGCTATTTCGATGCGACAGTCTATATGCGCGTGGATTACCGGGAATCGGAGCACCGCGCCTCCCTGCAGGATACGCCGGTCTATGGCGATGATCCGGTCGAAGTATACAAAAGCAAACAGATCCCGGCACAGAAAATGTACATCCAGCGGCACGATCCTTTTGACGGCCGCGACTTTGTGATCGACAATTCGAACTATCACAGACCATTTTTCATCAATTGACTCTTTCCTTATTCGCTCTTAGGCTATAAAATAGTAAGGTAACCAAACTAAATACACGGCGTGTTCCGGAACGGATCTTCCGGAGATGAAGACTCGCCGTATGAGAATAGATAAAGGGGTTGTCCAATATGCAAAGAGTACTGGTCATTGGCTGTGGCAAGTTAGCGCGCGCCGTCATTCCGATGTTGTCCAAGAATTCTGTATACTTCCGGGAAGTATGTCTCAGCGGGCGCTCGAAGACCAAGTGCGATGAGTATAAGAAGAAGTACAGTTCTGATAAGCAGAAGATCGTTACGGCTTTTGCGGATATCCGCAATATGGAGAAGACGCTTCTTATGGCCAAGATCTATCATCCGGATCTGGTCATCAACCTTGCGCCTGCTTCTTTGAATCTGCAGGTAATGGATCTTTGCCTCGAGATGGGGGCGAACTATATCGACGCATCCCTTTATATGCCGAAGGGCTCCTCTACCTGCGATATCAATGCAGAATATGCCTACGACCAGAAGTTCCGCGAGAAGGAGCTGACGGCCATCATCGGCTGCGGCTTTAACCCGGGCGTTATCAACGCACTGGCCCAGTATGCCGCCATCAAGCTGATGGACGATATCCAGACCGTAGATATCCTCGATATGAATGCCGGCACGAATGCCCATCCGTATCTTATGAATACACCGATGCTGCAGAGCCTCCGTCAGATCTCTTCCGACAGCCGCATGTGGTCTAACGGACAGATCGTGAAGGTTCCGCCGATGAGCGTGCAGGCAAAATACAACTTCCCGGAGATCGGAAAGAGAAATCTTTATATGGTCGATCACGAAGTCCTGGATGCTCTGGGCGGAGAACTCCCGGAAGCTACTTCGATCCGCTATTTCTCAGCATTTAAGAGAAACTTCCTGTCGATGGTCAAGATCCTTCGCGAAGTCGGCATGACATCGACGACGCCTGTCGATATCGACGGACAGCGTATTGCACCTCTCGATTTTCTTTCCGAGGTCATGCCTCAGCAGGAGGACGTCGTAGCCACCGCACGCGGCAAGACCGGAGTGGGCATGCTCCTTAGAGGCAGCAAGGAAGGTGTCGGAAAGCAGTGTCTCATCTATACGCTCGTTGATCATCAGGAGTGCTTTGCGCAGTATGGTGCTTCCGTTACGGACTTCATGGCGGCGTCGGCACTGGTGGCCGGTGCGATCCTGATCTTCCTCGGAAGATGGAAGCAGAACGGTGTGCACATGATCTCTGAATTCGATCCGTTCCCGTTCCTGAAAGAACTGCAGAATCAGGGATTCACTTATAAGATCTTAGACAATGCTCCGGAGCTGGATGTTGTTTCCGGTTCTTCTGACGACGAAGAGTGATCCGGTCTTAGACAAAGGACCGCAAGCAGCAGGAACGACAGCCCGCTGA
This sequence comes from Clostridiales bacterium, assembly GCA_017551865.1. Classification (GTDB taxonomy): domain Bacteria; phylum Bacillota; class Clostridia; order Saccharofermentanales; family Saccharofermentanaceae; genus Scatonaster. The sequence continues at coordinate 3,225 of JAFZKB010000018.1, read as the reverse complement.
TCCATCCGCCCCAGGCACTTCCCGGCGCGGTGTAATGCAGGTGAATAAGATAATTCCCAGCGGAAAGATCCGTACATATCCATGCGTCGCGGTAGGCCTTTATCGGGGTCTTACTGCCGTTTACGTAAAGTGACCAGCCCTTTTCATACGGAATATTACTTAAGATCGTAGCATCTGATCCGATGAGGGCTTCGGCGGTGATGCCGTCTTTATTCAGTTCCAGAGAAGAGATACCGAAGTTGGATTCACGGGTATAGACATTCCAGTTGATCGAATTGAGATAACCGAAATCGGCAGCTGCGCCGATCAGATCGTCGCTTCTTGAAGAACGGAGTGTCACAGTCAGATTCTGACCGGCGTTATATTTTCCAAGGTCGATCAGGACAGTGTTTTTGCTATGGGAGATGGTCGAGATCTTCCTTTCGTTTACGAGGATATCGACAGATCCTTTTCGATTCGGAAGCTTCACAGCGCAGTAAAGCGGATCGATAAATGTTGTCGTGATGGAATAGGAGATAGATCCGACAGCATCAGTGGTCGGACCATTCGCCGAGGTATCCTGGAACGGAAGGATCGGAAGGGACGGCCAGAGGGAATAGAACCACTCATTCAGAAAAGAAAAGTACGTGGCATAGTCCGAAGGGCGGATCGCTCCTGTCTCTTCGGTCTGCCGTTCAATGGAAAGAAGGCTCGGCGAGGTATTCAGAAGCGCTGCAGTTGCTTCACTGTGGAAGGTGACATCACTTTTATACTTTCCCGTATCGTTTCCAAGTTCGGAAAGAAATGCGGACGAAGGCTCGCCCGAAACTGCGTATGGCATCTGTAGAAACTGCGGGAGAAGGATGAAAGCCGAAAGACCTAAAGAAAGAAGGACCTGCAGAGTTTTTCTCTTTTCGGATCCGGAACTTCTTTGGAAAAAGCAGCAGATCAGAAGTACCGGGATGGATATGAGTGCCCAGGCGGCACTGCTGACGAGGGTGGAAAAGAGAAGGAACAGAAGAAGGATCGAGAATCGGTCTGCTTTTTTATCCCGGCGAAGAAAAAGGACCGAGAGAGGAAGCAGGAAGAATGTGTCTGCGACCGGGAAGCGGAGCAGAAGACTCAGAATGAAGCAGACGGCGGTATAGGCCACGCCGGAAAGAAGGAAGATGAGCCGAAAAGAAAACGGGCCTTTCTTCTTCTCGGATTCCGCTTTTTCAGGGAAAACGGAAGAAAGAAAATAGGAGAATACTGCGCCGGAGAACCCCAGGCGGAGCGCATCCAGAACAGAAGCCACCTGCGGATGAACAGAAGAAGGCAGAAGAGATGCAGGGAAGGACAGGATCCCGCCATATCCCGAAAGATAGAGGCGGAAAACGCTCATACCCATGCCTTCTTCGAAGGTGTAGGTGCCGAAATCAGCCTTATGGAAGCGGTATTGGAAGACCCGGAGGAAGGTGGTATGACCCTTTCCGAACCCCAGAGGATTGGAAATATAGATGTCTGTCAATATGAAGAGAAGGAGCCAGAAAAGAAAGCATATTCCACCACAGAGGATCGGGCGGGAGAGCTTGTTAGATTCAGATCCGGTGGATCTGGAAGTCAGGTTCTTTTTCTTCGACATGACGTATCCTTTCCGGTACGGTCGGGCGTACCTTTCCACCTATGATAACACACCCAATATTGAAATACTCGGCTAAATCTGTTATATTCGTCATTAATTACACCTATTATGAAAACACTTGAGCACCGTTTACCCGCAGGGTTTTCTGCGGAACACAGGAAGGAAAGGAAAGAACGTGCCTGACGACAGTATAGGCCAAATCATATTTGACCTGGTCATAGTTTTTATTTTTATTCTTATCAACGCCTTTTTCTCGGCTGCCGAAATGGCGGTCATCTCTCTTAATGACGCAAAAGTGAAAAAGCAAGCGGAAGATGGTAACCGCAAGGCCAAGAGAGTCCTGAAATTTATCGAAAACCCATCTACATTTCTTGCGACCATTCAGGTCGGTGTCACACTTGCCGGATTCCTGGCCAGTGCTTTTGCCGCGAACAGATTTACCGGAAGACTTTCCTCCTGGCTCGATCCGAGTGGGAAGTATTCCTTCTTAAGCACAGTCTGCACCGTCATCGTTACGGTGATCCTTTCGTATTTCTCACTGGTATTCGGTGAGCTCGTACCGAAGCGTATCGCACAGAATAATGCCGAGAAACTGGCCTTCCGGTCTTCCACGATCGTCCGTGCTTTCGGCACGGCCATGAAGCCGTTCGTCCGTTTCCTGACGATTTCCACCAATGCTGTATTACGGCTTCTGCATATCGATCCGGAGGTCAAGGAGACCAACGTCACGGAAGAAGAGATACGCATGATGGTCGATGTCGGTTCGGAAGAGGGATCCATCGAGGATTCCGAGAAGCAGATGATCCAGAACATCTTCGAGTTCAACGACAAGGATGTCGTTGAGATCATGACGCACAGAAAGAAGATCGTTGCACTTCCGATCGATGCGAGCTACGACGAGATCATGGACATCGCCCGAAACGAGAAATATACCCGTATCCCGATCTATAAGGAGACCATCGACGAGATCGTCGGTATCCTCCATATCAAGGACCTTCTGGGTACGACCAGGGAAGATGCCGAAAGCGGGGAGTTTTCTCTCGAGAAGATCATGCGTCCGCCGCTTTTCGTGCACGAGACGAAGAAGATATCGGATCTTTTCCATGAGATGAAAAAGGGTAAGATGCAGCTGGCCGTTATCGTTGACGAATACGGCGGAACCATGGGTATTGCGACCATCGAGGATATGCTCGAGGAGATCGTCGGCAATATCACGGATGAATTTGACGAAGAAGAGCAGCAGCTCCTGAAGATGAACGACGGCGGATTCCTCGTCCAGGGCGATATGACCTTAAGCGACCTCGAGGAAGCGATCGGCGTGGATCTCGACAGCGAAGACTACGATACCATCGCGGGTCTTACCCTGAGCCTTCTGGACCGTGTGCCGGAACATGGCGAGACGCCGGAAGTGCAGTACAAGAATCTGAAGATCAAAGTCATTCAGGTGGAGGAGAACTGGATCTCCAAGCTTCTTTTACATATCATTCCGAAGGAAGAGGATGAATATCTGAATAAAATGCTCTTTATATTCCTTCTGGGATATGATGTATACAGCAAGAAACGTCTGATCGAAAAACTGATCGACGAATTATAAAAAAGATGAAAAGTTCAATTGTCATCTG
>JAFZKB010000017.1 GCA_017551865.1 Clostridiales bacterium | reverse complement strand
GTTTTTTGAGTGTCTTATAACACCAGCATTCCCCCCCATTGTTATAAGGAAAGCAAAACCCTTGGTCTTATACAAACGGCTTTCCTATAAAGTGTTATAAGAAACACCAAACCACTGGTTTTATAACAAAAAGCAAAGAAGGGGCTGCCTTGTGAGACAGCCCCTTTTGATTTAGGATCGATTATCTTATCAGTAAGAAATCGGTTTATTGAGACCCAGTGTCTTCTCAAGATCCTGAATATCATATGTCGCATCTGCGATGGTCTGATAGCTCAGGAAGCCTTCCTTATAAAGACGAATGAGGTCTTCGTTAAGGGTATGCATGCCGAGGGAACGTCCGGACTGCATGGTACCCGGGATCATCTGGATCTTCTCTTCAAGGATGAGGTTCTTGATCGCGTTCGTACCGATCATGATCTCTGTTGCGAGGATACGGCCGGTGCCGTCCTTGATCGGCAGGAGCTGCTGGGAAATAACGCCGCGGATGTTCGTCGCGAACTGCTGGCGGATGATCGCCTGCTTGTCAGCCGGAGAACCGTCGATAATACGGTTGATCGTCTGTGCAGCACCAACGGTGTGGAGCGTGGAGAGAACGAGGTGTCCTGTCTCAGCTGCAGTGATAGCGGCTGCGATTGTCTCGAAGTCACGCATCTCACCAACGAAGATGATATCCGGGTCTTCACGAAGGGAAGAATTGAGAGCCTTTGCGAAAGAATCAGTATCACGGTGGAGTTCACGCTGATGGATCATGGCACGGTTGTGCGGGTAGATGTACTCGATCGGGTCTTCGATCGTGATAACGTGCTTCGCTTCGTTCTTGTTGATGTAGTCAACGATAGCAGACATTGTCGTGGTCTTACCGGAACCCGTAGGACCGGTTACCAGGATGATACCGCTCTTGCCGGAGGCCATTGTCTTAACGACTTCTGGAAGTCCGAGATCTTCGAAATCCGGGATCTGAGCCATAAGGAGACGGATGCTGCATGCGAGATTGTTACGCTGGTGATAAACGTTGGCGCGAATTCTGATCTCATTGTCGATCATCAGACCAAGGTCGATATCCTCACCGGCTTCTACTCGGCGGATCTCTTCGTCTGATAGGATCGTGTAGATCATTGCTAAAGATTCCTCAGCTGTCGGACGCTCGTCCAGGATGTGGAGAACGCCATATCTTCTAACGGCAAGATTCGTACCTACAGTAATATGCACGTCGGAACAATCTTGTTCAATGGCATAATCCATTAGTTGCTCAAAAGTCATAAGAACACCTCCGAAATTAGTTATGTTCTTATTATACATTAAAACAATTTCCTTTGACACATATAAATGTGGAGTATATGTGTCGAGATTTTGAACTGTTATGTGCTTTCCGAGGTTTCTTTCATCTGTTCGTATGTGATCCCGTATTTAAGCGCGATGTTGCGTGCGTATGAAGTGGTATCCGGCGCGCTTCTTTTCACCTTGAATGTATTGACGTTGTTGATGATCTCCATGACGAGACTTACGACCTGACTCTTTCCTTCCCAGGCATTCATGGTTTCCGTATTTTTCGCCAGATCATGGATGTGGGTGTTGAAGATCACGGCCGCGCCTTTTTCCTTTAGGATATGAAGAAGATCCAGCGACAGATAGAGTCCGTCGGTCGAAGATGTCGTCGAATATGTCTCATTGAAAAGAACCAGTGTCCGGTCATCGGTGTCCTGTAAAATGTCGCGTACGCGCTTGGCTTCTTCACCGAGACGGCCGTAGTTCATGGTGAGGTTCTCATCGATCGGGAAGTGCGTCAGGATGTTGCGGAACGGCATTCCTTTGCACGATCCGGCCGTGACGAAAAGACCGATGGACGCCATCAGGGAGATAAGGCCGAGCCCCTGCTCGAGGATCGTCTTACCGCCGCGGTTCGGGCCGGTCAGAATGAAGAGGCGCTCGTCTTCTTTGAACGTAAAGTCGTTTTTGACGATCTCTTTTGCACCGCGGATCGCAAGCCGGAGATTATAAAAATTCCGGATCTCCAGATAATGCACATCGGTGTTTTCGATCTGCGGCATGCAGTATTCGTAGCCGTGATCTTTCAGATACGAGGCGAATCGTGCCGAGGCGAGATAGAAGATAAGACCTTCGTACATATCCGTGATGAAGTGTGCATCGAGTTTAGTGTACTTGAGCATGATCTGCTTCATGGCAGAGATATGTCCTTTAAACTGCTTTTCCAGCTTCGGAGCAAGTGCGATCAGGACGGGGTCATTGTACTTCATGCTCTTGACCTGTGCCATGCCGACGTGCTGTGCGCCCTGACCGGAAACCGTAATCGTACTGATCGCGGCAGCGATATTGGAGAAGCGGTATCTCGAGCGTGTGGGATACGGGCGGAACTCGACGGCGACGACCTCATCGATCGTAAGATCTGAGGTGAAGTTGACTCCGATGACCGCACTTTGTACCGTGGAAAGATCATTCAGCATGGTGTCGATATCGTCTCCGGCCAACTTGAATTCTTCCGTCTCCGTGATGGCCTTAAGTTCGTTTCTTAGACGGAGAAGACCTTCGGAGGAAAGCTCGTATTTACTTAACGTCTCATAGAGAAACTTCGTCGTATTTACATAGAGCGAAAGGGTTCGAAGGTCCGAAAGAAGTGAATAGAGCGCATTATCCTTGTCGGCCAGAGCTTTTCGCGCACCGAAAAAATCCCGCATCGTGCGGATGTTGGTGAGGGAACTATAAAGCTCTTTTTGCAGCTCCGGATACTTCATGAGATCCAGGAGGATCTGTTGGCGGAACAGGATATCTTCGGTGTTTTCGGGAAGCTGTCCCATCACATTTTTCAGAATGCTTTTTTCTTCCTGAATCGTCGAAAAATGGTGAACGATCTCATCGATCGCCAGATCTTTTAGTGTCTCCTCCGGAAGCTGTACGTATTTTCTGTCTGACCCTTCTGCGTAAAGAATATCCATTTTCGTCTCCTCATGATCGTATGTATTTTCGGGTAATGTGTTTTAGGAGTATACCTAATGCAAATATAGGGTCAGAGGAAGGATCTATATATCATAATATTAAGATTTATAACATAAAACGATTATTCTTCTTTATCGGAAACGGTTTCTTCCACCATGGGTTCCGGATCGCAGGAAAGCGCCGCTTCGATCTCGTCCCAGTACTCTCTTTCGAGCGCATAGCAATGCTTTGATTTCTCGTAAAGCTCTGTCTGGATATCGATGCTTTCCTGCACAAGGGGCTCGTGTTTTTTTCGAAGTTTTTTAACAGCTCTGACCTTAAGAAGGTGATAGATCAGGAAAATGAGCGCGATGATCCCTGCCGTATCGAGGACCAGCGTCAGAAGATCCAGATAGATGGCACCGGTGATACCAAAGAGAGCGAAGATCACCATAAAGAAAGTAAAGCATATAGCTCCCAGGGTGTCGTGCTCGCCTCTAACCCAGCTATCGATCTGGTTGGAGAACCATCTTTCGCGATCCACGATCTTCGATTCGGATAGCAGGCATTCTCTATGCTTGGCCTCGTGCTCTGCCTGAAGGTGAATGATCTCCTCCTGCTTCTCCTGATACGCTTTAGCAAGTTCACCGGCTTTCTGGAGATGCTCGAAGTATTCTTTCCCTTTAAGCTCCACTTTCCCGATGCAGTCGGAAAGAAGGGATTCCTCCTTCGGAGATCTTTTTTTCTCAATCGTCAACCGGGTAAGCCGGCTGACTTCGGAAGAGGAGAGGAAAAGGCCGCGAAGGACAGAAAAATCGTGCGGCGACTTTTGATACATGAATTCAAATCCGTCTTTTGCCGAACCGAAATCTTCCCGGGCAAGCGCATCATAGGCGAACTTTAAAAGTTCGTCGCTGTTGAAGTAATCGTACTTATAGGTTTTTCCACAGAACGGGCAAAGATAAGTCTGACCATCTGAATCGATCATCAGAGGTGCTCCGCATTCTGTACAGTCATGACTTTGAAGTATCGGCATCTTTATTACCTCGCATCAGGTTTCGGATCCGGTTCGATAGCAAACGCTTCCTTCAGTTCGTTCATATACTTTTCCCGAAGGAGATCGTTCCTGCTTTCCAATTCATCGATCTTTGCATTCAGATCATCGCGCCTTTTGATGATCGGAGCAAGCTTTTCTTTCATCTTTCGGACACCGGTAATTTTCCAGATCGTGTATAGGATGACACCCATTGCAATTAGAACAGCGGTGATCGCAATGACGATCCATCCGAATTTATAGACGAGCCAGACGAATCCTGCGATCATGCCCGCGAGAAGAAATAAAACAAACTCGATAGCATCAAATCGTTCATGCTTGTTTATATCGATAATTCCACCCACAAACGCGGCGATCGCGTCTGAGGCCCGATGCCTGCGTTCCCGTATCAACTGATTCCACGTGGTGATCTCGGTTTCGACATTTGAATACTTGCCTCGAAGCGCGCTGAGCTCTTCTTCGTTCTTCTCATATTCTTTCGAAAGAGTTCCCGTGTTCTGGATATGGTAGAAGTATTCGCGTCCGCGGAAATCGGCCTTTTCAATGCAGTAGAGAAGCTGCGGGTCATCAGGATCGACAGTTGTTCCTGCGATATCCATCATCTTAAATGAAGCGATCTCCATGGAACAAAGGAGAAGACCGCGAAGGGCGGAAAGGTCGTGCGGATCTTTTTTATGAAGATCGGAAAAGACTTCTTTGGCCGTCGAGAACTCGCCTCTTGTGAGCGCACCGTAAGCGAGCCTTAAAAGGTTTTCATCTGCGAAATAATCGTAGTCATAGGTCATGCCGCAGGAAGGACACAGATAAATACGCTTATCGGTATCGATCAGCATGGCTCCGCCACATTTTTCGCAGTCACGGCTCTGAAAGTAATCCATCCTTTTCCCTCACACATCGGGCGGGTCGATCCGCCCCAAACCACTATTGATATTTTAATACTAAACGGATGGATAAAAAAATAAAAGTTGTAGTACCGCGGACAGCCCTGCTCTATTTCTGCTTTTTGTATGTTGCCGAAGAAAACTTTCAAAATGGCAAAAAAAATGAACTAGTGGAATGTCTAATTAGTAAGGATCCGAAAATGGATGCTCTTCATCTCAGGTAAAGTGCTCATAGTATGTGAGAACAGACAGTGTTATCATGAAAAAAGGTTGGTGTGCGTCAAGCACAAAGGCATTGGAGGTACTAAAATGAGAAATTCTAAGTTTCAAAAACTGCTGGGATTAATGATGATGATTCTCCTCGTTTTTTCATGTTCATCATTAGTGCTGGCAACAGGCCTGGAAAAAGGCAGCGACAGTAAATACCACTACGTAAAGTCTGACGGCTCGTATGTGAAGACCGACTGGGTGACGATCGATGGCTACAAGTATTACTTTGACAGCTTGGGCAACATGGTTACTGGTTTTTACACGATTAAAGGCGATAAGTATTACTTTCACACTAATGGCAGAATGTTAAAGAACTGCTGGCAGAAAAATTCCAGTGGCAAATATCTCTATTTTGGCAGTGATGGTAGGGCATATAGAGACGGCAAAAAATCAATAGGCAATACTGAGTATTACTTTGACAAAAATGGATATCGGGTTAGCGGCTTTGTAAAAATCGGAACAGCACAATACTACTTTGACAGTAATGGAATGATGGTGACCTCGTGGAAAACCATAGATGGTGAAAAGTATTATTTTGATTCTTATGGGAAAATGGCCACCAGTTTTTATACGATCAACGGTGATAAGTATTTCTTTGGATCCAACGGCAAAATGAGAAAGAACAGCTGGCAGACAAACGCCAGTGGCAAAAAACTCTATTTTGGCAGTGATGGTAAGGCAGTAAAAAAATGGAACACCATTAGTGGCAGCAAGTATTACTTTGACAAAAATGGATATATGCTTACCGGATGGCAGACAATAGGTGAAAAAAAGTATTACTTTGATGCATATGGCAAAATGTACACTGGTAAGAAAACAATAAGCGGAAAAACATACTTCTTTAACGACAATGGTGCTATGGTCACCGGAATGAAAACAATTAGTGGATACACGTATTATTTCAATTCTGACGGTTCTATGAAGACGGGTTGGCTGACTCTTAATGGTAAAAAGTACTACTTATACGAAAAAAAGTCCACTGTTGGATACCCGACTACCATATTTAATGACTTTGATTTTGCCGATACGAAGATTCCAGCGGGAGCAATGGTTAAAGGGAAATTCTGCGAGATTAATGGTTTGCATTATATTTTTAAAGAAGATGGCGTGATGGCAAAGGGTCCAGTAATGAAAAATAGTAAAGTATATTATTGCGACCCGAACGATGGCCATATGATATATGGTGATTATACATTTACTTTCTACTATAACGGCATAATATATGCATACTATTTCCAAGGTGCGTATCTTCCGGAAGACACTATCTATTCATTGGGTGATTTCTTGTCCGGATCCGATATACCGACTTTGTGATTATCAAGGCTAAATTATTTACATAAGTATCGCTTGAACACACCAACCAAAGAAAAGACCGTCTCATGGCAAAGAGACGGTCTTTTTGCGCCTGTGAAAGAATCCTAATTCCCTGCCTCATGGATACACCGTTTTTGGTACAATGATATGAACACTTTTAAAGGATAAGGATGTTATTTCCATGAAGAATTCTCTTAAGATCCGGGCTTCGAAAGCTGTGTCGGCGGTGATCCTTGTATCGATGCTGTTTTCCCTTCCCGGATGCCACAATAAGCCCGAGGACATCCTTGATGGACTGGAACGTGACAGAGCGTGTTTTTGGACAAGTAAAGACGACAAATATGCTTCCCTTATCAGTGAGCTGGAGGCGCTTTGCAGTGACTGCGAACTGCCGCTGAGCGTCATGGTGGCAACAGATACGGACGTGATTTTTGCGGCAGGGCTCAATTCCAAGGAGACGGACGGAAAAACAAATGTCAATCCGTATACCGTTTATGAGATGGGCTCGGTCACGAAGACGATTACGGCGGTGGCGGTCTTCCAGCTCATCGAAAAAGGAAAACTCAGTCTTTCCGATACCCTCGACAGGTTTTGGCCGGAATATGAAAAAGCAGCGGAGATCACGGTGGAAAATCTTCTTTATATGAAGTCCGGCATGTTGGATTACCAGCTGGAGCTGGACTACGGCAACGGCATCAACGATCCGTCCACGATGCATGATGGCAACATTACGGACGAGCAGGCGGTGGAAGCGATCTTTACCCAAGGCTGTCCGTTTCAGGCGGGAAAAAGAGCCACATACTGCAATACGAATTACTATCTTCTGGCGCTGATCGTAGAAAAGGTGTCCGGAAAGACATATGAGGACTATACGAAAACAAACATTTTCGACCCATTCGGCATGTCCCGTACGACGAGCTGTACCAAAGGAAATGTCACCTGCCCGCCGGACTTAAGTCCTTACAGCAAGGATGAGCTTTCTATGGTCCGTCCGTTTGTGGATGAGAACTACTATATGGACTGTGTACATACGGCACGGGGCTGTGGGGACCTTCATTCCTGCACGGCGGATATGGTGGCTTTTGATCGCGCGCTGATGTCCGGGAAACTCTTAAGTTTCGCATCTCTTGAAAAGATGATGGATTTTGACACATCCAGCCTTTCTTACGGTTGCGGCTTATATAAGCAGAACTGGTATTTCGGGCACGCCGGCAACACCGCCGCGTATAACGCCATGAATGCTTTTGCCGATACAGAAGAATACGGCCGGATCTATATCGTCTGCATGGTCCCGCGCTCGGGCACGGATGCAGATTACTTAGTAGCGCAGATCGCAAGCATCCTAAAGGGATAAGGTCGTTCGCGAAGGCGTGTGAGCAGATCGAGTGTTTTCATCACTCATTTTCATCGCTCATTTATGTTTGAAGAATGAGCGATGAAATGGTATACTCGATTTGAGGTGATCGCCATATGAAGAAGAAAGACCCGCCATTTGTTATTACAAATAAGATACTGGCTTTGACGGCTGAGATATCTGAACTTGTCGGACGGGTTGCTTCGACTGAAAAACTGTCGGCAGATCCGATCCTTCGGCGCACCAATCGTATCCGCAGTATACAGGCATCGCTGGCTATTGAACAGAACTCTTTGACGCTGGATCAGGTGACGGCTGTTCTTTCAGGGAAACGGGTGCTGGCTCCGCCTAAAGATATCAGGGAAGTAAAGAATGCATACGAGATCTATGAGAAATTGGATCAGCTCGATCCTTTCTCTTTAGAAGATCTTCTTCTCGCGCATCAGGTGATGATGAAAGGTCTTGTGCCGGAAAACGGTGAGTTCCGCTCCAAAGATGTCGGTGTCGTAGATCAAAAGGGTAATATCCTTCATTTCGGTACATTGCCGGCATATGTTCCTAAACTGGTCTATGAACTTCTTGGATGGACTAGAGATAGCCATCTTCCTATGCTGATCCGAAGCTCAGTATTCCATTACGAATTTGAATTGATCCATCCGTTTTCGGATGGAAACGGAAGAGTCGGACGACTCTGGCAGACACTTCTCCTGTCAAGATGGCAACCTTTATTTGCCTGGCTTCCAATTGAATCGATCATTCACAATAGACAGGAAGAATACTATCGGGCGTTTAACAGGTCAAACGATGAGGGGGATTCCACTGTCTTTGTTGAGTTTATGCTGGAAGCGATAAAGAGTGCTCTGGAAGAGGTTTCCGGAAGTGGTGCGAATAAGACAGAAATCCGCTGGCGGAGGATCCGGGACTTCTTGTCTAACCATGATGTGATTATGAATGCAGATGTTCGTGAACTTTTCGATGTATCTGCAGCAACGGCGAATCGGATCCTTTCCGGTTTTTGTGAAGAAGGAAAACTTGTGAAGACCCGTGTCGGAAAATACTGGGGCTATTGTGTCGGAAAGAAGGCAAGAAAAAACCCGTAGGCACAAGGCTTACGGGTTTTGGCGGAGAAGGAGGGATTCGAACCCTCGAAACCCTTTTGGGGTTTACACGATTTCCAGTCGTGCGCGCTCGACCAGGCTACGCGACTTCTCCACAACTGATCGATGCGTAAAGCGTCTGCTTTACGTGCCTTAAAATAATAGCGATTTCAACTGCGTTTGTCAACTGGCAATTTCATATTCGCGGAAGATGTTAAAAAATCACTCCAGTAGCGGGATCTTCAGCTTCTGCGGCTGCTGATAAAGCTCGTACTCGAGGATCAGTTCACGGTCCTTGATGTAGATGGATGTGACTTCGGCCTGACGGAGTGCGTGGATCGTGTTCCAGACGACCGTATCTTCGGCATCAAAACGCGTTAAATCGTCGGAGGTTAAGATCATGCCCTTGCAGATACCCATCGAACGTCCGAGCAGGAACTTCTTTTCCTTCGAGAAAAGAAACAACGGGTTATTGATCGGCAGTACATTCGTAAACAGCGTGAAAGCTCTGCCCGAGAGGTGTCTGTGGCAGATCAGGTCGATCAGGGCTCTGTAGGTGGAGTTCTGCTCGCGGCTTGACGGCGTAAGCGGCGGGAACCAGTCGGCGGAAAGATCACAGCTGACCTGGCAGTAGTCCACGACACCGGCAGCGGCCATGAGCGGAACGCCGCAGGCGATCGTCACGGAATTGCCGACGCATTCTTTCAAAAAGCGCATGGCGTCGTACATCTTCTCCGCGCGGGTCTGTGTGGCGGAGGGCTGGATGCAGGCGGCATAGAGGAAATCGAACTTGAAGACCGACACGCCCCAGTCGTCCCGCATCGTCAGAAGCACGTTCTTCAGATGACGCCGGAAAGCGGGGTTGGAAGCGTCGAGACAGTAACATTTGCGCCAGGAAGAGCAGGCCGGAACAGGCTTGCCGTTGGCATCTCTAAGAAGCCAGTCGCTGTGCTTTTTATAGATCTTCGAGTGTTTCTCGCATATAAAAGGAGCGATCCAGATACCGGCGCGGAATCCGGAACTGATGATCTTCTTCGTGATGGGGTAGATCCCGTGGGGGAAAGAGCCCTTCTTCGGGGTCAGCCAGTCGCCGATCGCATTTTCGTAGCCTTCGTCGAGGCAGAAAAGCTGGCAGGGGTATCTGACCGCGTTGTCGCTGACGTCCTGGATATCCTTAAGGACCTTCTTCTCGGAAATATCCTGCTGGTAGCGGTACCAGGTCGTAAAACCGGTCACGGGCTTGGCCTGTGTGGAAGAGATCCCGAGCATATCGAAATATTTATCGAAGACTTCGTTTTCCGATCCGTGGATGAATACGACGTCCAGCGCGGTGAAAGCGGAGTCGAAAAAGCGCTTGCTTAAGTCTTTCCGGACCGTTAAGGTGCCGGCATCCGTGTCGATGTCGAAGAAGGTAAAGCCCTGCTCCTCGTTCAAGGACCCGAAGAACTTGAGAAGTGATTCCTGACGGACATAGCCGTAGCTGACGCCGTGTAGCCAGCGGTTCTGCTTGGGGTAATCGGTGAATTCGCGGTCGCCGGAACGGTCGGTCTTCCTGTGGCGGAGGATCCGGGCCGCAGCCTCGGCTGCGAGATTGGTCGTATCGATGCTGTATTCTTTACAGACAGTCCAGGACTGATATCCGTTCATGAAGATATAGTCCTTCTTATCGAACTCGTAGGGGAAAACGACCGTCAGCTCGACGATCTCGATAGCTTTTTCCGGCGTAAGACGGATCGTCGTCCTTCCGTCGTCGGCCTTCGTGTCGTACTGAAGAAGGTCGCACTTCTCGGAAGAAAGAAGGTCCAGCGTTCTCGAAACGCCGTTTTGTTGAAAGGTCACAGATGCACTTTTCGGCTTCATGGTTCTCCCCGGTTTTTTCAAAAAATGTTCATAAACAGTATATTGAGTTTTGAGAAAAATGCAAAGAAACTTGTGATGTACATTTTGCCGAAATTGTTCACAAAGCATTTCTTTTCGGTTAAAATAGCGGGGAATTTTCGTTTTTAAGGAGACAATCATGGCCAGGATGCGTAAAAAGAAGAACCTCATTCCGCGTATGGAAGCCTGTTCGGACAGGTTTTTCAGTGACCCGGCGGCAAACCGCGGGAAGTGGCGTGAGGCCTGCTCTATGCCCGAAGACTGCCTTCTCTTCGTCGAGATCGGCTGTGGCAAAGGTCTTTTCTCCGAGCAGATGGCGAAGAAGTATCCGGATGTCTGCTATGTGGCCATTGAGCGCGAAGTGTCCTGCTGCCTCCTTGCTATGGAAAAGGCCAAGCGTGCGGAACTGAAGAATCTGTTCTTCATCCCCGGCGATGCTTCCTCGATCCTCGAATACTTCGGAGAAAATGAGGTCGACCGGATCTTCATTAACTTCTGCGATCCCTGGACACGCCAGAACAAGCCGAAGAGACGCCTGACCTACAGGGCTTTCCTTGCGACATACCGCACGATCCTCAAGGACAGCGGCGAGATCCACTTTAAGACAGACAACGATCCGCTTTACGACTTCACTCTCGAGGAGATGAAGGATATGGGCTTCGAGACGACCTGTGTCACGAGAGATCTCCATAGAAGCGAGTGGAACGAAGACAATATCCGCACGGAATTTGAGACGAAATATGCCGAGCAGGGGATCCCGATCAAAAGAGTCGTAGGGATTAAGCGCGAACTCCTTGTGAAAAAGGACGGTTCGGATATATAATAGGTGGCATCCGAGGTATGATCCGCATCGGATAAAGGAGGGACCCGAAATGGCATTATTTGATCCGAAGAAGAATCAGATCGCGCAGCTGCAGAGATCGATCGAGGATAAGAATCGCCAGATCAGCACATATTACGATGAGATCGGTAAGCTTTATTACCGTCAGTACCGCGATATGAACGCGGATGTTTCGCGCGAGATCAATACCCGCTGTGAAAGAGTTTCCGCTCTTTATGTCGAGATCGAGGAGTGCCGCCTCCGCATCCTCTACGAGCGCGGTTTCAAGGAGTGCAAGAACTGTAAGAAAGAAAACCTTCTCGAGCACGCATACTGCTCCGCCTGCGGAGAGAAATTCCCGCAGAGCAATGACGTATCTGTCGTGACGAGTGTCGATCCGTCCTCATTCGTTGTCGTCGTGCCGGAAGTCTCCCGTATCCCGCAGCAGGCGGAAAGTTATCAGGCTCCGTCTGAACCGGTCGCCCAGGATCCGAACATCCCGCAGCAGATCGAATCCGCAGACGAAAAGGACGTGGACGAACCACAGGAACTGCCTGCTTCCGACTGAAAAAAGACGGGATCTTTTGAAGAAGAATAAAGAAAAAAACAGGGGCTCGAAAGTGTTAAATGCTTTCGAGCCCCAACATTTTTATTATAGCATAGAATGCGAATTCTCTCTGACACATGTGTTACCATTTTGTGAACCTTAGTTCGATATAATTAAATCGTGGACAGAACAAGGGTCCTCAAATTGAACAATCGGAAGGATGTGATTATATGAAGATCACGACACAGGGAAACGGAATCAAGATCGGCAAGCGTCTGGAGGAAAAAATCGCCGGCAAACTCGCAAAGTTCGACAAGTACTTCGGTGAAGAAGGATCTTTCAACATTAAGATCCATCCGGAGAGGGAACTGAAAAAAGTGGAGATCACGCTGAAGCTTCAGAATCATATTTTCAGAGCGGAGGCGAAAGACGATGACATCCTGAATGCAGTGGACAGAACAGTAGATAAACTCGAGTCCCAGATCAGGAAACAGAAGACGAGGATCCAGCGTCAGAAGAAGGATTACCCGATCATCAATGAATACCTGAACGATATCGTAGAGGAGGATTACGAAGAGGAAGATAACGAACCGAAGATCATTAAGCGTAAGACATTTGAACTGGTACCGATGGAATCGGAAGAAGCCATTCTGCAGATGGAAATGATAGGCCACAGCTTTCTGGTTTATCTGGATGCGCAAACCGGAACAGTCTGTGTGGTATATAAGCGCAAAGACGGCCAATATGGTCTGATAGAGCCTACCTATTAATTCCTTCCAAGCATTTTATTCCTTGTTCAAACAGCCGTTGATTGCGCTTGAACACCTCGGGAGGGGATCTCCAATGGGGATCCCCTCCCTCTTTTAACTTTTTAAGGGGAGGAGATAGATGATGAAAGTATTTAAGAAGATGATGTCGATCCTTCTGGTGCTGGCCCTTCTCATGGGGATGACGGCCTGTAAGTCCGGTTCGGACGAGACGTCGAAGAAGAAAAAAGCGAAGAAGACGGAGACGGTCTCTGTAAACGATGACGACGATGAAGATGATGACGAAGTAGAGACCGTTGATCCGAGCGTGGTCGATGAAGTCATCTCCGCCCCGATCATGGAAGAGGCAAAACAGATCAATCTTACGACGGATATGGGTGTCAAGGTAGATATCGATGCGGATCTGGATATTCCTTCTGATGCCAAACTTCAGGTCACCCAGATGGAAGAAGAGGTGGACGAGAAGATCGGCGCGCATGTCACGGAATATGAGATCACGCTGGGAGATCTTCATGAGCTGGACGGCTTTGTAACGATCCGCCTTCCGTATAACGAGCAGAATATAGAGGCGGGACAGGATCCGGCGGAGTGCGTGGCGGCCATGTACTTTAACGAAGATGAGAAGATCTGGGAGCCGGTGATCTATGACGTGGATACACAGGCCAAAGAAGTCATCATCACCACAGATCACTTTTCCGTGTATGGATGTTTTGAATTCGAAAATATCGGCAAGCGCGAAGCACAGGTTACGAATATTTCCAAAGAGATCGAGAGCATCGACCTTGCTACGATAAAGAAAGTTCTGGAAGAATACAGCTACTACGAATTCCCGGATGAATCGTGCCGTGCCGCGGCGATTCCATTTGTGGAAGATTCTTTCAAAGCATTTGTGAATAATACCAGCGATGCAAGCACCTATGTGGGAAACATCATTACGAATCTCGTAAATATGGGCGGTGGAGATGAATGGACCAAGCAGTATCCGAAGATGGGCACTATTTACGATTGCCTCGGAAAAGCCGGACTGGCCTGCTCTGTCGCAGCGTATGCGATCCATTTAAGTAAGCAGGATAAGACCAGTGATGATATTCTTAATCTTTATAAAGAGACAGCCTATCTTCTGGTCACAGTCTCGGGCATGACGACACTCGGTTCGATCGCGGCGGCGGTCTGGGTCGTCGATGTGGCGCTGGAAAAATCCATGGGATTTGTATATGACATGGTAAAAGAAGATGAGAGAAAAGCGTATCGCTACTACATGGGCCAGAGTGATTTCAACCATAAACCGATGAACCGTAAAGACTGGAGAAAAGTCATCTACGAAACGGCGAAGAAAGGGATCTATGATCCGACTTCAGGAGAACCGATCAAGGATTTCGATGCCAATCAGGCCATCATGAAAAAGATCGATGATTATTGTAATGAATACTGGAATCTTTCGGAAGAAGACAGACGTCTTGTGAATCTGAAGGTCGGGCAAAAAGGAGCCTGGAATCCGAGTCCGAGTATCAGGGAAGCAATCACCAATGAGTATAAGGGAGAACTTCTCGATGACCTGCAGGGTGTTTTCAATGCAGTGGAAAAACAGCTTCTTAATGAGGCAAAAGCTTCCGCGATCAAAGAACTCAACAAACTCAAGAAGTACTTTAACGAAACGACCACGGTTAAGATCCATGAAGTGGTCGAAAAAGGAAAGAACCCCGCGTATGCCGGATATAAGGTGGTTTTCGGGCCTCTTAGCAAGGCGGCGGACATGGCAGATTGGACAGTGATGCTGGACGATAAGGGCTGCGCAAATGTTCCTATCACATGGATCGGATACATTCTGGCCGGAGAACCAAAGGAGGTACGACTATATAAACCGGACAAGGATCCGACGAAAGTCAAACCGCTCGCGCGGATCCCGTTTTCGATCAACAGTCCGGATGTGGAACTGAAATTCGACGGGGGGATCCCGGAGGAGTTCCTCGGGTCTTATACGGGATCGCTGACGATCACCAATCTGGAACTCACGCAGGAAGCCTATGAATACATAAAGGCGAATTCACAGAGCGTAGAAGGCGATGACAACTCCATTAACATCGACTACAGCAAATACAGCAAGCCGGAGTGCGATGCGATGCTGATGGGCATGATCGAAGAGCAGGGAAAGAAGAACTGGACGATCTCTGATCTGACGATTTCTTCAGAAGATCCTTCCAGCGGACAGTGTGACATCACTATCACTCTGGATCTGAAGGACGGCGGAACATCGAAGGTCACGCTCAAGGCGCTCTATCAGGACGGAGCTTTCTCGTTCTCGGGAAGCGTGCCGAATGTTGCTGAAGCAGCACGTCTTTTCGGTGGAGAAGATACGCAGGCAAAGGACATCCAGTTCGAGGGCGTGATCAAAGCGGAGGAGAAAAACGGTAAGATCACCCTAAGCGGCGACGGGATCGTCATGCGTTACTGGGAACTTCAGACCGGAATGCATATGGAAGATATCACCATGTCGATCGAGGCGACGAAGTCATAGTTTCATGTATCCGTTTATTCATCTTTTCGGAAAAACGATAGCAAGTTATTACGTGTGTGCCGCGCTGGCAGGGATCGTCGGATTCCTGCTGGCGGCACACATGCTTTGCCGTCTGAATAAAAAGGAGAATAAGGAT
Source organism: Clostridiales bacterium (assembly GCA_017551865.1). Lineage (GTDB taxonomy): Bacteria > Bacillota > Clostridia > Saccharofermentanales > Saccharofermentanaceae > Scatonaster. Next base: position 63,349 of record JAFZKB010000017.1, on the reverse strand, counting down.
CTTCCGTCCGGCGGAAGATCTTCCTGCCTTTGGTGCTTTCTTCTGCCGGCTGCAATAGAAGTGCTGGCCGTTATCGGAGCAAGACTTCTGAATGTGGTATTAAACCCGGATGTGTATAAGAAAGGTTTTTCCGTTTTTTCGATCTTCTATCGCCAGCTTTCGCTCATGGGAGGTCTGGTCCTCGGCCTTTTGGGGATCCTGATCTTTTGCGCCATATGGAAAAAAGATCCGCGTAAGATCCTGGATGCATTTACGATTCCCTGCGCGGTCGGCATCGTGATTCTAAAGATCGGGTGTTTTCTTAATGGCTGCTGCGTCGGGAAAAAGACGGATCTTCCCTGGGGGATGGTCTTCCCCGGAAATGATGCGCAGATGAAAGCACAGGATATTCTTCGGATCTTCTATAGTGGCCCCGTGAAGGTCCACCCGACCCAGCTCTATGAGATCTTAGGGGCCTTGATCGCACTTGCCCTCGCGCTCCTTCTTCGGAAAAAGCTCGGTCCCGGCGGGAGGGCGGCCGTGTTCGCAGGAACGTTTAGTATCGCAAGATGGATCGTGCTTCCCTATCGTGTACTTTCTTATCCGAAATACATTATTCATATCGTATATCCGATCCTCTACGGCATGATCGTACTCCTTTGCCTCGGATATGTGCTGTGGAGTACCGGTGCTTTTCGAAAAGAGAAAAACACACCGCCGGTAGCTGAATAACTATGCCGGAGGTGAAAAAACCTCCTGAAAATTAGACTGCTGGTAACTGTTTTCTGTCTTTCATCTTATGTTAGAATCTCTCTAGGAAAAGGGAAGTTATTCCAAAGAGGAAACCAAGGAACATGAGTAAGAAAGAAAAAAAGAAAACCGACAAGCTGTCATTTAAACGGACGGTGTCGAACAATGTGTTCGCCATGAAGATCGCGGGCAAGTACAGCCGTGCCATGGTCATAGCCGGATTGCTCTACGCGATCTTCGGCTATTTCGAATGGGTATATTTCGATGGTATCTTCATGCGAAAACTTATCGAAGCTCTCGATACCGACGCGCCGTTCCGATCGGTCATGATGTTCATCATCATCACCGGTGCGGTGTTCTTCGTACTCAATCTCTATGAGAAGTACGCGGACAACGTGATCTTCCCGCTGGGGGCGGTCAAGCTCTACGGCGGCGTGTATAAGGAGCTTTTCGCGAAGGCGAAGAACGTGGAGCTCCGGTGCTACGAAGATTCGGACTTTTACGATAAGTACACGATGGCGATGGATGGTGCCGAAGAAAAGATCTTCACGATCATAAGAAGTTTCTGGGAGTTTCTCGTATCGATCCCGGCCTTGATCGCAGTCTTCTACTTCATGTTCGATATCGATCATTACGCGGTGCTTTTTATCATATCGCCTCTGATCGGTAACTTCATCTTCGGCAACTACAAGCAGAAGTACGAGTACAAGCGTTACCAGGCGCAGGTCCCGAACAACAAGGTGCATAACTACGTCAACCGAATGATGTATCTACCGGATGGCGCCAAAGAAATGCGTCTGTCGAATGTTTTCGAGCTTTTAAAAAAGCAGTATAAGAGCGCGACGAAGAAAAACGTCAAGGCGGCGGTCAAGTATGCGTTTGCCAACTGCGTGCTCTCCTTCTGGCGCATCACATTCACTTTCACGATCATCTTCGAGGGCGTGCTGCTCTATGCGATCTACCGTGTCCTCGTAAGCCACACGATCACGCTGGCACAAATGGCGATCATGACGAGCCTGATGGTCGCGATGACATGGATCCTGATCCGTGCTTTCGAGAACATCATGAACCTCATCAAGAACGGTATCTTCGTCAACAACCTTAGAACTTTCCTCGAGTACGAAGAGAAGATCCCGCAGGATCAGAAGGGCGATATGCCGGGCGAATTTGAAAGCCTCGAATTCGAAAATGTATGTTTCTCATATAAGGACGAGGAGACGATCAGGGATCTGTCGTTCCGTATCGATAAGGGCGACATCGTAGCGCTCGTCGGACATAACGGCGCAGGAAAGACGACGATCATCAAGCTGCTTCTCCGGTTCTACGATCCTTCTTCCGGAAGGATCCTCTTAAACGGAAAGGACATCCGCGAGTATGATCTTCAGGCCTACCGGCGCCTCTTCGCGACGACGTTCCAGGATTTTGCGATCTTCGCCATGAGCATCAAGGAGAATGTCCTGATGGGCCGCCATTACGAAAACGAAGATGAGATCGTGCATCGTTCTTTGCGCCGCGCGGGCATTCTTGAAAAAGTTGAGTCGCTTCCGGATGGCGTTAACACCGTAATGACCAAAGAGTTCGATGAGAACGGCGCGGTCTTCTCCGGAGGACAGCATCAGAAGCTCGCGGTGGCGAGAACTTTTGCCAAAGAATCGCCGGTCAAGATCTTCGACGAGCCGTCTTCGGCACTCGACCCGATCGCCGAGTACGATCTTTTTAAGAACATCATGAAGGAAGGAAAAGACCACACGATGGTATTCATCTCGCACCGCCTTTCTTCCGTCAAGAACTGCGACAAGGTCTTCATGCTCGAAAAGGGCACGATCATCGAGCGCGGCTCGCATAGAGAACTGATCGACGCGCATGGAAAATACGCGAAGATGTATATCCGCCAGGCCATGAACTATCTGGCCGTAGAAGATGAAAAGGAGGTGATCCTGTGAGTTCGAAACAAGGTAATACCGATAAAAAAGAAGAGAAGATCAAGCAGAAGACCTCGCAGGTCATCAAGAACAATTTCTTCTTCATGAACATGATGTTCAAGGCTTCTCCGAAGTTCGTCCTTTTCCCGGCGCTCGATGCGATCCGCGGCGAGGTCTCGATCTTCATCGAGCACGTCTTTCTCATCGGATTCGTCCTCGAGGCGGCGGAGTTCAATTACTCCTTCCGTAGAGTTGCTTTCATGATCATCCTGATCGCTTCTCTTATCACGCTCGGCATGGTCTTCACCGTACTCGCGGGTGACTATATGCAGGAGAAAGAGCGCCCGAAGGTCAGAGAAAAGATCAAGCTCCGTCTTTACGAAAAGGCCCGTTCCGTTGACCTTGCCTGCTATGACGATCCGGACTTCTATAACAGCCAGGTGCTCGCGATCTCCGAGGTCGATAAACGGATCGACAGCACGATGGAATTCATCAAGAGCGTTCTTTCGGGACTGACCGTCGTTATTCTGACCGGCAGCTACTTCCTCATCAAGGACAAGTTCTCGATCCTGTTCGTGCTGGCCTCCTTCATCCTGAGCTATGTCTTCAATCAGGTATATAACAAGCTCTCGTACAAGGTGCGCATGCGCCGCTACCCGCCGGAGAGAAAGCGCGAATATGTCAAGCGCGTGTTCTACCTGAAGGATTACGCCAAGGAGATCCGTCTCGATCCGGAGGTCACGGGTGTGCTCGAGGAGCGCTTCGCCAAGGCGAACGAGGAAGTCTACGAGGCCGAAAAATCGATGGCAAAGAAGAAGTTCGGTGTGGCTTTCCTGAAGAATTATCTCTTCGGGGACTTCATCGGTGATACGCTCTATGTCGCATACCTCATGTACCGCTACATCATCAGCAAAGCGATCTCGCTGTCGTCGGTGGTCATGCTCTGTCACCGCTTCGGCGATCTGAAGAGAAACCTCCGCGTCTTTACCGAGACCTACCCGAAGGCCTGCGAGACGAGCCTGTATATCCAGAAGATCCGTGATTTCCTCGACTACGAGCCGAAGGTCGTCTCCGAAAGCGATGTGAAGCCGTCTTCTGCGTCAAAAGAACTGGTCCTTCAGAATGTGGGATTCTCCTATAAGAAAGATCTCCCGGCAGTCCTTTCCGATATCTCCATGAAGGTAAAGCCCGGAGAAAAGATCGCGCTCGTCGGTTACAACGGCGCCGGTAAGACGACGCTCGTCAAGCTCCTGATGCGTCTTTACGATACGACGGAAGGCAAGATCCTCGCCGACGGCGTGGACATCAGAGATTACGACCTCGAGGCGTACCGCGACTCCATCGGCACAGTCTTCCAGGACTTTGAGATCTTCGCGGGCACTGTAAAAGAAAACGTGATCCTCGATACGACAGATCACGCGGACAATGCACGTATCGATCAGGCGCTGAAAGATGCGGGACTTTCCCGCCGTGTGGATGCGCTTCCGATGAAGCTTGATACTCCTTTGACGCATGAGTTTGCCGAAAAGGGTGTGGACCTGTCCGGAGGTGAGCAGCAGAAGCTGGCGATTTCTCGCGTGTTCTACCAGAACGCTTCTCTCATGATCCTCGACGAGCCGTCCTCGGCCTTAGACCCGATCGCCGAGTACCAGCTCAACCACGCCATGATCGAAGCGACGAAGGAAAAGACAGTCATCTTCATTTCGCACCGACTTTCGACCACTCGTCTTGCGGACCGTATCTTCATGCTGGAAGAAGGCCGTATCGTAGAAGAAGGTACGCATGAAGCACTCCTTGATAAGAAGGGGAAATATGCACAGATGTGGAAGGCGCAGGCTGGAGCCTATATAGAAGTTTAATACGAAAAAACAGCCTGGCGCTGGTCCTCGGGCAAAGCCCTGCGGAATCGCGCTGCGGCTGTTTTTTTCGTATTCCGTAGTTAGGAGAAATATTAAATGATATAGCCGCGATCCGATAACCACGAGCAAAAAAAGAGGTTTCGACGTGCCTCCGCAGGCGCTATGCGCCGAGGACAGCACAAGAAAACTCTTTTTTGTAAATTATTGAAGTTGTTCGTCGGCGAGGATGATCGGTTCTCTTTTATTGTAGCAGACGATGGTGGCGTGGCTGCCTTCTTCTAAAAGACGGAGAGTCTTGTTTGAGAATACAGGCATGGCTTCCATGGTCTCGCCGTTTTCGGAGGTGAAGGTGACAGCATCGTAGTAAAGACCGGTGTCTTTGCTGGCGCTGATCTCGCGCTTATTGGAGACGATGCCCTTGCAGACCTTACAGTTCCATGCGGGCATGTCGTTGATAACGTTGTAGATGAGGACAATTCCGGCCAGCGCAAGTACGAGCGCCGTGAACCATTTGAGACGTCCAGGGATCAGGAAGATCGCTATGATCGCGAGGATCGAACATACGAGCCAGATGGTACCGCGAAGATTCAGAACACGGAAGATCCGCTTCTTCTCTTCTTTCGAAGCATCACGAAAAGTAAGTGATGAAATGTCGATATCCATAGGTTCCTCCCACTGGCTTTCGAAAAGTCACGCATATAGTAACATATACGCGTTCTGCGGGCAAATCACTGATGTTTAAGGATGAAATTTTAGTATTATTTCCCCTGCCTATCCTGTACAATGAAAGTAAGACCAGAGAAATTTTATTGTAGAACAGGAGGAGTGGGTATGTTTACAAGAACGATGAATGGCTTCGATAAACCGGTATCGCTTCTGGGCTTCGGATGCATGCGTTTTCCGACGCTCGGTGACGGCTCCATCGATAAGGCCCGCGCCCGTGCGATGCTGCTTCGTGCACATAAGATGGGCATCAACTATTTCGATACGGCCTATCCGTACCATGGCGGAGACTCCGAGAATGTGGTCGGCGAAGTTCTTACGGAACTTCCGAGAGACTCGTATTTTCTTACGACCAAGCTTCCTGTCTGGGAGATCAAGACAAGAGAAGACGCCGAGAAGATGTTCGAAAAGCAGCTCGGAAAGCTTAAGCAGGATTACCTCGATCTTTATCTTCTTCACGCCATGAACGAAGAACGCTTCGAGGAGATGGAGAAGGCCGGTGTCATCGATTTCATGTTTGACTTAAAGAAGCAGGGGAAGATCAGGAACGTGGGGTTCTCATTCCACGACGACTACCCGGTGTTCGAGAAGTGGATCAAGGCGTATCCGTGGGATGCCTGCCAGATCCAGTTCAACTTTATGGATATCGAGAATCAGGCGGGGACAAAGGGCTTAAAGCTTGCTGAATCCCTGGGCATCCCGGTGATTGTCATGGAGCCGATCCGCGGCGGATCGCTCTGCATGTATCCCGATGATCTGCTTTCTGAACTGAACTCACTTCGTCCCGGAAAGTCGAAAGCCTCCTGGGCACTTCGCTTCGTCGCTTCTTTTGAAAATGTAAAGGTCATCCTCTCCGGCATGTCCGCCGAGGACCAGCTCGAAGATAACCTCGATACCTTCAACCGCTACGAGCCGATGACTGAAGAAGAACTTGCCGCGATGGGAAGACTGAAGGAAGCGCTCGATGCACGTGTGTTCAATCCCTGCACCGGCTGCAGATACTGTATGCCGTGTCCGGGCGGCCTCGATATCCCGAAGATCTTCCGGATCTGGAACGAGTACGGAAAGTACGGAAACGTCGGGCACACCAAGTGGGAGTGGAGCATGCTGAAAGAGGAAGAAAAGCCTGAAAACTGCATGTGGTGCGGTGCCTGTGAGGAGCAGTGTCCGCAGAAGATCAGTATCCGCGAGCACCTCGTCAAAGCAGGCGAAGAGATCTCCGCACTCTGATGCCGGAGAAAGCAAAAAGAGGCATGGAAAGGATCTTTTCGCGCGGAAAACAGCGCAAATATGCAATTTTCGTTGACGAACGCGGATTTTTAGAGTAATATATGTCCTGTTTGAAACCGATAGATTTGGGTTTCCTAAGTTTAATGCACGGAAGGAGGGATAACAAGTGTCGGAAATCAGACTTAAAGAAAATGAGTCCCTTGACAGTGCTTTGCGTCGTTTCAAGCGTTCCTGCGCTCGTTCTGGTGTACTCGCTGAGGTACGTAAGAGAGAGCATTACGAAAAGCCTTCTGTACGCCGTAAGAAGAAGTCGGAGGCGGCTAGAAAGCGTAAGAGATAATTACTCTTATTGAAATTAGCAAAACGAAAGCCTGCTGGAGTTGATCCGGCAGGCTTTTTTGTATCCTGGCGGTGAAGTCTAATATCCGGTCTGTTTTTAGAAAATATAAGACGCGGTATCTGACTCGGTGGTGCCTCAATCTCACTTTGATGGTGTCGCGCGATTATAACACGCATCTGAAAAAAGAAAAGGGTGGATATTCAAGTTTAGTTCCGATCTCACGGGAAGATCTCCGTGGGATCTTTCTTTTTGCGGAGAATCGGCGGTTTTCATATCCGGATCCGAAGGCTACACTGAAAGTGTATTAGGGAGTAGCTTACATGCTTCGGGACCCTCCAGGATCCAGTTCGAATCTGATCCACATCGGAAGCATGTGACATATGTCGTCAGCTCGGGAGCGCCCGCAAGTCGGGAAACCGGTTCCCCGGGGTATGTCCGAAAAGCGAGACTTTTACTGCACATGAAGCTGCAGCAGAAGACTCGTTTTTTTGTTGCCCGAAAAGGAGGTGGCGATATGACCCTTGGAAGAATTCCTAAAAACCGATAGCGAACAGATATGAATTCTTGTTAGCCATGCCTAATGAGACAGTATTGCTTAGTAGAGACATGTGAACTATAATACATATGAACGGTTGTTCATATGTTGAACCGTTCACCACTTAAAAACACGGAAGTGACGGCGGATAGAGGAAATAAACCAGGCCTGATCTTCCGGGAAAGACATCAGAGGTAATAGTTATGTCCGAAAATGAATTCTTAACAGTATGTAATGTATGTAAAGCATTTGGCGAAGGCGACAGCAGACAGGAAGTCCTCCGCGGGATGGATTTTACCGTTGGAAAAGGGGAGTTCTGTGTGCTTCTCGGGCCATCCGGTTCCGGTAAATCCACACTTCTAAATATCATCGGCGGCATCGACAGTGCCGACGAAGGATATATCTCCATCGCAGGCGACAAGCTTCGCGATATGGATGAGAAGATGCTCACCCGCTATAGAAGAAAGCACCTGGGTTATGTCTTCCAGCTTTATAACCTGATTCCGAACCTGAACGTAAAAGAGAACATCGAAGTAGGTGCCTATCTTTCCGACAAGCCTTTAGATATCGACGAACTTCTCAATACCCTCGGTCTTTGGGAACACCGCTATAAGCTTCCGAATCAGCTTTCCGGCGGTCAGCAGCAGAGAACATCGATCGGCCGCGCGATTGTCAAGAACCCGGACCTTCTTCTTTGTGACGAGCCGACCGGCGCGCTTGACTACAACACCAGTAAGGAGATCTTAAAACTCATCGAAGACGTGAACAGAAAGTACGGAAACACCATCATCATGGTCACGCACAACGAGGAGATCAGCAAGATGGCGGATCACACGATCAAGCTCCGTGACGGCAAAGTGCGAAAGAACATCATCAACGACAACAAGGTCTCCGCAGTAGATCTCGACTGGTAAGCGGAGGAGAAAATCATGGCAACAAATATCAATAAAGCAAGGAGCGCAGCTTATACCACGGGCACCGCGACTTCGAATAAGAAAGTCGGCAATCCGATGCGTAAGCGCCTCTTCAGAGAATTGAAAAAAGACTGGAAGAAGTATGTCGTTCTCTTCCTCCTGATGGTATTTATGATCGCTCTGGCGTCCGGGATCGATGTCGGAAACGACAGCATGATGGCCGCGATCGATGAATCCTATGAAAAATATACGATCGAGAACGGACACTTCGAACTCAAAAATATGCCGACTGCCGAGCTCCTTGAGAAGATCGAAGCTGAAGGCATCACCGTCTATGAGCAGTTCTATAAGGACTTAAGCGAAAGCAAGACCGCTCCGGCGGACATCAAGGCTGCATCCGATGAGAAAGACGTTACCGTCCGTATCTTCAAGATCAGGACCGACGTCAACCGTGCCTGCCTCATGAAGGGCGAAATGCCGGCGGCGGAAAATGAGATCGCGATCGACAAGAACCACGCCGACACCAAAGGCATCAAGGTCGGAGATACCCTGTATATCGGGGAGAATCCGTTTACCGTATCCGGATTGATCTCGTCTTCCGACTACACCACGCTCTACAAAAAGAACTCCGACTTCATGTTCAATGCGGTCGACTTCGACATCGCGGTCATGACTCCGGAGGGCTGGGAAGCGCTTCCTTCCTCGACATTTTATCAGTATGCGTTCATGTACAACGAAGCGCCGGCCAATACTTCCGAGCAGAAGGAAAAGGCGGATGCCCTGATCGAAAAACTCGCAGTGCTTTCGGCGACAGGCGGTTTTACCGATGAAAAAGAAACGGCCGAGGCGCTTTCGGTGAAGATCCAGAATCAGGACCCCGAGGCGATGAAGCTTCTCTCTGAAAAGGCGGAGAGTATCAACGAGCTTACGGACTTCGTTCCTGAGTACGCGAATCAGGCGATCCACTTCGCGCCGGAGGACATGGGTTCGGACAAAGCCATGATTTCGGTTCTGGTCTACGTCTTCATCGCGGTACTGGCCTTCATCTTCGCGATCACGACCAGCAACACCATCGTAAGCGAATCGGCGGTCATCGGAACACTTCGTGCGACCGGTTACACCAGAGGTGAGCTCCTCCGTCACTACATGGTCGTCCCGGTCATCGTGACACTTCTGGCATCGGCTGTCGGAAACATCCTCGGCTACACGATCTTTAAGGACGCGGCGGTTGTGCTCTATTACAATTCCTACAGCCTCGTGACCTATGAGACACGCTGGAACATGGATGCCTTCCTTGTGACGACGCTCCTGCCTATGATCCTGATGATCATCATCAACTTCATCGTCATCTACAGAAAACTGCGTCTTTCACCGCTTCGTTTCCTGCGCCGAGACATTTCTTCCTCGAAGAGAAAGAAGGCCATGAGACTTCCGTCCTGGAGCTTCCTTAAGAGATTCCGTCTGCGTATTCTCTTTGATAACATGGGCGGTTACCTCGTACTGTTCGTCGGTATCGCATTCGTCATGCTGCTGCTCGCGTTCTCGATCGGACTTCCGCAGACGCTCGATCACTATAAAGAGAATATAGATGAGAACATGCTCTCGAACTATCAGTATGTTCTGAAGGGCTATAAGGACGAAGAAGGAAAGGTCATCACGACTTCGGAAGAAACCGCGGAGAAGTATTCCGTAGAATCGCTTGTGACCATCGATGGTACTCATAAGGGCGAAGATATCAGTGTGTACGGCTATCAAAACGGGAGCCGCTACATCAAGATCGATGAGACTCTCTCCGGAAATGAGATCTTTATCTCCTCTCCGTACCAGAAGAAGTTCATGCTGAAAAAGGGCGACACGATCACGCTGAAGGAAAAGTACAGTGACAAGTCCTACGACTTCGTGATCAAGGGCATTTACGACTATGACGGCGCGCTCTGCATATTCCTCCCGCAGAGCAGCTTTAACAGTATCTTCGGACTGGAAAAGGATGCTTTCAACGGATTCCTTTCGCAGAACACGATCTCGGACATCGATTACGAGAACATCTACACTGTCGTAACGCTTGAAGATGTCATGGCCATCGCGACACAGCTCGACCACTCGATGGGCGGCATGATGGATATGGTCGCATGGGTATGCCTGATCATGGCGATCCTCATGATGTACCTTCTTACGAAGATCATCATCGAAAAGAACAGTACCTCCATCTCGATGGTCAAGGTCCTTGGCTATGAAAACGGCGAGATCAACAGCCTTTATATCCTTCTGACTTCCATTGTGGTCGTCGTGAGTGCGGTTCTGACCGCGGCGCTGGCGATCCTGGGCCTGGCCGAAGTCTTCCGGATCTACATGAGATCTTTGAACGGCTGGTTCGACGTGTACATCAGCCCGATGGGCATCGCAAAGATGATCCTGATCCTCATCGTATCCTATGCAGTCGTCGCAATCTTCGATATGATGCGCATCAAAAAGATCCCGCTGGCCGATGCGCTGAAGAACGTAGAATAATCTTCATAACACCCTCCTACACATAAAGAAAGCCACCGTCCGGATGCAGAAAAAAGCTTCGGACGGTGCGTCTTTTTTGATGTTGTTTTAAGGAAATATGCTACAATTAATATAAGCTATGAATTTGGAGTTTTTTGTGTGATCCTTCTTGAGAAGAAGTGGCGTTTGCCCGATGATATGAATATCGAGGCGAAGGAGGCTTCGGATACTGCGTCCTCGCTTCTTTCCCGGCTTTTGTCTGCCCGCGGGATAGATACCCCGGAGCAGGAGGCTCTTTTCCTTACGAAAAATCCCACGGAGTGGCATGACCCGTTCCTCATGAACGACATGCGCGTCGCCGTGGACCGCATAAAGACCGCCATTGACGGACAGGAAAAGATCCTCGTGTGCGGAGACTACGATGCTGACGGCATCACGGCTACAGCCGTCCTTTCCTCCTTTTTAAGAAAACTCGGTGCGCAGGTCGACCATGTCCTGCCGAACCGCCTGACCGAGGGCTACGGCATTACCGATAAACTTGTGGAGAGAATAGAGAAGAAAGCGCCGTCCCTGGTCGTGACCGTGGACTGCGGCGTGGCAAACGAGGACTCGATCCGCACCCTGATCGAAGAAGGGATGGACGTGATCGTTACGGACCACCATGAGGTGAAGGATTCGCTTCCGCCGGCTCTGGCCGTTCTCGACTGTAAAAGACCCGATAATTCCTACCCGTTCGTCCATCTTTGCGGCGCCGGTGTGGCCCTGAAACTGATCGATGCGATCAGTTCCGTGTATCCCGGAAAAGTCAAAAAGGACGAGTGGAGATCTTATCTCGATATCGTGGCGATCGGCACCATTGCCGACGTCGTAAGCCTTACCGGAGAAAACCGTACCATCGTTATGGAGGGGCTTCGTGAACTCCCGAACAGTACGCATCCGGGCCTGAAAGCCCTTTTGGATCTTGTGCGCTCGAAGTCGAACTATATGGACAATTCCATCTCTTCTACGGACGTCAGCTTCCAGATCGCCCCGAAGCTCAATGCGACCGGGCGGCTCGGAGATGCCGAGCGTTCACTGGAACTTCTTCTGACGGACGATCCGGTCCGCGCAGAGGAACTTGCGCAGGAACTCGTTTCGGAAAATACGAGACGGCAGGAGATGGAGCAGGCGCTACTTGACGAAGTCGTCAGCAGGATCGAATCCGACCGGCAGCTGATTTCCGGCATGAAGAACAGTTCCATGCCGATCGTTGTGGCCGGGGAGAACTGGCATATGGGTATGCTCGGGATCGTGGCGAACCGCATCGTCCAGCGTTACCAGCGCACGGCGATCGTCTTTACCCACGACACTTCCGCGCCGGACGTATATAAGGGAAGCTGCCGGACAGCCGGTGATTTCCCGATCCTCGACTGCTTTAAGTTCTGCGGGGATACGGTCCAGCAGTATGGCGGCCATAAGCGTGCGGCCGGTGTAGCAGTAGAGATCGGAAAATACGGTCAATTTCTCGAGAAAGTAAGGGAGTTCGCAGCTCTTCGGAATACTGACGACGATCTGATGTCGCTTCCGATCGACATGCAGATCTCTCCTTCCGACCTGACGCTGGATCTGGCACAGGATATCTCAGAATTTGAACCTTTCGGCGAAGGAAACAGAGAACCAGTCTTCCTTCTTTCCGGCGTACGTGTGACTCAGCCGCGCGGCTGCGGCCCCATGAACCGCCATCTCAAGATGAATCTTTCCTATAAGGATCCGAAGGACCAGAAAGAAAAAGCCGTCGATGCCATTGCGTTTAACGCAGGGGAGTGGGCGGACATGTTCGTGGAAGGATCTTTTGTAGACGTACTTGTAAAGCTCGGGATCAACACATGGAACGGTAATAGCCGCCTTTCCCTCAATATTCTGGACATCCATTTCCGCAAAAACGGTGATCCGCTCTGGGATACGCCGCAGGTATTGGAGAACCTTTATCGGAACCGGCTTCCGCTCCGTCAGGTTGCCATGCTCGGGAAATGTGCTCCGCCGGAGCTTCGTCCGACCGGTGAGGAGATGACGGTCCTTTACCGTTTCCTGGCTGATAATGCGAAAGAAACGACGAATCTTTGCGACCTGTCCCTGCTTTCGAGGCTCATAGCCGGACGGTGCAAAAAGCAGATCCATCCCTTCAAGATCTCCCGAGCCATGGATATTTTCCAGGAGGCGGGACTTCTCGATCTGATCCGCATCAACGACGAAAGGATCTGTTTCCGCTTGCTATCTGTGCAGGGGAAGGTTAAACTTCAAGAAACAAAAACATTCCAGGTGCTTTTCCAGGGAGTGGAAAAGTAGCCGGAAATGTTGTAGGATATGACAACAGGAAAAGGCTACCATGTGGGGAGAAAGACCTTTACGGTCAGGGTTTGAAAGATGAGTGGCGAGAAGAAAAACGAAGAATTATCTCCGGACGTTTCGCAGATGTTCGAGACGCTCAGAGATGACACAATGCCGGAGGACGTCAGCGAGGAGATCTTAGAACTTCTCGATGAGGTCATCACGAAGTATAAGTCCTATTCGGAAAAAGACGAGTCGGACAGGATCCGCCGCGCGTTTGTTTTTGCATATAAAGCCCACAGCTCCCAGAAAAGAAAGTCCGGCGAACCGTATATCATCCACCCGATCGCGACGGCGCAGATCCTGACAGAACTCGAAGTCGATACAGATACACTGGTGGCGGCGCTTCTTCACGACACCGTGGAAGACACCCCGGTCACGACCGAGCTTCTGACCGAGATTTTCGGCGAGGATGTCGCCCTTCTCGTAGATGGCGTCACCAAACTCGGCCGTATCCCTTATTCGTCCAAAGAAGAGCAGCAGGCGGAGAACATGCGAAAGATGTTCCTGGCGATGGCCAAGGACATCCGCGTTATCCTCATCAAACTTGCGGACCGTCTCCATAACATGCGTACCATGAAGCATCAGAGCCCGGAACGGCAGAAAGAGATCTCCATGGAGACGAGAGATATCTACGCGCCTTTGGCCCACCGTCTCGGTATCTATAAGATCAAGTGGGAACTGGAGGACCTTTGTCTTCGTTACACGGATCCGGATGCTTACTATGAGCTCGTCGGTGCGATCTCGCAGAAGCGTTCCGAGAGAGAAAAATTCCTGGAGAACGTGGTCGGTGAAATGTCCGAAAGGATCTCGAAGATGGGTATCCATGCCGAGATCGAAGGCCGTCCGAAACACTTTTACAGCATCTATAACAAGATGAAGAATCAGGACAAGCACCTCGACCAGATCTACGATATTTTTGCCTGCCGTATCATCGTGGATACGGTGTCAGACTGCTATGCGGTCTTAGGTCTTGTACACGAGATGTATTACCCGATGCCGGGTCGTTTTAAGGACTATATCGCCATGCCGAAGCCGAACATGTACCAGTCGCTCCATACGACGGTCATCGGCAAGGAAGGCATCCCCTTTGAAGTGCAGATCCGTACGCTGGCCATGCACAGAACAGCGGAATACGGTATCGCGGCGCACTGGAAATATAAGGAGAGCGGAAACTCCAACGTTAAGGCGAAGAACACGTCTTTTGACAACAAGCTTTCGTGGCTCCGTCAGATCCTCGACTGGCAGGGCGAGTCCAAGGATGCGAACGAGTATCTTGATTCCCTGAAGACCGGCCTTGTGGCGGAGGAAGTATTCGTCTTTACCCCGAAGGGCGACGTGATCTCGTTGCCTCTCCATTCCTGCCCGATCGACTTTGCCTACAGCATCCACAGCGGTATCGGTAACCGCATGTATGGCGCCAAGGTCAACGGACGTCTCGTCCCGCTGTCTTATGAGCTCCAGAACGGGGATATCGTCGAGGTCCTTACCTCCGAGCAGATCAAGGGTCCTTCCCGTGACTGGCTCAAGATGGTCAAGACTTCCGCCGCCAAATCGAAGATCAACTCCTGGTTCAAGAAAGAATCCAGAGACGATAATATTCTTCTTGGAAAAGATATGGTCGAGCGCGAGATGAAGAAGCTGGGCTTTGCGCCGCAGCAGCTCCTGCAGAAGCCGTTTATCGAGACGATCCTCAAAAAGACCGCACAGAACACCCAGGATGACCTTTATGCCGCGATCGGCTACGGCGTGATCACGGCCCAGAAAGTCGTCGGCCGTCTGCGTGATGAATATATCCGCGCCCTTCCGGAGGACGAGAGATTCGAGCTTGGTTACAGAGTCACCGGCGGCGGTCAGGTCGTATACCAGCCGATCGCCAGAGAGATCCTCGACGAGAAGAGCATCACGGCCGGTCCGGCGCTTGTGGCGAGCTCCCAGGAGCAGAACCATACCGGAAGACGTGCCTCGGCGAAGGCGCACGCGGAAACAGGCGTCGTCGTGACCGGTATCGAAAACTGTCTCGTACATCTTTCCCGCTGCTGTAATCCGGTGCCGGGAGATGATATCATCGGCTATATCACGAGAGGAAATGGTGTTGGTGTCCACAGGAAGGACTGCAGCAACATAAGAAACATCATGAGGAATGCGACAGCATCTGCAAGAGCAGCAGAGAGGGCATCCCGTCTCATCGAGGTGTACTGGGCCAACCAGGAGCACACTAAGGCGATCTATCCGGTGGAGTTTACGGTTATCGCTCATGACAGAAGACATCTTCTGGCGGATATCAGTAATGCCATCGCCGAGGAGCGTATTCCGATCACCTCGGCACAGATGTCCGCGATGAAGGACATCACGGCCCGCTTCACCATGACCATCGAGGTCAAGGACCAGGAGCAGCTTGACCGTATATTCGGCCGCATTAAGGCGATCCGAGATATTATCGAAGTCAGAAAAGGAAGTTAAGAGGAAATTTTCTTCTTTATTCGAAAAAAATATAGGCCTGAGAACGTCTAATTATTGAAAACACCTAAGAAAGGAAAAGGTGCCGAGAGTATGTCTGATAATTTAAAAGAGCCGAAGAACAAAGATTCTCAGCTGTTTTCAGAGCCGCATATGCCGAATTTTCACCTGAAGACGATCCTTTTCGTTGTTCTCCCGATCGTTGTCATCGCCGGGATCGTGATCACGATAATCCTCGCAAACAATGTATTTGCCAATAAAGATAAGAAAAACGGAAAGACAGGTAATGGCCGTATTGCTGAAACAACCGTGGAATATGTCAATGACCCCGTCAATGATCCGAATAACACTTCCGAAACGACTTTGACGGAGGCACAAAAGCACGTCACTCAGCTTAAAGAAATCTCCGATGCGCAGATGAAAAAACTCCAGGATGCCGCCGAGGCCCGCTTCAAGGAAGGCGATTACGAAACCGGACCGCTCCCGAAGGAGGTTACGGTCGATACTTTTAACTATATCGGGCCGATCCTCGCAGACTGGGAATCAGAACCTGCGGAAGCCCTGAGCATCGTATTTTTAAACTACCAGGTCATCGTCACGGACAATACGGGGGAAGAGCCTGTGAAACGTCAGTTTTTCTGGTCAGTCGGATATTCCGAAGTTTTCCAGGACGGATATGCGGATACTTCGGGGATCACAACCCCTTCCGGTGCCTACCTGTACTTTGGAAAGTGGACGGTGAGAGGCTTCCTGCATTATAGTTCCATTGAAAAAGATATCGCCAGGGATATCGAGGTCATTGAAAATCAGATCGATACTTCACTGATCGTTCCTTTTGATGGAGAGACTGCCTCGGTCAATGTCCCGAGAAAGCCGGTCCTCAACACGGACGATGTTTCCGAGGAACAGATCAAAGCGATGAGAAAAGCGGCGAAAGAGCAGTATGAGGCTTTTGTCACGTTCGATACGAACGTCCACGTGGATTCTTTTGACTATGTCGGTATCGCAGTAGTGCATTCCTTTGAAGATGATAAAAGCATCGTTTATCCGGTCTTTGAGGCCAAGGTCACGGATGCCACGGAAAAAGAACCTGTCCAGAGAAGCTTTATCTGGTATATGGGTTTTATGGATGTCTATGAAAATGGTGAGCTGGATACTTCTCATTTCTATCCGATGGAACTGTCGATCGGTTTCCCGAACTGGACGACTGAGGGTGTCGCCACCGTGGAAGAGGCAAGAAGAGCGATCCTCGACGGAAACTTCGGATACGAATATACCGATAACTTCGACGGTTTCATGGCCGGTCCGGAAAAACTCAGAGGATTCATTTTCCCGAAGAGTGACGTCGAACTCATTCCGGAAGACGTTATCAAAGCGCTGTCGGATGAAGAGCTCCGTGCTGCGATCAACGAGATCTGGGCCCGTCACGGCTACATCTTCAAGAATCAGGAACTGCTGGAATACTACAGGCAGTTCGACTGGTACGAAGAGAAGATCACGAAAGAAGAATGGGATAAGATGGGAGATGCTGCGTTCCTCAATGATGTGGAGAAAAAGAATGTGGATCTCATGGTCAAAGAAAGAGAAGAAAGAAGAAAAGCGGCTTCCTAAAGCCGCTTTTTTATATCTCCATAACGCTGATCATGATCAGTGGCCGTCTCTTGGTACTCTCATAAAGCATACTCTTCAGCGCATCCCTTATGTGATTGGATTCCACCGCATCCCGGATCGACTTCGTGGATTTCTGGGATTCTAGACGGTGCAGATAGTTAAACAGTTTCTGTGAGCATTCATGCTGGATCGGACCGGCTTCACTTTCGAACAGGAAACCGACGGACTGCAGTACCGGCGGGCACAGAAGCTTTCCCGAGACCTTGGAAAGGACGATCGATACGGAGACGACACCATCATCGGCGAGGACACGTCTGTCTCTGAAGACGCGGTTGTCGATGTCACCGGCACCGGCACCGTCAATGAGGACGGGCGCGGCCGGAACATAGCCGTTGATCTTGGCCTGATCAGGTGTGACTTCCAGTACATCGCCGTTATTCAGGATAAAGGTGCGGGAATCCGGTGTGCCGAGTCTTCTGGCAAGCTCCGCATGACGGAAGAGCATCCTGTATTCACCGTGACACGGTACGAAGAACTTCGGCTTGACCAGTGTGTGTATGAGCGTCAGTTCGTCGAGGTAGGCGTGGCCGGAAACGTGTACGTCAGCGAGAGATTCGTAGATGACATGCGCTCCGCGGCGGAACAGCTCGTTGATGACACGGTAGATCGGCTTTTCGTTACCCGGGATCGGGTGCGCGGAAAGGATGACTGTATCGCCCTCATGGATATCCACGACGCGGTGGGAAGCAAAGGCCATTCGCGAAAGCGCGGACATCGGCTCGGCCTGGGATCCGGTCGTTAGGATGACGACCTCTTCCGGCTCGTACTTATTAATGTCATTGATATCGATCAGGGTGCTCGGGTTCATGGTGATATACCCGAGGGAATTGGCCACGGAGAAGGTATTGAGCATCGATCTTCCGATGAGCGCGACCTTTCGGTTATACATCTCGGCCGCGGTGAAGATCTGCTGCATACGGTGAACGTGCGAGGAGAAGGTCGCGATGATGATCCTGCCCGTCGTGTTCTGGAAGATCCTCTGGAAAGACTCGCCCACGTGCTTTTCGGACGGGGAGGAGCCGGGGATCTCTACGTTCGTGCTCTCGGCGAGCATAAGAAGGACGCCCTGACGGCCGTATTCCGCGAAACGTCCGAGATCGATCGGATCGCCGTTGATCGGGGTAAAGTCGATCTTAAAGTCACCCGTGTGGATGACGTTTCCGATCGGTGTGCGGATCGCAAAAGCGAATGCATCAGCGATGCTGTGGTTGACGCGGATGAACTCGACAGAGAAGGAGTTTCCAGCTTTAAAAGTATCGCCCGCCGCAGCATATACGAGCTCGATCCCGCGTGTTCCCACGCCGGCATCCATGAGTTTGTGGCGTGCCAGTTCGATCGTCAGCTTACCGCCGTAGATCGGGCACTTGAGCTCGCGCATCAGGAAAGGGAGGGACCCGATATGGTCCTCGTGACCGTGAGTCAGGAAGATACCTCTGACGCGGTCTTTATTCTGAAGTACATAGGTGTAGTCCTGGATCACGGAATCTACGCCGAGCATGCTCTCTTCCGGGAAAGCGACGCCGACATCGACGATGATGATGTCGTTATCGTACTCGAAAAGCGTCATGTTCTTGCCGATCTCCTGCATGCCGCCCAGAGGAATGACTTTGAGTTTATGCGTTTCCCTGCGGCTGGCAAATGCTTTTTCCGCATCCTTTACGGTCTGCAGGAAAGTATCGTTGATCTGGGAGAGGACCTCATCCGAAGCGGAACTGAAGAAGCCCTGGCTGCTCTTTCCCTTGAAGTCGCGCTTCACGGGCTTGGCGGATTTAAGCTTCGACGGAGCTTTTCCGCGGGAAGGAGATGCTTTCTTCCTGGAAGTATTCGCGCTCTTGGCAGAAGCCGTTTTCCTGGCTCCCGACGACGAGGAAGATGTTTTTTTCGCGTTTTTGGACGCGGAAGAAAGCCGCACGGCGTTATTATATTTCGCGCCGGCGGAAGAGCCCTTCGGGGCCCCTAAACGTTTATTTGATTGTGTCATATATTTACCCCTTATCGGTGTAATTTAGTTCAAAGTTATAGAAAGAAACTCAGCCGTTTACGATGTAAATGCGTACATTCTTGAGAGTGGAGTATCTTCCGCTCTCGCCGTCATCTGCATAGATGTCGATGTGGTGACCCTTCACGCCACCGCCGCAGTCTTCAACGGTGTAATATCCATCCCCGCCAAGCGGGTCATTCTCAATGTAAATAACCGTGCCGGCAGGCAGGATACTCCAGTCTGCGGCTATAGTTTTGCCCTGCGTACACTTGGTACCGGTCGCAGTTGTGGTGCTGTAAGATCCGTCACTGCGCTGCTGCGGTCCATAGAAGGTGATCTTGAAATCGTCACCGATCAGGGTCATACCGTCCTTCGAGGGCTTCGGCTTCGGAGTCGGTGTCGGTTCGTCCTTCTTCGGTTTCGGAGTCGGTGTAGGAACCGGAGTCGGATCTTTTTTCTTCGGAGAAGGTGTCGGTTTTGGCGTAGGTGTCGGCTTCGGAGCAGGTGTTGGTGTCGCCGGCTTTTCCGGAGTACAGAGCTCTGCGAGTACATAGGTATCGCGGATGGTGCGGTACCAGCCGTTGCTCGTTACTGCCACGACCTCGATCGGGTCGCCGCGCTGAAGTGTTCTGGTGATCTCATAGTTTGTGCCCGGGCCTTTTCTGACATTGACTTCACCCACGGCATAGTATGTGCCGCTCTTTGCTTTCTCTGTGATCTCCGGCTTCGGAGTCGGTGTCGGCATAGGGGTAGCGGTAGGCGTCGGAGCATGAGTCGGCTTCGGCGTCGCTGTCGGTTCCGGAGATGGGGTAGGAGTAACTGTATTGGTAGGATCCGCAGTCGTTTCCTTCGGACCTTCAGTCGGTTCAGATGGCTCAGCCGGTTCTGTCGTCTCGGCGGCAGAGGTCTCGGTCGGAAGCGGAGGCATGACGCCGCCGGCAGTCGGGCGCGGCTCTGTGGAAGAAAGATCGACGATCTCGGTTGCGTTATCCGTCGAACCTACCCCTGTGATCAGATCCGCATCTTTCTGAATATTTGCTTCTTCGGAAGTCTCATAGTACTCCGGAGAGATCATGTCGTAGTTTTCCCCCTCGGTGCGCATCGAAGAATCCGTGAGGAAAGAGTCTGCGCCGACGACGCAGGAGAAAGCGAGAAGGATAACGATAACTGTGCCGATACCAAAAGATATACGGCTGCTGCTGAAGTGCGGTGTCTTCTTCGGACGCTTAATAAACTTCATACCCTTCTCCTTTCTTAAAAGCATAATTATGTATCAGTTTACCATAAAAGGCGCAATAAAGCAAAATCGGTGCTTTAGGGACATCGAAGCTAATGAAAATACTAAGATTGTCAAAGAAATAATTCCGATCTTAAGACACACTTCCGCGCTTGGCATCGACCGATACCGTTGCGCCTTCTTTTAAGAGTTTTGTGCAGTTCTCGCAGGACAGGATCGCCGGGATGTCAAGCGCCATAGCGACTGTGGCAGCGTGACTTGCGGAATCGTCGTCCTCTACGATCAGGGCCTTTGCATGCTTGATGAAAGGCATCATCTTATTGTTGGTGTAAGGAGCTACGAGGATGATGCTGTCATCTTCGGAAAGCGGAAGCTGCTCATCAAGGTGCTCCGGATCTTTTACGATATAGACCGTGCCGGTGACCAGAGAGCCCTGCTCGTCCGTGGTCGGCTGGCCGTTGCCGTGAACGATGGACTTGCCTAATGCCTGGACACGGATGGTGTTCGTCGTACCGCTCATGCCGACCGGTGTACCGCCGGTCATGACCACGAGGTCGCCGTCATTTAAGAATCCGCACTTTTTCGCCGCATCGATGCCAACTCCGAACAATTCATCGGTGGTGGCCACTTCCGGAACGAGGATCGGATATACGCCCCAGCTGAGGTTCAGCTGACGCTGTACACGAGGGAAAAGCGTACCGGCCACGATCGGGCTGTCCGGACGGAAACGGGAGATCTGGCGGGCGGTTCTGCCGCCGTGGGTAACGGTAACGATCGCCTTGGCATTTAAGTCCATAGCGGTCGTGCATGTGGCGTGAGAGATCGCGTTTGCGACAGAAGGCATCATGGTCGGCTTGGATTTGCTGAACTGATACCAGTAATCGATGGAAGCTTCGGTCTGCTCGGCGATCTGCACCATCATCTTCAGAGCCTCGACCGGATATTTTCCGTTAGCGGTCTCGCCGGAGAGCATAACGGCGGAAGTACCGTCGTAGATAGCGTTTGCGACGTCGGAGACTTCCGCTCTTGTCGGACGCGGATTACGAATCATGGAGTCGAGCATCTGAGTCGCCGTGATGGAGATCTTACCTGCGGAATGGCACTGCTGGATACATCTCTTCTGGACGATCGGAACGTTCGCGGCCGGGATCTCGACGCCGAGGTCACCACGGGCCACCATGATGCCGTTACTTACCTTCAGGATCTCGTCGAAGTTCTGGATACCTTCGTTATTCTCGATCTTCGCGATGATGTTGATGCCGTGATCGCCGTTCTTTTCGAGAATGTGGCGGATCTCCTGAACGTCCTTTGCCTTTCTGACGAAGGACGCGGCGATGAAATCGAATTCATTCTTTACGGCAAAAAGGATATCTTCCTTATCTTTTGCGGTCAGAGCCGGAAGGCAGAGCTCGGCATCCGGAACGTTTACGCTCTTTTTCGTGCTGACCGGGCCGCCGTTGCTTACTGTGCAGTAGATGTCGCCGCCGTCGATGTGGTCGACGATGAGCTCGATCAGGCCGTCATCGATCAAGATGCGGGAGCCCTCTTTGACATCGCCGGCGAGATCCTTGTACGAAACAGAGAATTCCTTGTCTGTACCGATGACATCCTTTTCACGGATCACGACCTCGGAACCCTCGATGAAATTGGTCTTTCCGCCTTCAAACTCCCCGGTTCTGATCTCCGGTCCTTTTGTATCGAGAAGAAGTGCGACAGGGAGGTCGAGCTCCTCACGGATACGCTTAACACGGTCGATCCTCTGCTGGTGCTCTTCGTAGGAGCCGTGGGAGAAGTTGAGTCTGGCGACGTTCATGCCGGCGAGCATCAGCTCTCTTACGACCTCATCGGAATCCGCAGCCGGACCTAAGGTACAGATTATTTTTGTTTTACGCATACACATGTTCATGTTCTCCTTATTGATCGCAGTGCCAAAGCCCTAAAAAGCAGGCTCCGGGACTGTGTGATATAGCTTTTTGATACGAAATCACCGGCTGTGCCGGGAAACAAATTTCGTCACTTATAAGATAGCACTTGCCATGCGTCAATACCACAGAGAAGGTGTTGTGCGATTTGTCAAAAAGTGAAGGCGCCGGAAAAACGTAAATTCTCCGACGCCCTGGAATTACGTTTCCGGGAAGTGTTTTACGAAACATCCAGTTTTTGCTTAAGCGCTTCCTGGAGCACCTGGGAAAAGTTGATATTCTGCTCAGTTGCCGCTTCGTTCATCCATTCAGGTATGGTGAGCGTTTTCTTTACTGCCTTGCTGCCGAATTTCCTACGATACATACGTGTGTCGCAAAGAACGTAAGAGACAAATGAACCTTTGGTTGTATTGATCTTATCAATGGGTGTCGGATCCGGCATTGGCAGCTCTTTTTCTTCATACATTGTATACAGCATCAGTGCCAGAGCGTCACTTGCCATCCAGATTGCATCGGCGACATCGTTGCCGCATGTGAAACAACCGTCAATATCCGGAAAAGAGGCGGAGTACATGCCTTTATCTTCAGCTTTGAAGATTGCCGGATAAGCATAGATCGATTTCTTTTTCATAGTCTTACCTCAAGATTTAATGCCAGCGCTTTTGAGTATTGCGTTTTGGGTGCCGATTGGCAGCTCCTGCGAATTGTGCCTGGGAATCTGGAATTGAAAGTTGCTTATTGGGCTATACCAGATCTCATGATTACTTCCTTGACGAAGAAGATAGCATCCATGTGCTCTAAGAATCTTCTTCATTTCTGAAACCTTCATAATTTGCCTCCATAATAACACGTATAATACGTATTTGCAATTAATCCTGCTGAGAGAACAAAAAACTGCCACTAAGATATGTAGTCGCAGCCATCATAAGATTCAGATATAATTAAATAAGACGCTTAAGGAGGACAATAGTATGGATCAAAAAGAAAGAATGCTGGCAAATCTGCCGTACAGATCCTGGCTGGATGGACTGTCCGAGGAACGTATGGCCAATAAGACGAAGGTCTTTAAGTATAATAATCTTCCGCCGGATCAGCCGGAGGAAAGAGAGAAACTTCTCCGCGAGATCTTAGGTAAAACGAAAGAGGGATTCATCTGTATCGAATCGCCATTCTTCTGTGATTACGGATATAACATCGAAGTCGGGAAGAACTTCTTCGCGAACTATAACTTCGTTGTACTCGATGTCGGCAAAGTCAAGGTCGGAGATGATTTCATGTGCGGGCCGAACGTCATGCTCTGCACCGCAGGTCATCCGCTCCACTGGGAATCTCGAAACTCCGGCTACGAGTACGGGATCGATATCACGATCGGCGATAATGTCTGGATCGGCGGGAATGTCTGCGTTATGCCTGGTGTTACGATCGGAAACAACGTCGTCATCGGAGCAGGCTCCGTCGTCACCAAGGACATCCCCGACAACATGCTTGCATTCGGCAATCCCTGCCATGTCGTACGAGAGATCACAGAAGAGGATCGCGACTACTACTTCAAGGATAGGAAGTTTGACGTTACTGACTATAAGTGATTCAAGGTCATAAGGATAGAATCAAAAAGAGAAGAGGCTGTCTCACAAGGCAGCCTCGTTTTTACCTTTTTGTTATAAAACCAGCGGTTTGGCGTTTCTTATAACACTTTATCGGGAAGCCGTTTGTATAAGACTAGTGGGTTTGCTTTCCTTATAACAACTTGGGACATACTTGGTGTTATAAGAGACTCAAAAAGCCCGATTTTATACAAAAAATTCCATGTTCGTTGTTATAAGAGAATGCCTTTTTGTGATCTTATACACTTTCATCCTTCTTTTGTTGTTATAAGAATGATTGGTAGCACGTTCTTATGCAAATTCCTCTTCCTTCAATCGCTTCCATCAAATTCCTCAAGACCTCATCAATGCTCCAACTGATACATGCCAACGAAAACGAAAGGGGCTGCGCTCATAGTTTCGAGCACAGCCCCTTTCACTTGCTTTTCTAAACGAGCGCTTTTATTTCCTGCGATCCTCCATGATCGAAGATGCTTTCTGCTGGATCTTTTTACAGACGTTGTCTAGAGTTTCCTGATCGTGGAAGTATTTATCGGCTTCGTGAAGTATGACCGTCAGGATCTCGTTGTCCAGAGAATAGGAATTGTCTATCGATGTGATCAATTTAGTAAAAGCATCCTTCTGGGCGTCGTCGATCCGGAGCGGCGCGTCCCCATACTCTTTTGGATTCTTATTGTATTCCTGATACAATTCCGTGTTCTGATCGATCTGTATCTGGCATACTTTGTCAAAAGCACTTCGGTTGACCGGCAGCGTACCCTTTCCGGAGCTCAGATATTCCTGTGCTTCCGCATTGAGACAATAGCGGATGAATTCCCATGCCAGATCCGGATTAGAGGCACATTTCGTGATAGACAGGGTGAGCTGGCCCAGGGCAGTCAGGCTCTTTCCCTTTGCGGAAGGAAATGAGGTCAGCTTAGCCGTGTCTTTTAATATGCAGTATTCTTCCAGACTGGAAATAGGTGTTTCGTACATGAATGTCATACCGCTGGAAAATTGCTCTTCCGGGAAGTACCATTTGTCATCGATGATAACAAGGCCATCGTTGCATTCCGGTTCCGGGACGCCGCATTTCTTTGTCAATTCGAGCAGGTTCTTAAAATCATCACTATCGAAATGCACTTCGCCTGTTTCGTTATTTACGAAGTCCGAATAATTCGAAGTCAGGAAAAGAGAAAGGACCTCCGTATTTGCGTAATCGGGCATAAGTCTCGTCCAGGGATGAGTCGAATCGTAGAGCTTATTCAGTTCATCGATCGTCAGTTTTTCGCTGACATCCGAAATCCTGCCATTCGCCTGCAAGCCACAAAGGGTGTAGGTCAGAGGGAAACTATAGAGTTTGCCGTTCTTTTCAAAAGCGCTGAAGAGGTTGTCGAAATAGTCCTCTTTTTTGATGGTGGTATCTGCATCCAGATATGGTTTTAAGTCAGTCAGGAACTCTTCGGTATTGAACTCGGACAGCTCGGAGAAGCCAACGACCAGATCCGGTCCCGTTCCATTATACATATCTTCAATCATGGCTTTAGACGCATGGCTCAGATTCTGGGTACGCTCCTCATTGTCCCGCAATCTGTAGAAAGCTTCCGTTTCGGTGATTGTGGTGAACTCGATATAAGCGTGACTATTCGGATCGGAGTTGTATTGATAGACTAAGTCGTTAAAATACGGATCGGAATTGTTGTATGCGCTGATTTTCAGCACTTCTTTTCCGGCATGAGGGTTCTTATCCGCACGGGTGAGCTTTACGACCGACATCGTGTTGGCATAATAGAAGTAGCAGTTGGTATCGAAGTTGCCGTTATCCTTATCCGGCTCTGCATATAAAACGAGCATTGAATCGTCTGAGAGCTTCTTGGCATTCGTCAGATTCGCACAGTTCAGATTCGTATTCGTTGTGGAAAGAACCGGTACGGTCTTGTCCTGTGCGATGAGGTACTGCTGTATGCCCGTTTCTGAGAAGATGAAGCAATCTGTATTATCGACAAGATCGAGATGGTAATTCTTGTTTGTTTGATACGATTCCTTCAGTTCTCCGGTAGTTATATCGACTTCCTGATAGCCTACGATGTCAGTGGAGGGAAGCTGAAGATGCGCGACATACCACTTGCCTTCGGAGTGGTTCATGAAGGGTCCGAGGCTCGCTTCTTCGGTCTTTTTGATCAGCTTTCCTTCAGAATCGAAAAGGAAGAGGCGTCCCTCGGCCGCGATAAAGAGATTGCCGTTATCGAGCGGATAGGCATGCATGCCATAGAGATTTCCTTCCACTTCATATTTGAGCTCGCGCAGTATCTCTCCGGAATCGGAAAGCACGAAAAACGTCGGAGTCGATTTGCAATCACCATAGTTGACCTTGTTTGCGATGACTAAGATCTCGCCATTGCTCATTTCGGCGGCGCACGCGAAATCACAGCTTTCGTCCAGGTGGATCGTCGCGAGGTTCTTGCCGGTCAGATCGAACAGCTGAAGACTGGAATAAAGGTTTCCGTCAAAGGTGTGGTAGTCATTCTCAAGAAGCTTTTCTGCCATCGAATCATCTTTTAAAGTCACATCTACATTTACCAGGATCCGGTCGCCCAGGATCGAGGATGTGGTGAATTTCGTTGTTGCGAACTGCACGCCCGGAACAGGTTCCAGTTTCAGTTCTGTACTTTCTGCATTGAAAAAAGGATCATCATCCGCAATTGTCCGTGAAGTGTTTTTGGTCAGAGTTTTTGGCGCATCCTTGCTTGCATCCGATTCTTCGGTGTCATTGCCTTGCTCATCACTTTCTTCCGCATCGCGTTCTTCGTTTCTTTCGGTTTTGCCTTCATTCTTCTTTGTTGTCTTGTTTTTCCTGCACGCTGTCAGCGGAAGGAGCATACTTCCCGCCAGAGTTAAAGCGAGCAGGTTACGGGTCGATTTTTTCATAGTTAACCTCCAGATGTTTCGGCTTACCATATTGCGTTTACAATAATTATTGACAATTTTTCTCGTTTCTGCGTGAGAGAATTGTCACGATAAAAACGCGTTCGGTGAAAGCGCCAATGCCATCCTTTAGAAAGGGAATGTTTTTGTACAAAAAATCTTTTCCCAGACGGGTGACATCAATTCTCCCTTGCGTTATGATGAAGCAGTAATGAAAATCATTTGATCCGAAGAGAGTATTTTTCCGATGGATCATGTGTGGACGACTGGCACTCGTCCTTTTCGAAATGCAGCTGCATCGCGGGGTGGCTCCCGCATAGTATGCAGATCCCAATGGCGGGGTGGCACCCGTATTTTGGGCGTTTTTTCGGACCATGGCCGGAGGATGGAAAAATCCGACGAGAAGATGGTTTTTGTGCAAGGCTTTTTTAGATGAATGATTCGGGAGTGGACCCGGTTAAGGGTGCTCCGGCAGAAATGTTCGATAGGGAGGATTATTGCAATGTTTGTACCTGGCAAATGGTCGGAGGACATTTGTGTCCGCGACTTTATCAACAAGAACTATACCCCGTACGATGGAGACGAGTCGTTCCTGGCGGGACCTACTTCCGCGACCACTGATCTGTGGAAAAAGATCCTGGAGCTCCGGAAAAAGGAAAAGGAAAACGGCGGCGTCCTGGACATCGACGAGCACACTATATCTACTATTACTTCCCACGCCCCGGGATATATCGATAAGGAAAAAGAAAAGATCGTCGGACTTCAGACCGATGCTCCGCTGAAGCGCGCTATCATGCCGTTCGGCGGTATCCGCATGGTCAGATCTTCTCTTGAGGCATACGCCAGAGAGATGGATCCTGAAGTCGAGCGGGTCTTCCAATATAGAAAAACACATAACGACGGCGTTTTCGATGCATACACACCGGAGATGCAGCGCGCACGTCACTGCGGCATCCTGACCGGTCTTCCGGATGCTTACGGCCGCGGACGTATCATCGGCGACTACCGCCGTATCCCGCTTTACGGTACGGCATTCCTGATCGCCCAGAAGAGAAAGGCGAAGGACCAGATCCTTCCTGACGTGATGGATGTAGAGACGATCCAGCAGAGAGAAGAGATCTCCGAGCAGGTCAAGAGCCTTTACGAACTTACGAAGATGGCCCAGAGCTACGGCTTCGATATTTCCCGCGCGGCGAGAAACTTCACCGAAGCTGTCCAGTGGCTCTATTTCGGCTATCTTGGTGTGGTAAAAGAACAGAACGGTGCGGCCATGTCCTTAGGTCGTGTTTCCACCTTCCTTGATATCTATGCAGAAGAAGAACTGAAGAACGGTACAATGACCGAGTCTGAGATCCAGGAAGTCGTTGACCACTTCATCATGAAGCTCCGTATCGTACGCTTCCTGAGAACTCCGGCATACGACGAGCTCTTCTCCGGCGACCCGACTTGGATCACCGAGTCCATCGGCGGTATCGGCCTTGACGGTCGTCACATGGTCACGAAGATGAGCTACCGTTTCCTGCATACTCTCGAGAATATCGGATCCGCACCGGAGCCGAACATGACGATCCTCTGGAGCCCGAATCTTCCGGAGAACTTTAAGAAGTACTGCGCGAAGATCTCCATCAACACTTCCTCCATCCAGTATGAGAGCGATGAGCTGATGCGTGAGAAGTTCGGTGATGACTATGCGATCGCCTGCTGCGTTTCCGCGATGCGTGTCGGTAAGCAGATGCAGTTCTTCGGTGCCCGCGCCAATCTTGCCAAAGCACTTCTTTATTCCATCAACGGCGGCCGCGATGAGAAGACCGGCGACCAGGTCGGACCGGTAAGAAATCCGATCACTTCCGAATACCTCGATTACGATGAGGTCATGGCACGTTTTGATGAGACCTGCGCATGGCTTTCTAAGCTTTATATCAACACACTGAACGTCATCCACTACATGCATGACAAGTACTGCTACGAGCGCCTCGAGATGGCACTTCATGATGAAAAGATCGACAGAACGATGGCCTGCGGTCTTTCCGGACTTTCCGTTATCGCCGACAGCCTTTCCGCGATCAAGTATGCGAAGGTCAAGCCGATCCGAAATGAACTGGGTCTGGCGGTCGACTTTGAGATCACCGGTGACTACCCGCAGTATGGTAACGATATTCCGAAGGTCGACCGTATCGCTGCAGAAGTCGTAAGAAAGTTCATGAAGCATCTTAGTAAGCACAAGTGCTACCGAAATGCCCGTCCGACACAGTCGATCCTCACGATCACATCGAATGTCGTTTACGGTAAGAAGACCGGCTCCACACCGGATGGCAGAAAGGCCGGCGAGCCATTTGCCCCGGGTGCTAATCCGATGCACGGCCGTGACAGATCCGGAGCCGTTGCTTCCATGAGATCGGTGGCCAACCTGCAGTATGACTACAGTGAAGATGGTATCTCCTACACCTTCTCGATCCTGCCGTCCACACTCGGTAAGACAGAAGAAGAGCAGAAGGTAAATCTCTATAATCTTCTCGATGGATATTTCAACGACGGCGGTCACCACATCAACGTCAACGTTATTCTCCGTAAGACCTTGCTCGATGCGATGGATCATCCGGAAAAATATCCGCAGCTCACGATCCGTGTCTCCGGCTATGCCGTCAACTTCACGACACTGACACACGAGCAGCAGATGGAAGTAGTTCGCCGTACAGTTCATTCGAAATTTTGATCATAGGTACATGTTCTTTGAAAAAGTTTCTCGTGCTGGTCCTCGGGCTTCGCCCTGCGGAGGCACTTCGAAATCTTTTTCAAAGAACTATGGATCCGATGAAAGCTTTCGAATGAATCTTCAATGAGACATTCACGCTGTTATCTTTGTTGCATGTCGCTTCCTCGTATGGAAATACTAAGGAGCGATTCCGCAGGAGCGAAGCGACGAGGACCAGCGACGTGTATTATCCTACGAGGAAGCTATGTCAACAACGATAAAAGGTTATGTGCATTCTATAGAGACGCTCGGCGCCGTGGATGGTCCGGGGCTTCGTTTCGTCGTCTTTTTACAGGGCTGTCCTTTGCGATGCAAGTTCTGCCATAACCCGGATACCTGGCGCTTTGATGGCGGGGAAGAGTATACCGTCGAGGAGATGGTCAGGAAGATCCTTCGTTATCGGACCTATATCGCAAGCGGCGGTGTAACGATCTCGGGAGGGGAACCTCTCCGCCAGGCGCAGTTTGTTCTTTCTCTCACGAAAGCTCTTCATGAGGAAGGGATCCATGTGGCCATCGACACATCCGGGATCTATAACGAAGGTACTGCACTTACTGCGGCCATGGAAGCCGACCTCCTCCTTCTGGATATCAAATCTTTCGATAGAGAAAAAGCGGAAAAACTTACCGGGTTTACGACCGATCATGCATGGGCTCTTCTTGAGGAAAGACAGAAGAAAAATAAGCCAGTCTGGATCCGTCATGTGATGGTTCCGGGAATCACGCTCGTAGATAAAAATGAGGATGGATCCCCGATCAGTTCACTGGAAGAGTGGG
The DNA here is from genome assembly GCA_017551865.1 of Clostridiales bacterium. Taxonomy (GTDB): domain Bacteria; phylum Bacillota; class Clostridia; order Saccharofermentanales; family Saccharofermentanaceae; genus Scatonaster. Next base: position 32,936 of record JAFZKB010000017.1, on the reverse strand, counting down.
AATCCGCTAACTCCGAAATGGTCGATGGTATGCGTAGACTGAACAATTATTCATGCATCGAAAGAGTCGACCTTCTGCCGTTCCATAAAATGGGTGAATTCAAGTACGAAGAGCTTCATTTTCCCTATGAATTAAAGGACACAAAAGAGCCCACTGACGAGGTCGTCGAGTGGGCTGAAAATGCACTTAAGAAATACTTCCTTCGTTAAGCGTAATTCGATTCAACATATTCATAGACCATCTTGGAAACTTCACCGATGATCTGCTGTGCTGTCTGCGCGTTTCCGCTCTCCGTCATGACGCAGAGGACATAGTCTTCCGATCCGAAAACGATGCCGACGTCGTTATTTGCGAAGTAGGAGGTGTTAAAGCCTACCTTATGAGCGACTTTTACGCCGGAAGGTACGCCGCCCGGGACACCCCAGTTATATTCGGTGTTGCAAAGGTCATCGATGAGCGGCTGGAAATGCTCTTTATTGCCTTCGTAATCTCTGTAGAGGTGCTCGGCATATTTTGCCAGGTCGATCGCACTGGATCTTCTTCTTCCGGAAGCCGGATTGCCTGTATAGTCGGTATATTCGACCTTTTCGCGATAGTCGACGACAGAACTGATCGGCTTGCTGTAGTTGTTATTTACCGCATCTTCACCGCCTAAACGACGAAGGACCATGTTGGTACCGCAGTTGTCGCTGATGGTGATGGAAAGATGGGAGACTTCGCGAAGTGTGTATTCGGTGCCGTCTGCAGAGTTCTTGATGGTTCCCGTACCGTCCTCGTAGTCACCGCCCTGCGCATAAGGAGATGCGTTGTAGTTGATCTTCTCATCGAGGGAAAGCTCGCCGGAAGCGGCCTTTTCGTAGAGGTAGGTGTTGTAGGCGATCTTGATGGAAGAAGCGGCTACGATCGGGGAGTTCTCCTTGTAAGCCATTGTCTCGCCGTTTTTCATGTTGATGTAGTAGACACCGAAACGGCCGGACTGCTTGGAGAGATACTCAGCTACCTTGTTCGAAAGAGTGGTGAGGTTTGCAGAACGTGTCGCAGCATCTACTGTCTGGACCTTCGCCTCAGTTGCACCTGTGACATCCGAGGAAGCACTGGTGTCAGAAGAAGGATCGGTGCTGATATTGCCGGAATCATCGGTCGGCAGCGTGGTCGCTACGGATGAAGCTGTCGGTTTTACAGTCTTTTTGCCCTTGGAGGCGAGTTTTGCGATGAAGATGATATCTAAAACGACACAGATCATGCAGATAAGAAGGCAGGTAACGACAAAAGACTTTCTTCTGTCGTTTCTGGATCTGCGTCTTGAGCTATAAATGTTATAGCTGGAAGAAGCATTATGTTTCACGGTAGGTTCTCCTTAATATATACGGTGTGACGCAATGTCACGTAAGTTCTTTAGTGTATGCACAAGTATAGCATCGTAAAGTTACGATTCAATTTGCATATTGTAACAAGACATATACATAAGGGCAAGGAAGAGTTTTTTGATTTTTGCCCGAATTATGGCTTTACGGCCGGCTATGCTTGCTCTCCTGCTCGGCCGCACGAAGGATGTCGGTCAGAGCTTTTGACGTATCTGTTCTGGTGGCAAATCCGATGTGAGCCCGTAATGGCACGCCATTGACGGTCACACCGCCGAAATCACACTTGCAGATGTTTGCCAGTGCTTCGCAAGTGGCGGGTTCCGTATTGGGAAGCAAAATAAGAAATTCGTCACTTCCCCATCTGGCGACGACACCTGTATCCTTGACGGCTTTCGTCAGGATCTCACCGACCTTGATGAGAAGGTTGTCGCCGGTCTGGTGCCCGTAGTTATCGTTGATCTGGTGCATGCCCATGACATCGATAACGATCACGCTATACGGCGCGATCTCGTCGCGCTCGGCCTGCTCGATCACACCTTCCGCATATGTGCGGTTGTAAAGGTCGGTCAGCTGGTCGTGATAGCTCATAAAGAGGTTTTTGTTCTGCGCCTGCTTGAGGGCAGTAATGTTTGTCGCAAAACAGGTGATCCCGATGATCTTCTTATCTTCATCAAGGATCGGCGCATAGAAATTCTGCCAGTAAACGGAGCTTGCATCGAAGTCTCCGAACTTGTGGATCTGCGAAGTATATTCCCCTTTCAGTGCCTGCTCCAGGTCTTTTTTTACAAGGCCCCGGATCGTCTCATCGGTGATGTGGTCGAGGAGGCAGTCGCCGATCTTGATCTCGCTGTGCCACATACGCAGCATCGAGTACTTATGACGGTTGTTGAAGGAGGTGTAGCATAAGTTCTTATCAAGTGTATATACCAGCGTTTCCGGGATCGTCTCCATCATGGAATGCTGGATCGCGTGCCAGGTCTTCGCTTCCTCGAGCGCTTTCTTGCTGTCCTGCTCGAGGTGATAGGTGTTCGAAAACTGCGTGAGAAAAAGACGGTACATGACGGACGCCAGAACGATCATGAAGATCGCGTCTTTGATCAGGTAGATCACAAGAGTCTTTCTCGGGATGTCATTGACGGACGCGACGACGGTATGTGAGATCGCGATCCAGATCAAGGTGATGAGCACGAAGAAAAGCACGGAAAGGAAACTGTTTCGGATGAACGGAAGGGAGATCTTCTGCCAAAGTGACATTTTTCTTTCTTCGGATGTAAAAGATCCGTTCCCCTTCTTTTCGGCGCCTTTTTCGGCATTATCCGAGTCGGCGGAATGCAGGTCGGAGCTTTTGCGCCCCGGCTCGTACTGGAACAGCGTCGTGGGATTATTTACATCGATCCCCGCTTCTTTTCTGAGTTTTTCCAAATCGTCTTTGTAGGTCATGTCCGCCTCTTTGCATTGCCGTACTCTTTACATTATACCATTCCCGCGGCGTTTTCGTTCTCAAATAAACCTGCTATATCCCAAGGGGCGGGAGCTCTCCTTGACACCCTATATTACATCTGCTATTATTGCCCTAGCATTTTAAGAAAGAGGTACACTTTCATGGAGCATATTAAGACTATCGAAACACGTAACCTTTGCGAAAGCGCTAAGAAGGGCGGTTGCGGCGAGTGCCAGACATCCTGCCAGTCTGCATGCAAGACTTCCTGCGGTATCGCAAATCAGCAGTGCGAGAACAAGAATAAGTAATTCTTGTTTTTCTGTAAGTGAAAAAATAGCTGTCTTTGCTCTCTTTATCCGGTGACAAAGACAGTTTTTTTATGACTCATTCAAAACGCGGATGTGTGAGGTTTTTACATGATTCATCAATTCAAACTGGGCGGATATAACATTGTCCTGGACGTCTGTTCCGGCGCCCTTCACGTCGTCGATGACCTGACCTACGATCTGATCGAAGGGATCGCTTCCATCAAGGAGCATCAGGCCGGACTGAATAAAAGTAACGGAAGTACCGGATGCGGCATGATCGACGAAGAAACGCTGGTGGAACGGATCTTTTCCGACATGGAAAAGAAATACGAAGGCACGGAGATGGGAAACCGTAAGGAGATCGAAGAGTGCTACGGGCAGATCAAGTCCCTGATCTCAGCTGGCAAGCTCTTTACCGAGGACACCTATGAGCCGATGGCCGGGGAACTGAAGGCGAGGACTTCGGGCGTCGTCAAGGCGCTGTGCCTGCATATCGCGCACACCTGTAATCTCAACTGTTCCTACTGCTTCGCGTCCCAGGGCAAATACCACGGCGAGCGCGCGGTGATGAGTCTTGAGGTCGGAAAGCGCGCGATCGATTTCCTGATCGAAAACAGCGGGAACCGCCATAACCTCGAAGTGGACTTTTTCGGCGGAGAACCGCTCATGAATTTCCAGGTGGTCAAAGATATCGTCGCTTATGCGCGTTCTGTGGAAAAAGAACATAACAAGAACTTCCGCTTCACCCTTACGACCAACGGCGTTCTCGTTGACGATGACGTCATCGATTTCGCCAACCGCGAGTGCAGTAATGTCGTGCTTTCCCTCGACGGAAGAAAAGAAGTCCATGACCGTTTCCGTGTCGATTATGCGGGCAACGGCAGCTGGGAGAAGATCGTGCCGAAGTTCCAGAAATTCGTGGAAGCCAGAGGCGGCAAAAACTACTACATGCGCGGAACTTTTACCCATGCCAATCCGGACTTTCTTGAGGACATCAAGACCATGCTGGACCTCGGATTTACCGAGCTTTCGATGGAGCCTGTCGTCTGCAGTGAGGACGATCCTTCCCGCCTGACGGAAGAGGATCTGCCGATCGTACTTGACCAGTACGAAAAGCTCGCCGAGCTCATGATCAAGCGCGATTCCGAAGGCAAGCCTTTTACGTTCTACCATTACATGATCGATCTTAAGGGCGGTCCGTGCATCTATAAGCGCATCTCGGGCTGCGGTTCGGGAACCGAGTATATGGCCGTCACCCCCTGGGGCGACCTTTACCCCTGCCATCAGTTCGTCGGCGAGGAGAAGTTCCTTCTCGGTAACATCTTTGACGGCGTCAAGAATACCGCGATCCAGGATGACTTTATGGCTTGTAATGTCTATGCCAGAGAAGAATGCAGGAACTGCTGGGCACGCCTGTACTGCAGCGGCGGCTGCGCGGCCAATGCCTACCATGCGACCGGCTCGGTAAGAGGTGTCTATAAGTACGGCTGTGAGCTCTTCAAAAAGAGGATCGAATGCGCCCTGATGGTCGCGATCCATCGGGAGTTTAATCAATAATCGGATGTTAATGAAAAAGCCCTTTCCTCTTTCAGGAAAGGGCTTTTTTGTCTGGATCGATTCGCTTATTTCATCTCTGCAAGGACTCTGCTTACGCGATCCTGGATCACGCGGCTGACTTCCTCGGCGCTTTTCTGTCCGTTAAAGAAAGCCGGGGCTTCTTCGGCGACGATATTTACGATCGTCGGGTCGGTGTGAATTGAGGTATCGATTCTTTCTACAAGCGCCAGAAATGCTTCGATCTGGCTTTCGGAGGCAGGGGAATCACTCTGACGTTTTCCGTCTCTGTATTCCTCAAGCTCTCGAAGAAGACCGGCTTTCTCACTTTCTTTATGCAGGCAGATACCGCCCCAGTGCACACCGGAAAGAGCGATCTGGGAATCAGAAGATAGAAGAAATGAAACGAAGTCCCAGGCTTCTTCCGGACATTGCGAGTAGGCGGAGATGCCTACAGAAATACCTGCTTCTGAGGCAAGTCCCTTTCCGGAAGTGCTCGGCCAGCCGAGGAAGACGGCTTTCCCGTGACAGAGATTTGCATATTCGGCGAAGCCGCCGTTGGTGATACCACCAATATAGAGCGTTCTCATCGCACAGACACCGTCCTGTACCATCAGGGAAGCCGCATCATAGAATATGCTGTCATACTGTTCGAAAAGAGATTTCATGGTCTCGTAATTCACGCGTCCTCCGTACTTTTTGGAGATCTCCAGAAGCCTTCTGAAGTCGTCGCTGTCGAAGTTGGCGGTGTAGCTGCTATAATCCACGTAGTGATTCATATCGTGGAAAAGGAGCTCCAGCAGGATACCTGTTTGTTCAGTGACATCATACGTCCGAAGGCGAGGACTGTATCCGAGGAGAGGCAGGACCTGCGTGCCGAGAGCATTGAGTTTTTTGTCGAATCCGTCGACTGTCCATGTGTCCATGCTTCCGAAGATGTCGGGATTTCCGACCAGACCGTCCATGGCGACAGTCAGAGGCATCTGATACAGGTTTCCGTTCACTTCGTAGGAGCGGAAAATGTTGTCATAATACTTGGATCGGTCGATGCCGTTAGGACCATCTATATAAGGATTTAAGTCGATCAGGACATCCTTCGAATTGAACTGACTGAAACTTGAACAGTTCAGAAGAATATCCGGTCCGTTTCCGGATTTCATGTCCAGAAGCATCTTGTCTGCTACGGTGGCGACTCTTTCCTGATAGCCCAGATTGATATCTCCGTCCTCAATATATGCGATCACGCGGGCTTTGCTCTCCGGACGCTTGTTATATGCCGCGAGGAGTTTATCGAAATCTTCGCTTCCTTCTACACAAGATGCCACATAGATCGTCTTTTTTCCGGCATAGGGGTTATCCGCTTCTTTGTGAAGATGAACCAGATATGGGGTAGCGAACGCGGTCTCGCCGGTTCCCTCCCTGTCGGAGTGGAGAAGATACACATCGTCTTTTGATTCCACTTTGAGGGCAGGAATGCTCTCCAGCGGAGCCATATTCGTATTTGACCATTCGATAATGGTCTCTATCGTTCCCTTGATGAAATCACAGCGGCAGAGGGATTTTCTGTCTCCCGTGATAAAGCACTGGCCTTCACTTGTGATCACTCTCTGTGAAGTCAGTGTGAAAGTTTCTTTCTTCTCCAGAAGCTTTCCGGTATTTGGATCGATTTCCTGAATGTAGGTGTGCCGGATGTCTTTATCCGCTGTGAATGTCGTTTCTGTGTACAGGATGTAGTATTTGCCTTCGTTCGTAAATATAGACGATGAAGGCAGTTTCACTTCTTCTTTTGCGATGGATTTTCCCGAAGGATCAAGGATCAGAATATCCTGCCCTGTATAGTCAAGGAGATTTCCGTTTTCCATCTGAAGCACTTGTGCATAGAAATCCCCGGAGCTCCCCAGAGCGTCTGGATCAAGAGTGTTCTCCCCGAGCATCTTTCCGCCCGCGGAGTAGTAAGTAAGCTTAGTAACATGTTTCTGCGCCTGATCAGACTTTCCCTTCGAAGTATCATAAACGGATTCGCTGGTAAAAACACCGATCCGGCCGTCTTTGGCCCCGAATATTCCGATGATGTTCACCTGATTGGGCATTTTCACACTGGTGATCGATTCTCCCTGAAGAGAAAAGAAGGCAAGGCCGAACTGGTTTTTTCTGGCATAGATCTCAAATCCTTTGGCACTGTCTTCCGGGTCTTGTAAGTTGAGATGGTTGTATTCGTCCTCTTCCTCAGGCGTTAAGTAGTATTCCTGGTGATATGCGACGACTACGGTGTTGCCGGCAATGGTCATGAAGGGGATGGACTGTCCCTGCATCTCCCGGCTCGTGTCCGTCGCTATTTTCAGGGCGATGTCCGTATCGGAATAAAAGTCGTCCGTGGCACGGATATACTGCGCCCGGATCGTCTCGCTGCTGACAGCCTCTTCGGTGGAAGAAGGATCTGTAACTGTGCTTGGCAGGATGGTATCATCTGTCTTCGTTTTATTCTTACACGAGCAAAGCGGAAAGACCATCGCTATACAAAGAAGAAGTGCAAGCGGACGGATCCTCCTGCGGGACGGTTTTTTATACGATATAGTTTCAAATCTTTTGGAATGCATACCAGCGCCTCCCCTTAAAAACCCATTTCTCTCCTAGCTTCCACTATACCCGTAGCGATGGTGCTTTTCAATAAAAGTGACATATCGCTTATGAAGGGTCCCCGTCGTCTTTCAGAAAGCCTCTTTCCGTGATTGACCGCCCTACCTTTACGGGGTAAAATCCAACTATACTTTTTAAGGAGGCGGGCATATGAAAACACCGGTAAGTGATTTCGTGAAAGACTACGTGGAACGAAATTCCGTGCGTATGCACATGCCCGGCCACAAAGGGAAAGATGCTTGCGCGGACCCGCGAAGCGCCTATGATCGCGCTTTTTCGGCGATCACTCCCTACGACATTACCGAGATCGAGACGGCTGACGATCTTTTCCATCCGGAAAGCATCATTGCCGAGAGTGAAAAGAACGCGTCCGAGGTTTTCGGCTGCGATACGTACTATTCCACGGAAGGATCATCCCTCTGCATCCGTGCGATGCTGTATCTGGCCATGACCAAGAGGATCGGCGGGACGCCGTGGGTGCTTTCGACGCGAAACGTCCATAAGTCTTTTGTTTCGGCCTGCGCGCTTTTAGGGATCGACTGTGAATGGATAAGGTCCGAAAAAGGCTCGTGCATTTCTTCGGATATTGATGAAAAAGATGTGGAGCACGCCCTGGTGATCGGGCACGAGAAGTACAGCTGTTTTCCGATCGGAGTGTATCTGACGAGCCCGGACTACACGGGACATATCCTTCCGGTCGAAAGTATCGCGGAACGCTGCCATGCCTACGGGACCATTCTCATGGTCGATAATGCCCACGGCGCCTATCTTCATTTTCTAAAAGATCCGATCCACCCGACGGACCTCGGAGCCGACATGTGCTGCGATTCCGCGCATAAGACGCTTCCGGCGCTTACGGGGGGAGCCTATCTTCACATAAACAAAAAAAGCGAGTTTCTTCCGGTCTCGGAAAAGGCGGCAAAGCAGGCGATGGCGCTCTTTGCTTCGACGAGTCCGTCGTGGCTGATCCTGCAGTCTTTGGACCGCGTTAATCCGTATCTTCTTGAAAAGTTCAGAAGTGATCTGAGGGAAACGTGTGCGGTTCTTGAGGCAGAGAAGGCGCGCCTTGCTTCGGAAGGAATCGTCTTGCTTGGGAAAGAGCCTTTAAAGATCACGATCAAAACGAAACCGATCGGATACGAGGGATCCGAATTTGCCGCGCTTCTTCGTGCGAATACGCCTTCAATTGAAGTCGAGTTTTCCGACCCCGATATGGTGATCCTGATGGTGTCGCCGAATAATACAAAAGAAGAGATAAAAGCCGCAGTAGACGCGATCCTTACGATCCCGAAGAGAACGCCGATCGAGGAAGATCCGGACCTTATCGCGCCGACTTTCCCGGAGCGCGTGATGAGCATCCGCGAAGCGGCGATGAAACTTCCGAGGATCGTAAAAACAGAAGATGCCTATGGCCGGATCGCGCATCTTTCGGACACTTCGTGCCCGCCGGCGATCCCGGTCCTGATCTGCGGTGAAAAGATCGGAAAAACAGAGATCCGTCGGCTCCTTTACTACGGCTATGAGACCTGTCAGGTCGTCGCGGAAGAATAACGTTTTTTCAGGGATTTTCTGATCAGAAGATCAGCTGGTAAATGACTCCGAAAAGTTCACGGAAATAATAGCAGGGAAGAAGCCAGATCGGCGTATCTGCGCCTTCTCCTCCGCATGGGATACCCTGACTGTTTGCGATCATCTGTGCGCGCAGTTCGTGCCAGGAATTTGTCACCAGGAGCATGGTGTCGCCTAAGTTTTCTCTTTCCATGATCTCCTTACTGAACGAGAGGTTTTCCCGTGTGGAAGTCGAGCGCTCCTCCATGAAGATCCGCTCTTCGGAGATCCCCATTTTCACGAGCTCCATATACATGCAGCGGGCTTCGGACATCGCCTCGTCCGAGCCTTTTCCACCGGTGACGATGCAGTAGCATTCCGGGTGGGCGGAAAGGTATTCGTAGGCGGTATCGATGCGCTCCTGAAGAAGGAGGCTGGGACGGCCGTTTTTCACGAGGCAGCCGAGCACGACCACGACCGGCGGACGGTCGGAAGACGGCGCTTTGCGATGGGCGGCCACGCCCATGAAGACCCCGACGGTGACCGCATAAAGAAGGAAAATGGTCGTAAGGAGATGGACGACCCGAAGAAGGAACCATTTCTTCCCGCCTGCTGCGCGGGTATTCCGGTTCTTTTCGCGGATAGAAGGGAAGAACAGGGCATAGGCCATAATGGCGAGGGAAAGGAAGATGCCGAATGCGCCGCCGATATTTCTTCCGGCGCCGCTGAAAAGAAGCGCGATGAAGAGAAGGAGCATCAGAGCGGCTCCGATGAAAAATACGATCCGCAGGATCAGTATCCCTTTTTCAAACCTGTTTTTCTTCTCTTCCATGATCTTTTCCGTTTCTTCTTCGGGGAAAAACTTCTCGATTCTTTTCGACCATCATACCACAACACGAAAAACGGTGCTTTTCAGGAAGTCGGAAAAAGGATAAGATAAGTACATTAAGGTGTTGAGGTACTGGCGATGAAGCATTTTCGGGAAAATATCTGGCAGGAGCAGGAATATAACTACGAGGCGGGTTACGGCTTTATGCCGAATCTTCGATTTTATCTTCACGAGGAAGATAAGGATGCGATCCGTCCCTTCATGCTGGTCGTTCCCGGCGGCGGGTACTGTATGGTCGTCCCGCCGGAAGGCGAGATCGTCGCGAAAAACTTTTACGATCGCGGCATGAACTGCGCTGTTCTTACCTACACGACGGATATCACGATGTCTGTCCCGCTTCTTCATCAGCCTTTAAACGACATCTCCCGCGCACTTCGTATCATCCGGAAAAATGCGGACAAGTTCGGCTCCGATCCGAAGAGGATCGCCGTCTGCGGATTTTCTGCCGGGGCTCATGTCTGCGGCTCTTTGGGCGTCCATTATTCCGATGTAAAAGATCCGGACCCGGAGCTGAATTCTATATCGAACCGCCCGGATGTTCTGGTTTTAAGTTACCCGGTCATCACTTCCGGAGAATATACCCACATCTACTCCATGTGGGCGCTTCTCGGAAAAGACGGACCGAAGGAAGAATATGACTATTTCTCTCTGGAAAAGCATGTCACGGAGAATACTCCGCCGGCTTTCATCTGGCAGACGGTCACCGACGATCTCGTGCCGGTCGAAAACAGCGCACTGTTCGCCAAAGCCTGCCGCGAGAAGAAAGTGCCCTTCGCATATTATGCTTTCCCGAGTGGCTTCCATGGATTATCCATCTGCAGCGAGAAGTGGTTCTCTGGTGAATTCGGCGAGCCCTATACCATGGAGCAGGTCGAACTTGCGGTCAAAGCGGTAAAAGAGGGAAGAGGTGTCCGTGTTTCCGAAACCCGCGTAAAAGAACTTCTGGAGCAGTTCCCAGACAGAAAAGAAGGGGAAGAGCTTCCTCCGCCGCCCATGGGAGAGATCCCGCACTTTGATGATGTTGCGAAGTGGCCGGACCTTCTTCTGACCTTCCTGTCGAGAGTCTGGTAAGGAGCTTGCCGGGCGGTCCTTTTCGGTAAGAAGAGCGGATCTTTTCGATAAGAAATAAGAGAAAAAATAGTTTTCCGTCCGTAAGGGCGTCTAATTGTAAACATTCTATGTATTTCACGTACTTTTTATAGTTTGCCCGATTTTTTGTTGCTATACTGTGTAAGGATTTGATTGGATGGCAAAAATGAGGGAATATGGATACATCGATTAATCTGGCGACAATTCTGGCTACAGATCTAACGGGTGCGTTTCTTCTTTTACTTCTCCTTCTGTCGAGGGGCTGGAGCCTTCCTGCAAGAAAGAAAGAGAGCCGCATCATTCTGGTTATGCTTCTGAGCTCTATTCTTTACTGTGTTGGAGACGCCTATGTCTCCTACTGTGACGGTAAGGCGGGTTTTCTGATGCGCATGGTGTGCATCGGCGGCAATACCTACCTGTTCTTCTATAATCTTCTGGCCGGTGTCGGCATCATCCATCTGGTCGTAAATCACATCGACAGGAAAGTTCCGAAACTGCAGATCATTTTCTTCGGGCTTCTTTTCGTCGTGGAAGGGATGCTCCTTATTCACAACTTTTTCTATCCTCTGGTGTTCTACATCGATGAGAGTAATGTTTATCACCGCTGTGATTACTATTTCATCTTCCTTTTAGGCGGTGCGCTTCTGATCATCTACGGCTACACGTACTATTTCGTCGCGAAGATCAAGAACCCGTCGCTTCGGCATTTCCCGGTATGGCAGTTCCTGTCGCCGATCGTGCTTGCGGTCCTGATCCAGTCGCAGATCTACGGTATCTCGCTGCAGCCGGTCGCTTACGCCATCGCCTTTACGGCACTTGTCGTGTGCCTTCAGAATGAATGCATCTACATCGATAAGCTGACCGGCGTATATAACCGCTACGAACTCGAGATCTTCCGCAAGAACTTCTCGCGCTACAGCAAGGAGCGCGTCGCGGCGATCATGCTCGACTTAAACGGCTTTAAAAAGATCAACGACAGCTACTCCCATGCGGAGGGAGACAATGCACTCGTCGCCTTTGCGGATATCCTCGTCAATGTCGTGGGTGGCGAAGGTGTCGTCATCCGCTTCGCCGGCGATGAATTCATCGTCATCATCCGAAAATTCAAAGAAGATAACATCGAAGCGTATAAGGAGAAGATCAGAGTCGCGGTCCAGGAGTATAACGAAAGCTCCGACAAGCCGTATCTGCTTTCGGTATCCATCGGAGGTGCCGTGTTCTCCCATGATACTGAATCGTCGGACTTTATGGCCACGATCGATAAGCTCATGTACGAGGACAAGAAGGCCTACTATAAGGAAAACCCCGGAGCATAAAAGATAAGGGGAGAAAGGTTTCCGGTTTCAAAGCTTCCGGTCAGAAATCATCATCGCCCCGCTTTTTCGCGAAGATAAAACCGACAATACATACGGCAACTATAGTGATGCCGGCTCCGATATAAAGGAAGGTTTTGTGGCTTATGCCTTTGGAAGAAGAACCGTTCTCATCGGCAGATGATTGCATAGCAGGGGTGTTCTGTGCCGAGACTGACTCGGAACTTGCCGCCACTTCATCAGAGGTTTCCGGACTTTCTACGGCCGGCGCTTCAGAAGTCTCTTCAATAGCTTCTTCCGAAGTAGTCACTTCTATGATCTCCTCTTCTTCCGGCTCATCTTCCAGATAGAGCGTATCCATCGGATCGTTCATGACGATGTGACTGAGTGCGAAGATCTCATCCTCGTGACCTCTGAACTCTTCCGGCCAGGTGACGGACGCATCGACTTTTGTGGGCTTCATATAGTCGTACGCCACAAGGTCGTTATTCTCCTTGGAGAAGGGATCTCCGTCCTCAAAATCCATCCACATGGCATCTATGCCATACCAGGAGCCATCTACACAGACTTCGACCCAGGCATGCGCTCCGGGTGAGGAATTATAGGCGTCAGCGGAATATCCTACCATCAGATAGGCATCGATCCCGCAACTCTTCAGGAGCGTGTAATGGAGAGTTGCATAGTCATAACATAGACCGCGTTTGTAATTGACACAGACGTCCAGCGTCGTTCCCACTATATTGCTTACATCAAATGTATCGCATGTCATGTATAAAATGACATTTTTCGTTACGATCTTGATCTTTTCCTCCTCCGTAGCGTTCTCGGGGATGTTGAAAGAGGCGATCATCTGGTCCACTTTATTTCGGATGTCTTTATCGTATTGCGTGTATTCGATCCCGTTTCTATCGAAAAAAGAAGTCAGCTCCTCATCCACAAACAATTCCGTGTACGCTTCAAAACTGACGCATTGGAGATTGGGGAGCTCATAAAGGACACTTAAATCACTGACGCCTATTGGAAGATTAATGATCTTAAGATTCGGAAGATCTTTTAAAAATGTGATGTCATCTACGTACGTGCCGAAAAGATCCAGACTCTCGAGGTTTTTCATATACGCGGTCAGATACCGGGTGTCCCTGTTTTTAAGATTACAGCAGTGAAGACTTAAATCTCGAATGTTTTCGGCCTTCTGGCAGAAATCCCTGTAGCTCTCTATTCTTTGGGATGTAAGCGCAAGGAGATCAAGCTTCGGAAGTTTGGTATAGTCGATCTGGCAATAGCCGGAGATGTTATCGAGATTCAGATCTTCGAGATTTTTAAAAGATAGAACATTTTCGTAGTGCTCCACCTTATTCTCGCCCAGAAAAAGTGCGGTAATGTAAGGATTCTCCACGCCTTCGAGATCGACAGTCCCCCATTGAATGCTAAGTGTCAGCTCATCTGAGGTGGTGGTAAGTGCATTGATAAATTCCTTATCTATGCGGGTATCGTGTGCGTTAATCACCACATTTGTAAGATTCGGACAGAGAGGAATGAGTTTGAGATCCTCTTCGATCCTCGGATCGTATTCGTAAGCGATGGCCGACACGGTTTCCACCTTGGAAAGCGCCTCGGGATCGTCCTTGATCGCTTCGAGTTTCGTCACATCGTCGATATATGAGAGATCTTCCTCTGCCAGTACATTTCTTCCGGCGATCTTTCCTCCGATAATGATCGAAAAGATCAAAAGCGCCGTCAGGATACGTTTTGCCATGTCTATTCCTTCCGCGGATCCGGAGTTTCTGATCCCCTGATCCCGTTACCAATTTTCCAATTTACCCAATAGTACCATGATGTTAAAATAAAAAATACAGTAATTTTTCTCGAACCACCCAAGAAATTTCTTTTGTTATGTGTCTATAGGGTAGATGCGGACAAAAGGAGGCAGTAAAAATGACTGAACAAGAACTTGAAAAGATCTACAGCGAAGCCTATCGTGCGGTGTACTGGACGGCGTTCTCTCTTCTAAAGAATGAGGATGATGCGCAGGATATCGTTCAGGATACGTTTGTCACTCTGATCAACTCGTATGACAGCATAAAGGACAAAACCAAGATCCTGCCGTGGCTGAAAAAGGTCGCCGCCAACAAGTCCCTGAATCGTCTGACCAGGACGAAGACGGACAATGTGGAGGACGAGTTCTTTGACACTGTCGAGACGGTCCCCGAGGATTTCCTTCCTGACTCGCTTGTCGAGTCCGAAGAGACGCGGAAGATCATCATGGATATCATCAACAATTCTTTGTCTGAAGATATCCGAAGGACGCTTATCCTGTTCTACTTTGACGAGATGAGCACCAGAGAGGTCGCGGAAGCTCTCGGTATCCCGGAGGGGACAGTATCCTGGCGCATAAATGCGGCCAAGAAGAAAATCAAGAAGGAGGTCGAGAAATATGAAGAAGAAAACGACACGAAGCTGTTTATGGTCGTACCATTCTTAACGCAATTGTTTACCAAGGAAGCTGAGCAGGTGCCATTCCGGCCCATGCCCGCTTCACTGCTGAATCTGTCCGCATCAACGAAGGCCGCAGAAGCCGCCGGTTCTAAACTGGGCTCTTCTGCCATAAAGAAAGGGACAGAGATCATGCTTAAGAAAATTATTATTACCAGTGTTTCTATTGTATTAGTAGGCGCAGCTGCCGCCGGAATCGTCTATATGGCGAAGAAAAAGGACGATACGTCCGGTACGGGAAAACGTGCCCAAAATGCGGAAAATAAGATCACCCTTGTCGATCCGGAGGAGCAGGAAGCCGATGGAAACGGCGCAGATCTTTTCGGCGCGAAAAGCTCCGGTGACGACGCTGTTGTTGATGCAAAGGATACAACTGCTGAAGATATAGCCTCAGGAGAGAGCGCGAACGAGGCGCTTGAAGAGCTGCCGACAGTTTCCCCCGAAGAGACGACAGAAGCCTCGGATGAGACGACAGCAGCCCCGGAAGAGACGGCAGAAAGAAATGAGGCCGACTATGTCTTCGATCTTACTGGGATGACCGCAGAGGAGATCGCGGATATCTGCGACAGTCTGACTACCCGGAAGATCCCTAAGGTCGGAGATAAGCTTTCGGAGGTTCGGAAGAATTACTATGATCGCGAACCCTGGAAATACACCTTGGCCTTCTGTGGAAGATACGGCGGAATCGAAAAAGACAATGTCAACTGCATCTACGTAAGCGGTGTATATGTCGAAGGCTCAGAAGAGGAAGGCGGACCGTTCGTGAGAAATATCGACCGCTTCGGAACAGGGATCGTTCTTGAGATCTACGACTACACCAAGGCCGAGGAATTCATAAGGATCATGAAGGAAAGACATCCCGTTCTTGAGGAAAAGCCGGGCGGAAGCTGGAGAGGTGAGGATTTCGTTATCGGTATCACACCGATCGACTTCTTCTACTATGAGAACGGAGTCCATTTCCAGATCGCATATGGCGAAAAGAGTGACTGGTACGAGTCGGTTTCCGGCTTCTTCGGATTCGGATTCGAGATATCGGCCGGAGATACAACAGAAGAAACGACCATCTGAACTGTCTTATGCATTATGCGAAGATCAGGCGTAGTTTGACTCCACATACTCATAGACCATGCGGGAAACTTCAGAGATGATCTTCTTGGCCTGTTCTCCGCTGCCGCTTTCGGTCATCACGCAGAGCACGTAATCTTCAGAAGCAAAGACGATGCCGATGTCATTATATGTGCCGAGATCAGGATATAAGCCGATCTTGTGCGCGACCTTGATGTCGCCCGGAACTCCGGCAGGTACTCCCCAGCTGTACTCGGTGTTGCACAGATCATCGATCAGCGGCTGAAATGCAGCGGGATTCTCCTCGTGATCTCTGTAGAGATGTTCGGCGTATTTGGCCAGATCGATCGCGCTGGTGCGGCGCATACCGGTCTTTTCTGCGCCGGTATAGTCGGTATAGGTCACTTTCTGCCGGTAATCCACGACAGAACTTATCGTCTTCATGTAATTGTTATTCACGGCATCTTCACCGCCGAGACGCCGAAGGACCATATTGGTGCCGCAGTTATCACTGATCGTGATCGAAAGATGGCTGACTTCCTTAAGAGTGAACTCAGTTCCGTCCGCCTGGGTCTGGATCGAGCCGGTGCCGGACTCGAAGTCACCCTCCGGATACTTCGCTGCATTGTAAATGATCTTCTCATCCAGAGAGAGTTCGCCGGAAGCGGCCTTCTCGTAGAGGTAGGTGTTATAGGCGATCTTGATGGAGCTTGCGGCAACGATCGGCTGGGTCTCCTTGTACGCCATCGTTTCTCCGTTTGCCATGTTGATGTAGTACACACCATAACGGCCGGACTGTTTGTTGAGGTAATCGGCAACGTTCGTCTTTAGCGTCTCAAGATTGGCCGCACGTGTGGCGGCATCTACTGTCTGCGCACGGGTCGCTTTGGCCTCGGAAGGCGCGGTAGTATCACCGGGAACAGAAGAACTGTCGGATGCGGAAATCTCGGATCCGTCGGTCGCTACAGTACTTGTGTTTGTGGAAGAAGACTCTTTTGCCGTCTTCTTTCCGGAGAAAAGCTTCGGGATAAGGACGATGTCGAGGATGAGACAGAGAAGGCAGATCAGAAGGCAGGTAATGACGAAGATCTTCCTTCTGTCATTCTTTTTTCTCCTTTTTGCGGATCTGACATTGTAGCCGGAACTTTGGCCGGGACGAGCGTTGTGTTTCACGGTTGATCCTCCTATATGCGGGTGCCAGGTGTCACGTAAAGTTATTATGTCGCGTGAATTCGCATTATATCGGAAGCTCAATATCCAATGCCTTTACGAGTTCTTCCACTCTTTGAATCTGAATCTCACCTCGTCCATAAAGGTAAATGTATTCCTGCTCAAACTGGATGATTACATAGTAATCCGGCAGAATAGGACTCGTTTCATCAAATTGGAAGTGACCACGGGCAACATACATTCTCGGCTCGTTTTCAGTCTCCAATATATCGTTTTCTATGATATCGTATACTTCTTTGTCTTTAACAGCCATTGTGAACTGATTTTTTGCCCCTTCAGACGTGAAATAATGGATATATGTTGAACTAAAAACATCTCCGTTTTCACTAAGATAACTATCCATAGACGTCGAATCATCATAAGAATAATACTCTAACGGAATATTCCATTCCGTTAGTTTCGTATAAAAAACTTCAGCGGTGGGAGTTTTTATTGGCACTTCTTTATTGCCGGTTGTTTCGCTATCAACGATTGTCTCTTCAAGTGAACTAGTCACTTCTACAGATTCGGACGATTCTTCAGTCAGATACGTTTCACTTTCAACCATTCCTTGCGTATCATCGGAAGATTCGGTTGTTGTTTCACTTTTTGTAACTTCGGATTCTGTAGAACTCTTCGAAGATACATCTTTGGACGAAGAGTCAATTTGCGATTTGCAGCTGACGACTAAAAGGGCAGACGAAATAATGAACCCCAATACAAGCATTCTTTTCATTTTTCTTTTACCTCATTTACATATATTTTTACTCTCTCTTGAATAACTGGAATAGTCTCTTCGATACTTCTGTCTCCATAGAAAAACGGCTGTGCTTCTTCAAGAATAATATTATAAATTTCTGTGCTTCCAAAATTCATGCACACTTTCGATTTTTCTATGATAGCTGCATACTCGTCCATAATACTCTGTTTATCAAATCTTACACTTTCGTTTTCTGAATCGAAGTGTTTCATATATAACGTATACTCACTATCCATCTTTTTTTGAAATGCACTTTTGCTTACCGGATTGTCTGTGACATACAATTGACACTGTTCAGAAAGAATAGTATCGATAAAAGCATACGCCTCTGGCAAATGAGAAGTCTTTGCCGAGATTGCACACATATTCCGGGCAATATATGGAAGTTTCCCGGAAGCATTAGGAAAGCCTACAAATTTAATATCAGCGTTATACGACTTCGTCGATAACAGACTATTTATTCCATTAAACTGTTCGAAATCCATCATGATTCTTCTATCTTGCAGTTCGGCAAGACCAGTGCACGTCCAAGATTCCTGACATCCCACATCATTTACCCATTTTAGAAGTTGGACAAACGACTCTTTTGAGAAATCAACTTCACCAGTTTGAAAATTTACATACTTTTCAATATCCATTGACAAGGATTTATATAGCAATTCTTCTTTCGTGTAGATACCCTGAACCATTGAACCGTCATCGAAACTAGATGCTGCCGCATATAATGAATCGAAGTCCCATTTTTCCGTATCATCTACAGTGCTCGAAAGTGCAGAAAAGCAAGTAACAGAAAAATCCGTACATATCACATGTGCGTGCTCTTGGTGCATCTTCAATATATCGTAGTAAAACTCGCGTTCGTGTAAAGCTAAATGTTCGCTCATATCGACCAAGTAATCATCTTTGCAAAAATCCCGGAGATCCAAATCCATGTACTTGTCAAAATAAATATCTGGTGCTGATCCCTCAATAATCTCCAGTCGCATTTTCTCTCGGAGAAGTTTCTTATTACTGCCCAATTCATCACTGTAATCGCGAATCACATACTGACAAGAAGGATTCCCTTCGTTTAACAATTCAATTGCAAAAATCAAACTATCATCTGAACGAATATCATAGCCGGCAATAGTGACCGTCGTAATGTCTCCGTATGGATCAGTCTCTGATGGATTTATCGTATATAGAGTACAAGTCGGCGAAACTATCGAAAAGGAAAGGATTCGCATATCGCCGTTATCGTTAATTAGCATTTCATCTGGCGCATATGTCATAAAGAGATCTTGCCATAGTAGCTTTGACTGATCGTTTTTAAACTCTTGTAAACCAGTTTCATTTGCACAAAAAAGTTTTCCGGATGCACCAACTACATCTATGGTTCCCTGAGACAGATTTTCTATATTTTCCGCTTTATTCTCGACAATTTCGCATTTTGTCTCAGAACCAATATCAAAAATGTAAATCTTGTCATTCATGCCGATGATTTCTGGTGCAAGCATCTCCAATTCAACTGAGCAAATCTGTGTCCCTTTCAAATTGAACTCCAAATATACAGTTGTACCCTCAGCATCTACAGTCATTCCAATTCTCCCGTCATTGAATGGGAAGATATCATACACTTGTGAAATATAGATTTCAGGAAATAGTTCGAAGTTTTTAAGTATGGTTCCACTCTTGTCCAATTCTGCGCAGATGTAACTAAGTGTTTCGGTCTTTTCTTCGACAATCAGATTAGCTATCCACAGATTGCCTTCCCTGTCAGAACACATCGGACGTGTAGATAAGGATGGGCCCAACAATTTATTTGCGTCAAGATTAAAAATACAAGTCCCGGATAAATCATAAAACGAGAGAAAATAATCCGGGAATACAGCTTCTCCATTTTGATTTCTTGGAATAAGCGAAGATGGATTTGCTTTCATCAATTCTTTTGTCAACCATTCTTCAGCTTCAATATATTCATCTGACTCCAACAATTGCAAGAAATAACATCCGTCGTTAGTAATTGTTTCGTCGAGTACGTCTTGGATTGGAATCTGTTGTTTTTCAATCCTATAAAACGAAGAGAAAGAGGTGCTGAATGTATTTTCCTCTTTTGTGCCTTTGTTTTTTGGGGAGCATGCTGTTCCTGTCAAAATTCCTAAAAGAAGAAATACACACAAACACCTCTTTGCTCTACGCATGTTCAGTATTCTCCTTTATCAGATGCAGTACGCATATCCGACTTCAGATCTCGGTTTATATGATGTTGATCTGGATCTTTTTACAACTTTTCCAGCAGTGCTTGTAGCATGAATGATCGTATCACCACCAATATATACAGCTGCGTGATATATATACATATATCTTCCGTTATCAATCACTTTCCCATTCTCATCAAACTCTTTATAGTAAATAAAATCGCCCAGTTTGCGATTGTAATTTGTGCTTGTTTTCAGAACAGCTCTATACATATTCCTGAATTCTCTAAAATTCTCAGCTGCGGTATCCGCTTCCAAAGTTACGCCGCCTATATTTGCACAGTATCTTACCAATCCACCACAATCAAATTCTTTTGGACCACTTGCTCCCTTTTTATATGTGCAACCGATCTTACTTGAAGCAGTCTCACATATCTTTGCCCTAATAGCTGCTGGCGGATTAGATGCTCTTACCACTGATACTGAAGAATAAGCAATGGAAAGCATCATTACAGAGGCAACCAATGCGACACACTTTTTTTTGACAACCCTTTTCATATAAAACCTCCTTGTTAATAGCGGTTAAACCGCACAAAAAATACAGAAAAATTATAGGTGTTTATATGCGATGTGTCAACAAAACGACAGAAAAAGCAGATTCACTACTCATTGTGCATTGCCGTTCTAAAAACAGGGTGCTTTCAGCATAAAAGTACCCCCATCTTCGTACATCGCTGTGCGAAAAATGGGGGTAACTTCACCAAATCTGGCGGAGACGGAGGGATTCGAACCCTCGAGCCGAAAAACCGGCTAACGCATTTCGAGTGCGCCCCGTTATGACCACTTCGATACGTCTCCATATGATGCAGATGCGGGAAAAACACCGTGCAAATGCTATTCGATTATAAAAGTAGGGGGCTCGTCCGTCAAGGCAATTGTATATTTTTTGTGTACGAGTCAGTTTCTTTATTGATGAAAATCGCAAAAAGAGGTAACATATTTTAAGAGATGAAGTGATGGAGTAGTATAGAAGATGACAGACGAATTAAAAGACATTATTTATAGTGATCTTTTCCGTTATACGGGCAATACGAAGCGTCATAAAAACGTCTTTTTTACGTACATCGAAGAGATGATGACCAGCCCGGAGTTCCATTACATCAGCAATATGCGTCACTGCAGTTACCACTATCTGAAGACGCAGACGAAGATCCGCGACCTCAAATACTATTTCCATAAAGTATGCCTGTATCTGTGCAGTAAGGCCTTAGACCGCAAGTCCAGGAAGTACCACTTCCAGATCCCTTATGAGACGAAGATCGATAAAGGCTTTTATATCGCGCATTTCGGCCGCATCATCATCCACCCGAAGTCCGTCATCGGCAATAACGTCAACATCTCTACCGGCGTCGTCATCGGCACCCAGTTCCGCGGCTCCAGAAAGGGTTCCCCGAATATCGGAAACTATGTCTGGATCGGCGCAAATGCCGTGATCGTCGGCCATATCAACATCGGAAATAATGTTCTGATCGCCCCCGGCGCCTATGTCAACTTCGACGTGCCGGACAACTCCATCGTGATCGGCAACCCGGGCCTCATCCGTCAGTCTCCGGGCGCCACACTGGGCTACATCAACAACACCATCCTGTTTGACGAGTACAACGTCCGCTCAGGAGATGCCTGATGTTTACCGATGTCACAAATTACAGTATTCCTTCGAGCGAATATGTCCACCGCCGCAATAATCTTGCTCTGAAACTGGAGCAGAACACGGCGGTGATTCTTTTTTCCGGGAGAGCGCCTTCGGCCTCTCTCGATGAGTCGTACCCGTTCCTGCCGAACCGCACATTTTTCTATTTCTGCGGCATTGAGCAGGAGGAGTCGGTCCTGATGCTGATTAAGTCCGATGCAAAAGAACCGGTCAAGACCCGTCTTTATATCTATCCCCGGGAGCTGGAAAAGGAGAAGTGGACCGGTAAGCGCCTTTCTCCGCAGGAGGCTTCGGAGATCTCGGGCATTTCCGACATCCGCATGATCGATTCCCTGAAGCACGATGTCGATGAGATCCTCTCAGGATCCATGAAGATCGCCTGGGATGAGACCGATCATTCACACGAAAGAGCCCGCCTCGAGCAGGAACTGGCCCGGACGGACAGATTCGACTCAGCGACTGATATTTCAGGGTTTGTAACACTGTTACGCATGGTAAAGAGCCCTCTCGAGATCGAAGCGATCCGCACAGCGGTCAAAGTGACGGAGGAATCTCTCCAGGTCTTGAAGGAGAATCTCCGCCCAGGCATGAGAGAGTGCGAGGCCCTGGCGATACTGGAGTGCGAGATGGTCAAGAGAGGATCCCTCTTCCAGTCTTTTTCGACGATCGTGGCCGGCGGGAAGAATACCTTGTGCCTTCATTATCCGACGCCGAAGGATATCGTCTCCGACGGGGAGATGATCCAGATCGATACGGGAGCACGTGCCGGCGGCTACTGCTCTGATATTTCCCGTGCCTATGCCGTGAACGGCAAAAGAGACGGCCGCCAGCAGGCGCTTTTCGATCTGATAACGGAATGCAAGAAGACGGCGCTCTCTGCGATCCATTCGGGCGCGACCATCGAGTCGGTCAATAACGAGACGAGAAAGACGGCGGCCGCAGGTCTTCGGGAACTCGGCGTGATCGGCAAAAGCGAGCCCGACGCCCTTTCTGCCTGCAAACGCTACTACTGGCATAACACACTTCACCATATGGGACTTGATGTCCATGACATCTGCGACCGTGACATGATCTTCGTACCGGGTATGGTATTCGCTGTCGAGCCGGGGATCTACATCCCCGAGTGGGGCTTTGGCTTCCGCGTCGAGGACGACGTCCTCCTGACCGAAAACGGCGCCGAATATCTTTCTATCCCACAAACCTAACATCCCTGTAACACGAACGATAAAATGCCGCCGTACAATTAGTATAGGTATTTAGGCGAAGCGAAAGGAGGAACGGGCATGCCAGATGGAGTGATTCTTGCACTGATCATTGTAGGTCTGCTCCTGATCGTTGCCGGTCTTACCTGGCTTCTCATCTATTCTTATGCTGTCCGCGTCGCCTACCGTTTCTTCGGCCGCCCGGCCCTGCGCCCCGCTTACGATAAATCTCCGCTTTCCATCGACCAGAGCACGATCTTCGGACGGGGAAAGAACTGGTTTTACAGCAACCGTATGAATGTCCTTGACTGGCAGATGACGGCCTTTGACGGCATCAAGCTCTATGCCTACTATATCCCCGCCGCGAAAAAGACGACCAAAGACGTCGTGATCCTGATCCACGGATATAACGATGCGCCGTCCGTAATGGCGGCCTATGCCCAGCTCCACCTCGAGAAAAGAGACTGCCACATCCTGATCCCGCACCTCCGCGCCCACGGCATGAGCGAAGGAAACTTCGTCGGATACGGGCTTTTCGACAGTCAGGACATCGCGATGTGGATGCAGTATCTCGAATCCCGCCTCGGGCAGGGACTGAAGATCATCCTGCACGGAAGATCCATGGGTGCCGCATGTGCCCTCATGACAGCCGGCTCGGGGATTGCCCCGAATACGCTGACCGGCGTCATCGCTGACAGTTCCTTTGATTCGCTCGACACCCAGATCGCCTATCTGGCCCAGAGAAAATACCGCATGCAGCTTCGGCCTTTCCTGATGCTCGTGCGTCATGTCGTCTTGAAACGCTTCGGTTTTCCGATCGAAAAGGCCTCTCCGGCTTCGATCGCATCCCGTATCCCGGTGCCGGTGCTGCTTTTCCACGGGACGGCAGACGAACTGGTCCCGTCCTACATGAGTGACAATATCTATAACCGCATCCGTTCACCAAAGCGCATCTGCCTTATCGAAGGCGCCGCCCACGTCATGGGCTACGATGCCGCTCCGGAGAAATATTCCGCCGAGATCGACAAATTCCGGGATATCATCAGTGATAATGAATGGCAGAAACTGATCGGAAGAACGCCACATTCCGAAGACTATGAATAAAAAACGGAATAATCTTGCACGATGGACTTCATCATGCTAGAATGACGGCAAATCGGATTTCGGGGAGCTGGCATACTGAGCTGGCTGAGAGGACGGGATGCTTCCCGTCGACCCTTGACCTGAACCGGATAATGCCGGCGGAGGGAACCATAGAAGCATCAAAGACGCTTTTTCTATCTTTCGCCGGGAAGTTAGGAGGAGTGTATTTTTATGGCTAGAAAAGATGTTTTGACTCAGGCCGAACAAGATGTGGAGAAGGCAAACGAGGAATTGCAGCTCCAGAAGAATAAGGAGAAGGCACAAAGACGGGAAATGATCTTAAGTGTTGCCTGCGGCGGTATCTGCTTGGGCTTAAGCTTCGTCCTTTCCCAGATCAAACTGTTCGAGATGCCTCAGGGAGGCACGATCACACCGGCATCGATGCTGCCGATCATCTTCTTTGCTCTGTGCTTCGGCTTCAGTAAGGGAATCTGTGTGGCCTTTGTTTTCAGCCTTCTGCAGCTGATCGGCGGAACGCTCGTAAGTTTCCCGCAGGTCATGATGGACTATATCGTCGCATTTACCGCGATCGGCTTTGCCGGAATCTTCGCCGCTTCCGCAAAAAAACGTGTCGAGGTGAAAAACCCGCTCAAGCGCTTAAGCCTGATCCCGTTCTGGAGGATCGGCGCCGCGGTATTCGCTGCTTTCGTACTCCGTTTCATCTCCCACCTGCTGGCAGGTGTCATCTTCTGGAGTGAATATGCCGGAGAGCAGAATGTATGGGTCTATTCGGCTGTATATAACGGCACCTTCCTGCTGGTAGAAGCCGCGATCACCGCCGTCATCCTGATCGGTGTGTCCCTGGCACTTGGTCTTCTGAAGCTCAACATCAGCGAAGACAAGAAGAAAAAGTAAACTCCACGGGTTTCGGGTCTTTTCGAAAGGAAACGGGGAATGCCCCACAGCTTCCCGCATCCGAAGTCAATTGCAAAGGCGTTGACACTTGCACGATGAGTGGTGGCTTGTAAGACCGAAAAATGTGGAAATAGTTAATATAAAAAACTTCCAAAATCCTCCCTATGTATGGTATGATTTAATGAAATATTTTCTAGAGTAATCATATATACAAAGGGAGGATTTCAATTTATGGCGAAGATCTTTGAGCAAGAATCACGTACATTTAGCGAGTATTTACTGGTCCCGAACCTCACAACGGAGAAGAACACACCTGATCAGGTGGATCTTTCGGCCCCTATCGCGAAGTATCGGAAAGGACAGGAAGAGTCCAGGCTCAAGATCAATATCCCTTTGGTTTCCGCAGTCATGCAGGCCGTTTCCGATGACGGTATGGCAATAGCACTTGCGCGTTCCGGCGGTATGTCCTTTGTTTTCCAGTCTCAGACGATCGAATCCCAGTGTGAGATGATCCGGAAAGTAAAGAAGTATAAAGCCGGAATCGTTGTTTCTGACAGTAACCTTACCCCGGACAACACCATGGAAGAGGTCGTCGAACTTCGCGAAAAGACCAACCACGGTACATTCCCGGTAACCGAGAACGGCAAGTCCGACGGAAAGCTTCTCGGTATCGTTACCTCCCGTGACTACCGTGTCACACGTATGGACCCGCAGACTAAGGTCTCCGAGTTCATGACACCTTTTGAAAAGCTCATCGTGGCAAGAGAGGGAACTACCCTCAAAGAAGCCAACGACATCATCTGGGACCACAAGCTCAACCAGCTCCCGATCGTCGACGAGAATGACTGCCTCGTCGGTCTCGTATTCCGAAAAGACTATGAATTCCATAAGGCCAACCCGCTCGAGCTCTTAGATGACGACAAGCGTCTCATCGTCGGTGCCGGTATCAACACCAGAGACTACGAAGAGAGAGTTCCGGCTCTTATCGAAGCCGGCGCAGATGCTCTCTGCCTCGACTCTTCCGACGGATTCTCCGTATGGCAGTCCCGTGCCCTTACCTGGATCAAACAGAACTATCCGGACGTCATCGTCGGCGCAGGTAACGTTGTCGACGCAGAAGGCTTTAAGTACCTGGCAGACGCAGGTGCCGACTTCATCAAGATCGGTATCGGCGGCGGTTCCATCTGTATCACCCGTGAGCAGAAAGGTATCGGCTGCGGCCAGGCTTCCGCTGTCCTCGCTGTTGCAAAAGCACGTGACGAGTATTTCGAAAAGACCGGCTACTACATCCCGCTTTGCTCTGACGGCGGTATCGTACATGACTATCACATGACTCTGGCACTTGCCATGGGTTCCGACTTCATCATGCTGGGCCGCTATTTCGCAAGATTCGACGAGAGCCCGACAAGAAAACTCATGGTCAACGGCTCCTACGTCAAAGAGTACTGGGGCGAAGGATCTAACCGTGCCCGTAACTGGCAGCGTTATGACGACGGCGGAAAGGGCGGCAAGATGGCTTTCGAAGAAGGCGTCGACTCCTATGTACCGTATGCCGGTAAACTCAAGGACAACCTCGACAGTTCCCTTGCGAAGATGAAGGCCACCATGTGTGCCTGCGGATCTTCCTCGATCCCGGAACTGCAGGAGAAGGCAAGACTCGTTGTCGTATCCTCCACCTCCATCGTCGAGGGCGGCGCACACGACGTCATCACCAAGAACAACAACGACGCCCGTTAATTTTGGGTATCCGACCGGAGTCTGGCTTCGGTCCCGCTCGAAAAGCACTGATAAAACATTTAGAATATACAAAAGGAGACAAGAACAATGGCAGAAGAGAATCAGAAGATCCAATTTACCGTCGAAGGTATGAAGCGTCTGCAGGATGAACTCGAAGAGAGAAAGACCGTCATCTCCGGACAGATCGCAGAACAGCTCAAAGAAGCAAGAGCCCAGGGCGACCTTTCGGAGAACTCCGAGTACGATGAAGCAAAAGATGCTCAGGCGAAGAACGAAGCCAGAATCATGGAGATCGAAGAGATCCTGAAGAATGCCGAGATCATCGACGAGTCCGAGATCTCTAAGACGAAGATCTCCCTCGGTTCCAAGGTCACACTCCGTGACGAAGAGACGAAGGAAGAGATCCAGTACGAGATCGTAAACGCTAAGGATGCAGACATCTTCTCTAACCGTATTTCCCAGGATTCTCCTGTCGGAAAAGCGATCATCGGTAAGAAAAAAGGCCAGGTAATCGAAGTTACTACTGTGGCCGGCGCATTCAAGTACAAGATCATCAAGATCGGCGACTGATACGGATCTTTTCGTATAGAAACTTAGAAACCACGGCAGAAATCGCACCTCTCGTGCGATTTCTCGCGCATTAAAGAAAATGAAATGAGGAAGCAAAATGGCTGACGAGAACAACAACAATCAGGCACCCCAGCAGGACCTTAACCAACTTCTGAAGATCAGAAGAGAAAAGCTCTCCGAGCTTCAGGCCAACGGCAAAGACCCGTTCCAAATCACGAAATACGACGTGACGGATCACTCCCTCGACGCGAAAGCGAAGTTCGAGAAACTCGACAACGAGCTGAAATCGAAGCTTCCGGAGGGACTTTCCGAGGAGGAGACAGCCGAGAAACTCAAGGAACTGCATGAGGCACAGAAGATCGAAGTTTCCGTCGCCGGCCGTATGATGCTTAAGCGCGTCATGGGTAAGGCTTCCTTTGCCACCATCAGAGATCTTCAGGGCGACATCCAGCTCTACGTCACCAGAGATTCCCTGGGTGTAGATGACTACCAGGATTTCAAGAAGATGGACATCGGCGACATCATCGGCGTAAAGGGTTATGTTTTCAGAACCCGTACCGGCGAGATCTCCGTTCACGCAGAAGAGCTCAAGCTCCTTTCTAAGTCCCTGCAGATCCTTCCGGAAAAGCACCATGGTCTGACCAATACCGATATGCGTTACCGTCAGCGTTACCTCGACCTCATCGTTAATCCGGAGGTCAAGGACACATTTGTAAAGAGATCCAAGATTATTAAGGAGATCCGTAACTTCCTCGACGGCCGTGACTTCATGGAAGTAGAGACACCGATGCTCGTCAGCAATGCCGGCGGCGCAGCAGCCAGACCGTTCGAGACCCACTACAACGCTCTCGACGAGGACGTTAAGCTTCGTATCTCCCTTGAGCTTTACCTCAAGAGACTGATCGTCGGCGGCCTCGAGCGTGTTTACGAGATCGGCCGTGTATTCAGAAACGAAGGCGTTGACACACGTCACAACCCGGAGTTCACCCTGATGGAGCTCTATCAGGCATACACAGACTATGAGGGCATGATGGAACTGACTGAGTCCATGTTCCGTTACCTCGCAGAAAAGGTCTGCGGCACCACGCTCATCAAGTACGGCGACCTCGAGATCGACTTCGGTAAGCCCTTCGAGCGCCTCACCATGAACGACGCGATCAAGAAGTACGCAGGCGTAGACTTCGACACAGTGAAGACCGATGACGAGGCAAAAGCACTTGCCAAGGAACATCACGTAGAGTTCGAAGACCGCCATACCAAGGGCGACATCATCAACCTGTTCTTCGAGCAGTTCTGCGAAGAAAATCTCGTACAGCCGACATTCATCATGGATCACCCGGTAGCAATCTCTCCTCTTACGAAGAAGAAGCCGTCTGATCCGG
Source organism: Clostridiales bacterium (assembly GCA_017551865.1). Lineage (GTDB taxonomy): Bacteria > Bacillota > Clostridia > Saccharofermentanales > Saccharofermentanaceae > Scatonaster. The sequence continues at coordinate 4,489 of JAFZKB010000017.1, read as the reverse complement.
AGAAGGTAGAGCGTTTCGAACTGTTCATCAACACATGGGAAATGTGTAACGCATATTCCGAGCTCAATGACCCGATCGACCAGAGAGAAAGATTCGCTGCCCAGGACGCTGCTTTTGAAGCAGGTGACGAAGAAGCGAACCACACCGACGAGGACTTCCTCAACGCCCTCGAGATCGGTATGCCCCCGACGGGCGGCATCGGCTACGGCATCGATCGTCTGGTCATGCTGCTTACAGACAGCCCGGCGATCAGAGATGTTTTGCTCTTCCCGACACTTAAGAGTATCTAACATATACACACAAAAATCGATTTTTAGCGATTTATTGATACACTACAACGCGGAACACTTAAACATATCGACATCGAACTCGGGTGGTCTTGATAAACGGATTCAAATTGATATAAACGTATCCGCATAGCAATCGGGTGCAGCTATAAATTCTATTTCAGTGATGTGAAAAAGTCGCGAAAAGGCCCAAATCAGTGTGGCAAAATCGTGGCAAACAGATGAAAAGTAAATAATCCTGAGAATCAGGGACGTAAGATAAAGCACTTGCTAGTAGGCTTGACAGGCCGAAACCAAGTGCTTTTTTTGCGTTTATGGATCTTCTTCATGCTACGGGGCAATGAAGTATGTCGCTGAAAGGAATGTGTGAATATGGCAAAAAAGAATAATCGAAGTAGGGCACCGGATCTTGATAAATATATCAAGTCAGAGCGGAAATGCCGGTTTGTTACTTACTATGAAGGCGCTCAGATATACAACATGGCTTATTCGCTCTTTGTACGAACAGCCAAGATGGCAGGTGCTAATTATCCCATTAGAAAAACGTCCATTGTAGATCTGAATATCCTGGATAAGTATCTTGAAGAACATGCTGTGGTTGAAGAACCGGAGACGATGGGAAAGGAGGAAATGGATGAGATGATGCGTCAGGAAGTTGAGCATCTGCAGGAGCTTGTTGAATGCGGAGCGAAAAAGTATATCCGTCTGGATGAGGCTACTAAGCTATATTCCATTGGATTAACAACAGCCAGGAAGATGGCGAAGGAATCTGGTGCGATATACAAGATTGGCGGAACCGTTTTGATAAAAGTGGCTATATTCGAAGATTACATCGAGAACAAAGGAAAAGAACCAAAGAAAGGAAAAAGATAATGTGCAAAGTCATTTCAATATCGAATCAAAAGGGAGGAACAGCCAAAACTGCCTCCTGCGTAAATATCGGGACCGGCCTTGCAAGAGAAGGATACAAAGTGCTTCTGATAGATGCTGACCCTCAGGGCTCGCTTTCGATCAGCCTTGGGTTTGATGAACCCGATAAACTGGAGAATACACTGTCGTCCATCATGCTCAAAATAATAAACGATGAACCTTTTGATATGACAGAAGGTATTCTTCATCACGATGAAGGTGTGGACCTTCTTCCCGGCAATATTGAGCTTTCAGGGCTTGAGGTATCACTTACCGGAGTTATCAGCAGGGAGACGATTCTCAAGGAATATGTGAGCAGGGCAAGAGAACTATATGATTATATCATTATCGACTGTATGCCCAGTCTCGGCATGCTTACGGTTAATGCACTTGCCTGTGCGGACTCCGTGCTGATTCCGGTACAGGCGGCCTACCTGCCGGTAAAAGGTCTGCAGCAGCTTCTCAGAACGATTGGAAAGGTGCAGAGGCAGCTCAATCCGAATCTCACCATTGAAGGTATTCTGATCACTATGGTTGATAAAAGAACCAATTATGCAAAGGATATTGCACAGCAGATTCATGAAGTGTATTCGGGAAGGATTAATGTATTCAGATCTGAGATTCCTCTTTCTGTCAGGGCATCTGAAGTTTCTGCGGAAGGAAGCAGTCTGTATGTATATGATCCAAAGGGCAAGGCGGCATCAGCGTACAGAGAGCTGATCAGAGAAGTTATCGGAAAGGAGGCGGTCTGATGGGAAGCCGAGTTGGACAGAAGATTAAACTGACAAGTCTGGATGAATTGCTTTGTGTTCCTGATTCATCGGGAGCGAATGAGTTACAGATTGATCAGATTCGCCCATTCCGAAATCATCCATATAAAGTGGTGGATGATGAAAAAATGGAGGAACTGGTCGAGAGCATCAGTTCTAATGGAGTACTTACGCCTGTTATCGTCAGACCTGCAGAAGATGGTCTTTATGAAATGATCTCCGGACACCGAAGGCTTCATGCTGCAGAAAAAGCTGGCATTACAAAGATTCCTACAATTATCCGGGATGTTTCGGATGATGAAGCTACGATAATGATGGTTGATTCGAATTTTCAGAGAGAAGAAATCCTTCCGAGCGAAAAAGCCTTTGCGTATAAGATGCGATATGAGGCGATGCGTAGACAGGGGGATAGAACAGATTTAACTTCGTCCCTAATAGGGACAAAGTTAAGGGCTGACGAACAGCTTGCAAAAGATGTCGGAGAGAGCAGAAATCAGGTGCAGAGGATCATGCGACTTACTGAGGTGATCCCAGAGTTCCTTGAAATGACGGATTCCAAAAAACTGGCTTTATATACAGCGGTGGAGCTTTCGTATTTTCCGGAAAAGGTACAGAAATGGATCTATTCATATATTTGGGAAAACGGAATGCTTCAGACATCAGAAGTTGGAGCTCTTCGCAGAAATGAAGATGTTGAGAGCCTTACTAAGGATGATGTATATAAGTTCTTTAACTCCATGCGACCTGCATCATCAAAAAAGGTTTCGAAACGGCTCAGTCTTCCTGGAGATAAGCTAGATAAGTATTTCCCGCTTGATATGTCACAGGAAGAACGAGAGAGTGTGATTTATGAACTTCTCGATAAATGGAGAAGAGAAAAGAGGGGCTTATGAAACTATTACGTTTTATTGGAAAGATAATATGTCTTCCGCTGATTGTGCTTCTGAGTCTGCTGATACTGCTTATGAATCTTGGGATAAAGGCATATGGTATTGCGTTGTCCATATTCTACCTTGTACTGGGAAATTGCTTCATTATAGCCGTATGTACAGCTCAATGGAACACAATAGGCGTTATGGCGATCATGCTCGCAGTCACGTTTATTATTTCATTTTTTGTGGCTTTGATAGTCTTTGGAGCCGAAGTGTTAAGAGATAAGTTAAAAGGATTTGTATTTGCATAGGAGGGAACAAAATGAGCATACCGAGAAAAGAGGATTTTTCAATAGAGTCATTGGAGCTGATGATCAAATGCTCCCAGAAACCGTACATCAGCTATGAGGAGGGCGCCACCTTATATTCTGTCGGGAGAAATACCTTTATTAAAATGGCACAGGAAGCAAAAGCTGTAAGAAAGATAGGTAGCAGGGCAATCGTAAATGTACAGAAACTCAATGAGTACATCGAAGATATGTATAGCTAAGGAGGCACATATGGGATACGAAAGGAATCAGACGGATACCATTGAAAAATTGGAGATCATTATCGGAGCGGCGCAGAGAAAATATGTAACTGTAAAGGAAGGAGCCGGTTTATACGGAATGGGGATACACGGCTTCGATAAGTTGGCAAAGGATGCCGGTGCAAAGCGAAAAATCGGTACGAGGGTCTTGATCAATACACATAAGCTGGATGACTACATTGAAACGATGTTTTCAGATTAATACCTAAATGTGTGAAAAGGCCGTTGTTTGAATTAAGCATAGTAACCTGATGGCAAAGCCTAATCGTCAAGCAACGGTCTTTTTTGTTGCAAATATACTGATATTCGTATATAATTTAACCTGTGTTATTCTAATTTGAAATGAGGCAACAATGAAAGGATACTTATCTGTCAGAGAAACATCATACAAGTGGAACGTATCGGAACGCCGCGTGAATCAGTATGTCACGGAAGGGCGTATTCCGGGAGTGGAACGTTTTGGGAGGTCATGGGCAATACCGGATAATGCAAAGAAACCGGAAGATCCGAGAAAGGCGAAGAAATGAGTGCTGATATGAATATGGTATATAAGGGTGTGCTGGAAGCAGACCGCGCTGCTGTTGTGATCTGTGATCTGGATCATGCGATCATCTACATGAATCCGGCTGCAATCCAAAGATATGAAAAATGGGGTGGTAAAGATCTTTTGGGTAAGAGTCTGCTTGATTGTCACAACGAGAAATCCCGGGAGATGATCCAAAAGGTTGTTGGCTGGTTCCGTGAATCGAAAGATAACAATCTGGTATATACTTCGTACAACCAGAAGGAAAACAAGGATGTCTACATGGTCGCGCTTCGTGATGAGTCGGGAGATCTTATTGCGTATTACGAGAAACATGAGTATCGTGATAAAGAAACCATGAAAATGTACGACATAAAGTGATTATCTTTGAACATAACGTGCTAAGGCACAAATCGGAGTTTATCGGTGGAGAGAATGGAGGCTTTTGTAAATAGATGATAAAACTTGAAACAGAACGATTACGTCTGCGTGACTATGTAGAAGCGGACTTTGAGGCATATTATAAATTAAAAACAGAT
>JAFZKB010000016.1 GCA_017551865.1 Clostridiales bacterium | reverse complement strand
GGCTGGACTACAGTCGGGGCAAGCACCCTTGCGGCACATACGAGTGACCGCTTACTGCTGCTTCCTTCCGGACCTGACAGGGTTCACAGGCTCGCATCGCACAAGACCCACCGCCAACTGTAGACCACCCGGGACGAAAATACGAAGAGATTATATCATAAATTGCCTAAGCATGACAGTAACTTATGAAATTATATACCAGTGCTCCGAGTGCTGCCTGGATCTCCTCCGCCTCGGCGGGAGTCGCGGCTTCCGCGGTAACGCAGACCACGACGGGTTCGGAAGAAAGGATGATCGCCACATCACTTTCGCTGTGGAATTCAGTATTGCTGCCGGCTCTGTGCAGGACCAGTGTATCGGCGGGGAAGTTTTTTCCGATGCCGCTTAAGTGATCCGGATCATAGAGGGCATTGATCAGTCCCTGATAATCGCCCGGATAAGACATGTAGCTCCAGTAGAGTTCCTCGGCGTAGTTGGCCAGATCGTAGGGCGAAGAGCGGTGGATACCGGACTGCTGTCTCCCTTTGTAATCCACGTAATTCTGCACGGATGTAAAGTCGACAGAAAATGTCGTCTGGGAAAGACGGGACAGTACATCATCCGCTCCACCCATATAGTCGAGGATCATGGCCATCGCGGCGCTGTCGCCCTCATGGACAGCCTTATAGATCAGCTGCGAGACGTAAAACTGTTTGCCGTTCGGAACATCCTTCATGGAAGAGGAAGTGCCCTCCTGAAGATAGGAGCTGTTAAAAGTCGAGACGACCTTAAGAGACCTTCTGCCGTTCTTGACATCATCGTAGAGCATCGTCGATATCGGCAGATAGATCGAAGAACCGACCACGAAGGGGGAGGCCTCGTTATATCCGAACGCTTCGGCGGTGCTGAGGTTGATATAGTAAAAACCGATCCGGGCTTCTTTATGCTCCTCGATATACTTCTTGACCGCCTGCTTCATATTCGCGTAGGACTGGTCGCGCTCGGCATGCGTGACGGTCTGAAGAGGGTATTTCTGCGGGAAAAGAACCGGCTCGGTCTCCGGCCATTCATCCGGGAGAAGAGAGACAGTCGTCGTGGGTGTGCTTTCGGGTTCGGTGGGGTCATCTTCACCATCCCCGGTCTCATTCGTCTCCGGAAGACTTCCCTCGGTATCTTTGGTCTCGCCGGTATCTTCGGTCGCTTCGGTATTTCCTGTCGCAGACGTATCCCCGGAAGGATCTCCGGATGTTGCGCCTGTGTCTTTTGTCGCTTCCGGATCCGAAGTGAGATCCGTCTCGTCTGTCGGAGTCGTGTGGAACTGGGTCGAAGCCGATCCTTCCTCACTGCTCGGAAACTCCGAATCGATATCCTTTTTCAGATTCAGGATGTGCGTGAAAAAGAGCGCAAAACCAATAACGAGGATCACGATGCCCGCGATGACAGACCGGATGATCATCCGGTTCCGCTTGATCCTTCGCGCTTCTCCGATGTAATTACTTTTCGGATTCTTCATAAAATATCAGAACAGTCCTTCAATCACGCCGTTGGCATCGATATCGATATCCATCGCGGCCGGATGTTTCGGAAGGCCCGGCATGGTGACGATGGCACCGGTCAGAGCGACCAGGAAGCCCGCGCCGGCGGACAGCCAGATATCACGTACGGTGAGGGTGAATCCTTCCGGACGGCCCAGGACCTTGAGATTATCGGACAGGGAATACTGTGTCTTCGCGATACATACAGGGGTGTTGCCAAATCCGGCCTTTGTGAAGTCTTCGATCTTCTTTTGTGCTTCCGGCAGGATCTCGACATTGGCGGCACCATAGATATTCTTGGCGATCGCTTCGATCTTCTTTTCGACAGGCATATCCAGATCGTACATATAGTGCGGTCCGTCAGCCGGGGTCTCGATGGCGGCAAGGACTTTGTCAGCGAGTTCCTGTCCGCCGTCTCCGCCTTTGGCAAAGATCTGTGCAGGAGCAAATGTCGCGCCCTTTTCTTCGCAGAGACGACGCAGGGTCTCCAGCTCTTCCTCTGTATCGGTGAGGAACTGGTTGCTGGCTACGACACACGGGATACCGTAGCTCAGGATGTTTTCGATATGCTTGGCCAGGTTCGGGAAACCGGCAGCTACAGCCTCGGCGTTCGGCTTGTTGAGTTCTTCCTTCGGGATGCCGGCATTGTATTTCAGAGAACGGACGGTCGCCACGATAACGACGGCGTTCGGCCAGATGCCTGCGGTCCGGCACTTGATGTCCAGGAACTTCTCAGCGCCGAGGTCCGCACCGAAGCCTGCTTCGGTTACGACGATATCTGCGAGCTTTAAGGCCATCTTCGTGGCGATGATGCTGTTACAGCCGTGAGCGATATTGGCGAACGGTCCGCCGTGGATCAGGGCCGGTGTGTGCTCCAGGGACTGCACGAGGTTCGGGCAGATCGCATCTTTAAGGAGAACACTCATGGCGCCTTCAGCCTTCAGGGCAGAAGCACGGACGATGTTGCCGTCCAGATCGTATGCGATCGCGATATTTGCCAGACGCTTCTTCAAGTCTTCCATGTCGGAAGCAAGGCACAGGATCGCCATGATTTCACTGGCAGCGGTAATGGAGAAGACTTCGTTTCTCGGAACCCCGTTGACACCGCCGCCGACACCGAGGTTCAGGCTGCGAAGTGCACGGTCGTTCATGTCGAGACAGCGCTTCCAGAGGATGCGCTCCTTATCGAGGCGGAGTTCATTTCCCTGATAGAGGTGGTTGTCGATCATGGCCGCCAGAAGGTTGTTGGCGGAAGTGATCGCGTGAAGGTCACCCGTGAAGTGCAGATTGATGTCATCCATCGGCACGACCTGAGAATATCCGCCGCCGGCTGCACCGCCCTTGATACCGAAGACCGGTCCGAGGGAAGGCTCACGCAGGGCGAGCATAGCGTTCTTATTCTGTTTGTTGAGGGCCTGAGCCAGACCGATGCTGACGGTGGTCTTACCTTCGCCGGCCGGTGTCGGGTTCATTGCTGTGACAAGAACGAGCTTGCCGTCTTTCTTATCCTTGCGGTCGGAAAGAAGACGAAGCGGCAGCTTGGCCTTATATTTTCCATAGAACTCAAGGTCGTCTCTTGCGATCCCCAGTTTCTCCGCGATCTTCTCGATAGGCAGCATTTCGGCATTACGTGCGATCTCAATGTCACTAAGCATAATCGGTCCTCACTTATATATTTATTCGTAATTTAACCTATAAAAACTACGGTTATCATTATATGCTTTCGACCATATAATTCCAACAGAAAATGACGAAAGTATTACAAAAATCACGACCCGGATTTTTGAGAAAGTCAAAGCTAAAACACTATATTTGGGATTTTTTGTGCAAATTGACCACAAGAGGTTGTGTTTTTCGTTGACAACGTTAGAGGATGCTGATATAATTCTGTAACAGTAGGTTATCCGTTTTTTGATACGCAAATGGAGGAAAAAACCAGTGATTATTAAAGCAGATGTTGAGGCATGCAAGAAGAATCTTGAGGCATATATCGGCAGAACCGTCCGCCTTACCTCCAACGGAGGAAGAAAGAGAATCATTGTGCATGAGGGGATACTCGATCATTGCTATCCGAATATGTTCACAGTGAAGTGTGACAGAAAGCCGACAAACGCTGCGCAGGAGACCGTTTCCTACAGCTACATCGATGTGCTGACCAAGTCGGTCCACATCGCAACCGTGGCGGAGACACAGGCAAGCTGAGTTTCTTAGCAGTCATAAATCAAGACACAACAGCCGTCTATGCGAGCCCACGTTGGTGTGAGCATGGCGGCTTTTGCTTTGGAAAGAGAAGAGGATTTCATGAGTAAGGAGACAAATATTCCGGGTCGCAAAGATCCGTTCATCCGAAAGGTCACGCGCAGGGCACCCGCCAAGGTCAACCTTTTCCTCCGTATGGACGGGAAAAGAGAGGACGGCTATCATCTGCTCTACAGCTGCATGCAGACGATCTCCATCTACGATGAGATCACTGTCCGTCTCCGTGAAAAAGATCCGTCCGACGGGAAAGACCCCTCGGTCACTTTGGTTTCCGACTCCTCCTTCCTTCCGAGGGACCCGTTTAAGAATACGGCTTTTCTGGCCGCATACCGGTTCCTGCAAAAGTACGGTGCTGACGAGTATGCCGTAGAAGTTTCACTTACAAAGAATATTCCGTCCCAGGCGGGGCTCGGGGGAGGAAGCTCTGATGCGGCTTCTGTCCTTCTGGCCATGGCGGATCTTTTGCCGAAGAAAATATCCGATGAGGATCTTCAGGCAATCGCAGCGTCGATCGGGGCCGATGTTCCCTTCTTCCTCTTTGGCGGAACATCGCTCTGCGAGGGCGTCGGGGAGATCGTCACGAAACTTCCTGACCTGAAAGGACTTCCGATGCTGCTTTTAAAGCCGAAAAGAGGCGTCTCCACACCGGCCTGCTATAAGGCGTTCGATGAGATGGGAGCTTCGTGTATCACGGAAGAAGAAAAGAAGATCCTGATCGGGAAACTTCAGGGCCCGGAGGAGCCTTCTGAACGTCTGATCCACGCATCCGCGGACTGGTCGAATGACCTTCAGGCGCCGGCGCTTCTGGCGGTTCCGGAAATCGAGGAGGGGATCCGTCTTCTTTCAGATGGCGGCGCCGTTTTTTCTGCCATGAGCGGTTCCGGCAGCGCCGTATTCGGTATCTTCGAAGCAGAAGAGAAGATCCGACTGATCGAAGAAAGCCGGGAATATCAAAAACTGATCAGAGAGGGCTGGTGGGCACAAAGAGCCGAGACGATCTGATCTTTTCTCAAAGAAGATAAGACATGCGGGACTGGACAAGGACGCCGTGAACACGTACTTTGCCGTCTTTCAGATCCGAAGCGCGGAAGTACTTGTGCTCGACAGGCGAGTTATTAAGAATGGCCAGAAGGTCATTTTTGTCTTTCACAAGACGCGCCATCTGCATATCTTTGCCGTTGATGCTGATCAGATGGATCTCATTGGCATAGACGGTGTTCGTTTTAAACATGACGTTGACCGAGTTCGGAAGGACGGTCGGCATCATATTCGTAGAATCGCAGTAATACCCGAAAAACCAGTTCGGATCGAGTTTGGCAGATGTGTCTGAATTCAGATTCAGCTTCTTTGCCTCGAGCCGCGGTACCAGCATGCGCATCTCGTTCTGTGTGACCTGAAGAAGACTTCCGGGGCGGGTCGAGATCGTTCCGGAGCCGTTGCTGTGGATCGTATCGTACACGGGAAGTGTATAAGGTCCTTCCAGGGGAGAGTGGTTATAGATGAGAGAGAACGGTATGTTCAGGACGGCAGAGAGCTTCTTGGCGGTCTCGATCTCCGGATAGGCAACGCCGCTTTCCCAGCGGGAAATGCAGGATTGCTTCACATTGACCATTTCCGCCAGCTGTCCCTGACTCAGATTTGCTCGAATTCTGTATTCCTTAATGTTATTCATACCGGACACATTTCCATCCACTCATGCTTTTGTGTTATTTTATGAGAATTCGGCGGGGATTTGTGTGCGCGGAATAACGGATTTGACGGAATATACCGAACGGTTATATGGATACGAACATAAAGTTAAAAATATACTTCAAAAACATTGAAATACATAAGAGGAGATAAAGAGAGGATGCTTTCACTTCGGCCAGGGAGCCAATTTCTTCCCGAAAAGACCTCTTCGATAGCCTCTTCCTTCGTCGGTCGACAGAAGCTTGAACCCGCGCGACTGATAGTAGTCGACCATTCCGGAGTTGCTCTGTGCCGTGTGAAGGAGAAGGTGGGAACAGGATGTCTTTCTGGCTACCTGCTCACAGTAGGAAAGAAGATAGTTGCCGATGCCCTGATTTCTCCAGGTATCCCATACCGCGAATCTGGCAAAATACGCCACTCGCGAAGAAAACCCCTTGATGACGTTTTTGAGTTCGTCGTCGAGGTCTCTTCTTGGACGGATATAAAGACGGCAGGTGCCGAGGATCTCTTCATCTTCGCTGAGCGCCACGAACACGACGCCCGAGGAGATGGCCGCTTCGACCGTCTCGAGCGTCTCCGAAGTGGCCTCGATGAAGGAATCCGGAATCCCGGAATCCCTGCAGTACGAGGTCATGGATTCGTGAACGAGCTTAAGGATGATGGCTCCTTCTGTGAGCCTTGCCTGACGAACGTGGATATCAGGCATGCTGGTCACTCATAAGGTGAACGAGGATCGCCTTGTGGGCATGCAGTCTGTTCTCCGCCTCGTCGAATACGACAGAGTGCGGTCCGTCGATGATGTCTTCGGTGACTTCATAGCCACGGTAAGCCGGGAGACAATGCAGGAACAGTGCGTCCTTATCGGCTACGGAGAAGAGGTCGGAATTGACCTGATAGTCCTTAAATACCTTGATCCTCTCGGCTTTTTCAGCTTCCTGGCCCATGCTGGCCCATGTATCGGTATAGATCACGTCTGCATCCTTGCAGGCTACATACGGGTCTTCTGTCATGACGATCTTGGAACCGGTGATCTTCGCATCTTCCTGTGCCTGCAGAACATACTTGTCCGGGCAGGTATAGGCTTTCGGGGAAGCCACAGAGATATCCATGCCTGCCTTGGCGCAGGCCTGCAGGAGGGAATTGGCCATGTTGTTTCCGTCGCCGACATAAGCGAACTTCAGGCCCTTTAATGTGCCCTTGTGCTCCTTGATGGTCAGAAGGTCAGCTAAGACCTGTGTCGGATGCTGGTCGTCGGAAAGGCCGTTGATGATCGGGATCGTTCCGTACTTGGCCAGATCCACGATATCCTGGTGGGAGAAGGTACGGATCATGATGCAGTCGACCATTCTCGAAAGAACATTGGCGGTATCGTAGATGGTCTCGCCACGTCCGATCTGGATATCATCGGAGCTTAAGAAGAGAGCGTGTCCGCCGAGCTGATACATGCCGACCTCAAAAGAAACACGTGTTCTCGTCGAGGACTTGCTGAAGATCATGCCGAGGGTCTTGCCGGAAAGGATCGGGTGAGGGATGCCTTTCTTCGTCTTGTCCTTCAGATCAATAGCGGTTTCAAGCAGAGCGTCGAGCTCCGGGATCGTTACGTCTTCGTGAAAATCAATGTAGTGTTTCATGTGTTTTTACTCCTTTCCTTCGAGGACATCCTGCAGCGCAGAGATGAATTTATAAACGTGGATTCTGTTAATGATGAGCGGCGGGGCGATACGGATCACATTCGATCCGATGGAACTTACGAGGAAGCCCTTTTCGAAAAGCTTCATCTTAACTTCGGCAGAAGAACCGGAATCCAGTTCGATACCGATCAGAAGTCCCTTGCCTCTTACCTCAGAGATCTTCTTCGTTTTCTTCGCAACATTTTGAAGCTTCTTCTGTAAAAGTGCACCCATATTCATGGAGTTGCCGAGAAGATTCTTCGATTCGATCTCTTCAATGACGGCCAGTGCTGCGGCGCAAGCCAGCGGGTTTCCGCCGAATGTGGAGCCGTGGTCACCCGGGGCAAAGCCCGTGGAAGCGGCCTTGTTGGCAAGAACAGCGCCGATCGGGACGCCGCCTGCAAGACCCTTGGCCAGTGTGACGATATCCGGCTGGATACCGTACTGCTCATATGCGAAGAAAGTGCCTGTACGTCCGACACCGGTCTGAACTTCATCGATGATCAGCAGAATCCTGTTGGCGGTACAGAACTTGCGGACCTCCTGCACATAATCGAAATCGGCCGGATGTACGCCGCTCTCGCCCTGGATGAGCTCGAGCATGATGGCACCGGTCTCGGAATCTGCCGCTGCCTTGATCGCTTCGATATCGTTATACGGAACATATTCAAATCCCGGAACCATCGGATTAAAAGGAGTCTGGAACTTTTCCTGGCCGGTGGCGGCGATGGTCGCCATTGTTCTTCCGTGAAAAGACATCTTCGCCGTGATGATCTTCGGCTTTGGCGTACCCTGCTTGGACCAGTACCCGCGGGCGAGCTTGATCGCTCCTTCGTTGGCTTCTGCGCCGGAGTTGGCGAAGAAAGCTTTTTCCGCGAAGCTCATATCAGTGAGCTTTTTGGCGAGCATGGTCTGGGGCTCGTTATAGTAGTAGTTGCAGCAGTGGATGACCTTCTTGGCCTGAGAGCTGATCGCTCTGGTGAGCTTGCTGTTTGCGTGACCCAGTGTATTTACAGCGATACCGCCGATCATGTCCATGTACTTTTTGCCGTCGGTACCGTAAAGGTACATGCCCTTACCGTGATCGACCACGAGCGGTACACGCTTTCCGAATACCGGAAGGAAGCAGGCCTCATCAAGTGCCATGATCTGTGTAAGTTTGGTATCTGTATTAGTAACGTTATCCATATTATTACCTCATATATATAATGCCGGGATGCGGCGGATGGTCAGATCTTTTCTCCCTCGAAATAGGGCTTTCTCTCCCGGATGATCATGGTACCGATACCCTTGCCGGTAAAGATCTCGAGGAGGATACTGTGAGGGATACGCCCGTCGATGATATGTGCACGGCCGACGCCTCGTCGGATCGTGTCGAGGCATCCCGTGACCTTCGGGATCATGCCGCCGGTGATCACGCCGGAATCGATCATCTCGTGGATGTCGGACTCGGTCAGGACTGGAAGTACCTTCATGGAACCGTCCTCCTGGATCGCCTTTACACCCTCGACGTCCGTCAGGGTCATGAGCTTTTCTGCCTTGAGAGCTACTGCGATCTCGGATGCGACCGTATCTGCATTGATGTTATAGCTTTCACCGTCAGAGCCGACACCGATCGGAGCGACGACCGGGATATATTCGTCATTGGCCAGAGTCGCAAGGACTTTGGTGTTGATGCTCTTGATCTTGCCGACGAAGCCGACATCGATCGGATCGCCGTTTGCATCTTCGGTCAGCTTCTCGCACTCGATCAGGTGTCCGTCGATACCGCTGATACCGATCGCCTTGACACCCTTCTGTCCGAGATAGGAAACGATCTCCTTATTCGTCTTTCCGATCAGAACCATCTGCGCCACGCTCATAACTTTCGCGTCCGTGACACGCAGACCGTTTACGAAGCGGGATTCCACATTCAAAGTCTTCAGCATGTTGCTGATATCCGGTCCGCCGCCGTGAACGAGTACCGGGTTGATACCGACTGCCTTGAGAAGGGCGATATCATCCATGACGGAAGACTTGAGCTCATCGTTGACCATGGCATTGCCGCCGTACTTGATTACGATGGTTTTGCCCGCGAGGCTCTGAATATACGGGAGCGCCTCGACAAGAGTCGCTGCCTTGTTGATCAATGTCTGCATGTCGTTTCCGACTGTAGGTAAAGTAAGATCCTTTTCCATAATCGTCTCCTAGAATGCCGTTAATATTTATACAGAATACTGAATAAAATTGCATAAAGCAAGTTAAACCGGTGAAAATCAGGAAAATTGTACATTCTGCACAAGCAGGTATCGCGAATACTCGTCAAGTTGCAACAAAGCTTGGCGGGGCGTGTCAAAAAAGCGCGCTGTTTTTTGGGGATTTTTACGAGTGGCATGGCAGGAAAGGGCATGTTATAGTAGTTCCATAAAGAAAAATGTGCCCGCCAGGCGGCGCACGATTTTGGAGGTAACAAATGGCAAGTTTATCACTTCAGCATGTTTACAAGAAGTATGAAGGCGGCGTAGTAGCTGTTTCTGACTTCAACCTTGAGATTTCCGATAAGGAATTCATCATCCTGGTAGGACCTTCCGGTTGCGGTAAGTCCACCACTCTTCGTATGATCGCTGGTCTCGAAGATATTTCCGAAGGTGAGATCTACATCGACGATCGTCTGATCAACGACGTACTCCCGAAGGACCGTGACATCGCGATGGTTTTCCAGAACTACGCTTTGTACCCGCACATGACAGTATTCGATAACATGGCATTCGGTCTTAAGCTCCGTAAGGTAGCTCGTGATGAGATCAAGCGCCGCGTTCAGGAAGCTGCTAAGATCCTCGAGATCGAGCACCTCCTCGACAGAAAGCCGAAGGCTCTCTCCGGTGGTCAGCGTCAGCGTGTTGCTCTCGGCCGTGCTATCGTTCGTGACCCGAAGGTATT
>JAFZKB010000001.1 GCA_017551865.1 Clostridiales bacterium | reverse complement strand
GAACTATGCCCTTTCCGTGACAGGATATGAGACAGAGGGAAAACTGGGCTTTGATGTAATGTATGATCCGAATGAGTATAGTGATGAGGAAATGCATGCAGTACTGGAGCGCCTGGTAAAGATCAGTGAAGAGATCGCAGAGAAGAAGGACGGCCTGGTAGAAGACATCGAGACGGTCACAGAGAAAGAGAAGAATCGGATCCTCACTGACTTCAACGATACGGCAACAGACTATCCGAGAGAAAAGACAGTTGTGGATCTGTTTGAAGAACAGGTAGAGAAGACGCCGGATAACACCGCAGTTGTCTTTGAAGGAACAAGTCTGACATACCGGGAACTGAATGAGAGAGCCAATATCCTGGCACATGAGCTGAGAGAGCTGGGAGTAAGACCGGATGACATGGTAGCAATCAAGGCAGAAAGAAGCCTTCAGATGATCGTAGGAATCTATGGCATTCTGAAATCAGGAGGAGCTTATGTCCCGATCGATCCGACCTATCCGGAAGAAAGAATACAGTTCATGCTGGACGACTGTGAAGCCAAGGCAATCGTATTGTATGGCACGGAGCAGGAGACAGAACTGGCGAAGATAGATCTAGGAAGAGAAGACTGGACAGGAGACAGAAGTAATCCGGAGCATGTGAACAAGCCGGAAGATCTGGCGTACTGTATCTATACATCGGGAACAACAGGACAGCCGAAGGGCGTACTGCTGGAACACCATGGTGTGGTCAATCTTGGAAGATATATGCAAACAGAACTTCAGATCTCGCAAGGAGAACATGTCCTTCAATTTGCTAATTATATTTTTGATGGATCTGTTTGGGAATTTTTGCTAGCACATATGAACGGAGCTGTATTGTATGTGCCAATGGATGAAACAATCAAAGACATGGACAGAATGAGACAGTATCTGAAGGATAATTCGATCAATACCTCATACTTTCCACCAGCATATTATGAGCAGGGCGATTTTGAATTGGACGGTTATCTTGTTACAGCCGGATCACAAACAAATAAGAAAATCATCCAGAAAGCTGTGCAAAATTCAAAATACATCAATTCATACGGACCTACAGAAGTGACAATCTGTGCGTCGAACTTGATATATTCTAAGAATGAAAAAACATCTGAAACCGTTACGATTGGAAAGCCAATCAGCAATACAAAGATCTATATTCTGAACAAGGAAAACTTGTGCGGAATTGGAATCCCGGGTGAACTATGCATTGCTGGAGAAGGCCTTGCCCGAGGCTATCTGAACCGACCGGAACTGACGGAAGAGAAGTTTGTGAAGAATCCGTTTGGCGAGGGCAGGATGTACAGATCAGGGGACCTGGCGAGATGGCTGCCTGACGGGAATATCGAGTATCTTGGGCGAATCGATGAACAGGTGAAGATCAGAGGCTTCCGTATCGAACTTGGTGAAATCGAGAGTCGCATCCGTGAGATCGAAAGAGTCAAGGATTGTGCCGTTATCGCACGGGCAGACGCTAGCGGAGAGAAGGCGATCTATGCCTATTACGTAAGCGAAGAGGAACTCAGTAACTCTGAGATCAGGGATGAACTCGGTAAGACGATGCCAGATTACATGATCCCGTCGTACATGATGAGGATTGAAGCTATTCCTGTGACGAGAAACGGAAAACTGGATAAGAGGGCACTTCCGGAGATCGAAGCGGGAGCAGGAAGAGAATATGTAGCCCCGAGAACGGAAACGGAGGAGAAGATCTGCGGAGTATTCAGTGAACTGCTGAATATAGAACAGGTCGG
>JAFZKB010000015.1 GCA_017551865.1 Clostridiales bacterium | reverse complement strand
TAAACGCTGTCTTCAAAACTTCATATCTCAGGCTTAACAATTCAAGTGCTTCCCGGACAGTTTCAGGATCCATTTGCATTCCCAGCCTATAAGCTCCCTGGATCACGTATCCTGTGGACTCTCTGTCTTCCATGCTGTGGAATAGCATGCCCTCCTGTAGCGGAGTCAGGCTATAGATCTTGCTGACTTTTCCCTTTGTTTCTGCCAGGAATCTTTCAAATTCCACGGATGTCATGTCCGTGACACCGTAATCACTTGCCGTCTTTTCCGGTTCCTCTGCCTCCGCACAGTATTCCGCTGCCTCTGTTACCGCCAGTTCAAAGTTTGCGCTGAATTCTCTGAGAAAATCATGGTTAAACTTTCCATTTTTGCAGGAAACGCTAAACGATATAATTCCGTTGATTGCCTGACCATCTAGCACGATACTATCGTCTGTCTGATTCTCTTCAGCAAACCAGTCACCACAGTTATATCTACTATTTAGATTCATAGCACTCAGATCACCTAAATAGTTGAAACTTATATCTGCGGTCTTTTCATCACAACCGATGAAACTATAGCCGAGCCCGCCATTCGGAACTCTGCGTACTGCTTCTTTCGCTTCAATTACACTTCTTCTCGGATCTTCACAACAGTCAAATACCAGCTGATATATGTTCGTAAACCAGCCCACGGTTCTGTCTATGGTTATCGCTTCATGGAGTTTCTCTCGGCCATGGCCTTCCAGCCGGATCGATACCTGTTCCTGTCCCGTCATTCTGCCTACAGCTTTCGCGATTCCACTGAGCAGTACCTCATTCGTCCTGGCTCCGCATGCTTTTCCGCTTCGCTTCAGCAGTTTTTCACTGACCTCTTTTGAAAATTCAACTGTCCCGTAATATGCTTCTTCCTGCTGACAGGTCTCCTCTACAAGGAGTCTGCTCGCCTTCTCCGACATCTTATTCCAGTATTCTTTTTCTCCGCCGGTGAGTCCTCGTCCATACTCTTCCAGTTTTTCACTCCACATCTCATACGATGCCGTCTTCTTTGGAAGTACTACCGGATCCCCGCTTTCCAGCTGTTTTACTGCTGTCTCAAAATCTTCTATTAAGATTCTCCAGGATACTCCGTCTACTGCCAGGTGATGGATACAGAACATCATTACCTTGTCGTTATCAGTTTCGAATACGGCGATCTTGACCAGAGGTCCGTTCTTAAGATCGATACTTCCCTGGATCTGCGTACAGGTCTCTTCGATCTTCTTTGCTGCATTACTCTCTCCATGGTAATCATAGGTGTAGAAATCACACAGTTTGCTCTCACTGATTGGTAATACCACCAGCTCCTTATCCCGATATACGGCTCGCAGTATGTCGTGATGCTTTACCAATGCCTCGACTGCCGCCTTGATGTTTTCATCTGTCTTGCCTTCTACATTGATCATCATCGACTGGTTGCAATGTTCCGGTTTTTTCAGATTCCAGCTGTCAAATGTTTTGATAATCGGCGTCTTTTTGATCACTCCGTTCACTTCGCCCTGTTCATATTCAATGACATTTGCATTCCGTGTCATTAATCCGGCTATTCTTTCAACATATTTGCCAGACATTATTTCTTTAACAGTTGTCTGATAACCGGAATTTCTCAAGATCGAGATGATTCGGATCGCCTTGATCGAGTCTCCTCCCAATTCAAAGAAGTTGTCCTTTATTCCTACTTCCTCGACATTTAAGATCTTCGCAAACGCCTCGCAGAGGATCCTCTCTTCTTCCGTTCTCGGGGCTACATATTCTCTTCCTGCGCCTGCTTCGATCTCCGGAAGTGCTCTCTTATCCAGTTTTCCGTTTCTCGTCACAGGAATAGATTCGATCCTCATCATGTACGACGGGATCATGTAATCCGGCATCGTCTTACCAAGCTCTTCCCTGATCTCAGAAATACTAAGCTCCTCTTCACTTACGTAATAGGCATAGATCGCCTTCTCGCCGCTCGCGTCTGTCCGTGCGATAACTGCACAGTCTTTTACCGCCTCAATCTCACGGATTTTGCTTTCAATCTCTCCCAGCTCGATTCGGAAGCCTCGGATCTTCACCTGATCGTCGATTCGGCCAAGGAATTCTATATTCCCGTCTGGCAGCCATCTTACCAAGTCACCTGTCCGGTACAATCTTCCTTTGGAGAAAGGATCCTTGACAAACTTCTCTTC
>JAFZKB010000014.1 GCA_017551865.1 Clostridiales bacterium | reverse complement strand
TGTTCATAGCGTGGATCACGAGGAAGATAACAACTGCAATGATAAGGAATTCAAGGATCGTGTTGATAAGAACACCGTATCCGATCGCCACTTCTTCTTTGACGACTTCACCCATAGCATTGATCTCTGCTTCCTGAAGAACATACTTCATGTTCGCAAAATCAACACCTGCGGTCAGCATACCAATGCATGGCATAATGATGTGATCGACAAGTGCGGTTACGATCTTTCCGAAAGCAGCACCGATAACTACTGCGGTTGCCAGATCGATAACATTTCCTCTCATAAGAAAAGCTTTAAAATCTTTCCACATAAAAACAACCTCCATTAGCTTGATATATTCAATATACCCCTTCAAGGATATGTTGTGAACTACTTATTCTTGTCTTTCTTATCCTTCTTCTTCTTTTTCTTGTCCTTCTTGTCTTTCTTCTCTTCCTTTTTCTCTTTTTCCGGCTTGGAAGAAAGGAAAGTTCGGAGTTCATCGATCATCTGAAGGATCGTTTCCTCATTTACAGAATAGAAGACCTCCCGACCGACTTTCCTGCTGTCGAGGATCTTCTCGGAACAAAGGAGACGCATGTGGTGAGAAAGCGTTGGCTGAGAGATATCCAGGTTTTCGAGGATATCTTTGGCACGCATGCTCCGGTTCAGAGAAAGGACCGAAAGGATCTTCCGGCGTGTCGGGTCACCGAGTACTTCAAAACGTGTCGTCGTGCTTTCCAAGGGCATTACCTCCCGTTATGCGATCAACTGTCCTTTAAGTGCCTCTTCAAAATCGGAAAGATTCGCGCAGGCGACTACTTCCGTATTATCCTCCAGGAGGATATCTTCATCTTCTTTTACGAGGAGCGTCATCGGGACGCCGAGTTTTCTCAGCAGAAGGAGCTGGTATTCCTTACTGGGCTGAGTTGCCAGATATTTACTTAACATACGAAGGACCTGTTTGGCATCTTCCAGATAGATACCGGAAAGACGCATCAGGTGATCGATGACATACACACCGAAAACATCGTCGAATTTCATATTCTTCTTATCCGGGAAACAGGAAGTGAAAACCGTCATAGCGATCTTGGACACAAGATTCAGTTTAACGAAATCCTCCACGGGGATCAGGAAGCTCTTCACATTCGGCGAGAAGATCTCCTGAAGCTGTTCTACTGTGAGTTCTCCTTTGAGATCCTGGATCCGCTCTATACGGGCGAGGACACGGTCTCTGGGGAGAAATGTCTCCTGTCCGGTTCTGGTGGCTTTGTGGATAAACCAGCTTTCCGGGATCAGATTCATTCTTTTCCAGCGATATAAAGTTCCATACGAGATACGCGCGACACGAAGAAGCTGTTTCTTGGAGATCAATTCTTCATTTTCAAACATTGCGTTTCACCCCTCACAAAAGAATAGCTGCAGATATCTCCTATAGAAATATCCACAGCTATCATTTTAGATAAACAATGTTACAACTTCTAAACAGCCATATAGCAATTGCGTGCATTTTAACTTACACGAATATGGTGAGTAGAATCAGATCAGATGCCGAACAGATCCTGCAGAGCTTCTGTGAATTCGGTGAGATCTCCGCTCATCGCCGCTTCAAATACATCCTGTGCCAGGAAGTAGGTCACGATCACGAGTGCGAGTGCTGCAATGATTGCGATGATCTGCCAGATCAATACAGCTCTTGCGAAGTTCTTTCTGCTCTTGCACTTCTTACCGGCAAACGAAAGGATGATCGAGCTGATCAGACCGACGACCGGGATACTGAACAGGAGCATAAGCCAGAAAGCCGTACCTGTCGACATCGCTTTTGACTCGTTTCTCTCGTCGATGGCCGTCGGAGCTGCCGCCGGAGCAGAGAAGGAAGATTTGGCGCTCGGAACTGTCTCCGGAGTCAGGCTGATCGGCGGAGCGACCGGTGCCGGGATCGGAGCTGCTACAGATTCCGGGATCGGCTCAGCGATCGGAGCCGGGATCGGTGCAGGAGCAACAGGAGCTTCTACGGAAGGAATATCGAGGGGAGCTTCTTCTTTCTTCTTCGGAACCGCTATCGGGGCACCCGGATCAAATGTAGCATTCGGGATCTCGGAAGAGATCGTCTCAGAAACTTCAGAAACCGCTTCTTCCACAGGAGCCGCAGCTTCCTCTACCTTATCGGACACTTCGGAAACAGTTTCAGAAACAGCTTCCGCAGCCGCCATGGAAGCACCACAAGTCGGGCAGAATTTGTTGCCATCCGGTACATCTGCTTTACAAACAGGACAAATCATAATAAGAACCTCCCTCATTCAAAAATGAAC
Source organism: Clostridiales bacterium (assembly GCA_017551865.1). Lineage (GTDB taxonomy): Bacteria > Bacillota > Clostridia > Saccharofermentanales > Saccharofermentanaceae > Scatonaster. Next base: position 153,492 of record JAFZKB010000014.1, on the reverse strand, counting down.
TAATATCTATTTACTCTTTTACTGCACGAAAAGATCCGTGCCGCAACACTAGAATATTATACCATGAATCCGCGGGATTGTTTATAGTATCGGACTATCCGACCGGAATGACAGCCACACAGAACTGGCCGGCCTGAAGAGTATATCTTCTCTCATTCCTGTGAAGGATACTTCTCGTCGAAGCAAGAGCGATCTCCTTACATTCACTGGAGTATCTCTTTACCGTGATATCGTCTTTTGCCACATCCGTGTCGATCAGGAATTGCTGCTGTTCTGTTGTCGGATTGGCAACGATAAGATAGATATATCCGTTTGAAGCAAAAGCATAAGAGTGGAGTCCGATCTTGTAGCTGTCATCCTTTTTTCTGGAAAGCGGTGCCGCCCAGGAAGTCTCCACCCGAGGACCCTGTGCGATCTTCGTGACTACGCCTACGGTACGCAGAAGCACTTCCGCATTGATTGAACGGATCCTCCGGTTCTCAAGGGTATCGCCATCGTACGCGAACAGATAGTCATCCTTTGCATCACCGCTTATGCGGCTGACCGGAAGATCGACGGTTACGAACGAGGTATGTTCTCCGAGGTCATAAAGCAGGAACTCCAGCATCTGCGCGGCATTCATGGGAATCTCGTCGGATACGATCTGATTCTCCGACACGCGGTTCTGCACGATCGAGATCGACAGATCAGAGATCCACTCTCCCTTTACATCCTGCATATAGGAGGAGTTTCTCGGTATCGCATCGATATAGTCCGTGTAGATCGAATCCAGAAGCGAAGAAATATCCCCGTCACTTACCGAAGGCAGACTCTCTTCCCCTGTATTCCCGAGGAAAAGATCCGACGAGTGATAATCTGCGACGGACAGCATCGTTCCATTATCGTACTGCATACCATCGACAAAGAAGAGACGGTCCTTCAGATCTGAATAGAATTCCGAACCTTTGATGATCTCAATCATGTGATCGACATAAGCTCTTCTCTGAAGATCAGTATCAAAAAGTCCGTTTTCGTCCGTGATCTCGACTACGATCCTATCAAACTGTTTCTGCCAGGCAAGCGCCGTACCGTTATCAACACGGATCTTACCATAAGTATCCGTGATACCTCCGCAGAGATATCCCAGAAGGATCTCCATCTCATCTGATCCGAAAGCTGAGTCGATGACCAGCCACGGATTTGCATCCACCTGCTTGACGAGGCGCATCGTCGTCTCCAGTGACACAACGCCGGAACTCACCATTTCGCCCTCCTGTGTGGCATAGAGAAGTTCATTTCCAATCATCGGAAGATTCGAGGAAATAGAAGTACCGAGTCTTCCGAGACCCAGGTTCGAAAGACGCAGGAACTCCGGGGAATTATCGTCGAGAAGATCGACAAGTTTCGGACGGATCTGCTGTTCAGAATATGTCTCTCTTTCGAGGCATACGCCATCGACGAACATCTCACCGCTGCCGTAAAAACCGATATTCAGGCGGATATCCTCCGCCTTCGTCTTTCCCTTTTCCGACGGCCAGGCGAATGTATAGGAATACTCTCTCCAGTTTCCGCTAATATCCGTAAATGTCGTACCGATCGGTTCGGAAAGACCCGATATCCACACCAGAACCTGTTCATTTTCCATATTATTCTGCTTGAGATACAGTCGGATGTGGTAAAACACTTTCTCCTTCATCGGGCTGATCTCATCCTTCGAGATCACCTGGGAGATAAAGTGCGCCTGCTCCGCATCCGGCAATGACGAAGAAAGCTGAAGCGACTTATCGCCAGCGGTCTTTGGAGATCCGGAAACGATCTGTACCGTGGAACTTTCACCGAAGACTTCCCATGCACCTCTTCCACTTCCGTTAACTGAAGGGACCGGTGCAGAAAGAAGGCACATATCGCCGTTTTGGATCTCAACCTCGCCGATCGCCTGATCGATCGTCACTTTCGTATACATAGAAGCCGAATATAGATTGCCGGACCGGCAGATCAGGATATTCTCGCCGGAAGTACGGCTCATGGAATCGATCTGATTATCTTTCTCCGCGAAGATCTGATGCCATTTATCCGTAGCACGGGAAAAAGAATAGATATAGCCGTTTTCCGTCAGCGCCCACACATCCCCATTCGGAAAAAGTGCGATCTGTTTCGGTACAAGTCCACTGGGAAGTACAACATCATAGCGGGTAAAAGAGAATTTCCCGGTCTTGTCATCACAGGTTCCGATCGCGAGCATCCCGTTTTCAGAAACAAGTACGAACTCCTCCCCATTGATCGTGGAAAGGATCCATTTATCAGAAGTCTTCGTTTCCAGCTCATCAGAAGAAAGTCTTCTGAAAATACTACCGTTTACTGTCGTGCAGACATAGCCGTTCTCACCGGCAAGCAGTGAACGGGAATCACTGGAGACGGCCGTATAGAAACTGTTTTCTGTAAAGATAGAAGGCGTCGCGATCGATGTTCCGTCGCAAACGAGGATCTTTCCTTCTTTTCCACAAGCAATGCCGAGTCTTCCCAAAGCCGTGACAGCAAGCATCTCATATTCTTTCAGGGTGGTATCGGAAACACTGTCCCAGGCACGTCCGTTGGAAGAGGTATAAAATGTCCCTGCGGAAGTAACGGCAAAGAAATGGGAGTTGTGCAATGCCGCATCCACGATCGGATCCTCTTTGGAAACCTGTTCGATCCGTGTCGGTTCAGAGGAAGTGATATCTGTGATCAGTTCACCATTCTGAAGAAGTGCCAGAGCGTAGTTTCCTTCCGACCTGAGCCACTTCGTCGCATATGTACCGGAAGTCTCGTTTTCGATCTCCTTCCATACCCCGAGCTGATCCGTCTGATAGTCCGTGATGCCGGCATAGACGACCTGGCTCATCTTCCCTTCTTCATCGTAGGTCATGATGCGAAGAGCTCCGCCTTTGTATGTATCCGTCAACGCATTCGGATCATCCGGACGGCTGTGAAGATAGACTACATCGCCTTTGGCTTCTGCTACACTGAAAACATTTTCATAGTAATCATTTTCGAAAGAAGGATCCCACAGAAGATTGGTGGAAGGAATATACGACAGATTCACCCCGAGTCCTGAAGACAGGACATCTGAAGATTCCGCATGCGTCGAGACCTCCGGATAGTCATAGGACATCCGAAGGATACCGAGCCCCAGGAAGAAAAATGCCGCAAGGAGCAGGAACACGGCAAAAACCGTTAACGCCGTGATGAACGGGCGCTTATGCATACGTCCTTCCTGTCGGAATAATCTTCTAAGAAAGGTGATCATACGTCCCTCCCGGAAATAACCGCGTCGCTCTCACCGGAGCTTTTTCCGGAGAAGCGGGCATTCCGTTTACGCGCCATGAAGACCGTAAAGATAACGAAAGCCGGAATGAATACGTAATAGACATAGTTTATGATGTTATAGGCTTCATCGGAGATCGAAAACAGAAGGTAGATCCCGTTGCCCAGTATGTTAAACAGGATATGCGCCATGATCGCCATGACGATGTTTTTCGTATAGTAGTAAATGCAACCCAGAGCGATCCCGCATGTCGCCGCATAAATGATCTGGATGATCTGTCCGTGCATAGCACCAAAGAACATAGAACTGAAGATGATGCCCAACCACGGATGTCCGCATTCAAGCATTCCCTCCAGGACACATCCCCGGAAGATCATCTCCTCAAGGATCGGGATCAGAAGACAGGTACCGATCAGGTTCATATAAAGGTCCGCACGGGTCGCACTTTTGACCTCGGTCAGCTCCTCATACGATTTGATCGCTTCCTGGATCGCGGAAGACTCAATATTCGTGATCACGAAGAAATAAAGGCCGGTAAAACCCAGCATTGCCAGTGTACCGATAAGCATGTAGCTCCAGTCTATAGGCTTTCCGACGTCCCAGGTGGACGATGGCAGATTCATGCGCTTTTTGACGACGAACCAGATGGAAAAAGCAATCACACCACCGATACCGGTAAGCAGATAGATCAGTCCTTCATGCTCGAGATAATCGCCCTCCTGCGTTATGCTCACGATCGTCGAAGCAAAGAAAATGATCAGAAGATAAATGAAAATGCAGAGCAGCGGTGCGAAGAAAAATCGGAAAATGATCCGGCTTCGTTTACTCATAAGCGGTCCTCACTTATTTTCGGAGGGCGCATTCCGGGTACATTCTTCGGCTTCTTATCTTTCACATTTGCGGCATAGCGGCGCATGAAGACGGTAAATGCCGCCTCCAGCTCACTTTCGTTCTTGATCGAATAGAAATACTGGTCACCGTTTTTCGCATATTCGGTGCGCATGATCACCAGCTCCGGATCCGGATGGTTACCATCGTCGGGTTCGTAGTTGTACATGACCACATACTCGATCTTTTCGATGACAAAAGAATCGATCATCGACAGATAATACTCCTTGCCGTTACTAGCATCGCGAATAACAGCAAGCGCATCACCCTCCTTCGGAGAATGATGCGTAAAAAGCGGCTTTCTTATAGAATTAGATTTACTCTTCTTCGTCTGAGAAGTCTTCTTCATCTTCGAGCTCAGCCTCCGCGCAGAGACGGTCATACTCATCGTAGATCTCGTCTTCCTCGTCTTCTTCCAGACTCATGAGACATTCTTCACCGTCATCGGTCTTAACGACTTTGGTGATCACCATTTCCGGATCTTCCTCGTCAAGAGTTACGAGTACGCAGTAGGACTCATCCTTGTATTCAAAATCATCTACCAGTGCAAACTGATATTCTTCACCGGAATCCGCATCCACCATGGTGATGATCGCCTCATCATCATATGTGCCTTCGATGCCTTCTTCACAGTTATCGCAATCGCCGCCTTCGCAGCTGCGTCCACAATCAAACAACATAATCTAATTCCTCCGAATCTAAAGTAACTAAACCTCATCCCGACAGTATTTCTGCCGTTGTTTCATTATATCATGCTTTTCCCCGTCATGCGCGGGTAATATCCAGATATTCCTGTAAAATGATCTCTGCCGCGACCTGATCGACGACCTTCTTCTTATTCTTCCCGGATACGCCGGTCTGCCTTAAGAACTGCGATGCGATCACGGTCGTAAAGCGTTCGTCACGGTAAACGGGCCTGATCCCCACTTTTTCTTCCAGAAGCTGACCGAAAAGATTCGCCTTTTCTTCCGATTCACTGATGGTGCCATCCGTGCGGCTGGGCTTGCCCATGACGATCTCCGAGATCTCTTTTTCTTTTACGATCTGGGAAAGACGATCGAGAGCGTATTCATAATCCACTCCGTTCCAGTTGATCGTCTCCAGACCCTGTGCCATGATACGCAAAGGGTCGGATACGGCCACTCCGATCCTTCTCATTCCGAAATCAATGGCCATTACCCGACTCATGCCTTTTGTCTCCTGATTCTATTAAGTATCTGCCAGATGCTCGCAATACTCACGCACGATGACCTCTAAGAGCTCATCACGTTCCATACGGCGGATAATGCCGCGCGCACCCTTATAGTTCGTAATGTACGTCGGATCTCCGGACATAAAATAGCCCACCAACTGATTGATCGGGTTATATCCCTTCTCCTGCAGGGCATCCAAGACCTGCATCATCAACTCTTTGGCATCCTCGGATCTCTCCATGTTAAAAGAGAATCTTGCTGTACCTGAATCCTGCATAGTTGACGCACCTCCTTTAATTCCCAAGCGTGTCATGCATTTATTGTATCACAAGAGAAATCAATATTTCATTATTTATTTGTCATTAATAGAAAAAATGTTTACTTTTATTCAGAAGTCTTATTCCTAAACTACGGAAACAGCGCTGCCTGTAAGAGCGAAGCCCTCGGCACCGTCGATCCGGGCCATCAGGATATCCCCCTGCTTCACCGGCTCTTCCGTCTTCGTGATCACGCGCAGATACTCACGGCAGTAGCCTTCACAGGTGCCGTCCTCCCGCACCTCTTCGACGAGGACTTCCACTTTTTTTCCTAAAAAACCTGAAGTTCTTTCTTCTTCCATCTGATCCGAGATCTTCCGAAGTTCCGCTGTTCTTTTAGATTTTACGTTCCCGTCGATCTGCTCCTTCATGGCACATGCCTTCGTCCCTTCTCTCGGAGAATACGGGAAAACATGAATATGTGTAAAGCCGATCTCTCTTGCAAATGCGCAGGATTCCGAATGCTCCTCATCCGTTTCTCCCGGGAATCCGCAGATCATGTCCGTGGTGAAGCTTGCCGTCGGAAAGGCCTCTTTCAGGTCTTTTACTACACGACGGAAAAGATCCGTATCATATTTTCTGTTCATCCGCTTTAAGACCGTGTCGGAACCACTCTGCAGCGACAGGTGGAAATGCGGGCAGATAGCCGGATTTTCCTTAAGCATCGCGATGAGCTGCGGCGTCATGCAGGAGGGTTCAAGTGATCCGAGACGGATGCGCTTGACCCCTTCGATCCGGGAGATCTCTAAAAGAAGCTCTCCTAACGCCGTACTGTCCCTTCCCAGTTCTTTTTCAAAAGAACAGAGATGGATACCTGTAACGACGAATTCGCGGTAGCCCTTCTTCGCCATATCGGAGATCTCCGAAAGTATAGCTTCCCGCTTACGGCTCCGAACACGGCCCCGGGAATACGGGATGATACAGTAGGTGCAGAAATTATTGCAACCGTCCTCGATCTTGACGATGGCGCGGGTATTTTCCTGATAAGGCACAGAGCCGTACTCGAAAAAGCGCGTGCCCGCATCGAGGTCTTCCTGCATTTCTTCTTTCAAATGGAGCTTTTCCATAAGAAGCGGTACGAGGGATGGGCGGTCATCTGTTCCGACGACGATATCAGCGTCGGCCGAATCCCGGCACATCTGAGTATGGCATCCCATAGCGACCACAATGGCATTCGGAGCCACACGGCGTGCTCTGCGGATCATCTGGCGGGACTTCCTGTCCGCTTCACCCGTGACTGCACAGGTGTTGATCACATAGACATCACAGGTTTCATAATCTTCCGTCTCGACAAAGCCCTTTTCAGACAGCAGCTTACTGATCGCGGCCGTCTCGTAGGAATTGACTTTACACCCGAGAGTCTGGAAATAAACTTGATAAGCCATATCGTACCTTTCGTCAAATTGATGAACATATTATACCGATAATCTATTTTCTTTCAAACATTATCACATTGACAACGTTATGACCTGTGATAAACTATTTCCATAGTCATTTCGCACCCACAGGAGGAAACAGCATGGTTCGTTTTCCGATTCGCTTCCAATCTATCTCCGACGTCAAGGAATTTGTTCAGATCGTGAATTCCTATCCTTACGATGTCGATCTTTCCTCCGGACGCTATGTGGTCGATGCCAAGTCCATTATGGGCATCTTCAGTTTGGAACTTCAAAGCGCGATCAACCTCGAGATCCACAGCAATTCCTGCGATGATCTCGTAGATGCACTTTCTCCTTTCCGCGTCGAAGATTGACGCGGTTTTCTTTTATTCCACGATAGAAAAATCGATGTGATGTGTGAGCGGGTCAGCGGAAGCGACCTGCACATTTACTTTGCGCCCGATCCGATAGACCGTGCCGCGGGAGCCGCGTGCTTCCAGTTTTCTTTCATCAAATTCGAAATATTCATTCAGTGACGAAAACGGCACCATCCCCTCGATGGTGTTTTCCAGTTTTACGAAAATACCGGCCGGGCAGGCACCGGAGACCGTTCCCGGGAACTTCTCTCCTACATGGTCCATCATGTACTCGGCACATTTCAGATCGACAGAGGCACGTTCCGCATCCACACTGTTTCTCTCCATCTCGGAACTATGGAATGCCACATCCGCCACTTTTCCGGCAAAATACCTGGTCTGGTGCTTCTGATGGAGCCAGCTCTTGATGATCCGGTGGATATAAAGGTCAGGATATCTGCGGATCGGAGAGGTGAAATGGCAGTAATACTCGGAAGCAAGGCCGAAGTGACCGACGTTCTTTTCTGAATACTTCGCTTTTGCCATCGATCTTAGAAGCAGCTGGTTTAATGCCGGCGCATATTCCTTATCGCTGATATCGTCGAGAAGCTCACTTAAGTAAAGCGGTGTTACCTTGCCTGCAAGGCGTCTGTTTTCCCCGAAAAGACGCGCCACGTGCATGAATTCCGCGATCTTCAGTTCATCAGGCTCCTCATGGATACGATAGACAAAGGGATACTCCATCTTGTCGAAACGCTCGGCGACCGCCTCATTGGCCGCGATCATGAACTCTTCGATGACACTGTGGATCTCATTGATCGGATAGGCATAGACATCCTTCGGCTTCCCTTCTTCATCCAGTTCCACATGGGTCTCCGGGAAGACAAAGTCGATGGTGCCTCTCTTCTTTCTCTTTTCCTTGAGGATCCGCTTTAATTCCAGCATCAGTTCAAACATCGGGACCAGCGGGATATACTCTTCGATCGTCTTATTCTCAAAAAGGATACCGTTGATCTCGTTATAGGAAGTTCTCGCGTTGCTCTCAATAATACTCTCGTAGATCTCGCTGTCGAGGATCGCCCCGTCGGGACCGATCTTCATTTCACAGGTCATGGTGAATCTCGGAAGATGCGGATTCAAGCTGCAGAGGCTGTTCGAAAGCCTCGGCGGAAGCATCGGGATGACGCGGTCAACGAGATAGACGGAAGTGCCTCGAAGTCCGGCTTCGATATCAAGGGGCGATCCGTCCGTGACATACTCGGAGACGTCCGCGATATGTACCCATAAGCGGTAGCAGCCCTTTTCAAGCTTCTGGATGGAAATCGCGTCATCTAGATCCTTGGCCTCCTCGCCATCGATCGTAATAGTCTGAAGGGACCGAAGGTCTTTTCTTCCTTGAAGGAGGGCTTCCGAGATCTCCTCTTCTGTCGGGGAAAGCGGAAGTGCAGATGCCTGTTCCATGACTGCGGCAGGAAATACCGGAGAGAGTCCGTACTGGCGGAGGATGGAAAGCATCTCCACATCGTTATTTCCCGGGTCACCGAGGACTTCCACGATACGACCCTCGTACTCAGCGCGTTTGGCCGACGGATTTAAGATCTCGCAGACGACCTTCATTCCGAAGGGAGCACCGTTCAGCTGATTTCTTCTTATAATGATCTGTCCGAAGGATGTTGCCGGATATCCCGGATCCGGGATGACTATACCGCCGTCTTTCGTCTCGCGCAGAAGTCCGACGCACTGGTTTTCAAGTGCCAGCGGACCGACCGGCGGCATTTCGGCTACGGTGACATCACGCGACGGCGGAAGCTTCGATCTGGAATGCTCCTTCTTCCCGCTGGGTCTGATTTTGATGTGTCTTCGGTTATGTCTGCCCATTTTGCTTTCCTCCGTAGCTATTACTATGAAAAAAGGCTGCCGTCCGGTAAACCCGGTCAGCAGCCTTCGGATACTTGTTTTTGATGTGTCTTAGAAACCTCTTGCCAGGATCAGGAAGAGAACGATGGTCAGTACAGCAAAAAGAACGGCTGTAAACAGCGTGATCTTCTTGAGCTTCTCATCAAGCGTTCTACCCTTCGACTTCTCGTAGAAGGAGTTTCCGCTACCGCCTACGATACCCATACCCTGGTCGTTACCCTCCTGGGACATGACCAGAACGATCAAAGCGATGCAGACAATAATATCGACACATGTAAGTATAACTGCTAACTTATTCATTATATCAGCCTCCAAGACTGTTCTCAAATCTAATAACCATCAAATAATATCACAAGAGTTTTTCCGAAGCAACAGTTATTTTCGATTCTTGATCAACTTAAATATTTCGCTTGCCGAAAACGGAATAAACGCAAGAAGAATGATCGGGATCCAGTAGACCGGAGCCAGCATGATATTGTCAAAGATGGAATTAAGGCCCGGGACGTAGATGACCGCCAGCAGCAGTCCGATGGAACCGGCTACCGAGATGTTCATGTACTTGTTGGAGAACACACCGAGCTTAAAGACACTGATACGTTCGGATCTTGCGCCATATGCACGGAAAAGCTCCGCCAGGATCAATGTGGCAAAGGCCATCGTTCTTGCGCCCTCGATCGGAGAAGCGGCATTCTTGAAGAATACGGTCAGTCCCAGAACGAATGCTGTAAATACTGCAGCGAAGATCGCGAGGCTCTGTACGAGGATGCTGATCTTCATGGGCTTGTTGATGATCGACTCGGATTTCTTTCTCGGCGGCTGCTTCATGATGTCCGGTTCACCCTTTTCTCTACCGAGAGCCAGAGCCGGGAAGCTGTCCGTCACGAGGTTGAGCCACAAAAGCTGGATCGCGGTAAGCGGAGTCCCTATACCAGGAATGAGGCTTGCCGGGATCAGGGAGATCAGGAAGATCACGAGGATCTCACCGACGTTACAGGAAAGCAGGAATCCGACGAACTTGCGGATATTGCTGTAGATGATACGGCCTTCTTCGACGGCAGATACGATGGTCGCGAAATTGTCGTCGGTCAGGATCATGTCGGAAGAGTTCTTCGCGACATCGGTTCCCGTAATACCCATCGCAACACCGATATCAGCGGACTTCAGAGCCATGGCGTCATTTACGCCGTCACCTGTCATGGAAGCGATGTGGTCGTTTTTCTTAAGTGCGTTGACGATACGCACCTTGTGATCCGGAGATACACGGGCGTAAACGTTTGTCGTCTCGCAGACAGTCTGGAAATCTTCATCGGAGACTTTATCGAGCTCCGCACCGGAAAGGCTTCCGGAAGTTTCATCCATCATGCCGAGGTCGTTTGCGATCGCAACCGCGGTGTCTTTATAGTCACCGGTGATCATGACGGCACGGATACCTGCCTCACGGCAGATGGCCATTGCGTCCTTGACCTCCGATCTGGCCGGGTCGATCATGCCGACGAGACCGATGAAGCACATATCTTCTTCATGAGCGAAGTCTGCCTCGATCTCTGTCTTTCCTTCAAATTCGCGGTAGGCAAATGCCAGTACGCGGAGAGCTGTCGTCGCATATCCGTGGTTGGTCTCGATGATGCGGTTTTTGATCTCTTCTGTCATCGGGACTTTCTTCTGTCCGTCAAAATACTCGACGCAGCGGTTAAGAACGATATCCGGCGCACCCTTTGTGAAAGATACGATCGCACCCGGGATAATATTCGGGTGATATGTGGTCATCATCTTACGGTCAGAGTCGAAAGGAAGCTCCGCGATACGCGGGAATACCTTATTCGTCTCTTCCTTCGGAAGTCCGGACTTCGCACCGAGCGCGATGAGGGCAGCCTCGGTCGGGTCACCGATGCAGGAATAACGTCCGTCTTCACCCTTCGGGGTCACGGCGTCGCTGCAGAGGACGCAGGACTGAAGGAGTCTCAAAAGCTTGGCATCCGGCGTGATCTTCGCGCCGTTTTCGTCCTGGATCTGGCCTTCCGGCGCATAACCGATACCGGTAACATCATAAGACTTCTCACCGTCATAGACTTTGCGAACGGTCATCTCATTCTGCGTAAGTGTACCGGTCTTATCGGTGCAGATAACATCGACGCAGCCGAGTGTTTCTACCGCAAGAAGACGGCGGACGATCGCGTTCTTGCTGGCCATCTTCGTCATGCCGAGGGCAAGTACGATGGTAACAACAGCGGCAAGTCCCTCAGGGATCGCAGCAACTGCGAGGCTGACAGCTGTCATGAGAGCCTCATCCCAGGCTTCTTTCTGTACGAAAACATCGACGACGAAAACGATCAGGCAGATTGCGATGCAGACGATACCCAGGATCTTACCCAGTGTATTTAAGTTCTTCTGAAGAGGTGTATCTTCGTTATCGATCGAGGAAAGACGGTTCGCGATCTTACCAAGCTCGGTATTTCCGCCCGTCTCCACAACGATACCACGGCCACGTCCGTATGTTACGGCGGTGCCCATATAAAGCATATTCTTTCGATCACCGATGCCGCAGTCCTCTTCAAGAACTACAGTCGCATCCTTATCTACCGGAACGGATTCACCGGTCAGGGAAGCTTCTTCGACCTTCATGGAGCTTGCTTCCGTCAGACGGATATCAGCGGCGACCAGATCACCGGCATCGAGTACAACAACATCACCCGGGACCAGCTTATCGGAATCGATCATCTGCTGCATATTGTCACGGATGACCTTTGCCTGCGGTGAGCTCATCTTCTTCAATGCCGCGATAGCTTCATCCGCTTTACCTTCCTGGTATACACCGAGGACAGCGTTGATGATGACGATCGCCAGGATGACGATAACATCGATCCATCCGGAAAAACCGCCTTCCTTTACCGCCATGATTGCGGATAGGACAGCCGCACCGATCAGGATCAATACCATGGCATCCGCAAACTGCTGCAGGAATCTCTTCCAGAGAGGGACCTTCTTTTCCTCTCCGAGAGAGTTCGGTCCGTATTTAAGTAATCTTTTATCCGCTTCGCTCTTGGTAAGACCGGCTTTGACGTCAGTCTCGAGAGTCTCAATGACACTTTCGGTCTTCATTGAAAAGGGATGATTCATATAGATACCTCCACTTAGATCATCAGAATGCTCTCAAAAATATAACATAATAAGAAATTATAAGGAAGCGGATTTCTAAAATTCCCATGATTCTATTTCATCGAAAATTCAGAAATAGATTTTTCGGAGGAAAAACAAAAGGGACCGTTTCTACTGAAACAGTCCCTGTTTGGTGCCCAGAGTCGGAATCGAACCAACGACACGGGGATTTTCAGTCCCCTGCTCTACCGACTGAGCTATCTGGGCAAATGATAATCGGTCCTTTGTGGACCGATCATCTGGCGACGCAGAAGGGGCTCGAACCCTCGACCTCCAGCGTGACAGGCTGGCATTCTAACCAACTGAACTACTGCGCCATAGTGGTGGAAGATACAGGGCTCGAACCTGTGACCCCCTGCTTGTAAGGCAGGTGCTCTCCCAGCTGAGCTAATCTTCCATCTATTTTGCCGGGGCGCTTTTTCAAGCGCAAGAAGAAGTATACCGAAACAGCGTATAGTTGTCAACAAGAATTCCCAAAAAAGAAGAAGTTTTTTTCTTATTCGGGAAAAGCGCCATTGCCTAGGCGTTTCGGTGCTTAAAACTGCTGATCCTTGATAAAACCCGTGATCGTTACGATGGCTACTTTGTTCCCGAGATCATCGTTGACCTCAATCTCGTAGAAGCATGTACTTTTTCCGGACTTTATACATTTCGCCGTACTTAAGAGTGTTTCTCCCTTGCATACTCCAATAAAAGAGATATTACTGGAGATCGATACTGTCATGCGCCCGCCGAAATTGGCAGCGACTGCGAACGTTAAGTCCGCGAGTGTAAAGATCGCGCCGCCCATGACTCCTCCGGCCGCATTTTTATGGATCGGAGTGATCTTCATGCTGCATCTGCAGATCTTATCCCCTGCTTCTTCGATGATCACCCCCGCCGCTTCGGTCGCGAAACGGTCATTAGCAAAGGTCTCTCTGGCCCATTTCAGGTCTCTGGTTTCCATTCTCAATCTCCTTTATACGAGGAATTTCATAACACATTCTACTATAAAAACAGTACAGCAGGCACCGATCGCCACCGTAAGGAGCTTCTTTTCCATAAACGAAAGGATCACAGCAACAGCAAGTCCCAGAAGTGCCGAGATGAGATAACCCGTGGAATAGAAGATCGCCGGGATCGTCATCGCTGATAGAACGGCATAGGGGATATAGTAGAGGAAGGACCGGATAAAACGGTTCTCGATCTTTTCACGGCAGAGTACGAGCGGCAGGGCACGGATCAGATACGTGACTCCGGCCATAACGAGAAGATAAAGGAAGAATACATCTGTACGGATCATGCCGGCACCTCCTTCTTCTTCTCTTCCTGACCCTTCTCATCCGGGATTGGGGCAATGGCCGCAAAAAGCAGACCGGAGACCAGTGCGCAGATGATGATGGCAATGCCCGAAGACACCTTCGAAAGAACCGGAATATAGTAGAACGCGGAAGAGAGCACCATCGCCAGAAGACAGCAAAGTGCCACGGAATGGTTCTTTTTCGACGGAGGGATAATGATCGCCACGAACATCGAATAAAGCGCGATGCCCAGGGCCGAGACCACCATCTCCGGAAGGATATCTCCCGCAAGCGCGCCGAGGGCCGTGCCGATGGTCCAGCCCCAGAACGGAGACGTCATAAGGCCCAGAAAATACGGGGTCTCCACCTCATCTTTCTGGCTGATCGCCACAGCGAAGATCTCGTCGGTGACGCAGAATGCCATGACAAATCGGTGCAGGAGCTTCACGCGCGGGCTCAGTTTCTGCGACAGAGAGACCGACATCAGGGAATAGCGGAGATTGATGACGAACTGGGTCAGCACCATCTCGATGAGCGGAAGCCCGGCCGCGATGATCGGAACACCGGCCAGCTGCCCCGCCGAGGTAACATTGGCCATGGAGATCATGATGACCTGCCAGACCGAAAGGCCGGAACTAACGGCGAAGATGCCGAAGGCAAAGGAAACAGACAGGTACCCCAGACAAATGGGGAACCCGTCTTTGAGACCGCGTAAGAATAGGTTTTTTGAACTCACTTTCGAAGCGACCTCACTTTACCGAGAAACGATAGCCGCAAAGGAAACCCTTGACCTCGTCCTTATCGATCACGGCAGAGGCGAAATGGCTGTGGTGGATCGCATCCGGGAACATCTGTGTTTCCAGACAGATCGCTTCGTACGGATTATAGTGGATGCCGCCCTTGCCGTCTTCGTCAAGGTTGCATGCACAGTAGAGCTGGACGCCCGGGAAGTTGGTAAGGACTTCCATCTTTCTGCCGCTCTTTTCGGATTCGGCAGATGCGACCAGGGATACCTGATCCTGCGTTGTCTTAAGAACATAGTTGGAGTCCGCGCCCTTGCTGCAGTTGAGCTGCGGATTGGAAGAGGTCTTCACGAGGACTCTTTCTGTCGGCGTCGGCGTTCTGAAATCGAACTCCGTTCCGGTCACGTCGATGAACTTGCCGTTCGGGACATTGTCCATATCCTTTTCGGTGAGCTGGTCGGAATCGATCCACAGGAGCTGCTCGCCGATGCGGCCGGCTGCCTGACCGTCGATATTGAAGTAGGAATGGTTCGTCGGAGCGAAGATCGTCTTCTTATCGGAGACTGCACGGTAGGTGATAATGAGCGTGCCGTCTGTTGCCCATGTATAAAGGACCTTCATGTCCATATTTCCCGGAACGCCGCAGACGCCGTCCGCCAGAAGGAAGGAAAGGAGCACGCCCTCCGTCTCGACTGTCCAGTCGTTTTTGATCTTGAGATCATCGATGAAAGCCTGCGCTTCTTCTCTGCTGATGAGTTTCCCCTCCCAGAAGCTGTTCTGGAAGTTGCCCGGACCGCCGTGGAGGTTGTTCTCGCCTTCATTCTTCGGGAGCTGATAGTCTACTCCGTCGATGGTAAAAGATCCGCCCTTGATGCGGTTGGCGGTACGTCCGATGATGGAGCCGTGACCGGATGTGGATCCCAGATATCCTTCAATATTGTCAAAGCCCAGCATGACATCGCCCAGTTTTCCATCCTTATCCAGAACGTTCAGCGTATGGATCGCCGCGCCGTACTCGATCACGGAGAAACTCTCGCCGTTTGGACGTGTAATGATGAATTCACTGACTTTCCTTCCGTCTTTTGTCGTATCAAAAAGAACTTTTTCTGCTGCCATGGGGCTCACCTCACAAATGTTTTTATACCGCTAATATTATTGCGTCAGATCATCTGGAAAGTCAATGCGGAATCTGTTAGAATACCTTTTAATTTCAGAGCATTTCAGAACACGCGGCAACCTTGGAGGAAGCTCTTTATGAACGCAAAATGGCGTAAATTCCTGTCTTATTACCGTCCTTACATGAAGGGCTTTATCGCCGACATGGTCTTCGCGCTGGTCGGAGCTGCCACTTCCCTCATCATCCCGCTCATCATCCGTTACATCACGGGAACAGTCCTTGTCGAGGGCTTTGCCAATGCACAGCAGACCATTATCGTTCTTTCTCTGGTGATGCTGGGTCTTCTCGCCGTGGATTTCGGCTGCAACTACTTCATCGCCTACGTCGGACACATGGTCGGCGCCCGTATGGAATATGACCTGAGAAACGAACTTTTCACGCATTATCAGAAGCTGTCCTTCCGGTTCTACGACGACCAGAAGGTCGGTTCTCTCATGTCCCGTGTGACCAATGATCTTTTCGAGATCACCGAGCTTTACCATCATGGGCCGGAAGATCTCATGATCTCCGCCATCAAGCTTTTAGGATCTGTCGTGATCCTTTGTATGATCAATGTAAAGCTTGCGGCCGTGGCACTTCTGCCCGTTCCCTTCATGATCGCCTTCGCTTCTGTTCTAAACCGGAAGATGAAGCGCACCTTCAAGAAGAACCGTGAGCGCATCGCCGAGATCAACACCCGGATGGAAGACAGCCTTTCCGGCATCCGCGTCGTCAAATCCTTTGCCGGCGAGGATATGGAGATCCATAAGTTCACTGAGGGAAATGATCTTTTCCTTATGAGCAAGCGCGACAATTACCGCTACATGGCTATCTACCACGCCGTTCTCTGGTGTACCACCGGTCTCATCACCGTGGCGGTCGCCGCCATCGGCGCACTCATGATCGGCAAAGACCAGCTGACCCTTCAGGATCTCATTGCCTTCCTTCTTTACGTCAACAACTTTACCGAGCCGATCCGAAAGCTCGTCAGTTTCACCGAGCAGTTCCAGAACGGCATGAGCGGGTTCGAGCGATTCTACGAGATGATCTGCATCGAGCCGGATATCGAAGACGCACCGGACGCGAAGGTCCTTTCGGATGTCAAAGGCGATATCGACTTTACCGACGTCACCTTCTCCTACGGCGGAAACCCGACGCGTGAGGCCAATGTCTTTTCCCATCTGAACCTCCACATCGATGCAGGCGAATATGTCGCACTCGTCGGTCATTCCGGCGTCGGCAAGACCACTATCTGCAGTCTGATACCGAGGTTCTATGAACCCACGGAAGGCAAAATAACGATCGATAACACGGATATCACTTCGGTGACCCAGAAGTCGCTTCGGCAGAAGATCGGCATCGTCCAGCAGGACGTATATCTTTTTGCCGGCACGGTTTTGGAAAATATCCGGTACGGCCGTCCCGATGCTACCTTCGAGGAAGTGGTAAACGCCGCCAAGCGTGCCAATGCCCACGAGTTCATCATGGAGCTTCCCAACGGCTATGACACCGATATCGGACAAAGAGGCGTCAAGCTCTCCGGCGGTCAGAAACAGCGTATCAGTATCGCGAGAGTTTTCTTAAAAGATCCGCCGATCCTCATTTTTGATGAGGCAACTTCTTCTCTCGACAACGAAAGCGAGAAGGTCATCCAGGATTCTCTTGAGGAACTGGCGAAAGACAGAACGACGCTTGTCATCGCCCATCGTCTGACGACGATCCAGAACGCTAAGCGCATCCTGGTGCTGTCGGAAAACGGAATCGAAGAACAGGGCACCCACGAGGAACTGCTAAAAAAGAACGGAACCTACGCCAAGCTGTATCACAAGAGCGACATAAGTTCCGCATAAAAACCAGGATATTTAACGGGGTCAGTTTGTCTGAAGGATATCGGCGAACTGGCCCTGTACCACTTTCTGAAGATCCAGTGGTGAAAGATGGATCTGTGTCCCCAGCATACCGCCGCTGACAATGATCGTATCGAAAAGCTGCGCCGTTTCATCGATCACGGTCGGATACTTTTTCTTCATGCCGATCGAGGTAACGCCTCCGCGGATATATCCCGTGACCGCCATGATGTCTTTAACATGCACCATCTCAAGGGACTTCTCCCCGACAGCGCGGGCCGCTTTTTTCATATCGACCTCTTCTGCGATCGGGATCACGAAAACGAAGTAGTTCTTCGATTTTCCCTGCATCACGAGCGTCTTAAAAGAGCTTTCGTACGGCTGGCCCAGCATATCTGCAATGTGTACGCCGTCAATGAACTCGTCGCAGTCGTAGTAGAAAGGCTCGTACGGGATCTTCTCCTTATCCAGGATTCGCATAGCATTTGTCTTGTTTTCTTTCTTCATATACGTTCTCCAAAAGGAATCAGGAATAAAGTGTCCAGAGTCTGTCTGCAATATCTGTAGACATCGGACGCGTCGGTGTTCCGGCCAGCGGCTGGATGTTTGAAAGCACGATAATGACTCTTCTCGTTTTCGCATCCACACGAACAGAGGTGTTATATCCGAGGGTCATGCCGGAATGCTCGATAAAGCCGCTGGAGATACTCCAGCCGTAGCCATATCCGAACTGCCCGCCGTCGAGGATCTTTTTCCAGCTGTCCGGAGAAAGAAGCGCACCGTCCATCACGCACTTTTCCCAGTCCCAAAGGCCATTTGCGGTTCCGGTCATAACGCCGGCGGCAAAACTGATAGACGGATCCTGAGACGGTAGATCGTATTTCACAAGGCCCAGGTCTGTTCTTCCGCAGGAAGTCAGATGGTCAATATCCGGATAAATCTCTTTCAGGGAAAGCGGCTCAACGATATTCTTTCGAATATACTCGTCATAGGACATTCCGCTCAATTTCTCGATGATCATACCCAGGAAATAGTAATTCGTATTGGAATACTCATACTGAGTGCCCGGCGCGAAGTTCAGCGGCAGGAGGGAAATACTGTTTACCAGTTCCGACTTGATGACCGGAGTGGTCACGACTTTACGAAGCGTATCTTCCAGATATAAAAGATCCGACAGCGAAAGGCCCTGAAAATCCAATGAAATGCCAAGGGCTCCGGTATATAGATAATCCGGGATACCAGAGGTCATGTTGAGCAGCTGGTGGATCGTAACCTCTCCCGCATGTGAATACTCCGGAAGATACTTGTCAAGCTTATCTTCCGTACTGAGTTTTCCCGCTTCTTCCAGCTGCATGATGGCTATCGCCGTAAACTGTTTCGTGATGGAACCGAATTCAAAAACAGTATTCATCTCATTGGCGATGCCGTTTCCGCGGTCAGCAAGTCCGGCTACATATGAGTAGAGGATCTGGTCACCTTCCGCGACCAGAACCACGCCATCAAAATCGATGGACTTCATATAGTCATCTGCGCTGGAGACCGAGTAAGAAGACGGAGCATCATAGCTTTCTGATGCAGAAGACTTTTCCGGAGTTTCCGTCATACTTTCAGTCGTGCTTTCAGTAGTACTTTCTGTCGCACTCTCTGTGGTACTTTCGGAAGTCTCATCTGAAGGCTCCTCTGTAGGTTCCTCAGGAAGTGTCGTTTCCGTTGTCGTACGGTTCGTTTTCTTCGATTTCTTTTTTGTAGTCTCTTCTTCTTTTTTCCCGCAAGCACAAGCAAGAGCTATTGACAATGCCAATAGCCCCGCGAGAAATGCTTTCACATGTATTTTCATCTTATTCCTCAACTTCATTGATCTTCTTATAGAAGCGGTTCTTCTTCAGAGCCTTGTAATCGCTCTTCTTCATACCGGAAGCAACCGGAAGGACTTCACCGGAGTTCTTATCTTCGAGAACAAGATCCCAGGTCTTCTGTGCCTTGTGATTGATGCCCTTCGGAACCAGATTCGTGGTCGGAGCGGTCTGATCCTTCACAATCTTCTTAGCTTCTTTCTTACCCTTTTTGTCGAACTTGTCGCCGCTGAAGCATACCGGACAGAAATGATAGTAATCCGCGCCCATCGGAAGCAGCGGGATATAGTCGATGTGTCCCCACTTATTGAACTTTACATAGGTCTCCTGATAGACCTTGTGGCAGTAGGAACACTCCTTCGGTTCACCTTTCGGACCATACACTTTTTTAAACGATCTCACACCATAATAATATACAGCCATAATACACACTCCCTACTTATAAATAATTCTGACGAATTGCATTTATGATTTTCGCACATTAAAGCAATCATTACAATGTTTTTTATTATTTTTTCCATTTGAAAAAATACCGTTGTGATAAAATGAAATCAGTAGCCAATGGAGGAACGGACATATGTTTTTTATCTTTACTTCTTTTGAGTATTCGAATAAAGCGACCGCCTTTGCGATCCTGATGGATCTCATCGCATATGTACTCGGTCTCGGCGCTTTTGTCCTCTTCGTCCTGGCCGTCTGGAAAGGTCCTCTTTTTATTCTTTTCGGATTCCTTTCCATTATTCTTGCGATCTTCTTTTATTTCTTCATGGGACATGTCATCGGCAGCAAGATCGCGAAGAAGGATTTTCAGAAGAAGATCCGCACCAATGCCATCGTAGGATATAACTATGTAAATGACGGTCACGCCACTTATGACGAGATCGCCGCGATCAACCCCGCTTTTGCGAACACTTACGAAGTCAACGCCTTCGGTAAGCTTACCCACCGGAAGAAATGAAAGGAGCTTTGTCTCTATGCCGATCATCACAATATCGCGCCAAATGGGCAGTCTCGGCGATGAAGTCGCTTCCGCTCTGAGCAGCAAACTCGGGTGGGAACTCATCACGCGCGATCTTCTGATGGGCAAATTCTTCCCGGACCTTCAGGAAGACCAGCAGGCACGCCTCCTCGAGAGCGCCAAGTTCTATCTTTCTGAATACAAGGACGGAAAGAGCTTTAAGGAAGTTCTTTCCGAATCACTTCACGCCATGGCAGAAAATACCCCTGCTATTCTCATGGGTTTTGGCTCCCAGCTTCTTTTCTCGGACTATGACAGTGCCATCCATGTGCGTATCGTCGCTTCAGATGAGACGCGACTGGCTCGCATTGAAAAGCAGTTCCAGCTGCCGGAAAGCGCTGCGCGCGAGCTTCTTGCCTCCACGGACAGAAAGCATAAGAGATTCGTTTCCCATGTCTTTTCCGTAGACTCGACAGATTTCAGTCTTTACCATCTCATTCTGAACACTGACTATATGTCTGTCGATGAATGTGTCGCCGCGATCCTTGCAACTTTCCACGAGCACGAGCTTCGCGTCCGCATCAAGACGGAGACAAAAAAGGAAGGTTCGGTAAATCACCAGACCTCCCTTCCCGTCTTTAAGAATCCGTCGGAAGCGGAGTTTGCCAAGATCCTCGACATGTATCATATTGACTGGAAATATGAACCGAAGACCTTCCCTGTTGAATGGGACAGCGAAGGAAATGTCACACTGGCCTTCAGTCCGGACTTCTATCTTCCTAGATTCGACACGTATCTGGAATTGACGACAATGAACCAGAAATACGTGACAAAAAAGAACAGAAAACTCAAGAAGGTCAAAGAGCTTTACCCCGGCACCTCCATCAAGATCGTGTATAAGAAGGATTTCCTGGAACTTGCCGAGCGGTTAAAGGCTTTCAGTTTTCCTGATGTTCCGCCAAAAGATCCGGAAAATAGAGATGGCGAGTAATTGATGTGCAGAAAGTGAGGGATCATCCATGGATGAGGTCCGCTACAAAAAGATTATATATACAGAAGAACAGTTAAATGAGAGGATACGTGAACTCGGAAAGCAGATCACCTCCGACTATAAGGATCAGGAGCTCGTGATCCTCGGCGTTCTCAAGGGTTCCCTTTTCTTCTTTACTGACCTGGCTCGTGCCATAGATCTTCCTCTTCAGCTTGACATGATCGCCATCGGCAGCATCCCGGATATGACCAGCAGTACCGGCATCGTCCGGATCACGAAAGATGTGGATGTCAATATTACCGGAAAGCACGTCATCGTCGTAGAAGACATCATCCGTACAGGACTTACCACCGCGTATCTTCTTCAGACGCTTGAGGCCCGAAAACCTCTTTCGATCGAAGTATGCACACTTTTATACAATCCCGAAAGACAGCTGATCGATCTGCCCGTCAAGTATTACGGCTTTGAAGTCGATCGTTCCTGGCTTCTCGGATATGGCATGGATGCCAACGAATACGGCAGAAATCTTCCTTTTATCGCGGAAATGGAACATTAAAAAACGGAGACCCGTTTCCGGCTCTCCGCAAGATCATAAATAATGAGGACAAATAATAGCTCCAGCGAACCAACCTTCCATCCAATTCCACCGGTCGCCCTTTATTAACTGCGAACCTCTGCAATCCTGCCGATCACCCTCTTCTTGGAATTACTCAGAAGCCCGATCACTCAAGCTACCTTTCCAACCAGTCCGATCTTAAAACGATTCCGTAACCCGCGGCCTCTTTTCCGTCAGATCTCCGATCCTACTCCCCGGTAACGACCCCGTGCCGTATACCCTCTTTCGAACCGGTACTCTCAACCTACTCAGTTAAGACCCGTCGTCTTCATTTTAAGTGGCCCGTAAGCCATGGTCATCTACCTGACCTGCGACTTGTGTCCGCCATCGCGTACCGTCAATCGCTGTTCGCTCTCCACTCATATCGTGCTATGGCTCTAACGGTTCCGATCTCCCCCGCTTCTCCGACCTCACTGGATCCGATCCCGCGGCTTCCATCTTCGTTTCCTGACCACTTTCTGGTCTTTCTGTTTTTCTCAACCTCGCCTTGTGCATTCACAAGTGGCGGCTCTCCGTCTAGGACTTGGTGTGAACCCGTATTCCCTGGAGCTAGTTTCAGTATATCATGGAATATAAAGTTGTCAACATTTCACACCACAAAATGAGCGAAATCTTCGAGCGATTTATACACTTTGCACAAAACGTTACGTTTGGATTACAGTACATTACGCATTGATTACGGAAATCCCTGCCATATGGGCATTTGCTGTTTTTGCATTTCAATTCGGACAGAAGAAAGGGATCATCTTCCCGCATGAAAAAACCATCTTCAGCCCTTGAAATGTTTACACTTTTGTCATATTTTTTCCATGACAAGAATGTCACAGCGATAGGGATTCCTTGTGATAAAATATACCTAACAATTCATCGGAGGCACATAGATGAAAAAATGGCTCAGGCAGGTCAACCGCGGCGCAATACTACTTGTGATCGTGTTATTGGCTGTGTTTGTTTACCTTATAGTCGACGCAAAAAATACGAATAAAGATAGAAAGACTCTTACGAAGATCAGCGAGCAGTATATCCGGGATTCCTATATTCTGTACCAGTGTCCGGAAGATCTGGATTTCTGGAGAGATGAAGCGTCATTAGTTCAGGATCTTCCCACGCTTCTTTCGACTCAGGCCGAGCCGCTGAATCACTATTTCTGCGACAACGAGGCAGTAAGAAGCGAGCAGGTCTCTTTAGCATGCCAGTTCTATATTTCGTTTTATCGGGCCGAACGACTTCCGATCACCTGTACCAGAGTCCCTACTTCCATCACGATCGAAGAGGTATATCACGATTCGGCAAGTATCTACGTGACTGTCGAAAACACTTTCGAATATGTTGATATGGCCGGAAGACAGTCGACTTTCAGCTATACTTCATCCGATACACTCTCCTTCTTAAAGCAGGATGGTGAGTGGAAACTGCTGATTGATAATTCAGATCTGAATGAATTAAGTTATTATTGATGAGAGCCCTGAAAAGGAGTAAAGATATGCCTTCTGAAGAAAAAGCACCGGCACTGCAGATACAAAATGTTACCAAGACCTTCGGTAAGAAAACTGCCGTAGACAAGGTCTCTTTTGATCTGTTTCCCGGCGAGGTATTTGGATTTCTCGGTCCAAACGGTGCAGGAAAAACAACGATCATTAAAATGGTCATGGGCTTTGTCCGGCCTGACGAAGGCACGATCATCATCAACGGATATAACCGGCAGACGCATTACGAATCGGCCATGGCCTCCATTGGAGGCATCGTGGAAAACCCGGAAATGTATGAATCTCTTTCCGCAAGACTCAATCTTCAGATGTACGCCAGACTTCATAATGGCGTCACTAAAGAGAGGATCGACGAAGTCATTGAGCTCGTCGGTCTTTCAGAACGTGCCAATGATGCCATTAAAAAGTACTCTCTCGGCATGAAGCAGAGGATCGGTCTGGCACAGGCCCTCCTTCACCGTCCGAAGGTACTGATCCTGGACGAACCTACAAATGGACTCGACCCTGCCGGCATTCATCAGCTCCGCGACATTTTAAAGCAGCTGGCCCATGAAGAAGGTATTGCCGTCATGGTCTCCAGCCATCTTCTTTCCGAAATGCAGCTGATGTGTGACCGTATCGGCATCATCAATCACGGCAAACTTCTTCAGATCTGTACGATCGATGAACTGATGCATAAGGCACAGAGTTCTTCCATCTACCGGATCAAAACATCAAATCCTGTCAAAGCCAAAGAGATCCTTTCCGAGAAATACAATAACCGGATCTCCAATGTAAATGACGATACTCTCGATATCGAGATCGAGGAAGACCAGATCAACGAATGTGTTCGTACTCTTGTTTCCTCCGGATCGGATATCCTCGGTGTCCAGAAAGTTGAATCCTCTTTGGAAGAAGCCTTCCTGGAGATCACGGGAGGAGGTATCCGCATTGAATAAGATCGCCGCCCTTTATACAAACGAAATGATCAAACTCTCCAGAAAGATGTCTGCCTGGATCCTGATCATCCTGATCGTAATCTCCTCCATCGCGATCCCGGCACTCGTGAAGAACCTGTTTCTGGAAAGTGCCTCATATGAAATGTCTGAACCAATCGACAAGACGAGGATCACCAAAGAGAGGGATTCCGTAAAGAACGCCATCGGCGATCCCGACATTTACGTCGAACACCAGACGCTCCGTTTTACGGTCGGAGATAAGGTCGAAGAGATCTTCGCAACGAAACTCAATCTCTATGAAGAAGACGGATCGATCAATAATTATGCCCATCTGGCCTGCTATAACGCGATCCTGGCAAACTATAATTTTGACCGCTACCCGATCAACGGCACCTTCCTTGCTAAGTATGCTTTTGTCGAGTATCAAAACGCATATCTGGAATTGTGTTATTTGAACAGGGCATTTTTCTCTGCGAGAGACAACGCATGGTATATGTCATATGTAGAGGCTACAGAGAATCTCGACCTGGCGAAAAAAGCCTTTTTCGAGCATGACTTCAGCGCTTTCATCTCTTACCTGGAAACCAAGAAGGAGGACACGTATATGGACCCTTCTATTATCCGCAAGATCGCATCTCTCGACCCGAAGGGCGAGCTTTCTATCCTGGAGGCCGAACAAATCATTGATGCGATCTATGATGCCAGAGAATATCAGCATTATCTTGAGATCGGAGCCGAATATGTCGAAGGCGTCTATATCCCTCTGACTGCAAATAGAAGGACGCAGATCGAAAACTCTCTAATGATCCTCAACTACCAGATCGATAATACATGTCTGATCAACAGCAGAGATCAGGCCGCAGCTCAGTCAAAGCAGTTCGCGCAGAAAGCGGGCCGTTTCCTTCTGGTGATCCTGCTCATTATCATCGCAGGATCGAGCATCTCCCAGGAAATGGCGACCGGATCTATCAAGTCACTGATCATCGCTCCGGTCAAGCGCTGGAAGATTTTTACGGCGAAGCTGCTTTCGCTTTTCACGTGGCTTATCCTCGGCAGTCTTCTTATTACTGCGCTCACCACACTATCTACGATGATGAGTTTTGGAGCGTCTTCCCTTCCGCCGTATTATTTCGTCAGTGACGGCGCGATCAAGACGATCCCGCACTTCCTGTTCTCGCTCCTTTACTTCCTGGTGGATAACATCTCGCTTTTCGTATATCTGCTTCTCGCATTCATGATCTCATGTCTTACCAAAAATACAGGTATTGCCGTAGGCGTCTCTACGGGACTCGTCCTGACTTCCAGTTTTACGTCCTATTTTGAGATGGTATTCGGTCATCACAGATGGATCGATTTCCTTCCGTTCTCGAATATGGATCTGGTATCCAAGATCTTCCCGTATTTCTCGTTCAGCGGATATCTTGACTCTGAAAATGCCGGTTTCTTTGGTATTGCGCAGGGAAATACCCTGCCCCTGTCTTTCTCTATCACTTATCTGGCGATCCTTGTATTCATTATCCTTCTGATCGCATTCGATGCCTTTAACCGGAAAGATATCCAGTAAGATCTATTCTTAAAAAGCACGTCCCTGAACGATGTCATGTAAGCGGAAATACTGATCGATGCTGTTTCGCACGAGTCGTTTATTACTCACCCACATGGGCGCGATGAGTGCTTTCTTTGCGCCGTCACCACTCATCCTGTAAACAACGATATCCGGGCGAAGATGCTCGATCGCCTTTCCGAGGAGCTCGATGTACTGCTTCATATCAAGAAGCGGGAACGGTTTCTTCTCATATTCTTTTCCCAGATCCGTCCCCTTCAGTATATTGAGGTTGGCGATCTTGATCCCGTGAACAGGAAGCGCACAGATATGACCGATCGTCGAAAGCATCATCTCTTCGGTTTCTCCCGGAAGATCGAAGATCACATGCACGATCACCTCGAGGTTCCCGCCGATCTTCGAAAGGCGCATCACGGCTTCATCAAACACAGGAAGAGCATATCCCCTTCTCATCCATTTCGCTGTTTCTTCATGGATCGTCTGAAGTCCCAGTTCGATCCAAAGATGCGTCTTCTGCGAAAGATCCGTAAGGATCTCATACATTCTCTCACTGATTGCATCCGGGCGGGTGGCAATAGACAATCCGACCACCTCCGGATCCAGGATCGCTTCCTCGTACTTTTGTAAAAGCGCCTCTTCGTCTCCGTAGGTATTCGTAAAGTTCTGAAAATAGGCGATATACTTGCCGGATCCGACCTTGGCGGCGACTTTCTTCTTCGCCTCCCTGATCTGATCCGATATGGACAGGAATCTGTCGGCGGCAAACTCTCCGGATCCTGAACCGCTGCAGAATATACATCCTCCGGTCCCGACAGTTCCGTCTCTGTTGGGGCAGGTACAACCGGCATCGAGCGCGATGCGGTATACTTTCTGTCCGAAAAGGGACCGGTAGTATTCATTTACGCTCAAGTATCTCACAGATCCTCCTTAAACCCGCCGTGCGGATGGTCTTCCCGATCTCCTGGGCAAAGGTCGTCTTTGCCCTCCATCTGCGTGCCCCGCATAACGATATTATACCCGTATCTGGCGCGAAGTCCGTCAATGGTCTGATTCACTTTATCATCCTTTTGGATCTTCTCGACATTTTCGAAGATCGTCATCTGGTGATAATCCTCTTCGTCGGTCAGATGGGTCGTCCTTACCCCGAAGCTTCGTAGCGGCGCATGCCAGTCATAGCTCTCATCAAAAAGCTCCATCGCCAGTTTCGCGATCTCTTTTTCATCGTTAGTCTCTCTCGGCAGGCTTCTTTGTTTCTCATAGGACTGAAGGTTCGTATCTCTGACCCATATTGTGACTGTCCCTGCATAAAAGTGATGCTTCCGGAGCCTTCCCGCGACCTGTGCGGAAAGAGTACAGATTACTTTCCAGACATCCTGGCGGTTACACATATCTCTCGGGGTCGTCGTACTGTTCCCTATCGATTTTAACGGCCGCGTATACGACGCCGGCGAGACCGGATCGTCTTCAAGGCCGTTGGCACTTCTCCAGAGGGCATGACCGTTTTTTCCTAAAACAGAGATGACAAAATCCGGGGAAAGAGCCGCGAGATCTCCGATCGTCCGTACATTCATCTTCGAAAAGGCCGCATTCGTCGCCCTTCCCACGTAAAGCAGATCACTGACCGGAAGCGGCCAGACGATTCTACGGAAGTTCTCCTTCGTGATCTCCGTCGTCGCGTCCGGCTTCTTATAGTCCGACCCGAGCTTGGCAAAGGATTTATTGAAGCTGACGCCCACAGAACAGCTAAGTCCAAGTTCTTCCCTGACGCGTTTCCTGATCTCGTCAGCGATCTGCCGGGGCGTCCCCAGTGTCGATCCCGTGATGTCGAGCCAGCACTCATCAAGGCCGAATGGCTCTACTTTATCGGTATACTGCAGAAAAAGTTCCCGAGTTCTGTCGGAAAAGTACACGTACTGATCGAAGTGCGCAGGCACAACCAGAAGTCCGGGGCATTTCTGCTTCGCCTGCCAGATCGCCTCGGCCGTCTTCACACCGGCTTTCTGGGCCAGAGGATTCTTGGCCAGGATGATCCCGTGCCGCTCTTTGCTGTCCCCGCCAACTGCCATAGGAATATTCCGCCACTCAGGATGACTTCTCATCTCAACAGAAGCGAAGAAACAGTTCTGATCCACATGCAGGATATTACGGTCCACCGGTACCATGCGCCCTTTCATAAACGTTTGTTCGTTTTTATCATATCACACAAAAGAGCGTTTTTCTATATGTTTATAAAATCTACATCTTTTCTTCGCTTTTCCACTTTAATTTTGCATTTGATAATTGTATAATGTCAAAGACACAAGTTTTTTTGTAGTTGTAAATTTTGGGGGTCCCGAAAGCCGGGACATTGACATTTGTAAAGGATGGTGCTAAATATGGCCAAACATCGTATTCTGCTGGTTGATGATGATACTGACATTCTCGAGATCAACCGATCATTTCTGACGAACGAGGGCTACGACGTAAGTGTAGCGACGAATATCGCCCAGACACTTCAGAAGGTAGAAACAAACTCCTATGACTGTATCGTGCTGGACATCATGCTTCCGGATGGAAATGCTTATGATCTTCCGTCGAAGATCCATGTATATTCCAATGCGCCGATTATTTTCCTTTCGGCTAAGGATCAGCTGGAAGACAAAATCACCGGATTTAAGGCCGGCGGTGATGACTATATGACCAAGCCTTATAACCTTCCGGAGCTCTCTGCCCGTATCTCCGCGCATATCCGCCGCAACATGACCCGTGACGGATTCCTTATGGAGTTCCCGCCGCTGACCATGAACGTCAAGACACGTGAAGTTACCCTCAATGATGTACCGGTTCATCTTACCAACCGTGAATTCGATATCCTCCGTCTTTTGGCGGAGACCCCAAACGTGATCGTTCCATTCGCACGCATCTACTCCCATGTATGGGGTGATGACGGTCTTTGCGACAACCATCTCGTTATGGTAAACATCAGCTATCTGCGTAAGAAGATGGAGAAAGCAGATCCGACCGTTCAGTTCGTTAAAACTGAATGGGGTTCCGGATATTCTTTCACTTACCCGCCGATCCGCAATACCATGCGCGCCGAGTAATCCTTTTTTCGGAAGCGTAGGATCATTATGTCGCCGGAATCTTCTAGCTCAGAAAAGCGCCTTTTTCCTTTAGGCGTGGCCGTAATCATACTGATCGCAGCAATCGTTGTTTCGTCTCTGGCTTTTCTTTTGATCAATCAGAGACGGGGCAGCGATTTTTCCTATACCATTTACGGCGCGGTAAACCTCACCACATGGAATGAGACAAAGGGCATGCCGGTCACTTTGGAAAAGGGCTGGGAATTCTATCCCGGACAGCTTCTTTCCCCGGAGATGATCCACAACAGCCGCGAAGAGAATGCCAAAGAGCAGTATCCCTACTACAAAGGCGTGAAGATCTCTTCCTACGGATGGACAGACTTGGGCGATGCGACGGAACTCTATTCTTTCGGTCAGGAAGTACCGAAGATGGAAGCATTCGGCGTAGGCACCTACAGGATCGAGCTGGTATTAAACCAGGCTGTCGACTTTGTCACGTTAAACATTCCTGAGATCTCGCAGTCCGCGACGATCTGGGTCAACGGAAAGGCTGTCCGCCACTACGGTATCGTTTCCAGTTCGAAAGCCCTTTATGAGCCGGCGCAGGTTTGTACCGATATTCAGCTGGAGCCTTCCGAAGGAAAGATCGAGATCGTGATCGACTGCGCCAATTTCTCGTCTCCGTACGGCGGCATCCTCTGCAGTCCCTGTATCGCTTCGCCTACGACCATCGGTACCATCGAGTATTCGGTCCGCATGTACCTGACCGTTATCTGTGCTTTCTGGGTATTCTTTGCGATAGGCGGACAGTACATCTCCAGAACATTCGTCAGCAAGTCCAAGTTCTACTTCTTCATGCTGATGTTCCTTTCCGAGCTTCTCTATGAGATCTTCTCCCCGATGGTCACCATCATGCCGGGAAACTGGAATATGCTCATTAAGATCTCCCTTCTCATCATGGCGAATTTTTGGACATTCCTGTTCTTCTTCTCGCTTTATCCGAAGGGCACGAGCAAACTTTTTGACACGCTCCGTTTCTTCGAGCTCTCCTGCATTTCCATGCTGACGGCCTTCTATCTGGTCACCTTCTGGTGCTTCCCGAACGTCCTGTATTTACGTTCTTCTGTGGTCGCGAACATGGTCCTGGTCCTTATCACGAACCTCTACTGCATTTTCCGCGTCTTCTACATGACGCGTATCTTCGATCACGGCAAACACCTTTATACAAGTGCCGTCATCCTGATGTTCGCGATGCACATCGCCACATTCCTTCGAATGCAGTATTTCGTATATATCACGCTTCATGCTTTTCTTCTTCTGTTCCTGGCCGTGGGATTCACACTTTACTTCGTCATGGATTACGTACAGACCTATGACAAACTTCAGGATAACAATAGAAACCTCGCCAGTGCCGTCGAAGAAAAGACCAAATACATCTCCCGAGTCAATCAGGATCTTCTGAAGAATCATGAGCGTCTCCTCGAGAACGAAGAAGCCAGAAAAAAGGTCATGTCAAATGTTTCTCATGACCTTCGTACACCGATCACCGCGATCCGCGGCTACATCGAGCTGATGTTAAATGCCAAAGAACCGCTTTCCCGTGAACAGGAAGTACAGTATCTTTCCAACATGCATACAAGAAGCGTACAGATGGAGCAGCTGATCTCGGACCTTGTACAGCTCACGCGTATGGAATCAGAAAACGATACGCTCGAGATGATGCCCATCAGTATCAAGGAAATGGTACAGGATCTTTACCAGCTGTATCACGCGGAGTGTGAAGGTACGGACAAGGTCATCCGTTTCCATGCGCCGGAAGATGACGATCTTCTGATCGAGGGCGATCCGAAGAAGCTTCTGCGGGTCTTTGAGAACATCATCGTCAACGCCATGAAGTATACCCACGACGACGGGCAGATCGATATCACCTGCCACAGGTACGAAGATCCGGCCATGCTCGGCGGAAATGCCGTCGAGGTCCTGATCAAGGACAACGGCGTCGGTATCCCGGCAAACGAAGTCCCGTATGTATTCGACCGCTTCTACCGCGCCGAGAACTCCGGCATCAACAAGACAGGCTCGGGGCTCGGGCTTTCGATCGTAAAGAGTGTAATGGATAAGCACGGCGGCAAGATCTGGGTCGAAAGCGAAGAAGGAAAAGGTTCCGAATTCCATATCGTCTTTAAAGCTTCCGAGTACGATCTGGGAGAAGAACCGGAAGACGAAGAGTAAGTTTTCGTCAATTCTCTCATAAATAATTGATAATTCCCTCTTTATCATATAGAATAGGAGGGAATTTTGTTTTTAGGGTAAAAGTTTTGGAGGTTGGTTATGAATTGTAAAAGAGCGATATGCTTCATTCTCTCTGTTCTCATGCTTCCGGGCATCCTGTTCTTTTCACAGGGCAAAAGCGTAAGTGCGGACAGTATGATCGATCTGGCGGTAACGTTGAAGCTTTTAAACTCCGATGGGACCGAGCAACAGACATTCAAATACACAGATAATAACTTTGTCCTTATGTACCTGGATAAGGCTTCCGCCAAAAAAGGCACCACGATCCATATTAAAAATCTTGAATCCAGAGAGGCATATATCCTCGAAGGATTAACTGTCACTGATAAAAAAGGAGAGCAACAGCTTGCACTTAACGCAACTTCTTTTACCGTAAGAGCAGCCAATACTGTTCTTACTATCACGATGAGAGAGAGAGGTCCTAATGATCCGAGACTTCTTCACCTCAATTACGCGGCCTACGATAAGAATGGTTATCTCATGTACGACTCCGAGGGCGAGATCATCCGAGGCGGCGAAGCGATGCTCACTCCTTCCGAATACGCCAAACCGGGAGATGCTGTCTATGTATGGGCTCGCGCGGATGATGGTTACTATGTGGACGATATCGCTGTCGGCGATGGCGGACAATCGTTTTTCCATTTAACGGACAAAAGAACATTCGTGGTCTGGGAAAAATCTTCTGCTATGGTCGTAGATATCACTTTCAAAGAAGATGACCGGACAGAGATATCCGGCGTTTTGGGAACGCTTGCCATGCCTGAACTCGGGAAGGCCGAAGAAATGAACGATTATGGCGCGGCTGCAGATTTTACCGTGGATGAAGATGCACCCTTTATCATTAGCGACGCCACATGGAAAATCGGCGGAACAGACACTACCGCACCGGATTACGGGTATGCAGCAAACGAATTTGACGAAGATGGCCTGTATTTTGCCGACATCACACTCTATCCGAAAAAAGGATACAAATTCACAGAAAATACAGAAATCAACATTTCAGGTGCTGAGATCGCGCAGTTCTTTGTCAGCGACGACGACAGAGCATATATCCGAACCCAAAATACCAAGATCCCAAATAACGGCAAAAACCGTATCACTACTAAATGCACCACGTACAATGTAGACATGACGGAACTTGCTACCTATCAATATGCCACCTGCACGGCAGATAATACATATGCCAGATCCGGAGACATCGTCACGCTCAAAGCATATCCGGGCACAGGATGCTTGATCCAGAAGATCACGATCAAGGACAGTTCTTCTGAGTATGATCTTGATCTTTCGAAGTCTCCTCTTCAGTTCACCATGGGCGACAGCGCGACTGAAGTACTTGTGACCTGTAAGCAGATCGGCCCGAACGATCCCCGATCGATCATCGTGAACTACTGCGTACATAAAGAAGATGGCACTATTCTCTACGATGAATCCGGTAAAAAGGTCGAGGGCGGCACGGTATCCGTCAACAAGACAAAGGGCCTGCCCGGTGACACGATCGAACTCACGGTCATTCCGAACGACGGTTTCTACCTTTACAGCTGCGAAGTCGGCGATGGCGGGCAGCGTGGAGAAGAAATCAAGGATACACTTACATTCACAGTATGGGATAAGGCCTACGATATGGTCGTAGATATCATCTTTAAAGAGGATTCACGCACGATCATCGAAGGCGTTGACCTGACCGTTTTCAATCCGCAGCTGGGGCAGACGACTCTTCTGACCGAAGGCGATGATGCCGGGAATGTCCTTGCAGGTATTACTCCGGAGCGCGGCGCAAAATACACAGCGACACACCGGTACTGGTTTGAAAGTACAAGCGGAACGGAAAAAGTCGTACCGACAGAATTCCTTCGCGGCAAATACTACTATGCCGAGTTCGATCTGACGCCCAACGACGGATACGTCTTCTCCAGAGATCTCTTCATCAATTTGAATCACGGCGAAGTCGATAGCGTTAAGACTTTCCCGGACGGACATATTCATGTCGTTTTAAAGAAAATGATGTTCGCTCCGCCGCCGGAGACCACTGGTCTTAAGGCAGTCGGCGATGGCAAGAGCCGTGTAAAACTGACATGGAACGAAACGGAAGATGTCGACGGCTACCTCATCTACGGCATCCATGGTTCTGACGGAAAATACGGTTATATCGGCATGACCACGCTCGGCACGACCTTTACCGATACCAAGGCATTCGGTTCTGACTTTAACTTCTACTGGGTCTTCCCGTACATCACGGACAATAACGGTAAGATGATCCCCGGTGTCTGCGCGAAGTATGTCTATGCGAAAGCAAGTCCGCTTCCGGCCGTATTAAATCTGA
Organism: Clostridiales bacterium; assembly: GCA_017551865.1. GTDB lineage: Bacteria > Bacillota > Clostridia > Saccharofermentanales > Saccharofermentanaceae > Scatonaster. Next base: position 119,893 of record JAFZKB010000014.1, on the reverse strand, counting down.
AAGCTTCCTCCCTAACGGGAGCCGTTTCCCTCACATGGACAGCCGTAGAAGGAGCGGAAGGCTATCTGATCTACGGCAAGAGAGGCGCTAACGGAGCATATGGATATATCGGCATGACCACGCAGGGCACGCAGTATAAAGATACGAAGGCGATCTCAACAGATTATAACTTCTACTGGGTATTTGCCTACTATAAGGACAGCAACGGAAAAATGGTCGCAGGCCTCGCCGGAACTTACACGTACGGACGTCCGAAACAATGACCCTCCGACTCGGACAATACGATAAAAAAGGAACTGCCTTTTGTTTAAGGCAGTTCCTTCTTTTTTACTTAGTAAATATCGATCAAAGATCAGGCATTCTCACCGAGAGCGGTATTGAGTGCTGTTACCAGAGCGTCACAGTCAAGGCCGTGTACTGCGCAGGCTTCTTCGATAGACTCGCCGTGAGCCATCGCGCAGCCGAGACAGTGAAGGCCGCTGTTCATGAATACCGGAACCAGCTCCTGATGCTCGTTCAGAACTTCTGCAATGATCATATCTTTTGAAATAGCCATTTCTTTTTCCTCCTGAAAAGTACAAATATTTAAATACACATGTAACCTTATCACGAGTTGCCCAAGAATGCAATTTCGTTTTTTTGAGTATTGATTCATGTTATAGTGATAGTAAGATCTATCTTAGGGGGAGGAAATCATGAAGCTCAACTATAAACGCACATTTCTTTCCGGTCTGGCGTTTCTCGCCATCACCGCTTTCTGGCAGATGTACGACAACGTCCTGCCCCTGATCCTGAGTAACACATTCCACTTAAACGAGAGCATCACGGGTGCCATCATGGCTTCAGACAACATCCTTGCGCTGTTTCTTCTCCCCTTCTTCGGAAAGCTCTCCGACAGGACAGGGACACGGATCGGCAAAAGAATGCCTTATATCCTCTTCGGCACCGGTGTGGCCGTCATACTGACAAACATTCTGCCTGTCCTCGATAACAGCTATGCCAGCTCGCCCACTGACTTTAAATTCGTTTCCTTTACCATCACTTTGGGACTTCTCCTTATCGCCATGTCCGTATTCCGCTCACCGTCGGTCGCTCTCATGCCCGATATCACACCGAAGCCCTTGCGTTCCCAGGGGAATGCGATCATCAATCTGATGGGCGCACTTGGCGGCATCATTTACCTTATTTTCTCGGCACTTATGTATCCGGAGAGTAAGACAAAGGACCTTCCCCACGTCAACTACCAGCCTCTTTTCATCTTCATCTCGGCTTTGATGTTCCTTGCCATCGGCATTATGCTTCTTACAGTAAAAGAACCGAAATGGTCGAAGGAGAATGAGCTCATCGAAAAAGAGCATCCGGAATGGGATCTTACGGAAAAGGGCGAAGGAAATAAAGCAAGGCTTCCGAAGGCTGTTCGTGCATCAATGCTCTTCCTTCTTTCCTCGGTTGCCCTCTGGTACTTCGCATACAATGCGCTGACCACCTGGTTTACGACCTACTGCTCTAACCTGATGAATAAGAATCTGGGTTTTGCATCGACCTGTTTTCTGGTAACGAACATCGGCGCGATCATCTTCTTCATCCCGGCCGGCATCATCGCATCAAAGATCGGAAGAAAGAAGACGATCCTTATCGGAACACTTACCTTCAGCCTTTGCTTCGTTGTCGCCTTTTTCGTCACTACAGGAGGTCACGAAAGCGCTCTGTTTACGATGTATATAGACTTTTTCATCGTAGGTGCCTCATGGGCGCTTATTAACGTCAATTCCCTTCCGATGTGTGTGGAGATGTGTGCTGGTTCGGATACGGGAAAATTCACCGGATACTATTACACCGCGTCCATGAGCGCACAGGTAGTAACACCAGTACTTGCCGGCACTTTACTTAAGCATATAAGCTATAAGATCCTCTTCCCCTATGCGGCATTATTTGCGTTTTTGAGTTTTGTCACGATGCTGTTCGTTAAGCACGGTGATAATCGATCTGAACCGGTTAAAGGACTAAAGGCTTTCGAAGACATGGAATTGTAAAGAAAAATAGAAAACAGTCTTGACAAAATAAAATAATATGCTTCATCCCCTTTTTGATGAAAAAGTGGAAAAAACCCTTGACAATAGGCGTTTTGACGTACATAATAACTTTGAAATAAAGCCCTGAAGGAGGCAATGAAAATGAATAAATCAGAACTTATTGATGCAGTTGCAAAGAAGACAAACATGACCAAGAAGCAGGCTGAGGCAGCTATCAACGCTACTCTCGATGCTATCGGTGACGCTCTCGCTGCTAAGAAGCCGGAGAAAGTCGTTCTCGTTGGCTTCGGTACATTCGAGACAAAGAAGCGTGCAGCTCGCAAGGGCAGAAACCCGAGCACAAAGGAAGTTATCAGCATTCCTGCTTCCAAGGCTCCTGTTTTCAAGGCTGGTAAGGGTCTGAAGGACAAGGTCAACAAGAAGTAATTTTTGTTTTGGTCAATTATGAAGAGCTGTCTCTGATGAGGCAGCTCTTTTTTTGTCCTCAATACCTTCTCATCGTGGAATGCGGGCGTCCATACTTCCTTAGCACTTCCTCCATCGTCTGATCGAGGAGCTTTCTCAGGACAAAGGTGACCTTTGTCTCTTCTTTGAGTTTCGTACTTTTCTTGATGGCATACCGAAGGTTCCTCTCCACTTGGGAAGGAGTCATGGGAAAATCCGGGACCACCAGCGGATACAGCCTTTTGGCAACAGAACGCAACAGCCCCGGATCCTTATAAAGCAGGAACAGGAGTTTTCGGAGGATCTGCGTCCCTGTTAGAGATTCGGAAAAACCGTACTTTTCGATCACGGAGCTGATCGCATGCTCGACATAGGCATCTTCCACTTCTGAAGTCTTCCCGGAGGGGCTCTCATGAAGAGTCAGGACTTTTTCCTTCACACGGTCAAGTACATAGTCGCCTCCTCGCCTTCCATCGATCAGGTAATGCATCTTCCCTTCCGTGTCTGCAAGTCCTAAGATCCCGCTGTTTAAAAGCATCGCATTGACGCATTTTAGAATCGATCTGTCATCGCAGGCGATATAGATCCCGTATTCATTATTCTTTCTTCTGATGATTGCCAGACGTTCTTCTACCGTTTTCATACCATATGCCATCTTCCCGACCACTCCCTTCGTTTTCCTCTAGTAAAACACGGGAGAAATCCGGCCCGCAATATGATATAAGCGCGATTTTGTAAATTAAGGAATTAATTCTCCGGGGTTTCCGTCTCGTCAAGTTCCATGGAATACGCATAGTGCGCATAAGGAGTATATCGGATGATCACCTGATCGCCTTTTTTCAGGTCAAAAGAGAAAGGATTGACATAGTAGTTTTTCCCGTCAACGACCACACGGTCTTTAAGGCTGCTGATCCGCTCGATTTTCCCGCTCTCCATCTTATAGGCAGAGCGAAGGACCGTCGTCGAATCCAGTACTCTCGGGATGGAAAAAAGCGCCAGCTGGACTAAAAGGATGATCGAGAGCACCACGGGAAGAAGAAACAGAAATCCTCTTTTCCAGCGGTTCTTCTGGTTGTTCTTCACGGCCCACAGCAAAAGGATCAGCAGAAGAAGGCTGATCAGAAGATGTAAACCCAAATTGGCCCAGTAATAACTCATATGCCCATCCTGTCTTATTCAACTACTTCCAGGAACTCCTGATCCGTCACAATGGCCGAAACACAAAGATCCCATGGATCACGCGGCACCTGGGAAAGAAGGTTCTCCGAGGGAACTACTCCGATCAGAAGCGGCTTTTTGCCGTCTTTTCCTTCCGAAAAGCACCGGTCGTAAAAGCCCTTTCCTCTTCCCAGTCTCGTACCATCCCGGCCGTAAGCCGTGGCCGGAACCAGCACCACTTCGATCTGCGAGATCTCGACACGGGAAAGGCCTTTCTTCGGCTCGAGGATCGAAAAGCTTCCAGACTCGAAAGATTCTTCATCCGATGCTTCGTAAAAGACGATCTCCTCGCCTTCTACCCTGGGAAAGCACTTTCTCCCCGGGATCTCTTTCCAGAAAGACTCTAAGGAAAGCTCATCGGAAAGAGGCATATACCCTGCGATCAACTTCGCATTTCTAACCCTATCTTGCCACTTTTGCGGCCATTTCTCAATATCCAGTATCTCTTTTACAGGAAGACCCGACGACGCTTTCTTTCTGTCGCGAAAGACCTTTCTCGTCAAGATCTTGATGCGGTTTTTACTCATACGGATTCTCCCGAAGAATCGGCTTCCGAAAGCATCTTCTCAAAATCGTCCTCCGAAAGGATCGTCACGCCGAGCGACTGCGCCTTTGTAAGCTTCGAGCCTGCAGACTCTCCCGCGAGCACATAAGTCGTATTCTTCGATACGGAAGAAGATACCGTGCCTCCCTGCTTTAAAATGAGCTCGGAAGCTTCGTTTCTCGTATATTTGGAAAGCGTTCCCGTAAGTACGAAGATCTTTCCGGCAAAGGCTGTGCCTGCCTTCTCGCCTGCATCTTCCTCCATATTGACCCCGAAGGAACGGAGCTTTTCAATAAGAGCCAGATTACTTTCCTTACTGAAAAAATCCGCGACACACTGTGCCGTCACCATACCAAAATCCGGAAGCGCGGCCAGTTCCAGGACCGTCGCATTCTTGAGTCTGTCCATATTTCCAAATGCCTTGGCGAGGGTTCTCGCAGCGACAACACCGACATTTCGGATACCCAGTGCCGCAATGAGGCGCGACAGCGGACGGCTCTTCGAAGCTTCGATCGACGCCAGAAGATTCGCCGTCGAGGATTCGCCCATACGGTCGAGATCCACGAGCAGTTCCTTCTTTTCGGGAAGCGCATAGATATCTGCCACATCATGGATCAGATCGGCATCCAGAAGAAGATTGATCATGCCGGGGCCCATACCGTCGATATTCATGGTATCTTTGGAAGCAAAGTGCATCATGGCGCGGTAGATCTGCGCCGGACAAAGCTCATTTAGGCAGCGGATCGCCGCTTCTCCTTCACTTCGGACGACTCTTTCCCCGCAGGCCGGACAGAATTCCGGCATCTGGAAAGGCTTTGTATCCTCCGGCCTTTCATTTACATTGACCGATACGATCTCCGGGATGATCTCGCCGGCTTTTCTTACGACGACCATATCGCCGATACGAACATCCTTCTCACGGATGAAATCCTCGTTATTAAGGGTAGCCTTGCTGACGGTCGTTCCCGCCAGATGTACAGGTTCCAATATCGCGACAGGAGTAAGCTTACCTGTTCTTCCGACCGTGACTTCAATGGAAAGAAGACGCGTCTGCTTTTCTTCCGGCGGATACTTATAGGCAATGGCCCAGCGCGGGATCTTGGCTGTCTCGCCTAATATCTCACGAAGAGCGATCTCATTGACTTTGATGACGGCACCGTCGATGCCGTAACTTAACTCACCACGGGATTCGCCGATACTCTCGATCGCACCCCAGATCTCCTCATCTGTCCGGCATTCGATAAATCCGGGACTGGCCTCAAAGCCGAGATCCGAGAGGAAGCGCAGTGTATCCGCGTGGCTACTGAACTCTTTTCCGCGGATCTGCTGGATATTAAAAACGAAGATCGAGAGCTGACGCTCTGCCGCGATCTTGGCATTCAACTGACGAAGGGAGCCTGCAGCCGCATTACGCGGGTTGGCAAAAGTTTTCTCTCCGGAAAGCTCCGCCTGCTCATTGACCCGCAAAAAGACGTCAAAGGGCATATAGACCTCACCGCGCACTTCCAGATACGGGATCGAGGGATCGATGCTCTTAGGAAGGTTTTTGATCGTTCTGGCATTCTCTGTGATGTCCTCGCCCACGAGACCATCGCCACGGGTCGAAGCGCGGACCAGCCTGCCGTTTTCATACTCCACGGACACGGAAAGACCGTCGATCTTTCTTTCCACCACGAAAGAAAGGTCTTTATCACCGACCAGACCACGAACGCGGTTTGTAAATTCGAATACTTCTTCTTTGGAAAAGATATCGCCCAGGCTCTTCATGGGGACCGTATGGGTGACTTTACTGAACTTCTCGTTAACGCGTCCGCCTACATGCTTCGTAGGTGAATCTTCCGTCGCATAGATCGGATACTTCTGCTCGAGTTCTTCGAGTTCGCGGAGCATGGCGTCATATTCGAAGTCGGATATGACCGGTGCATCCTTTTCATAATAGAGTACATTGTTCTTTTCGAGTTCCTTTCGGAGGAACTCCATTCTTTCCCATATCTCCATGTGCAAAGGACCTCACTATCGGCGAATCTTGCCTTCTTTTCTTCCTCCGGTAAGATAGATGACCGGAAGAAGGGATACGATAAAAAAGAAACCGCTCCACAGCAGAAGGTTGACCCCGAGGAGGTTTCCGACCTTCGAAAATATACTGGTCTGCGGAACCGTGATAAATGGTGAGAGCAGGTATAGGTCTGTCTTTAAAAGACGGTACAGCGGATTCATGATGCATTCATAGCACATGCGCACCGGAAGCGCCATGATAAAGGCATCGGCGATATATCTCGTCCACTCCGTCTTTCGCATCAGGACGAGTACGATCGTACCCGAAAGAAGGATCGCCATGAAGACCGCAGCCACAGAAAAAGAGCGGGTAGTGAAGATCCTTACCGTATAGACGATGGTACCGGTGATCGATAAGACAAGTGCTATATGATCGCTGACTTCCATTTTCCCCAGAAACAGCATTACACAGGTGATCCCCATGATGATCAGAAGCACCAAAACAGCAAAAGCAATTGCAGGCAAGGGAATCTTACCCACAACTGCTTCTGTAGCCTGACAAGTGATATCTGAAATGATGCGAAACGGATATGTGAGGACCGTTCCCCAAAGAAGAAATAACAATATGGAAACGATCAGTGCACGGATATCACTTCGCACGTTTTTATGCCCTTCAGATATTTATAGTATTACTCTTCAAACTCGTACGGATCGTAGTCCGCCAGAAGTTCCTTAAGAACTGCAACTTCTTCTGCTGTAAGGGTAATGCCCTTACCGGCACGCTCATGCTCCGGAGCCCAGTCACGGATATCGAGCTTCGGCTTGCCATCATTCCAGCGGATGATGTTGACCTCGCGGTTCCAGTTGGATTTGCTTGTTGAGAGAATACCTATCTCTTTTACGACTTCAGATTTGATTTCCGGCATATCTTTACTTCCTTCCTTTCACGCGAGCCCGAAAAACGGCCATCCCGCTTCCCTTCGCGCGAACCTGTTCTAAACAATTCCACATGATTATAACATATATGCTATTATATATACACTAAAAAGCAATTCTGTTTGAAAGGAAAAAGAATCTGCCGTTTATGCATTACCTTCTTTCTTCGGTCACGACCTTTTCGCTGTCCGTTTCTTTATGCCACATCCTTCTGGCGGTCGTAGCTTTAGGGATCCTCTTTTTCCTCTTTATGGTGATCTGCGCTGCCCGTGTCAAAGTCGACCGCCGCGATATATATCCTTTAGATTCCGCCCGAAAAGAATCGGCCACCGTGACGGTCGGATTCTTTTCCGACACCCACGGTTTCGGCTGCTTAAAGTCTCCGCAATGGATCGCAGAGCAGTTCCTTAAAGCAAATTGCGACGTCGTTCTTTTCGGCGGTGACTGTGTACATAAGAAAAATGTCCATCAGGTGGACAGAAAAATGCTTACTGAGGTCGCATCCCTCCTTAAGCAGAACAATATCGATCTTCTTGCGGTGTATGGAAACCACGACTGGCAATTGGAGAAAAAAGACTACGATCAGATGGGAGCGATCCTTCTAAGTGACGGCTGGCGGGAGATCTCTCTTTCCGGCGCGAAAATGGCCGTCTGCGGAATTTCCGACAGTGAGCGCGGCCAGCGTCCCTGGGGCCGCATCCCGGAAGAATTCAGCCAATTTGACGGCTTCCGTCTCGTATTAGTACATAATCCGGACTTCATCTATTCCCTTCCGGACGTGTCTTTAGAGAAGAACTCTCCATCTCCCATGGATTACGTTCTCTCCGGGCATCTTCACGGCGGCCAGGTCCACTTTCCCGGAAATATCGAATTCATCTTCTTCCGAAAAGACCGCATTGCCAGAGAGGAAGGCATCTTATGCGGTGAATACACCTTCCGCGGCTATAAAGGCTTTATCAGCAAAGGCGCCGGGAACGGTTTTCTCCCGATCCGCTTTATGGCCGATCCAGAGATCCATATCCTTAAGTTTCATATCTAAGATCAGCGTTTTCCGGACGATTCCAATTCATTTAAAATGACCAGAACTGCGCCCGAGACCAGCACGCCTGCAAAGAAAATAACAGAAATCACAAACGCTTCCAGATTGAATGCAATCGCCGCTCCGATCAGGCAGATTGCAAAAGCAGCCGCAAAAACATCAGAAATCCAACTCTTCATCATTGCCATAAGATCTTCTCCTCATTTCCAAAAGCACTTTCCCCGTACTTCATGATTCCATTGTACTTACGAAAGGTAAATACATCGTCAACGGAGTCTAAAGAAAAGATAAAGAAAAACCCGGCTTAAAACCGGGATCTTCCATGTGATGTAGGAGAGTATGAATAAAATCGTTTTGCTTTGTGATTTCATCATACCCTCCGAAACTTAAACGAAACCAAAATTATGTATTTATTTTCAAAGAAGAAAAATCAGGAATGATCTCCGTTCCTTTTTTCTCAATAGGGAACTGGAGCAAAACCTTTCCCGTATCTTCATCCGTATCACAGAGGACCATACTGTACTTTCCGTCATCAAGTCCCTTCACGTCTTCTTTCATAAACTCAAAGATATAGTTTTCAGATGCTTTTTTCTCGGCATTCAGCACATAATAGTAGAGAATATCCACTTCATCGGCATCAACTTCTTTCTTGTAATCCTTGCCTGCCGGAACGATCCCCATCCAGGAATCCTGTTTCAGATCATAATCCGGAACAACAGAGAAAACGATCTTCTCGTTCGTGTCAGCCAGTTCTACAAAAGTATTATCCTGCGAGCTTTCATCGGTACTGGTTTTTACATCATCCACAGCATCAGAAGCTTTTTCCGTGACACTCTCTTTCTTCTGCTCAGATTTATCCTTGTTTTTCTTTGTTTCTTCCTTCTTCTTCGAACATCCGGCCATCGACATCAAACACATTGCCGCCACCAGAACGGCTCCCAATCTCCTAAACTTATGCATATCCTATCCTCCTTTGGCACCAACTTCGTAAATAATTTTGAAATTTATCTGTTAATCATAGTGTAACAGGATAGGCGATTTTTGAAAAGACAAAGAAAACACCTTGCCGTGCCTCCGCTCCCCACGTAAAACGATCAAGTAAGAAAGCAAAATAAAAAAGCGGGAATCATTTCGAAGTGCCTCCGCAGGCGCATAGCGCCGAGGACCAGCACGAGAAAGATTCCCGCTTTTTATTTTCTAATTATCTTTCTTACTTGATCGTCGCCTTACTTGATCTTCGCAGGCTTGATCTTCCAGATCTCCTTGGCATACTCTCTGATCGTTCTGTCAGAAGAGAACTTACCGGAGTTACAGATGTTGATCCAGCACTTCTTCGCCCAGGCCATCTTGTTCTTGTAGTCCTTATAAGCCTGATCTCTGGTCTTTCTGTAATCGTCGAAGTCGCCGAGTACATAGTAGGTGTCACCCGGCTGCCAGTTGCTGCCGTAGATGAGACCGTTGAACAGATCCTGGAACATACCTGTGCCTTCGTCGTTGAAGGTGCCGTCTACGAGACGGTCAAGGACCTTCTTCAAGCCCGGGATGTTCTCATACTGCCACTTCGGATTGTAGTAAGCACGGGTTGCTTCCATATCCTCGACACGGCAGCCGAAGATGTAAACGTTGTCCTTGCCGACGGACTGTGCGATCTCAACGTTCGCGCCGTCCCAAGTACCGAGGGTGACTGCACCGTTCATCATGAACTTCATGTTACCTGTACCGGAAGCCTCAAGACCTGCAGTGGAGATCTGCTCGGAAATATCTGCTGCCGGGAAGAGCTTTTCACCGTTACTTACGTTATAGTTCTCGATAAAGACGACCTTCAGACGGCCCTTCATATCCGGATCGTTGTCGATCATCTTGGCGATCTCGTTGATGAACTTGATGATCGCCTTGGCACGGAAATATCCAGGAGCGGCCTTTGCACCGAAGAATACGGTTACCGGCGGCATATCAAGCTTCGGGTTCTCTTTGATGCGGTCATAAAGGTTTAATGCATAGATCGCATTCAGGAGCTGTCTCTTATACTCGTGCAGACGCTTGATCTGTACGTCGAAGATAGAATCCGGATTGACTTCGATGCCCTTCGTCTTCTTCAGGTGATTGCAAAGAGCGACCTTGTTATCGCGCTTGATCTTCAGGAAGCGTTCCATGACCTTCTTATCGGTTGCATACTTCTCGAGTTTCTTAAGCTGATCAAGATCTGTGACCCAGTCCTCGTTGCCGAGCAGGTCAGTGATCAGGGCAGCAAGCTCCTGGTCGCAGACACGAAGCCACCTTCTCGGAGTTACACCATTGGTCTTATTTGAGAACTTCTCTGGATAGATCTCATACCACTCTTTGAGAGTATCACGCTTTAAGATCTCGGTATGCAGAGCCGCAACACCATTTACGGAGTAGGAACCGTAGATCGCAAGCCAGGCCATCTGTACTTTTCCATCGGAAAGGATCGACAGACGGTCCACAAGCTCAGAATACATGCCCTTTTCAAAGAACTGGGCACGCTGCTGGTTGTTGATGCCTTCTACGATCTCGAAGATACGCGGGAACAGGAAGCGGAAGATATTGCAGTCCCACTTCTCGAGAGCCTCTGCCATGATGGTGTGGTTCGTGTAGGCAAAAGTATGTCTTACGATCTCCCATGCATCTTCCCAGCGTACACCGTTCTCATCGACGAGGATACGCATGAGTTCCGGAATACCGATGACCGGATGCGTATCGTTAAGCTGGATGCTGTTGAGCTCGGCGAACTTAGAAAAATCGTTGCCATATACTGCCTTGTAGTTTCTTACGATATCCTGCAGGGATGCGGATACGAAGAAGTACTGCTGGCGGACACGGAGCACCTTACCGTCGTAAGATGTATCGTTCGGATAAAGCACACGGAAAATATCGTTTACGCGGTTTCTCTCGATCACAGCGTCATCGAAGCGCTGTGAGTTGAAGAGATTGAAGTCGAATTCCTGGGCAGGTTCGCACTTCCACAGGCGCAGACGGTTTACATTATGGGTGTTATAACCGGTGATCGGCATATCGCAAGGGATCGCCCATACGTCAAAGTCATTAAAGTGTACGCGGATCTTGTCCTCGTATCTCGGGATAACGAACGGATAGCCATTCTCCATCCAGGAATCCGGATGCTCTCTCTGGAAGCCGTTCTCAAAGGTCTGACGGAACAGTCCGTAGCGGTAGAGGATACCGTAACCGGTGACCGGAAGGTCCAGCGTCGCGCAGGAATCTAAAAAGCACGCTGCCAGACGGCCGAGACCGCCATTACCGAGTGCTGCGTCCGTCTCCTCCTCGAGAAGATCCGTCAGGTTGATGCCGAAGCCCTTCATTGCTTCCACTGCCTGCTCGTAGATACCGAGGTTTACGAGGTTATTCAGCATAGAGCGGCCGACCAGGAATTCTGCGGAAAGATAGTGAGCCTGACGGACTTTGCCGTACTTCTCACGGGTCTTTTCCCAGTCATCTGCCATGATCTCTACGATGGAACGGGAAAGAGCGAGCCAGTAATCTCTAGCTGTACCTTTGTCCGCGCTCTTACCGGAGCATGCTTTTACCTGGAACGCCACCATGTCGTGAAGCTGCTGTGCTGTCAGTTCGTGGGTGGATGTAGTGGACATTTTGCCGGAGGCCGGCTTCTTCTCAGCTGTGTTTTTCTTTGCGGCGGCTTTCGTGGCCGGTGCTTTCTTAGCAACCGCCTTTGTAGCCGGGGCTTTCTTCGCGACCGCCTTTGTGGTCTTTACCGCGGAAGTCTTCTTCGCAGGAGCCTTCTTGGCGGCAGTCTTTACTTCGGTCTTAGAAGCGGTCTTCTTTTCAGCTGTGGTCTTACTACTTACTTTCTTCTGTGTTTCTTTCTTCTGTGCACGTTCACTCATAACGTTGCACCTCCTTTTCCCCATAGGTTAAAAACCACATTGCATATTTTAGCAGACTTCACAATTTCTGCAAATCAATGTATCCTTATATATAGGATTTTCTGGGAGGCAGAATATGACCGTCACGTCTCAAACTATCGTATTAGCGCTGATTGCCGCATTTATGGCGATTCCGGCCTTTTTTATGTTCAATAAAATGCCCGAAGCCTGGCTTCAGGATTATGATTTTGATCCCAAAGCTGAGAACGTTCGCTGGGCAAAGCGCTTAAAGCCCTACCACATCGGCATTTTCGCCATCATCTACGCAGTACTGGTCTTTTTGAGCGTGGCCATCTATCCGGATTTTCTCTGCTACGGACATATGCTCCGTGTTGCGGCACTGCTTCTGGCGTTCCCGGGATTTACGGTGATCATCATGTCAGACACCTTAAACCGCATCATCCCGGACCACATCATCGTCTTAAACATCGCACTTTCTGTGCTCTACTTCGTAAGTGACTTTGTCGATGGCAATATCTGGATCGATGCCGGTAATCCATGGTATCAGTTCATTTTAAACCGTGTCTTCGCAGCGCTTGTCGGAAGCGGCGTCCTTCTTCTCATCGGCATCATCTCTTCGTCCATCGCCAAGACGGAAGCCATGGGATTTGGTGACGTCAAGCTCCTCTTCCTCTGCGGACTCCTCTGCGGACTGAAGGGCCTTTTATTCGTCATTTTCATCGCGTTCGTCACAGCAGCGGTCGTCGCTGTACCGCTCCTCATCCGTAAGCGCATGCGTATTGCAAGAGAAGAAAAAGAGATCCGTGAGAGTCCTGATCCAGCCAAGGCGAGGAAGATCCTGGCGAAGAAGAAGCGCGAGATGCACTTCGCCGACGATCCGGATTACCTGGCATTCGGACCTTTCCTGGTCCTCGGCACAGTTCTTTTCCTGCTGTATGAGCCTTACTTTCTCGAGTTTTTCAATCAATTCTTCGGTCCGATCACGGGGGCGTTGTAATGGACGATCAGCCGAAGTTCTCCACACCTGATTTCAAAACCATCTGGAAGGACTATATCCTGCCGTTTCTTCTCCCCTCCAGGGGACCGAATATCGGCATCGTACTGTTCGGCGCATTCGGACTTTCCCTTCTGCTTCAGATGGTCTGGATCCATATACCATCCGATAAGCTCTTTTTTTCAAAGACTTCTCTGATCGGATACTCCCTGATTACGCTTTTCCGCCTTCTGGCTCTTCTTCTGGTCTATGTGCTCTTTACCGAGCACTATAAGATCTCCGAACACCATACCTGGGGCCGAAGCCCGGGACTCGGCGGCTTTTTCATGGCATTTCTCGCTGGTATCCCCGCCATGCTTCTTTCGGTCGGGATCCACAATCTGTTCATCTACTTTGAACTGAAGCTTGAAAACCCGATTCCGCCGCAGTTTTACTACTATGTCACATCAGAGTCCTCGATGTACGGGCTTCTTCTGCTTTTGGTCATCGGCGTACTTCTTCCTGTACTGATCGAAGAGCTTTTCTTCCGCGGCCTCATCTTCTGCGTCCTTCCGGAACGCTGGTGGGCGCGGATCCTGATCCCTGCGCTCTTAAGCACACTCTTTGCCATCAATCACCTGGAATTCCCGTCGCTTCTTGTGATTGGGCTTTGCTGTGCCGCCGTCCGCTACTTCACGGACAACACACTCTGTTCGTGTCTTACGCGCATCGGTCTTTTCTGTACGAAGACCCTGATATCGAGAATACTCCCGATTCAGGATCCCGAACAGGTCCAGAATGCCATGGACTACAACCGCACGATCCTCTATGCATCCATGATCGGTATCGTACTCGGCATAGTTATGGTGCTTGTGCTCATCAGGCAGTTCCGCCTTATCCGCTATCTTCAGAAAAATGAGGACCAAAGATGTGGATCCGAAGATGGAAAAGCCTTGCAGATCCCGCTCAAAGAGCAGTTCCATCTGGACTTTTTCATCGGGATCACATGTCTAATCCTCACCTGGGTCATGTCTTCCGCCGTGATCATGTGATCTTTATCGAAAAGATCCGGCCCGTTTCATATCCCTTTTCATTCCTCTTTCACCGTCGCACCAAACGGTGCCAGCGAAAGCTTGGCAAGCTTAAAGTACTGCTTTCCGAACGGAATACCAATGATCGTTATGCAGCAAAGGCATCCGAGGAAGAAGTGTTCAAGCGCAAGTTCCAGTCCGGATAAGAAGAACCAGAACACATTGAGAAGGCACGATACACTGCCGCCTTCGTATTCGACTTTCTTTCCAAAAGGAAGAAAGGAGAGCGCGGAGAGCTTAAAACACTGCACTCCCACCGGAATTCCGATGATACTGATACACCAGAGGCATCCGGCAATCAGCCATGTCAGCGCACAGATCCAGCCGCCGAAGATGATCCATAAGATATTTCCCAAAGATTTCATTTCATCCCCTTCTTTCTTCACTACTATCTTCAGGTCTTTTTCTCTTTCTTAAGTTCGATTATAAGCATGTTCATGGATATGTAAAACACCCCCGTTTCCGATAATCTTTCCTTTATCAGGGACCCATGGCGGAATTACGGAAGTTTAAGAATAAAATCTCGTCTTTGCGGTCAGGCCATCGTCCGAGATCTCTTCGAGCACACAGCGGTCGATGATCCTTCCGGTCTTGTTTCCCTGAAATGGCGGGAAAAACTCCTGTTTCAGGAGATACAGATCTCCCTTTTTAGAAAGCGAGAGTTTTCTAGGATAGCTTAAGATACCGCAGAAACCCTCCTTCTCGGTCGGTACTTTCCGCTGCCCCGCAAAGTCACCGAGCCAGGCGATGAGGATCGGATCTTTTAGATTCGAAAAGACTGTTCCGGCATAAAAATCGGGACCGTAATCGACCAGAAGCGGGCTTTGCGACGAATTCTCTTCTATAAACTCATATCCATCGAAAGTCCCTGCAAAATACTGCATCAGACGAGAATGCGGTGCAGCGGGAGACGGGATCTTACCATATTCGCCTTCCGGGACATCCATGCTCATCAGAAGAACAGATTTTGACGCGTCTTCATTCTCGACAGAAGCGCGGATCAGGCACGGGCACTCGATCATGCCGGAAAGAGCATATGCAGGAAGATGGAATTCGCCGGTCTTTTCCCAGAAAAGAAGATCATCGGAGTGATAAAAGACGATCGCCTTTTCTACTGTAAAGCACATGGAAAAACCGCCCAGAACAGGGTTTTTAAACACATGCGGATCTCTAGCGGGCGTGTGTTCTTTTCCGGGAATAATGGGGTTTCCTTCGTACTTTTTGAATGTGATTCCATCGAGGCTATAGGCAAGGCACTGCTGCTCTCTTTTCGTCTCCATGTGATGAGATGTGTAAAACACAAGGAGAGGGGGCTCTTCACTGGATCCCAGACCGCTTACATTGTTCGAATCGACGATGCAGCTTCCGGAATAGATATCTCCCATCTCATCGGGAAAAAGCGCGATCGGGAGATACTCCCAGGTAAGAAGGTCATCAGACACCGCGTGTCCCCAGTGCATACGGTCCCATACGAGGCTGTTCGGATCATGCTGATAGAAGATATGGTATTTCCCGCGGAAAAACACAGGTCCGTTCGGATCGTTCATCCAGCCTTTTTCCGGGGTAAAATGATACTTCGGGCGCAGCATGAAAAGCGACTCCCCAGACTTACGGTTTGCTCTGGGAAGGCTGTTCTCCGCTTCGGAAAATGCCTTCGTCCTTATCGCCGTCACGGCTTAAGAAGGAATATTCCGGAAGAGGATGATCGACCTTCAGGTAATACTTCATCTCGGAATGCGGAGTCGATTCGATCTCCTGCATCTCCTCGTCCCAGAGCTGTTCCGCCACGATCGGCTCACAATAGCCGTCCGGCATCAGGACATGGAGCGTATCGCCCTTAAACATCTTATTTCTCTGGCTTACGATCGCGCAGCCTTTTTCTTCATCATATCCGGTCACCACGCCCACAACGAAAGCCGGGCGGTGATAGGTCTTATCCGGGAAGATCTGGGCGTTTTCGCCGGGTTTATCGTAGAAGAAACCGGTGGCGAATTCTCTGTGGACCGTTCGATCCAGAAGCTCCTGCCATCTCGGATCCTCCCTGTAGTTTTCCGGATCTTTCATATAGAGATCTACGGCTTCACGATAGGCCTTCGTGACCGATGCCGCGTAAAAAGCTCCCTTGATCCTTCCTTCGATCTTAAAGCTCGTAATGCCTGCGGAAATGAGCTCCGGGATATGTCCGATCATGCAGATGTCCTTGGAGTTGAAGATATAGGTGCCGCGCTCGTCTTCCTGGATCGGAAGCGGTGCCTCGAGGCGCTTCTCCTCGACGACATAGTAGCCCCAGCGGCAGGGCTGCGCGCAGGAGCCGGAATTGGCGGATCTTCCGGTAAAATAACTGGAAAGCAGGCATCTTCCCGAGTAGGAGACACACATCGCGCCATGGACAAAGCACTCCAGTTCGAGATCCGAAGGGATCTCTTTTCTGATTTTTACGATTTCATCAAGTGTCAGTTCTCTGGCAAGGACGACACGCTTTGCGCCCTGCTCATACCAGAACTTACAGCCTTCACTGTTGGTCACGCTGGCCTGCGTGCTGATATGGATCTCCATGTCGGAAGCAAGTTTTCTGACTTTTCTGAAAATTCCGGCGTCGGAGATGATCAGGGCATCCATACCGATCTTTGAGAGAAAGAGGATCTCCTCATCAAGGCGGGAAATATCGTCCTCATGTGCCATGACGTTCACGGTGCAGTAGCACTTGACGCCTCTTTCATGTGCATATTTCACGCCCTCTTCCATTTCTTCATGTGTGAAATTGTCGCTGAAGGTACGAAGTCCGAAAGACTTTCCGGACATATAGACGGCGTCCGCGCCATAGGCCACGGCCGTCTTGAGTTTCTCCAGATTTCCGGCCGGAGCTAATACCTCCGGTCTAGATACGATCGAACCCATATGCATTTCCTTTCGATGAAAGATCAGTCTTCTTCGCCTTCGGTGGTCGCCGGTCCTTCGTCGTGTCCGGAAGGATCGTCGTTCCAATTGTCCTTATACTTCTCAACGTTAGCGTCGTGCTCTTCTTTTGTCACAGCAAAAGCCGTTCTTCCGTCGCCCTTGGCGCAGAAGTACATGAAGTTGCAGTTCGGCTCCGGATAAAGCGCTGCCTGGATGGCATCGAGACTCGGCATACAGATCGGTCCCGGCGGAAGTCCGCGGTTACGGTAGGTGTTGTACGGACTATCCCATTCGAGGTCCTGTGCAGTCGCGGCCCAGACATGCGACATGCCGGCCTGTTCGCGCAAGTAGTTGATCGAGGCACAGGAGCCCAGGAACTGCATGTCCGGATCCTCCGAAGCCAGTCGGTTATGGAAGACCGCAGAGACATAAAGCATATCCGTCTTATCCGTCGTCTCCATCTGGATCAAGGATGCAAGCGTAATGACCTCATCTACGGACATACCGAGCTTTTCGGCACGCTCGTAGAACTCGTCGTAGAACTTCGTATTCATGTTACGAAGGAAGGTGGAGATGATCTCCTCTTCACTGGCGTTCATATCGAAATCATAGGTATCCGGGAACAGATAACCGCTCAGGATGAAGTCACGGTTCTCATTTTTCGAGATTGCAGATACGAAAGGATAGTTAACGAAGAGGTCCGGGCTGTTCATGCATTCATCCAGATGCGCTTCGTTAAAGGAAAGACCCGCTTCTTTGAGTTTTACCTTGATCTGCTGGTAAGTAATACCTTCAGGGAATGTGATACGCACGACCTCCGGCTCCTGGCAGAGAAGATACATCATCTCATCGTAGGTAAGATCCGAAGTCAGAAAGTGTGTACCTGCAAGGTACCCGCCATCGAAGCCGTTGAACTTGCTCATGATGGAAAAGGTCAGGGTATTCTTGATCAGCCCCGCATTTTTGAGGCTCTCGGCGATATCGCCTGTGGTATCACCGGAGTGGATGACGATCATGACCGCACCCGGCGTGTCCTGGTTGATGACCATCTCGCCGTTGGCGATAGACTTTTCCAGGGTCTTAAAGCGCGCATTCTGGGAAATGACGTAGTTATAGCCTAAGAATACACCGATCACTCCGCAGACGATCAGTGCGGTCACTACAATCAACGCACGTAATGCAATCGATACTTTTCTCGAAAACATGACGTCAACTACTCCTTCTCACAAGGGCTTCCGCGGGAAAAGATCTCTTCCCGCAGGAACTCTCGTACTATCAGCCGTTTTTCTTGGCGGCGCGGTCCTTGGCACGAAGCTCAGTGGAAAGGATCTTTTTGCGAAGACGGATATTCTTCGGTGTTACTTCGCAAAGCTCATCGTCGCCGACAAACTCGAGGCACTGCTCGAGGCTGTAATTCAGCGGAGGGGTAAGACGAAGTGCATCGTCAGAACCTGCTGCACGCATGTTGGTAACGTGTTTCTTCTTGCAGACGTTGACCGTGATATCTTCATTTTTCGGGTTGATACCTACGATCATGCCCTCATAGACAGGAGTACCGGCGCCGATGAACAGCTGTCCTCTCTCCTGTGCGTTATAAAGGCCGTAAGTCATTGCCTCGCCACTTTCGAACGCGACAAGCACACCATGGGAGCGCGTCTCGATCTCGCCGGCAAATGGCTCAAATCCGCTGATTACGCTGTTCATTATACCATTGCCCTTAGTGTCGGTCAAAAACTCGGTACGATAGCCGAGGATACCACGGGACGGTACTTTGAACTCAAGACGTGTATATCCTTTCTCCGGCGGGAACATGTTGACCATCTCCGCTTTTCTGGCGCCGAGCTTCTCGATGACGGCACCGACGAATTCCTCCGGAACGTCGATCAGGAGCATCTCTACAGGCTCGCAGAGCACGCCGTCGACTTCCTTTAAGATGACCTGCGGACGGGACACCTGGAATTCGTATCCTTCACGGCGCATGGTCTCGATAAGGATGGAAAGGTGGAGCTCACCTCTTCCCTTTACGACAAAGGCTTCGGTTGTATCAGTTTCCTCAAGTCTCATGGAAACGTTGGTCTCCATCTCCTTGAAGAGTCTGTCACGGAGGTGACGGGAGGTAACGAACTTACCATCCTGGCCGGCGAACGGGCTGTCGTTGACGGAGAATGTCATAGCGATGGTCGGCTCGTCGATATCTACGAACGGAAGCGGCTCCGGGCAATCCTGTGCGCAGATCGTATCACCGATGTTGATCTCCGGAATACCGGCAACGCAGACGATCTCACCAACGGAAGCTTCCTGAATTTCCTGGCGGCCAAGGCCCTGGAAACGCAGGAGCTTGACGATACGGGCGTTCTTCGTAGTATTGTCATCGTATGTGCAGACAACGACCGGCTGGTTCTGCTTGATGGAACCTCTCTCGATACGGCCGATCGCGATACGTCCGATATACGGGTCAGAGTCGATATTGGAAACCAGAAGCTGAAGCGGTCCTTCAGTATCTCCCTCCGGACACGGGATATTGTCGATGATGGCATCAAGAAGCGGACAGAAGTTCAGGTCCTTGCCGTCGATATATTCCTGAAGATCAGTTGTTGCGAGACCAACCTTACCGGAAGTATAGATGATCGGGAAATCGATCTGGTCATCATCTGCGCCCAGTTCGATGAAGAGTTCGAGGACCATATCGACGACTTCGATGGCACGCTCGTCCGGACGGTCGATCTTATTGATGCAGACGATCGGCTTCAGGCCCATTTCCAGCGCTTTTCTCAAAACGAAACGTGTCTGAGGCATCGGTCCGTCATAAGCGTCAACAACTAAAAGAACTCCGTCAACCATCTTGAGAACACGCTCGACCTCACCGCCGAAATCGGCGTGACCGGGAGTATCTACGACGTTGATACGGTAGTTTTTATAAGAGATTGCGGTATTCTTCGCCAGGATCGTGATACCTCTTTCACGCTCGAGGTCATTACTGTCCATGACCTGCTCGACGATCTGCTCGTTTTCACGGTAGATACCCGCCTGCTTGAGCATGGAGTCAACGATGGTGGTCTTACCATGGTCAACATGGGCAATGATGGCGATGTTCCTTAAATTCTCAATCTTTGTCATACTTATTGTCATTCCCTTCTGGTTTTAAATCCTTCTTCTTATCCTTTTCCCGCATATAGATCCTTATGGGGGTGCCGACGAAATCGAAGTTCTTCCGGAACTGGTTTTCGAGGTAACGCTCATAAGAAAAATGCATCAGGTTACTGTCATTTACGAAAAGTATGAACTGCGGCGGATATACGGCCACCTGCGTTCCGTAGTAGATCTTCAGGTGCTTGCCCTTATCCTGCGGCGTCGGCACCATGGCCACGCACTCGGTAAGGAGGTCATTTAATACACCTGTCTTAAGTCTTCTGCCGGCATTTTCATGCACGCGCTTGATCTGCTCGAAAAGCTTGTCCACGCGCTGTCCGGTCTTGGCAGAGATAAAGACGACCGGAGCATAGCTCATAAATGAAAAGCGGTCTTTTAAGATCTTCTCCATGACCTCGAGGGTTCCTGTCTCCTTATCGATCAGGTCCCACTTATTTACGGCGAAGATGCAGGCCTTACCTGCGTTATGCGCATATCCGGCGACCTTCGTGTCCTGCTCGGTCACACCTTCGACGGCATCGATCAGGATGACGCAAACGTTGGCTTTCTCGATTGCAGACAGGGAGCGGATCATGCTGTATTTTTCGACAGCATCCTCGATACGGCCCTTCTTTCGAAGACCAGCGGTATCGACGATGGTAAATTTTCCGTGCTTATTAACGACGAGAGAGTCGATCGCATCTCTCGTGGTACCGGGGATATCGGAAACGATCGAGCGTTCCTGACCCGTCATATAGTTCGAAAGAGAGGATTTACCGGCATTCGGTTTTCCGATCAGAGCGACACGGATGGTATCATTATCTTCGTCTTCGCCCAGTTCTTTCGGGAACTGCTCATAGATGGCATCGAGCATCTCGCCCAGGCCCAGTCTGTGGGACGAGGAGATCGGATAGACATCGCCGAGTCCGAGGTTATAGAACTCATAAAGTTCAGACGGCGGATCACCTACGTGATCGACCTTATTTACAGCAAGAACGACCGGACGGTTCGCTTTACGAAGCATCGTGGCGATCTCTTCGTCCGCAGCGGTCAGTCCCGACTGAATATCACACATGAAGAGGATCACGTCAGCAGTCTCGATGGCGATCTCTGCCTGAAGACGCATGCCCTTGATGATGACATCGTCCGAATCCGGCTCGATACCGCCGGTATCGATCATGACAAAAGCACGCTCACGCCAGACCGTCTCCGCGTAGATACGGTCACGTGTGACACCGGGCTCATCGTGCACGATGGAAATACGCTCGCCGTAGAGCGCATTGAAAAGGGAGGATTTGCCCACATTCGGGCGACCAACGATCGCCACTACCGGTTTTCCCATGCTTCTGTCTTCCTTTCCTTAATCTTCTGCCAAAACGACCAAATCGATATTATATAACAAGGAAATAGGATGCGCAAACTTTTCAGAAAGGAGATGCATCCTTTTCAAGTTCGACCTCGGCGGTCCGTCAAACAAGAAAAAAGCAGTGGTTCAACTTGTTTAGTTAAAACACTGCCGATTATTCGTAGTAGTACTTCGATTAGCTATTAAGCAATCTCATCAGCTTTATTGATGATCTCCTTGCCATCAAGATAACCGCAGGTCTTACAAACCTTATGGCGCAACATCTTAGTGTGGCAATTGGGGCACTCTACCAAACCTGGCAAAACGAGCTTCCAGGCACTTCTATGACGAGAAGTTCTAGCTTTCGACCATTTACGCTTCGGATGAGCCATCGCATCCACCTCCAATACAAATCTTAGATCTCTCTAATATATTCGCAGCCACACTAAATCCCTGAGGCGCGAAAGATATTATGCACTAATGAAAACCCTTTGTCAAGCAACTTTCAAAGAGTTACCGAAAGATTTTATACATAAATTTCTTATTTGGCAAGATGTACTTTAAAAATCATCGTATTTCTCATAGGATCCTGATTCGGAAAATGCAGATCGTACTCGAGCATTGCCTTCTTTACAACGTAGTCCTGCCCGTCGATATTTGCCTCTTCATCCCCTGTTTCCGGGAAGAAAAGGATCCCGAACGTCTCCATCTTCAGGTCGAAGTCACCGTGGCTCGTCCGCATGACGCCTTCCGTCACTTCCCCTTCAACAAAAGTCATCTCCATCTCAGTCGATCCCTTTCTCGTAAGACGCAGGATCTTCTCTTCCACGCGGTAGCTCAGGAGAAACTTCGAATCACCCTCCCCCTTCTGCTCCTCGGGCTGGACCCAGGACAGACGGATCCGGTCTTCAGACTGCTCGAAAGAACCGTCGAACATCGTTTCCTGATCCGAAAAGATGCTTTTGATATTCACAAGACACGGGATCTTTTCCATGAGAAATCTCCTATCAAGAATTGCACCTGCACATTTTAACATGAAATCATCCTTCCGTCTCTATTGTGATTTCAGGGAAAATGGTGAATAATATCTTTGGCCAAGAATTATATATAAGGAGAATTACATGAGAGACTTCACAGTTCCGGAAAAAAGCGACGGAAAAAAGGTGATCCGCGCAGCGATCCTGGAGTTCCCGAACCTCACCCCGGCCGTCCTGCAGAAGGCGTTAAAGCACAAGGATATCCGTATTAACGGCAAGCGCATCTCTTCCGATACGACGGTAAATACCGGTGACCGTGTCGAGATATGGATCCCGGATGCTCTTTTTGAAAAGGAAGCGGAGCCGAAAAGGCCGGAATTTGACGACTACAAGGTCGTATTCGAGTCCGATGATCTTCTCCTCGTCAACAAGCGTCAGGGACTTGCTGTCCACAGCGGAAAAGGCATGGAAGGCGACTGCCTCATCGATATCCTCCGGAAAGATTACCATAACAAGACCCTCGACCTTTGCCACCGTATCGATATGAATACCGGCGGACTGATCCTCACGGCGAAGAATAAAAAGAGCCTTGAGGAGGCGATATCGCTTTTTAAGGCGGACCTGATCACGAAGCGATACCGCTGTCTCGTCCGTGGCGTCCCGACATACGGCGAGCATGTCATCTGTCAGGATGAAGCCATCATGAAGGAAGTATCCGCCTATCTCGAAAAGCCCGCGACAGGAAACGTGTTTATCCACGATATCCCGAAGGAAGGCGATCTGCCGATCACTTCCCGTTACCGCGTACTCAAGGTGTATAATGGAGCCGGTCCGGACGGAGAGGATGTCTCGGATATCGAAGTCGAACTCGTCACAGGAAGGACACATCAGATCCGCGCCCAGTTCGCACATCTCGGTCATCCCATCATCGGCGACGGAAACTACGGCAGGAACCAGTATAACCTTCATTTCCGGAATCTCCGCGGCGGGAAGGTGCGCTATCAGCAGCTCTTCGCATCGACGCTTCTTTTCGGGAAGATCCCGAAGGAGAACATCCATCACCGCTTAAGCGGAAGATCTTTCTCGATCGAGCCGCTCTACGACGTAAAACTGTAAAATACGAAATTTTAAAAGCAAAGGAAGAAAAAAGATGAGCAGAAAATACCATGGTTTATTGCATACTTTATTATATGGAAGAGACGAAGACGGCGGTCTGAAACGCCTTTTGATCGGACTTGGCATCGGCGCCCTGATCCTGTTACTGGTCATGGTAAGCTCCTGTTCCTCAAAATCCTACAAGAAGCAGACATATCCGACTCATCACGTAGAGATCGAGATCGAAAACTACGGCACGATCAAGCTCGAGCTCGACACCAATTCCGCACCGGTCACGGTCAACAATTTCATTAGTCTGGCCAAGAGCGGATTCTATAACGGTTCCACCTTCCACCGTATCATCAAAGACTTTATGGTACAGGGAGGTAGAGCTCCGGCAGACTGGACCGGCGAGATGCCGAAGAACATCGTCGGTGAGTTTTCCGCTAACCGTCAGAGCAATCCGATCAAGCACACCCGCGGCACCATTTCGATGGCCAGAACTCCGGATAACTACAACAGTGCTTCTTCCGAATTCTTCATCTGTCAGGTCGACTACCCATCCCTTGACGGTCAGTACGCTGCTTTCGGACATGTCACGGAAGGAATCGAGATCATCGACAAGATGGCCGAAGTTCCTTACGGGGATAATGGTGCGGTAGAACCGCAGGATCAGCCGGTCATCAAGGAGATCCGCGTCATCGACTGACATTTTAAATAATTCAATAAATACGGCAAAGAACATAAGAATGGGGAGTCAAAATGAATCTGGCCGAACTGAAAACCGGAAAGTCTGCAACGATACTGAAAGTGGGCGGTGAAGGCGCGCTGCGCCAGCATTTCCTCGACATGGGAGTGATCCCGGGAGCGAAGGTAAAGCTGGAAAAACTCGCACCTTTGGGCGATCCGATGGAGCTTCGCATCCACGGATATGAGCTGACGCTTCGTATCGACGACGCACGCTTTATAGATATTGATCCTCTTCCCGAGGAAAAAGATCCGGACACGGAAGGCGCAGATAGCGCTTCAGAAAAAAAGAAGAAAAAAGACCGCCGCATCATCATCGACCACCCGGGCCTCGGTGAAGGCGGACGTTTTCACGTAAAGGCCGACGAAGATCCCCTTCCCGACGGCACCTGCCTGACTTTCGCGCTTGCCGGAAACCAGAACTCCGGAAAGACCACGCTCTTTAACCAGCTGACCGGTAGCAACCAGCACGTCGGTAATTTTCCGGGCGTGACCGTAGACAGAAAAAGCGGAGCCATCAAAGGGCATCCGAACACGGAGATCACAGATCTTCCCGGCATCTACAGCATGTCCCCATATACTGCCGAGGAGATCGTCTCTCGTCAGTTCATCCTCGATGAGAAGCCCTGCGGCATCATCAACATCGTAGATGCCACCAATATCGAGAGGAATCTCTATCTGACCATGCAGCTGATGGAGCTGAATGTACCGATGGTGCTGGCACTGAACATGATGGACGAGATCCGCGGAAACGGCGGTTCCATCCTCGTAAACCAGATGGAGTACGAACTCGGCATCCCGGTCGTTCCGATCTCCGCTGCCAAGAACGAAGGTATCCACGAGCTCGTGGACCATGCTCTTCATATTGCAAAATACCAGGAGCGCCCCGGCCGTCTCGACTTTTGCGACGAGAACGATAAGGGCGGCGCTATCCACAGATGTCTTCACAGTATCATGATCCTCATCGAGGATCATGCCAGAGAAGCCGGCATCCCCGAGCGTTTTGCCGCGACCAAGCTCGTCGAAGGCGACAGCCGTGTCCTCGACCGCTTAAATCTCGACCAGAATGAAAAAGATATGCTCGAGCACATCATCCTGCAAATGGAAGAAGAATCCGGCATGGACCGTTCCGCCGCGATCGCCGATATGCGATTCACCTTCATCCAGAAGCTCGTAGACAGAACCGTCATCAAGCCGAAAGAAAGCAAAGAGCACCAGCGAAGCCGTACCATAGATAAGATCCTTACAGGTAAATACACGGCGATCCCGGCCTTTTTCCTCATCATGGCGGCCGTATTCTTCCTGACCTTTAATGTCATCGGCGCATTCTTCCAGGGATTACTCGAACAGGGCATCGACGCCCTGACCTCGGTCGTTGAAAAAGCCCTGATCTCCTGGGAAGTCAATGAAGTCGTCCGATCCCTGATCGTGGACGGTATCTTTACGGGCATCGGAAGCGTTCTTTCCTTCCTCCCCGTCATCGTCACGCTCTTCTTCTTCCTCTCCCTTCTGGAAGATACCGGATATATGGCAAGGATTGCCTTTGTCATGGACAAATTTCTGCGTAAGATCGGTCTTTCCGGACGTTCCATCGTTCCGATGCTCATCGGCTTCGGCTGTACGGTCCCGGGCGTTATGGCCTCACGTACACTCCCGTCAGAGCGCGACAGAAAGATGACGATCCTTCTGACACCGTTTATGAGCTGCTCGGCCAAGCTTCCGATCTACGGATTCTTCGCAAGCACTTTCTTCCCGAAATACAGCGGCCTTATCATGATTGCCCTGTACTTCATCGGCATCTTCATGGGCATCCTCGTGGCGCTGATTGCCCGAAGGACCGTCTTTAAAGGAAAAGCCGTACCGTTTGTCATGGAACTTCCGAACTACCGCATGCCGGGCGCAAAGAACGTGGGCCAGCTCCTCTGGGAAAAGGCCAAAGACTTCCTGCAGCGTGCATTCACCATCATCTTTATCGCTTCGATCGTGATCTGGTTCCTGCAGTCTTTCGACCCGAGCCTGACACTCGTTGAGGACTCCAGCACCAGTATACTCGCTGTGATTGCCGGATACATCGCCCCGATCTTCATTCCGCTGGGCTTTGGCGACTGGAGATTCTCCACCGCCCTCATCACAGGCTTCATGGCCAAGGAAAGCGTCGTATCTACCCTTACTGTACTCGTCGGTTCCGGAGATGCAGTACTTCCTCTTCTGACTCCTCTTTCCGCTATGTCACTTCTGGTGTTCTGTCTTCTCTACACACCATGTGTTGCGGCCGTGGCTTCCGTCAAAAGAGAACTCGGTATTAAGTGGGCCGCCACGATCGTGGTCTTCCAGTGCGTGATCGCCTGGATCGCCGCCTTTGCCGTCTACTCGATCGGGTCCCTGTTTATCTGATCACATTATTGAAAATCCCCCCCAAAAAGGAATTGACCTCGCAGTCAGGAACTACGAGGCCAAGTAACGAAATCATTCTTGCACCAAAAGTGTGTCGTGTCAAATGCAAGAAGTTGTCAACAAGCGGGGGGCTAGAGTTGTGTGCGTCAGAAAGATGGCAAACTTTCTCTAACGGAGGCATTGGGGTTGTCTGTTTCACACCGCCCCCTACGATTATTATTCTACCTCATTTTTGAAAATGCGATACCATAATTTTGCACTTTGTGTCATAATAATGGTGTAAGATTATTTGACAATTGGGGTTGTCACTGGTCAAAGCATATGCAAAAGACCACGTCTGACGCGTATTTATCAGGAAGGAGGCAGGTTATGAACGACGTTAATCAGGAACTTCAGAGATTATTGTTTATGCAAAGAGAACACCTTATGGTGCGATCTTCCTACGATCACGAAGTGGACTTTTACGATCTTGTAGCTACGGGCCAGCTCGAAGAGGTCATGCGCCAGGTCAGAGAATATCACATCTCCGAACTTCGTGGTGTTGGTACACTTTCGCCCGACCGTTTACGGAATGTACGATATCACCTGATCATCTCGATTGCCATGATCGCCCGTTACTGCATCAACTACGGCATGGATGTGGAAACCTCCTACTCCTTAAGCGATATCTACATCCAGAAATGCGATGCCGCCACTTCTACCGCACGTCTCGACGAGATCCAGCAGCAGTGCATCGAGGATTACTGCACCCGTATGCGGGCGCTGCGTCTCGACAATATTTTCAGCAAACACGTGGTACGTGCTATCGAATATATCTATAGCCACTTGCAGGATCGTATCCTGGTACCGGATCTTTCCGATTATCTGGGCTTAAATGATGCGTATTTTTCCAAGCTTTTCAAAAAGGAGACCGGCGTATCCGTCAGCGACTTCATCCGTATCAAGAAGATCGAAGCAGCCAAGCACATGCTCAAGCATTCCGACCATTCCTGCCTGAGCATCTCCCAGTTCCTCTCTTTTTCTACGCAGAGCCATTTCATACAGGCCTTTAAGAAACAGACCGGACTGACACCGGAAGAATACAGGAAGCAGTATTTCCACAGAGCTTTTCCGAAAGATCAGGAGACCAAACAGGGCGATTCCCTCCCCGTCGAACATACAGAAGAAGAGCTCACGAGACTTCTCGAGGAATCAAAGACCAGGAATAACATCTCGACTTCAAGACCGTCAAAAGACGAGTGATCTTACAGATTATACTGCCACGACTCTCCGCAGAAGCTCTTTGGCAATGCCCTGTCTCCGGTAGGAAGGATCGCAGAACATACTTGAAAGAAGACCGATGAATTCCGAAAGCTGTTCTTCTTTCATTTTCTGATAAGTGATCATTTTTGATCATCTTGCCTTTCCATAGGTGTATTTACCGGTAAGACCCGCGATCATCTTTCCGTTGGCATCTCTGTGATACGCGAAGACCCAGTAGAAAGTAAAATCGGACGTGGAAGCCTTTTTATCTGTGAAAGTCTCCCCTAACGTGGTCATTCCGACAAGCGCATACTTTTCACCCGGACGGATACCGTAGATAAGATATCCCTCGGCATCCGGAACCTTCGTCCAGGTCAGTTTAACAGATCCCTTCTGGGCGATGGCCTTAAGATTTGCTACGGCCGGGCAGATACCCTTGGCAAATACATACGGCGCTCCTTTTCCTGCCCACATAGATCCATCCTTATATTCATAGGCGAATACGAAGTAGTAATTATAATCCGTATCGAGTGCGTTTCTATCCGTAAACGTAGTACCTAACGTCGTCATGCCGACGTAGGCATACTTTCCATTTTTCTGCCCGTAGATCAGGTATCCGACTGCCCCCTCGACAGGTTCCCATGTAAGCTTTACTTTGTTTTTCCCGGCAGGTTCTGCCGTAAGACCCTCGACCGGATCAAGTCTTTTATCTACGATCTCATAAGCGATCCCGTACTCTTCGCACAGGTCGATTGCCTTGGTTTCATCATATACGTATGCGAACATTTTCGATGTATCGCATCCCTTGAAAAGATCCTCTCCGTAGGATTTCAATCCCTTGGAAAAATAAAGCGTGGTAAGCGAAGTACAATCCGCGAAGGCTTCATTTCCGATACTTGATACCCCGTTGCCAATAAAGACCTCTTCCAGTTTTGTCATTGACGCCATCGCTCTATACTCGATCTTCTTAACCGAATCAGGGATCGTCAGTTTCGTGACCAGTGAATTCGCCAGCACCTCATCCTCCAGAATCGTCACTTTCTCAGGAAGAGTAATGGAAGTAAGACATTCCGCGCCGGAAAAAGAGCACGCGCCCAGCTGGATGAGCCCATCGCTGAGACGGACAGACTCGAGTTTTTTATTGTCGGCAAAAGAATATACACCAAGCTCTGTTACGTTGTCTCCCATGTATAATGAAGTAAGGCCTTCATCTCCACAGAAAGCGTAATCCTCAATGATAGTAAGTGTATCAGGAAGTACCAGATCAGCTTCCCAGAGTGGCAGTCCACGGAACGCATCTTCACCGATCTTCTCGATCGAGTTTCCAAGAGTGACCGTTTTTACGTTTTTACAGTAGGTAAACGTACCGAATGGGACGACAGTGATTTTATCCGAGATATGAATCGACTGAAGTTTCTCACATTTGTAAAATGCCAGTTCACCAATACTTTCCAGAGAATCCGGTATCGTACAGTTCAAATTCTTGCAATTGGCAAATGCTGAGTTTCCGATCTTGGTCAGACCCTCCGGCAGATTAATCGTCGACAGCTTCGGACAATTGTCGAAAGCATAGTCACCTATCTCCTTTAATGATGAAGGTACAGTGACAGTCGTGAGATATCTATTATCCTGGAAAACAAAATCATCGATCTTTACAACATTATTCGGGATGAAAATCGTAGCATTTGAACCAGAGTATCCGGTCAAGACACCATCTTCATTGACCGTGAATACGGCTCCGGCATTCAGCGAAGAATCCTCATCCATTTCAATCGCCTCTCCGTTCTCCGAAGAAGGATCTGCCAAAACTATCGCTGAGAAGCATCCGAAAATCAAACAAAAGGAAATAAAAAGAGACAGAAATCGTTTCATACCAACACCTCCATGTACAACACACTAATGCCATTATACAAAGCGAGATGTTATCTGACAATTAAAAGTATCATTTTCTTTCAGATTCTCTTTATTTCCTTTTCAAAAGAGCCGGAATCCGTTCAAAATGCCGTCTCGGGGAAGGAACTACGCCTGCGGTTTTTTCGTCAGATAAAGCACATATGTATCCTTAAAGACGATCCTGTCTCCTGCCGTCAAAACAGCCTGTCTCAGACCGTCAAAGAATTTCGTGTTATAAGGTTCGGGAATCACCATATGCGTGCAGTGGGTGCCGCTGTACTGCACATATTCCTCCGCATTCATCACACGCTGTCCATAGAACTCACGACGTTCGAAATCCACATATCCGTAGTCCGGTGCATTCGAATAGCCGAAAGATCCCTGCTTATACTCTTCTTCCGGTTTGAAGTATTTGTCATAGATCTTCTGGATCTGCTCGTAAAGTGCTTCATTGGATTCTCTGTAATCGCTGCTCGTAAGCATCATAGCCAGAACTCCGCCCGGCTTTAAAAGCTCGAACGTTTTTTGAAACGCGATCTTCTCCGGGATCCACTGGATCGTCGCTGCCGAGTAGATCATGTCGAATCTTTCATTTCCAAAATCATGAGTAATGAAGTCATCATTGACGATCGAGAAATTCGGATATCCGGAATACTTCTCTTTCATCTTTTCATAAAGATGCTCACCAAGTTCGATCGCGTGATAGTCGCATCCGGTTTCTATGATCGGATCACTGGCCTGACCGGTTCCCGGACCGATCTCAAGAACAGCTTTCCCCGGTCCGATCCCCGCATATGCGATCAGATCATCAAAAAGCTCCCGGCTGTATCTCGGTCTGTATTTATCAAACTTATCCGGAATCGTATCAAAGATCTTCCTAAACTCCATCTCACTTTCTCCTTAAGTTTTAAAGTCTGCCCGATATGAGTAGTATTCTATACGAAAAAGCCACGCGGATTCAATCCGCGTGGCCTATCCTGTTAGTATAGATCCAGCCATCTCACAAAGTCCTGGAACTGCTTCACACTTTGCCAGCAGTCTTTGATACTCCGGCCGTACGCCTCTGACGCATCCTTTTCATAGTACGTCTCCTCAAATTCTTCCCCATCAATAACATAGCGGAAAGAAACATGATCCAGATTCTGAGTCAGCGCAATCATTTCATACGCCGCTTTTTTCATCTCCGAGCGATAGTATTTCTCCTGTTTCTTATCCAGCGGATCACTGAAAATAATAGTCCATCCGTAGGGTTCGTTTTCTGTCTGAAGTTCATTTGTAAATGCACCGATCTTTTCCCGCAGATTCAAAGCATTAGCCGTCATGGCATTGGCCGACATATCTCCGACATACATATGTTTGGTGGCCCAGATACGCCACGTCTGATCCAATATCGCCGTTCCGTCCTCCCAGACGATCGTTCTTTCGTAGTCGGCCAGGATCATGGTCAGCGGTTCTGCGGACGAATATGTATACGTTTCTGTCTTCATTCCCTGATGAAGAGGACTCTCCTTTACGATCCTGCTTCTGATCCAGAGGAAGCCGTCTCCACTTTCCTCAAACTTCAGGTCCGATATGGCATCCTTACCGTCAACGGGGATCGCGGTGACATGCACTTCATTTCCGACGACTTCGATATTATACGTGACTTTCCCGTACTCACTCATTTCCCCGATCAAATAATTCCTCGTAACGAGCACACCAAATATCAGCACCACCACAGCCAGCACCACAGCCAGCCCGATGACTCTTGCACGGGAACGGTACTTCTTCAAAAAATCGATCTGCTTTTTCTCCGATGCCGCTTCAGACGGCGAAAGTGCTCCACCCTCTTCGTTTTTCATGGTTTCATAAACACTTTGACAGGCAGGGCAATTTAAAACGTGTGCTTCGACCTCGCCATTAGTTACATCAGAAGTTAATTTATCAATATATAACGGTAGAAGATCCTGCACGATCTCACAAGGCAGTTTTGTCATTTTTCCAACTCCTTCCTCAGCTTTTCTTTTCCGCGATAGTACGTCACCCTGGCCCAGTTTTCAGTCTTTTCGTGAATCGCTCCGATCTCCCGAAAGGAAAGATTCCCGAAGATGCGGAGATACATCACTTCCCGGTAGGGTTCCGCCAGTAAATGCAGTTTCTTGAGAAGTTCGACCCGCTCGGCCGACTCGACAAGTTCTTTTTCCGCAGACTGCACGGGAATGGCCAGATCATCGATATCCTCGTGCGGCGGATGTTTTCGCCTGTAGGTAAGAAGTACATTTTTCGCAATGCCGCAAAGCCACGTAGAGATCCTGCACTTACCGTCGAACCGGTCGATCGTCCGGATCGCCTGGTAAAAGGTCTCCTGTGTCAGTTCTTCTGCCAGGTCCGCCTGATAGGTCAGCGACAAAAGATACTTGTACACCGTCTTCGCGTACTGCTGATAGATCTCATCAAAAGACTGCAACTTCTCACCTCCTTTGCTTCTCGTATGTGTATGCAGAAAAAACCGGATTCGTTACAGGTTTATTCGAATTATTTTTCTTAACACCAAAAGGAGCCGTCTTTTCGTATAAAGACAGCTCCTTCTGTTAACTTACATATCTTTAAAAACAAGATCAAGCCTTGGCGGTCTCGATCTCTTTGAGTGCAGCGGCGATTGCTTCCTCAGCGGTCATCTCGACAACTTCAGAACCAGCGCGGAGCTTATACTCGACCTTACCCTCAGCTGCCTTACGGCCAACGGTGATACGGATCGGAATACCGATGAGGTCTGCATCCTTGAACTTCACGCCTGCGCGCTCTTCTCTGTCGTCGATCAGGACTTCGGCTCCGGCCTTCTCGAGAGCATCGTGGATCTCATTTGCCATCTTCACAACAGTCTCATCCTGAGATGTGGTCGGAACAACGATGACCTGGTAAGGAGCCACGGACATTGGCCAGATGATACCATTCTCATCGTAGTGCTGCTCGATGATCGCTGCTAAGGTTCTGGAAACACCGATACCGTAGCAGCCCATGATCATGGAATTCTCTTTACCATCCTTATCGAGGTAGATGCAGTGGAGTGCATCAGAATACTTGGTGCCGAGCTTGAAGATGTGACCGACTTCGATACCTCTGCACATGGAGAGCGGCTTACCGCACTTCGGGCACGGATCGCCTTCTACTGCACAGCGGATATCCACAACACGGTCCGGAGTAAAGTCACGGCCGAAGTTTACATTCTTGAAGTGATAGTCTGTCTCGTTGGCACCGACGATGAAGTTCTTCATCGCAGCAACTTCATAGTCAGCGATGACTTCAACCTTTTCCTTAAGGCCAACAGGACCGGCGAATCCGACTGCAGCACCTGTGACACGTTCAACTTCCTCGAAAGAAGCAAGATTCATCTCAGTTGCATCAAAGAGGTTGCCGAGTTTGGTCTCGTTGATCTCGCGGTCGCCTCGTACCATAACCGCTACGATCTTGCCGTCGATGTTGTAAAGGATCGTTTTGGCAAAAGCTGTCGGCTCGGAGTGCATGAACTCCATGAGCTCTTCGATCGTCTTTACGTGAGGCGTCTCGATCTTTTCGATCGGAAGCATCTCAAAGCCCTCAGCCTTCGGAAGCTCCGGGCACGGTGCTTTTTCTTCGTTAGCGGCATAATCACAATCCGGGCAGTATGCGATCGCATCTTCACCAACGGCGGACTTGACCATGAACTCCTGGGAACCGGAACCGCCCATCGCGCCGGAATCGGCATCTACGAGGATGTAGTCGAGGTTGCAGCGGTCGAAGATCTTGCAGTAAGCATCCTTCATGATGAGGTAGGACTTATCAAGGCCGGCCTCGTCGACGTCAAAGCTGTATGCGTCCTTCATGACGAACTCACGGGAACGGACAACGCCGAATCTCGGGCGCTTCTCGTCACGGTACTTGTGCTGGATCTGATAAAGGGTAACCGGAAGATTACGGTACGAACGGATCGTATCTCTTACTGCCTCAGTAAAAGGCTCCTCGTGTGTCGGGCCGAGGCAGAACTGACGTCCTCCTCTATCCTTCAGACGGAACATTTCCGGGCCGAACTTTTCCCAGCGGCCGGAAGCCATGTAGGTCTCCGCCGGAAGAACCGCCGGCATGATGAGCTCCTGGGCACCGGCGCGGTCCATCTCCTCGCGGACGATGGCTTCTACCTTACGGTATGCGCGATAACCCATCGGCATGTATGAATAGATGCCTGCCGCCGCCTTACGCATCAGGCCGGCACGGAGCATGAGCTGATGGCTCACGATCTCGGCATCGGAAGGTACTTCTCTTTGTGTGGACATGAAAAGCTTTGAAACTCGCATGATAATTCCCTCGCATCCTATATATATAGCAAACAAAAGTATAATGATTTGGCGAACCAATGTCAATTTAAGAAGAGCATCCCGGACATTTACTCACGAAGGCCGCACTTCTCCTTTTCGATGTAGTAAAATATCAGTAAGACATTCTGGGCGGACCTCCCTTTTTATCTCACCGGATCTCCCGTCCGAGAAAGAGGTTCCTATGAAATACGATATCGCCATCATCGGAGCCGGGGTCGTCGGCACATCGATCGCCTACAACCTCATTCCTTATGATGTTTCCGTGCTTCTTTTAGACAAGAACAACGACGTAGCTATGGGCGCCACACGCGCCAACAGTGCGATCATCCACGCGGGATATGACCCAAGACCCGGAACCCTCATGGCAAAGCTCAATGTCGAGGGCAACCGGCTCTGCGAGTATCTTTGCGATAAACTGGATGTTCCTTTCCGCCGCTGCGGTTCGCTGGTCCTGGCTTTTTCAGAAGAAGAAAAAACCACACTTGAGGAGCTTCTCGACCGCGGCATAAAAAACGGCGTTCCCGATATCCGTATTCTCGACAGAGATGAACTCCGCGCCATGGAACCCGGAGTCTCCGAAAAGGCCGTTGCCGCCCTCTATGCGCCTTCCGCAGGTATCGTAAACCCCTGGGAGCTTTGTCTTGCGCAGGCGGAAGTCTTCGTAAGAAACGGCGGCGATCTCTTCCTCAATGCAGAAGTCACCGCCATCTCCGAAAACAAGGACCCGTCCGCAGCATCACGGTATACGATCGAGTCCACACTAAAAACCTTTGAAGCAGATACGATCATCCTCGCCTGCGGGATCCAGGCCGATACAGTTCACGGGCTTGTCGCTGTTCCCGATTTTAAGATCGTGCCGACTCGGGGCGAATACTTTCTTCTGGACAAATCCGAAGGTACCCGCGTCGATCACGTTATTTTTCAATGTCCGAACGAAAAAGGAAAAGGCGTACTGGTCGCACCTACCGTTCACGGCAATCTGATCTGCGGGCCCACCTCCGAAGTCCTGAAAGACGACATCGAGGATACCGCGACCACTTCCTCGAAACTCTCTGAGATCAAGGAAAAGGCCGCCCGTTCCGTAAACAATATCTCCTGGCGTGACAACGTCAGAAACTTTTCCGGCATCCGTGCCAACTCCACAGAAGATGACTTCATCATCCGCGAGATCCCCGAAAAAATGGGCATCTTCGAAGCTGCCGGGATCAAATCCCCGGGCCTGGCAAGCAGTCCGGCCATCGGTCCGTATGTCGTGGATCTTCTTAAAAAGAGCGGTGTCAGTCTGTGTCCCAAAGAGGACATTACTGAACCGGGCGGAGACCGGTATCCGTCATATGCTCTCGGCCGGAACAAGGTCCATTTCCGGGATATGAGCAACAGTGAGCGTGAGACCCTTGTCAAAAGAGATCCAGCCTACGGGCGGATCGTCTGCCGCTGTGAGGGCGTCACCGAGGGCGAGATAAGAGATGCGCTTGAAAGCCAGATTCCACCCAGCACTCTTGATGGCGTAAAGCGAAGAGTCGGTACCGGTATGGGCAGATGCCAGGGCGGTTTCTGCGGTCCGAGAGTCGTGGAGATGCTTCTTTCCTATCGTAAGGAAGAACTCCAAAAACTTGCCTCCATGCCCCTTTCAGACGACGATGCAAAGATGTTTTCCGGGTCCTTAACTAAGAAGGATTTCCCATTAAGATCGGACGAGTTCCATCTGCTCATCCGGCAGGACGCAAACGGCTCAAACCTCTTCTTCCCGCGGGAGCAGGAGTCGGATCCCGATGTCGCGGAGAGCACAGCAACAGGTCAGGAGGTGGACGTATGAGAAACTACGATATTGTAGTCATTGGCGGAGGTCCTGCGGGTCTTGCCGCTGCAAAGAGCGCTTCAGAGAACGGCTGCCGGTCCATCCTTCTTATCGAGCGTGATACAAAACTCGGCGGGATCCTCAACCAGTGTATCCATAACGGATTCGGTCTTGCGCACTTCGGCGAAGAACTCACAGGCCCGGAATACGCACACCGTGCGATCGAGGAACTGAAGCGCGATGCGCCGGGCGTAGAGATCCTTCTTGACACTTTCGTCGCAGACTTTTCGACCGAGAAGAAAGAACTCAACTTAGATACCGCCGAATACGAGAGCCGGAAGGTGAATACGATCTATGCCATGAACAATAAGGATGGGTATTTCGAGATCACCGCTAAGGCCGTCATCCTCGCGATGGGCTGCCGCGAGAAAGCCCGCGGCGCTCTGGCGATTCCTGGGACACGTCCCGCCGGCGTCATGACAGCTGGTCTTGCCCAGCACTACGTCAATATCGACGGCTACATGGTCGGCAGAAAAGTCGTCATTTTAGGTTCCGGCGATATCGGACTCATCATGGCGCGCCGCATGGTCCTAGAAGGCGCGGAAGTCCTCGCCTGTATCGAGATCGCCCCGCAGCCGGGAGGACTTGCCAGGAATATCACCCAGTGCCTTGAAGACTATGGCATCCCGCTTTATCTGTCGCAGACCGTCACCGCGATTCACGGCAAAGACCGTCTCTGCGGCATCACAGTCTCCCAAGTCGACCAGAACTATACACCGATTCCGGGAACCGAACGGGAGATCGAATGCGATACGCTCCTTCTCTCCTGCGGCCTGATTCCTGAAAATGAGCTTTCAAGAAAAGCAGGATTATCGATCGACCCGAAGACCGGCGGTCCTTTTGCATCGGAATCACTGGAAACTTCTGCCCCCGGCATCTTCGCTTGCGGAAATGTCCTTCATGTCCATGACCTGGCCGATAACGTAACCAAAGAAGCGATTGTAGCCGGAAAGGCGGCCGCGCTTTATGTTTCCGGGGAAGCCGAAACTACTTCCCGGGAGGCCATCGATCATCCGAAGGTCTTCCCGAGGAAAGTCGTCAAGCCGCCGGAGAAAACTGAAAGCGAAAGCAAAGAGACTTCTGGAGATACGGCTGTTCGCCGAATGACATGTATCATCTGTCCGAGAGGCTGTCAGCTTTCTGTCACACTAACTGATCCGCCGCTCGTCTCCGGTAACTCCTGTCCGCGCGGCGAAGAATACGCGATCGCCGAAGTGTCGCACCCCATGCGTACTTTGACGACCACGATCCGCGTGAGAAACGAAGACGGCACCCTCGGTAGGATCAGCGTAAAATCAAAGGGCGAGATCCCGAAAGAAGAGATCTTCAAGCTCGCAGGGAAGATCCATCACACGATTCTTCAAGCCCCGGTAAAAGTCGGAGACGAAGTCCTGCCCGGAGTTATCGCAACAAGCGGCACCTGATTTTGCTGATTTATCCTGCGGATCGGCTCTCACTGAACCATCTTAAGATAAGCACTATAGTACTGAACAAGAAAGCATGGGGTTAAGCTCTAAACGGAGCTTCCCATGCTTCTTTTTGATCCTCTTTTCATGGGGATCTGGAAAAGACCGGTTTTCCCATGACGCATATCCCTTGTTTTTCCATGGGTTTTAAGAAAAACCTCGATTTCCCATGCCTTCCCTACCATGGGTTTTCTTGGAATATCCATTTTCCCATGCATTTCTTGCAAAAAATCGTCATGGGTAAACTACAAAAACTCGGATTCCCCATGAAATTGACTTTTTTATGCGTCATGGGGAATCTTAATCATCCGGGATCCCCATGAAATCGCCTCGATAAAGCATCATGGGAAATCTTGGAAATCCGAATTCTCCACGAAAAGAAATGAAAAAATAAAGAAAACAAAAACATCTCTCTCCGACACTAAAAATGCCGAAGAGAGATGTTATTGCATTCGAATTATTAACTGTTCGTCAGGACTTCGGACGCGCGACCTTCTGGTAGGTCTCCCCGCCGCATTCTTCGAAGAGCTTGACCATTTCCTCGTCAGAGATCACGGTGATACGGCCGCTCTCATACTCCTTATCAATCCACTCCTTCATCTTGGCGATGAAAGGATCTTTCTTGCTGACGACCTTATCTCCGGCAAGACGATAATAGTTGTTGATCCAGCATGCAATTCCGGCCAGACCGGAAACGTTGCTGACAGCAACAAGCGGCGGACGATCAAGGAGCGCCTCTGTGTCGAAGATGTTATAAATCTCAGGATCCTTCAGAAGTCCGTCTGCGTGGATACCTGCCTTGGTGACGTTGAAGTTCTTACCGACAAATGGTGTCATCGGCGGCAGCTCGTAATTGGTCTCACGGGAGATGTAATCCGCGATCTCGGTGATCACGCGGGAATCCATGCCGTCAAGAGTACCTCTGAGCTGTGCATACTCGAACACCATAGCCTCGAGCGGTACGTTACCTGTTCTCTCACCGATACCGAGGAGCGAGCAGTTTACTGCCTGTGCACCGTAAAGCCATGCAGTAGAAGCATTTACAACACCCTTATAGAAGTCGTTGTGACCATGCCACTCGAGCATTTCAGACGGAACTCCCGCATAGTGCTGAAGACCATAGATGATACCCGATACAGAACGCGGAAGTGCAACGCCGGGGAACG
Organism: Clostridiales bacterium; assembly: GCA_017551865.1. Lineage (GTDB taxonomy): Bacteria > Bacillota > Clostridia > Saccharofermentanales > Saccharofermentanaceae > Scatonaster. Next base: position 81,198 of record JAFZKB010000014.1, on the reverse strand, counting down.
GTACGCCATAACCCATTGTATCGCAGGCACGGATCTTGACCGGGATACCGCTCTCTTCGGAAAGACGCATAAGAGCAGCAGCGAACGGAACTACGAAACCGTAGAAGTCTGCACGGGTGATATCTTCGAAATGGCATCTCGGACGAAGACCTGCATCGATGGCATCGGTTACGATACCGAGGTACTTGTCCATTGCCTGCTGACGGGTAAGACCCATCTTGTTAAAGATGTGGTAATCCGAGCAGCTCACGAGGATACCTGTCTCCTTGATGCCGATGTTACGAACGAGTGCAAAGTCAGACTTGGTCGCGCGGATCCATGTAGTGATCTCCGGGAACTTATAGCCCAGAGCCATGCACTCCTCGAGCGCCTTTCTGTCCTTCTCGGAATAAACGAAGAACTCGGTCTGGCGGATGATGCCCTTCGGACCGCCAAGGCGGTGCAGCATCTTATAGATCTCCACCATCTGCTCAGTGGTATAAGGTGCGCGGGACTGCTGTCCGTCACGGAACGTGGTATCTGTGATATAGATATTTTCCGGCATATTCATCGGAACTTTTCTATAGTTATAAGCGATCTTCGGGACTTCAGCATAGGGGAACAGTTCGCGGAAGAGTTCCGGCTTCTCAACGTCCTGCAGTGTGTACTGATACGGATCCTGCTCAAGAAGATTGCTCTTGTCGCTCAACGCAATATTATTCATGTGATATTCCTCCTGCTTGCAAAATTTGGCTTTCGCACTTATATAGTTAAAAGGTTAAAGAGCCGCTTGTCAACGCTTTGCACACAAATTCTACTTTTTCCTTCGACGGGAAGGTTTTTGCAAGATTATTTTGGCAAAGTTGCATGAACAAGTGATTTTCAGAAGAACAGACGACCGCTGCCGTAATCTTTGAGAAGCGCCTGAATACGCTTCGGCATGATTGGATGAGAGCTCAGCATATTGAGGACGAAAACGAAGAATCCGCGGGTCTCACGGCAATGCTTCACGTAGTCCTCAATGTCGACTTTCTTATAAAGGTGTTTTCCGACGATCAGTGCCAGCATGGGCTCAACGCCGCTCACACCGACCAGGTGCTGGGCAACACGGTCACAGCTGTATTCGCGGGCACGGGAGAGCGTCGAGGAAAGGATCGGCAGATAGTTTGCGAAAAGGATGCTGATCTGGTAAGAAAAAGTCGCATGAGAAAGAGCGATATGCGACAGCTCGTGTGCAATGATAAACTTGATGCTTTCCAGATCGTGATGCTCCAGATACGCCACCTCGAAAAGATCCGCAAGGAGCACTACGTACTGTCTTCTCAGGATGAAGGTCGAAAAAGCATTCAGGACACCGTTTTCCTGGGTAAGATATACCTTCGGGGTCTTCCTGAGGCCGAGACGGCGGGAATACTCTTCGACGACTGCATAAATCTCCGGGAAGTTCTTCTCGGTGATGCGGATCGCATAGGCACGGTACTGCGCATAGTAGAAATAGACGGCCGCAATGAGGACAAGCGGAATCAAGACCAGAAGAAACAGGATCTCGATATGGGCAGATGCGGATGTGTTGATCCCGAGGATCAGGTAATTGATCATCGCGCCGACTTTTCCGGTCAGCGGACCAACATCGTAAAATGCAAGGATCGAGCTGATCACCGCAAAAAGGATGATACCGACATTGATAAAGACCATGACCGTATAAAGCGGCAGTTCGGCTCTGTGACGGAAAGATCTAAGTTCCTGCTTCGTAAACGGCGGGACCTGCGATCCGTTCCCATTGGAAAACGCTTGCTGCGGAGAAACTATATTTCTGTAGACATTATCCATGCGTCGCACCTCTGTCGTAAGTTCGAAAAGATTCTATAATATGATATACTTTAAACGTTCTTTTCACAAGGAACGAGTTTTGAATTACTGTTTAACAGTGAAGGGGTGTTATATGAGTAATCCGTCTGTTCTTAAGAAAATCAAGCGATCGAACATGGTCATGCACTTTGTCGGGGGCATTGCGCTGATCGTCATCGCTATCATTCTTGCTTTTGTTCTGATTCCAAAGACCACGAAATATCTGCTGGCACAGAAAAACGTATTTGCCGTACCAAGCAACAACTATAAAATCGACCAGTTCTATCGCGGAAAGACCTATTGTCTTTACGACTGGTTCGCCGAAAACGATGAAGGGCGCTTCTATATCGCACCTGTCGAAAACAAGGAAGGCGACGAGAACTACCTGATCGTCTATATTCCAAAAAAATACGAAGATAAAGCAGACCGCATCATCGAGCAGACCTACGAATATATGGACAGCGGGGATGAATCGGATCTTAAAGAGTCCATCAACTGCCGTGGGTATATGGCCGAAGTCTCCACGAAGACGAACCAGTATCTGGACGAGTATTTCGATATGGTCGGAGCACCGGGCGCAACAAAACTTCTTGTCTGCAAGTATATGTTCGTTATGGTCCCGATGCAGAAAGTGCTGATTTCCGAAAGCCTTCTCTACATCATCCTGTCGGTCGCGCTGATCATCGGCGGAATCGCTCTGTTCCTCACAGGATTCACGAAAGGATACTTAAAAAAATTGAAGGGAAAACTGGCAAAGGAGAACATGACGGTCGAGGATCTCGAAAAAGAATTCTCTCCTGCCCTTCACCAGTTCAACCAGGTGTACGTAAGCAATAAGCACGTGATCTCTGCCGTGGCTTCCCCTGTCCTTTTGACGATTGAAGATGTGGTCTGGACCTATCCGAGCAAGACCAACCAGGTCAACAGTGCGCCGATCTACCGTTCCGTATTCTTCACCCGTTACCACGAGTGCATCCAGTATCAGTTCAAGGATGAGGCCACATCCGAAGCTCTCTGCCGTGCTGTTCATGAACTTCATCCGAAAGCTCTCTACGGATACGTGATCGAACATACCAATATGTACTACCACAACTTCCAGGGTCTTGTGGACCAGATCTATAACGGAAGTGAAGATGTAATCTCTGAAGGCAATACTCCTGCTGCGGATGTTCCGGAAGTATCGCAGGCTCCGGAAGCTCCACAGGCAACCGAAGCTCCGATCTCTTCTGACGAGCCGGTCATGCCGCCGGAACCGGTCTATCCGGAAGCCCCGGTCTTCCCTGAAGAACCCTCATTCCCGGAAACAAATACCCCTTCCGGATTCCCGGAACTCCCCGAGTCCCAGGTCCCGCCGGTATTCCCGGAGAATAAAGACGATACTCTTTGATAAAAAAGGAGCGTGTACCTATGAAAGACGGTTTTTTACGAGCAGGCGCAGCCACCCCGAAGCTTCGTGTGGCGGACATCGACTATAACGAAGAGCAGATCATTGCCACCGTTAATGGTGCAGATCCGGACTGTTCTCTTCTTATCTTCCCGGAACTCTGTGTGACCGGAGCTACCTGCGGAGATCTGTTCCGTCAGAAAGCATTTATCGATGCGGCATGGGACGCGCTCTATCGCATCGCAGAAGAGACGGCGGAAAAAAATTGTGTATTCATCATCGGCCTTCCCGCCTATATCGAGGGCAAGCTCCTCGACCTGTCCGTCGTGATCCACAAAGGTACGATCCTCGGCTGTAATGTCAAGCTCACACTCTCCGAGGAACAATCCCGCTACTTCTCCCCTTACGAAGTCTCGGGATCCTTCTACGATGAATACTTCGACGATGAAATTGCCTTCGGTCAGCCTCTTTACTTCTGTGAAAAAGATCTGTTCTCTTTCTCTGTCCTCTTCCATGAGGATCTGATGTGCCCGATCTCGGACGATGTCGATGCCGCTCTTTCCGGATGCCATATCCTCGCGGTCCTCTCTTCTGCTCCGACGACCGTAGGCGCTGATGAAAAAGTTTCCCAGATCCTGACCGCACAGAGCAGAAAACTGCACGCCGCGTACATCTACGCGAACTGCGGTGTCGGCGAATCGACCACCGACAACGTCTTTGGCGGCGAGGATTTCATTTTTGAAAACGGCCGTGAACTGGGAAGAAGCAAGCGTTTCTCCGACGGCATCACTTACGCAGATATTGACCTTCAGTTCCTCCACGCGGAAAGGACCCGTGACACTTCCTGGAGAACTGACTTTGCCAACAGCACGGCAGATGCCGATATGGACATCATCGGTTTTGAAATGGAACTTCCGAATGAACTTTCCCTCATTCGAAAAGTACCGAAAAACCCGTTTATTCCTGAAGATAAGGAGAAGATCGCTTCCCGCTGCGCACAGATCCTCGACATGCAGGCCATGGGTCTTGTGACACGTCTTAAACACATCCGCTGCGAAAAGGTCATCTTAGGTCTTTCGGGCGGACTGGATTCCACACTGGCGATCCTCGTTTCTGCGAGAGCACTCGATATCCTCGGTCTTCCGAGAACGAATATCCACGCCATTACGATGCCGTGTTTCGGAACGACTTCCCGCACAAAGAATAATTCCATTGAACTGGCAAAAGCGCTGGGGGCAAGGATCGATGAGATCTCCATCAAGGATTCCGTCATCCAGCATTTTAAGGATATCGGTCACGATATCGATAACCATAACGTCGCTTACGAAAATTCCCAGGCCAGAGAGCGCACTCAGCTCCTTATGGACATGGGAAATGACGAAGGCTCCCTCGTTGTCGGAACGGGCGATCTTTCCGAGCTGGCTCTCGGCTGGGCGACTTATAACGGCGACCACATGTCCATGTATGCCGTAAACGGTTCTGTCCCGAAGACCCTGATCCGCCACATCGTTTCCTACGAAGCGGATCGTGTAAAAGAAGAGAATCCTTCTCTTTCCGAAGTACTTAAGGATATTCTTGCCACCCCGGTATCTCCGGAACTTCTGCCTCCGACAGAGGATGGCAAGATCTCCCAGAAGACCGAAGATCTCGTCGGACCTTATGAGCTCCACGACTTCTTCCTCTACTACTTCTTCCGTCTCGGCTTTGCCCCGTCGAAGATCTACCGAATCGCGAAGATCGCTTTTGCCGGAGAGTATGATGACGCAACGATCTATAAGTGGGAGGAGAATTTCCTCCGCCGCTTCATCTCCCAGCAGTTCAAGCGTTCGTGCCTGCCGGACGGTCCGAAAGTAGGATCCGTCGATCTTTCCCCGAGAACGGATCTCAAGCTCCCGTCCGATGCCGCATCGAAGGTCTTCCTCGATGAGCTGGCAACAGTGCTTGATAACGGGGATTAATGCCAAGCGAAACGGAGATATAGAAGCATGAAACAAGAGAGAACTTTTCCCAAAGCCGTCGTGACCGAAAAAGCGGAGGCCGCCATCAAGCGTGGTCATCCGTGGGTCTATGATGCGGAGATCTCAGGACTTTCCGACGAGATCGAAAACGGATCTCTTGTGGATGTTTTTTCAAAAAAGGACCGCTACCTCGGAACAGGGTTTCTCAGCAAAAACAGCAAGATCCGTATCCGCATCCTGAGCAATAATGCGAACGAGACATTTGGTCCCGCCTTCTGGCAGCGCCGCGTGAAATACGCGCTCGATATGAGAAGAACAGTCATGCAGGACGACTACTGCTGCTGCCGCCTGATCTTCGGAGAAGCCGACGGCATCCCGGGGCTTACCGTGGACCGTTACGAAGATATCCTCTCTACGGAAGTTCTTTCCTTCGGAACCGAACAAGTGAAAGCCATCATTTACGAAGCACTCGTGAATGAACTGAAAAACGACGGCATCACCGTCCGCGGCATCTTCGAGCGAAACGAAGCGAAGATCCGTGAACTCGAGGGACTTCCGCTCCAAAAGGGCTGGTATAAGGGAGACTTTGTTGGTATTCCCGCTTCTCCTCAAGTCGAGATCTGCGAAAACGGCATCCGCTATACAGTCGATGTCGAAAACGGTCAGAAGACCGGTTTCTTCCTTGACCAGAAGTATAACCGTCTCGCAGTAAGCAAGCTTGCGCGCGGCATGAAAGTCCTCGACTGCTTCACCCACACCGGATCTTTTGCCATGAATGCCGCAAAAGGCGGAGCTGCTCATGTCACGGCAGTAGATATTTCTCAGCTGGCAGTAGATACCGCGGAAGAAAACGCGAAGATCAACGGTCTTTCCGACCGCATGGATTTTCTGTGCGCCGATGTATTCGATCTTCTTCCGAAGCTTGCCGAAGAACACGCGGATTATAACTTCATCATATTGGATCCTCCGGCATTTACGAAGAGCCGGAAGACCACAGATAACGCCAAGCGCGGCTATAAGGAAATCAACTACCGCGCCATGAAGATGCTCCCGAGAGGCGGCTACCTTGCCACCTGCTCCTGCTCGCATTTCATGCCGAATGAACTGTTCCGCAAGATGCTCCTGGAAGCAGCTCGAGATGCCGGTGTAACGCTCCGACTGATCGAAGAAAGAAGAGCGGCCCCGGATCACCCTGTTGCCATGGCGATACCCGAGACCGACTATCTCAAATTCTATCTTCTGCAGATCGTGTAAAACATCAATAATCCTTCACAACGACCTTTTCCGTGACCGTCTTATTTGCAGGTCTGCTGACGGTTGTTCCTTCTTCGCGGCTAAAAACCTGCACGGCATTCATATTTCCGTTATTGACGAAATACCCGATACCGATGCTCTTAAAGTCCGGATTTAAGATGTTTGCGCGGTGTCCATAAGAATCCATCCAGTAATCGACCAGTTCTTTCGGAGCCATCAGCCAGGAAGCACCGGCAATGTTTTCGCCATTTGCATTCTCTGCGGAACTGTTAAATCCGAGCCCGCACGGGCGGGTATGACTCGGGAGGATCACGATCTCCGCGCTTCGTACCATCGCCGCCTCCAGAAGATCTTTATCCATAGTAAGAGGAGCTGCGCCGACCTTAGCTCTTTCCGCATTTACGTATTCGAGTACCTGATATGCATAGTCGTAGCGGCGGGTACCGGTCACATTCTGGATCTTGCCTTTCACGTAACTGGAATCGCCCAGCTTATATACATTGCTTGGCGTATTCACGACCGCACCCTCCGGGAATGCATGCGCCAGGATCTTCTTGATCGAAGACGGGATCGTAAAAGTCTTAACGGAACTTTTTGCAAATGCTTCTGTACCGATCAATTCCAGTTTCGTTCCAAACGTTATGGAGGTCAGCGCCTGGCAGTTATAAAACGCCATCTGCCCGATCTCTTTTACATTCGTGAGCGTAGGAAGGCTCTTTAAGTTAAAGCAGCTGCAGAAAGCGGCCACATCGATGAGTTCGACATTCTTCATGCCCGTGATCGTGGTGATGGAATTACAGGCATAGAAGGCTTCGATGCCGATCTCCGTCACGCTGTCCGGGATATAAAGCGACTTCAGGTTCAGGACCTTGTGGAATACATGACGCTTTATGCCCTTGACCTTATTCGGGATCGAAAAAGACGTATCCGTCTTCCCGAGAGGATACTCGATCAGGTAAAGGTCTCCATTCACTTTCTGATACACTACGCCGTTTTCCGAGTAAAAAGACTTCGACCCGGATGCGATCGTGATCTTCTGAAGTTTTGTGCAGCCGGAGAAGTGCTCATAGAGATTCCCGGAGTTATTCTCATAGAGGTTCGTTTCAAACGATGCCGGAAGGTAGAGTTCTTCGAGCTGGCTTGAAGAAAAAGCATTATAGATCACACGCTTGACGCCTTCTCCGAAAACGGCTTTCTTGATACCGCTTCCGGCAAAGGCCATCGCCTCGATCGTTTCGACCGTCCCGGATGGGATCACGATCTCACTTAAGCTGCTGCAGCTTTCAAATGCCGATTCATCGATCTTTTTCAGTTTTTTCGCCTGGGAAAGATCCACTTTCTCAAGTTCCTCGCAGAGCCGGAAACTGCATTTACCGATGCTCGTGATGTCCGGGCCGATGACGATCTTTCTTACATCGATAAGCTCATCGTTCCACGGCGCTTCTTCAAGTTCGTACGATCCGCTTCCGTAGCTTCGCTTAATGTCCGGCAACGCGCCGCTTCCGAAAACATACATGGTGTACGCGTCGTCAAAACCGATCTCGAGGCTCTTGTACGTGTAGTATTTAGTATAGGGCTTCGCATACACGTATGTCGAAGAAGGACCTAGGACCTTCTCCCCTTTCACCGTGATATACGGATAGACGCGGTAGAAGTTATACTGCGTTGCAGATGCAGTCGTATCTAAAAATCCCGGATCTTTTACGATATATCTGTATTGAAAAGATCCGTCCCCCACTTTCCGGTAGATGATGTATCCATCTGCCGGAACTGTCTTGTCCCAGGAAATCTGGACCGCCTTATTTTTCGGCGACGCCCTAAGTCCCGAGACGCTCTTATTGTAGGCGATCCCTTTTCCATACGTATACTTCCCGGTAAGTCCCGTGACCATCTTCCCGGACGCATCTTTGTGATACGGGAAGACCCAGTAATAGTTGTACTCACTGATTGAGGCATTCGTATCCGTATAGGTCGTCCCCTGGGTCGTCATGCCGATATAGCCGTATTTTCCGGATTCCGTTTTCCCGTAGACGAGATACCCTTCCGCGCCGTAGGATGCGCTCCAGGAAAGCTTTACCGAGTAATAGCCGGATGCGGCCTTAAGATCTTTTACCGCTGCACAGACGCCTTTGGCATATACATACTTTTCGCACCCGCCGGTGATCATCTTCCCGGAACCGTCTTTGACATAGGCGAAGACCCAGTAGAAGTTATAGTCGTTATCCAGTGCTTTTGTATCGGCAAAAGTCGTTCCCTGCGTCGTCATGCCGACATAGGCATACTTTCCGCTTTTCTGTCCGTAAACGAGATATCCCTGCGCGCCGGAGACCGCATTCCATTTCAACGCGACGCGGTTCTTCCCTGCAGACGATGCGGTAAGACCCGTGACCGTTCCCGGTGCGGAAAGCACCTGTGATTTCATGGTCATCGTCATGACCAAAAAGGATAGTGATGCGATGAGAATGGATATTCCCAGAAACAACGGCAGATTTTTATGTCTCATGCTGATCTCCTTTTATCTGGCTTTGCTGTAAACATACGGTGTTGATGCTCCCGGAACCATTGTCGATCCACTCTTGGCATATGGGATGACCCAGTAGAACGTCCAGCCGGATGCGGATGCTTTCACATCCGAATACTTTGTTCCTGATGTCATACCAATATATCCGTACTTTCCGCCAGGACGAATTCCATAGATCAGATAACCGTCCGCACCAAGAGCAGCCGTCCAGGAAAGCGTGACCTTACCTGTCGATCCATTCGCTGAAAGATTGGTCACCGCAGAAAGTCCTCCTTTGGCAAATGTATATTTGCTGCAGTTTCCGATGACCATCTGCCCATCTACATCACGGATAAAAGGATAAACCCAGTAAAAGTTATACTCCGTCTCCGAAGCCTTGGTATCGATAAACGAATTATTGGCCGTCATGCCGACGTAAGTATACTTTCCGTTTTTCCTTGCATAGACCAGATATCCATTGGCACCAGGAAGAACATTCCACATAAGCTTCACTTTATTCAGGCCTGCCGGAACTGCTGAAATCTTCGGGATCGTCTTTTCGGTCGTAAGCGGAATACCGGATGGGAAATTCAGGATATAGTATTCTTTATCGCTGACACGATATTCATACTGATAGTGATCCGATGAACTGGAGACATCACCATCAAAGTAGGTCTTCATCAGATACGGACAGGAACTGATGTCCAGGCTCTTGAGAGCAGACCGCTTGCTTCTCAGCCAGTTGAGTTTTTTGTTATACCGGATATCGATCGAACTGATCGGGGTCTCCACAAACTCCAGCCTTTCCAGATCGACATTTTTGGTAACATTCAGCGAACTGATCTGCGAATAACCGCAGTTCAGGCTCTTCAGTTTTACATTTTTCGTCACATCGAGAGTCTTGAGCGGATTGCTGTAACAGCTCAGATCAAGAAGATTGGGATTCTTGCTGACATTAAGATACGTCAGTTTGTTGGTAGCACATCCCAGGGTCTTAAGTGCAGGATTGCATGTAACATTTAAAGAAGTCAGGCCATTGTCATAACAGCTCAGATATTGAAGTTTCGTGTTCTTTGTAACGTTTAAGGAAGTGATATCGTTCATGTAGCAAATGAGCGTCTCAAGTTCAGAGTTCTTACTCACATCCAGAAAAGTGAGGTCATTGCTGGAACACCAGATGAATTTCAGTTTCGGATTATGGGAAACATCCAGTTTGGTCAGACCGTTACTGGCCACATTCAGATGCTCAAGCTTCGGATTCTGGCTTATATCCAGTTCGGTGATACAGCAGCAGTAAAGTTCAAGATACTCGAGATTCTTGAAATATCCCAAGCCCTTGGTACATGGAGCTTTTTTCGAATCCGCCTCCAGAACGACATCCGTCTCGATCTTTACTACACTGTCGCACTCGGACTGGGAAAGATATCCGTTCTGATCCTTATCCACGTTCTTTCCCTGATATTTGATCCACATGTAGAGGATCGAAGAAAAATGATCTTCATCGATCGGGATCCCTGAGGCTGCCGATACGTTCTTTTTAAGAGGCAGGAACTCCCCTAAAGCAAACAGAATACTGACAGCAAGCAATAACGCGAATAATCTTCTTTTCCGTTTCATAGTGCACCCCTTCCGATCTTCTCGATCTTCACTAAAAACTTATCTACTATAATAGTGCCAGAAGCGATATGAAAATTGTAAAAACATATTGTTAACAAAAGAATACTTACAAAAAGGAGCTGCTTCAAGGAATGAAACAGCTCCCGATGCTTTGAAAAATCAGACCTTTATCTTGCCTTACTATAGACGTACGGGGCCGTGCCGCCGACGATCATCTTCCCTTCTGCATCCTTGTGATACGGGAATACCCAGTAGAATGTCCAGTCCGCTTTACTTGCTTTGGTATCAGTAAACTTAGTACCTGTTGTGGTCATGCCGATATATCCGTAGTTCTGACCTGGGCGGATGCCATAGATAAGGTATCCGTCCGCACCAAGAGAAGCTGTCCACGTAAGAGTAACTTTCCCGGTCGAACCACTTGCTTTAAGACCTGTTACGGCAAGAGTGACACCCTTTGCATAGACATATTTACTGCAGGTACCGACCAGCATATTTCCAGATTCCCCTTTGATATACGGATAGACCCAGTAAAAGTTGTAATCACTGTCGAGTGCTTTGGTATCGGTATATGTTGTACCTTTCGTGGTCATTCCGACGTAACCGTATGTCTTGCCTTTCTTGGCATAGATGAGATATCCCTCAGCACCTTCTGCTGCGCCCCAGGTCAGTTTGACCTTATTCTTCCCGGCACTCTCCGCTTTCAGCGCTGTCACAGACGGAAGAACGATCTTTTCCGCTACGATCTCCGCTTCCGGATTCGTTGTAATATAGATCCAGTCATCATCATTTTCTGCTTCGTTTCGGCCGTACCAGACACTGAAGAAGAAATCATCATCATTAACTTCCTTGCGAGGAATTGTATTATACGCTTCGACCAGGATCGGACAATTGCTGATATCCAGTTTTTGGACATTGGTGCCATCAACATAAACAGCCATCAGCTTCGTATTATTCGATATATCCAGTGAGGAGATCTTCGTTGATGTCAGGGCGAGCACCTCAAGTTCAGTATTCTGGGAGACATCTATCGAAGTAATGGAACAATCAAACAGATCCAGTTTTTTCAATGTCGGATTCTTCCGGACATTAACAGAAGTGATTCCACCACCTAGAATCGAAAGCTTACTCAAATTCATAAGATATTCCATTCCCTTATCGAGATCCGTTTTCCCTTCCGGCGGCCTAGATTCAAAGAAGACAAGCGAATCGACCGTTTTTGCCTCGATCAGCGAAAGATAACCATCCTTGTCCCACTTATTCTTATCCTCATTCTGCAGATAATTCGAAAGAACATAGGAGAAATGATCCTCATCAATTGGAATTCGGAACTTCTCACCGGTGCTTTTGATCTTGACCTTTCGGTCTGCAGAGATATATGTCCAGGTCCTCGAATTTTTCTCAGGATTCAGTCCTTCCCAGGAAAAAAAGTCACCGCCAAAATCGTGGTAGTTATGCGGTTCAAACGAGTTATAGCCATCTACAAGATACGGACAGTTCGTAATATCCAGTTCCGTTATATTATTGCTCTCTATTCCCAGACACATCAGTTTTTTATTGTTGGTCAGAGAAATGGAAGTAAGCTCATCGTTGTTTAAAATCAGTCTTTCGAGATTCGGATTATGGCTTACATCGATCGACGTGATATTACACCACTGGACAGCAAGATAGTTCAGATTCGGCATATACTGAAGTCCCGAACTAAGATATGTCTTTCCCTCATCTAAGTCCTTATGCTGCATCGAGATCTCCTTGATTTCTGCTCCTTCTTCTTCGGAAAGGTAGCCGTCATTATTTCCGAATCTTTTCTCAAAGTCCTTGACAAAATCTACAAGGATCGGTGAGAAATTACTGCTGTTGATCTCAACGCCGGCATCTGCTCTTACCTGTTTCTTTTCGAAAAGAACCGCTCCGGTCGAACTGATCAATGTTGCCGCTAAAAGGCCTGCCATTAACTGTTTTGTTTTCTGCATTTTTACCTCCAAGTTTCTATTTTTCGATTTTTACCAATACTTCTTGCGTGACCTGACGATTAGAAGGTTTGCTTCCTGTTAATGCTTCATTATATCCGAAGACCTGGACCCAGTAGATTCCGCCATTACATTCAAAGCAGGCGATGCCTATCGATTTATAATCTCCTAAGATATTTGCCTTGTGACCTGCTGAATTCATCCACGCATTCATAACACTTGAAGGCGTACCATATCCCCAGGCAATATTCTCACCATATATCTTCGAATGGATAGTATAACAACTGGTACCATTCGGCCTTGCATGCGAAAAAGAAAAATCGAGTTCTGCAGAACGCACCATAGCGGCTTCCAAAAGATCCATATCCATGGTCAATGGCGCAAGCCCCTCCTTTTTTCTTTCCTGATTGACAAGGTCCAGGACCTTATAGGCGTAATCGTATCTTCTGGTACCCGTGACTTTCTCGATCTTACCCCAGATATAACTGCCATCTTCTATTTGATACATGCCTTTCGGAAGAGTGACTGATGCGCCTTCGGGGAATGCCTGTGTGCCAATCGTTTTGATGGAATCCGGGATACTGAAGGTCTTTATTGCAGTAGACGCGAATGCTTTATTTCCAATTGTCTCAAGTTTACTTCCCAATGTCACGGAAGTCAGGGATTCATCGTCAATAAATGCCATTTCTCCAATGACCTTAACATTGGTGAGCGCGGGAATACTGGATAGCAGCGGGCAGCAGCTGATCGCCCGAGGACCGATCTCTTCTACGTTTTTCATGCCCGTGATCTTCTTAAGAGCATCACAGGCTTCTAAAGCGCGGGATCTGATCTCGGTCACACTGTCCGGGATAAAGATGGTCTGAAGATTTTTCTGTCCGTAAAAAGCTCCGGACCTAATTACGTTTACACCGTCGGGGATCGTTAAGGATGTGCCTGCTCTGTTTTGAGGGCAATAAGCCAGAAGGACTTTCCCATCCTTTCTCTCGTAAAGAATGTTGTCCTGTGCATAGTAGTGTTGCGATCCGCTGGCGACCTTGATCTCCTTCATCGCCGAGCAGCGGTCGAACGGAGCATAGTAATCAGATCCCTCTGTATCAAATATTTCCAAAGAAGCCGGGAGCGTAACGGATTCAAGGTATTGATTCGCCTGAAATGCAGTTCTGGACATCGTCAACAGACCCTCACCCAGATAAAGTTCTCGTATTCCGCATGTACCAAAAGATCCATCATTGAGATGCTTTACAGTATTGTCCGGGATCGTCAGAGATTGGAGAGATCGGCAACATGAAAAAGCACAGTTTCCGATCGTATCCAGACTTCTTGCCGAAGAAAGATCGACCTCCGTCAGATTATAGCAATTATAGAAAGCATTTGAACTGATATACGTGACGCCGGGACCTACGACCACTTTCCTGATCAGGTATTTCTCGCTATCCCATGGGGGTGTACACGTCAGGACCTGAAGGCCGGAACTCGAGGAGGAAGTATTCTCCCAAACTTCGACCATTCCTCCGTTTCCGGTCAGATACATGGTTCCCTGACTATCCAAAGATGCGGTCACATCGCCTAACACGTAGGTCTTCACATAGGCTTTTGCGTAGACATATGTCGTAGAAGGACCCACAACACGCTCACCTTTTACGGTGATATACGGATAGACCCTATAGTAATTGTAATCTTCAGTAGATGCTGTCGTGTCCTTAAAGGAAGGATTGGTCACCATGTAGCGGTAAGTAAAAGCGCCACTTCCCACTTTTCTATAGATGATGTATCCATCCGCCGGATCTGTTTTGTCCCATGTGAGCTGAACACATTTTTCTTTACCTGCCGCCTTTAAACCCGTGACGGACTTGGTATATGTCATGGCTTTTCCATAGGTATACTTTCCTGTAAGGCCGGTGATCATCTTGCCGTCGGCATTTTTGTGATACGGGAACACCCAGTAGAAATTGTACTCACTTATGGAGGCATCCTGATCGGTCCAGGTCGTGCCTTTCGTCGTCATGCCCTTATAGCCGTATTCGCCGCTTTCGGTCTTTCCATATACCAGATAGCCTTCCGCACCATAGGACGCGCTCCAGGTAAGCTTGATGGAGTAATAACCGGCTGTTGCCTTAAGATTTAGAGCCGCAGCACAGACACCTTTTGCGAACACATACTTTTCGCATCCGCCGGTGATCATCTTGCCGGAACTATCTTTCACATACGCGAAGACCCAGTAGAAGTTATAATCCTCATCCAGCGCTTTGGTATCGGAAAAGGTCGTCCCCTTCGTAGTCATGCCGCAATAGCCGTATTTACCGTCTTTCTGGGCATAGACCAGATACCCTTCGGCACCGCTGACCTCTTTCCAGGAAAGAGTCACCCGGTTCTTGCCGGAAGATACTGCAGAAAGTCCAGTCACCGCTGCCGGTGCGGAAAGGACCGTCTTTTTCATCGCCATCGTCATGGCGGAAAAGGTAAATACCGATACAAGGATCGTAAAAGCGAAAAGCAAAGATAGTTTCTTATGTCTCATCCAAAGCACCCCCTCGACAAACCATCTCCAACCTCAAGGAAACTTGTATATCTATATTGCCACAGGCGAGGGGAAAAATCTATCGGTCCTTAATCGAAGGAGATGTTCTCCAATCCGTGTAAGTACTTGAATTTCAGGCACTTCAGCTTCAATCCGCGTTTTCCGAAATGCATTCTGAATACAGAATGCTTGGCGATCAGGATGCACTCCGTCGTCTGCGATACGTCCTGGCCTTCCGATCCCGTGAACGTAATGACACGAAGCGGGATACTTGTGTAGTAAAGCGTGATCGGGAGCTGGGCCAGAGGGGACAGATCCGAGCAGGCCACAAGCTCGCATTCATATACGCCAAGTTTATTGCAGGTGATACCGAAGACGAAGTCTTTTCCCTCGGAAGTATCGACATCTACCGTGATGACCGGATCTTTGTCGATCTCATAGTAAAGATCCACCTTGGCCTCGATCGCATCGTCAGAGAACGGACAGTCGATATGCTTGACAACCGGGCGGTCGCCCATGATCGCATCCATCGCCGGCGTATTCATGGCATATCTTAAGATATTGGCGGCATTTCTCTGAAGCTCGGCTCTCGTGATGAGATCCGTTCTGCCGTTTTTGAGGTTCTCGAATGTATCTGTCGCATCGAGGTCGGCTCTTTCGACAGAGGAGCAGACCATGTAAATATCGCACTGGGCTCTGGCCATGACGGAATGACTCCTAAGACCATGGTCAAACTGATTCTCCGGAATGCCGTCGATATAGGCCCACCAGTCAGTCATAAGGATACCGGTAAAGCCCCACTGGTCGTGGAGGATCGTCGTATCGAGCTCGTAGTTTGCCGTGCCGAAAGCACCATTGATCTGGTTGTATACGGACATGACGGATCTGGCGTTTCCTTCCTTGATCGCGATCTCAAATCCCTTAAGATAGATCTCACGAAGGGCTCTTTCGGAAACGACGGAATCCATACATCTTCTGTTCGTTTCTCTGTTGTTGCAGCAGAAATGCTTGATCGTGCCGGTCACTCCGTGCTTATCCATACCGCGGAGCTGTGCAGATGCAATGCGTCCCGTAAGGAGCGGATCCTCGGAAAAATACTCGAAGTTTCTGCCGTTTAACGGATGACGGTGGATGTTGATACCGGGGCCTAAGATGTTATCGACTTCGTTACTTACCATCTCGATGCCGAACCAGTCGAAGAGTTCTTCGTTGAGTTTCTCATTGAATGTGCATGCCAGGCAGGTGCCATTCGGAAGTGAGAATGCCTTCTTCCCGCTGTCGATACGCATGCCGGAAGGGCCATCGTCACAGCAGAGCGCCGGAATGCCCATCGCCTGCAGTTCTTTTGAAGCACCGGCAAAAGCGGCGGCTGTTCCTGTCGTGACCTTCGGGCTTCCCATGCCTTCGCCGCGGATGATGAGGCAGAGTTCCTCGTCCGAAAGCTGACCGATGAATTCCTCAAGGGTATGCTTCTTAAGCTTCACATCCGAAAGTTTGATGCCGAGATCACCGGTATATGGAATCTCCTTCGGAAGTCTTTCCATTCTCGTATTTACGTGTTCGACTTCACGGAGCGGAACGGGTTCATACTTACCGCCGATCGTAAGTCTTTCAAAAGCCTGAAGCGGCTTTGCGGCCGATTCGAGCGCTTCAACCATCGTATCTTCCGATAGTTCAAAAGATCCGGAAAGCCCCGCTTCTACTACATTTTCTCCTGCGTAGAAGGAATAGGTGCCTTTCGGGAGCACCCAGCCTGTTTTCCCCATCAGTCGTCCATCATCGTCGAAAGAAGAGAAGCGTTTCTTCCCTGCTTTTAATGTGATCTCCTGCGCCTGACCCGGAGCCAGTTCCTCTGTCTTCGCAAAATCTACGAGGACACGGGAAGGTGTCGCGATCCGGTCAGACGGTGTCTGGGCAAAGAGCATGACGGTCTTCTTGCCCGGATAGTTTCCTTTATTCTTGACGGAAAGCTTCACACTGACGTCGGTACCTTCCGCAGAAAAACCGAGATCCGTGATCTCAAACGTCGTATAGGAAAGACCATATCCGAATGGATAGAGGACCTTCTCCGGCGCAAATGTCGAAAAGTATCTGTAGCCGACAAAGATGTCTTCCGCATAGAAATCCTTCGAGAGGTCATCGCCGCCGAAGTTAGGAGAAGACGGATAGTCGGAAAGATCTTTTGCGATCGTATCGGTAAGGCTTCCCGAAGGAACGGCTTTACCGGTAACAATGTTACTGACCGCCGTTCCGCCGATCATGCCGGCCTGCCAGACATAAAGGACTGCGGCCGGATCGTACTTAGATATAAAGGACATGTCGATGATGTTGCCGACATTTAAAAGAACGATCGTCTTAGAAAACGCATCACAGACTTTACGCATCATCTCCTCTTCTCCCTCGTTTAAGAAGAAGGATCCTTTCTGCGGAGTATTATCACGGTCCTCACCTGCCGTTCTTCCGATGACGATGATCGCCGCGTCGTTTCTTCCTGCGGCTTCTTTTACCACATCATCTGAAATCGGCATCTCATCCTGCGACCAGTTCTCCTTGCCCCAGCCAAGACCCGGATCGACCGGATGATCAAGCTCCCACTCGTCGTAGATCTTAAGAAGCGTTTCGTCTACGTTGATTCCTTCTTCCTTCTGAAGGCCTTCGAGGATCGAAACAACATGCTTGACATTGACCATGCCGCCGGAACCGGTGCCGCTCTTATAGTAGTTTCTCTGCATTCTTCCGAAGACCGCGACGTTCGCACCTTTCGAAAGCGGGAGTGCGGAGCGGTCGTTCTTAATGAGGACCGAACCTTCTTCGGCGACGCGGATCGCAGTATCTGCATATTTATTCCAGTCGAGGATATATTCAGGCATAAGAAAACCTCCGATGAGAAGAATCTGTCACTTAAGATTTTACTCTATCGGAGGCTTTTCGTTTATCAATATCTTGTCGAATAATGTCGTTTATAGGTCGTATTTATTTCCCGTCATAGGCACCGCTGACCATCTTTAGGTATGTCCTTCTCGTAAAGAGATAGGCGATCGTGTAAAAGAGCGCGAACACGACAACACACATCGAAAGGATCAGGAGGAATGCCTGCGGTTCGCATCCGCCGAGGATACGCAGGATCCTGTTTACCATCGGGTACGCAGCGGCTGTGTGGATCACGGCCACGATCAGAGGCAGGAGGAACACGACGACGATCTGCGAGTTGATGGACTTCTTGATCTCTTTTCTCGTAAGTCCGACCTTTCTCATGATCGCAAAGCGGCGGGAATCTTCATAGCCCTGCTGAAGCTGAGAAAAATACATATTGAGGATCGTGATCGTCAGGAAGGCAATACTCAGGAAAAGACCTAAGAAGAAAAGGCCTGAATAGATACCGACGATCTCTTCGATACTGTCGATCCTGGAATTCACATACAGGTAATCATACTGTGGCTGGTTTGTGCGGATCTCTTCAAACATCGCCAGCTGTTCGGGTCTGCCGGAAGAGGTATTGATCAGAAGACGCTCATTTCTTTCGCCTACTTCAAAGACGTTCTCATTTATATATGGTTCTAACTTCGCAAGAACCGCATCATTCGGAACGATGAAATAGTAGAGCCCGTCCGAGACGGCGATGGAACTTCCGGAACTCATTTTCGGTGCTTCGGTGATCTTTCGAAGATTAAACTCTTCCGATACACCATCTTTGGCATAGCCGTCTTTATCCATGGCCTGGAAGGCGATCGTATCGCCGATGTCTTTTCCCGAACGGCAGTAAAGCGCGATCTCATTCTCCTTCAGATCGAGGGTAGTGTTATTCGTGTAGTTATAGATATCCTCAGTGAAGATAAAGATCTCACATGCATCGATCGAGAGATAGGAAGGCGCGGTCAGAACGACGCCGTTTTTGATCCTGGCAAAAGCATTCATATATTTATATATATAAATCTGATCGATCGAAACGCCTGACTTATCGGCCGCCTGGCGGATCTTTTCGAGACGCTCCTGACGGATCTCATCTGTATCCGGAGTCTCATAAAGGATATCCAGATCGACGACATAGTAACTGCTTGCCATGTCATGGACCGTGCTGTAAAGCGTCATGACCGAAGACATCGTCACAAGGACCATCGTGGCAAAGATACAGATCGTCGCCAGATTCGCGGCATTTCTTTTCATGCGGTAGAGCATGCCGGAGATCGAGATGAAATGACCAGTCTTATAGTAAAACTTCTTATTCTTCTTAAGGGTATTCAGAAGCGTGATACTGCCGGCGGTAAAGAGGGCATACGTACCGAAGATAACAAGGGATACCGCAAGTCCGAAATACTGGAGTGCCGAGAGCCCGTTATCCATCGAAAAGGAAAGGAGGTATCCTCCACTTAAAAGAAGCACACCTGCGATCGCGAGGATCCACTTGCTCTTCGGCTGCTTCTCACCTTTCGCTTCTTCCTTCATGTATTCGAGAATATTCGAACGAAGTATACCGATCGCATTGATCAGGAAGAAGAACAGGAAGAATCCCGCAAATACCATGGCATTGGTGAAGATGGTCGAAAGCGGAAGGTTCCACGAAAAATCCACTTCATGATGGTAGATACGAAGGAACACGAGCTGGAAGACCTTTTCCAGAACTATACCGATGATCGAACCCGCAATCGTACTGATCAGGAAAACATTGAGGTTTTCCAGAAACTGCACGTGGATGATATGCTTCTTCTGCATGCCGAGCACACAGTACACACCGAGCTCTTTCTTCCGCTGCTTGATGACGAAACGGCTGACGCCGATCAGGAAGAAAAAGGAGATGATATACATGACCGGAATACCGATGATCATGATCTGCTGGAGCATCGCGCCGCCTTCGATCATGCGCAGGTATTCATCTTTTGCGATCGCCGTAATGATATAGGTGATCGCTACCATGATCAGACTCGATATAATGTATGGTACATATATGATCTTATTCTTGCGGAGCGCATTGGCCGCAAGACTTCTATAGATATGTCTCATCTTTTCGTTCCTCCGCACTTACTCATTTACTGCACGAAGGCCGCTGCCCATAAGAGCCGTAAGAGAATCCGAGATCCTTCTATAGAACTCGCTGTTGGTCTCATTTCCACGGTAGATCTGATGGTAGACGATACCATCCTTGATGAAAAGAACTCTTCCTGCGGTACTTGCCGCCTTGATGGAATGGGTGACCATGAGGATGGTCTGACCGTCCTTATTAATGGCGGCGAACTGATTGAGAAGTTCATCGGTGGAACGGGAATCAAGAGCACCTGTCGGCTCATCCGCCAGGACCATCTCCGGTTCCGTGATGATCGCGCGGGCGACCGCTACACGCTGCTTCTGACCACCGGAGATCTCGTACGGGAACTTTTCGAGAAGAGGCGTGATCCCGAGTTTATCTGCGATTGGACGGATCCTCGTCTCCATCTCCTGCGGCGTGCAGCCGGCAAGAACGAGCGGCAGATAGATGTTATCTCTTACAGAGAAATTATCGAGAAGATTGAATTCCTGGAAAACAAAGCCGAGGCTCTCTCTTCTGAACTTAGCCAGAAATTTCTCCTTCATGGCCTGCATGCTCTTGCCTTCGAGAATGACTTCTCCTTCTGTGGGTTTATCCAGCGTGGCGAGGATATTAAGAAGGGTCGTCTTGCCTGAGCCCGATTCGCCCATGATGGCGACATACTCTCCTCTTTCCACGGTAAGATTGACGTTTTGAAGTGCGGTGACCTTGTTTCCGCCGAAACGTGTCGTATAGACTTTTTTCAGATTCTTTACCTCTAACATTGACATAGGTAGTCCTCCTTAATGTGTTTACGCCATCATCTTACAATTCAGGAATATGTCCCTGCCATCGATTTACCTTACATAAATGGCGGTCAATCTTACATTTTCGTAAGATTGAAAATGAAAATGCTGTGATTACTTTTTGCCAAAAAGCACCTTTACTTTCGTGCCTTTTCCCACTTCGGAGTCAAAAATGACGTCGCAGGAAAGCATGTCGGCGGCTTTTTTCACGAGGTACAGGCCAAGTCCCGAAGACTTCTTCTCGTTATGGCCGTTATAGCCCGTATAGCCCTTTTCGAAGATCCTCGGAAGGTCTTCTTTAGCAATACCGATCCCTTCGTCTTCGATGGTAAAAGACTCGGCATCCCCATAAAAATGCACAGTCCCTTCCTTTTGATACTTCACGGCATTGGAGATCAGCTGGCCCACGATGAAACCGAGCCACTTCTTATCCGAGGTAACGACCAGATTCGTAGGGGTAAAGTCCACGGATAATCCCGAGCTCAGGAAAATCGTCATGGCACGCTTGATCTCGGAGCGGAGGATCTCGTCGACATTCACTTTTTCGAACTGAAGATCGTTGCTCTCCGAACCCAGACGCAGATAGTTAAGCGCCATATCCGCATAGTTATTCACGTGCAAAAGCTGCGATTTCAGACGGTTCGCCGTCTCCTGATCTTCCATGTTATGGATGATCAATGAGATCGCGGCGATCGGGGTCTTGATCTGATGGACCCACATCGTATAGTAGTCGAGCATCGCATTCTTCTGCACCGACGATTCTTCCCTCGTCTTGGAAAGATCCTCGGAAAGCTTAATGAGAAGATCGCGGTAGTCGCTTTCGATCAGGTCGATCTTCTCCTCGACCACGAGCAAATCTTCGTCATCGGATGAGGTGAGGCTTTCGCAAAAAGCCTCCGGAAACTCCACGGCTTTCTTCAGCACATCGTGTTTTCTTGAAAACTTACGAAATCCCAGGATACCGAAAATGCCACCGATAAGCGCTAAGATGGCCGCCGAAAGGACGACGGGCATCAGGGACTGCCGGTAAAGCCATAAGACGAGTGCCATAACAGCAAGGCACACCAGAGCAGACAAAATCGCGGGAAAGGATTTTTTCACATATGCCGGGAATAGTTTTTTATTCAATGATGTAACCCTGTCCCTTCTTTGTGACGATAAAATCCGGAAGACCTGCGGACTCCAGTTTCTTTCTCAGACGGTTCATATTGACGGAGAGCGTGTTCTCATCGACGAAACAGTCATCGTCCCACAGGCTCTGCATCAGGGTATTTCGGGAAACGATACTGCCTTTTCCGGAAAGAAGCGCCGCCATGATGCGGTTCTCGTTCTTCGTCAGTTCGATCTTCTGTCCGGCGATGGTGATCGTGGAATCCGAAGCGTTATAGGCTGCGCCGCGATGCTCGATCACGTCGCTCTTCTCCTCGGTAAAAGCATACGCTCTTCGAAGTACCGCCATGATCTTTGCCGTCAGTACATTAAAGTCGAAGGGCTTGGCCACGAAATCGTCCGCGCCCATGTTGATCGCCGTGACGAGATTGATATTGTCGGAAGCCGAAGAAAGGAAGATCACCGGGACCTTCGAGACTTCACGGATCTTACTGCAGCGGATAAAGCCGTTGGCGAACGGAAGTCCGATATCCATCAGGATCAGGTGCGGCTGGAAAGACTGGAACTCACCGAGGATATCCTCGAAATTCTCGGTCAGTTTCACTTCGTAACCCCAGCCGGTCATCATGGTCTTCAGTTCAGAGGCGATCGTAAAATCGTCCTCCACCACTAAAATCTTATACGTCATAAATACCTTCTCACTCCACTTTTTTCATGCCCATTATAGCATACACGAGTTTTCCTATATATTGTGATCTAACTGAGAGCAAACAAGGGTTCTTTTGTATAAGAATGATCCATCGAGCAGTTTTATAACACAATTCAAGAGTCTGCGGGTTATAAAACCAAGAAAAAGACTCTTCTTATAACAACATTCTACTCCTGATTTTGTATAAAAACCTTGGATAAAGCAATCTTATAACAACTGTTCAAGAGATTCTTTGTATAAGAAAGCACATATGAGTATTCTTATAACAACGTCATCCTAAAACTGTGTGATAAGAACTCAAATTGGTGCTTTCTTATAACAAACGAGCATAAAAGGAGACATCTCCTTTCGAAGATGTCTCATTCGAATCTTATATTCCAAAACTCTTAAGCCCAGGGATTCTGTGCATCCGGTACTCGGATACCTACCAGAATGAACTGCTCCCACAAGAACCACTCACCTGTCGACGGCTTGGTGCGCAGACGGATCTGACGCGGGCTGTCGGCTCCACCGGAATTGAGATTGACCGTGAGGTAGCCCTCATTTAAGTTATCTCTGCTGTGGGCAAGTTCGTAGACCGTAACAGAATACGGACGCTGCGGCATGTAGTTGTTTTGCGGAGTTGCGCCGTTTAAGTAGGAACGCGGGATATAATCGCTGTCTCTGAAACGGTCAGCAATAAAGGAGATCTCGTACGGAGAAAGCGGCTGCGGTCCCTTAAGGAAGTTCAGCATACGAAGGCTCTCTTCCTTATTTGACGGATATACACAGAGAGCTGCAACGGTCAGCGCCGCGACATCGAGAGGATCTTTTAAAGAAGCCTCCGGAAGGGCCTGCATCTGCTCTAATGTCTCCGGCATCTCCTGGAAGACCACGGTCTTTTTGGCAAGGTCAGCACCTGCGGCCGGAGCCGGTGCGGGTGCACTGTTTTGAATGTTATCGAATAATCCCATACTTCGCTCTCCTTTGAAATCTGATCACTTCGGACCTCTGTTGACGATACCGCCGTTGTTCAGGCCCTCGTCCTTCCAGCTTCTTCTCTGGAATGTGTTCTCAAGGTCAGTTCTCGAAGAAGATGCCGGGCTTTCCGGTGCGGAAGCCGATGCAAAAGGTGCGGCCTGTCCGTCCGGAGCGATCGGAGCGGAAGGAGTGCCTTCTACCGGGATCGGTGCGGGTGCAATATTCTCCTGCGGAGCAGCTGCTTCCGGAGCCGGTTCAGTAACTGCGCCGGAAGCTGTAGGCTCAAACGGCGGCGGCTCAGGGAGTCTGTCCTCTACTGGTGCAGCAGGTGTCGAAGGCTCAAACGGCGGAGGTTCCGGAAGTCTGTCCTCTACGGGTGCAGCAGGGGCTTCAACAGGAGCTGCCGGAGCTTCTACAGGAATAATAGGAGCGGCTGCCTCAACAGGCGCGGCCGGTGCCTCAAAAGCAGGAGCCGCAGGCGCTTCTACCGGAGCAGGTTCCATCGGTGCGGGTGCTTCTGCGCAGACATCGCCCATCAGCTGGTACGGCTCTTCCGGCTGTCCAGGAACGGCTGCGGCAGCAAGCGAGCCCGGAACAGGTGCATCAAGATCTGCAGATCGTGCTTCTACAGGCGCCGGGACCGGGGCCTCAAAAGCGGGTGCAGCAGGAGCCTCAAATGCCGGAGCCGCTGGTGCTTCTACCGGAGCTTCTACCGGTGTTTCTACCGGAGCAGGTGCAGCTTCAACGGGAGCCGGTGCGGGTGCTGCGGCGGAGTCAAGTCGGAAACCGCAATTCATACAAAAGAGATCACCTTCACGTACGGGGTTTCCACAATTCGGACAATTCATAATTAATTCCTCCTTCTCCTTAAAGTGTTATGACGGATAGATCCATTTTTTTCGTAAATGCATAATAGTCCTTCTTCATGTTGCCGGCGTTCGGACCTTCCACGCAAACATAAAGGACTGTGTTCTTTTCAATACTGGCATAGTGGTTGAAAGTCATGAACTCAGATTCGCTGGCGAATGCAAAATAATCCTTCTTACTGATGAATTCATTCTCCTTCAGTTCTCCAAGCGCTTTATTGTCCTGATAGGTGCGCTCCCACTTGCCCATGATCGTCTCATAATACTGCTTGGCAGCTTCATCGTTTTTAAACTGAATGACCAATACTTCCATATATGCTACGGAATCACTCTGACGGCTCTTCGGATCCGCCTTGATGTATTTAAAGACCGACTTCACATCTTCGTCTTTGACCACTGTATGAAAACCGAAGAAAGTAAAATCTCTCGATTTTACCTCAGCATAAAGGCCTTCTTCAAAATCCGAGGCCACATCACGGATAGAATACTGTGAGTCCACCATCAGTTTGTAGTGATCGCTATCCGCTTTCTTCGCCTGACAGGTCTCCTCCAGAGCTTCCTTGACCTGACCGATCTTTGAACTGAAATTGCTCTTACAGGCACACAGCCCGATCAACATCAGGGCGACCATTACTAATGCTACTTTTTTTCTCATAACCGACCTCTAAATATATCCTCTATAAAATTTTATCTTTACGAAAAGAAAATTTCAAGCACACGGGCGATGCCCCCTGCTTCTTGGTGTAGAATAATAGGAAAGACGGAAATCGGGAGGAAGATAACGTGTTCTTTTCCAAAAACAGTGACTCAAACGGCGGCCTTTTCCGCTTCTTCAAAAGAAGCAGTCAGGATCAGGAACTGCTGGAGATCTTTGAAAACAAAGGCTTTTACAGTGAAGAATACGTAAATGCTTTTCTGGAGCGTCACCCGCGCCCGACTTCCGACGACCACTTTACGCTCTGTGAGATCTATACAGAAATGGGAAAGTACGAGGACGCCCGTACAGAGCTTATGGCCGTACGTCCAGGATCGATCCTGGATGCCATCAATAACGGTCAGCATGCCTTCTGCTCGATTGCTCTGCTTATGGAGACCGGAGAATATAAAAAGGCCATATCGGCATATCACGAGCATGTGAAATTTTTAGATACCTTCATGAAAAACTCCGTCCGCTGCCGGATCGCCGGCGATTACTATTCCCATGCCGCCGTGATCTGCGCGATCGAGGGCGATGAAGAAAAGATGGACCGCTATATCCGTAGGATGCGTGAATGGTGCGATATTTTCCCCAAACACAGGATCCTTCTAGAGGTCACGCAGGTGAAGATCCTTTTTGCAAAGAATAAAGAAGAAGCCGGTCAGGCGCTGGCGGATTGCCGTCAGACCATAACCGACTTCCCTGGTTTCAAATATGAGTGGGAGCGGGAGTATTTCCTGAAAAAACTCGACCGCGCGGAGAACTATAAAGACGCAAAAAATGCGATCTGACCTTTTCCGCTTCTCCCCTTTTTCTTTTACGAACGGAGCGTCGCACCGTACTTTTCTTCGAGATTACTTAGGATCTTCGATACGAATCCGTCGATGACCTCCGGCTTGAACTCCTCATCCTTCGGTGTGAATACTACGGAGAAAGCAAGGCTCTTCTTGTTTTCGCCGAGCTGAGCACCTTCGTAGATATCGAACAGTTCGATCTTCGTGATGTATTCGCAGGAAGATGCGATCTCTTTTTCTACCTGGGCACAGGTGACATTCTTATCCATAACGAAGCAGAAGTCACGCTTTTCTTCGAGGAACTTCGGCAGCGGGATGAACTTTCTCTCTTTACCGTAGTACTTGCTTAAGATACGAAGATCGATCTCTGCAACATAGGCCGGAACTCTCATGTCGAGCTCATCGCAGATCTCATAGAGGACCTGTCCGAGATAACCGACAGTCTCGCCATCGCAGATGACTTTTGCAGTTCTTCCCGGATGCAGGAACGTCTTCTCATCTTTTTCGTAATCGAACTTCACATCGAGAGTGTCCGCGATCACAGAGACAAGACCCTTCAGGGAGTAGAAGTCTTCGTCCTCACCGAATACACCGATGCAGACCGTTTCTCTCTCGTCCGGATACTCGGTAAGCGGAAGAGATTTCGGCAGGAACTTGTTACCCATCTCATAGATACGGCCTGAGAGGATGCCTCTCTTCTGGTTTCTGGCCATTGATGTGATCATCTGCGGAGCAAGGGTCGTTCTCATCAGAGAAAGATCGATGTTGATCGGGTTCATGATCTTGATCGCGAAGCGCTCCGGAGCATCTTCCGGAAGTTTCAGAAGATCGAAATCCGACGGAGAGAAGAACGAATAGTGTACACCTTCGCATGCGCCGGCCGCACAAAGTGCCTGCTTGATCTTAAGCTCGGTTCTCTGCTTCAAGTTGTTACCGCCGGATGTGACCTGTGCGGTCGGGATGAATGTCGGTGTGATGTGCTCATAGCCGTACATACGGATGACTTCTTCGGCAACATCCTGATAGGACTCCATATCGACTCGGTAGCCCGGGATCGCGATCGTCAGCTCATCGCCGTTCAGTTCCGGTGCGAACTGCAGATTCTTAAGGATTCGGACGATATCCTCATCCGGTACGGTGATACCGAGAACACCATTGACCTGTTTGACGCTGACGGTCATCTTACGCGGCTCAACAGAGTTTCCTGTATTGATGTCGAACTTGGTCGAGCTTACCTTACCGCAATGGAGTTCTTCGATCAGGTGCAGGGCACGCTTCATGGCCATTACGGTCGTATATTCATCGACGCCCTTGGAGAAACGCATGCTCGAATCAGAGACCTGACCCAGTGCCTTCGAGCTCTTACGGATATTGTCGTGAGCGAACTTGGCTGCTTCGAACATGACCGCGCTCGTGGAATCGAGGATCTCGGAATTGAGACCGCCCATGATACCCGCGAGAGCAACCGGCTTCTTACCGTCACAGATAACGAGGTTCTCTGTGGTCAGAGAAAACTCCTTCTCATCGAGGGTGACGATCTTCTCGCCTTCTTCTGCACGCCGGACATGGATCTCTCCGCCTTCTAAGTAGGAGAAATCAAAAGCATGCATCGGCTGGCCGAGTTCTTTTAATACATAGTTCGTAATATCAACTACATTGGAGATCGCGGAGCATCCGACAAGAGCCAGACGGCGCTTCATCCATAGCGGCGATTCTTCGATCTTTACATCGGATACATAGTGACCGATATATCTCGGGCAAAGATCCGGTGCGGAAACGCGGATGTTGAACGGAACAGTCACTTCCGACTCCGTGTAGTCGAGAGCCGGCTCCTTGATCGGTTTGCCGAGAACCGCAGCAACTTCTCTTGCAATACCGAAGATGCTCTGGCAGTCCGGACGGTTCGCGGTGATGGAGACATCGAAGATATAGTCATCGAGGCCCAGGATCGGCTTTACATCCGCACCCGGAACACTATCTTCCGGAAGAACGAGAAGTCCGTTATAACCGGCACCCGGGAACATATCCTCGGTAACACCGATCTCTACACCGGAGCAGAGCATACCGTAGGAATCGTATCCACGAAGTTTTCCCTGTCCGATCGTCATGACACCTTCTACAGTGACGTGATCCTTGGCAGTGGCATATACCTGCGCACCGATCAGGGCGAGCGGATATTTTCCACCGGCAGCGACATTATCTGCACCGCAGCAGATCTGAAGCGTTCCATGCTCTCCGGCATTTACCTGGCAAAGATGCAGGTGGGTGCCTTCGATCGCCTCACAGGTCATGACTTCACCGACGACGACATTGCTGATGTCGTGGCCGACTTCATATTTTTCTTCTACCTCGAAACCGCAGGAGAAGAGTTTCTCCTCGAGCACATCCGGGGTAACGTCGATATCGACATAATCTTTCAGCCAGTTTAATGGTACTAACATATTACTTGCCTCCCTTTCCCTTAGTCATCGATCTGATCGAGCACGCGCAGATCTGACTCAAACAGCATCTTGATGTTGTTGATGCCGTACTTGAGCATCGCGATACGGTCGATACCGATTCCGAATGCAAGGCCGCTGTATACATTGCTGTCGATTCCGCAGCCTTCGAGTACTTTCTTATTTACGACACCTGCGCCGAGAACTTCGATCCAGCCGGTGCCCTTGCAGAGCTTGCAGCCCTTGCCGCCGCACTGGAAGCAGCTGACGTCGACCTCTACAGAAGGCTCGGTGAACGGGAAGTACGACGGACGAAGACGTGTTCTGGTCTCCTCGCCGAAGATCTTCTTTACGAATACATCGAGCATGCCCTGCAGGTCGCAAAGCGTGATGCCCTTATCGACTACGAGTCCTTCCATCTGGGAGAACATCGGAGAGTGCGTCGCATCATCGTCGGAACGGAATACCTTACCGGGGGAGATGATCTTGATCGGCGGCTTCTGCGCCTCCATGACATGGATCTGACCGGCAGAAGTCTGTGTACGCAGAAGGAATTCCGGACTTAAGTAGAACGTATCCTGCATATCGCGGGCCGGGTGATCCTGCGGGATATTCAGCGCCGTGAAGTTATAGTAGTCTGTCTCGATCTCATTTCCTTCGTAGATGGAAAAGCCCATAGAACCGAAGATCTCGACGATCTGGTTTCGAACCTGTGTATTCGGATGGAGCTTGCCCTTCTTCTGCTTCTTTTCCGGAAGCGTGATATCGATGGCCTCGGCAGCATATCTTGCCTTTCTCTCCTGATCTTTGAACTTGGCATCGAGCTCATCAAACTTCTCCTGCGCCCAGTTCTTGATCTCGTTGACCATCTTACCGTAGTCGGCCTTCTGCTCCTTCGGGATCTTGCCCATCTCCTTCATGAGAGAGCCGATCTTGCCCTCTTTCGCATCCATGACGCTCTTTTTATACTCATACACGCCCTTGGAGCTGGTGATCGAGGATAGATCGTTCTCGATCTCGTTGCGGATTCCTGACAGTTTCTCATTCAGTTCACTTAACTCTGCCATGTTTTCCTCCTATTTCTCACGCTTTCTGCTGTTCTTCACTTCACTATGCCCTGGGAAAACAAAAATCCCATGGCAACATCTCATTGCCATGGGACGAATTCGCTTTTATTTCGCACCTTCGCGGTACCACCCATGTTCGAAAAGAACTCGTCTTTCCGCACTCATCTGCGCCTTTAATGCTGCGCCTGCATCTTTCTTACTCAGCCAAACAGAGCCGTTTTCAAAAGAACGCTCCGGTGTTGAAATTCATCTTGCGCTCTCTGTGATCGTGCTCTCAGCCGGTGACACGAATCTCTTCTCACAGGTTTTTAGCGAAAACTACTTACGCACCTTCATTGCATGGATGAATTGTACGCTTGCGATATTGAAAAGTCAAGAGACAAGCAGTATAAGGAACCTTATCACATAGAAGGCGCCGAACATGCAGGCGATTCCGCAGAAAGCACCGGTGACCAGTCTTCTCGGATTATTCGACATGGTCATTTTCAGGTACTGCAATCCCCAGTCCATCGCCATAACGGCCAGCGCCAGCGCGCACCACAGCCACGGCAGACGTATGCCGAAAAGGATCATGGCGATACCGAAAACGTCGCCCAGAAGAATACCTGTACATCTGGCGCAAAGCGGCATCTGATACCCGCCGATGGAAAAACTGTGGCTCTCCAGCTGATGACAGCCGAGGTGGCCTCCGATATCCATAAGACGGAGCCAGATACGGTCTGCTCTGGTGATCTTCTCCGCACTCATATTTCTTTTTTCAGTAGTTACATTTTCCATTTGTGTCCACACTTATGACATACCCAGTAATGAGTATTTCTGATTTCTTTTCCTTTCCCACAAGCTCCACAGAGAAGGCCGATATATCCGAAGAGCATTGCTCCCAGGCATCCTTTGCCAACACTGTAGTCTTTTCCTTTAGTTGTAGTCTCGGTAATGACCGAGCAGTCTTCACTTTTACATTTCGGGCATATCATTTTCGAAATCACCCGAGGATCTCATGAAGCGAATGAATGAAAGACTCGATCTTGCTTTCATTTCCCGCTGCAAGTTTCTTGTTGTTGCGGTCGTTTAAGCCGACTGTACACTTGATGGACGGGTACTTTTCCTTCAGGATCTGAAGGCACTTATCGCTGCTGCCGCCGGCAAAAGCGAAGGCACCCATCACGCTGTCACTTGGGCCTAAGTCAGCCATAAACTGGTTGACCGCCATAGACGGTTTTCCTGCCCAGACCGGAGTGCCGATGATGATGGCATCGTAGTTCCGGACATTTGCTGTATAAGGCTGAAGATCAGTTCCCTTGCCCTTGGTGGCTCCGGAACCGCCGTGGAGGAATTTCAGAAGTCCCTTCTTCGGGATATCCTTTACCGGAAGAAGCTGCATGGTATCACAGGACAGAGCCTGCGCGATCTTCTCGGCCGCCTCCTTCGTATTTCCTTCCAGCGAGTAGTACACTATCAATGTTTTCATAGGTTCACCCCATAATCTTCCTGCCTGAGTCAATCATAACTTACTTACGGACATGTAAAATTACAATTTAGTAAGAACCATAGTGGAAAACCATGGTTTTTTACGCTCTCAGGCTTCATTTTCTAAAATTATTTTTCTTCCTTTTTCTGAGGAAAAATGTAGCGGCGCTTCTCTAAAACGAAATATAAAAGACCGCCTAAGACACCGCAGGAGCCGACTTCGCCGACGAAGACCCACAGCACGATCAGTGGAAATGCCATCTCGACACCATAGGCATACCGGAGTATGAATGGAATGATGATGGTATTCGACAGGATCGGCGGGATCACAGCAAGGAACGGCGGATACTTCTTCCGGAGAAGATAGGTAAAGACCGCACCGATCAGTGTCGCGATACTTCCGAAGATGATATCCGGCAGCATCGCACCTCCCAGGATATTCCCGATCAGGCATCCGGCAAAAAGCCCGGGTACCGCAGCGACGGTAAATACCGGCAGGATCGTCAGCGCCTCCGCTATGCGGAACTGTACCGCTCCAAAAGAAATGGGCGCGAAGAGATATGTCAGAGTCACATAGATGGCCGCCACAGCTGCC
The DNA here is from genome assembly GCA_017551865.1 of Clostridiales bacterium. Lineage (GTDB taxonomy): Bacteria > Bacillota > Clostridia > Saccharofermentanales > Saccharofermentanaceae > Scatonaster. The sequence continues at coordinate 49,662 of JAFZKB010000014.1, read as the reverse complement.
GCCTGTGTGATTGAAATCGTTTTTCTCCTCATTTTCTTTCTGTCAAGACTCATTCTTTTTCCTCAATTAGTTTCAGTTTCCTTTTTTCGTTTTTCCTTCCTTTACAGATTCAGTCCTTTCTCTTCCGAATATCCGAGGCGGATATTCATGCATTCAATCGCTGCTCCGGAAGCGCCTTTACCGAGATTGTCGAACTGCGACGAGACTACGATCCTTTCTTCGTTGCCTGTCACATAGATCTTCAGTCCGTCCCATCCGGACAAACTGTTTCCCGCAAGGAATCCGCTGGCGGCGGTCTCATCGTCGTCATCGGCTACCTTGATGAACTTCTTTCCGGCATAGTATTCTCTATAGAAGGCCAGAAGTTCAGACGGCGTCATCTTTTTCTTCAGCATATCGGCATATAGCGGCACTGATACTACCATTCCGCTATAGTAGTCGTCAATAATAGGCGAGAACAAAGGCGCTCTCTCAAGACCCGTAATGGCCTGCATCTCTTTAAGATGCTTGTGCTGCTGGGTAAGTGCGTATTCTCTTCCGGAAGAAAACTCCGAAGGACGGTCTTCGCTCTCATAGACAGCGATGGTCTTCTTACCGGCACCGGAATAGCCGGAAAGCGCAAAACTGCTGACCGGATACTCCTTCCCCATGATGCCGGAGGCGATCAAAGGATATACGAGAGAAATAAAACCCGAAGCGTAGCATCCCGGAACGGCGATGCGGTTTCCGGTCCTGATCGCATTATAGTGCTTTTCGGAAAGCTCTGAGAAACCGTACGCCCAGCCTTCTTCCGTACGATGAGCCGTAGATGCGTCGATGATGATCACGTGGTCGTTATCAGGATCGATGAGGCTGACTGCTTCTCTTGCCGCCGCATCCGGAAGGCACAGGAAGGTAACATCCGAGGAGTTTATAAGCTTTCTTCTCTCTTCCGGATCTTTTCGAAGCTCCGGATCGATCTTCAAGATCTCGATATCATCTCTTCCTGCGAACCGTTCAAAGATCCGAAGGCCTGTGGTTCCTTCACTTCCGTCGATAAATACTTTCGTTTTCATACTCTTCCCTCTCTTTTACTTCACATTCTCAAGGTAGGTCAGGATCGTCTCCACCGCTCCGTCGATATCGACCAGGTCCGAGTGCACACAGAGGTGATATGTGCCGCTGTTGCCCCATTTCTGGTTCGTATAGTGGTTATAGTAGTTCGATCTGGCCGTATTCACATCGTTGATGTAGCGCTCCATCTGCTCGTCCGTAAAGTCCGCCTTTTCAATAGCGACTTTTCGCTTCCTTTTGATCTTATACGGCATGCTCGCCGCGATGAAGACGTTGATGCTTCCTTCATTCCGCAGAACGAAATCCGCACATCGGCCGACAATGACGCAGGGGCCTTTTGCCGCAAGATCTTTAATGACCTTGCACTGCTGGAGATAGATCGCATCAGAAAAATCCGGCGTATAGGAGAACGAGAAAAAGGACATCCTTCCTCTTCCCTTGTCGGAAATGCGGTGCGCGCCCTCCTCATTTCTCTCGATGAGCTTGGGGTCGATGCCACCGGCTTCCGCAGCAAGCGTGATCAGTTCCTTATCATAAAACGGTATGCCGAGCTTCTCGGCAAGCTTGATGCCGATCTCTCTGCCGCCGGAACCGAATTCACGTCCGATTGTGATCACCCGATTATTCATTCGAAAAACCTCCAGTTACCATTTTATCAGATTAGCGGAAGAACAACCATGCCGCTGTCCCCATGACGATGAGGAAGACAAGGTTCATCACCGTGAATAGTCCTAGATACTTCTTCGTGTGCCCCGGCCTCAGCGTGCGGTAATGGCTGAAGGTAATGAGGCTGGCCAGCGACGAGATAAGCGTCCCCGTACCGCCGATATTGACGCCCAGGAGAAGCTCCCTGTAGTTTTCCGTGAATCTCGAAAGGAGGATCGCGGAGGGTACGTTACTGATGACCTGACAGGAGCTGATGCTCACCAGAAGCGGGCTCTTCCCGAGAAGATTTCCGACAAAGTCCTGTACCTGCGGGATACGAGCCATATTTCCCGAGAAAACGAAGAACAGCGCAAATGTGCAAAGAAGACCCCAGTCGACCTCGGTGAAGGCCTTTTTATCGGCAAAGAACAGAACCGCCGGGATGATAAGAAGGCCCACCCAGTACGGGATCAGACGGAATACGATCAGAAGCGAGAACGCAAAAAGAGCAAGATAAAGTGCCGTGCGTTTCTTATTCAATGTCTGGCCTGAATCATCCCTGATGACCAGTTCTTTTCGAGGAAGAAGAAAACATGCAGCCGTCAGCATCGCGATCGCAAGCAAAAACGGCGGGAACATGATGGACATGAACTCCCCCGTCGGGATCTGAAAGTGCGAATAAAGATACAGGTTCTGGGGATTTCCGAAAGGCGTCAGCATTCCGCCGAGGTTAGCGGAGATGTTCTGAAGGATGAAGATATAGGCCATCTTATCCTCGTTTTTCGTGACGGACAGGGCGAAATACCCAAGCGGCAGGAATGTGATCAGGGCCATGTCGTTGGCGATCAGCATGGAGCCGATAAATGTGATATAGACAAGTGCTAAAGCGAGAAGTCTTAAGTTTCCAGTGGTCACGACGATCCTCTGCGCCACGATACCGAAGAAACGGATATCCTTCAAGGCACAGATCACAGCAAGCGTCAGGAACAGGCAAGTCAGCGTACGAAGGTTGAAATAGCCGAGATAGGTCTTATCCGGCGGGACGAAAAAGGCCGTCGCTACCGCAAGAAGCGCAGCGATGCACATAACGGTGTTTTTCTTAAAGAAAGACACGAATTTACCAAATTGGGAACCTTTCGTCTGTTCCACGGAACAATACTCCTCGTTTTCTTCCTTTTTCAAGCCCGCGCTATTATAGCACCAACAGAGAACATATTATATAGGCAGATTTCACAATACTTACCCCGAAACAACATTTCTCAAAAAAGCCGTACAAAAAGAACGCTCAATGTGATCTTCACCACATTGAGCGTCCTTTAATCAGTTCTTATTCAGATGATCTTATACAGTCGGATCTGTCGGAACGTCTGTGCTCGGTGCTTCCGGAGCAGCAGGTGTCTCAACCGGTGCTACTGGAGCTTCTACCGGAGCCGGAACTTCTGGAACTACAGGTGCTTCAACCGGAGCAACAACAGGTGCTACAGGTGTTTCAACCGAAGCCGGGGCTACAGGTGTTTCAACCGGAGCCGGGGCTACAGGTGTTTCAACCGGTGCCGGAGCTACAGGAGCCTGCTGGAATACCGGAGCGGCCGGTGCAACAGGGGCTTCTACAGGAGCAACAGGTGCCTGCGGTGCTACAGGAGCTGCCGGGAAGCCTGTCGGCTGCGGGAATCCGGCTGCCGGAGCCTGAGGTGCTACAGGAACCTGAGCAACAGGAGCTACTGGAGCAGCTACCGGAGCGTCATCGCCCTTCTTCTTCTTGCTGCTGATAATAATCACTGCAACGATGATACCAATTACGATAACAGCTGCGCCGATGATCACACCGATGAGCCATCCCGTGAAGCTGCTGGTTGCCTTAAGATCGAATTCGCAGTAGATTGCTTCATCCATCTCAAAGAAATCCCATTCCAAGGTCTTGCCGTCTTTGGAAACGTCTGTTGCGTTGTTTTCCTTTGCCTTACCAGGGAGCTCAAGGACGAACTTCATGTAACCGCCATAGGTCTTAAGCCCATCAGAGGTAACGCTCATGCCTTCCGCCTCAGATGTGATACCGTCGATCTCCCACTCGAGAGTGTAGATACCGTCATCCTCTTCGAGAGAGAACTTATCAAAGCCATCGCCCAGCTCTGCGAGTTCATCAGAGAGATCATCAAGGTCGATACCTTTTTTCGTAGCCTTGAAGCCGACGTAGTCGTAATCATCGCCCTTTTCGCCGGTGTAGTCTTCACAATCCCAATCGGCATCCTCGAACTTTTCCATCGTTTCTGCGTAATCCGGTTCAGAATCTTCATCATCTTCGTCGTCCGAAGCATCGCTGCCCATCATGTCAGATGTATCCATCGTTGCGTAGATGAATGTAAAATCCACTGTACCATCCTTGTGAACGGATGCTGTGATGGAATAGCGGATACAGCCGGTAAAGCACATGATAATGGCTAAAACAAGCATGACCGCCAAAGATTTTTTGAATGTCTGCATTTTTCTTTTCTCCATACTTTCCCTCCATATAGCGTCAAACGCATTTGAGATTCTATCTATGATTTTATAAGATATCTTTAGAAAACACAATAACTATAAGTAGTGATTTCGGTCATTTAGCCTTGCCGTATGTATATTTGGCAGTTCCTCCGACGATCATCTGATCCCCGTTTTTGTGATACGGGAAGACCCAGTAGAAAGTGTAGTCGGTCTTCGATGCTTTCTTGTCCGTATACGTCGTGCCCTGTGTCGTCATTCCGATATATCCGTAAGATCCGCCCGGACGGATCCCGTAAACGAGATATCCGTCTGCTCCGGAAGAAGCCGTCCACGAAAGTTTCACACTTCCCGTCTGAGAAGAAGCCTTAAGATTCGTCACCGCCGCACAGACACCTTTGGCATAGACATATTTCACGCATCCGCCCGGCAGCATCTTCTCTCCGTTTTTATAGTAAGCGAAGACCCAGTAAAAATTGTAATCCGTATCCAGGGCCTTTGTGTCCGTAAAAGTCGTACCGGAAGTCGTCATGCCGCAATATGCATACTTGCCGTTCTTCTGCGCATATATGAGATACCCCTCGGCACCTTCGACTGCGCCCCAGGTAAGCTTGACCTTATTCTTCCCTGCCGGTACAGCACTTTGAATGGAACAACTCGAAAGAGGGAAAAGGAACGTGATCGATTTATATCCGTTTTCCATCAGTTCGTCACTGGAAAAAGTCAATTTACCATAAACGCTGCACGTATTAAGACGTTCCATATACATTTGACCTGTCCAATTTACACGGATATCCATGTTTCCATCTTTATCCAGATCTGCATCCTGATAATCATTTCCCTGCTGATAATCAATTCCGACCAGCCCAAGATTTCCAAGAACTCCAAACGTGCTGATATCCCAGTATTGTCCAGTCAAACCTCCATGTGTCAGATCGATCTCAACTTCTTTAGGAATGCTGATCTCCAGTAGCTCGCTTGCGTAATCGGTGAGTCTGGTCGACACATGGTCATTTACTGTTTCTGCAACTATATACACATAATAGCTTATTCCCCATTTATTGAAATCAAGGGTTTCTGGCAAAACAAATGATCCATTGCCGGAAGAGGTTTTATCAAGTTGCTGATAATATAGTATATTCGTAATATTCGTCGGCTTATACTTATTTGACAGAATAAGAACAGAAACACGATTGACCTGATCACTATTGCTTCCCGAAATAGAATAAGGGACAGTTACCCGCCTTCCGTTTTTCTCGCACTTCTCACCATCGCGGATCGAGATCTTCATGTTCTCATCAAATAGAGTAAGTTTGTATTTCGCTCCTAAATCACCATAGTTCCCGGAAACCGCGGTCGAAAACAGAATCGACTTTTTATCGATATTCAATGCCGGAGCCATGCCAATTCTCTTAGAAGTGACAACATGAGTATCTACCTTGCCGCTATCGGTTACATACCCTACATAACTGCCGGTGGTATCTTCTTTATCAGGCGTTCTCAACCACCAGCCATCATATTCCAACGATTTATAGCGGTTGGCAATAGTATTTGATTCTCCGTTACTTGTATACTGCCAATATCCCAAATTGGGGTTGGTAACGTCGTCTGCATCAAGCAGAAACAGTTTCTCTCCTGTCAAAGCCACATATGTTTTAAATCTGCTGTTATAAAACTCATCGGGTGAAATAAAACTAACCGAAGCTGCCTTACTACAGGCAATGGCGTTATATTCCCGCGGAGTAAAAGCCTTCTGCGCATATTTTTCCAACTCATCTTTTATTTCTGAATTTGTCCATACATTTGACTGCGGATCAAAACGGGCACCGCATACCACCTCGTCACTGTCAAGAAAAAGTGTAAAGCCTCCGAATCTAGTGGAACTCGTATCCAGAACACGATACAGGTCACCATTTACGCCGTAGTATACAAAACTGCCCATCCATGGATCATCTTTTGATGTCGGTTTACGCGGACTGGACATCTGGTTTACTCCCATCCGTGTGTTCACCTGACTCTTCCCATAATATGCATTTACTTGTTTTTGGGATGCAATACCTGGAATCAAAGCGATACTCATAACTGCCGTCATCAAGATCGATCCGAACCTTCTTACACTCTTCAGGCTTTGATTATTCATTTTTTCTACCTCCAACTACGCCAACACACGAAATCACAGTCATTTTTGCATAGTCAAAGTTTTTTGTAAAGCAAAAAAAGACCGTCCTTTCGTGAAGAACACGTTCAGGACAGTCTTTTTTCATGGTCGAGGTGACAGGGTTCGAACCTGCGACCCCATGCTCCCAAAGCACGTACGCTACCAACTGCGCTACACCTCGAAGACGCCATGCTATTATAGCGATAGAATGCACTTTTGACAAGTAGATTATGAAATCACTTTTCGCTTCTGTACTCGATCAGGGACAGTTCATCCTTTAAACGGGCGACGATAACACGTGTTTTCCCCGAAAGCGTAGGGTCCGAAGGCTTCTTCAAAAATTGCAGTTCCCCGTTTTCTAATCCCCTGACTTTGTACTTATCCTCATAAAACTCGACGATATCCCCGAGGTAAAACTCATAGTCGCCTTTTTTGATCGCACTGTTGAGTGAAAAGATATTGTAGATTCCGTAAAGTGGCAGCAGAACGATCAGCAGGCATACGAAGATGATCCTTGCGCTATAGACGACGATATGCGTGATCCCCACGAGGACAACGGCAATCAGGACTGCAACAACAAGCAGGGCTAAAAAGTAGAAGAACAGCTTAACTGCCTGTTTTCTCTGACCGGAAAAGAACTGTTTCTTCATCTCCCCATCCGGTTCAAATGGTGTAAGGAGTTCCTTCTCCTGCGCCTCTTTCAACGCTTTTTTCGCATCGGTGATCATATACTATTCCTCCCTTATTCGCAAAAGAAACCGATCTTCTTCTCGGCCATCGCTTTCACATTTGAAATATACTGGATCGGATCTTTGATGCAGGAGCATCTCTCGACCCGCACATGCAGCATATCCTCCCCTTCCGGAAACACGCGCTTGCTCATTCCGCCGGCTCCGAAAGAAAGGACTGATCTCTGGTCACTCATCATGGCCACGTTATAAAGGCACTCCGTCCCCTCTTTGGCATAGCCCACATTTTCGTGGCCACCCAGCGTGTCTTTCTGTTTGTACATATAGTACGGAAAATAGCCGGCTTTCACAAGTTTTCCAGAAGCAAAAGAGAGCATCTTCTCAATACGCGACAATTCTTCCTCTTCCTGCCGGACGATCTCTTCCCGCGTTAAGGAAGCACGTCTTTTTTTCGAAAGCGAATGCACGGTGATGTTTTCCGGCGCAAGTTCAATGATGCGGCATAATGAATCACAGAATTCCTCGTACGTTTCCTCCGGAAGTCCCGCGATCAGATCCGTATTGATCACGGAAAAGCCCATTGTCCTGGCCATGGAATAGGTATCCAGAAAATCCCTGGCACTGTGTTTTCTTCCCACTCTCACAAGTGTCTCATCACAGAGCGTCTGCGGATTGATACAGATCCTTTTTACTCCGTGGTCCAAAAGCACCTGAAGTTTCTTTTCCGTAAAGGTATCCGGACGGCCCGCTTCGACACATACTTCCGAAAGACGGGAGAATTCCGGATGCGAGAATACGCTGCTGATAAACTCTTCGAAAAGCTCCTCCGAAAGCACCGTAGGCGTTCCCCCGCCGATATAAAGTGTCTCGATAGAGGCTCCGATCTTTGGCAGCACCATATCCATCTCAGAAAGAACAGCATCGATATACGACGGCAGAAGTTCGGTCTTTCTGGGCGCTTCCTGTGCCACAAACGAGCAGTAGGAGCAGCGGCTCGGACAGAACGGGATGCCGATATAAACATGAATAGCAGAAGGGTCGGATGCCATGAGGATCCGGTCCTCATTATCCTTCGTCAGAAAGGCCAGATGTGCCTTATCCTCCCGGACGCCGTAGATCCCCGCCATCTCCGTTTCTTCAGAAAGCTCTCTTGCCACCTGCGTCGGACGGATCCCCGTAAGAGATCCCCACGGGAATGTCTTCTGGAAATGCCCGGATAAAAGGAAATACAGCTGCCGCTTGACTTCGCGGTTCAAAGGCAGGCGAAGATCTTCTCTTTTCGAAAAGATCCGTTCCCCTGCTCCTTCGATAGAGGTCTCTACGATATCTTCTTCCACGCGGCTGATAACAGTAATATCAGGGTCGCCTTCATTTCCTTCGCAGAGGACCTGTCCGTCCGATTCTTTCGGTATCTTCCCGGTAAACAGACGAAGGATATCACTTATCGGATAGAAAAACGAATGTCCCTCACAGGACACCTTGATCCTTCCCCGGTTTTCATTTCCAGAACTTTCCATCAGGACTCCCCTTTGACGAAAGTGAAATAGTAATCAGCCATAATGGAAGTCGGCATGTTATAACTCTTCACGCCGTCTTTCTGCTGATTGGCCTTTAAGAAGGCATTGTTCGTCGCGCTCGATACGTCTGATACGATTTTCGGCGGATCGATCGAGTCCCAGTAATTGTTTATCGCTTCGCTATCGCGGAAATAACCGAGATGGACCGGATGAGCGCGCATGAATTCATCGAGGCCCTCCGAATCATTATTAAAGGCGATGGCCAGATCCATGAGGATCAGTTCAAGCGCCTCGCGAAGACCGCTGTAGCGGACTTCCGGGCAGTCGCTGGAGAGCGCGACCAGAAGACCGGCGAGAGTAGCGTCATTTTCTACTGCATATCCATGCAGATGGGACATTTCGTGGCAGATGGTATAGATCATCTCAGCAAAAGTCACATCCGTGTTGATGTTCGCTTCGACAAAAAACGGGAAATACATACCGGTAATATATGTATAGGACCAGTAGTGCGAGAGCATGACATTCTTCGGGCGGGCAGAAACTCCCTTGATCTGCGGGATCTTTTTCGAGGCGTCCTCGTAAATATCTTCCATATCCGAAAGAAGATGCGGAACGCCTCCCGGATAGGTCATCACGCCGTTTTCATCCTCGGCGCAGGCTTCTCTGGCGGAATTGAGCTCACTTATGACCCACTCAGTGACTTCCATGAGTTCCTCGACCGAGTATTTTCTCTGCCCGAAGCCCAGTTTATCATCGAGAGAATACCTGGTGTAGTTTAGTCCGTGAAGGAGCATGAATATCGTATAAAGCGAGAAAAGCACCCAGGCAACGACTCTTCCAAAATTGAAGAAGAACTTTTTGCCGCTCTTTTCTTTCACAGCCCGGCGGATCCGGATAACAAGCCACGCGATGAGGAGCGGACTTGAAAAAACAAGCGTCACTATAAAGACCTCCGTCAGGGAGATCGGCACCAGCGAGCTAATCTTGGCCGGGATATAGGAAAAGACGATGAATCCGCTCTTTGCATAGGCTTCTCCGATTGATGGAAAATGCATGAGGATCATCTGCAGAAGATAAAGAAAAAGGATCAGAAGGAGCGGAAGAACGATCCCGAAGATCCAGCGTTTCCAGGAAGCCTTCATGGAAGCACCCCCAGAAAACGGAGAAGATATAAGATGCCGAGCACGATCGGCTGGTGGAGGATATATACGATAAGAGAGTTTCTTCCTATCCATTCAAATGGCCTGCTGATCGCGTGCACTGCTTTCGGAGCATTCGGGAAAAGAGTCTGCTTACTGGAATAGACGTGACGTCCGATGAGAACACCCAGGAAGAATACACCGACCCACGGGATCAGTCCCAGGACGTCTCCGACGGGAAGAACATAGTCCGGATGCGGCTCGAGACCTAAGATCATGACCCAGCCGTTTCGGATCTGGTAGTTATAGAGCGGAAGCGCACGCAAAAGCCAGATAAAGAGCATCACGATGGAAAAGAGCACCATGTCCCCCTGACGGCTTTTCCTCTCCCCTGTCTTTTTCTGCTCGACATGATCAAAGATCGCGAAAAGGAACGTGGAGACAGCCAGAAGGTGCAACACATTAAAGTAGACCGAACACCCGAGATCGAAGAAATGGTCAATCGTGATGGTGGCCGCAGAAAAAGCAAGCGACACCAGAGCGAGTTTGCCCGCACGCTTAAAGTTGTTTCTGGAGAACTGACAGCAGATGCCGGAGATCCCGACGAAGAGGAAGAGAAAGAACGGATGCACAAATCCCCAGAACCACTTACAGTCCGCACCGATAAAGGCGAACACTTTGTATTCGAAGATGTACCTCAGATCGTAGGCGAAGTGATGAAGGATCATCATGAAGATCGAAAAGCCGCGCAGAAGGTCCAGTTCAAAGGCCCTCTGCTTCTTTATATTCTCAGACAGCTCCGATTCCCCCATGCTTTCTCCTTAAGAATTGCTGGCGATCGCAGCTCCGATCGCTGTCGCGAATTCAGACATCTGCGGCACGATGAAATTGAGATTATAAAGCTCGGAAAAAGCCTTGTAGATCGTCCCGCACATCGGGGCTTTCGTGGCCTGACCGGTAAATACGACATCTTTCAGGCCGGAATTTCTGGCCGCGAGGACCGCCATCGTACCGATCGACTGGAATACCAGGTTAAAAAGGCCATAGGCTACGTCTGCTTTTTCCGCATCTTCCTGCATCTTACCGAAGTTCGAAGCCGTGGTATCCATGGTGAGTCCGGGGATCGCCGCATGAGAAATATCGCCGATCGTCAAGTCGACGTGATTTAAGTTTCCATCTCCTGCCAGATCGGCGATGAGATCAAAATCACGCATATTCAGTGCACAGTTAGCAAGACCTACGAGCGTACCGCCGCCGACACCGGAACCAATAATGTGCCGCACTTCGGATTTTGTAGCTTCCACAAATGCGGTACCTGTACCCATGCTGACTACGACGGCATGTTCGAGTCCCGAAAGGAAAAGACCGCCCTGTCCGGTCGCGAAGAATTCCGAAATACGGACTGTCGGGATCCCGAGAAGATTTCCGTTCGGGAAAGAAGCGCCGACACCTGTGATCTTTAAGGTCTCAATGTCCGAGATCTTAAGGTCATAGGAATCCATAAGTTTTCCGAGCGCGCCGAACGCAGAAGTGACCGGATCGTCTGCTTTGACGATCTTATTGCCGATGATCTTGTCGCCATCCATTCCCACAACTTTCGTGGTACTTCCACCGACATCGAGTCCAACGATGATACCCATATTCTTTCTCCTTCTTATGTAAAAGATCCGTCCGCTTCAGGATCTTACGGTCATTTCACCTTAATATCTCTGGCGTTCGTATCGCCAAGCGTATAGACCGCCTGTGGTCCTGTACTGTATTCTATTACTTCTTTTTTAACCGGAAGCCTGTAGACTTCACCACTTGTGGTAATTACGTCCACATACGTTTCCCCGTCAGTATGGCTCCAGTAAAACTGGGAACTGACCTTGAGAGCGACCGGATCACCACTTAAGTTTTCACACTTGACATCGTTATCCGGGGTATAAAGGTAGGAAGTCTTTTCTACGTTTATATCCGTAAAATAATAATCTGTCTGCGGAGTAAGGAAATCCGTCTTGTTCGTAATATCGTAGGTACGGTAGAGCTTATGCACGCCGTAGATCATATCGTAGGTCGAGAACTGAACGGCGCCCGCATCATCCAGGGATGTGAGTACTCCAGGGATGACCGACGCGTAGATGGCATTTCCATCATATCTGACCATCAGAGTCTGATACTCTTCCCATGTATCACGGATCATCTCGATGCCGACTTCAGTATACTTATCGTTCTTATTCAGATCGACTACGAATCCGCGAAGACTGCCCTTGCAGGCTTTTGCGGAATACTCGGAACGGTAGGCGAACTCATTTCCGGGAACAACATAATCGGTGATCTTGCCACCCTGGTTGACCAGTACGTAAAAAGATTCACTGTGATCGTCCAGCGAAATGCTGACAGTCTCGATCTCCCCGTCACCGTCGAGATCGATATCCGCTTCGGCCCGGAAAGCTGTGTAATAACGTCCATCTTCAGTAAGACTCGACTCTTCACGCACACCCGAAAGTGCCGGTGTCTGGTGGAAAAGCGTATCCTTGCTCTGATCGAAGTCGGAAAGATGGGACAGTGTGCCTGTGTAGTTCTGTTCGACTGTTGTTGTGGTGGTCGGATCCGTATTCGGAGCGACAGTGGCTTTGAACGGATTATTGATCACAAGGATCAGGACGATGACCAGCACGGCCACGATATCAAAGACCAGAAATCCGATGATAAAGTTTCTTCTGCTCATGGAAATGCCGTCCTTATTACTTCTTCGGGATCAGCTTCTCTTTACCGCCCATGTACATACGAAGCGGAGCCGGAACATTGACCGAACCATCTTCGTTCAGGTTGTTCTCCAGGAAAGCGATCAGCATACGCGGCGGAGCCACGACAGTGTTATTCAGTGTATGTGCAAGGTAGTTGCCCTTTTCCTTGCTTCTGATACGGATACCGAGACGGCGGGCCTGTGCATCTCCTAAGTTACTGCAGGAGCCGACCTCGAAGTACTTCTGCTGACGCGGAGACCATGCTTCTACGTCACAGGACTTCACCTTCAGATCCGCAAGGTCACCACTGCAGCACTCGAGTGTTCTTACCGGAATATCGAGGCTTCGGAAGAAATCTACGGAGTTTTTCCAGAGTTTGTTGTACCAGTCCATGCTGTCTTCCGGCTTGCAGACGACGATCATCTCCTGCTTTTCGAACTGATGAATACGGTAAACACCTCTCTCCTCGATGCCGTGGGCGCCGACTTCCTTACGGAAGCACGGAGAATAGGATGTAAGTGTCTGCGGAAGATCCGCCTCGTCGATGATCGTATCGATGAACTTACCGATCATGGAATGCTCAGAGGTACCGATCAGATAGAGGTCTTCGCCCTCGATCTTATACATCATGTTCTCCATTTCAGAAAAGCTCATTACGCCGTCAACTACAGCAGAACGGATCATGAACGGCGGCACGTAGTAGGTAAAACCGCGGTCGATCATGAAATCTCTTGCATAGGAAAGGATCGCCGAATGCAGTCTGGCGATATCGCCTTTTAAGTAGTAGAAACCGTTACCGCTGGTCTTTCTGGCTGCATCGAGGTCAATGCCGTCGAAGTTTTCCATGATATCTACATGATAAGGGATCTCGTAGGACGGGACGACCGGCTCGCCGAAACGCTCGTTCTCGACGTTCTCGCTGTCATCTTTACCAACCGGGACCGAATCATCGATGATGTTAGGGATCACGAGCATGATCTTTCTGACCTTCTCGGTGAGCTCCTGCTCTTTGACATCCAGAGCTGCCATCTCGTCGGCCATAGCCGCGACCTGCTTCTTCGCCTCTTCGGCTTCTTCCTTCTTGCCCTGTCCCATCAGCATACCGATCTGCTTACTGATTGAATTTCTCTGGGATCTCAGGTATTCCACGCGGGTCTTCGCTTCGCGGAGCTCCTTATCGTATGCGATGACTTCGTCCACCAGCGGGAGCTTGTCATCCTGAAACTTCTTTTTGATGTTTTCTTTCACGATGTCCGGATTGGCACGGACAAATTTAATATCCAGCATTTTTCTGCCTCCATTGAACCAAATAACTTTATAATTCTATCATAATCAACCGCGCTCGACCATATCCATCATCGTCAGATCTGTCTTTAATACGACTTCCGGTGATTCGTTGATGGCATCAAAGCGTCGGGTAAGGCGGTCTGCGGCGATTTTTCCGCCACTTTCCGCATTTGCGGAGGGCAGCATGACGACATACTGGGCACCGCTGAACTTCGTAAACACGTCCCCTTTTCGGAGCGTGTCCTGGATCGCGGTGAAAAGAACATCCATGCTCGGGCCTAAGATCTCCGGATCGAGCATATTGCCGTCTTTATCAAGAAGTGTGGCGAGCATGACACAGAAGGATTCCTCGGATCTGGCAAGCATTCTCTCGATGAAACGGAATATGGCGATGAAAGGCTCATAGTCCTGCCAGTAAGCTCCGCGGATCGTGCCCGGTTCCTTGAGCTGCTGCATCAGGACGCGGATATTCATCTCGATGGCCTCCGGTCGGTCAAGCTTAGCCTGTTTTGATGGAAGTGTAGAGTCGTAGAAACGGAAATTGTTCCTTCCGTCCTTCTTTACCACATAGAGGGCACGGTCTGCCTTATCGTAGAGCGTATCCATATTGTTTCCGTCCTGCGGGGCGATCGCGATACCGATCGAGAGCGTGGCAATACCGTTTGTAGTCTCTTTAAGGTCCTCATTGACCCAGTTCTGAAAGGTACGGATCTTTTCGCAAAGAACATCATGTTCCGGCGGATCCTGGATAAAAATGACGAACTCGTCGCCGCCGAGACGGCCGACGATGTCATCCGGGAAAGCATCGATCATCATGTGGGCAAGCCGGCTCAATACCTGGTCGCCCTTGATATGGCCGAGTTTATCGTTAACGCTCTTGAAACGGTCGACGTCGACGATCATATATGCGGCGGAAACGCCGTTTGCGAGGATCTCTTCGATCTTCTGCGACAGATAGGAACGGTTCCAAAGCCCCGTCATCGGATCTTTGGAAGCGATACTCTCAAAACGTCTGGCGCGGTTTTCTGCAAGTTTTCTATACTCTTCAAGCTCGAGCGTTCGGGCGATACGGCTCTGCATGACCTGCGGAACGAAGGGCTTCGCGATAAAATCCGTCGCGCCGAGTTTTAGGCACTCGACCTCGGTTTCGGGGTCGCTCTTGGCTGTCAGGAAGATGACCGGAATATCTTTGAACCGGTCGTTCTCACGGATTCGGCGGAGTGTCTCCATACCATCCATCTCCGGCATGTTAATGTCGAGGAGGATGAGGTCCGGAATCCTCTTTTCGAGGAATCGCAGGGCCGTGCTTCCGGATGTCACGAGAGAAACCTGGTAGAACTCGTCTAATGCCTGTTTCGCCAAGGTGAGATTTGCTTTGCTGTCATCTACGACTAAGATCGTCTTTTGTTTATCCACCGTTATTCTCCTAAAAGATTATTCACGTTTGCTGCCGCTTCATCGTACTGGAAGTCATTGAGGCAGTTTCTGGCACGTTTTAACGCGAGCTCGCCGTCCGAACCGATGTCGAATCCCAGGAGCCAGTCCAGTTTCTCCAGTGCCGTATCGGCATCGAAATCCTCGATGCTGTTACGGATCGTGATCAAGGCCTTATTCATCTCTTCTTTCGCGATCGGGAGCTTCGGATTCTCTTCGGAAGTAACGCCCTCCGATGCACCGAGAACGCCTCGGGCCTTAAGTTCCAGCCCGATATCGTCCAGAAGGGATCTGTACTGTGCGACCAGGTCGCTGTAGTTTCCGTCGATGAACTCGAACCTGCCGTCATAGTTGGCAAATTCGTGATCTTTTGCCATCTCGGAAAGATCCGTAGCTCCGATCGATGCGGCCACACTCTTCAGTGCGTGCGCTTCGATACCGTATTCGGCATAGTTCTTCGCCTCCGCCAGTTCTCTAAGGCGATCCACCTTGATCATACCGTCTTCATAGACGACCTTCAGGAGGCTTATATAGTTCTCGAGGTTGTTGCCGCAGTTCAAAAGGCCGCGATTGCAGTCCACACCACGAAGCTGGACTTCACCTTCACCGAAGTGCGGGGCACTGGCCACGGTATGCTGCTTTCTGATGATCATCTCCGGTGGCAGATTGCTCTTTAAAGACTTTTCGAGCTGTGCAAGCTCGATCGGCTTACTGACATAATCCTGGAAGCCTTCCTTGAAGAACATCTCCCGGACGCCGCTGACTGCGTTGGCCGTAAGCGCGATGACCGGCACTTTCTGGAAGTATTCTCCTTCCATCTGACGGATCAGGCGTAGAGTATCGATACCGTCTAATTCCGGCATCATGTGGTCCATGTAGATGATATCGAACTTCTCTTTTCCTTCTTTCAGGATCTCGATGCACTGACGGCCGGAACCGGCGGTATAAACATGCATCTGGTACGGTTCGAGAAGTCCTTTTACGACCTTGAGGTTGACGGCATTATCATCGACCACGAGGATTCTGGCCTCCGGTGCGATGAAGCTCTCCTGGAACTCATCAGAATCGAGAGACTCGATCGGCTTATCGGTGAGTACGGAAGCAAATACTGCGGAGTAGACCGGGCGGCGGACGACGAGGACATCCTTATAACCGGACGAAAGCTCATTCTTATCGAACATCAGAACGATCTTCGGATTACCATGCTCACTGCAGAAATGGCGGATCTCATGGGAGAACTCATCGAAGAGCGGCTTAGAAACGAAGAAGTAGGAATAGCTCGCGTTTGACGCCGGGTCGAGATCTTTGATCGAAGAAGCGAAACGTGCTGAAACACCGAGTCTCTGCAGATCGTTTCTGGCGGATTCACGGAAGATCGGCTTCTCATCAAAGTACATGACGTGTTCTTTCTTATTCTCGAGGACACTGGCCATCGGCTTCTGCCTTGCGATGTACTGGTGAAGTTCGAAGGAAAATGTACTTCCCCTGCCGTATTCACTCTCCACGGAGATCGTACCGCCCATCAGGTCCATAAGGCGCTTACAGATGGAAAGGCCAAGTCCGGTACCCTCGACCGCACGGTTCTGACGGGTGTCGAGGCGCTGGAAGCTGTTGAAGAGACGGTCCTTATCCTCCGGGCGGATACCCATACCGGTATCGGATACGTCAAAGTGCAGAAGGCACATGTCGTTGGAGACCGGCTTATAGGCGACCTGAAGTGTGATATGTCCTTCGGAAGTAAACTTCACGGCGTTGTTCAGAAGGTTTAGGAGGATCTGGCGGATACGGATCTCATCGCCAACGAGCTCCGACGGGATCATCGGATCGATGTTCACGACCAGATCGAGATTCTTATCCACCATACGCACCGAGATGATGTTGATGATGTCGTTGATCACAGACGTCAGCTGATAGCGTACGTTAATGATCTCCATCTTACCGGATTCGATCTTGGAAAAGTCGAGGATGTCGTTGACGATGGCCAGGAGCGCATTACCGGCGCTCTTGATATTTCGGGCATTTTCACGCACTCCGGGATTAATGTCGTCACGGAGGATCATCTCTGTCATACCGACGATCGCGTTCATCGGAGTACGGATCTCATGGGACATGCTGGCCAGAAAGTCCGCCTTCGTCTGGGAAGCCGCAACTGCCTCTTTCTTCTTGATCTCAACGATCTGCAGAAGATCCTCGGTACTTTGGGATTTCTGCACAAGTGTCTGTTTGGACTGGTTGATCGAAGAAACCAGTGCCATCAGGAATACCTGTCCGACGATCATGATCGTGATACGCACCATCAGTTCGAGCGTCGATCTCGAGGAGATCAGGAGCGGATAGTCATAAACGATCCAGAAGGAATAGTACATGGCAGAAAAGATCAGGCACAGAAGGTTCGCGCTGAAGTCAAAATACAGGGAGGTAACGCAGGCCACGGTGATAAATCCGTCCTGAAGTGAGCCCGGGTTTTCATAGTAGATACCGTAGAGCACGACAAGCGCCAGGAAAAAGGATGTCATCAGGTACATCTGGAACTTGATGTTATCTCTTCCGATCTTCGTCAGAAGATAGGCGATAAACGGCGTGATAATGCAGAAGATATTAAAGTATTCCGGATATTGTTCCACGTTCGCGGAGATGATCAGGAAAAATCCGCAGACGACAAAGTAGATAAGAAGCAGGATCCTTTGGGCGTCTTTTTTCTCAAGCAGCATGATCAGTCTCCTTCTCTGCACTGTTCTTTCAGCGCTACGCCTGAAGGAACAACGAATTTTAATGTGGTCGGCATCACGCGGATCGTCAGCGAATTCCCATGTTCCGCCATATCAAAGGCCTCGCCGTCTGCCGCAAAATACATCTGTTTATTCTCCGGAAGTTTCACGGTGATATCGGACGCATCCAACACGCTGACGGATTTCCCGAGCTTTTCGAGCTGACCGTTCTTTACGGCCATAATTCCGGGGATCATGGAGAAAACAGACGGCGAATCATAAAGCATGAGCTTCATCCGTCCGTTGACCGGGCAGGCATTCGGGATCGGGGAAAAAGATCCGCCATAGACGATTCCGTTAAACGCCGTGATCGAGGTCCGTCTTCCCGACAGATCCTGTCCGTCCACCATGAGCGAATACGGAGCAGCAATCAGGGATATGAGATTTCTTGCAATGGAAACGTAGTACGGGGCTTTGGTGCCACCGATCGAAAAACGTGCCAGGTTGTTTACATCGGACGAGACCTTCGCCTCATAGCCGACAGAACAGAAGTTCAGCGCTTTTCCGAAACCGAAATCAAAAACATCGAGATACATGGGCGTTCCGTTCACCAGCGCGCCGAGATCGTAAAACGGGGCGATCTCCCCTTCAAAGACCTTCAGAATGTCATTGGTCGTACCACAGGGGAAAAATGCCACTTCCACCATAGAAAAGTTCGGGATTCCGCTGATCGCGCGGCAGAGCGTGCCGGAACCGCCGCAAATATATAGTCGGATCGTCTCATCTTCGAAGATATGGCAGAGACGCCCGACGAGGACAGTTTCATGTCCGACATATTCCGTATTAAAAACCAGGGCTCCGAGATCCGGACGGGATGCAATATACGAACGTACACGTACAGAGATGTTTTCCTTCTCTTTTCCCGCCCTTGGGTTAATGATAAAAATGTGTTTCATGTCTCCAACCCTCTCTGGATCCGCGGCTTTGATCCGCGAGTCTCCCCCAGAAAACTATGATTAGGATACCACACATTATTTTATAAATAAAGATTATCTTATCTTCACGTCTTCTCTTCCAAAAGATCCGTTTCTTCTTCTTTTTCTTCAGTTCCTTCGGGGATCTCACCCTCTTCTACGGGTCTTTTCGAAAACGGCAAAAGCTTTACGATATTATCGAAGGCGGTCTTTCCGTATTCACCGATATTGAGGTAAACAGTTCGGGAAATTCGGCGTTCCGGGCCTTTCATGGAACGAAGAAGTGCGGAGACCTTCGAAGAGATCATGGCCTTCGGGTGAAGATTTGAAGGGCGGACCTTCGGCATCATGCTTCCGAGAAGTGCCCTTTCTTCCGCACGATGGCGTCTGGCCAGTTCTTTTTCCTCTAAACGGTTCAGATTGTACAGCTCGCGCCATGCGGCGTAGTTCTTGATCGTCGGCTGGGTCTTGCGCTGAACAGTATCTACCCGGCCGTAGATGGTGCCGCCGATCTTGTCGGAGATCACCTTCATCTCGCTGGAGATACCAGTGAGGATACCGAGGCGCTTCTTGAAGCCGATGATCGCCAGGACCGTACAGATCAGGTCAGAGATCATGATCGCAGTAAAGACGATGAGGATCACGATCTGGACATTGTCGTGAAGATTGTGAAGGAGCCAAAGCACCGTCGGGTGCAGGACAAACATACCAAGCGAGCAGGCAATGCCCCAGTACAGGGAAAACTTCGGGCAGATAAATCCCATGAGGTTATATTTTTCATTCCGGTAGTCCCACCAGCGGAGCTTGAAGATCTGGTAGAGGATAAAGCCCGCCAGGAATTCAACAGTCGTGCAGACGATCATGGAACCGACGAAAAGCACGAAGAAATTATATGTCAAACGCTCGAACAGAAGGATAACGCCATAGAATCCGATACCATAGACAGGACACAGAGGACCATTTAAAAATCCCCTGTTAATGAATCTGCCCTCTTCCAGTCCATAGTAGATGACTTCGACGACCCAGCCGATAAAGGCATAGATGAAGAACATCGCGTATGCATCCGTGAATGGATAAAAATGCATAAGAAAATACCCCTTCTTTCATCACATAGATTATAGCATTTCTTTTCCGCGATTTGCTATAATGTTGTTGTGTCGGCAGAAAGTCCCTTCCTGCCGAATTATTCCGACACAAACGAAGAAATGCTTCGTTTTTTTCTGACAAAAAGGAGATCAAAAAATGGCGAATCCTTATCTTCCCATGTGGGAACATATCCCGGACGGTGAACCTCGTATCTTCGGAGACCGTATCTACATTTACGGTTCCCACGACAATGCGGACACAGACGAATTCTGTGATTTCTGTCTGAAAGTCTGGTCGGCACCTGTTTCCGATCCGACGAACTGGACGTCCCACGGCATTGCTTTTGCCACCCGTGACTTCCCGGGCCATCCTGCCGACACCGACTGGACTGACGGGCGCCTCTTCGCCCCGGATGTCGTCGAAAAGGACGGAAAATATTATCTGTACGCATATATTCAGGAAGCGCTTGGCTGTGTCGCCGTATCCGATAAGCCGGAAGGTCCGTTCAAGCTCATTTCCCGCTATAAGCACAATATCGAAAATCACCCGGACGGCGGTATCTTCATCGATCCGGGCACGCTCGTGGACGATGACGGACGTGTATATGTTTACTGCGGTTTCCTTCGCTCATACATGTTCGAGGTAAATCCGGACAATATGTACGAAGTGATCGACGGATCTTTCAAGATGGACATCATTCCGAATACCCCGCCTTTCAACTTCTTCGAGGCCTGCTCTCCCAGAAAGATCAACGGCAAATACTACATGATCTACTCTTCCGCCGAGCCGACGAGCCAGCTGGTCTATGCCGTATCCGACTCCCCGACGGGTCCTTTCGAATATAAGGGTACGCTCGTCGATTCCGGCTGCTGCTATCCAGGTGGAAACGACCATGGTTCCGTCGGCAAGGTCGGCGACCAGTGGTACATTTTCTACCACAAGATGACCAACGGTTCCATCATGAGCCGTGTCGGCTGCGCGGATAAACTGACTCTCAACGAAGACGGCACATTTACCCAGACCGAGATGACCTCTTTAGGATTCGAAGATATCCTGAATCCTTACCGTCCAACGAATCCGCAAATGGCCTGCGTCCTGACAAACGGCGCCACGATCACGGAGCGCACTCCGTTTGACCAGTGCATCACGAAGATCTCCGACGGATCGGTCTTCGGTTTTAAGTATTACGATTTCGGAAACCACTCCGGCTCCGAGATGAAATGCGTCATGAAACTCGATAACTGCTACATGAGCGGCAGGATCCACATCTTCGCAGATGGTGTCCCGATGGAGGCCGTTGAGAAGTACGCCCGTCCGATCTTCCTGGATGAGCCGAATGCGGAAGAGAAAAAAGCCGCCCGTGAAGATACCTCAACGAAGGTCTATGGTTTCAGCGGCAAGCTTCTTCAGGAATTCAGCACACCTGAATACACAGGAAAATTCGGTCTTTCCCGTGAAGGCCGCGAGATCGGATGCGCTGAGTTCTCCTCAAACGCAAGTATCGTAACGGCAACCGTCGAAGGACTTTCCGGCAAGCATGCGATCTACTTCCTCGTCGAGGGACGCTACAAAGGCTGGGGCGGACACTATATGGACGGCAGAAATCTTTTCGATTTCTACGGTTTCGTATTCCAGGTCTGATCTTTTCGAGCAGAGAATAAAGAAAACGAAGGTACAAATACATGAGTGAAATCTATGTTGTAGGTCACAAAAATCCGGATACCGACACCGTCGTATCCTCCATGGCATATGCCGCGTTAAAGCACGCGCTCGGCGAACAGGACTATACCGCCGCACGCCTCGACCATCTGAGCGATGAGACGAAGCGCATGCTGGCCAGATTTGGTTTTGAAACACCGATGCGCCTTAGAGATGTTCGAACACAGGTCAAGGACCTCGATTTCGATACACCTCCGGCACTGAATGCATCCGTCACGATGGATCTTGCGTGGAAGACCATGCACGAAGGAAAGACGACCGTGATCCCCGTCATCAACGAAGACGGAACACTCTACGGCACCCTTTCCGCCGGCGACATCGCCAACTACAACATCAACACGATCCACGAGCCAAGGATCGATAACGTCCCGCTTTTCAACCTTCTTTCCGTTCTGGAAGGACGTATCGTAAACGAGAGCGATATCACGACAGATTCCGTATCCGGTGAGATCTCCATCGCTCTCCCGCAGAAAATCGAGACGCTCCTCTTCTCCTCCAAAGATTCCATCGTGATCTGCGGAAATCAGGAGGACATGGTCAAACGCGCGCTGGAGATCGGCGTCAACTGTCTGATCCTTTGCCAGACCGACGTGGATCCTTCCTGGCTCAGTGGTCCTACTTCGACATGTATCATCTCGACACCGCTTGATGCAAACAAGGTCGCCAAACTGATCTATCAGGCGATCCCGATCGCAAGAGCCTGCTTCACCGGTGATATCTCCTGCTTCCACCTTACCGATTACATCGACGATGTTAGGGAAGTCGTGCTGAAGAGCCGTTTCAGGAGCTATCCGGTCTTAGATGAAAACAACAAGGTCATCGGTACCCTGTCCCGTTTCCATCTCCTTCGTCCAAGAAGAAAGAGAGTCGTCCTCGTGGACCATAACGAACTCGCTCAGGCAGTTCCGGGCCTCGAACAGGCGGAGATCCTGGCCATTATCGACCACCACCGTCTCGCAGATATCCAGACCACGCAGCCGATCGCGATGAGAAATGAACCGGTCGGAAGTACCACGACGATCATCACCGAGCTGTATCAGGAAAACGGCGTCATGCCTTCTCCGAAGATGGCCGGCTTGATGTGCGCAGCGATCCTTTCCGACACCGTTATGTTCAAGTCCCCGACATGCACTCCGAGAGACATTGCCATGGCCGAGCGCCTGGCCCGTATCGGCGGCATCTCCATCGACGAACTCGGACACGACCTCTTCGCTTCCTCTTTCGAAAGCAAGACCGTCGAAGAACTCATGAAGTCCGACTTCAAGGAATTCCATATCGCCGAGCACACCCTCGGTGTCGCGCAGATCATCTGCATCGACTCTTTCAAGATGCTCGACAGAAAAGACGAGTTCTTAGGCCATATGAACAAGCTTCGTGAAGATCGCGGCTATGACTTCGTGATCCTGATGCTCACCGACGTTTTACAGGAAGGAACCGAACTCCTTTATGTCGGCGAAGATGACACGATCCGCTTCGCTTTCAACGTCGAGCCGAAGGACAATCACGTATTCCTCCCGGGCGTCATGTCCCGAAAGAAGCAGATCATCCCGATGCTCACCGCTCTGTGGGGTTAAAACAACAAACAACCGTAAAATATTTTAAAATCCGATTTCATACGGCAGTCAAAATCGTTGACTGCCGTAAATATTTACAAAACCTCCTTTTATACGGCATTTTTTCCTCTGTTTGCCGTACGAAAACGACTTTTTCGATTTCATACGGCACTTTTCTTCTCCAACTGCCGTACAGATTTATGTTTTCTAATTTTATACGGCAATCCGTTCAAAATTTGCCGTATAAAATCCACTTTTCCATTTTTATACGGCACCTCCCTTCCAGACCTGCCGTAAAATTCCGGGATTTCCATTTTTATACGGCAGATGGACCTCTATGAGGTCTCCTGTCGAAAAGGCAAACGAAAAAGGGTGTCCCAACAAAAGACACCCTTTCTGAATCGTCCTTTATTCTTCCGTCACTTCGCACTTTCGAACTTTCCGCCAGTTCAGCAGTATGAGCGAAAGGATAACGAGCACTTCTGCGATCATTGTGCCGATCAAGGCCATCTTCGATGCGCGGTAGAAATGGTGACCGGAACTCCAGAACACCTGGTTCAGAACCAGGATCACGCCGACATTTAAAACAGCGCCGAGCGCCATGGCTGCCACATTCAGTATCAGCACTTCGGAAGCGATTTTCCGGAAGATCTGTCCCTTTGTAAAGCCAATGGCCATATAGATCGCGAACTCGTGTTTTCTCTTATCGTAGGCAGCTGTGAAAGCCGCATTGATCGTTATCAAAAGCACGATGCCCACAAGAACGACGATCGCTCCGAAAATGTAGTTCATGAAACTGATCTGCTGGTTGATCTCATCCAGATTCGTTGCATTGGTCACGGCATTTATAAGCGGATACTTCGACATGATCTCATATGCCAGAGAATTCAGATCGTTACTGAGTTTTTCCTCATCTACTTCACCACTGCTTATGACCAGCAGAGAATCGTGAAAACTCACATCTGTTATCTGAACGGCCTGCATGCCCGGGACATCCATGATCGCTCCCACCTTTACTGAACTTCCTTCCTTGACAGGATCTCCCAGTTTGAGTCCGCGGTTATTCGCAAGCTGCTCGGAAAGAGCGATCTGTCTGTCATGCAGCACCACATCCTGCGGGACCAATCCTGTCCTCTGCTTGAAAAGCTCGAAGTCTTCTTCGCTGCCGAAAACGAGGTTGTCCGTGGTGCAGTTGAACATCATGATGCAGTCATAATCGCAATATCCATGATTGATGTTAAGGACCGTCTGAGCTTCAGAAGGAAGCATAGATGGCAGTTCCTCCTTCAGTTTGTCGAACTGGGAAAACGAATCGTTACTGTTTCCTCTTTGTTCGATGAGAAGATACTTGCTTGGACCCTCCAGCGCAACACGGAACGTCTCACCCGGATTATCCGCATACATACCGCCGATGAAGCATACTGTGATAAACGACATCATCAGAACGAGAACGGCCGAACGCCACTTGTTATTCTTTATGTAGGTGAACGCAGAAAAAGGTCTCATGCGGTCTCTCCCTTCGTCTCCACTTCGGAGATGCTTCCGTCCCAGATCTTCACTGTCAAATCCGCATCCTTGATGATGCTCGTATCATGCGTGATAACAATGACCAGGCGGTCTTTTGCGTATTCTTTCAGCCGCTCCATAACGAGGAAAGCATTCTCGTGGTCAAGAGAGGCCGTCGGCTCATCCGCGAAAAGAACCTTAGGGTCATTCATCATAGCTCTGGCAATCGCCACTCTCTGCCGCTGGCCTCCGGAAAGCTTATTCGGCCGGTGATTCAGTTCATTCTTCTTAAGACCGATCTCCAAAAGAAGATCCGTGGCTTTCTTTCTCGCTTCATTTGCCGGCATGTTCGCGGCAATGATCGCATTATCCAGCGCCGTCATATAGTTGATCAGATAATGTCTTTGGAATACGAAGCCGAACTCGTTTCTGCGAAGATTCTGCTTCTCGGAATCGCTGATCGAAGATAAGGATTTGCCGTTATAGCTGACATCACCGGAAGTCAGTTTCTTCAAAGTGGACATGGTGTACATCAGGGTGGATTTTCCTGAGCCGGAAGGCCCGATGATACCGACTAAGCCTGTATCCGGGAAGGTGATGTTCATGCTCTTCATGGCATACACCTTCTCCTCTTTGTCCATATCGTAGATCATGGTTGCATCTTTAAGTATAAACATATCTTCTCTCCTTCTACTTACTCGATCGCATCGATCGTCTGAATCTTTCTCATACCACTAAACAGTGGGATCTGCACGATACCTATGAGCGCCGCCATGACCATGAGGATCCTCGGGAACGCGGCCGGTCGGAAGATCCGGATCGTGATGCCGATCGGGTTATAAAGCAGCAATTCCAAAAGGTAACATGCCCCAAAGCAAAGAACCGCACCGACAGTAAGTGCGAAGAACACACAGATCAATATTTCTTTTAACGCCATGAGGTAGATCTCACTGGTCTTAAATCCGATGGAATTCAGAAGGCACCACTCGTTGTGGCGGTCCATGATGTGAAGCGAAAGGACCACGACGACGCAGATCAGAAGAAGCGTACCGGAAACTCCCGTCATGATCGACTGCACTGTATCGAGAGATCCGCCCATGCTATCCACGAGGTTGACCTTGGCTTTTGCCTGATCCAGATAATACGTGTAATCGTATCCCTTCTCCTTTATGACCTCACGCAGGTCCACATCACTTCCGGGACGTGTCATCGCCAGGATATTGACGTCGTTTTCTGCTTCGAGAGCAATACCGAAAGCCAGATAGTAGTCCGCGGATACGATACCGACCACTTGATAGTCACTTCCCATAAGTTGAAGAAGCGTATTGTCGTTTTTGTGATTATCCTTAAGTTTCTTGTCGATCAGTATCTCTCCCGGTTTTTCAGGCATTCTTCCGGAGATGAGTTTGGCTTCCATATGCGAGTAATATTTTTCGCAGTCTGTACTGTTGAGGAAAAGATAGCATCTGACACCATACATACCGATGAATGAATTGAGGGTCGTTGCCTGCCATGCAAAAGGCACCGCCGAAATGACGTCCTCATGCTCCTCGAGTTTCTGTCCGCAGATCACCGCCCGTCTCCAGGCTTCCGTCAGAAAAGCTTCGTCCGAATCGTACTCTTCATAATTGAGTCCCAGATCCGGAGAAATGACACGAAGCCGGTCAAAGTTTTCGACATCGCATTTTTCAAAAGGCTCGATCGTCCCGCCGATGATATAGTTCATCACATAAATCATGACCATAAACATGGCAAGGCAGATGATCAGCACAGCAGAACGTACCCGGTTGTTCCGAAGATACGGCCATGGGGACAGTTTTGATCTAGTCGCGTGCATTGTAGATTGTTCACCCCTTTTTTCAACTTGACTCCACTTTACCAATCTTCCTTCGGGGCAAAAAGTTACCCCGGTCATATCTTTTCACATGACCGGGGTCATATACGTTTTTCTTATCGATTCATCAGAACGTATAGTCCTTCAGTTTCAGCACCAGCCGCGTCCGGTCGTGCTCGTTGAATTTGTCGTAGATCGTCGATACATAGTTCTTGACCGTGCCTTCGGAGATGTAAAGGATCGAAGCGATCTGAGCGTTTGTACATCCTTCGCAGATCAGCCGGCAGATCTCCTTTTCTCTTTCCGTCAGCCCATACTCGGAAAGATCCTTTCCCGAAGCCGTATTCGAAGCCCCACCTGACTTCCCGTTTCCTTCTTCCTGTAAAGAAGTGCCCGATGCCATCATGGCATTTAGTTTCTGCATAACCTTGATGTCCAGTACACTCTGCCCCTTGACGGCCTGTTCTACGGCATTAAGAATCGCATCCTTACCGGAATCCTTGAGAAGATATCCGCTGGCGCCGCCGGCGATCGCACTGGCAATGCTCTTTTCATCGTAAAAAGTCGTCAGCACGATGATCTTGATGTCCGGATGCTCCGAGCGCACCTTCGGGATCAGTTCGATCCCGCCCATCCCCGGCATATTGAGGTCCACGAGCATGACATCGGGAACATCCTGAGACAGAAGATCCAGAGCTTCCACACCATTTCCCGCTTTGCCACAGACTTCGTAGTCCCCGGACATCGTCAGAATGATCTCGAGGCTTTCCAAAAGCAGGGGTTCATCATCGACAAGCAGTATCTTCACCATATTCATCCCTCCAGCGGAAGCGACAGGCTCACCGTAAATCCGTCTTCACTTTCGATCACACATGAGCCACCGTGCTTCTCCGCATATTCCAGCATTTTCCGAAGGCCGAAGCCGTTATTGATCCGGATCTTCTTCTCATTTGCTGAGAGTTTTCCGAATCCGCATCCGTTATCCTGTACCTTCAGCCTTACATTTTTCGTATCGTAAATAAACGTCACCACGAAGATCTTCGCATTTCCGTGCTTGACCCCGTTCGTCAGTAGTTCCGAAAGTGAACTGCTGAGAAAAGACGCCGTACCGATCGGCAGTCTTCCTTCCTGATCGATCTGCGAGAAGTTATGGTACACCTTGATCTCGGTATCCATCATGAACTCACGCGTCATGCTTTCGAGCGACTTCATATAGTCGGAAAGCTCGATACAGTCGTCATCGGCATCAAGCGTTCGGACGACACTTCGCACCGAAGAGATCGCCTCATGCACCCGCGAATTGGCCACATCGATCTTCTCGAGCGCCCTTTCCTGGTCATTCGGAACCAGCATCGAAGCCGCATCCAGCGTAACGGTTGCCGCCGAAAGCGTATGACCGACGTAGTTATGGATATCTCTTGAGATACGCTCGCGCTCCTCAAGACGCGCATTATGTTCGTTAACAGACATGCTTTTGGCTAATTGCTCGCGAAGGTTCCTCTGCTCCATCGCGTCGACGGCCGAAGCTGTAAGTGCCCGCTCCAGCTTCTCATTCGTAAGTAGGTATTTCCTAAATACCACAAGGCACATCTCCATGAGAAGATATGCGCCAAGAAGACTCCCTGCACATATCAGAGAAACGATAGGATCCGGACGTTCTTTGTATATTAGGATACCGAAAGAAAACGCGCATAAAAAGAAGCGCACGATCCGGTCCGCCATAGTATTCTCTATAAGCGCATACGAAAGGATCGGGATACAAATGATCCCGAGATACCATTTCGGGCAGAAAACCAGGACGGCAAAAATTCCCGCCGCAAGAATGTACCTGCTTACTTTCCCCTTGGCCCCGTCCATAAAGAAAGACGTATTTGCCAGGATCATGGCCAGCGTAAACCAAAGTATGCTTAAGAAAGCCCGGCCCTGGATAAAGACGATGAGACTTACGACCATGATGCAAATCATCGCCACATACCAGAAAACCTTTTTTTCTTCCGAACCGATCTTCATCGCTTTTCCTCTTTTTAAAAAGTACCGGTCACTTCTTCTCAAATGCCACAAGTCCGCACTCTGTCGGATGATCCATCAAAATGACATCTTTTCCGGATGTCTTATAGCGCAAAAGCATGCTGGTAATAAGAATATCTCCCGAACCGCCGATCGTCTGAAGGACCGCGATGATAAAAAGGCAGATGTTTCCTATAAAGATCGAGATGATCCCGAGGATGATCCCGAGGATCGTCATCGGCATAAGAGAGCCGAAAATATAAGCAGGCTTTTTAAGCGGCGACAGACATGTGCAATACGGCGTGAGCTGCTCTTTAATGAAACCGTATTCAATGTCTTTCGAACCATTTTCTGCCGAAAAGCTCCAGCAAAGACCATGGATGCGTTCGTGAATCACAGCCAGCGGGATCGCCGATACGATCACGATTGCCAGATAGATGAAGTAAAGCGCGAGATTTTCGTGCATAAGCTTACTGATTCCAAATTCACCGTTTCGGAAATAATACCCTGCAGCAAGTGCTATAACGAAAGGGAGAGTCAGAAGCAGCCCGACGAAATTGGCTTTGGCGATCGAGATCGTGATGTCTTTTCGCTCATAGCCCTTTTCCAGAATAGATGATTCCTTGACCTTGAAGATTTCCGTTCTGCGGATCTCCGCCTCGGTGAGTTTTCTTGATTCTTTTGTCTTTTCCTTGTTGTCTTTTTTCCCCATGTAACTATTCTCCTCAGAATTCATATCATAAGGTATTGTACCACAGTTGATCACCCCTTCCTCAGCTCTCATCGATCAATGAAAAAATAGACTTCTTTCAATATCTGTAGCTAAGTGACTAATTTCTCATTTTATCCAGTTGGAAGAGAAATATGCGCATGATAGAATGAAATTGTAATTGACGTACAGTTATGAAGCTTCTCTGGAGATCCTCGACAACGGAAATTATGCGTATTCCAGCGGCGGTCGGATAAGCGTTTTCAGTAAAGATGGGAAAATGATCTGTGAACTCTCCGATAAGGACCGCATTTTAAAGGGTGGCATTATCCAGGAAAACAACAAAAATTACGTTGTCTCTTCTAACGGAAACTATAGCGACAGCACCTCTATCCTTCTAAAAGAAGTCGATATCGGCAACGGTAAGTTGAAAGATGGCGTCGACGTCAGTGTGCTTTCCTCCTACGGAACGATCGTAGCCACCAAAGATGGTCTTTTCGCCAATTCCTACAGTGGCTGTTTCAAATACGATATTCAAAAAGCATCTGTCGAACAGATCTTTTCGTGGAACGATACCGATGTGGACCGTGCCCTCATGAAAGATATCACCGTCACTCCAAAAAGTGAAAATGAGATCCTGGCGATCGGGCATAAAAGTTATGAGTCGAACAAGCCGTTCCTGATCCATCTGACACGTGCGGAAACGAATCCTCACGCAGGAAAACGCCTGATCGTCATCGGTGGAGAAAACCTCTCCCAGTGCACGGATCTTCTTTCTTTCGCCAGCAGCTATTCCTATAACGAGAAGAACAGTGCACGTATCGTACTCGTCGATTACACGGAAGGTTTAAACGAAGACGAAGGATACTCGGATATCGAAAGATCGATCTATCTGGACACACTCTCCGGATCCGGCCCGGATATCCTCGTCAATATGTTTGATTCTGTCGCTTTCCGCACGGATGCGATCATGGAAGACATGAACCAGTACATAGACGGAAGAGACGGCATCAAGCGGAAAAAGTATTTCGACAACATCTTCCGTGCATGTGAAACAAATGGCTGTCTTTACCACATTCCCGTCCGCTTCGGGCTGGAAGGTCTGACAGTAAATACCGACATCGTTCCCGGTTCCGTCGGCTGGACATACAGCGAATTTTTCGATGCTTCAGGAAAAGTGCCGGAGGAAGTAAGTTTCGTACAGGGTGTCCTCTATAACGAACTGCTGGAGCTCATGCTGGGAACTTCCCTTCCGCAGTTTGTCGACTATAAGAACGGGACCGTAGATTTTCTAAATGAGGATATGAAGCATATTCTCGAAACGGTCAAGAAATATGGCGTTACGAAGATCCCAGATGATGAAGCCGAAGTCCATATGAAGAAGGTAGTCCCTGACGAAGGAAGTCTGGAAGGCGATTTTGATCTTTGCCAAGAAAAGTTCAAAGAAGGCATGCTGGCCATAAAAGTATCCTGGCTGAATAACGTCTACGATGTCGCTGTATCCAGAGATTACTGTGCCGGAACTGCAGCATTTGTCGGATTCCCTGCTAGGGAGAAGACCGCCATGGCTGTATCACCGTCACTGACTCTGGGCATCGTTTCTTCTAGTAAGTGTAAAGGTCTAGCCTGGGATTTTATCCGCGCTTTCATGGAAGGTGAAGGCCAGGAGTATCAGCTCCAGTTCAGTAGTTCTGTCCGAAAAGAAGCTTTCGAAAAAGAAGCCAAGATTATGATGGACAATCGAAATGAATTCTACGAGACCGAGGCAAAGGACGGACCTCAGATCGCCAGAATGATGGTCACTCCTGTCATCGATGAAGATTTTTCTACCTTCAAAGAACTCGCGGAAAATGTCACGATATCCACAGGCGGAGATCCTGCAATTTTCAACATCATCTGCGAAGAAGCGGCCGGCTATTTCGCTGGAGATCGGAGCGTTGAGGAAGTCATGAAAAACATCCAAAATCGCGCTTCAATCGTCGTGAAAGAACTGTAAATATATGTATCTATTTCTTTTGAGATTCCACTTTTCTTTTCTCAATAATACGATACAATTGAATTGTAATGTAATGGGGTTGGCAAACTTTATATCTAAGGAGGTAGTTTGGGAATATGCAAAAAGAACACACGGAAGTGTTCCTTCGGCATGCCGAAGGAACGAGTTTTTGACTTACCTTTTTTGTAATTTATCCAACAAGTCAACAAGTTAAAAGGGGTTAAAAACATGAGATTTTTTAAGAGTAAAACATTTAGAATTATCGTAGCTTTAGTAATCGTTTTCACATCATTCGCTGCATTTACAGGGTCATACAATAAAAAAGCGAATGCCGGTTGTGATCACAACTGGTGCAATATTGTATATATTCAGTCTGCGGACTGCACCAGACAATCTGTGACATATTGCAGATGCACCAAGTGTGGAGTATATCAGTATGTATATGGTAATGCACTCGGACATAACTGGCAGTTAGTTACGACGATTCAATCGCCTACTTGTACCACAGCTGGTGCCGGTTTTTACAGATGCACTCGTTGTGGAACAACTTCTCACATGACAATTCCAGCACTCGGTCATTTATGGGCATCGAGAGTCGTTTGCGGATATAGAGAGTATTACTGCAGACGTTGTGGAATCAGCGGATAATTCTTTAATCGTATAAAATTGCTGAACTATCGCTAAATAAAGAGGACTACGGGAAACCGTAGTCCTTTTCTTTTTTCCTACCAGACGCAAAACTAATTCAAGGTCCCCTATTGACTTCATTGGTCTATAGTTGTAAACTAAAGTTGGTTTAAAGCTATAGACCAAAGGAGTGTAAACATGGAAGACCTGATGCTGAGTGAAAGTGAATACCGCCTGATGGACGTGATCTGGAAGCATGCGCCGATCGAATCCGGCAAGCTCGTCAAAGTATGCGAGACGGAGCTTTCGTGGAAGAAGTCGACGACGTATACCATGCTTCGCAAACTTATCGCAAAGCAGATGGTCGCTAACACGGATAGTCTTGTGACTGTTCTGGTTCCACGTGACCAGGTACAGATGTTCGAGAGCCGTCGCGTCGTGAAGAGGACCTTCGGAGGCTCACTCCCCTCTTTCCTTCTTTCATTTCTGGAGGATCGTTCCCTGACCGACAGCGAAGCGGATGAACTCATAAAGATTATCGAAGAGTACAGAAAAGAGAAATGAGGGAAATATGCTCAGTCTGTTTGAGACGATCCTGAATCTTAGCCTGACCGGTTCGATCGTGATCCTTCTGATCATTCTCGTCCGCAGGCTATTGCGCAGGATACCGACCAAGTACATTTACGGCCTTTGGGCATTGGCAGCATTCCGTCTGCTTTGCCCGAAGTCCCCTTCTTCGGTACTGTCTCTATTTAACTATCTTCCGAAAAAGAAGATCTCGGTCGTCTCCTCTCAGGGCATGATCGAACAGACTTCCAACGCAGCGGCTTCTTCTGCAAAAGCACTGGAACACGCCACATCGCAAGTCACTCCAACAGTGTCTTCCCCGATCGGATCTTCCACCAAGGCCGCAGGGAGTTTCCTGCCCGATCTGTGGCAGATCCTGATGATCGTCTGGATCATCGGAATGGGCGTGCTTGCCATCGCGATTCTTTATAAGAGCATAACCATGTACCGGTCTCTTCGGGATACCAGAAGGATCGAAGATAATGTCTATTCCGGACCTTCCGTCGCCTCGCCATTTGTTCTCGGGCTTCTTAAGCCCCGTATCTACATGCCGCAGGGACTTTCGGATAAAGAATACGCATATCTTTTAAAACACGAGCGTACGCATCTTCGTAGAAAGGATATTATATTCAAATCCTTCTTTCTCGTGTCGCTCATCGTGCACTGGTTCAATCCGCTCGTGTGGATCGCGTACTGGTTTTTCGAGTCCGATATGGAGATGAGCTGCGACGAAGAAGTCATCAAGAACATCGGAAGCGACCTACGCGCCGATTACTGCATGTCCCTCGTATCCTATGCCAGGAAGAGCTACGCGCCGAAATATCTGGTTACGCTGCTCGGTTTTGGCAAGGAAAATGTGAAAGCGAGAATTAAAAACGTTATGAATTATAAGAAATTATCCCAATGGCTCTCTATCATCTGTGTGGTAGTAGTTGCCTCCATCTTTATCTGCGGTTCCTTAAGTCCGGTCAAGAAAAAGGATCTTATGGCAGAAAATGCTTCCGAAAGTGAAAGCACGAAGCAGGAAGAAACCGTCGTAACAGGTTCAGAAACTACTGTGGCGGAAGAAACAACAGCGACGGAAGAATTCGAATTCGTTCAAGTACCTTTAGATTTCGCCGATCTGGACGAAGCAGCTGAATCCATAGTAGAACAGTATTCTGATGAACCATTATGGGGCTCCGATGAGTGGATCGAGCTTCACAGTAATCAGACTATAATCGAATACCCGGATGTATCTTTACCTGACGGAGCATTATTCGAGCTGGATCTCCCCAGACCGGACAGCAACATATTGTTCGATTGTGAGGTATCCAAAGGAACGGTCTTTTATTCCGACACTCTCGGAGAATTCACCACCACGTACACAGTAGTCGGTGAGACCAATCCATCCGACCTTGTCTTTATCGTCTCCGAGGAACTCTCCGAAACCGAGCTGAATAACTATATCGAATCCCTTCACGACTTTGGTTTTACGGATCTGACCCGCGAAAACTATTTATATATTGCCAACACACCGGATGGATGCTACGTGATCATCGAGTTATATGGTGATACAGAAAAATACACCACGATACGCTATTCTGCTTCCTACACAACAGAGGATGATACGATGGGGGTAGGCTGATGCCTCCCCCCTTTTTTATTTGTTATCCAGCTGATCATGCACGTATTGTTCTACTTTGTCCAGATATTTATATCCGTCGTATGTCATCAGGAGTTTTGCCGGCTCATCCGCAGCTTTAAATGCATACCCAATCGGATAAGCATAATGTATCTCATAAACCTTCGCACCCTTTTCCAAGAGTCCTTTAAACACTTCATACTCTTCTTCCCGGACCCGTTTCATTTGTTCCCGTAATTCAAGATATTGTTCTTTGTTTTTTGTTGAAAATCCATATGAAAAATTGTGTTTCCTATGCACTTCGAGCCTTATCAATTCCATCAATTCTTCTTCACCTATCTCTACGCCGTACTCTTTTAGAAAAACATCATAATCTATCACCGCAGCGATAAGTCGCGAATCGGCATTTGAATAAAGAAGATTATCTCCAAGATCCAGATAATAAGACAAACAGCCTTCGTAAACCTGCGTCAGACAAGGTTCCATTTTTCCAATGATCTTGTAACCGCGTCTTTTGAAATAAAACATGCTGCTCGTGTGTTCAAAAAAAGGCGTAAGCTCAGAGCGATTGCATTTAAAGTCCGCTTCTTCCAGCTTCGTTATGTCAATATCAGCAGGAGAGTCATAAATCCCCTTAAACAAAATAAATACGGCCGTTCTGTCACAGAGTTCAGGCATAACTCCAGAGAAATGCTGTTCTTTTGAATAGACCTTCTGGATAACAACATACTTATTGTCATAGGATAAGAATTCCTCGTCCGATATCGGATCACACATATTTCCCGGCAAATACGACTTCCCTGCTGTTTTCAACTGGATAGCGATCACTTCTCCATTCTCAAAAATGTCATCCGGATGAATATGACTGATCTTGATCTTCTTAGGCGCACACTGCGGCGAAGTTATCTTCGTCCGGAACTTGGCCAGTTCTTTACGTCTTTGTTTTTCATATCCCGCATCTATCCAGGTCTGCATACCGAAGTCAGAATCCACCATCTGCACTGCTTTGTCCCGGATCTCATCGGTAAGGATGCCATTCTTCCACATAAAATCCGCCAGCGAATAGAAATAAGCACACCACTCATCTTCGTCGGATTCATCAAAGTTTGATCTGACAAATTGATCCAGTTTCTGTAATCCTTCCTCAACACTGAAGTAGGAAAATGCCACTTTATAATCCTCGATCATATCGAGTGCTGTATCATTTCCGGCTATACTTGCGCTCCATGTACCCATATTCTTCCTCACAAATAATCATGATTAATCACCCGGTAAGAAAACCAGTTTGTTATCCAGCCACTTATTATTCTCCGCGCTGTATTTGATGACATAACCTGTGTCTCCGGCTTTAATGCGCTTGCTGATCCTTTTCGAAATGACAAATTCCTGCGTCACCTTATGGCCTTCGTCTATATACTCTACGTCAGCACAATGCACATAAGAATACCGTGCCATTCTCTTAAGACCGGTATCCAAGACTCTTGCTGAAGTGATCAACGCATCACCGTCTTTCAGCCGTTTTACTTTCTCATTTTCGGTAAGCGTATTTTTGACAACGATGATAATGGAAGGAATCAGTAAAATTCCTATAAGCAAAACCGGCATGAGTACCGGGGCGTTGTTTAGGATACCGAAAACCGAAAAAACGACGGTCCCCGCAAAGACAGCGATCACACACATCAGCGGAAACAGAATATTGCTCTTCCTTTCTTTCTGAAGCCACGGAAGTATAACATTTATTTCTTCCTTTTCAGGCACATGTAATCCGTTCAAAAGACTTACCTCAATTAGCATATTAGTTTACGTTCATTATACAGCAAGTTGAACAGCACCGATGATCGGTAATGGTATAATGACCTCGAAAAGAAATGGCAGGAGTATAAGGATGTTCGACCGATGGAAAAAACTGATAAATAAAGAGGGCGTGAAGAAACAATCATCTACTATCCAAGCGCCTCGTGATGAGTCCTTACCTCTTTCGGAACAGCAGCGTTTCCGCTATGATCTCGTCCGTTTTCTCAGCGGGGAGAATTACTTTCTTTCAAGCATGTATACGTTCATCGTATCTTCCGATCATGCTATCGTGAAAGAGGCTTCCTCTGCGATTGCCTCTTATCTGGAATCACTTGATATACGGAGCATCCTCCGTTTGAGCGACAGTTTCCGCCAGACCACTTCGATGGAATGGTCGATCGACTGGTCGAGAGTATATATCCCGAGTATCAGAAGAAGAGTACAGGATGAAGAGACTTTTCTCTGGCTGATGCGCCTCGGCACCTTTCACCCGAATGGTTTTTACCGCGAAAAATGTATTCGGGAACTAAGGACGGATCCGTCGTCGTGTATGTATATCCTTCTGCGCCTGAATGACTGGGTAGAGCAGGTCCGGGACTGCGCGAGCAAAGCCCTTTCCGACTTTTCAAAGAAGGGTCTTGATGATCTGATGAAGTGTCTATTCGCGATGGAAAAGCTCCGCCGCTGTGAGCGTCTCAACATCTTTACTTACCGCGACATCAAGAAAAAACTGGCGGACCGTATTCGCGATCTGACACCTTCGATCGAAAGGTCACAATTGATAAAGTACGACGATATCACCAGAAGATCGTTTTACCGGATCCTCCTTGAGCAGAAGGCTTTAAGTAAAGACGAGATCAGGAAGCTCCTTTCATGGGAGAGAAACTCCCAGTGCCAGATCCTGATCATCTCGATGTACTTAAATCTCTACGAGATCTCCGAAGAAGAACTCGACGGGCTTCTTACCCATAGAAGCCTGATCGTCCGCAGAAAAGCGCTGGAAAAGAAGTACGATCTTACCGGAAAGCCCTGGGACGGTTTAGAAGATATGCTGCTGTCGCCTTCCGCGAGCATCCGAGGCGATGTCCGGTATATCCTCGGAAAACATACGGACATGGATTTCCGTGCCTACTATCTTGAACACTTAAAACAGCCGGGGCTTAAAGTTTCTGTGAGAAGGATCTGTATTTTAGGACTTGCGGAGACCGGAAAACCGGAAGACGCTGATTTTCTTCAGGAGTATCTGTCGGAAAACAGTTCCAGCGTGATAAGATCCACACTTCACGCTCTGGGCACTCTTCGTGCGCTTGATTTTCAGGATGTTTTCTGGGAATATCTTTCGGATGAGCGGTCACAGATCATGGTGCAGGCATACCGCGAAATCTCCTCTCACAGTATCCGTTACGGTGGAAAGAAGATCTACGATCTTTTCACGAAGACCTCATCAGAACACCTTAGAAAAAAGCTCGCGTACCTTCTTAATTCCGAGAACTACTGGGACCGCATCCCGTATGTCCTGATGCTCTATAATTTTGAAAATGAAGAAGTCAGAAGCATCATCCGCCGCGGTACGATACATCCGGCCAGCACCTTTGGCGCCACGAAAGAGCGGATCGATCTGATCGAAAGCATCCTTAATGACAGCAAGTACGATCTTCCCGAAGGACTCAAAAAGAGTGTGCGATTCGATCTTAGGACCTCTGAGACATAATGATATCAGTTATTTCGATTCTCTGATCCAGTCTTTGCCGTTCCATCCGAAGGCACTATTCACAGGTGCTTCAAGGAACGCAAGGACTGTGGGGTTCATATTACAGATGGTGTTGATCCCGATGATCTGAAGATTATTCGGATCATTGGCATATTCGTCCGGTTCATCTCCATGAAAGAATCTCCAGCCGCTGTCAGGACGGTCAGGAAGCGCGGTATCACGATACATATATCCGATACCTTTTTCCATAGCCGCCTTCGTCACCACGCATCCAGGATTTCCGGGATAGATCTGCACCCATTCCCGTTCCGCCGGCACATACCATTTGTAATAGTTCCAGTTACCATTCTCGTCGAAAAGATGGTTCAATAAGTTTTTCTGTATCTCAAAGAACTGGTCTATGCCATTCATGCCGAAATTCGAAGCTGAGAAATACAGCGCGCCGCAAATATAGGACATGGCATATTCATAAAAAGAATGGTAGAAGACCTGCGCTTTTCTGACAAAACGGTCAACGATCTCCTCAAACTCATTACCGTCAATGATCCCGCAGGCACGCGCGATCCTGCAGATAGTAATATATTCGCTGATGTCGAAGGCATAGAATCCTTTTTCTTCAAGAAGCGGATAGAAAGGCCGGGCCAGCGCCATCATGTGATCAAATCCTTTTCGGGCGTCCGGCTCTAACTTATTCGCATCAAAGAGCGGAGCTCCTTTCCAGAAGGTCATGAACTGCTCGTATTGCACGCTGTTTCTGAACTGGTACTTCTGAAACCCGATGAGGCTGTCTTTCGAATCGATCTTATGCAGTTTATGAAGGAAGTCCCGAACGAGTAAAGCTTCTTCCTCCTGGGACTTAATTGATCCATGTTACTTTCGGATAGTTCTCCTTACAGATCCGGCTGGCCACAGTACCGAACATGGTCGCGTTCGATACATCATACTGCATCTCGAACAGGGCATTAAAGTAGCCGCCAATGATGACTGAATGCGCATAGTCTTTCCAGGAAGAAAAGTTTCTCTTACATTCATCCGTAAAGAATAAGGAAGCCTCGCAAAACTCCGTATTGGAGATCGATCCGACCGCAAACAGAAGACGGGCGAGCGCGATCACCACATTAAAGTCCCAGGCGATCACGCCCTCTTCAGGAAGGAACTCCTCCAGACTATTCAGAGAGAAAACGATCGATTCAAAGTAAGCGATACTTTTGGCATCCATCTTCTCTACAGGCATCGGTATATTATTGGAAAGGGCATTTCTTACCCCCTGGATCGTCGGAGCCATGCGGTTATTTCCGTACCACTGCTGAAGACTCTTCACATCGGAAACTCCGTACTTTCTCTCCAGATAATCCTTGACGTTCTTATTGATCTCCTTATCTTCGCATTTAAAGAAAGGGTCATCGAGAGGAAGTTTCAATCCTGTGCCTGACGGGATAAAAGAAGAACCGATCATTGATGCATAATTCAGCGCAATCGGATATTCCAGTTTCTTCTGGTCTTTTGCTTCTGAAAAAGCCGCATCGACTTCGGAAAACATCTGGCCGAAAGCGTCATTTATCTTTCCGAATTCCTGCTTTGCCGTCTCCCTGCAACTGTCTATCCGGCCCGAGATACCATCAAATCCGGGATCGAATTCCTGTGTTTTCCGATAGCACTCCATGGCTTTCAGCGCATGTCCGCTATATTCAAAGGTATTGCCCATCAGATAGAAAAGCATGGCATCTTCCTTGGGTTCAGAGCAGCGTTTGGACAGAAGTCCGATCTCTCTTCTGGCCTCTTTAAAACGGCCGAGAGCATTCATCGCCTGGATCTTTTTAAACCATAGCTTGTTGCTCATCTTTTTTTCAGGAACCGATTCGATCTTTTCCAAGATCTGCTCGTACTTCCCTTCCGCCTGAAGCTGGTCGATCTGCTTATAAATTGCATCATTATCACCGAAAAGTCCCATGGTAACCTCTTTCCCGTTTTAAAACGCCGCTATACGAATGCTGCCTTACGATGCCATCCCATTCCCGAAAGAAACACATCAAAAATATTATACAGCTTTCCCCTGCGGGTCACGCAAGAAGAAATTCTAAGATCTTTGCATTGATATCGTCGATCTGTTCTCCCACAAAATGCGGGCGGTGTCCGCCGCCGATCACCTTGTAGGTCCTGGCGTACGGGACTTTCTCTTTAAGTTCCTCGACAGTTCCGAAAGGGTCGTTCTCACCGTTGATAAAGAAGGCAGGGCATGTGATCTTCTGCCATTTCTCATCAGTGAGACCGGGCTGTGTTTTCCAGTCTTCCACGGTATTTCTTAGATATGTCTGCCAGTCTCCTTTGTGCGCATCCATATGCCGGACCTTAATGTCTTCAATAAAATCAGTAGAGCCGTTCTTCAGAAGATTTTCCGGAAGGAAATCTTCCGCGCCTTCCGGTCTCGGATGCGCCGCTCCGCCGATCGTAACGAGGCTTCTTACCTTCTGCGGATACTTTGCGGCCATATAGCAGCCTACATACGCACCGCAGCTGTAGCCGATGACGTGGGCATTTTCGATGCCGAGCTTTTCAAGAAACATCGCCATGTCATCTGCGACCATCCGGCTATTCCACGAAAGATCATCACACTTTGTCCTTCCGTGCCCGCGGAAATCCGGAAACAGGCATCGGAAATGACCGGAGAACGGGAGGATCTGACCGGAAAAGGCCAGAAGTCCTCTACTGAAGTGACTGTGTAAAAACAGTACAGTCTCTCCTCTTCCAAACTCTTCGTAGTATAGATCGAGTCCGTTTACTTCTACATACGGCATAAGATCTTCTGCCCCCACTTCACGATTTCAGGCTCTTCATCGGTTCTCCCCAGGCCCCGAGATCACGGCCGTCCATACTCACATAACGCATTTCGCCGCCACTTAGAACCTGATTTACTGACTTGAATCTGTCGATAAAAGGTACATCTTTATCTGTCAGATCTTCTCTCATCGTCTCGCCCATGATCTTACAGAGGAAAACATCACTTCCACTTTCCAGATGGATCTCCTGGAATACCTGAAGTTCCATACTTAACGGACTTTCGGCAATCGTCGGCACATTAAGGACGATCCCCTTTTCAACGGTAGGCGAAAAGCGCATTTTATCTTCGTGCTCTCTTCCGCCGACGATTCCATAGTAGTCCGCAAGAGGAAGCAGCTCTTCCGTGACAAGATTTGCGGAGAATACACCGTTTTTACGGATAAGATCCTTGGTGAGTTTCTCACCGCCAATGCAGGCCATAACGCCCATTCCGGCACCTTCATCTTTTAATTCCGGCGCGTGAAGATAGCTGAACCAGCAGAATAGTCCGAAATTCGGGGTTCCGTCTTCTCGGTAAGTACCGTATAAAAACAGCTGCTGCGGGCAAAAATCGTTATAATTCTTTACTTTTACTTTTGACATATTATTCTTCCTTTCCACTTTTGGAACTGCGTTCTGACTGTTCAAGATTTAAGAGGATCCGGTCGAGGAACTGATCTATTTTCTCCACTTCCTTTTCCGTGAAATCCCTGTAAAAGATCTCGTTCATCTTCCGGGATACTTCATCGTACTTTCCCTGAAGTGCGCGGGCCTTTTCCGTCAGAACGATCAGTGACTGTCTTTTGTCAAATTCGGCAGATCTTCTCCCGATCAGGCCCTGCTCTTCCATTCGCCCAAGCATAGCCGTAAGCGTATTCTTGGCCAGCCCGGTCTTCTGCGAAAGCTCGACGATCGGAACTTCATCCTTCTGCCAGAGGACATAAAGAATATGTCCCTGCGGCCCGTTGAATTCCTCCACGCCGCTTTCCTGAAGCAGACGCTGGAAAATGCGCGACTGCACCTGCTTGATTCTTGAGATTAAAAAGCCTGTTCTTGATTCCATATAGCCTCCGGAGCATATAAGGTCTACGGATAAATAGTACTATATGGAACTATTATCCGTCAAGGTTCTATATGGAACTTTTTTCAGAAAACTATTGTAAGAGTACGAAGGCTGGGAGTTTTCATAGAGCGCAATACTCGTGATAGAATGTATGCATGCACATTTTCAGGCAAGTTATGGAGGATCAGAAAGATCTCATGAAAATTTACTTCGCCCCGCTCGAAGGCGTTACAACATATATATTCCGGAATGCATACAGCGAGATCTACGGTCACGTGGACAAGTACTTCACGCCATTCATTACCCCGGCGGAAAAATGCCCGATTACGCCCCGGGAGAGAAAAGAAATCAC
Source organism: Clostridiales bacterium (assembly GCA_017551865.1). Taxonomy (GTDB): domain Bacteria; phylum Bacillota; class Clostridia; order Saccharofermentanales; family Saccharofermentanaceae; genus Scatonaster. The sequence continues at coordinate 7,886 of JAFZKB010000014.1, read as the reverse complement.
TCCCGAGAATAATAAAGGGATAAATCTTGTCCCCCAGATCCTCACATGCAGGTCTGACCATTTTATAGAATCGGCCAGAGAGATCCGGGCAATGGGATACGAAGAGGTAAATCTGAATCTCGGGTGTCCTTCCGGAACCGTATGTGCCAAAGGCAAGGGCGCGGGATTTCTCAAGGACACGTCTGCCCTTCAAAGTTTTCTGGATGACATCTTCTCTTATTCCGAATCCGACGGCATGAAGATCTCGATCAAAACAAGGCTCGGCTTCAGCGATCCGGAGGAGTTTTATGCGCTTACAGATATTTTCAATGCTTTCCCTTTGAGCGAACTGATCGTGCACCCCAGGATAAGAACTGACTTTTATAAGGGCGAGATCCGAAAAGAATACTACGCGTATGCTTTGGAGCACGTGAAATGTCCTCTGGTGTATAACGGAAACATCTTTTCCGTCAAAGACTACGAAGAGGTGTCAGGTACATTCGGAAGCACCCCTGATCCCGTCATGCTGGGCAGAGGCCTCGTATCGGATCCGGATCTTTCTGGAAAGCTCAATGGCTCTTCTTCGGAAACTGACCTTCAAAAACTAAAGAGATTGCACGACACCATTTATCACGAATACCAGAAAGTCATCTCCCCCGACATCAACGTGCTTTTTAAAATGAGGGAGCTCTGGACCTATTGGCAGGTTCTTTTCGATGGGAAAGAACGCGACTTCAAGCGCCTTTTCAAAGCAAAGAAATACCCGGAATACGAGGAAACTGTATCCCGTATTTTTTTGACTGAATAAAATAGTTATCTTTATATACGAAGCGTGTCAGGAAGACGGAAACGAGTTGAACCAGGCCCGCTCATCAAAAGACTTCTTTTTCGGCATCTTCGCTTCCTCTTCCGCAATACCGACAGGCAGGAAACAGACAAGATCGTAGTCCTCCGGAACACCAAGGATCTTCGCCATCATATCTGCGATACCGTCATCATCCGTAATGTGGCCTTCGTACCAGCAGCTCTGATAGCCGAGTTCCACGATCGCCAGAAGCATGTTCTGTATCGCTGCGGAATAATCCTGGACCGCAAAGCACTTGCCGCGATACGCATTGATGCGTTTTGTAAGAACACAGATCGCCGCGGGGGCTGACTGCGCGATCGGCGGATCGATGACGGCCTTCAGCTTAGAAAGCATTTCAGGATCATCGACAGCGATAAGACTCGTCGTCTGCTTGTTGCAGCCCGAAGGGGCAGCAAGACCTGCTTCCAATATCTTCACAAGATCCTCTCTCGGAACCGGAGTATCCTTGAATTTTCCTCTATAACTTCTTCTGGAAATAATTGCTTCAAATACGTTCATGCATTTCACCTCTTTTAGCATTATATAAGAATTTGCGGTATTTGGTGCATTCAAAAACTTTTCTCAGATTTTACGTGACGCTCCCCTCAAATATATTGATTAGTGTGGTGAAGGCTGAAAAACAAGTGAGGTAATGATCATGAAAAAGCAGGTAAAACTTCTTATGGCAGCGTTTCTTTTCCTGTCTATTCTTATCCCCGTGAATGGCTGCAAAAAGGCCGGAAGTGTAACCAATAAGACGCCTGATACGAATGCAAACGAAAGTGTAACCTATCAGACGCTTGATACGAATGCATACGAACTGGTCGTGCCGACCGGGACGCGCGAAGAGTCCGATGAACCGGATCTTCCGGGAAGTGTCGTGTACTGGGATCCGAGCCGGGCGCTGAAAGAGAATTACACCACGGAAGACGCTTTGAAGAAATATGCCTTCGTCGCAGGCCACTCGACACTGATCTATACCGCATGCGAAGAACTTCGGATGACCCACGAATTCTACTGTGCAGACTATGGAAACAGACTCTTCATGGATAATAACAGCGTCTCCTTTCTCGGGTCAGATGGAAAGAGAATCGATGGCGAGGTCTCTTATGTAAATCTTTTCGATGCCGAATGCTCATCCTTCGACGAATTTCTGAAAAACCTTGGTCAGATTTATGTCGGCAACATGGGATATTATTCTCCGGATGAACCGGACGCGCCGCGGATCACAATCGTCGAACAGGCGGACGATCACCTGTTTGCCACGGTGAAGAGGATGCCTCCGGCCAGAAGCGAGGAGGGGCTTTACTATGCCAGGATCATCGGCGAAAATGTCTTTTACACCAGGCACCAGATCTTATATCGGGATGATGAATATAAAGACGAGGACAGACAGAATTTTGTCCGTTATTCCTCGGTCCTTTTTGATCATCTGAGCCCGGATGACGGCATTGAACCGTATATCTACGATAAGGTCGTGAACATCCCTGTCTTGGGCGGAAAACATATTACAAGCTTCGGCCATATTTTGTCGATCAGCGGGAAAACCATCAATATGGAAACAAGAAAGGATAGCCGGATCGAGTCTTTCGCCATCGTGCCGGATCCGGAGGATTCATATCTTCAAAAAGCTGAATATGATACGGACTGGGAAGATGCCGATGATATCAGGATGCGCGAAAACACACTTAACGGCGCACAGGAATTCGTCTTCTCAATCGATGGCACGCGTTACCTCTGTTACCTTCATAGCCGTAATGACGAAAGAATCGACGTGGATTCCCTCAAATCTATTCTAAAACTCATCACGAAAGACTGCTTCATAAACTGATCATCGTTTCTTTGTAGCCTCACATAAAAAGCACCCCCGTTTCCTGTACAGAACTTTACAAGAACGGGGGTATTTTCATGTGTTCTGGTGCGGATGACAGGACTAAACACGACCACGTCCTATTTTCAAAAATCTCAGGGTTTCATACCCCGCTTCTCCCCCATTCTTTGATGATTCGGAATTACAAATCCTTTGCCATACATATCGCCCCATCCAGCTGATCATAAGGAGGATAGTTTCTGATAAGTGTATAGCCTCTTCTTTCATACATACGGACTGCATCTGTCAGTTTCTTCTCCATAAGATCAAACCTTCTTTTCGCCAATAATATTGACTATGTATCTCTTCGCAGTATGTTTAAATACTCCTCATAAGAGAATACTCTATTTCTGGATGCATTTGTGGTTTCCTTTAGAATACCGATTTGAACAAGCTTATTCACAGCGCTTGATACCGTATTGAAGCTGATATCAAGTGCAACTGCAGTCCTTTTTATGTCTATGATCGGATACTTCTCCAGATAATCGAACACCTTTCTGGTGTTGTCTTCCTTCCTGGTTGTTTTCGGAAGTTTTGCCAGATTACTCTCATGAAGTTCAGATAGTTTTTCTATTGTCATAAGAGAGTCCTTCGCTGCGGCGGATACCGCCTCAAGAAAGAATCTGACCCATTGCTCATAGTTCCCGCTCTTTCTTACTTCAGACATTCTATCGTAGTATTCCGTCTGATTCTTTTTCAGAAAGTAGGAGATATAAATGATCGGTTTGGCAAGATAACCTTGTTCCATAAGATACAACAGGATCATAAGTCGGCCTATGCGTCCATTGCCATCAAGGAACGGGTGAATGGTTTCAAACTGATAATGGATCAGCGCAATCCTGATCAGCGGATCATACTCATCATCCTCGTTCATATACCTTTCGAGATCACTAAGTGCAGCTATCATGTCGTCCACATTCGGCGGAATATATCGGGCTTCATTCAGTGAACAATTAGATGCTCCGATCCAGTTCTGAGATCTTCTGAATTCTCCGGGATTTTTCTCCTCACCTCTGACTCCCGACAATAATTCCTTATGGATCTCACGAAGCAGCCTGTTACAAAGTGGAAGTGACTCCAGTCGTTTGATGGCAAAAGAACATGCTTTCACATAGTTGATAACATCACTGATGTCGAGGTTCTTATTGCTATCTGCATCCGGATCCAGAACATCATCCAATGTACACTGTGTTCCCTCAATCTGCGAAGAAATCAGCGCTTCTTTTCTGACATACATAGATATGAACAATTCAACATTGGGAATAAGTTTCGATGCAGTATCAAGCCTCACCAGGTTCCGGTTGGCTTCTACAAGTTTGTTGATCATATCGCTATCAACATTCAGTTCCGGAGAAGGAGGCAACGGTGCCGGTCTAAAAGACTTATATGCCGCCTCGCCACTTAGATTGTTGATCCACTCGCCAGCTCTATTCACGTTTCCTACCTCCTTTTTGAAATAATAGTTGCATTATAGCACCTTTATTTCAATTTGTTAATGAGTTTATGAAATAAGAAATCGGTTATACTTCTCTTATTTCAAAAATCGGGCGTGAATCACCGTGTTAACAAGACACTTCACCTGTGATCTCAAAACCGTTTTTCTTGTACATATTGATCGCTCTTTTATTCCAATCGGCCACATGCAGGATGATACGCTTGGAATCCATGTGCTCTAGCGCCCACAAAAGTATTTGTTTTCCGTACCCTTGACCCTGATACTTGGGATTTACGATCAAATCATCTATCTCATCAGATTTCAGCGCAACACTTCCAATGATCTCGCGATCCTTTACAAGAAGGTATACTTCATCCATTCCCGAATCGAAGAAAGAATCATCCTGGATAAAATCATATGGCTGTATATCAAGCGCTTCCCTCATTGCGTGGTAGCATTCGTTATACATAGCCTTATACATATCTTGGTACTCAGATGTATAAGGGATCAGTTCTACGCTTGACCTCTCCGACACCGGATTTCGGTATTCCATCTCATATGCTAAAACCATAATGCTTGAATTACCTTTCGATCAATCACTTAACACATCTTTATTCTCATTCGGATAACTGCAAAGCACGCTATCCAAATACTTGATCCCGCAAAAATACTTGCATATCGAAGTGTCTTTTACCGCACATCTATGTTCCTTAGTATTCTCAGCCTCGTTCCACGGACAAGCACTTTGATTCCAGTCGAGATTATCACTGACCAGATCAATATCCATGTTTGCGCCGGTAAGCTCTCGAATCTTTCTCGCTCTTACTCCATGAACACCGACAACCTCTATAAACGACCTGATGATCCTATAAGGACCGTCTCCTTTGAAATCCAGTTGGGGGATGAAAAGAGTACCCACAAAGAAAGGATGCTCTTTTAACTCGAATCCTCGTAGAGATCCGTCATGATTCTGTACCGTTGCCGCGATCACATCGCTTTCTCGAAAAGCACTGTGATACGCTTCATTAAAGCCAAAATTGCAGCGATATTCTCCGATGAATTCGTCTTCGCCCATTGTGCGTCCGAGGATCGTATCGTGATCGGATATCTTCAGTTGCTCCTTTTGCTTCATTAGTGAGCATGCCAATCTTTCGATCACCGCGTCTTTGCATTCCATGTCATTCTCAACGCTGTCCGCTCCATTAAAGCCTAACACATTACGGGCAAATTCAATGATCATATGTTGAAAGCCGGCACACGTGCCCAGTGCAGGCACTTTATTCTTTCTTGCAAATTGAATTGCCGACAGAACATTCTTAGTATTCTTATATGGACTACCCGGAGAGAACCAAAACCCATCAAATGTACGCAGATTCTTCTCGGAAATATCCAGTTCATCGCTTCCGATCCACTGCGTTTTCAGATCAACATTCAGTTCTTTCTGAATATCTTCGATGGCTCTCAAGATAAGGGTATGTGTTTCTTCCTTTGAATTGTAGTCACCAATAATTGCTATTCTCTTCACTTCGAACCTCCACCGATGAGCGTAAGATAATACTCAACGACCTGTTCCGGCGCGAGTTTTAATCCCGTAGCTATCCACCATTTGACCGTTTCCACAAAGCTTCCAATAATAAACTGCTTCCGGAAATCCTTTGGGACCTTCGTGTTTACGTGTCCCAGAACATCGTCAAAAGCATCCTCCAGATACTCTCGGAAAAACCGGACGAATGTCTGCTCGCTCTCACCGCCTAATATTGCCGAGATATTCTCCTTATGTTCCGAGATGTGATACAGAACATGAGTCAGTCTTTCCGCTATCCCCTTGTGACCGCCGGAGAAATCATGCCCGGCTTCCGGCGCCAGATCGTGTGAAAAGACGTGTTCGAACATCTCACGGCACATCTCTTCAAGAAGCTGATCCTTCGTCTCAAAGTGGGAATAGAACGTACTTCTTCCGATATTGGCTTCATCGATGATGTCCTGCACCGTAAGGTCTTCAAACTTTTTCTTCTTCAGAAGTTCCGTGAGGGCATCATAAATGGCGTTCCTTGTTTTCTGCTGTCTTCTGTCCATAAGCTATTACCGTACAATTTTGTCTCTTTTGTTCAGTAGTGAACAGATTCCGGAATCTGCTCTTCGCTTTACTCCCCTTCAATTATATCATGATATCGAACACGATGTTCGATATTTTTCAAAGGAGTTTACTATGGAGAAACGCGATTTCAAATTTGATAAAAGAGCCGACAAATACGATGACCACTTCGAAGGGAAGCTTTCCAAAGTCTTCTATAAACTGATCTATGACAACATTGAACTGTCGCCTTCCGCTGAAGTACTGGATGTCGGATGCGGTACGGGCACGATATTGCGGACCCTTTCAGATCGGGAAAACATTTCGGCCCATGGGATCGATATTGAACCGGAAATGCTGAAGATCGCAAGGAGCAAATGTCCTGACGCAGATATTCGCCAGTGCTCGTGCGAAGATACGCCATATACCGATAACCGGTTTGATGTGCTTACTGCCTGCATGGCATATCACCACTTCCCGGATAAAGAAGCCTTTGAGAAAGAAGCACAAAGGATCCTGAAACCTGACGGCCTGCTCTATATCGCCGATCCGAACTTTCCGAAGGTCATCCGAAAAGTGATCAACCGGCTTGCGCGAAGATATAACGGCGAGTTTTTCTCAAGCGATGAGATTTCCGAAAGATTCAGCAGATCCGGATTCTCAACCGTTTCCATCCAAAAGCGTAAATACGGGCAGCTTATCATTTTGAAGAAGACATGAAAGGCAAGAACACCAGACCCGTCACATACGCCATCCTGGCGGCTATCCTCTATGCGCTGAGTACGCCGATATCTAAGATTCTGATGACTCAGATCCCTCCTTCATTTCTGGCCGGTCTCCTCTATCTGGGAGCCGGCTTCGGGATGCTTCCCATCAGCCTTGTAAAGAAAAGCGGCAGTGCTTTTCGAAAGACAGGCAAAAAGGATCTGCCCTACATCATAGGGATGATCATTCTGGATATCGCCGCTCCGGTCTTTCTTATGATCGCATTATCAGGAAGTGCTGCGGCGAACATCTCACTGATCAACAATTTCGAGATCGTTGCAACTTCTCTGATCGCGTTTGTTCTCTTCCGGGAAAGGATATCCGGAAAGCTGTGCTGCGGAATCACGCTGATCACTGTTTCCAGTCTGCTTTTATCCTTTGAGGGAATGGAATCACTCTCCTTCAGCACCTACTCGGCATTCGCTTTTCTGGCATGTATTTCGTGGGGATTCGAGAATAACTGCACTAGAAAACTTTCCGACTGTGATCCCTCGAGGATCGTGGTGATCAAAGGTATAGGGTCTGGAACAGGGGCTCTCCTCGTATCACATATACTTCAGGAAGAAATCCGCCTATCCATCTATGTAGTCGCAGCCCTCGTTCTAGGTTTTTTCGCTTACGGACTTTCCGTGTACTTCTATGTATCCGCCCAAAGGAGCCTTGGCGCGGCCAAAACCAGTTCGTATTATGCGATCGCGCCATTCATAAGCGCACTTTTATCCATAGTTGTTCTTCGAGAATTACCGGGAGTATCGTTTATCGTGGCTTTCGTGGCAATGATAGGTGGTATGGTCCTGGTTACAACAGATTCATATCTACATCCTCAAAGCTGATGCCGAAATTGTTATGGGTATTCCAACCTCAATCCAATGATGACTTTTCTTTTCGTTGCCTAATTAGAAGCGTAATTCCAAGC
>JAFZKB010000013.1 GCA_017551865.1 Clostridiales bacterium | reverse complement strand
CTGCGGAAGTGCCAAGAGCGGAAAGTCGTACATGGTATTGGACATCGGGATGCACGTCTGTACAGGAGAAAAGTTCTGGAACTATGATGTAAGAAAGAAGGATGTGCTCTATCTTTATCTGGAAGATGGCGAGCCATTACTCCAGAAAAGAATGTTCGAAGTATCCGATAAAACACCGGATAACTATTTCTATGCGATCACGGCAGCCCGAAATGAAGAGAACCTTCTCAGACAACTGGAGCTGGAAATGGAGATGCATCCGGATATCGGACTGATCATCATTGACACTCTGACAGCCATCAGGCAGAACAATATGTCGTCCCTCGGGAACACGAATCAGATAGACTACAACTTCATGAACGGCTTCCATGAACTCACTAAGAAGTACAGGATCACCATCCTGATCGTTCATCATCTGAGGAAGATGCAGAGCGATGATCCGTTCAATGACATCTCCGGAACACATGGACTTTACTCCTCGGCAGACGGCGCATATGTACTTCGCAAGAGTAAATTCAGCGATGAATCTGCAAAGCTGTACATAAAAAACAGAGACATGGATCCGCGGGTTCTGACCGTTCAGTTCGATAAAATCAGCCACAGATGGGACCTGCTGGAAGAGAGTAACCCGGTGGAAGATCCTCTCAAAACGGATCCGGATCTTCGAAAAACACTGGAGATCATTCGTCAAAAAGGCGGCTTTCATGGACCCGCAGCGGAGCTTTGTGAACTGATCGGTTCAAAGAAAAAACCACAATCTCTGAGCGTGAAGCTCTTCAGCAGGAGACGGCAGCTGGAGAAAATGGGAATCTACATCGAGAAATACAGGAGAAATATCGGTGTGTTCTTCCACATTTCACTCATGACAGACATCCCGGATGAACTCGTGATGACCCCTCCCCCGGCCATCGAATTCCCTCTCGAAACGGAAGAATCGATCGCAGAACTCATCGAGGAACAGGAAAAAGCAGACGAAATATTCCCTGTCGAACCCGCTCCGGAAGAGAAAAAACCAGTCGCGGTTCCGGCATCGGAAGAAGCCAAAAGTGAAGAAAGTGAAGAAGTGAAGACTTTTTCTCTATTTAGAGAAATCGACTTCTACATCTCTTGTGCACGGGGTGCATAAATCAGAAATATAGTCTACACTTCTACACTTTGCTTGAAATATCGGGCTTTTCAGAACCGGTAAGTCTTCACCTGCGAAGATGCAAAGTCTACACAGAGTGTAGAAGTCTGGAAGAAAAAATGATGGAAGGAGGAACAGAAAAACATGGCTAGAGTTGTTGTTCAAGTACCATTCAACAGCGAGAAACTGATCGCTCTTCGCACCTGTCTGGAACGCAGAGAGATCTCTCTCGAAGATGAATTGGTGAAGAAAATGGACGAACTTTACGGCAAATATGTGCCGGAAGAATTGAAAATGTTCGTCGAACATCGTTGAAGAAACACGTGAAAATTTGAAGAATCCGAAAGGAAAATACACCAGGACGGGCCCTGAAAAACGGTCAAAAAGTGCCTTTGAAAAAGACAATAAGAAAGCAGGATAAAGGAGTGGGTACAAACGCGGTTTCCCCACTCTTTTCACAACACCCGGCAGTGCCGTGTGTAAGGACGTTTGCGGGTGCTTTTGAAGCGGAAAAATACATGGGTACAAAACAGGCCACTTGAAGAAAAAGTGGGTACAAAGGGCATAGAAAGGTTGAAATTCAGGGCTCGCCTTGGGTATAAGCATTCTGATGAAAGGAGACAGAAATGGAAAAAACAGAAAAGAAGAAGGTCGGTCTTTATCTGGATGAGAAGACCTATCAGGAAGTAAAAGAGACATACAAAAAAGAAGGCAGCCGTTCGCTGACCGAGTTCATGGAGAAAGCTGTGCTCCACTACCTGGGGTACATCAACTCGAACCGGATGACGGACTACCTCTCCCCGACCATCATGTCATCGATGCGGGCGTGTACAGAGCAGAACATCACGAGGCTCACGAGGATGCTCTTTAAGTGGGCAGTGGAACAGGCGGTCGGAAACAATCTCATCGCGGCCATGATCCAAGTGGATCCGATCAAGTACAAGAACCTTCACAGGGAATGTGAGATGGAGGTCCGAAAGACGAACGGAGATTTTTTGATGGAAGATGCCATGCGGTGGCAGAGGAAGTGGCCAGTGCATCCGGATGACAATGATCAAAACGAAGGAGGAACAGATAATGAATAACGAAGCAACCAACAACGAAGTAAAGATCATTCTGGAACAGAAGCAGAACCCTGTCGTAAAGCAGGACGTGTGTGCTGCGTATCTGGTCGAGATGGTCAAGCGGAAGAACCAGGATGGATCTGATGATGCAGATCTCGCCAAGCTGAGAGAGAAGAAACTTCTCAGCATCGAGGAGACAGCAGAACTCTACGGGATCGGAAGAAGCAAGCTCTACGAACTCACCAACGCGGAGAACTGCTCTTTCGTACTCTGGATCGGAGGACACAGAAAGATCAAGAGAGAAGCTTTTGAAGAATACATCATGAGGCAGTACTCGGTGTAGCGATCTTCCGTAAGAATGGAGTAGCCGGACTCTGATCCACAAACAATGAACAGGCGTTCACTCATAAGAACTGTACTCCCCTCACCGAAGAAAAAGATGGATGTCCCATGCCGGATCCTGATCACGGAAACGGCATGGGTGCTCCCCTACTCGTGATGTGTCAGGGATGGATTATGAATGGTATAATGGTAGTTGATGAAGGCAGGGTCCTTCGTTGATAATCTTTTAAGTATTCCATCTATTAGCCTAAGAGTTCCCTTGGTGTCTTACCATAATACTCTCTAAATGCTTTGTAGAAATTACTTGTATTACTATATCCGAGCATAGCTGAAATCTCTTCGATTGACAGTGTTGTTCCTTTCAG
>JAFZKB010000012.1 GCA_017551865.1 Clostridiales bacterium | reverse complement strand
TCAGCAATGGTGATACCTGTATAGATGGAAGCCTCACGGGCAGCAACCGGCATATCCGATGTATTTGCGATCAAAACAGTACGCTCCATAAGCGTTTTGCCCGTTTTCGGATCCTTGATCTCCGGAAATTCGTTAAGAACATCGGTCATCTCGTTACCGCGCTCACCGCAGCCGATATAAACGACGATATCTGCCTGTGCCCATTTTGCGAGCTGGTGCTGGGTAACTGTCTTACCGGAACCGAACGGACCCGGGATAGCAGCTACACCGCCCTTGGCGATCGGGAACATGCAGTCGATAACACGCTGACCTGTAACGAGCGGCATCGTCGGAGCATGCTTCTTAACGTACGGACGACCTTTACGGACCGGCCAGCGCTGATAAAGCTTCAAGTCGATCTCTTCGCCCTTTTCTGTCTTGAGCTTTCCGACCGGCTCTTCGAGCTTATATTCGCCGCTAGCGATAGATTCGATCGTGCCATTTACTCCCGGCGGAACCAGGATCTTATGCTTAACAGTCTCGGTCTCCTGAACGATACCGATCGTATCGCCTTCGACGACCTTATCGCCGGCGCTCTTCGTCGCTTCGAACTTCCAGACGCTTTCTCTGGAAAGGGAAGGAACTTCGATACCACGGGAAAGGTTGTTTCCGATCTTTTCCATGATGGATTCCAGAGGTCTCTGGATACCGTCGAAGATACCACCGATCAGTCCGGGTCCGAGTTCAACGGAAAGCGGAACTCCTGTGGATTCTACCGGCTCGCCTGCGCGAAGTCCTGCAGTCTCTTCATAAACCTGGATGGAAGCACGGTCGCCATGCATTTCGATGATCTCGCCGATCAGACGCTCATTACTTACACGTACAACGTCGAAAAGGTTCGCATCACGCATTCCTTCTGCAATTACCAGTGGTCCGGAGACCTTCACGATGGATCCATTGCTCATTTTGCTTACTCCTTTTACCTTCTTACTGTTCTTTCAAAATGTCGCTACCGACTGCCTTCTCAACGGATTTGGAGATGGCCTTCATGCCCATTCCTTCGTTCCCTGTAACCCCCGGGATCGGAAGAATGACCGGAAGTGGCCGGTCGCTGTATTTATCGATTTCTGTTTCCAGCTTCTTGGCGAGCGATTCCGTGATCAGGATCACCGCGTAATCGCCCTCGGCCAGATTGTGAAGCGTGGTGGCCGGGTTGTCCATACGGTCAAGAGGAAAGATATCCAGACCGATGGAAGCGAAGCCGTATATACTGTCTCTATCGCCCATGGCGGCAATCTTATTCATACAGCCTCCTTAATCTTCCTGAAACGACGTCGAGCGGAAGGTTGTTCTGCTTGGCCGCCAGGATGATCCTTATATTTCTGATCTCTGCCTCTTTGCCGAGATAAAAACCGATGAGTGGTTCCGGACCGAGAGGCGAATATTTCGTAGGGAGAAGAAGGGAGAGCATCTGATCGTCCACCCACTTTTCGAATTCCGCCGGGGAGGAGGACAAATATTTCGTCCCCGAACTGTAGGAAGTCGTCGCAAGGTAGGCATAAAGCTCTTCCATTTTCTTTTCCGCACCGGCACAGGCGATCAGTTTCTCGCGGCTGATCGATTTATTTCCCGAGGAAAGTGCTTTTTCGAGAAAAGCACCGTCTTTGCCGGTCTTGATGGCACGGAATGCCGTCTTTATATTGCAGGTTGCCGTATAGATCTCCATCTCTTCTTTAAGAAGGTCCACACCGGAAGCCTCGGCTTCTTTGGTGATCTCATCGAGACATTTTCTGTCGATCAGAATATCTGCCATCTGGCCGTCACCGGTTCTTACGAGAAGGTCATATACCTCCTGACCCAGTTCGGCAAAAGGCGCCGGCAACTGATTGAACGCATGGTTCTCGATGGCTTCCTTCATGACGGAAGGATCGATCGAAGCGGGTTTACAGAACTGCGCATCCACATCGAAATCCGAGAGCAGGCACTTGATGCCGGCCTTGAGATTGTGGAAGTCGTTACGAAGGATAAGTACACGGAAGATCTTGGGATCCGGAGCAGCTAACTGCACCCATGCCCAGGCACGCGAAAGCTCAAGGTCCAGGATCTTTCCGCTGTCCCTTGTGTCTTCGGGCATCGTCCAGCCGCGTTCCTGCAGGATCGCTACGACCGCTTCGTAAGAAGGTGCGGCCAGAAGCTTATCCATGTCGCTTTTACGGAAGAAGTTCTTCTCGTAAACGTGCGCACCGGAAACGGCATAGGCATATTTTGTAATACTGGCTCCCATTTACTGGTGATCCTTTCGTAGTTCTTATTTCTTACTGAAAAGCGCCTGGTTGACTGCGTCGCGGATGTCGCTTTCGAGATCATCGCTTCGCGCTTCCAGTGTTCCGTTGTATTCGCAGTCTCCGCAGATCAGGATGCATCCGACGTCAAAGTCACCGGCCTTATCGGACAGGGTGATCGTCGAATTGGTCTTCGAAGACAGTTCCTTGAGAAAAGCATCTGTGATGCCGCCTTTGTCCTTTTCGCTTACGATCAGGACGCCGTCGTCACCTTCGCTCGATCCGATGACGAAATCAGAGATCATGGAAAGACGGTCTTCGGAAGGAAGATTTCTGATGCGCTTTTTCGCTTCCTCGACGATCTCGTCGATCAGCGCGACACGCTCAGCCAGAAGACGGCGCTGCGACTTGGTGTTCTGCGTTGCCTGGTTCTGACGGACCTGTGCATCGATGACCTTCTGGGCATCGGCGAGCATCTTTGCTTCTTCCTCTTTGGCCTGATCTTTCTTTTTCACGATCAGTTTTTCCGCATCCTGTTCGGCTCTGGCCACACGGGCATCGGCGCTTTCACGGGCGTCTTTCAGGATCCGATCGATGATGGAATCTATTCCTGCCATATCTACTCCTTAAATCACTTCATCAGCCGGCAAGTTTACTCATGGTGCCGTTGATGCTTACAACCATCAGAAGAGAGGTTACGAGGCTTAAGAGAGCGTAGAGCTCAACAAGAGAAGCAGAAGTAACTGCTTTACCGGAGTCCTGCGGACGCTTGGAGATGAGCTGTACACCGGTGAGAGCTACGCGAGCCTGCAGAAGAGCAGAAGCGAGGCCACCGAAAGCCATCGGGAGACAAGCGATCAGGAAAAGGGCGCCGCGAACAACACCAGCGGATGTGTTCGGAATAGGATCACCACTGAGAATACCGATCTGAGTGAGGGTGATGATGCTGATAACCAGACCATAGAGACCCTGGGAACCCGGAAGAAGCATCAGAACGAGAAGCTTACCGAATTTGCTCGAGTCTTCTGCGATAACAGGAGAAGCAGCCTCCGCCACCATACCTACGCCTTTGGACGACGCGAAACAGTTCATTGTTACGGCCAGTCCTGCTCCAAATAATGCAAGTAACATACCCCAATTCATTTAATTGTCCTCCTTAATTTTGTAATGTTTGGTGTTACCAGTGAACGGCGTAAACATTGTTCCGCCGCCATCGTAGAACTTTGAGAGGAATTCTACGTACTGAAGTCTATTAACATGGACATAAGCACCGAGAGCACTGATGCCCAGATTAATCGAGTGGAAGAAAAGGAATACCGGAATGAAAACGATAAGTTTAAAGTATCCGGACAGGAAGAGTGTACCGATCTGATTGGCTACAGAACCTACGATACCTGTTACGAGGCCGAGAGCCATGAGTCGGGAGTAGGAAAGAAGATCACTGAAATATCCCGTTACGCCGTAAACACTGCCGAAGCCGCCGACGAATTTACCGCCGAAGCCTTTCTTGCCGTGTCCGCCACCGAGGAATACGCCGATACCGCCGGCAATGGCGACATAGGCACCGATCTTGGTAAACGGAATGTTCTCCGGAAGTCCGCCGTCGGTCAGGAAACCTGTGATCATCGGAAGGAGTACGAGTACGATTCCGGCGAAGGTGACGAACCAGAAGCCGACTTCACAGATCGCGCCGACGACATCTTTGTTCTTGCACATTCTGTAGAACTTCGCTCCCAGACCGAGAAGGATGTGGACAAGGCCCAGAACGAAACTCAGGATCAGGAGCCTCATAGGATTATCGCTCGGGTCGAACCAGATCGGGTTCAACGCGACTTTACCGGAGCCGAAGTTTGTTGAGATGACGCCGATCAGGTCTCCGAAGAAACTGCCGTACATGAAACCCCAGAAGGTGGTCGCTATGCCGCAGTAGAAGAATTTCATCATATTCTTTCTGTTATTGCCCTCCGGCTTTCTCTTCTTTAATACAAAGAGAGTACCGAGCATCAGCAGGATACCGTAACCTGCATCGGAGAGCATCATGCCGAAGAAGAAATAGTAGAAGAAAGCCATGACCGGGTTCGGGTCGATGTCGCCTCTTGTCGGGGCGCTGTAGGATTCTACGATATCTTCGACAGGTTCAACGAATGCATTGTTTCTGAACTTGGCCGGGATCTCTTCGTCCGGAAGCGGATCGCGGCTTTCGAATACCAGCTCGAACTTGGAAGTTAATACTTCCTCGACATGCGCACAGTCTTCCGCAGCGACAAAGCCGTCAAGGATGAAGGTCTTGCTCGAAAAGAGCAGTCTGCCGAGCATGTCGTACTTATCCTGACGCATGATCATATAATCAGAAAGGAAATAGAGGTCATCGAGGCTCTTGGCGTGATCCTTTAATTTCTCACGGGACTCCTCGATGGCAAGGTTTGCTTCCTTGATACGGTTCTTCAGTCTTCCGATACGGACCTCCGGCGGATGCTTGGTCGGATCCGACGGTGCAGTAAAAGACATCCTGCGCAGTGTAGCGAGAACGTCTTCATAATCTTTTTTATGTACTATAAAAGAAGCGCAGGTCTGATCTGCGGCGGAGTATACGATCTCCGTATAAATGTCCGGGATCTTCAGTTCCTCCTGGTCAGCAGAGATACCCTTTAAGACCGCCTCGGATTCCTTCATGGCGGTGTACTGGCGGCAGAATTCCTCGTAGAAGGATCTCTCGTCGTAGTTCTCCGAGAACTGTCCTACGATACAGGAGGTCTTCTGGGACCCGGTGTACTGCATGGGGATATCGAGCTTCTCCCAGGGGAGGATCGCATCGAGCTGATGCTGGGTATGGGTACGGACCGTCGTTTCCGAAGCGATCTTACGGTCAAGTGCTTCGATCTCATAGACGATCTTCATGGTCTCATCGTTCTTTTCCGCACGAGCGGCGAACTCTTCCGGAGTAAGAGCCTCACGTCCCGCAAATCCGGACAGGAAAGGTTTCTTTTCTTTCGAGAATTCTTCGACCAGGGAGATCGCATGCTGGATCGATGCGGATGTCTTCTCGAGCTGGTTTAAGCTTGTGCGGGTAGGGAAAAGGTTCAGTTCTTCCGTCTCATCGTTGATATCGCGTTCCGTAACATCTACGGTGCCGAGACGCTGCAGGAGGTCGACGATGTTCTTGGCGTCCTTCTGCATGGCGATGATCTCGATGTGTTTCATGGGAAGTATGGCCATACGTCTTATTTCCTTCCCATTAGAATATTCATAGCGGCGGTAATGGCTGCTTCACGGTTCGGTTCGGCATCGTCGCGGAGCTTCTCCGCGGCTTTTTCGGAAGCGGCATCGCTGGCGGTGTTCTCATTCGAGCCGGATGTCTTATGCTCTTCGTAAAGATTAGCGACTTTCTTTCTGGCATTCGAAAGGGCTTCCTGATAATCCTTCTGCGCCTGTTTCTGAGCGTTTGCCAGGATCTCATCCGCCTTTATCCTTGCGTCCTGTTCGATCTCGACGGCCTTCTTTTCTGCCTCGAGGATTCGATTCACCTGTTCTGATGCCATAGATGCTTCCTTTCCGAAAACCCAAATTTCCACATATAAATCATTGTTCCTATTTTCACATAAGAGATAGTAGAAATCAAGTGCGAATTTGTGCAAAGTGTTCAAATGTTTTTGTGCTTCAAGATAAGGCAAAAAACTTGAGAAAACCCTTGCATTTGTGGCAAACTTTAACTATTCTTAATAATTTGTTAGCGATTGGTTGGCGATTTATCCGTAGAATGAGTACGGTAGATACGAGAGCCAACTCGGAAAAACACCGAAATAATATTGCATGAGAGTATTGTGGGAGGACAAGGACATGTTGAAAATCGAGAATCTGACGAAGACTTACCCGGGCGGAAAAGTCGGTGTGGACGATCTTACGCTGGAGGTAAAAGCAGGGGAGATCTACGGTTTTATCGGCCATAACGGCGCAGGTAAGACGACGACCATCAAAGCGATCGCCGGACTTCACCAGTTTGAGAAGGGGACGATCACCATTGACGGGATCTCCATCAAGGATGATCCGATCGCGGCCAAGTCCATCATCGCCTACATCCCGGATAATCCGGAACTCTATGACAACCTTTCCGGTATGCAGTACTTAAACTTCGTAGCGGATATCTTCCGTGTATCGAAAAAAGACAGAAAAGCAAAGATTGAATCGCTCGCAGCCCAGCTTGAGATCCTGGATGCACTGAATAACCAGATCGCTTCGTATTCACACGGTATGAAGCAGAAACTGGCGATCATCGGCGCATTTATCCACGACCCGAAGCTTCTTATCATGGACGAGCCGTTCGTCGGACTCGACCCGAAGGCCGCCTTTACTGTAAAGAACATGATGCGTGAATTCTGCAGCAAGGGAAGCGCGATCTTCTTCTCGACACACGTTCTCGAAGTAGCCGAAAAGCTCTGCGACAAGATCGCCATCATCAAGAGCGGCAAGCTGATCGCTGCCGGCACTATGGAAGAAGTCAAAGGCAATGCTTCTCTGGAGGAAGTCTTCCTGGAGATCACCGAGGAGGCCAACTGATATGCGTACACTTCTGATACTGCTGCGCACCGAGTTTATCTCACTCGTTAACAGCTTGAATAGAAAAGGCAAGACGCCGTTCATTATCGCGGCGATCGGTCTTGCGATCCTGGGGCTGTTCATGATCGGCATGTTTGCGATCATCGGCGGTTCGACCACCTATCTTTTAGTGGAAAAAGATCTGGCAGAATATGCGATCTTCATCTCGCTTTCTCTTTCTATGATCATCGCCCTGATGTTCGGCGTGATCAACTCCACAAGAGATGCCAGATCCAGTGATACGGGCATGCTTCTTGCGATGCCGATCCCGAAGGCCAGTATCGTCATCTCCAAGCTTCTGGGGATGTATCTGCTGGATGTACTCTGCGCAATGGTCATGCTGGTCCCTTCCTTCCTGATCGTCTGCACAGTGGGCGGAGCTTCTTCCGCACTCTTTTTCCGTGGAATCGCGATCGGCTTTCTGATCCCGGCACTTCCGCTTTTCATCTCGCTTCTGATCAGCGCTATGATCAGCTTCCTGAGAAGAGCGACCAAGTTCGGACAGGTCGCAACGATCATTCTGACCATGGGCACACTTCTTCTTTACATGGTCGTAGTTCCGAATATCTCTTCCTATGCAGAGGAGCTGAATATCACAACAGCAGAATCCATCACCAAGATGAAGCAGATCCTGCCATTTTACTGGATCACTGAAGCGATCTACAGCGGAGATCTCGTCTGTGTTCTTCTTACGCTTCTGATCACGGTCATTCCGCTGATCCTCGCGGTCTATATCCATACCCGCGGATTAAACGGCACGGACTTCCATGTGGATAATTCGAAGAAAGCCAGAAACTATAAGGGATCTTCCTTTAAAAAGGCCGTCCTTTCCATGGAACTGAGAAGATATTTCTCTTCTACGAACTACATCATGAATACACTGTTCGGTACGATCCTGCTGATCGCTGCTGTTGCGTATATCGCATATAAAGGTGTAGGTGACATCTCATTTTTAGAATCGATCGAGGTCGATGGGGAAACCGTGGATCTCTTATCGAAATTCAACGGGCTTACCTGGGCAGCAATCTGGGCCGCCATGATCAACTTCTTTGCTTCCGTGACCTACACGACACCGTCGTCGGTCTCCATCGAAGGCAAAAGGATCTGGCTCAACAAGTCGCTTCCGATCCCGACGAAGATCATCCTCTTTTCCAAACTCATGGTCAGCGTCCTGATCTTCCAGCCGGTCTCCATCATCGCATGCATCGTGCTTTCGATCGTAAGTAATGCGGGCATCGTTCCGTGCCTCCTGCTGATCGTTCTGACGAGCCTTTTCCACCTTCTGTGCTCATTCGTCGGCCTGATCTTCGGCCTGATCTTCGCCCGTCTCGACTGGACCAATGAAGCGGAGGTCATCAAGAAGGGAATGGCGATCATCCTGACGATGGTCATCAACATGATCCTCGCGATCCTTTCCGGTATCGGCCTTATCATTGCGGTGATCATCACAAGAGATGCGGTGACGTACGGAGTCTTCGCAGGAGAGATCGTCCTCATTGCGGGACTTTGTGCCGGTGCTTATGCTATAATTACTCACTACGGGGTGAGAAAGTATGAGACGCTGAACGGCTGACGTTCAACAAAAAAACAGCCCCGGATGAACAGGAGTTTAAGATGGACCTTTTTCATCGGGCACAGGAACCACAAGTTCGAGAACTGACCTGGATCAAACCATTCGATAACCGGATGGAGGAGATCCTGCGGCTCAAAGAAAAGTCGGAGACCTGTCCCAAAGAGATGAAGAAGGTCTTTCTGTCTGCCTGGGGGGAACTGGCCGCACAGGTAAAGCTGCACCAGACCGTCGCATCTCAGATCGTGAAATCGGAACTGCCCCTTCAGGTCTACTATAATATAACGTTAAAAACGGATATGGCTTCCGCCGCTGTCGATTTTCTCATCATCGCCGATGAGATCATCCTCGTGGTGAAGTTCCGGAAGAAGGAGCACATCGAGTGGGACCGTTACGATACAAGATTCTCGCGCCTTCCGGAGGCGGTGGAAACACGTGCGGTCGAAGAGGCCGCCTGTGTCCTGGCGGACTGGCTGACAGTCCAGCGCGCGATCTCCCAGAAGGATGTTGACCGCATTATGCCGATCCTGATCGATGAGGATGAGTCGGAAGAAAGCGCAAATGCCCGCTCGCTCGATGCAAGTCCCGCCTATACCGATATCCGCGAAGCCCTTCGTATCAGGCCCGATGTATTCGGGAAATGGCTTTCTTCCAACTGTGAGATCTCCGAAGATCCCGTGTTTGTCGGAGCCCGTCTGGAGCGCATCAAAGATGCGGTCGGACAGGTCCTGACCTGACGATCGTTTACAAAATTGTCATTAAATAGACGTAAAAACGCCGTTTTGTTTTTCTTATCCGCAAAAATTGTTCAAATTATACCCACATAATAGACGTAAGAGGTTAGGGAACCAGGGAATCTATTACTACCCGAAAGGGGGTTAGGGGAATGACTCAGTATTTAGTCACCGGCGCGACCGGTCAAATAGGCAATACCATCGTCAGAATGCTGCTGGATAATGGGAAATCCGTACGCGTTCTCGTCAATCCGGAAGAGGATACGACTCCTCTGGCCGGACTTCCGGTAGAAGTAAAGTATGGTGATATCCTCGTAAAAGACTCCATGAAGGATTTCTTCGAACTGGAGGATCCGCGGAAAGCGATCCTGATCCACGCACAGGAGAGAAACGTGATCTCGGAGAAGACCGATCTCATGGTACGCCGCGTAAATGTTCACGGCACAATGAATATCACAGATACATGTGTAAAGAAGAAGATCGGAAAACTGATCTATATCGGATCTGCCAGATCCATACCGATGCCGGAGAAATCCGAACCGGTAAAGGACGTACAGTTCTTTGACAGAAATAAAGTCATCGGCGACTATGCCAAGTCGAAAGCGGAAGCGACCCAGTATATTCTGGATAAGGTAACACTCAATGGCTTGAATGCAGTGATCCTTCTTCCGTCTTTGGTCTTAGGACCGTACGAATACGGCAATTCCGACATCATCAGTCTCATCCGTGACTATCTCTCCGGCGATCTCAAAGTCAGTATCCCGGGCGGCGTGGATTTCACAGACGTCCGCGACGTGGCGGCCGGAGTACTCGAAGCAGCGGAACACAGTGAGAAGGGCACATGCTACATCCTCTCCAATGCTTACATGAGTACGCAGGATTTCCTCCATAGTCTGCACGAGATCACAGGAAGAGATGAAGTGACCAAAAAGGTCCCTAACTGGCTCTTAAGTGGAAAGGGCATCGCCCAGCTCTACTATAAGGTCACGAGAAAAACGAATCCGAAGGAGAAATACGGACCGTTCATCTCACCCGAGCCGCTCTACGAGAGTGAGCGGGCAAACAATGATCTGCACTATTCCCCGAGAGATCTGAGGGCCTCCCTCGAAGATACGGTGGAATGGGTAGAAAACACTAAAAAAGAAGAGAAGTCACAAGTTAAGCCGGTCACCGGTCCGAGAGTACGGGCGGAAAGATCGGAAAAAGAAGCCAGCAATGGCTGATTAACATCGCAGGACCTCCCTAAATATATACCTCTACTTCCTTGTTTCCAGAGGCTGTTCCGATTTATCGGGGCAGCCTCGACCCTTGCGGCAAAGAGTTTTCTTGTGCTGTCCTCGGGCGATGCCCTGCGGAGGCACGACGAAAACTCTTTTCCTTATATAATTAGGGGAGATTTGATGAGGGGAATTGTGGTATAGTATGTAGGTACAGTTCTGTGCAACTTTATAGGCGAAGGAAGTGTTGTCTCATGCCAAAGACGGCTATGCTTGTGATCGATATGCAGAATGCCCTGATTCTGGAGCATCCTTATGATGAAAAACGACTGATCAAGACGATCAGCCAGATGGAAAAGATCTGCAGGGACAAAGGGATCGAAGTCATCTTTATCCGTCACGAAGACAACACGCTGGTCAAGGGTGAGAGCGGATTTGAGATCTATTCCCAGGTCGCTCCGAAGGGTGACGAGAAGATCTTCGACAAAAAGTTCAACAGTGCTTTCCGTGGAACGGGCCTCAATGATTATCTGAAGGAACGCGATATCGGAAAGCTGATCATCACGGGAATGCAGACGGATTTCTGCGTGGACGCAACCGTGAAAGTGGCTTTTGAATTAGGATACGATGTCATCGTTCCGCGAGGCGGCCACACCACATTCGACAACCGGTATCTTTCCGGTGAGGAACTTTATCACTACTACAGCTACGAGATCTGGAATCACCGCTATGCACAGGTGATGTCCATCGACCATATCGAGGAGTGCTTATGAAATCACAGTTTTTTACTTACGATCAGACGACATGGCCGCGTGCCCAGCATTTTCACTACTATGCGAAGATGTTCCCGATGAATATCTCCCTAAATAGAAGGATCGATGTGACGGATCTGCTTCCTGCGATCGAGAAGAAGGGATACCGCCAGGACTGCGTTTTCTACTATATGGTGACGCGCGCCATCAACAACCAGGGCGAGCTCAGTGTAGCGTATAAAGATGGACAGATCGGCTGGTGGAACTACCTGAATCCGGCATATCCGGTCTATCACGAAGACGATGAGACCAGTACGATCCTCTGGACAGAATACGATGAGGATTTTGCCGTTTTTAACGAAAAGTTCTTAAACGACCTGGAAAAGTACGGTTCCAGCAAAGGCGTTTTCGCTATGAAAGGAATGCCGCCGACGAACAGCTATAATGTCTGCTTCAACCCGTGGTTTTCCTTTGACGGATTCTCTGTCGATCTTCACGAGATGAAGGATTATTTCTTCCCGGCGGTAGATATGTGCAAGATCATTGAGGAAGGCGGAAGAAAGTATCTGCCGATCTCAATCACCGTGCACAAGGCGGCGACGGATCTGATCCACTTAAAGAAATTCTTCGACGACATCGAGAGCTATTTCCCGATGTTCATTGATGGATAAAAACTTTTCGGAACACAAAGAAATTACAGGTGCTTTTCGCGCGGAATGCGGAAAAGAGAGGGGAAATATGACAGTTCGAGAATTACAGGATGCGATCAACAAGGAGAAAAAGGAACGCGATATCTGCATTTTAGTGCATGCATATCAGCGTCACGATATCTGGGAGGTCGCAGACTACATCGGCGATTCCTTCGGACTTGCCCAGGAAGCGGCGAAAGTTTCCGCGAAAAAAGTCATCATGTGCGGCGTCCGTTTTATGGCGGAGACCGTGAAAATGCTTTCGCCGGAAAAGCAGGTATATCTCGCAAATCCGATCGCCGGCTGCCCGATGGCTGAGCAGATCGAGCCGGAGATGCTTGCCGCATTAAAGCAGGAAAACCCGGACCATACTGTGGTTGCCTATATCAACACCACCGCGGAATTAAAGACGCTCTGCGATGTGGCGGTCACATCTTCTTCCGCCGTCAAGATCATCCGGAATATCGATAACGATAAGATCCTTTTCGTACCGGACTGTAACCTCGGCGACTGGATCGGCAAGAAGCTTCCGGAAAAAAAGATGAAGCTCGTTCACGGCGGATGTCCGACCCATCTGCGCTTTACGCAGAGAGATTTTGACAGAGCCCGCGAGGAGCACCCGGGTGCCAAGATCCTGATCCATCCGGAGAGCCGCCCGGAATTTGTCGCTCAGGCGGATTTCGTCGGATCCACAACGGAGATCATGGCCTATGCGAAAAAGAGCGACGAGAAGGAATTCATCATTGCGACGGAAAACAGTATCGTCGAGCATCTGCAGTTCGACTGCCCGGACAAGAGCTTCTTCCCGCTTTCCAAAGACTGCGTCTGCCACAACATGCAGGCTACGACGCTGGTCGATGTGTACCGCACTATCCTCGGCACCGGCGGTGAAGAGATCCTCATGAGTGATGAGCTGATCCGCGATTCCAGAAAGTGCATTGACGCGATGCTGGACTTAGGAAAATGAGCAGCGCCCTGATCGCAATGAGCGGCGGCGTGGATTCTTCCCTGGCCGCCAAGATCATGATGGACAGAGGGTACGACTGTATCGGCTGTACCATGAAGCTTTACAGTAACGAAGATATCGTCGTTGCCAATCCCAAGACATGCTGCTCTTTAGATGATGTCGAAGATGCGCGCTCTGTCTGCATGCACCTTGGAATCCCGTATTACGTTTTCAACTTTAAGGAAGAGTTCAAGGAAAAGGTCATCGGCAAGTTCGTGGATTGCTATGAACATGGCCGCACGCCGAATCCCTGTATCGACTGTAACCGCTATCTTAAATTCGGAAAACTTTATGAGCGCGCGCAGGTCTTAAAGTGCGACGTGATCGTCACCGGCCACTATGCAAGGATCGAGAAAAGAGATGATGGCCGCTACCATCTTCTTAAGGCACTGGATGAGACCAAGGACCAGAGCTATGTCCTTTATACGCTGACGCAGGAACAGCTGGCACATACGGTGTTTCCCCTGGGCGATCTTAAGAAGACGGAGGTCCGTGAAATCGCAAAGGATGCCGGCATGATCAATGCCGAAAAAAGAGAGAGTCAGGATATCTGTTTTGTCCCCGACGGCGACTACGTTTCTTTTCTCAAAAAGACCACCGGAAAAGAATATCCGGCAGGCGATTTCGTCGATAAGGATGGAAAAGTGCTGGGCACGCATAAAGGCATCGTAGCCTATACTCCGGGACAGAGAAGAGGCCTGGGACTTGCGCTTCCGGCTCCGATGTATGTCTCCCGTCTCGATGTGGAAAATAACCGCGTCATCCTCGTGTACGATGAAGACCTCCGGAACACCGAGGCCCTGATCGATGATGTGAACTGGATATCCGGCGAAGTTCCGAAGGGTGAAGTCCGTGTTCAGGCCAAGCTCCGCTACCACCAGAAAGAACAGTGGGCGACAGCGTTCCCGCTGGAAGACGGAAAAGTGAAGCTTGTTTTCGATGAGCCGATC
Source organism: Clostridiales bacterium (assembly GCA_017551865.1). Taxonomy (GTDB): domain Bacteria; phylum Bacillota; class Clostridia; order Saccharofermentanales; family Saccharofermentanaceae; genus Scatonaster. The sequence continues at coordinate 123,409 of JAFZKB010000012.1, read as the reverse complement.
CGCGCGATCACACCCGGTCAGGCAGCTGTTTTCTATAACGGCGACGAGGTCCTGGGCGGCGGCACGATCGTTCTGGAATAAACTATTCCGGATCTGTCCTCGCCGCTTTCGCGCCTCATGAGGCTCCGTCATATTTTATTCCAGAACCGCTTATTTACGTTCCTGAAAGATGTAGAAATTCCCGTCGTCGCACTGTACGATGACTTGCGTGGAGATCTTTTCGGAGGTGTAGACTTTCTGCCCGGATCGGATCGGGACACTGATGCCGGTGGCGCAGAGGTCTTCTTTGGGTTCGACACACACGTCCACTTCCAGAATGGTCCCGGCTTCTTTGAAATCCCCAGTAGGAAGGGATGCCCAGGCGGTCGCATTGGTGCATTCGTAGATCTTCCCGTTGACCATGACCTGAGCGAACATGATCACTCCCGGCGGAGTGCCGGTCTCTCCGTGACCGTACTCATCTGTTGTCGGATAGTAGTACCGGTCGCTGTATTTTCCGGAGGAAGTCTCCTCGGGATAAACTGTTTCTGTGCTTTCCCTTTTTGAACAGCCGGTGATGCCAAGTGACATGCCTAGGATGAATGCGCCTGCGATCATCACACAATAGATCCGATTCTTTTTCATAGTGATCCCTCCTTCAAATAGATTAGCGCCTTCTACTATTAGAATCAATAAACGATAAGCAACCGTCACACTTCAACACAGGTTCTTTTCGGATTGTTCCTGAAGGAGCCTCCGCAGGCGAAGCCGAGGACAGATCCGAAAGGAACAATCCGAAGAACCTTACACGCATTGTAAGTGGTATTCCTCCTGCTCTTGCTTTACGATGGTATCGAACAAGAAAGGGAGGTTTCTTTATGGATCCTGTTTTAAAGATTGAATCACTGAAGAAATATTACGGAAAGGGCGAGAGCCAGACGAAGGCGATCGACGGGATCAGCTTTCAGGTCATGCCGGGAGAGTTCCTGGGCATCATGGGTGCATCAGGTTCCGGTAAGTCCACACTTCTTAACTGCATCGCGGCGGTCATTAAACCGACATCCGGTACGATCGAAATGAACGGAAAAGAGATCAGCCGTCTGTCCGGCAAGGACCTTGCGGATTATAGAGGAAAGGATATGGGTTATCTTTTCCAGAACTTCGAACTGATCGATAATCTGACGGGTAAGGAGAACATCCTTCTTCCGGTATCGCTCCACGGCGGTTCTGAGAAAGAGGGCTCCGAACGTTATGAGAAACTTGCGGAGTATCTCGAGATCAAAGATATCCTCGACAAGTTCCCGTCCCAGATGTCGGGCGGTGAGAAGCAGCGTATCGCTGCAGCGCGTTCCCTGATCCTGGATCCGGGCCTGATCCTCTGCGATGAACCGACAGGTGCTCTTGATTCTAAGAATGCAAAAGCACTGATGACAAAACTTTCGGGAATCAATCAGGAACAGGGCGCGACCATTCTGATGGTTACCCACGATTCCAATGCAGCCAGCTTCTGCAGCCGTATCATGTTCATCCAGGATGGCAAGATCTTCCACGAACTTAGAAAAGAAGACGGCGAAGACCGTCAGGCATTCTATGACCGCATTCTGAAAGTGCTTGCCCAGCTGGGAGGAGGCAGTGCCAATGTTCTCTAAGCTCGTCGTAAGAAACAGCATAAGAAGCCATAAAGAAAATGCACTCTTTATGGGCTCGCTGATCACTTCCATCATCGCGTTCTACGTAGTGCTTTCGCTGTCGAGCCAGGACGTGATGCGCTACCTGAAAACGCTGGAAAGCGATGCGATCAACAAGCTCTTTTCCATGATCGGCGTGCTCTATGGTTTTACACTCTTTATCGTATTTGCCCTGATCTTTTTTGCCAGTAAATACCAGATCGAAAGAAGAAGTCATGAGTTCGGTGTATATATCATGATGGGCATGAAGCGCACCAAGCTTTTCCTGATGCTCCTTCTTGAAGACATCGGAAGCTCTCTTGTGGCACTTCTGATCGGACTTCCGGTATCTGTCCTGATCACCGAGGTGATCAGTCTTCTGACGGTCAAATTCGTCGGCATCGGATTCATCGGACACCAGGTCACCTGGTCGTCGAAAGCGGCGCTCCTGACCGCGGCAGGATTCATGGGCGTAAAGCTCGTCTCCTTCATCATTCTGTCCTTTAGTCTTGCGCGAAAAGAAGTCGGTACACTTCTTACCGATGCGCCGGATAATGTCAGAAAGAAAGGCTATCCGGTCCTTCAGGCGCTCCTTCTTCTTACGGGTCTGACTCTTCTGATCTACGCCTATAGCTTAGGTGTGGAGGGAACAGCCTGGGAGCAGACGAAGACGCTGGGTAAGACTGTCATTGTCGGTCTTCTGGGCACGATCCTTGTCTTCCGCGGACTCCGCTTCGTGATCGATCTGATCGCAAAGAAGACTTCGTCCGGAAAACTTCATGTCTTTACTTTCCGCCAGGTGGAAGACGGCGTGATCTTTAAGTCGGGAACGATGGCGATCTGCTCGCTTCTGATCCTGGTAGCAAGTTCCTGTCTTGCCTGCGGTGTCGCGACCTTCGTTTCCTATGATCTTTATGAAAAAGAACGTGTCGACTATACCTTTACCAATATCTTCAACGGAAAAGAAGATCCGATGAAGACGATCCGCGAGCTCGGCTGCGAGGACGAGTTCTACTACCTTTCGTATATGCGCATCTCTCACCCGTATATCGTAGGGGGAGAACCCGGAAAAGCTTTTGAATCGGATGAATTTGCGAAACTGGCGGAAGAAGTAGATCCTACATATAGTTATCACAACAGAAGTGATTTCATGGATGGTTTTCCTTTCATGATCCGCCTTTCCGACTTTAATGCGCAGGTCGTGGCCATGGGCGCGGAGCCGATCGATATCAAAGAAGGCGAGCTGGGTCTTTATAGAAGTTCCACGTTTGCCAGAGATGAGCTCGACAGCAAAGTCCTTCCGCAGAGACCGCACGTGACGTTGGCCGGAAAAGAATTCGTCATGACCGGGGAAGCCCGCCATGACCCGATCGTGACGGACAGCTTCATCACTCTGTCGAGCGCATTGATCGTTCCGGACGAAGATTTCGACACTTTTACTGCAGGAAGAGAAGAGGTCTACGTCAACGGTATCCTGGACCATAAGAAGTATTCGAAGTCCGAGCTGACACAGACCTATATGCGCCTTAACGAGATCTTCGACAAAACGGATCTCGAATATGAGAGCTATCTGTCGAACATGGGACGCCAGCTCTTTTACCTGGTGGCGGCCAGCTACATTACGATCTATCTGGCCCTGATCTTCCTGGTCGTTGCGAACACGATCCTCGCCGTACAGTTCCTCATGGGACAGAAGCGCACCAGTAGAAGATATAAGACGCTCGTCAAGCTCGGTGCGGATCACCAGACGCTCTATAAGACATCGAAGAGACAGATCAACTGGTATTTCGGTCTTCCGATCGCAGTCGCCGCGATGAGTACGGTTTTCGCTACAAAAGCACTGTTCAACGGGCTTTTGAGCTCGAGAACAAGAACGCATATTGATGAGATGATCCCGGTGATCCTGGTTGTTGTTGTCGTCTTTGTTCTGATAGAATACTTATACATGCATATCGTAAAACGCAGCAGTTCCCGTTTCCTAGAGACCCTGATGACTCCGGAACGAGAGGAGTGACACACCGATCCTCGCGCTGCGGAAAAACCGAAAAAGAGGAGATCCATGAAGAGTATCGCTGTTGTCGAAGATGAGAAGATGGTCGCGAAGGAACTGTCTTCCATGCTGGAAAAGGAGGGCTACCAGGTCCACCTCATCGAGGATTTTTCCGGCGTGACGGAAACGATCCTGGATCTTCGTCCGGACCTTCTGCTTCTCGACATCAATCTTCCGGAAAAGAGCGGCTTTCAGATCTGCCGCGAGATAAAGAATAAAAGCTCGATCCCGGTGGTCGTGGTGACCTCCCGGGATCAGCTTCCGGATGAACTTCATGCGCTCGAACTCGGCGCAGATGAATTCCTGACAAAGCCCTATAGAAAAGAACGGCTCCTTGCGCGCGTGGCCAATGTGCTCCGAAGATACGAGGGCAGATCGAATATGCTTGAGGGACCGGGATTCCTCCTTGACCGCGGAACATACACGCTCTATGTCGATGGGACGTCGGTGCTTCTTCCGAGGAATCATGGCAAGATCCTCGAATCGCTGATGCTGGAATTTAAAAATGTCGTGCCAAAAGAATCCATCTGCGAAGCGGTCTGGGGCACAAGTGAATTTATCGACGAGAACGCGCTCCAGGTTAATCTGACGAGACTTAAGAAAACGCTGGGATCACTTCCTGTAAAGGTGCAGATCGTCACGGAACGCGGCGTGGGATATAAGCTTCTGCCGATCTCCGATACTTCGGAAAAAGAACCGGAGGACAGGGTATGAGAAGATACTTTTCGATCCTTTTCGCGCATCTTCCGTGGTTGGCCTTTGTCCTTTTCGGAGACCTGTTTTTCATGGTGCTTTTGTGGTTTACGGACACAAAAGCTTTTTCTGCATTAGCCGTATCGATCGTTCTTTTCTCGGTACTTTCGTTTCTTCTGGTATGCGCGATCGTTCTGGAAGCAGAAAACCGTATGAGCCGGTCGCTCGATGAATTTCTTTCCAATCCGGACGAGGAGCATGCGCAGATCCTGCTTTCGCACTTAAAAGGGGCGGAGATGAAAAGAACGAAGGAACTGTGCGACCTTCTGATCGTGCGGCAGGAACGTCTCGGAAAAGAGATCCTGCGAAACGAGGACTACGAAGAATATGTCGAGGCGTGGGCGCACGAGGCGAAGACACCGATGGCGCTTCTTACGATGATCCTCGATAACAATCGGGACAATCTCGATCCCGAAATGGTCTATAAGATCGAGTACATCCGCACGCGATTAAATGAGTGCGTAGATCAGATGCTCCAGTATTCGCGCATTAAGGGTGAGAAGAAGGACTATCTCTTCGAGCGTGTTGCGATCAAAGATGTGATTTCCGAAGTGATCGAAGATTACCGCCCGCTCCTGGAGGAGAAGGACTTTCTGGTCATCAACCATGTCGGGGAGCAGAAGCTCTATGGTGACCGCAGAGCCCTGCGCTTTATCCTCGGACAGATCGTCAGCAATTCGATCAAGTACAGTTCCGATGAACCGAAACTGCAGTTTTCCATCGAGGGCGAAGACCGCCTGATCATCGAGGACAACGGGATCGGCATCAAGTCCTGTGATCTGCCCTTTATTTTCGAGCGCGGATTCACCGGAGATACGGGTGATGCAAGGAAGAAAGCGACCGGAATGGGCCTTTATCTCGTCCGGAAAATGGCGGACGATATGAATTTCAAGCTGGATGTTGCTTCGGAGACAGGAAAAGGTTTCCGAATCGTGGTACAATATCCCATGGTTGAGTTATAAAGAAGAATAACTCCCTAGAAAAGGTGCAACATGCTTGAACTTAAAAATATTTCATTCGAAGTGAATGAAGGCGGCCAGGATATAGGCATCCTTCATGACATCAGCCTTACGATCCCGGATGGGACCCTTACCGTGATCACCGGCCCGAACGGCGGTGGTAAATCCACCATGGCCAAACTGATCGCCGGTATCATCAAACCGACCTCGGGAAAGATCTTTTTCAACGGAGAAGACATCACGGATATGTCTATCACCGACCGCGCCAGAGCCGGTATCGGATTTGCTTTCCAGCAGCCGGTGCGTTTTAAGGGCCTTCAGGTATTCGACCTGATCCGCCTGGCGACGGGTACGAAGCTCTCCACAGTAGACGCCTGCAAGTATTTGTCGGCAGTGGGTCTTTGCGCGAGGGAATATATCAACCGTGAAGTAAATGCCAGCCTTTCCGGAGGTGAGCTGAAGCGTATCGAGATCGCGACGGTCCTGGCCAAGGCATCGAAACTTTCTGTATTCGATGAGCCGGAGGCGGGCATCGACCTTTGGAGTTTCCAGAACCTCATCAAGGTCTTCGAAGGTATGCGAAAAGATATCAAGGACAGTTCGATCCTGATCATCTCCCACCAGGAGAGGATCCTGAACATCGCGGACGAGGTCGTAGTCTTAAGCGACGGAAAGCTCGTCGCCCATGGCCCGAAGGATCAGATCCTTCCGGATCTTGCCGGTACGATGTCGGCCGTCAAGGGCTGCGGCAAGGGACTTCTTGAGGAAGGGGGCGAAGAAGAATGCTGAACTTAGATGCTGTTTCTGATCGTCTTCTCGAAGAAGTTGCCGATCTTCACAAGGTACCGGTAGGTGCATTCAATATCCGTTCCAACGGACAGGCGGTCGCCAGAAATTCCACGGCGAATATCGACATCATCCCGAAGGAAAACGGTTCGGGTATCGATATCAAGATCAAGCCGGGCACGAAGAACGAAAGTGTACACATCCCGGTCGTCATGACAGCAAGCGGTATCAAGGAGATCGTTTATAACGACTTTTATATCGGCGAGGGATCCGATGTCGTGATCGTTGCCGGCTGCGGTATCGATAACTGCGGTCCGAAGGACAGTGAGCATGACGGTATCCACCGTTTCTATGTCGGAAAGGGCGCGAAAGTAAAATATGTCGAAAAACACTACGGTTCCGGAGACGGCGCCGGCAAGCGCATCCTCAATCCGGGTACGGAAGTCTACATGGAAGAGGACAGTTACATGGAGATGGAGATGACCCAGATCAAGGGAGTCGATGACACCGTACGTGATACAAAGGCAGAGCTCGGAAAGGGCGCAAGACTGGTCGTTCACGAGCGTCTCATGACCCACGGGGATCAGAAGGCCGTAAGTAACTATCGCGTAGATCTAAATGGCGAAGGCTGCTCGGCAGACGTGGTCTCCCGTTCGGTTGCTAAGAATGATTCTTATCAGAAATTCGATGCAGTCCTGAATGGTAACACGGCATGCTCCGGTCACACCGAGTGCGATGCGATCATCATGGATAACGGACGAATCCTGGCAGTTCCGGGACTCGAGGCCAATAACGTAGATGCGGCGCTCGTACACGAGGCGGCCATCGGTAAGATCGCCGGTGAACAGCTCATCAAGCTCATGACCCTGGGTCTTACCGAGGCGGAAGCAGAGGAGCAGATCATCAACGGCTTCTTAAAGTAATCGGAAAAGAAAATAAGTGATCAGCAAGGCTGTGTATTAACCGGGAGATCCCGAAAAAATACACAGCCTTTTTTCATACAAGAACAGATGCTGAAAAATTTTTTGCTCAGATGTGTGACCAAACACGTTTATAATTTATCTAATGGTTGTATCGAAAAAAGCGCTTATTTCATTAAGTCGAGAAGAAGGAGGCGTCAATGACCACCACCGAAGAACAGAAGTTGGTGATGGCTGCAAAGGAAAACGATAAAGAAGCCTTTGCGAGTCTGATTCAGTTGAATAAACAGTACATGTATAAAGTCGCACTGGCCATTCTTATGAATGACGAGGATGTTGCCGACGCGATGCAGGATACCATTCTTACCTGCTGGGAGAAGATCACAGGACTTCGTGAAGAACGGTATTTCAAAACATGGATGACTAAGATACTGATCAATCACTGCTATGCAATCATAAATGAAAGGAAACGTTTTACGGATCTTTCGGAATGGAAGGAGCCCGCTATCACAGATGAGTATAATCTCGAACTCAAAGAGGCGCTGAGCCTTCTTGATGAGAAATACCGCCCGGTAGTGATCCTCTATTATGTGCACGAGTTCGAAACGAAAGAAATTGCGCAGATCCTGAATATCAGCAAGAGTGCTGTCACGACACGGTTGCAGCGGGCTAGAAAGAAGCTTGCCGGCTACTACAACAGTGATTTTCAAGGAGAAATGAAATATGAACGATAATAATATATTTGAAGAGAATGTGATGATCCCGGATATTGTAAATGCCAAAGTGGATCAGGTACTTTCAGCTCTGCCGGATCATGGGACGATTCGGGAAGTAAACCCGAAGAAGAAAGTGAACAGCAGAAAGACCGTTACCCGCGTGCTGGCCTTTACCGCTGCTGCATCCGTCCTTCTTTTGTCATATACCGTGTATCGCACGGTAAACCCCGGTAAGGAGAAAGCATCTGAGGAATCCCTGATTTCGGAAAGCACAGATCGCCAGGAAGGTACGATCACTCAAACATATACCATTATGGTCGCCGGACAGGGCTTAAGAGAAGATAATTCGATCCCTCTTGAGAATACGACATCAGACTTCACGGGCATGTCAATGTCACTCGATGAATTCAGTTTTGAGTGTGAATTTCCTCTTTCCGTTGTCGGTAATAATGTCGAGAGCGTGGAGTATTCATTCAAAAATGCGGAAGTGGCGATCGCCCATTACGGAAATGTGCCGGGCAATATCACGGGCGAAAAGATCAACCTGGATGACCGGTATCTATCCGATTGGGAGGATGAACCGAACAAGTACTATATAGGAGACAGGATCTTTGACATAGGTGCGGTCGATTTTTATCATTCGTATAAAGAAACGGTCTCTTCCGGAGAAAACTATAAAAATGTAAAAAAGTATCTCTGCGCTCTTGTTAAGGACCGTAAGGATCTTTATGAACATATGGCTCTCGAGGACCAGGACGGAAACTACATGCCGTATTCCTGCGATTTTCTTACCTCCCTGTGTAAGGATATCGTGATCACGGTCAAAGTCAATTTCAAAGATGGTTCGAGTGAAGTTACCGATATCGGTATCAAAGGTAAATTAGTCCCGTATTCATATCAGGAAACTGCGGGAGAATCATTTACCGTAGAAAAAGCAGGGTTTGCATGCTATATCAAAGGATCTTCAGAGGAGCCCGGTGAAGTCCACCTGAGATCTTTTGAGGAAGAAGGCGTTCCTTCGGTGTTTTATTCGGATGATGGATCTGACACTGATTATGAACCGGATGCGGAAGTGATTCAGGAACAGGAAAGACTGAAGAAAATTGTCGAAGAAAAGAATATCCTGAACGACCCGGATCTGCCGGTCATCCCGTTTACTTTTGAAAACGGGAACGGAGGCCTCTGCACGCACGGCTGGGGGGACAGTTTCAGCTGCGTCAAGTTCGGGTTACCGTTCATGGTAGACGGGGAGGATGTCGATTATGTGGAATACCGGTCCTTGTGCGAGAACCTGTGCTTCAATGTTGACTATAGAGTAGGAGATGAAGAATACAGGATCAAAGGAACAGAAAGCAGTATCGGTTCCGAGGTGAACGAAGCGGCGTTTGCAAAGGATCCGGAGCATCCGAAAAAAGGAGAACGGCTCCATCATTGCTACTCGTCCTTCTCCATGCAGTATCCGGTACAGGAAATGCAGAATTATGAACTGCTCGTGGAAATTGATGTGAGCGGCAATGAGGAATTAAAGACCAAGTGCACGGATGCGTATACGAAGATGGGGTATGAGGATTCCGACGTATTTAATACTGCTTTTAAAGATGAAACTATAGAGATGACAGTATATTTCAAGGATGGGACAAGTGTGACAAAGAAGATCGGATTCGCCCTTATTCTTGAGCCGAATGAGAAACCTTACCTTTATTATATGAGGAATCTCTATGCCTATGTCATTGAATGACCGAGGAAACTCTTATGTGACGGGAAAGGAAAGATTCTGAAGAAAGGAAAAAGGACGGCTGATGCCGTCCTTTTTCTGTTTTTGGTGGAGCATATGAGGATCGAACTCACGACCTCCAGATTGCGAACCTGGCGCTCTCCCAGCTGAGCTAATGCCCCGAATCACTTCATTATTATCGTGGGTTCACCCGTAAATGTCAAGGCGAATTTTCATGATGCGTGTGGTATAGTATGCTTTAGAAATCAATGTTCCAATTCGGGAGAAGGAGTCTGTCATGAAGATTCGAAAAGCACTGGTATCGCTTCTTGGAGCCGTTTCCATCCTGGTCTGTGCGGCCAGCCCGCAGCTTCTCGCCGCATCCTCTGATGCGACATCGATCATCGTGGACGGGAAGACCTTCTCTTCCGGAAGAAATTGCAAAGGCGACAACTGGTCATACGATGCTTCCGCCCACACGCTTACTCTGGATGGATACAGCGGTATGTATATCGATCTGGGAACACAGGACGAAGTGGTGGTCGAGGTTAAGGGAAGTTCGAAAGTCACCTCCCAGGTAGCCTCTCCGGCCATTATGGTGGAGGGTTCTCTGATCCTTCAGGGGGACGGCCCGCTTTTTCTGGAAACGGATGCCTGTCACAGTGCTGTGTATGCAAAAAACGGAGATCTTACGGTAGATGTAGGCACATTGTTTGTGAGAGGAGAAGGGGAAGTAACGGATTCCGCCTATCTTCTCATGGCCGACGGGAATGTGGAGATCTCCGATACGACGATCCAAATCGAAGATGAGATCAAGGGATCCGGCGGAGCTGTCGGCTCGATCGGCGGGGATGTCAGGATCGGAAATGGCAGCGATGTCAGTATTGATTCCAAGACGAAAGGCATTACTGCGCTGGAAGGTCAGGTCTATATCGAAGGTGCAGGGTCAATCGTTTCCATTTCCTCGGACGAAAGCTCGATCTACGCCAAGAAGGGGATCACGATCTCTTCGGGAGCACAGATTTCTGCGGATTGCAGAAAACAGGAAAGCACGGCCGTGTACTGCCCGGAGGGGAAGATCACGCTGGACAATGCGGACGCTATGGTCACCTCGCAGGGCTGTGCGATCGCCGGCGAGAGCATCGCATTTTCAGACTGTTATATCTCATTCCCGGAAGACGCGGAGACGAAACTCGTTTCTTCTATGGTCACGATCATTTCGGGAAATAACGTATCGGCAAAGGTCGATATCAAGCATGGAGTTGCTCCGACATCGACACCGTCCCCGACACCGACACCCACTCCGGTACCTACGCCGACTTTAACGCCTGTCCCGGAGAATGCAGGTCCGTTTTCAGAGATCACACCGCGCATGCTGATCGGCGCCGGTCTTCTCATCGTGGCGTTTACGGTTTTTGCTGTGATCATTATCGGAAAGATCCGCGGACGCGACTGATCACTCCAGAATGCCGACTTCGATCTCGTTTCCTTCGAAGACGACCATAGTACCCCATTCATTTAATTCCGGAATACCTACGCTTGTGGAACCGATGCGGAAGATGCCCGAGAGGACGAGACGTGTCTGTCCGTAGAATCCCTGCGTTACGACAGTGATCTTGCCTGCCTTTTTCTGTGCCTTTACGATACCGATATTCTTCAGGTCGGCGGAATAGACATCCGTGCTGATCTCTTTTCCCTCAGGAAGTTCGAAGAGCGTGATGGTCACGTTTTCCATATAGTTATAGATCGGCGTTTCATCTGTCGAACCGGCCACGAGGATCGTTCCCGGACGGGCCAGGATCGGCATGGTGTCGTAGTTGTGCTGCTCATTTTTCCAGATCGGTCCGTTGATGCGCTCTCTGGTCAGAAGATTGGTCCATGTACCGGACGGTACATAGTAACGGACGATGCCGTCGGCCGAAGTGATCGGAGCGACGAGAAGGTTCGAACCGTACATGTACTGCTGGTCGAGCGCGGCCACGTTCTGGTCATTCGGGAATTCGAGGATCATCGGACGTGTCATCGGGATGCCCAGCGAACTGGATTCCACGGCGGAAGAGAAGATGTAGGGCATAAGTCCCAGCTTCATCTTCGCATAAAGAAGTGTCTCGGAAAGTGCTTCCGGACCATACTGCCACGGTACACGGAACCCTTCAACACCTCCAAGCACGGCGTTCGGAACGAACATGGAGTACTGATGCCAGTGTATGAAAAGATCCGGAGCACATTCGTCGGAGAGTCCTCCAATGTTCTGGCTCCAGTACGGGAAGCCGCTGATGGAGAGAGAAAGACCGCTTCGCAGTGTCGATGCCATACTCTCATAGGAAGGTTCCTCGTTATCCAGCATCTGATAGGAGAATTTCTGAGATCCGACGAATGCGGAATGCGAGAGCATGCATGCGCCATTTTCGCCGAAGCGTTTTTCCAGGATCTCGTATACGGCTTCTTCGTAAAGATAAGCATAGAGATTGTGCATGCTTTCCGCTTCGAATCCGTTCTTATATGAGATGCCGGAAGAGGCGGCACGAACGCCAAACTGCGGTGCTTTTGCCGGAGCATCTGCTCCGTAGTCGAGACGGAAAGAATCGACGCCCAGCCGGATAAGATCATCGATATATTTCTGATACCAGGCACGAGCGACCAGATTCGAAAAGTCCAGAAGCGCGGCGCCGGGCTGATAGACATCGGACTGGAAGACGTCCCCGTCGTTATAGTTCACATAGTAATTGCCGTCGTAGCCTTCCTGGAAAAGAGGAGACTTCTGTGCGATATACGGGCTGATCCACAGACATACGCGGACACCGTTCTCATGAAGTTTCTTGATCAGGTGGTGTGGATTCGGGAACCGGTTCTGATCCCAAAGGAACGAGGTCCATTCAAAGCCCTTCATCCAGAAAGGTCCGAAGTTGATCACCGAAAGCGGAGTGCCCATGCCTTTGGCCTGCTCGACCAGATCGAGGATGGAGTCCTCGTCGTATTCTTCAAACTGCGGAGTGGCCAGCCAGCTGCCGAAGGACCAGGCCGGCGGAATCGAAGGACGTCCGATCATTTCGGAATAGATATCTAATACATGCTTCATGGAAGCACCGCCGATGAGGATGTACTCCATCGTCTCTCCGGCTACGGAGAACTGCGTACGGGCGGTCACGCCCTCAGGTCCGGAAGAGGTGGTCGCGTCGTTAGCGATCTCGTAAGAGACGCATTCGGTGCTGTTTACGAGAACACCGTATCCTCTCGAGGAGATGAAGAAAGGCACGCTCTTGGCGGAACGTCCGTAGCGGATGCCGGCGTCTTCGTTCCATATGTCAAAAGAACCGCCGTTTCGTACGATGCTTCCGGGGATCTCACCCAGACCGTAGATATATTCATTCTCGCTTAATGTGAGCTGCTCGCGGATATAGGTCATACCGTCCGGTGCGGTGATGTGCGCCATGCCGCCGAGTTCGGTCGATGTCAGGAAGCGTCCGGAATAGTAAAAGGAGATGCCCCACTGGCCATCTTTGCTCAGGCGGAGTTCGAGAAGACTTGAAGAGTAAACGTACTCTGTTTCTGTCTCGCTGCTGACCGGCTTAATGATCGACCGGTTCAGCTCGATCACGGCTTTTGCCGCACGGCTGCCTCTGTGATTCGTGATCTTTATGGAAAACATATTCGCACCGATGACGCTGATATGCACGGACAAAAGTCCGCTTCCGATGGAATCGCTGCTCTTTGCCTGCTCTTTGTAAGGAGCGAAAAGTGTGATCCCCGAATCGGAATAATCAATGTCTGCGATCTCTTTCGGGTAATTCAGTGAATAACCTTCTTTTACTGTCCAAAGCCCATCCGTAAATTTCATAGTGCACTTCTCCTTGCCCATTTTGAAGCTGCTCTAATGTCTATATAAATGCTTCTCCATAAAAATCATAACATAGCACTCTCCTGTGAATCGTACAGAAATCCTACTGGAATGTTTCATTTATGTGAACTTCTCTTCTATGTTATACTTACAGAAGAGAAATGGCTGGATAAAAGGAGCATAAGGATCAATGGCATCATCGCAGGAGCTTTTCTACTATACGAAAAAGATGAATGACCGACGCCAGATACTCATGGCGGAGGAAGGTGCATTCGGATCTCTGGCGAAATATCTGGTCGAAAAGAACCTCAAGAGGATATTCCTTATCTCCGGCAAACAGACGAAGAAACTGAAACTTTACGATAAATTCATTGAAGATCTACATACTGTCGGTGCCCGTTGTTTCGTATGGACCCATGATGGAAAAATGGCGGACTCGGCCACGATCGAAAAATGTGCGGAAGAGTGCCAGACATATAACTGTGAAGCGGTCGTCGCTTTTGGCGGCGGCACGGTGATCGACATCGGCAAGATGGTCGCCGCCTGGCTAACCAATCCCGGAAAAAGTCTTTACCAGATGAGGGGCGTTAATCAGATCCCGAACCCCGGACTTCCGCTGTTCGCGATTGCTACGACCTGCAGCGGCGCTGAGAGTTCTGCCTGTGCATTGATCAAGAATGATCAGCAGATCAACGTGTTTTACAGTGAACACCTGATCCCGCAGGTGGTGGTACTGGATCCGGATCTGATCCTAAGACTTCCGATGGAGAATATGGCGGCATCGTCGATCCTGGCTCTGACGCACGCGGTGGAAGCGTATGTCAGCCTGACCAGCAAGGAATTTCCGGCGGATAAGGCCAATGTCCAGATCGCCGTACCGATCTTTTTCTCCTATCTCGAAAACTGCTATAAGCATGGTGCCGGAAATGATGTCTGTCTTCAGTTCATGATGGCACCTTACTATTCGGGCGTTGCGACGCGCCGTATCGGCTTCGGTCTGACGCACAGCTTTGCCATATATATCTCGGAGAAATACCATATCGCGCCCGGGCGCGTCTGCGCAGTGCTTCTTCCGGCGATACTCGACTTTGAGTTTGAAGAAGTCAAAGATGACCTGGCGACACTGGCCCGTGCGGCGCACCTTTGTTCCGCGCGTGCTACGGAAGAAGACGCGGCCAGAGCTTTTATCGCCGGATTCAAGAGCCTGTGCCGGAGAGTCGATCTGCCGGCGGAACTGAGTTTCCTACGGATGGATGATTTCGGAGACATCATCCGCAAGGCTTTCAATGACGCCTACCAGTGGAGTTGTCCGAAGAAAATGACGGTGAAGCAGGCGCAGGCCATACTGAAGAAACTGAGATACTGATCGGGTAGATTATGGAAGCAAGGGAGATTAAAGTTCAGTATAAACTGCCGGAAACGGTCGATTCCCTTCTTTCGCGCCTCACGGAAAACGGCTTTGAAGCTTATGTCGTCGGTGGTGCTGTGCGCGACATCCTTCTTTCTGAAACTCCTCTGGATTACGATGTGGCAACTTCGGCGACACCTTCGGAAGTGATGGAGGTGTTCGGACAGGAGTGCTGCCATCCTACAGGGATCTCCCACGGGACCGTTACGGTCGTTATAGATAAAGATGCAGTTGAGGTCACGACGTTTCGTGTCGATGGGGAATATGGAGATGCCCGCCATCCCAATCAGGTGCAGTATACCCGCTCCCTGCAGGAAGATGTGAAACGCCGGGATTTTACCATGAATGCGCTGGCGATGAGGTCGGATGGAACGGTCATCGATTATGTCGGCGGTATTGAGGATCTGCATGACCGGCTGCTCCGGACGGTCGGAGTGCCGAAGGAAAGATTCGAAGAAGATGCGCTGCGGATACTCCGGGCTTTGCGCTTTTCGGCCGAGCACGGATTCCGGATCGAGGAAGAGACGTCGCGTGAGATCTTCCTTCAAAAGGATCTGCTCCGTCTGCTTTCGGTCGAGCGGATCTGGAAAGAGTTTTCACGTACGATCTGCGGACTATACTGTGCGACGATCCTTCGGAAGTATTTTGATGTATTTTCCGTATTCCTTCCGGAGATCGTACCGATGAGAGGCTTTCAGCAGCATAATCCCCACCATATCTACGATGTCTGGGAGCACACGCTCGTAGCCATGACACATACTCCGCCGGAACTCATCCTCCGCACGGCTGTAATGTTTCACGATGTCGGCAAGCCGCCGTGCTTTGAGATGGGCGAGGACGGGATTGGTCATTTCCGTGGACACCCGAAGGTGAGTGCGGCAATGACGGATGAGATCCTAAAGCGTCTTAAAGTAGATACCTATACCCGTGAGACGGTGGTATCGCTGATACGCACACACGATGTTCCGCTGGAGCCTTCTTTTAAGAGCGTCCGTCGCCGCCTGGCCCAGTATGGAGAGGAGAAGGTGCGCTTCCTGCTGGAAGTAAAACGAGCGGATATTGCGGCGCATTCCGCCCAAAGTGCCTACCGTCTCCCGGAACTGACGGAATTCGAAAAACTTCTCGATCAGGTCATCCTGGAGAAACAGTGCTGCTCGTATTCGGCTATGGCCATCAATGGAAAAGATCTGCTCGCCATGGGCGTGGCGCCGGGAGTGACGATTGGGAAAGTGAAGAAACAGCTTCTTAATGAGATCATCGACGGGATCCTGCCGAATGAGAAAGAGGCTCTGGAGGCCCGCGCCAGAGCGGTTTGGAAGGATATGCAGGAGTTCCGGAATGAGTGAAGATCCCTGCCAATTCTGTAAAATGTGAAGCAAGTTTCACAATTAGACACAATTCTATATGCTTTTACACAAACGAAATGCGCGAAAGCGATTTCTAATATGTACAACATGCACAAAACCTTCGCGCCGTTTAAATAATCGTAATAAAAAATATACAAATTGTGGCAGAATTGTGACAAAATCCGATAGAATTTGAACGCCTCTCATTGCTAGAATGAGTCCATAAAACAAAGACAAACACCGGACATCAAGGAAATGACATCCAGGACGAGGAGATAAGAGGACAGCATTGAGGAGGGGATACAGATGAAGAGCAGAAGGGGTTTTACATTAATGGAAATGATAGCAGTTGTTGCTATCATCGTTTTCTTAGCAGGATTTTCCATGGCGGGAATTTCCAATTACGCGCAGAGAGCAAGAGATTTAAGCGCGAATATTGACGCACATTCTGCAGCATTAGATGCACAGGAGGACATCATCAGAGGGTATCTGATGACCACGAGAGGAACGCTTCCCAGACCGACAACAGATACACAGATGCATCCGGGAAATCCGACAGATGCGCCGGAACCGGATCCGGATCCGACAGAGGCTCCGCCGCCGGACCCGACACCGACACCGACAGAAACCGAGACGGAAGCGACGACAACGACGACGGAGGCGACGACAACGACGACACAGGCTCCGACAGAGACGGCCACTCCTCCGAGCGGCGGTAAGGGAAACCCGAAGGGCAAGAACAATGCTCCGGGCGCGAACGTTGAGGTTACGAATTCCTGGAGCGGCGGCGCGCAGATCCAGTGGACGACAGATGGCTCGCAGGCAAACTATTTTATCTTCTACGCACCGGGCACCACGAACTTCAATTCCTGGACCGGCAACGCAGATATAAAGATCGACGGTGACTACGTGTACATGACACTGACCAACGGAGCTACCAGCAATGGAGCCGGCGGACAGTTTGACGGAGTATCTAAACCCGGCAAGATCAAGCTCGTGTATTACGAGATGAAGTGATCCCGTGAAGGGACGATAACTAAGTGTATAAGGATGGACAGACGACTGACATTTAAGATATGACATCATGGTTTTTCATAAGTATTCCTTATCGGAGACTGCCCCTTTTTCGGAAGGGGCAGCTCTTTTTACTGTATTCACAGAATTGTAAAAATGTGATGCGATTTCTGCCACATAGGTTTATTATATTTATAACCGTAAACTGCAAAATTGACTGAGGGGATAGCCAAGTTGGCAGGGGGATCATATAGATGAAACTTCAGCAGATCGTTAAGGTGCTCACTAAGAACGTCACAGTTCTGTCGATAGCTTCTGCTTTCGTACTGGGCGTTGTTGGCATGTCGGACATCCAGGGCGATCTTTTTGATACTTCCAGATGGTTTATGGACCGTCCGGAAACGGAAACGACCGAGTTTGAGAACATCGCCGCGACCAATGGCGATGGCGAGAGCACGCCATTTGGGTTCCAGTCGGATTCTTCATTTGGTGCTTCTTCAATCGATCCCGACGATCCTTCCTCTTCTTCCGATGAAAAAGATCCCGATATGTCTTCAGACAGTGATACTTCCCTTACTAATGATCCTTCTTCCGCATCTGATTCCGATCTGACATCGGACCCAAGTGCGACAGACAGTCTGGCACCTTCCGATTCCAGCTCCGCCACCGAAGAGTCTTCTTCAGAAGTTGCAACTTCCGAGACGACCCGTGAGAAGGAGACATCTTCCGAGACAACAAAAGAAACCACCCAGCAGACCGAAGAGACGAAAGAACCTGCAGATACGACAACGAAGGCGGAATCCACGAAGGCTTCTTCGGAAGAAACCACGGCCGGAAAGTCGGAGGAAACTGAGACAGAAGCTCCCGAGACTACGAAGGAAACGGCAGAAGAGACCACTTCCGAGACGACGCAGGAAACAACGAAAGAGACTACCAAAGAAACAACTAAGGAGACAACAAAGTCTTCCTCTTCGATGGGGGATACGAGCGGTTCCTATGATGACGGCATGGCCAAGAAGGTCCTGGAACTGGTCAATAACGAGCGTGCTGCCAATGGTCTGGCACCTCTTTCCTGGAGCAACAGTCTTGCGAAGTGCGCGAAGATCCGCGCTTCGGAAGCCGTGGTGAAATGGGCGCACGAACGTCCGGACGGATCACAGTGGTATACGGTAGATGAGAAACTGCTCTATGGCGAGAACCTCGCCAAAGGCCAGTCCACGCCGGAAGATGCGGTCGCTGCATGGATGGCCTCTGACGGTCATAGAAAGAATATCCTTGACGGCGGATACAAGACGATGGGTGTAGCCTGCTACTACTGCAACGGAAAATATTACTGGGCACAGGAATTCGGATACTGATGTCGGAAAAGAACCAGAAAGTCCCGTTTTTATATAGAAACTATGTCCGCTGGCCTCTAATGATCGGCATGATCCTTGTCGTCATTCTGGGGCTTATTTATATCTTTATCGTTGATCCGGAAAAGTCTCCCGGCGCCACGATCCCCTGCCTGACGCATGAATGTTTCGGTGTTTATTGCCCGGGCTGCGGAGATACAAGGGCGCTTCATGCACTTGTGCACGGGAACATCCTGAAAGCATTCGACTATAATCTTCTTTTCCCGTTTGCGGCGCTGATCCTGGGCTGGTATTTTCTGGTCGCGCTGACGACCCTGTTTTTCAGAAAAAGAGTGATGTGGATCCCCGAGAGCCTGCCGATCTGGGCGACCGTCTCGATCCTTTCAGTGGTCTTCCTTTTTACGGTGCTCCGAAATGTGCCGGTGTGGCCGTTTACAGTACTTGCGCCGTGAAATAGGGGCGTGTATCCCGGGAATCTGACATATAAATAATGTTTAAATATGTCATACATTTTGTTGCGAAAGAATTCTAAACACATTATTATTACTAAAGAAGTAATTATTTAGGCTCGCTCTTTTCTGAGCCCGGACCAAGGAGGACATTACTATGGCGCAATGTAAATATTGTGGACAGGAGACAGGCGGATCCATGTTCTGCCAGAATTGTGGTGCGAAAGTAGAAGCACCGGCACCGGAAGTCCCGCAGCCGCAGTTTCAGACACCGGCTTCTTTTGATACAGCACCGGTTCAGCCGCAACCGCAGCCGCAGACATATTCAGCTCCGACGACCCCTACATTCTATACACCGGGTGGAGCCGGCGGACTTATGGCAGGTCACATCATCCTGCTCATCTTCGGCGTGATCTGCTGCTGCTTTACCATCGGTATCACACTTATTTCCACGATCCTTTCCATCATTGGTCTCGTGTATGCATCGAAGGTCAAGGCCAGCCTGAGTGCTGAAGAAGAAGCGCACAACCGCAAGATCTCCATGATCCTTCTTATCGTATCCATCGTGGCCCTTTTCGGCGGCCTGGCAGTTCTGATCGGCTCGATCTTCATCTCTTACGGAAGCATCTCCGCTTTCATCGATGCTGTCAGCGAGTCTTTTGAATCCGCATGGGAATCTGCTTCCATTTCTGCAGAAAAAGCGAACAAGCTCGCAGTATTTTTTAAGAGCCTGATCAGATAATGAGGTGCACATAATGCTTTGCGAGCAGTGTCATAAAGAGATATCCGATAACGCGCTCTTCTGTACAGAGTGCGGACATCCGGTAGCAAAACAGGAACCGCTTCGCCCGGACACGGTCGGGACACCCGTCCCGGCACCGGCTCCGTCGCCGTTCGTTCCTGCCTCTTTTGCTCAGAAGGAGGATCCGGCAGTTGCCCCGGCGCCTTCCGCCCCCCAGCCTTTTGTACCGGTGTCCTATGCGGCTCCGCAGTCGGTATTCTCTGCGGCCCCGGCTATGGCGTTCCAGGCTCCGGCCCCGGCCATATATTCGAATCCTGTGGATGAAAGTGATTTCTATCACATTGACGCAACGGAGAAATACGATTTTGAAGGACTTCGCGGACTGTCCATCGTGATGCTGGTCTTATCGTTCCTGTCGATCGTCGGGATCCTGTGCCCGATGCCGCTCTGCATCATCAGCCTGGTCAAGTCCATAGGCGGTGTGGAGGAGAGGAATCAGCAGGAGGCGAGCCGCTCGTTCTCCCTTTGCAAGACCCTTCTGATCATCTCCGCGGCTTTACTGGTCCTCATCTATTTTGCATTCTTTATCTGGGTCATGGTGAGGGCAGGAGACAGACTGTACATGTGACCACAAAAAAATGAACGGATCTTTTCCAGTGGAAAAATCCCGAAAAGCGCTGAATAACAGCCCTTAGATCCCCGTGAGACCCACGGGGATTTTTGTATTATATGAAAAATCTTTGTCAATTTGTTGTGAAATTACATAGGAAGCAATGAAAAAATCGCGAAAAGGTTGTATAATTGGTTTACAATTCGATGCATGAGGAGAGTAACCTAATGAAGAAGTGTCCTGTATGTGGCGTTATGATGGGTGATAACGTGGCGCGTTGCTTCATGTGTAAGTATGATTTCCAGAAGGCGGCGCGAGAAGGGGAAGATGTTGCACGGCAGGAAGCCAGTGAGAACATTAAGCGAAACGAGCAGGAAGCCAGTGCTCGTGTTGAAAAAAAGCTTTCCGACGAGGAAAAACTGATCCAGGAAATGAAGTCGAGAAATCAGCGTGAGATCGAGACTTTGAACCAGCAGCTCGAGGCCGAGAAACTCCGTATCGAGTCGGAGTACGTCGAGATCAGAAAGCGTGCCCTGGATGAGAGAAAGCAGCTCGAGAAAGAACTGACGGAAATCAGAGAAGCCGTCGAGATCGAGAAGAAGCGTTCCCTCGATGTAACCGCAGAACAGGAAAAGGTTCGTGCCGAGGCCAGAAAAGAAATGGAAGCCGAGCGCGAAGAGATGATCCGTCAGGCAAAGAAGGAGCAGGAAGCGATCCTTATGGAAGCCCATAAGGAGACAGAAGCGCTTGCTGTTCAGGTTCAGAAAGAATATAAAGACGCCATGGCCAGAAGACAGCAGATGCTCGATGAGGCGCAGGCGGCCGAAGCAGCCGGTAAGGAGATCCTCGAGAAGAGAGATGCCGCGGCGAAAGAATTAAAAGATATCGAAGCTTCCCTCAATGCAATGAAGACCGACTATGAGGCGGCCAGGAAGAAACTGGAAGCCGAGGCGGAGGAGACCACGAAGCAGAAACTGAAAGAGGGCGAGGATGCCAAGGCGGCTGCTCTTGCAGAAGCCCAGCAGATCCTGGCCGATGTCGAGAAGACGAAGAAACAGGCTGACTCCGAGATGCAGGCTTATGTGGCAGAAGCCCAGAAGATCATGGTCGAAGTCGATAAAGCCCAGAAGAGAAGACAGGAACTGATCGAGGAAGCCGAGCGCATGCAGGCGGCTCTCGATGAGACCCAGCATTCCTATGAAGCAATCGCGCAGGAAAAAGAGAACCTCGATGTTCAGGTCGAAGCCCTGAAGAAGGAAGCGGAGACTGAAAGTACGCGTATCCTTCAGGAAGCTACTGCGGAAAGAGACCGGCTGCTTAAAGAGGCGACAGATGAGAGCAACCGCATTATGACGCAGACCGCGGCGGAGAGAGATCAGATCGTCGCGCAGACCACTGCAGAGAGAGATCAGATCCTCACTCAGACGAATGAGGAAAGAGATCGTCTGGTCGCACAGACTCAGGCGGAGCTTCAGGCTTCCCAGCAGGAGAAGGCCCGCCTGGATCAGGAAGCTTCTCAGGTCCTCGCGCTGGCTCAGCAGGAAAAGCAGAAGATGGAGCAGGAAGCGGCAGCGAAGCTGGATCAGGCGAATAAAGCGATCCAGGATGCCCAGTCCGAGAAAGACAGACTCCAGGCGGAGGCAAAAGCCGGCTGTGACGTGATCGCCAAGCAGAAGGCCGCTCTGGAAGCAGATATCGCGAAGATGACGAAGGAGCAGGAGCAGAGCAAGAGCACATATGAGACACAGCTCGCCGCTCTGAAGAACGACCTTGAGACGGCTAAGTCGATCATCGCGGATTCGAAGATCGCGAAAAAACTCGCGGAAGTCGAAGCGCAGGAAGTCATCATGAAAGCAGAAAAGCGCGCGGTCGCTCTTAAGGAGTCTGCACTGTCCGAAAGTGAAAAGGGCAAACTTCAGGATGCACTGAAACAGAAGGAAAGTGAGTTGGAAGAAATGGCGAAGTCGAAGGAAGAACTCGAAAAGCAGCTGGACGAGACACAGAAGGCGATCAAGAAACTGCAGGATCGCGTGGACAACATGCCGGTCGGCGGTGGTGCGATCTCCATTTCGGACGGACTGAAAGAATATTCCGTAGTCGTTGTACCGCATCTGTCCAATGGTGAAGTAAACTCCGAGCGCATCGCGGAGATCCTCGCGACCAAGGCGGCCAGCGGCTGGAGACTCCACAGCATGATCAACGACGAAGGCGGTAAGCTGCAGGCGTCCATGGGCGGTGAGAGCATGAGCCTGTCCACAGGTTCCGTTTCCATCAAGGAAGACCGTGTGATCATGATCTTCGAGAGAAACGTGGAAGAGGCATAAGACTCCTTCCCCAAACCGCTAAAACATTGAAATTCAGGGCTGTTTCCGGATAACGGGGACAGCCTTTTTTCTGCACGGAAAGGACCGGTACGGGGCAATAACGATAAGCCTTTTCGGGGGAAAGGATCTTTTCGAAAAGAGAAAAGAATTTTGCCGTTAAGTGTCACAAAAAACTTTCGCACAGAATGAAAGTTTTTGTGGATATTGATACCGATATCGGTTATAATAGTCCCATTAGAGTTTAAATTAGGAGGACGAATACATGACCAATTATTCGGCAGACAAGATCCGTAACATTGCGTTACTGGGCCATGGCGGATCTGGTAAGACTGCGCTTGCAGAAGCGATGCTCTTTTGCGGTAAAGCGATCGATCGTCTCGGACGTTCCGCAGATGGTAACACCGCACTGGACTTTGATCCGGAAGAGATCAAGCGCCAGATTTCCCTTAACACATCCGTAGCGGCATGTGAGTGGAAGAACACGAAGATGAATCTCATCGACACCCCCGGTGATTTCGATTTTCTCGGTGAGACGATGGCCGGTATTCGTGTAGCAGGCAGCGCGATCGTAGTAATCAGCGCAAAGGGCGGCACTTCTGTTGGTTCCGAGAAGGCGATCCGCTTACTGAATAAGAGAAAGGTTCCGTTCCTTTTCTTCCTGAACCGTATGGACGAACCGAACGCAGACTTCGAGGGTGTTGTGTCCCGTATGATGGAGCGTTACGGCCGTGGCGTTATCCCGCTTTCTCTCCCGATCATGACCGGAGATAAGATGACGGGTATCGTAGACGTTATGAATAAGCGCGCGTTTACTCTCGATGAGAAGACCGGTGCGCAGACCGAAGTTCCGCTTCCGGCAGAGTTCGAAGATCGCGTAACTGAACTTCAGGACAAGATCAACGAAGTCGTTGCAGAGTGCGACGAAGAACTGATGGAGAAGTATTTCGCAGGCGAGCCTTTCACAGAGGATGAATTCCGTCGTGGCGTACATGCAGGTTTCGCAGATGGTACTCTGCACCCGATCTATTGCGGTTCCGCATATAAGAACTGGGGCGTAGAGTTCCTGATGAACTGCCTTTCCAAGGATACACCGCCGGCTTCCACAAAGCCGCCGCAAGAAGGTGAGACACCGGACGGCGAGAAGCTCACGATCGTCTGCAATGAGAACGATCCGCTCGCAGCTTTCGTCTTTAAGACCATCGCTGACCCGTTCGTAGGACGTATCTCTCTGTTCCGCGTATATGCAGGTATCCTGAAGAGTAACTCGACTGTATATAACGCAGTAAAAGAGAAGGAAGAGCGCATGGGCGGTCTGTTCTACATGGTAGGTAAGAAGCAGATCCCGACAGATCAGGTCGTTGCCGGTGATATCGGTGCGGTTGCAAAACTTGTGATCACACAGACCAACGATACTCTCTGCGACAAGTCCCGTATCGTAACACTGACCAAGATCAACTTCCCGACACCGTGTCTTTCCATGGGTATTGTTCCGAAGGCAAGAGGTGAAGAAGATAAGATCATGTCCGGTCTTAACAAGTTGAAGGACGAGGATCCGGTATTTACAGTAGTTAACAATGCAGAAACCAAGCAGATGGTCATCTCCGGTCTCGGTGAGCAGGAGATCTCCGTACTGAAGAGTAAGCTCAAGAGTAAGTTCAACGTAGATGCTGATCTCGAAGAACCTCGTGTTCCTTACCGTGAAGCGATCCGCAAGAAGGTCAAGGTTCAGGGTAAGCACAAGAAGCAGTCCGGTGGTCACGGTCAGTACGGTGATGTATGGATCGAGTTTGAGCCGACAGATTCTGAAGAGCTCGTATTCGAAGAGAACGTATTCGGCGGCGCCGTTCCGAAGAACTTCTTCCCGGCCGTTGAAAAAGGACTCCAGGATGCAGTTAAGAAGGGTATCCTCGGTGCCTTCCCGGTAGTAAACCTCAAGGCAACTCTCGTTGATGGTTCCTACCACGATGTAGACTCCTCGGAAATGGCATTCAAGATTGCTGCAAACCTCGCATTCAAAGCAGGTATGGCTGCTGCCAATCCGGTTCTCCTTGAGCCGATCAGCACAGTATCCGTTCATATTCCGGAGGATAAGCAGGGTGATATCATGGGCGACATGAACAAGCGTCGTGGCCGCATCATGGGTATCGACAGTGACGAGACTGGTTCCGTCATCAACTGCGAAGTTCCGACATCTGAAATGGCTACCTACGCTACCGACCTGAAGTCCATGACACAGGGCCGCGGCTGGTACACCATCGAGCATGCACGTTATGAGCAGGCTCCGGGCGATGTCCAGGCGAAAGTCATCGAGGCAAGAAAAGCATTCCTGTCTGACGACGAGTAATCGAATCTGATTAATTAGCAAAAAAGAAGTATCTCCCTTGTGGCTCAAACAGTTTGCTGAAGCAAAACTCGCCACCTGGGAGATCTTCTTTTTTTGCTATCAGATTCGTTTCCTCGTGAACGATAAATCCTTTGCCGTTTGGCGCTTGTTTGGTATAAAATGGATATAGACACTTTTTGACGGAGGAGCGCGCTATGCCCTATTCAAGCGTTTTTCTTACTGAGATCATCAAGTCCTTCGAACTGGAGGTCATCTATGCGCCTCTGGATATCGAGAAGGTACGTATCCATGTGGCAGACGTAACTCGTCCGGGCCTGCAGCTCGCGGGCTACTATGACCACTTCGGTCCGGATCGTATCCAGCTGATCGGTAACATGGAGCACGCGTTTCTCGATAAGCTGAATCCGACGCAGAGAGAAGAACGTCTGGCGGCTCTTTTCGATAAGAAGATCCCGTGCCTGATCCTGACAAGAAATCACGTGGCACATGACGAGCTCATCACGGTAGCGAAGAAGTCGCAGATCCCTGTGCTTCGCACGCATCAGGCAACGAGTGAATTCATGAGTTCGCTGGTAAAATACTTAAACGTCGAGCTGGCTCCGCGCATCTCCATGCATGGTGTTCTGGTCGAGGTTAACGGTGAAGGTATCCTGATCCTGGGCGAAAGCGGCGTTGGTAAGTCCGAGACCGCGCTCGAGATCGTTAAGCGTGGTCACCGTCTAATTGCAGATGATCAGGTGGAGATCAGAAGAGTTTCCGAGACGACGCTTCTGGGCCGTGCTCCGGAGGTCATCCGGCACCTGATCGAGATCCGAGGTATCGGTATTCTCGATGTAAAAGAACTGTACGGTGTTTCTTCCGTTAAACTGCAGGAGAACATCGACTTCGTTATCAACCTGGAGCTCTGGGATGAGAAGAAGACATACGACCGTCTGGGCATCACGGACGAGACTACAGAGATCCTGGGTATCAAGGTGCCGTCGATCACGATTCCGGTAGGTCCCGGACGTAACCTGGCGATCATCGTTGAAGCCGCAGCTATCAACTACCGTGTGAAGAAGATGGGCTATAATGCGGCAAAAGACCTGGTCACGAGAGTTTTCCCGGGCGGGCTCAATGCGGATTAAGAAGAAAGATTGAGGTTTTTGGACATACATGATGGTAGATGACAGCGTGATCGCGCTTTTTAGAAGCAGACTTTCTGAAATGGGATGGGAGGCTCTGGAAAGCGGACTCCGGACAGATGAGATCATGAAACCGCATACGTCTTTTCGTGTGGGCGGACCTGCGCAGATCTATGCGGAGCCGTCTTCGACGGAGGAGATCGCCGCTTTGATCTCCTGTGCCAGGGAACTGGGTATCCCGTTCTTCCTGATGGGCAACGGCTCTAATCTCGTAATCTCCGATGAGGGGATCGACGGGCTGGTGATCCGTCTGGGCGAGAACTTCTCGGCGATCCGTTCGGAAGAAGATCCGGAAAATAGTGAATATACATACATTTATGCCAGCGCGGGAACGCTCCTGACGCGGCTTTCTTCGTTTGCTGCCAAGGCCGGTCTTACGGGCCTCGAATTTGCTTCCGGCATTCCGGGTTCGCTGGGTGGCGCGGTCTTTATGAACGCAGGAGCCTACGATCACGATATGTCCGAAGTTCTGGAAAAGGTCATCGCGATCTCTTCTTCGGGTGAGGTCGAGACAGTAGGAAAAGAAGATCTTCAGCTCGGCTACCGGAGCAGCCGTTTCATGAAGGAAGGCGGCATCGTGACCGAGGCGGTCCTTCGACTGAAAAAAGGAGATCCGGAACAGATCTTTTCGCAAATAAAAGAATATACGGAGAAGCGGACGAAGTCCCAGCCCCTGCAGTATCCGAGTGCAGGCAGCATGTTCAAGCGCCCGGCGGGGTATTATACGGGCGCGCTGATCGAACAGGCCGGGCTCAAGGGCTTTTCGGTGGGAGGCGCGCAGGTCTCGGAGAAGCATGCGGGATTTGTGATCAACACCGGAAATGCGACTGCTTCTGACATTGATGCGCTGGTCAGGAAGATCCAGGCGACCATCAAAGAGAAAAACGGGGTGGAACTGGTACGTGAAGTGCGGTTCATCGGAAGAGGTTTTGATAGCTAGTAGGAGGGGTTCATGGATCTAATCATTCTCACGGGCATGTCCGGCGCCGGTAAGAGCCAGGCGGCACATTTTCTGGAAGACCAGGGATATTTCTGTATCGATAATCTCCCGCCGATGGTCCTTCCTGAACTGGTTAAGACCTTCCTGAAAGGACAGGGCGGCGAGGGCTTCGCGATCGATAAGCTGGCCTTCGTGGTCGACGTGCGCAGTAATGAGTACTTGAAGGGCTTCGGCAAAGCCATCAATGAGATCAAGAACCTGGAATGCCCGTATCGCATCATTTTCCTTGAAGCCAACGACCAGGTGCTGGTGAGCAGATACCGCCAGACC
Organism: Clostridiales bacterium; assembly: GCA_017551865.1. GTDB lineage: Bacteria > Bacillota > Clostridia > Saccharofermentanales > Saccharofermentanaceae > Scatonaster. The sequence continues at coordinate 95,981 of JAFZKB010000012.1, read as the reverse complement.
AGAAGAAAACACCCGCTTTCCGCAGGACTTTCGCTGGTTGAGGCGATCGAGAAAGAGCGTACGCTCATGCGTGGTATCCGTGCCCGTGCGACACATATCATCGACACGTCCCTCATTGCGCTGAGTGCGCTGAAGGAAGAACTTCTTCATATCATCGAAGTCGAGGATGAGAACTCCATGGACATCCATATCGAGTCCTTCGGCTTTAAATACGGCATCCCGGGAGACTGTGACGTTACCTGTGACGTGCGTTTCCTGCCGAATCCGTTCTATATTCCCGAGCTGAAACTCTTAAGTGGTAAGGATCAGGAGATCATCGATTTTCTGGAAGGATACGCGGAAACTGAGCAGTACTACGAGAAGATCATGGATCTTCTGTGTTTCTCCGTTCCATTTTATATCCGCGAGGGCAAGGCCCGGCTTTCTATCGGCGTTGGCTGTACCGGAGGCCGTCACCGTTCCGTGTACATGGCGGAGAGACTTTTCCAGGGATTAAAGGATGCGGGATACCGCGTGTCGATCCATCACAGAGATATCGACAAAGATCCGAGATACCTGCACACAGAGGATAAGAAGTAATGAGCGGACAGGCATATTCGCAGAAGGTCAAAGCCGAGATCCGCAAGATCATGTATAAGAAAAAGGATGAATGGGCGGCGGAAATGGCGGCCCTTTGTCTTTGTAACGGCTATTCCTGCGAAAGAGAAGAGGACATCGTCACGGTCCCCTGTACTTCTGAGGAGGTGGCCCAGCGTCTGATCCTCGAAGCGAATAAAAGCGAGATTCCGCTTTCGCCGCGTGGCCCCGTCAAGGTCGGGAAAAGAGGCGGCAGTGTGTATGAAGTTTCTTTTTCCGCAGTAGAATTCGAATCCTATATCACCCCCTATCTCATGCCGGACACGATCACCGATGAGATCTCTTCGAGCGAAGACTTAAGAAGAGCCATGCTTCGCGGTGCTTTTCTCGCAAGAGGCTCCATGAGTGACCCGAACCGGTCTTTCCGCATCGAGATCTTATGCAAGACAGACGCTTTCGTGAAGATGCTCATCCTGCTGATGCACTCAGAGAATATCCGTCCGCTTTCCCGCGTGCTCGATACGACATGGTCGATCTACTTTAAAAAGCATGACGAGATCTGCGATTTTCTCGTGATCCTCGGCGCGACCTATCAGATGCTTGAACTGCAGAGCATCCGAGTCCAGCACGATGTCAACCGCATGGTGGCCAGATCGGTCAATCTCGATAACTGGACGGTGAAACTGCAGTCGGAGGCCAGCGCGAAAAGAACGCAGCAACTGGAGGAACTACTGAATTCGGAAAAAGCCGCCAAGATCCCGAAGGAACTTCTTCAGGTGGCGAAGGTACACATCGAAAACCCGGGCCTTTCAATCGCGGAACTCGGTCGCCTGATGGACCCGCCGATCAGTAAATCCGGCATGAATCACAGACTGAAAAAACTCCTCGATTATCTATAAAAAATCCTCATCGGGACAAATATCTATTGTTTATCCTTATTTATTCTTTACTTTCTCTGTATTTATCCTTTCAAAGCACGCTTAAAATAGAATTCAGAAAGATTTGAGTTGTGTTGGGTGTGTTTTGGAGGCTTATATGGGGAAGAAGAAAGGGAAGGAGTCCTTCCGGCTTTCTTTTCAGGACTGGATCCTCGGGCTGACCGCTATGGCGGTCGCCGGCTGTGGAACAGCTTATTTTCTTCGCCTGGTCCTCCGATATACTGTCACGATCCATATATTCTTCCTTTGTTTTTCCGTGCTGATCTTCCTGATCATCGGCGGCATGCTTTTCTGGAAGAAAAACGAATTCAACCGGGATCTGTCCATCTTCGCGATCATCTCGGTATTGATCTTCTTTTTCGTGGCGCTTCTTGTGCCATGGCAGATCAATTCGTGGAACTCCAGATACTATGACAGGGAGATGCGGTATCTTACGGAGAAACACTTTACTACACAGTTCTTTCCGGAGGAGATTCCGGGCGGAATCTCTGACTACCACTTCCGATTCGAACCGGGGATCCTCGGTCTGAAGAGTTATGCGACGGTCGGATATACCTGCCCGACGCAGGTCCTCTCGGATTACAGAAAGGACATCCGGAAGAACGCGATCATCGGGCCCATGTCCTTAAACAGCGCCAGGGAGAAAAAACTGGGTCCCACATATCGCGCGCAGATCGCGGAGATCTGTGGAGTCGAGATGTCAGAACTCGGGAATGTCGGTCTTACGATCGCTTTTCCCGACAACATAGATGACCACAAGGACGCACTGGTGTATGTCATGTCCTGTGATTATAAGGACGGTGTGGTCAAGACGGAAGTCATACTCGTCGATATCACAAAAGACTGGGTGTGCTTTTCGAAATACTATTAAGACCTTCCTAATATGTAATCTTCATAATAGGTGGCCCGGCGATCCTGCCGGGCTGCTTTTTTATTCCCGGGTATTGACACAATGTTTAATACCGCTCTATAATCAGTATTGTTGAATATACAATACTGAGCGATGAATAACAGGAAATACGAAACTAAAGAAAAAGGAGGAATGCGAGCATGAATGTACAATTCAAAAAAGGCGTGCTCGATCTTTGTGTCCTGGCAATGCTTAAGGACAGTGACCGTTATGGTTACGAGCTGGCAAGCACGCTTTCTGAGACGATCATGATCTCGGACGGCACGGTGTATCCGCTTCTTCGGAAATTGGCAGCTGATGGCCTGGTGGCTTCCTACCTTCAGGAGTCCCAGAGTGGTCCGCCGCGGAAGTACTACAGTCTCACAGCGATGGGAAAGGTCCGCCTTGAGGAACTGCTTAATGACTGGAATTCCTTCACGGCGAGCGTAAATAAGATCGTAGGAGGGAAAAGCGCATGAATAAAAAAGAATATATCTCTGCGCTTCGCGCGCAGCTACGTAGGCTCCCTTCCGATGATGTGGAGGAGATCGTAAAAGAGTTTGAAACACACTTCGATATCGGTATTTCCGAAGGAAAGAACGAGAGTGAGATCGCAGCCAAGCTGGGGTCTCCGGAAGAAGTGGCACAGATCTATTTAAGCGACAGCGTTCCTGCATTTGATGTGTCAGGTGCCGGAAATGTCTGCAATCCGGACTTCCCGATCATTCCGGTAAAGACCGGCATGGTCATTGACCGCGGCATCGGTCCGCAGACCGCAGCAGGTTTTGCTGCCGGCGGATATGCCAAGCCACTGGTCAATCAGGCTCCGAGAAACAGGGCTCCGAAGCCGGAACCGGACGGCGAGAATGCCCACACCGGCGCCAAAGAACGTGAAGTTTACGAAGAGGTAGGCCCGCAGGGGAAAAAGAAGTACGATCTGCCGGATTACTCCAGTTATCCGACGCAGGATCCGAACGCTGTCCCCAAGCCTGCGAAGAGCTATAACCTGCTCTTTGCGATCCTCTTCACCATCTTCATTTTCATTCCGGTATGGGTCGTCGGACTGGCGCTGCTGCTGCTGCTCATCGCACTTCCGATCGGAATCGGATACGCAGCGTTCACTCTCTTTACATGGGCCCCGACACTCAGTGTAGGTGCAGCCGGAACTGTATGCCTCGGCATCAGCCTGGTGTTCGGTGCGATCACTGCCCTGTTTATCGCCTTCTTCGCACTGAAGGGCTTCATTCTGGGAACGATCGCCTATGTCCAATACATTTTTAAGATCAACAGCAAGAGTGCGAAAGGAGGAAACGCATGAAAAAAGGAACAACTATCTGTGTAGTCGCGATGGTCGCAAGTTTTGTGCTTTCTCTTACGTTCCTGTTTGTCAGCGCGGGCCTGTTCGTGATCAGCGGCACAAAGGAACTTGCTGACCGTATCCGTGAAGGAAGATGGGACGACATCGCAGATAAGATCGAATTCGTTAAGGTAGATAAGGAAGACGGCGTAAGAGTCGACCTTCCTGGAGTGCATGTAATAGTTGACGACAAGGGCGTCGACGTCAGCGTCATCGGCATCCATGTGGATACAAGAGATGACGATGAGGAAACAGAAAACAAGGATGCTAATGTGACCGATCCGCAGAAGGATGCTTAATGAGTTTGTGTAAAGGTCACTTCCGAGAAAGGAAAAGAAACTGAACGAAAAGCGTGTAACGGGTTCCCGGGACACGCTTTTTCATTGGAAAAACCTTGACATCGGAATATATTCGCCGCATAATCCTCGTATAAGATAAATGCGCTGACGGAGAAAAGTAGCGATCAGATGGCGTACAGGGCGTGCGGGCCGTAGATTGAGAGCCTGCATACGAGCGGACGATCAGGCGAAGTTCCCTCCCGAGCAGATCTTCTGAACACATGTGTATATCTAAAAAGCCCATGTCATTAGGGAGATACGGAGAGCCCACCGTTACTTGAGGGCAGAGGCTAAAGGGCCTTGATGAGCGCGAGTTCTTTTCAAGAAGAAAAGGCTCGAAAATGGGTGGTACCGCGAAAAGAGATTTCGTCCCATTGCTGTTTTAAGAAGACGGCAATGGGACTTTTTGTTGCCGTCATAATAGAAAGGCAGGTAGAACATGAGAAGAGAAGTGAATTCATGGATCTATGATCCGAAAGCTGAATGCATGTCGGATGACGAGCGCGCACAGGTACAGAGCGAGCGCTTGATCAAATGCGTAAACCGCATGTGGGAAAATGTTCCGTACTACAGAAAACGAATGGAAGAGAAGGGCGTAGAGCCGGGCGATATCAAGAGCGTTGCGGATCTGCCGAAACTCCCGTTCACCGATAAATTCGATTTCCGCGACAATTATCCGTTCGGAACTCTGGCGGTCCCGAGAGACCAGCTCGTCCGTGTACATGCTTCTTCCGGTACGACCGGTAAGATGAAGGTCGTAGGATACACAGCAAACGATGTAAATCTCTGGAATTCCGTTCTGTGCCGTGCTATGGCGAGATCCGGCGTTCAGAAGGGCGACCTCGTGCATATCGCATACGGCTATGGTCTCTTCACCGGCGGCCTTGGCCCACACTTCGCCTGTGCACAGCTCGGCGCGACAGCGATCCCGGTATCCGGTGGTAATACGGCAAGACAGATCACGATCCTTCGTGAGTGGAAGCCGGAAGTCCTGATGTGCACCCCGACATATGCACTTCATATCGCAGACCAGCTGGAGCAGGCGGGCATCGACAAATCCGAACTAAATCTCCGCTGCGGTATCTTCGGCGCGGAGGCGTGGACGCTGGAGATGCGCGACCAGATCGAAGAAAAGCTCGGTCTTCGTGCTTTCGATATCTACGGCCTGACCGAGATCTGCGGACCGGGCGTAGGATGCTCCTGCGACAAGTCCGATCTGATCCACATCGAGTCTGACCACTTCATTCCGGAGATCGTAGATCCGGAGACAGGCGAGCCGCTGCCGGATGGCGAGATGGGTGAACTTGTATTCTCCTCGATCTCTAAGGAAGGCGTACCGCTCCTGCGTTATAACACACATGACCTGACACGTCTTTACCACGGCAAGTGCGAGTGCGGACGTACCACACCGAAGATCGAGAAGGTCACAGGACGTGCCGACGACATGATGATCATCCGCGGCGTTAACGTATTCCCGTCCCAGATCGAAGCTGTTCTCCTAGCACACAGTGAGGTCGAGCCGCACTACATGATCTACCTTGATCGTGCACAGAACCTCGACAGAATGACCGTCAAGGTCGAGATGACACCTTCCTTCTTCTCCGACTCCATCCGTGAGATCGAAAAGACAGAGAGAATGCTCGAAGGTGAGATCGCATCCATGACCGGTATCCATGCAAAGATCAAGCTCTGCGAGCCGAGATCCCTTCCGAGATCCGAAGGAAAGATGAAGAGAGTCATCGACGAGCGCTTCAAAAAGTAAGACGGATTTCGAAAAATAAAAACAATACGCTCCCTGCGGTTTGGCGGTCTGCTTTACGCAAGATCCTCCGCAGGGAGTTTTTGTTTGTATTGCGGGTTTGAAAGGTCGGATCGTCCGGGCTACATATCTCTTGAGGACGGGTGGAGAAGGGTATCATTTGAAAGTGAGTTTTCCCATGCCCCAAGAATCCGGCGAATTCATGGGAGACAACGGAAGAAGAGAATTCCCATGCCCGAAAAGCGAATCGAAATCATGGGAATATTTCAGATTGGGAATCTCCCATGCCTGAAAAACCGACTTTTATCATGGGAAAACTGAAAAGACCAAGATTCCCATGCCGCAGAGGGCATGGGAATTCACAACAACCATAAATACCCATGACAAATCTTTCGAAAACGGGCATGGGAAATCGCAACAATCAAGAATCCCCATGAAAACGCTTTCGAAGACGGGCATGGGAAAATGCAGCTATTGAGAAAACCACGTGATCATCCTCTATTTGCAGACGCCACTGCAATTAGTGGGAGGTATTTCGGGCGGGTCCGGCTCGATTTTTTTGTCAAGAAAAGTGTATAATTTTCACGTAGCGAAAGGAGAGGGAATAATGGCAACGCTATGTAAAAACTGTAATCATGCGCTGGTGTATGATCCGGCGATCAGGAAACTGTCCTGCGCCCACTGCGGAAGCCAGTTTGCGGCTGAAGAAGTGGAATCGCAGGCGAAAAAGTATCGCGAGACCGAGCGCGTTATGACACGGGATGAGGTCTTTGGCGACGATGAGGCAGCGGAGGAATTTCTCGAAGGTTACGTCTATACCTGCAGCGAGTGCGGTGGTGAGATTGTAATCCACGGAACCGAGGCTTCTACGAATTGCATCTACTGCGGAAATCCGAATGTGGTCTTCTCCCGCGTGGCAAAAGAGAAGATGCCGGATTATATCATCCCGTTCTCGGTGACAAGAGAGCAGGCGCTGGCATCGATCAAGCAGATCATTTCCCGTTCGGCCTTCCTGCCGAAGGAAGTGAAAGAGATCAATCTTCAGGATATCCGCGGGATCTATCTTCCGTACTGGATCGTTAATGCGCAGCATGAAGAGGCGGCGCTCGTAAGAGTGAAATCCAATAACGGGATCACGAAGTATCAGCTTATGGGAAGAACAGGAACCATGTTCATCAACAACTTCCCGATCGACGGTTGCCGCATCCTCTCGGATGAGAGCAGCACACGACTCGAGCCCTTTGATCTTACCGCCATGAAGCCTTTTGACGAGGATTATCTCCTCGGATTCTATTCCAACTCTTCGGACATTACCTACGAAGAAATGTATCTGGCTACGGAGAGAAGAGGAAAGGAGATCTTCGAGGAAGTTGCGAAGAAAGATACAGGAAGCGGAGATAAAATCGATGCGGAGATGCATCAGACTTCGGTCCTGAATGACTATAAATATGCGATGTTCCCGGTGTGGTTTGTAACCTTTGTAACGCAGGGCACGCCGCACACCATCCTAGTGAATGGCCAGACGGGAAAAGTGGTCTGCGGACTTCCATGGGATAAGAAGAAGTTCTGGAGAACGACCATTATCGGCGGCATTCTGATGGCGGCTGCTGCGATCGGGCTTCTGATCGGGATCCTCCATTTGCTGGGAGTGAACGGCAGCGGCGAGAACTCCGCGGAATATACGGCGGGACGTTTTGTCGTCGGGCTTGGTTTGCTGCTTGCCATGGTCTGGGCGGCGCTCGGTTCGCAGAAGCTTTCGAAAGTGTCCAAGCAGATCAAGCGCACGCAGTCGGATATGATGTTCCGATTTGCAAGAAAGAGACAGGAGTAACGTAAAATGACAGCTCTTCAGTTCTATACAGTTTTATTTGGTGCAGCGGCCGGGATCGGAGCCGCGATCTATATTGCCGCGCATATTCTCGAAAAGAAGAACAACTATGGCGACAGCCATGCGGATCCGCGCTTTTATACGAGCAGCGTGACCTTTACCCACCGTTCGGAAAGAATGTCGGAGAATTCGGCATCGATCGAAAAGTACATCGCCGAGCATGCTCCGGGGAAGCCTGTATATGAGGTCACTCCGAGAAATGCCTTGCCGGTGGAACGCGTGAGAAAGAACTCGTAAAAAGACGATTCCATGTGGGTGGAAAAGCCGTGGTAGTGTATAATGAAAAAAGCAGATAGAGAAGGAGGGCAATGGGGTCATGCCTTTTCGAATCGTCCTTGGTGACATCACGAAACTTTCCGTGGATGCGATCGTGAATGCGGCGAATTCGTCGCTGCTCGGCGGTGGCGGTGTCGATGGTGCGATCCATCGTGCTGCGGGTCCGCGCCTTCTGGAAGAGTGCCGTACATTACACGGCTGCCGGACAGGAGAAGCGAAGATCACACGCGGATATGACCTGCCTGCAAAATACGTGATCCATACCGTTGGTCCGATCTGGAGCGGCGGTGCACATGGCGAGGAAGAACTTCTCCGTTCCGCTTACAGGAATTCCCTTCATCTGGCACTTAAAAACAACTGCGAGTCCGTGGCTTTCCCCATGATCTCCGCGGGTGTCTACGGCTACCCGAAAGATCAGGCGCTGGAGGTGGCGGTCAGTACGATCCGTGCATTTCTCGAGAAAAACGAGATGGATGTGACCCTGGTGATCTTCGACCGTGAGTCGTTCCGTTTCGACGTGCGCCTTTATTCCGAGATCTCCGGATATCTGCGCAATACATATGAAGATGAAAGAGCCATGTCCGGCTCAGGTTCGCTCCTGGGAGACATGGCTCGTTCTGTCGCATTTGGCGGTGCGGCGGGAAGCAGAAGATCGATCTTCTCGCCGAAGAAAAAAGAATCGAAAGCCTGCCGCAATGCCATGGATTCTGCCCCGATGGCGGAAGCGCCCATGGAGGCATCGGACGAAGCCGTGGCGATGGCCGATGAGGAAAGAAGCGCTCCTACCGAGCCACGGATGTACTGCGCCCAGGCGATGAGTGCGCCGATGGATCTGACGCATGCGCTGGAGAACCTGGATGAGAGCTTCTCCCAGGCGCTGCTGCGCATGATCGATGCCCGGGGACTCAAGGATTCCGAGTGCTATAAGAAAGCCAATATCGACAGGAAACTGTTTTCCAAGATACGAAGTGACATTCATTACCGTCCCAGCAAGCAGACCGTGCTGGCCTTTGCCGTGGCGCTCGAGCTGGACCTTCAAGAGACGGAGGCGTTCCTGAAAAAAGCGGGGTTTGCGCTCTCCCATTCCAATAAAGCGGACGTGATCGTGGAGTATTTCATCGCCAATGGAAACTACGACATGTACAGCATCAACGAGGCGCTGTTCGCCTTTGACCAGAATCTTCTCGGCGCCTGATCGAAAAGATCCGTAAAGAGAAGTTATTCGTTCCGGGATCAAGCCCGAAGACGGGCACAAAAATAAATTTGCAGGAGGCAGGATATGGGAAAAACGTTGAAGGACATTCAGAACATGATCAATGAGCTGGGGATCAAGATGGTCGACTTTAAGCTGACCGATATCGATGGACGCTGGAGACATCTGGCAATCCCGGCAGAAAGGCTCACTGAGAGCACGATGGAACAGGGTATCGGTTTCGACGGCAGTAACTATGGATATGCGCCGGTCGAAAACAGTGACATGGTGTTTATCCCTGTCCTCGATTCGGCGATCGTAGACCGCTACTGTGAAGTGCCGACACTCTCCATGATCGGCGACGTGCGTGTCATCGCACTCCCGGAGAACAAGCCTTTTGACCAGTATCCGAGAAACGTGGCGATCCGCGCGCTGGAGTACATGAAGGAGACGGGCGTTGCGGATAAGATGGTCATCGGACCGGAGTATGAGTTCTACATCTTCGACGATGTCCGCTATACGACGAATTACTACGATATGTCCACGAGCATCTATACCTCACAGGCGCACTATGCTTCCGGAAATGAAATGAGTAACAACGGTTTCCAGGTCCTTCCGGGTGCCGGCTACCATAACAGCCTTCCGACGGATATCCGAAACGATATAAGAAGCCGCATGTGCCTTGCGATGGGCGAATGGGGCATCGGGGTCAAGTACCATCATCCGGAGGTCGGCGGATCCGGCCAGATGGAGATCGAAGTGGAGCTCGGAGAGATGTTGAAGCTCGCGGACGATACCATGGCGGCGAAGTATATCATCAAGAACGAAGCGGTACAGGAAGGATTGACCGCGACATTCATGCCGAAGCCGCTCGCGGAAGAAGCGGGATCCGGTATGCACGTGCATATGCTCCTCTTTAAGGACGGAAAACCGGTATTCTACGATGCGGACGGATATGCGCAGCTGAGCGAGACGGCACACTATTTTATGGGCGGACTTCTGAAGCATGCCAGATCCATCTGTGCCATCACGAATCCCTCGACGAACTCCTATAAGCGCCTGATCCCGGGCTATGAAGCACCTGTTACGATCGGCTATGCCATGAGTAACCGCTCTGCCGTTATCCGTATCCCGGCGTATGCGAAGACCCCGGAGACCAAGCGTTTCGAGCTGAGAAATCCGGATGCGACCTGTAATCCGTACTATGCGTACGCGGCGATCCTGATGGCCGGACTGGACGGCATCAAGAACAAAATAGATCCGCATGCGAACGGATGGGGCCCGTATGACTGCAATCTCTATACGCTTTCCGATGAGGAAAAAGCAAAGCTAACGGGACTTCCGGCATCTCTGGAAGAAGCGATCCGCGCCCTCGAGGAAGATCACGAGTACTTAACGGCCGGCGGCGTTTTCCCGGAAAGACTTCTCAAGCAGCTCATCGAGAGAAATAAGAAGACGGCATCGAAGATCAGCAAACTTCCGCATCCGATGGAATTTGCCATGTATTACGATCTGTAAATTCGGAAAACCCCACGCTGCATGTCGCAGGGCCTGCGCCCTGGAGAACCGCTCCGTGGGGTTTTTCTTTGTCTTTTTTAGAAGATCCCGGAAAGGATCTCAGCCTTTTCTGCTGGCGGAAAGAACCAGCTTCTCGCACAGATCTTCGTAGGAGATGCCGATCGCTCTTGCCTCCTGCGGGATCAGGCTGTTCGGCGTCATGCCCGGGAGGTTATTGGCCTCGAGGCAGTAGAACCTGCCGTCTTCTTCCGACAGGATAAAGTCGACACGGGAATAGTTGCCGAGATTGAGTGTGTTATGAACAGCGACAGCCAGACCCTGTGCTTCTTCGGTCTGTTCCGGAGAAAGAGGTGCCGGGCAGAGCTCTTCGGTCGCATTGGCCTGATACTTGTTCTTGTAATCGTAGAAACCCTGCTTCGGACGGATCTCGATGATCGGCAGGGCTTTTCCGTCCAATACACCGATGGAGAACTCACGGCCGTGGATCATCTTCTCGATGAGGCACGTGCTCTCGTACTTGGTGGAATAGGTGATCGCATCCGCCCACTCGCTTTCGTCGTGAACGATGGAAACACCGCAACTGCTGCCGCAGCCGATCGGCTTAACGACACACGGGAATCCGATCTTCTCTCTGACCATATCGATGGTGTGCTTTTTCGGATCGAAGATCATCCAGTCTGCAGTCGGGATGGAGAACTGAAGAAGAAGGGTCTTCGTCAGGTGCTTGTCCATTGCCAGTGCGCAGCCGAGATAGCCGGAACCGGTGTAAGGAACATCGATGCAGTCGAGGACAGCCTGAAGACGTCCGTTCTCGCCCATGCCGCCGTGGCAGCCGATGAAGACGGCGTCAGCCATTCTGCAGAGATCGAGGACGCCGGGGCCGATGAGCTCTTTTCTTCCCCCGTGGGAAGCGATCAGAGCGTCAAGATCCGGTTCAGTCTCCGGGATCGAGTAGGAGAAGGTCTTGCCGGAAGAAGGCTTTACGAAGCAGGTCGCAAGGTCAAAAGACCCGTCGTTTGCTTCCGCTTCCGGTACACCTTCGTATACATCCACAAAAGCCACCTCGTGACCTTTGGATAAAAGTGCGTTGGAAATAAGACTTGCCGAGCAGAGGGACACGTCGCGTTCCGGACTGATACCACCTGCTAATACGATAACTCTCATGTCAAAAGGACCTCCCTTCAATTTAAGGTGACACGTCCCGTCCTTTTAATGGGCGGTCACACGAACTGATTATACCGTATTTATTGAAATTGAAAAAAGAAAATTGCCAATTGTAACCAAAGAGTAGGATTTTTCCGATGACGGCAGGACAGTACAATGGTATGATAATGGAGTATAAGTGTGTGGAGGTCGCAATATGCTTGCAATTCTATATCTGATCATTGCCATCTTTTTTGGCACACAGCTGATCCGCTTCCTGATCCCGGATATCCGCCGTCTGTATGTGGGTATCGCTGCGGACACTTCCTATATCGATCGTGTACCGACGATGCTGTTTCTGCTTCCGGCAGGAACTCTGGTCGGACTTCTCCTTACCTCCTGGATCACGTACTTCCTGGCTTATGTGATGCACCCCTATATTCCTGCAGACACGGCGAACCTCCTGCCGGCCAATATCGTAGGAATGTGTATCTTCGCATATGCCGGCTGCCTGCTGTGGCAGAGATGCTTCCTGAGAAATTACCGCGATTCGCAGAAGGCGGGCGCGCCGAAGAAGCTGGCGGACTTCCGCCGTCAGCCGGGCTCGCTGATCTTCTATATTACGTCCATTATTCTGGTCGTTTCCGCCGCCTGCTTCGTATATTTTTATACCTGCTTCATGAAAAACGACACCATCTGTCTCGGATATTCGATCTTCAGCGACTTTTCGCCGCACGTGGCGATCACATCCGGATTCGGCGTCGGCTCCAATTTCCCGACCCAGTATCCGCACTTTGCCGGAGATAACATCCAGTATCACTTCATGTTCTACTTCCTGACAGGTAACCTTGAGGCACTGGGTCTTCCGCTTGTCTGGGCGATCAACCTGCCGTCCATCCTCTGCATGGGCAGCGCGCTCACACTCCTCGGAACGATGGCCGTGCTCCTTTCCTCGAGAAGAAGCGCCTTCTTCTTCGCACCGGTGCTGGTTCTTTTCCGCAGTGCGTGGAACGTCTTCCATCAGGCTTCGGAACTTAAGTCGGCTCCGGGCGCCACATGGGGCTCTGTTTTCTCGTCCATTACGAAACAGTCCGCCTGGTACGGCTATACCTTCCGTGATGAGTGGGGACTGTGGGCAGTCAATGTATATGCGAACCAGCGCCACCTCGCCATGGGTGTCGGCCTGGTCATCCTCTTTATCTTCATCTTCCTTCCGCACTTCCGCAGAATGTTCCTGCATCTGGGACGCACGAAGGGCGTGAAGGCAAAAGCGAAGCGTTTCTTTGCCTCCCGTGAGGCATGGATCGCCCGTACCGCCGATCCGCTCCGTCCGTGGGGCGGCGTGATCCTGGCATCCCTGATCGCACTGGCGATGCCTTTCTTCCATGGCTCCTGCCTGATCTGCGCGCTTTTAGTCCTCTTCGGCATGGCGATCTTCTCGGAATTCCGTGCAGGCTATGCCGTCGTGGCTGCCGTATCAGTCCTTTCGGCGACCCTGCAGGCCAGATTCTTCGCCGGCGGAGCATCGAATGTTGCGAGCTTTAAGTATTACTTCGGCTTCGTCGTTCCGGAACTCGAAGGAAAATCGAAGTCCGGTTTCATGGATGTACTGAAGAGTACCGGCGCGATCATCAGCTACCTCAACAAGATGGGCTTCCTGACAGTGATCATCCCGGCAGTTCTTTTCGTCGGACTTCTGATTTACGAGCTGATCCGTCACAAGAACCCGTACCGAGCGATGCTTCTGATCCCGCTTTCTTTCCCGCTGATCTTCGCCTTCTACTGCCAGATCTCGCTGGAAGTTCTTGCCAACCATAAATTCATCCAGGTCAGCTTCATTCTTTTCGATATCCTGATCGCCGGCGTGCTCGCAAATCTTCTTGCACTGCCGCTTCCGAATCTTAAGAGAAAGACCTTTATTCCGGTCCAGATTGCAGCTGCGATCGTCTGCCTGCTTCTGACCTTCGGTCTTACCGCCACAGGCATCAGCGAGTGGTGCATCTACTATAACCTCAACACTCACAGCGGCGGATACGTCGAACTGCATCCGGATTCCGAGATCGCGGAATGGGTGTCGAAGAACACGGACGAGGACGATATCTTCCTGACCCCGATGTGGTCCGTACACGACTTCTTCCTGAGCGGCAGAAGGATCTACTACGGCTGGCCGTATTTTGCATGGTCCGCCGGACATGATACTGCCACCCGTCAGATCAACTACCAGTGGCTCCTCACCGGATGTAACGGAAATATTGATGAGTTCCACCGCTACTGCAATGAGATGAACATCCGCTATGTCATCGCCTGCGGTGACTACTACGGAAACGACGAGACAAGAGACTTCTACGACGAGGTCTTCTTCCACGAGAACCTGATCGAGGTCGTCACTTTCGATAACGGCATCACGATCTACAAGGTGTGAGGTGAATAAGGTGGGCCGGCAAATCTATGATGTGATCGTGACCGGCGCAGGTCCTTCCGGCATGATGGCTGCCATCTCCGCTTCTTCGGAGGGCGCGAATGTCCTTCTTCTGGAAAAGAACCCTTCCCCCGGCAAGAAACTTCTTCTTACGGGACACGGGCGCTGCAACATCACGAACATCCGCATCATGGACAATTTCCGGGAGACCTACCACGAAAATGCCAGGTTTTTAACGAGCGCACTGCACGCTTTCTCTCCGGAGGACGTGCGTGCGTTCTTTGCGTCCATAGGCATCCCGACCCACGAAGAAGATGCCGGCAGGATCTTCCCGGACAGCCAGAAAGCTTCGGATGTCTGCCGTGCGCTGGAAGACGCGGTCAGGAAAAACGGGATCGAACTTCTCATGGAATCTCCCGTGACCTCGGTCTCTCCGGCAAAAGATCCGTCCGGGGACCTTTGGTGCGTAAAGACGAACGACAGTGAATATACCGGCAGATCCGTCGTGATTGCAAGCGGCGGTAAGAGCTTTCCGCATACCGGCTCCACGGGAGACGGATATCGGATCGCGGAAGATCTGGACCATGAGATCACCCCAATCCGCCCGGCGCTGGCGCCGCTATTTCTAGCCTCGTTTTCGGATCCGATGACAGACCGCTGCGAGGACTGCGGCGCGGAGTTTACGCTCGCCGGGGTCACACTTCCCGATGTCGGGACAGCACTTTCCGTTGACGGGAAGACCGTGGCCCGATCAAGGGGAGACCTTCTTTTTACCCATCAGGGCGTAAGCGGTCCTTCGGCCATGAGCCTTTCGAGATATCTTCCGACGGATACGGGAAAATATCCGGAAGGGAAAGTCCGCCTGATCGTCGATCTTCTGCCGGACATATCCGAAGAAGAGGTGGGAAAGAATCTTCTTTCCGCAATGACGGATAACCCGAACCGCCACATGAAGCGCCTCCTTTGTGAGACATTCCATTTTCAGGAGAAGATCGCACTGCTCCTTTTAGGGGAGACGATGGACCTTTCGGCAAATCAGGTAACGAAGAAGATGAGAAATCAGATCACGGAAAAGATCAAGAGATGTTCTTTTGACATAGAAAAATGCACACCGCTCGATATGGCCTATGTAACAGCCGGCGGTGTCAGCGTCCGGCAGATCGATCCGAAGACGATGGGATCGAAGGTGAAGGAAGGACTATTCTTCTGCGGCGAAGTCATAGATATCGACGGGGTCTCCGGAGGCTATAACCTTCAGAATGCGTGGTCTACAGGACGCGCGGCAGGACTTGCTGCAGCTTCTTTCAGCCGGCGTGAAGAACGCAGAGAATGATTCCCGTAAAGATGATGGATGCGCAGAACAGACGGTAGGCGATGCCTTTTTCGTGGAAGACGAACTTGCCGCCTAAAATCGTGACGAAGCAGGCGCTCTGCTTGACGACTGTCATGACGGTGACTCGGCTTTCCGGGTCCGCATTGGCGATAAATAGAGAAGCATCCCCGATTACGAACATGATGGCCATAAGCCAGATCCAGCCGTTCTTAAAGGCACTTTTTCTGATCTTGGTTCTCGTGACGAGCACGTAGAGAATGTAGAGGACTAAAAGGAAGAACATATACCAGAACTGCATCTGGGAACTGTTGATATCTTTCATCAGGATCTTGTCGAGAAGACCCGAAACAGAATTCAGGATACAGGAACCGAACGCCAGAAGAACGAACTTCGTGCGGCTGCCTTCGGAGGAAGACTCTTTGGAAGAAGCCGTAGAAGGATCAGCGGGGTCTTTTGCCGAACCGGCAGAATCGGAAGATGCATCAGCGGTATCCCTAGTATCCGCTTCATCCTCTGTCTCTTTCTTTCCGAAAAACTTGAACTTTAATGCCAGAAGTCCGAAAGCGACGAGTGCGAGACCTAAGACCTGGTTCCAGAGCAGCACCTCGTGGAGGACGATGACGCCCATGAGCGTCCCGAGTAGAACGCGTGACAGATCGAGTACGCCGTAAAGACTGACGGGCAGGTGCTTGAGCGCGTAAAATCCCATGATCCATGCCAGGAAGATCGAAAAAGACTTAATGAGGATAAGACCGTACTGATAGGGCGCGAGACCCATAGCGGAAGGCGCACGGGGCGTGACGATCAGAAAACCGATCAGGGTATAGATGAGCAGAACTTCCATAACGGAATTTCTATCCATCGCTTTTTTCTTGCTGATCTCACGGCCGCCTTTTAAAAGACCGTATACCAGCGTCAGAAGGATCCAGATCATCGGAAAAACACTCCATATCAGCAGGCTCAAGGGGATTGACCGTTAGAAATAATAAAACAAAGAGAGTTCTTTTGTAAACGAAGAAAGCACTGTCAAAGTGACGAAAATGCATATCCCACTCTGTACCGGAACGCTCTGATTTTTTTGATGTTTCCGCAAAAAAAGCGCCGACCGACACCATCGGTATGCTTTTTTGTGCATCTTTTCCGTATCGAAATGGAAATCTTTGTGATACTATATGAAAATATGAGAGTGAATGGTAGCATCGCATGAGGAAGATCACTAATGAAAAGACCTGAAAACGTACGATATGAAAACCAGTTCTACAGACCACGTCGTGTGAATAACAACGGCCTGTACATCCTGTTTCTCGTCACTGCAGTACTTGTAGTCACGACGATCATTCTTGCCATAGTTACTCTGACCAAGTCGAAAAAGACTTTAAAAGAAACGACTCCTTCGTCCACGAGCGAGCCGGTCGTTACCAATGAAGAGGGCGAAGTGATCTCCAGTTCCGGGATCATGGTCATGACACCGTCCCCGACACCGGCACCGACGATCGAAGAGTATCAGAATCCGATCCTTTATCCTGCAAAAGCGAAGATGGATGTTACCATCGGCACTCCGAAGGAGGAATACTCTCCTTCCGGACGTGGCGCTACGCAGGTCGTCTATAGCGAAGAAGCGAAGGTCAATGATTATAACCGCGCAGATCCGATCCATTTCGGTGACCCGCTTTACTATCAGCAGGTGCCGGGTATCCTTACCTTCCGCGGAACGAATTTCCGTAACTGCGCATCCTGGGGAACTTTCTCCTTAGATCCGAGTAAAGAACAGCACCTCGAGCAGGTCTGGGAATATAACGGACTGGAGTGGAAGAAATCCTCTTCGTGGGACTTCTCCTGGAGCGGTACCGGCTGGACAGGACAGCCTCTGGCAGTTAAGTGGCCGATGAAGGTCCAGCAGATGATGAACATTTATCCGGAAAAGAGATCGAAAGAAGGTCTTACCGAGATCATCGTCGCAGCCATGGATGGCTACGTCTATTTCTTCGATAAGGATGACGGACAGAAGACGAGAGATCCGCTCAAGGTAGGCGCGACCATTAAAGGAACCGCTTCCATTGACCCGAGAGGCTATCCGATCCTCTATGTCGGACAGGGTGACGATAACGGCGAGAAGGGCCAGATCGGCTTCCGTATCTACAGCCTTCTGAACTTTGAACTTCTGCACTTCCAGAATGGTCTGGATTCCCGTGCGTACAGATCTTCCTGGGGCGCATGCGACTCCTCTCCGATCATCTGCGGAGAAGCGGATACACTTATCTACCCGAATGAAAACGGCATGATCTATACCGTCAAGCTCAACACCCAGTTCAACGAAGACACCGGTGTTCTGACGATGGCGCCTCAGACGATCGCCTATAAATACATCTTTAACGGTGTCGAGGGCAAGCAGCTCGGTATCGAGAGCTCCATGGCCATTTACGACCACTACGGCTGGTGTACCGATAACGCAGGTAACCTCATCTGCATCGACTTAAACACATTAAGCCTCGTATGGTCGAGAAAACTCGACGATGACTCGGACGTAACGCCGGTCATTGAAGAGGATAACGGACATGTATATCTCTACACCGGTACAGAAGTTGACTGGCAGAAGGATATCGTCGGTAACTATCAGGGCGCTTCCTTTACTTATAAGATCGATGCCATGACAGGAAATACCGTATGGTCCACTTCCGTAGACTGCTGGACGAAGAATGCAGCCAACTCCGGTGATGACGTTAACGGCGGTATGCTGGGAACACCGATCATCGGTAAGGGTTCGATCTCCAATCTCGTCATCTTCTCCTACTGCATGACGCAGGGCACAGGAAGCGGCAACCGTCTCGTAGCCTTTGATAAGACCACAGGTAATACCGTCTGGAAGTACGACATGAAGTTCTACTCCTGGAGTTCGCCGGTAGATATCTACGACGATAACGGTAATGCGTATATCGTAGTCTGTGACAGTTACGGTCAGGTGCATATGGTAGATGCAACAGATGGTTCCCGTCTCTGCTACATTAAGATGCAAAGAACGAAGGACATTCCGGAGCAGGAGTACCACAACGTGGAATCTTCTCCGATCGTGGTAGACGGCATGCTTGTCGTAGGTACCCGCGGAAACTCGGTTTTCGGGGTGAAGATATCATGAGAAGGTCCACGGCCAGCGATGTGATTTGGATGCATGAGGCATTATCGATGAGTGAGAAGAAACACGATTACAACGACATCGTCTTCATCGAGACTGAACTCTCCGGATACAGACGGGGCAGCTTAAAAGCGGCTATCGATCTGGTGGCTGGCCGGATCGCGTGGAATGACACGCATATGTGGAACAATGACTTTGTCCGCGCTCTTTCTCCTGAAATGATCGAGCATATTAAGAAGAGCCTTCCCGGTACGGAACTCCTTTCCTGGGCGACCGACTATGCCAAGGGCATCGGCCACCTGATGGGTTCCATGACCGGATCTTTTCCACAGGACTGGTCCGTCGAGATCCGATTCTCGGACGGTGAGACGCTGAAGGCCTGTGGTGTCAGCAATTTCCCGAAGATGTGGGGTACGTACCGCAGACTGATCGAGGAAGTGGCGAAGACGGCATTCCGCCTGCGCTGAGAAACTCCCGAAAAAGCGAAGATAAGTGTTTTCTTTGAGGTGACGAAACCTCTCTTTTTTGGTACAATAATTCAGAACTGTTTTCGAAAGGAAAAAGAACGTGGATTATTTGGAAGGCCTTTTACTTGGACGACTCTGGAGTGATACGGATTTTGAGAACCGCCGCCATCTGACGCTGTTCCTTCTGTACGGACTCTTCGTAGACGTTCTGGTCCTCTATAACTATCTGACGGGCGGCATGTCCGGATTGATCACAGGTGGCTTTATGCAGAAAGTGATTATTTTCGTAGTGCTGTTTTTCTTTTGCCCGGCAATCTGTTTCGCCTATTACCGAATGCCCTTGTGGGGCAAAATTCCGGTATTACTGTCCCATATCCTCAAGTATGGGGCGCTGACATTATTGATCACAGCATGGGCCCGCCCCAAGCTGTCTGTCTCCTTCGGAGACCTGAAAGATTTCTTCATTTCGTATCTGAATAAGACACTGGAACGTTTTACGGAGAAGTATGTTGACACTGCTGGTACTTTTGCCACGGTGCTGGGCGTCATTTCCGGCGGCGTATATGTTGTCGTTGTCGTAGTCCTTATCGTTCTGTCCGCTGTACTGATCCCCGGGATCGTTTTCTGTGTCGCACGTTTTCTGCAGTACTGGTATGACAAAGTCGTCAGTATGCTGGTGCTGGCAGACTACACGGATAAGTAACAGGAGCGCGATATTATGGCGAATTTATCAGATAAGATCCGGGTTTCTATCGATGACCTGGAAGATATGCTCGGTGTTTTCGGATTGCCTGACTTTATCGGCAAGGCCGAATCCCGTTTTGTAAGACAGACCGCGGAAGTGGCGGATGACGTTATAGCCCACCCCGATATCAAGGTGGTCTTCGTTTCCGGTCCGACCTCTTCCGGTAAGACCACATTTACCGACAGACTCGTATCCCAGCTCGAAAAGAGAGGAAGATCGGCGATCCGCCTTTCTCTGGACGATTACTACAGCCTGAATGCCCTTTCCTACGATGAGGAAGGCCGTCCGGACTTCGAGAGCGTGGAGACGCTCGACATGCGTCTGGCCAGCATGGATCTGGCACGTCTGGTGAGTGGCGATTCGGTCGTCACCCCTACCTTTGACTTTAAGATCCGTCAGCGTGTAGAAGTCGATAAGCCGGCACTCTCTATCGGGAAGAACGGTGTCGTCGTCGTGGAAGGTCTCCACGGCCTCTGTGAGGAGACGACCGGAAGCTTTTCGAAGGACCAGTACCTCGGCATCTTCATTATGCCGTATGCCTCCGTCATGTCAGATCGAAGACTTCTCGACAGCGACGATCTGCGCATGCTCCGAAGGATCGTCAGAGACGTCCGTCACCGTGGCGCCCATGCGCTGACGACGATCGACTACTGGCCGATGATCCAGAATTCCGAACAGGCTTACTATAGAGATTACCTGACCAAGGCAGACTATCACATCAACTCGTTCCTCGCGTACGAGCCGCTCGTGATCGCTGCGCTGGCCAAAAACGATATCGGAGAAGCTCTTTCTGCCTATGAGCAGAACCTTCTTGCGCCGTCGGTCTTCATGGAGAGAAGTAATATGCAAAAAGACTTCGCCAACCTCGAAAAGGCTGTCGCGAAGGCCCGTATGCTCGAGTCCTGGCTGAGCCTGATCCCCCAGGCAAAAGAGAAATTCGTTCCAAAGACATCGATCCTGAACGAATTCCTGTGTCTGTGAGAGGAGGGGAACTAAGCTATGCCGATACGTATTCCGAATAATCTGCCGGCGACCGGTATCCTCGAGAAGGAGCGCATCTTCGTCATGACCGAAGACCGCGCCTATACGCAGGATATCCGTCCGCTGCATCTTCTGATATTAAATCTCATGCCGAACAAGATTGCGACCGAGACCCAGCTTCTCCGCGCGCTCAGTAATTCTCCGCTTCAGGTGAATATTGACCTTCTTTATACGGCCTCTTATCATCCGAAGCATACCGCGACGGAGCATCTCGTCAAATTCTACGAGACCTTTGCCGATGTCAAAGACCGCTTCTACGACGGCATGATCATCACCGGAGCTCCGGTGGAACTTATGGAGTTCGAAGAAGTCGCCTACTGGAAAGAACTGTGCGAGATCATGGACTGGAGCAAGACCCATGTCTATAGCACGCTTCACATCTGCTGGGGCGCCCAGGCCGGTCTTTACCACCACTACGGCATCCCGAAGTACAATCTTCCGGCGAAGGTCTTCGGTGTGTTCCCGCACAGCATGACCTACACCAAGCCCGTCAAGCTCTTCCGCGGCTTCGATGACGTGTTCTATGTACCGCATTCCCGTCATACGGAAGTGAGAAAGTCGGATATCGAGAGACATCCGAACCTGCGTATCCTTTCCGAATCGGAAGAGTGTGGCGTATATGCCGTCTCCGATCTTTCCGGAAGACAGATATTCATCACGGGTCACTCCGAGTATGACGTGAATACGCTGCGTGACGAGTATTTCCGCGACGTGAATAAAGGACTTCCGATCGAGGTCCCGAAGAACTACTTCCCGGATGACGATCCGACGAAAGAACCGCATATGAAGTGGAGATCCAGCTCGACGCTCCTGTTTATGAACTGGCTCAACTACTACGTATATCAGGAAACACCTTTCGACATTTCTACTATCAGCGAAGTGCCGAAACTGTAATGACCATCTCTTCGGTTTCGAGGTAAAAAATGTCCGATGCACCCTTGCTAATCACCCATGAATTGATCGCCGGTAAATGTCCGGCGCGTCCTGATTCCGGTCACAAGGGTACTTTCGGCCGTGCGTTGATCTGTGCCGGTTCCCCGGGGATGGGCGGTGCCGCGTACATGGCTTCCTCTTCCGCACTTCGATCTGGCGCAGGACTGATCTATATCAAGACAGATCGGGAGCTCTTAACTCCGCTTATGACGATGTGTCCCGAGGCTCTGGGTATTTCCCGTCAAGATCCTTCCGAAGACTATGAAACCTGGTTCACGCAGGTCCTTTCCGATAAGGATGCCTGCCTGATCGGGCCCGGGATCCGCCCGGATGATCCGGAACTTTATGACATGATCGCGATCGCAGCGAAGAATGCACGCCATCTGGTCCTCGACGCAGGGGCGCTCTCCTGCCTTGCGGAGCACGAAAGCCTGCTTGATGAACTTAAGGAAAGAAGATCCCGCGGTCTTTCGCCCGCCGTGCTGACGCCTCATATCGGCGAGTTTAAGCGTCTGATGCCGGGCTATTCCGAAGAAGAAATGGAGAGGGCCGGATCTTTTTCCGAAGAAAACGGAGTCGTACTTGTATTAAAGAGCCACGTAACGAACGTGTTTACTTCTGACGGGAAGTGGTATAGTAATCCTGTAAGTAATTCCGGACTGGCCAAAGGTGGTTCCGGAGATGTCCTGGCCGGACTGCTCACAGGGCTTCTGGCACAGGGAATGCAGGAAGAAGACGCAGCCTTCTGTGCCGTCGGCATCCACAGCCTGGCCGGAAAGCTTTGCGCGGAAGAGCACGGAACAAGAGCGATGCTCCCGACCATGCTCTGGCAGTATTACGATAAATGCTTCAAGATCTTGAAGTGGGAAGAAGGGAAAAACACATGATGGATAAATTTCCGAACCGCTCCTGGGCGGAGATCAACCTGGATATCCTCGCGGAGAATATGCGCGAGATCCGACGCGTGACGAAAAGGACGTCGAAGATCATGGCGGTCGTTAAGGCGGATGCTTACGGTCACGGCGCGATCGAGACCGCAAGAGTGCTCCTCGATAACGGCGCGGACAAACTTGCCGTATCCATGCTCGACGAGGCGCTCGAACTCCGGAAGAGCGGCATCAATGTCCCGATCCTGATCCTCGGACATACCGATCCGAGACGTATCTACGAACTGATTGAGAACGATATCGAGCAGGCCGTCTATTCCCTCGAATATGCAAAGGCCATTTCCAAGAAAGCGATCATCCTCGAAAGAACGGCCAGGATCCATATCAAATACGATACCGGCATGAACCGTCTGGGATTTCTGGAAGGTGAGTCTTCCGTCGAAGCGATCCTCGCGATCTCCGAGCTCCCGGGCATCGAGATCGAAGGCATGTTCTCGCATTTTGCCATGTCGGATACCGATGATGACGAATATACCATGAAGCAGTTCAACTCCTTCATGAAGATGGCGGAAGAACTGGAAAAGCGAGGTCTTACGATCCCGACGAAGCATATCTGCAACAGCGCGGGCATCATCCGTTTCCCGCAGATGCACCTCGATATGGTCCGTTCCGGCCTGATCACTTACGGCATGATGCCGAAGGGCTGCCCGAAGCCATATACGGATTTTGAAGTCCGTCCGGCCATGACTTTAAAGTCCAGCGTGGTCCATGTTAAGGAGATCCCGGCAGGCGAGACCATCAGCTACGGACGTCACTTTAAGACGGAAAAGCCGAGCACCATCGCGACGATCGCTATCGGGTATGCCGATGGATATCTGCGCCGCCTGAGCAACCGCGCCGAAGTCCTGATCCACGGAAAACGTGCCCCGGTCGTCGGCAATATCTGCATGGATATGTGTATGGTGGATGTCACGGATTTCGAAGAAAAGCCGAAGGTAGGCGATGAGGTGGTCCTTTTCGGAACACAGAAGACGCGCGGCAAGCATGCCGAGATCCCGGTAGATGAGATCTCCGATATGCTCGATACGATCAACTACGAGGTCACCTGCCTCGTCGGAAAGCGAATTCCGCGAGTATATATCCGAGACGGAAAGATCGTCCAGATGCACAGCTCGATCTGGTAAGACAATTGTCCCGTACAGCAAAGGAGGAGACAGAACTATGAGAAAGAAAGTGTTTTTATTTGCAGCAGCTGCGATTCTCTCTTTGCTGATACTTCCGGTATTCTTTTCCAGACCGGTACAGGGAGTGTCTGAAGTTATCAGCATCACGACAAATCACGACCTTTATATCCCGGAATATATGTGCGGCGAATATAATCAGTTTAATGGAAGGGAACCGTACTTCACCTATACGATCAGTATGGGGCATAGAGCGAAATACCTGGTTGCTGATCGGGACATGGTATTTACAATCAAGTTTTCGGACGGGAAAGAAGATCTTGTCGGAACAGCCGAAGAGATCTACCAGAAGACAGGAAAAAGTCTTACTTTTGAAGAAGAAAAGAGCCAGGTTGCCGAACACTGGATACTCGGAGGCACGTATAAAATCGTCGTGTCATATAAGGACGGAAAAGGGATCCTCAAGGCGCATATCACCGAAAGCCCGGTGGAGAGCATTACCCCTGAACGTGAGATACATATCTTCGAAAATTCCGGTGGAAAATGGTCAACGGATAGAGAAGGAAAAGAGTATTACTTCTACAATACTTGGACCGAAATATGGTCGTCTGCTTTTGATTATATGCTGAAGCAGACAACCCCCTATGATCTTAAGTATACGATCAAGTATAAAGATCACCGGCCGGATCTGGTCGGTACTGCCAAAGAGATCGCAGAAGCGACTGGTTTCTGCCCGGAGTTTACATTTGTCGGTAAGCATCAGAGTGACGTACACTGGGAAGTCGGGAATACTTATGAGGTCTATGTCATTTACGGATGCTTTGGCAAGGTAAAGTACCATGTGGAAAAGAATACTGTCGAAAGTATTTCCTGTAATACAGATCTTCACTATGTTGAAAACAGCCACTGTAAAACCGGCTGGCGAGCTGACATCGGAGATTTTACGAGGTACGATACCTTTGTCATATCAATTGATAAGAATGAAATTACTACCTATTACCTGAAGACACCGGAAGTGACATTCACCATCAAGTATAATGACGGGAAACCGGACTTCACCGGGACGATTGATGAGATCTTCGAAAAGACCGGATTCCGGGCAGAATTCGAAGAAATCCCCAACCAGTACACTGAACCCTGGCAGCCGGGCAACACTTATCAGATCGAAGTAAGCTATGCAGGGAAGACGTGTAATATCAATATCACGATCGATCCGCGGGCCTCTGCGCTTTCCGGGTTAAAAGCAGAGAGTGCCGGTAAGAACAGGGTAAAGCTGTCCTGGGATCCGAGCGAAAGAGCCGTGGGATATCTCATCTATGGACAGAAAAACGGCAAGTACGGTTATATCGGCATGACGACCAGCGGGACCACTTTTACAGATACAAAAGCGCTAGCGGATGACTATAACTACTACTGGGTATTCCCATATGTTACGGATGAGTCCGGAAAGATGTACTGCAGTTCCTGCGCGAAGTATGCTTATGCCAAGGGTGTTCTGACTGCGCCAACCGGCCTGAAAGCATCTTCTGTTAAAGGCGGTGTGAAACTCACCTGGAATGCGGTGACGGGAGCCGAAGGTTACCTGGTCTACGGTATCGTCGCCGGAAAGCCTTACGGCTATGTCGGCATGACAACAAAAGGGACGACCTTTACGGATAAGACGGCGTCCTCGACGGAGTATAACTACTACTGGGTATTCCCATACTTTAAGGACAGTAACGGGAAGATGATCGTCGGCCAGACGGCGAAGTATACTTACGGAAGAGCGATCTGAAACATAGAGCATCAAGGAGATTCGAGTTGCCGTAAAAAACTGCGAAATCAGATTTCATACGGCAGCTAAATCTGCCAACTGCCGTATGGATTTAGGATTTCTTATTTCATACGGCAATTTTTCCTTCTTTTGCCGTACGAAAAGCACTTTTCCGATTTCATACGGCTACTTTCTTTCCAAACTGCCGTATAGATTTAAGTATTCTCATTTCATACGGAAAATCTCCCTGAAACTGCCGTATGAAAAGTACTTTTTCATTTTTATACGGCAACTCCTCTTCAGACCTGCCGTATAATTTCGGAAATCCCATTTTTATACGGTTGATTGATGATTGGGAAACACAATGCGGAAAATCAGACAAATAAAATAAAGGGGACTTCAATTGAAGTCCCCTTTTGTTATTGATGTTTTTTCTTGAAAAGACCTGTTCGTGATCAGCTGAAGCGGTTGGCGTATTTCGCTGCGGCGTTCCAAAGGATCCACTCCGTGTAGCCGGCGTCGTAGATCGCCTGGATCTCTTTTTTGATCTCGACCTCGGTGTAATCGAGGTAGTTATCTTTTCCGATATAAGAGGCGGTGAACGCCTGTACATACGGACGTACTGTCGCGTAACCTTCCTGATCGGCAGACGCCTTACCGGCCATCAGGGCATTGAACATGACCTCGTAAGGATACTTGTCCGGCTTATCGAAGAGCTTGCCGTTCAGCTGTGTGTTGAGTGCGTAGTGCGAAGGATAGAGCATCGGGCAGACCGCATCAACGCCGGTAAGACCTACTGTGCTCCAGCCCTGTCCGATGAGCTTGCCGTCCAGTTCGCTGGAGAGGATGATACCGAATACGTCGGCGGTTACCGGGATACCTGTCGGATCCTGGATCTTTCTTCTCGCGGTCTGGAGGAAACGGTTGATGGCATCGATACGTGTCGGTGTCGTGTCCTCAGGTCCGAAGTACGGAGCCTCGCCGCTCTTCGTGCTGATGGTCGGGAAACGAACGTAGTCGAACTGGATCTCATCGACGCCCTTGGAGATCGCTTCCTGTGCAATCTCGATCAGGAAGTCCCATACCTTTGTGTCATAAGGATTTACGAACTGCTTATATCCTTCGAGCTTGAATCTCATGGTGTTGCCGTTGGCATCCACGATACTCATTTCCGGATGGTTTCTCGCAAGAGAAAGGTCGTTGAAGCATACGATACGTCCGATGACTTTGATGCCGTTCTGGTGGCACTTCTCGACGATGGAGTCGAGGTTGTATGCATTCTGGACATAGCTGCCCTTGTCTTCCCATGACGGATCAGATCCGTCTTTATTGCACTTGTAGTTATAAAGCTTCATATCCTTGGCGAACTGGATATCACTGTTATAAAGGATTCCGCCGCCTTCATCCTTCAGGTCGATAACGAAAGCATTGATATCGGAGCGGCTGGCCAGCTCGATGTTTTCATCGAGACGCATGGCCGCGGCAATATAGATACCGCGTACATCGTTATGCTGAACCGGTTTGACTTCCGTAACTTCCGGGAGCGGGCCCCAGTAGGACTCAGCCAGCGCATTTTCCGGGAGATACTCTTTTACCTCAACAGGTGCGGGAGTGGTCTCGGTCGGAGGAGTGGTCTCGCTTTCCGCATCGGAAGCGGACGGATCCACAGAAGACTCGACGGTTGCGGAAGTATCCGAAGTAGTTTTCTTAGATTTCTTGCCGCCGTTGATCAGGACGATCATGCAGACGATATCGGCGATTAATAAGACGACGCAACACAGGAAAAGCACGGCGATGACCTTCCTAAGGAAGTTGATGCGGGCTCTTTTCCGTTCGCGTGACATTGAATATCCCATAGATAAACCTTCTTATTTCATGATTTCAGGTCGGGCTATAAAAACCCACCTAATTATATAAATAAATTAAATCAATGACAAGGAGGCGGGATAGGGCCCCTCATTGTCAAGCCCGCAAAAGTAATGATAAAATGAGAACATACAAGCGAAGAGGGGTGAGTAACCTATGCTGGAACGCAATTGTGCCGGAGGAATCGTTTTTTACGGAGATTCCGTACTTCTTTTGCAGAATGAAAAAGCGGAATGGTGTTTTCCGAAAGGCGTGATACGCACGGTGGAAAAACCGGAGGATGTGGCGCTCGAGAGAGTATCTATCGAGGCCGGTGTTTCGGCGAAGATCCTCTTCCCGGTCGGAAGAACGAATTACGAATTCTATTCGATCACCCGCCAAAGACCTGTATGCAATAAGATCGTCTGGTACGTCATGCGTACTGACAGCGACAGCGTCTCTCCGAATGCCGAGCAGAATTTCAGCGACGGCGGTTTCTATCCTGTGGAAAAAGCACTGGAAATGGTCACTTACAGTCAGGACCGCTCTCTTCTCATGATGGCCTACCAGAGATACAAGGAGCTTGTATAAGTTGAGAGGAAAGACCTGGAATACCGTCGGAAGTTCCGCGCGGATCGAATATGAAGTAAAAAAGTCCGTCTTTATCGCCGATGTGGCGCCCGTGGCCACGGGGCAGGAAGCGACGGATTTTTTGCGCCGTATAAAGAAAGAATTCCCGGATGCAAGACATCACGTATATGCCTACCGTGTAGGTGACGAAACGCTCGAGCAGAGATACAGCGACGACGGCGAACCTTCAGGCACTGCCGGCATGCCTGTCCTGGACGTGCTTCTTCACCAGGAACTGGACAATGTGATCTGCGTGGTCACAAGATACTTCGGCGGCATCCTTCTCGGGACGGGTGGACTTACCCGCGCCTATTCGACAGCAGCGTCCATGGGCATCGAAGCGGCAGGCCCGTGCAAAATGGCCGTCCTGGAGCTTTTCCATGTGGGGCTGGATTATTCAGTGTCAGAAAAATTTCAGTATGCGGCGAAGAAGAACGGCTTTTCGCTCGGCGACATCATCTACGAAGCTACCCCCGTCATCCCTGTGTACTGCCCAAAAGATGAGAAAGAGAAACTCATCACCCTCGTCAACGACATCACGGCCGGACGTGGATCGATCACACATATCGGCTCTTCGGCGACGCGCATTTCTGAGTAGAACGCTTTTCCCGATGTTTACGGTTTATTTTCATTTTTATCGAATTGTGCCCTGTTTTCTAGGATAATATAGTATTGTCGGTAATTTGGGGTTGAGCCGAGATGGAGAAAAGGAGCTTTTAGAACAGAACCGTGGGGATGCAAAAAGTAGTTCGGGAACAAGTCAAAGGAACATCGGCAAAAGGATGCCCTGTATCGAAGCTTTGCGGCGGCTGTGAATATGCCGGAAGACCGTATAATCAGCAACTGAAACTGAAAGAAAAAAGAGTGAAGGAGCTTCTGTCTTCGATCTGTGAAATAAGACCGATCGTGGGCGCGGAGGATCCGATGCACTACAGAAATAAAGTGCACTGGGCATTTGGCCATATCGGGACTCACCTGATCGCAGGACGTTATGCGGAAGGGTCCCACAAGATCATCGAAAACGACGACTGCCTTCTGGAAGATCAGGAGTGCGCGAAGATCCTCTCGGACATCCGCGCTATGACCGGTCAGTTCAAGATCCTCTCTTACGATGAAAAATCGAGAAGGGGACTTCTGCGCCGCGTGCTCGTGCGAAAAGGCGTGGCGACAGGAGAGATCATGGTGGTCCTCGTTCTGACCTCGCCGGTTCTCCCCGGAAAGAAAGCCTTCATTAAGAAGCTTCTCGAAAAGAACCCGTCCATCACGACGGTCCTGATCAATGTCAATACGCGAACCGACTCCATGATCCTCGGTGAAAAGACCATCAACGAATACGGCAGAGGCTATATCTGGGATGAACTCCTCGGCGTGCGCTTCAAGATCTCTCCGGAATCTTTTTACCAGATCAACCATGACCAGACGGAAAAGCTCTACACTCTGGCGATCGAGGCCGCATCATTGAAAGCCGGGGACAAGGTCCTCGACGCATACTGCGGCATCGGCACCATCGGCCTTTGTGCGGCATCTTCCTGTAAAGATATCCGCCTTACGGGCGTGGAGATGAATCCGGCTTCCGTGGCTGACGCCCGCGCGAACGCGAAATCGAACGGTCTTTCCAAAGCCCGCTTCATCGCGGCCGATGCGACTTCTTACATGATCGAAGCATCATCGAGAAAAGAATCCTTCGACGTCGTTTTCCTGGATCCGCCGAGATCCGGTACCACGCCGGAATTCATTGAGGCCTGCGAAAAACTGTCCCCCGAAAGGATCGTCTATGTTTCCTGTGATCCGACGACACTGGCGCGCGATCTTCTGGAGTTTAAAAAGCACGGATATACTCCCATGTATTCGACCCCGGTGGATATGTTCCCGTTTACCGAACATGTGGAGACGGTGGTGCTTTTGACCCGGAAATAAGAAGCACCGGAATACAAGTGACAACATAGCTCAAATCTGTTAGTTTAATGAAAAGACAAATTGTGTTTTTGTGAGGACTACAGAATATGAAGACAGGAAGTTCCAATGATGCGGAAGCTGTAAAGACACAGTATTCTTCATCAAATGGATTAAATACCAGGATCTCTTTCCATGACATGTATTCCACGAATAAGTTCGGATACAGCAACTGGATCTTTTCAAACTACGAGATACCAGAAGGGGCAAAAGTCCTGGAACTGGGCTGCGGAACGGGACGTATGTGGGCAGGTCATGACGATCTGATCGAAAAGATCGGAATGCTGATCCTATCTGATCTTTCTGAAGGCATGCTTTCGGATGCGGAGAAAAACCTCGGAGAAAGAGAAAATGTGTCGTATGCTCTGGTGAACATTGAGGACATCCCCTATGAGGACGATTCCTTCGATGTAGTCATTGCCAATTCGATGCTCTATCATGTTCCCGATATCGAAAAAGCGATCCGTGAAGTAAGACGGGTTCTGAAAAAAGATGGCGTGTTCTATTGCGCCACATACGGAGAACGAAACTTTTCCGATGTTCTTGCCGAATGGATGGAACTTGGCGGGGAGTCCTTTAAGCCGAACCATAATTTCACGCTGCAAAACGGAAAGAAGTTTCTTAAGACGGCTTTTACGGACGTGGAAGCCAGGGTATATGAAGATTCTCTTCGTATCACCAACATAGACGATCTGGTCGATTATCTGAAAAGTCTGGTGTCTTTGATGGCGATCGCCGATCTGCCGCAAGAAAGGGTCCGTGAGATCCTGTCGCGGCATTCTCTCAATGGTACAATAGAGTTGCCCAAGGAGTATGGGATGTTTATCTGTAGATGAGGAGATCCTGACATGAAGATCGGTGCTTATCAGTTCGCGGTATCCGTGGACATGAAGAAAAATCTGGAAGTCATCAAGGCGGCGGTACGGTCGGCCGAAGATCAGGGCATCGAGTTCCTGCTATTCCCGGAATGCGCGCTGACGGGCTATCCGCCGAGAGATCTTCCGTCCTCGTCTGACGCCGATTTCTCCTTCGTGGAAAGCGCTTGTGCCGAGCTTAAGGCCCTTTCCTGCGAGACGGAAGTCGCATTCCTTGTCGGTTCGATCGCCAAAGAGGAAGGGAAGATCTATAACCGCGCCTTCGGATTTTTCCCGGGCGAAAAGATCTTTTCCTACAGCAAACGAGCGCTCTGGGGATGGGACCGTGATAATTTTTCGGAGGGAAACGATCCCGGGATCATCTCATATAAAGGCTTTAAGATCGGTGTGCGGATCTGTTTTGAGATCCGTTTCCCGGAGTATTTCCGCGAACTATATAAAGAGCAGACGGACTTTGACTGCGTTCTGTTCTATGACCGCTCCGATGTCGAGGATCCCGGCCGCTACAGCATGCTGAAAGGGCATATTCAGACCCGCGCGGTGGAAAATGTCTGCACGTTTTTGACGTCGAACACGACTGCGCCCTATCAGACGGCGCCGACTGCGGTCTTCGGAAGATCCGGACAGGTGATCGCCGAATGCACCTGCGGGGAGGAAGGATTCGTCAGTTATGAACTTACAAAGTGCGAATACGACTTCGGTGAGCGGGGGAGAAAAGAGATCTCCGACCGCCTGACAATGTGAGGAGAAGGACATGGCCTTTAAAAGAGAGATAGAACAGCAGCTGAAAAGCCTGACGGATGAGAAATATCGGAAGATGCAGGTGACGATCATCCCGACTGTCGTGCCGGAGTCGATCATCGGCGTGCGTACGCCCGAGCTTCGGAAGATGGCGAAGGAACTTGCCAAAAGAAGCGATGTTTCCGATTTTCTCTCGGATCTACCGCACAGATATTTTGAGGAGAACCAGCTCCATGCTTTCATCCTTTCCGAGATGAAGGATTTTGAATCATGCATCCGATATGTCGATGCTTTCCTGCCGTATGTGGACAACTGGGCGACCTGCGACCAGATGTCGCCGAAGATCTTTAAAAAACATAAGGAGGAACTCCTTTCCTGGATCGATACCTGGATCAGTTCGAAGGAGACCTATACGGTCCGCTTTGCGATCGGCATGCTGATGGAGCATTTCCTCGACGAGGATTTTGATTCCGCCTATCCGAAAATGGTCAGTAAAGTCCGCTCGGAAGAATACTATGTCAACATGATGATCGCCTGGTATTTTGCCACCGCGCTCGCCAAACAGTACGACAGCATCCTTCCCTATATCGAGAAGAAAAAACTTTCGGACTGGACCCATAATAAAGCGATCCAGAAATCGGTCGAGAGCTACCGGATCACCGATGAGCAGAAAGCATATCTTAAGACCCTGAAGGTCAAGACCTCGAAGAAATAGACTCGTTTTTATACGGGAAAAGGACCGGCGGGCCGAACCCTGAAAACAAAGTGATACCAGCGATGTAAAGTCATCTTTACATCGCTTTTTTGTGTCATGTAAAGAACGTTTGATAGACGCCCGGTCCGGGGCGGGGCATAATCCGAATCGTAAGGCAGCCGCTCATACGGGATACTGAAAAAAGATCATTTTTGAAAGATGCGGCTGCGTAGAAAAATAAAAAAAGTCATCCGAGGAGGAAAAGAAAATGTTAAAAGATTTAGGAATTCATGGCGGAACACTGATTGCATGTCTGGCTATGGGATACTTCGTGATCAAATGGGCAGTAAAGAATGCGATCCTCGAAGCACACTATGAGATCACCGGAGAAAAAACGGAAGAAGAGCTCATGGTCGAGCGCATGATGGAAGAAGATGAAAAGAAGCGCCAGATTGCCAAAAACGAGAGATAAGTGATACATTGGACTTGTCATCTGACAAGTCTTATATATCGAGGTAAGAAATGGAGATTGGAAAGCGCATCAAAGAGCTTCGCAATGAAAAAGGCTGGAACCAGGAAGTCTTCGCCGAGAAGACCTATGTGTCCCGCCAGACCATAAGTTCCTGGGAGAACGATAAAAGTTACCCGGACATCAAGAGCCTTCTTCTGATGAGTGAGCTTTTCGAAGTGAGCCTCGATGACCTGATCAAAGGAGATGTTGTCGAGATGAAAAAAGAAATCAGTAATGAATCCATCCGTGAGTTTAATAAGTGGTCGAATATCCTGGCCGTGGGTTTTCTGATCGGGATCCTGATCCCGTACCCGCTGGTGCACTTTTTCAAGTGGTGGGGACTTCTGGTGTTCCTTCTTTTCTGGGCTGCGCTTCTGGCCGTCGCCTTTAAGGTGGAAGCGCTAAAGAAAGAAAACGATATACAGACCTATAAGGAGATCGTTGCTTTTACCGAGGGAAAAGAACTGACAAAGGACGATAAGATCGCAGAAAAGGCGAAGCGTCCGTACCAGAAAATCCTTCTGGCGTTCGGCTCCGGCGCCCTGGCTTTAGGTATCTTCATTCTTCTGAAACTGATCTTCGGCTGAACTTTCGGAACCGGCTTCAATCATGTGAGAAAAAAGTTCTCGTAAGGGCACAGGAAGGACACATGGGTAGTTTAACATGAGGTCATGGAGGAAATGAACATGCCCAGAATGCTTATCGTAGAAGATTCCACACAGCTTCGGCAACTGGTCTCGGAGTATTTCCGGGATACCGGTGCTTTTGTTGTGGATTCGGCCAAAGACGGCACGGAAGGTGTCGCTCTCGTGTCGAAGAATACATACGATATTGCGATACTGGACATCATGCTTCCGGGCCTTTCCGGATTTGACATCTGCCGGATCTTAAGAAGAAAGAGCAACTGTCCGATCGTGTTCCTGACGGCGCTCGGGACCGAGGACAACATCCTCAAAGGCTATGCGCTCGGCGCGGACGAGTACATGGTCAAGCCCTTTTCTATTAAAGTCCTGTATGCCAAGTGCCTCGCGCTTTTGGCCAGAAGCGCGGAAGAAAAAAGCGAAGAGAAGGTCCTGTCGTGCGGGGAGATCCGCATATATCCTTCGCGTATGGAAGTGCGCGCGGGAGATCAGGAAGTGGAACTTCCACCGAAAGAATATTTCCTCCTTAAGGTTCTCCTGGAGAACCAGGGACATGTCCTCGGAAGAGACAGACTCCTGGATCTGGTGTGGGGCGCGGATTTTGACGGATCCGAGCGCGTAGTCGACAGCCACATCAAGAAACTGAGAAAGCGTCTGGGTACTTTCGGGGAGATCATCAGGACGGTGATCGGCGGCGGATATAAAGTCATGCCGTAAGCGGGAAAAGATCTTTTCCGTGATCGCCAGAATAAGGAGGCTCTTATGTTAAAGAAAAAAGGGACGGTCGTCCCGGGGAAAAAGACCATCAAAAAACCAAAGTTTATCCTGGAACTGGCTGTGTGTCTGGCGATCTGCCTGATCGCAAGTTCTGTGCTGACGAATAAATACCTGGAAAAAAGAAAAGAATCTGCGATCGATATACTCTATGAAGAGTATTCTTCAAATCTTGAAAATGTACGCACGAATCTTCGTGCATATGCGGATGTGTCCGGGAAGACCGGTCCCGGCTATATAAAGGATCCGGATCGTACCATTGAAGACTACAGAATGGATCTGGAAACGGCTGTGTACTGTTTCGGTATGATCAGCGGAGAATATGGTGCGGCGTATTTTGAACGTGAAAAAGTGATGGAGACGCCGACCGGATACTATTCTTTGATTTCTTTCAGCAAGAGCAGCGACAAACCGCAGGGCGTTTTTCTTCTGGAAGATGCATCGTATATTGCGCCACTTGCGACCTATAAAGGTGGAAAATATGATGCGGTCGAGAACTTAAAGCGTATCCAGAGTTATCGTGGAGAAAGTGAGTCTTTCAATAATTATGCCCGCTTAGGATGGACTCCGAAGACCTATTACCTTTGGTGGGAAAGCATCTACATCAATGAAGAAACTCATCACTTCCTTCCGGGAAAAGCAACGATCAGGGACTATTTCAGAGAAGAGGTCATCGATGAAATCGACCTTACGCCGCAAGATACAAAGGGATACACCTATGTGGAAGTAGGTGGGGATTACCAGTTGATACTTCATGGATATCTGGATCCGAAAAAGGCGGAAGAACCACTTGAAACAATGATCACCAAAAGCGCAAAAGCCGGTGGAGACGAGGTCATGGAGACGATCTGGCCGGCGTGGAGTTTCCGGACGACAGAGACATCTTACGGGGATCAGTCCGTCTATGAACTTCTTCCCATCACCTCACGTGTCATGTGGATCCAGGATACGCTCGCAGCCGTTCTATGTGCACTTGTGATCAGTGCGATCTGGTACTTGAGAAAGAAATATATCTGGAGAATCTTCGAGTATAGAAAATCCACGACCGAGGCGATGGCGCACGACTTAAAGACTCCTCTTGCGGCGATCTCGATGTATGCCGAGTGCATGGAGGAACAGCCGGAGAAGTCATCTGAATACACCGGCAGGATCCGCGAGAATGTTAACGAGATGAATCAGATGCTCGAGAAGATCCTGAGCTTTTCCAAGAGTGAAGGCGGGGAGAACACGATCTCCAAAACGGAAGTGGACATGGAGAAGCTGATTCAGGAGACTATCTCCAAGTATGCGGATCTTTTCGAGAAGAAACAGATCGAAGTGAAAGTCTCAAAAGAGGAAGACTGCGTGATCGAAACGGACGAAGATCTGATGCGTCAGACGGTCGAGAATCTGCTTTCGAACTGTGCCATTTATGCGGAGAAAGAAAGTGAAGTCTGTGTGTCTGTTAAGCACAGTAAACTTCAGTTCAAAAACCGGACCTCTCTTTCCGGAATAAGTGTTGAGGAGCTGAAGAAGCCCTTCGTGAAGGGAGAATCTTCCCGCGGAGAAGGTGGAACGGGCCTCGGACTTGCGATCGTGGATAACAATCTGAAGATCCTGGGATACAGACTTGGTCTGGAACTGGATGAGGGATGGTTCACGGCGAATATCCTTCTTTAAACAAGAACGCGGAACTTCCATATCCGGCACACATTGACGGCGAAAAATGGTATAGTATATCTGTGACATTTTTTGGTGGAGGATATATCTATGCCGATGATGGAAAGACCGGCCGTTACGGATGTTAATGGCGGTAAGTTCTGGGAACACAGGTATCAGACATTTGAATTAAAAGTATTCGTTCCGGATAACGATATTGACGGACAGACAAATAATTACGGATTCCGTGCACCCCTCCTTCTCGTTTTCGAGGAGGAGAAAATGGATAAGGAAAGCGCAGTTGAATTTGCAAAAAGAACCGGGCTTGCGCAGATCGCCGCCCGTGTCGATTCGACTGTGCTTTTCGTTTACCCGACAGCGGAAGGCGGATGGGAGAGCGCGGATGCATCTCTTTATGCCGAGCTGATCTCCGAGATCAAGATGATCCAGGTCTATAAGGACGGCATCGTCGAGAACTTCAATTTCTTTACACAGACATTCGAAGGTTTCTTCGCAAGAGGCGCCATCTTCCGTGCCGATATCTACAGTTACGGAAAGTCGGCCGACTATGTCGCGAAGAATCTTCTGAAGACCCTTCAGGGTCAGTACCTCTGGGGCCCGGGTGAGATCACGCCGGCGATGTGCTCCATGGAGAACTTAAGTGTCGTTCCGGATGTACAGAGAAAAGATATCGCGATCTTAAGTGTCGGAAACTCCGAAGAGATCAACAAAGCATTTTCGGGCTGTGAGAATCTTCTCATCAAGGAGACTGCCGACTATATCGGTGACTTCGATGCCTTCGTGAAAAAGTTTAAGATGTGGTGCGGAAAAATCGAGATCGAACCCGATTTCCCGGCGCTTGGCATGACCGAAGATGTCGGGTCCGTACTGGTTCAGACCTCAGAGGACAACACATTTATCCCGGATCATCCGAAGGAGCACAAGGTCGGATATTTCGCCTACTACAACAACGGACTTTTCGATAACGGTCCGGTGCCGCTCGTATTCGGCTGCCATGGTGGCGGGGACTCCTCTATGTACCTGACATTCGTTGCCGGCTGGTGGGAGCTCGCCAGGAAGTATAGCTTCCTTTTCGTTTCGATCGAGAACCATCAGTTCGTTCCGGCGACCGAAGCCGTCGCGGTCATCGAGGGCTTGAAGAAGCGCTATGACATTGATGAGTCCAGGATCTACGCGACGGGATTTTCGATGGGCTCCGGCAAGACGTGGGATCTTTTCCAGGAGTATCCGGACGTGTTCGCGGGCATTATGCCGTGCAGTGCGCTGTTTCCGGTCTATACCACTTTCTTCGGAAAGCCGGTCCCGGAAGAAAAACTCAACAAGACCGTGTCCGTTCCGGTGTTCTATTCGGGCGGCGAAAAATCGCATCTTCCGGAACTGCCGTTCCAGGCGGATTCTTCGCTCGAGCGCGTGAAGTATGTCGCTGAGGTCAATAAGCTGAAGAAGAAATTCGACGGTGTTTCCTTCGAAGATAAGGACAACTGGGAAGATCCGATCTGGGGTATTCCCGGTGACCGGATCGAGAAGTTTACTGACGAGACCAGAGATGCGGTCCTGACCGTCCATTACTACGACAGCGAAGACGGCGTCTGCCGCACCGCCTTTGCCAGTGTGGACAACCAGATCCACGAGTGCCGACAGCACAGTGTGGAGACCGCATGGAAGTTCATTTCACAGTTCAAAAAAGAGAAGACATAAGATTTCAAAAGGGAGGATACATCCATGAAATACACAATGACCATCGCAGGATTACAGCGTGATCTTCCGCTTTGCCCTATCGCAGACGACCTCTATATCGCCGCATTTATCTGTTTCGGCGATGCCGAGATCTCCACGGCCTGTGCGACGGAACTTCTGAAACTGATTCCGAGAGAAGACTATGATTACATCTTCACCGCAGAAGCCAAGGGCATCCCGCTGGCGCACGAGATGGCGCGCCAGAGCCGTGCGGACAAGTATTTCGTAGCAAGAAAAGGCCCGAAGAACTATATGCCGGATCCGATAAGTGTCGAGGATGAATCCATCACGACGAGAGGCAAGCAGAAGCTTTTCCTCGGAAAAGACGATGCCGACATGATCAAAGGCAAGCGTATCCTGATCGTTGATGACGTGATCTCCACCGGCGGATCTCTCCGTGCGATGGAAGAGATGGTCAAGCTCTGCGGCGGTACCGTGACCGGCCGCGTCTGCGTCCTCGCCGAAGGCGATGCCGCAAAGAGAGATGACATCAAGTTCCTGGGCACAATCCCGCTCTTCAACGGTAAAGGAGAACCTCTCGGAGAGTAACCGGGAGTTATAGCAGATCTTTTCGAATCGAGTCGGAAGGAAGGTGATAGCATGTCGATCCTTGCATCCTTTATGGTTCCCCACCCGCCTCTGATCGTGCCCGATGTCGGGCGCGGGGGAGAAAAACAGGTGGAAACGACGATCCGGTCTTACGAGAAAGTGGCGGACGAGATCGCCTTTCTTGCGCCTGAGACCATCGTGATCACAAGCCCGCATGCGACGCTTTATTCCGACTATTTTCATATCTCGCCCGGGAAAGGTGCGAAGGGATCCTTTGCGAATTTCCGCGCCCCGCAGGTGAGATTCTCAGAAGAATACGACGAAGAACTCGTCGGGAAGATCAGCGAGATCGGCAAGAAAGAAGACTTCCCCTGCGGAACGCTCGGCGAGCAGGAGAAGGAACTTGACCACGGCACGATGGTGCCGCTTTGGTTTATCCGGAATAAATACAAAGGCGGAAAGATCGTGCGGATCGGTCTTTCCGGACTTCCTTTAACTGACCACTATAAGTTCGGCACGATCCTTCAGCGGGCGGTCAATGCGCTTGGAAGAAAAGTCGTGATC
Organism: Clostridiales bacterium; assembly: GCA_017551865.1. GTDB lineage: Bacteria > Bacillota > Clostridia > Saccharofermentanales > Saccharofermentanaceae > Scatonaster. The sequence goes on along the minus strand of JAFZKB010000012.1, from coordinate 57,045 downwards.
GTCAGTAGCGGAGATCTTTCACATAGGCTTCAGGACTACGGACCTTACGGATTTTCTCCGGAGGGACCGGAGTATGATTCCCGCATCATGGACGTCATGGGCAGAGGGGCTTTCGGCGAGCTTTTCGATTTCGATGAGGCTTTCTGCGACAAGGCGGCCGAGTGCGGGCATCGGTCTTTCGTCATCATGGCGGGCGCCTGGGACGGAAAGAAAGTCCGCGTTGCGACCTTTTCGCATGAGGATGTGACCGGCGTCGGCTACGGCATCTGCTCTTTTTATCCGGAAGAGGGCGAGGACCCGGAAAGAAAATTCCTCAGGATCCATCTGGAGAAAAAAGAAAAGGAACTTCAGAAGAAGCGCGAGGATGCGGACATCTATGTGCGTCTGGCGCGCCTTACCATCGAAACTTATATCCGAAGCGGCAAGAAGATCCGCGTCCCTGAAGATCTGTTCCTGCTGACAGGAGACGGTGAGGAGATCCCGGATGCGCTTCTGCATACGCAGGCCGGTGCTTTTGTATCGATCCATAAGCAGGGGATGCTCCGCGGCTGTATCGGAACGATCGGGCCGACGGCGAAAAATCTCGCGCAGGAGATCGTGAATAATGCCATCAGTGCAAGTACCCGGGACCCGCGCTTCGACCCCATCCGTGAAAGTGAACTTTCCTGGCTTGAGATCAATGTGGATGTGCTCGGGGAAGCCGAGGATATCGACTCTATGGATCAGCTCGACGTGAAGAGATATGGGGTCATCGTGTCGACGAAAGACGGAAGGAGAGGACTTCTGCTTCCGGATCTCGACGGGGTGGATACGCCGGAAGAACAGGTCAGTATCGCCATGAGAAAAGGCGGCATCCAAAAGCACGAGAAGTATTTCCTTCAGCGCTTTGAAGTGGTACGGCACATCTGACGGAGGATCTTATGACCAGATGCCATGTGTGTTTCCGACATTGCGACTTAAGAGAAGGGCAGACCGGCTTTTGCGGTGGAAGGATCTGTCTTTCCGATAAAGTGGTCGCGTCAAATTACGGCCGGATCACTTCGCTTGCGCTCGACCCGATCGAGAAAAAACCGCTGCGGCGGTTCTTCCCCGGTACGAACATCATCTCCGTCGGAAGTTACGGATGTAACCTCCGCTGTCCGTTCTGCCAGAACTATTCGATCTCCTGGGGGAAGGAAGCGCTTTCTGAAGCTTCCGATGCGGAAACGATCACGCCGGAACAGCTGGTGCGGATCGCGGAGAAGTATCGGGAAGAGAAAAATATCGGGATCGCCTTTACCTACAATGAACCCCTGATCGGCTATGAGTTTATTAGAGATACAGGAAAGCTTGCGCACGAACGCGGATTAAAGAACGTCCTCGTGACCAACGGCACAGCCGAGCTTTCTGTCCTGGAGGAGATCGGTCCTTATATCGATGCCATGAATATCGACCTTAAGGGGTTCACAGAGCATTACTATAACGAAGTCCTGGGCGGGAGCTTTGAGATGACGAAGCGCTTCATCGAGAAAGCCGTGAAGATCTGCCATGTCGAGCTTACGACTCTGATCGTGCCGGGGGAGAACGATTCTCCGGAGGAGATCCGGGAGATGACGAAATGGATATCTAAGCTTACGGATAAAGATGGAAATATTATCGGGCAGGACATCCCGCTTCATATCTCGAGATTCTTCCCGAGATTTCACATGACCGACAGAAACGCCACGCCGGTCGAGACGGTTTATGATCTTGCCGAAATTGCCAGAGAAAACCTCAAGTTCGTATACACGGGAAACTGCTGAAGATCCTCGAAAGATCGCTGATTTCGGATCAGACGAGGCACACTTGAATGGTGTTTACGCATCTCGTCTGGCGGGAAGTTTCAGCATCGCGAAGAATCCGATCAGCACACCGACAGCACATACAGCGGTTCCCGTGATGAGCATGGGACGGATGCCGAGGTGGTCGAGGATCACGCCACTGATAAGATTGGAAAAGACTCCGCCGATGGTGATGGCGGAGGTGACGAATGCCTGACCTTTTACCTGGTCGTGATCCGTCATAGTCTTACTGACATAGTATGCCGCCGCGGGGATAAAGACCGCATAGGCGAAGAGCTGACAGCACTGGCTTAAGTACATATGCCCCATATTGGTGGCAAAGATGAGTATCACGATCTTAACAAGAAATGCGACGCCCGAGATAAGAAGAAGGCGCTTGGAGGAGAGCTTTTTGAGGATCAGGCCGATCATAGCCATGACCGGAAGCTCCAGTATCGCCTGCAGGAAATTGGCATAGCCCAGTTCTTTTTCTGCGCCGCCGAGATTTCTTATGATCTGGATCATGAAATCGTTGATCATGTTGTGGGCGAAGAAGAAACAGATGACTCCGATCAGGAAAAGCGAAAAGGCCGGATAGGCTTTGATGAAGGATCCGAGAGAACGGCTCCCGGTGCTGCTTTTCGTATCTTCTGCGCCGGCGTTTGAAACTGGTTTTGCCGGCTTTTTAAAGGTGAAGATCAGGATCGCGGAAAGGATCATCACGGCGATATTGATGTAAAGAAGGATCCGGATGCCGTTACTTTCGATCAGACCACCGATGAAGGCGGAAGTGACAGCAAAGCTTGCCGAACCGAGGCCTCTGGCAAGACCGTACACGATCGGGCACCCGACCTTCTGGTATTCAAAACAAAGGGCTGTCATCACGGGCTGGTAGGCGAACTGGATCATGTAGATCAGGGCGAAGACCGGGAATATCACGAGCTTGTTGTTTTCGGAAAAAAGAAGGATGGTCGAGCCCAAAAGGATCACGATGACGGAAAAGAGGATGAACCTTCTGTTGGTAAGACGCCCCTGTTTGTCGATGATGCCGGCGATCAAGGGCTGAGCGATGGCCGAAAGGATGTTGGCGATCGCAAGGAGCACACCGACTTCAGTATTAGAAAAGCCATTCCCGAGAAGAAAAACGGCCGCGCAGGCATGGATCGTACAGAACGCGGCGAAATATGTCGCATTGATGAGCGTATAGCGGATCGTCCAAAGGACGGTATTCTTCCTGGAAACGGGGGTGTCGGAAGTCATGATCTTCTGCTCCTTGCTGGTTTTTTGTTGATTATACCATGCCAAAGGGCATGCCGTCGCAAAAGCGTGCGGAGGCATGAACATCACAAGAATCCTTGTTTCTTTTTGTCCGAAATGCCTAACCCGTCGGGGTTTTACCTTTGATTTTTCGTCTCATATCGGAATGACACTGATTCGATGACGCATTATACTTATAGCGTAGACAGTATGCGTAAAAACATTAGGAGGGTAATATGAAAAAGTTACTTACAAGAATCGTTTCATTTGGCCTGATCCTTTGCATGGCAGGGGCTATGGCTGCATGTTCCACAAAATCCACGACAGAATCTACAACGAAAGCTTCTGAAACTGAAACACAGGCAAACTCAGAGTCTGCTTCGGCGGAATCTTCTGATGCTGCTTTTACAAATCAGGCCGGCAAACTTGTTATGGCGACAAATGCGTTCTTCCCGCCGTATGAATATCACGACGAGGCAACAGATGCCATCATGGGTATCGATGTAGAGATCGCTGAAGCAGTTGCCAAGAAACTGGGCCTTGAGCTCGTGATCGAGGATACCGAGTTTGACTCCATCATCGCCGGCGTGCAGATGAAGAAATACGATATCGGTATGGCGGTATGACAGTAACTGATGAGCGTAAGCAGGCAGTTAACTTCACTTCCACATATGCTACCGGTATCCAGTCCATCATCGTTAAGGAAGGTTCCGAGATCAAGGACATTGATACACTTCTTTCCGGAAGCTACAAGGTAGGCGTACAGACAGGTACAACCGGTGATATGTACATGTCTTTCCCGCCGGAAGAGGGCGGTGTAGGTGAAGACAGAGTCGTTCGTTACTCCAAGGGTAACGATGCGGTCCTTGCTCTTTCTACAGGCAAGATCGATGCCGTCGTTATCGATAACGAGCCGGCGAAGTCTTATGTAGCTGCAAATCCGGGTCTTGTGATCCTCGAGACTCCGTTTGCCGTAGAAGATTATGCAATGTGCGTAAACAAGGACAACACAGTTCTTCTCGACAAGATCAACCAGGCACTTAAGGAACTCACAGAAGACGGTACGATCCCGGCCATCATCGAAAAGTACATTCCGAGCAAGGGCTGATCAGCTGTTTTATAAGAAAAACGAAAAAGGAAGGCGGAAAAACTTTATTTCCGCCTTCTTTGCTTATATAATAGAATTTCAAATGAAAAAAGCCTGGAGGGGAGTTTTCATGTTTTACTGTAAAGTAGATTACCGGGTGCTTCTGAGTTTCTCGGATTGGCTCAACAAGTGGAAAGACCGCTTGTATTTGAACTTTGTGGCCAGCGGAAGATATAAGTATCTTGTCCGTGGCCTTTGGATGACTTTACGTATCACCTTCTTTGCGGTGCTTCTGGGTATTGCACTGGGTGTGGTCGCGGCGATCATCCGCTCTACGCACGATAAGATCATCGAAGAGATCCGTCCGGGTTTCGGCAAGTTCCTGCTTCGGTTCTTCAATCTGATCGTAAAGCTCTATCTGACGATCATCCGCGGCACCCCTGTGGTCGTCCAGCTCATGATCATGTACTACGTCATATTCGCCTCGTCGACGAATGCCATGATGGTCGCGATCCTGGCCTTCGGTATCAACTCCGGTGCCTATGTCGCGGAGATCATCCGCTCGGGTATCATGAGTATCGACGCCGGTCAGTTTGAGGCAGGCCGCTCCCTTGGTTTCAACTATATCCAGACCATGATCTACATTATCATCCCGCAGGCCATCAAGAATATCCTGCCGGCTCTGGCGAACGAGTTCATCGTCCTTATCAAGGAAACATCCATCTCGGGTTATGTCGGTATCATGGAACTGACCCGTGGCGGCGACGTGATCCGCAGCCGTACCTTTGACGCATTCCCGCCGCTTCTGGCGGTCGCCATTATCTACCTGATCATCGTAGTCTTCTTTACGAAGCTGGTATCGATGCTTGAAAGGAGGATGAGAAACAGTGAGCGCTGAAATCAAAACAGGTGAAGTCCTTATCTCGGTAAAAGATCTGGCAAAGCACTATAAGAATAAAGCCGGGGAGATCCACGCACTCGACGGGATCACCACTGATATCAAAAAGGGAGAGGTACTGGTCATCATCGGACCTTCCGGTTCCGGTAAGTCCACATTCCTCCGATCCCTCAATCTTCTGGAGCGCCCGACCGGCGGTACCATCACCTTTGAAGGTCAGGACGTCATGTCTCCGAAGAATGACATCAACAAACTCCGTCAGAAGATGGGCATGGTGTTCCAGCACTTTAATCTTTTCCCGCATCTGACGATCATGGATAACATGACACTGGCACCGAAAAAACTTCTGAAGATGAGCCAGGAAGAAGCTGAGAAGAAGGCTTTGCAGCTTCTCGAAAGAGTCGGCCTTCAGGACCGTGCCGATACGTATCCGAGCCAGCTCTCCGGCGGTCAGAAACAGCGTATCGCCATCGTCCGCGCCCTCTGCATGTCCCCGGACGTACTTCTTTTCGATGAGCCGACTTCGGCTCTCGACCCGGAGATGGTCGGCGAAGTTCTGGATGTTATGAAAGATCTGGCCAAGACCGGAATGACCATGGCCGTCGTGACTCACGAAATGGGATTTGCGAAGGAAGTGGCCTCCCGCGTGATCTTCATGGATGCAGGAAAGATCGTGGAAGAAGGTACTCCGGAAGAGATCTTCGATAATCCGCAGAACGAAAGGCTGAAGACTTTCCTCGCCAAAGTTCTGTAAGTGATCGAACTTCACAATGTCATCCGGTAAGGGGACAAAAAATGTTCTCTTACCGGTTTTTTCTTGTCATTTTATATAATATTCATTTATATTTGCCGTGAAATGTGACAAAATTGTGGACGAACTTGACAAAATCTATTGCTTTTCTATGAACAGCATGGTATATTTTTCGCGAGCGAGGTAATAGTTCGTGTTTTGGGGAGAGCACGAGTGAAATCTTGTATGGAGGTGTTCTCCTGTGAACAGAACAACCAAGCTTGGCCGCAAAATTACCGGTCTTATTCTCGCGATGGTAATGCTCGTTACGAGCTATGGCAGCACATTTGTCATGGCTGCAGACGTAAAGACACTGGATGTTACTACACAGGTCGCCTGCGCATTCCAGAACGATTTTTCCTTAGTGTATTACTATAAGATCAACACATCCGGTTCGTTTACGAATCTGGCTCTTAATGTGCAGTTCCAGAAGTTCAGCGGTTCCGGAACTTCCGCCACATGGGAGACAAAGACGATCACGAACTATACCTACGATTCCACAACGAAGCAGTACCGTTTCGTATTCTCGGGGATCGGCGCTCCGGAGATGGGAAATACCGTCCGCACAAAGCTTACCGCGAAGATCGGAAGTCAGGCATATGAGAGCTCAAATCTGGATTTCAGTATCAAGAGCTATGCGGCGAATATCCTTTCGACAAAAGCTTCCAGCACCAAAGACGAAGATAAGAAACTGTGCACACTGATGGTCGACATGCTCAACTATGGTGCAGCGGCACAGACCTACTTCGGTATCAATACCGGAAACCTCGCGAACGGAAGCCTGACTTCGGCGCAGAAGCAACTGGCTTCGAAGACGGTCACATCGGCTTCTTCCTGTTTCTCTCAACAGGCGCTTTCCTCAGCGACCGCATCGATTCAGCAGATCGCCCTGTCCTTTGACAACTCTGTGGATCTGGTCGCATATGTGGCTTTTATGGCCGCTCCCTCGGACAATGCCTATGCGGAATTAACGTACACCAATGTCAAGGGTACTTCCGTATCGGATAAAGTCTATCTGAAGGATTTTTCGTATCAGCAGTCGAACAATCTTTTCCGTGTCGCTTTCAAAAATCTCTCCGCTCTCTATTTTAAGACGCCTCTGAAGATCGTCATAAAGGATGGAGGCAAAGCAATCAGTGCGACAACGACATACAGCTACGAAAGCTATGCGAGCACGATCCTTTCGGGATCTTATCCGACAGCGATGAAGAATCTCGTAAAGTACATGCTTACTTATGGTAATGCGGCGAAGGCCTATCAGGCGGTAGCCGGCTCCGGCAGCAGTTCGGGAACGGTAGAAGTTACACCGATCGATCAGAGCATCAGGACGTATAAGAACAGTAAATACACGACAGACATGCCGCGCTGCGTGATCGTTATTCCGGAAAAGGCTACAGCGGAAGAGACCTATGCGGCGCAGCTTCTCCGTACCTATATTTCCAAGGAAGATAAGTACACACCGTCCATCATGAAAGATACGGTAGCCAAGGGCAGCCAGGGATTTGAGATCTCTGTCGGTAACACGAAGAACCGTGCCCATGGAACACCGAAGTATTCCAGTGATGGTTCCTATAAGATCTATTCCTATGATTCGGGTATCTCGATCACCGGTGTCGGTAAGCGCGGCGTCATCGACGGCGCGGCGAAATTCCTCTCGCTTTGCGGCGGATACTATTACCTTTCTTTCGATGATGGATATAAGACGAATCAGACGCATTTCAAATATGCGACCAACATCAATCTGGATTTCGAAAGAGCCTTCGTATTTACGGATATCGATGCTGCTTTCGGAAAAATAGATGAGGAACAGTACCGCATGTTCGATCTCGCCAACGGCCTGAACGGATTCTTCGCCAATTATGCGCTGAGTTCTTCGACGGCAGGATATCAGAACTGGTATCTTTATGATCCGGCGAAAGCAGCAAATTATAAGGGTATTATCCCGGGTCAGGTACATACTCTGCTTTTTGAGTATTTTAGTGAAGACGATTTCAAGGTTCATCCGGAGTGGTTCTCCCTGTGGAAAGGGGAGAGACAGTTTAAGCAGCTGTGCCTTACCAACTCCCAGGTGTATGCACGCATCAAGAAGCATGTTTTCGAGATCCTAGAACACGGGAATTACGATCCGAATGCACCGATGCAGATCATCTCCCTTTGCCAGGCGGATAATGATGTCTACTGCCAGTGCAGTAATTGTCAGGCTTTCCGCAACAAGTACGATACAGTGGATGTAAAGGGCCAGAAGGACGGTCTTGGTGATGCCGGACTCTATCTCGATCTTTGCAACAGGATCTCGAAAGAAGTAAAGAAGGCCGGTTACACCAATGTATATATCGATATGCTCGCTTATACATGGAACAGAAAGCCGCCGACAGGTCTTTCGATCGATGATCACGTCATCGTACGTTATGCACCGATCATGCGCTGCTACGCTCATGACTGCAATTCGACCGAGTGTGAACGTGCGGTCGAGTATAACTTCCACCTGAAGAAGTGGGCGGAACTCTGCAAGTCCGGTAATGCCCAGCTCTGGATCTGGGACTATAACGCCAACTGGAGAGTCACGATCGCTCCGTACCTGAATATCTATTCTCAGATATCCGATATCAAGTACTACAAATCTCTGGGTGTAAAGGGTATCTACTTGCAGAGCAATGACCGTGCGATCGACTGCAATACGGAATTCGGCGATCTGAGACTGTATCTCGGTGCGACGCTCCTGCAGGATCCGAATGCGGATATCGAAAAAGAGATGGACTTCTTCCTCAATGAATACTATGGAGCCGGTGGTCCGTATGTGAAAGAGTATCTCAAGATCCTAACGAAACAGGCACAGAACCATCAGGTGGGCCCGAACTGTATACATAATGGATACTATTATCGTGACAAGGTCTATATGTACGACTCTTCGCTGGAGTTCACGTACTGTAACGATTACGGTTCGGATACCAGGGATATGGATGCGCATAACCGCATGCCGGATACGGAGATCGCAAAATGCGAAGAACTCTATAACCGGGCGATGGCGGCGGTGGCAGGTGAGTCCGAACGTCACAAGTTTACGACAGAAAGAACATTCGTCAGCTGGAGGATCATCAAGTCAGCGCTTAGAGTATATGAGTTCAAGAGTGATTCTACATTGATCGCCACGAACAAGGCTCTCTATAACGACCTGAAAAACAAATACGGCTGTGCGGTATTCAGCCTGTTCTTAAGGAAGATCGTATCTCCTACGGACAGCTATATGAAGCAAAACCCGGGACACTGGTCCGAGGTTTTGACAGATGAATGAGAAATTCATGTTCACGTTACTTATGAGGAGGGCTTAAGTAACGAGAAAAGAATTAAATGGCGAGCGGCAGAGATGCCGCTCGTCATTTTTTTTCGGAAATAGAACGAAGGAAGCAAGATCCTTCGGCGATTTTTCGGAAGGGAGTTATTTGCTATAATAGAGACCTAAGAGGGAAAAAGTACTGAGGAGAAAAGAAGATGAAGAAGAAATATCTGGCGCTGATCGCCGCTTTGTCGCTCGTTCTGGCGATGTTTTCCGGATGTGTAAAGATCGAAAGAGGCATAGAGATCCGTCCCAACGGGGATCTGAAAGTCGTCTCGTGTGTGCTCATGCAGGAAAGTGCCATCAAAGAGTTATATGAAACACCGGAAGAGTTTTACGATGCCATGATGGAATCGATCGACGAGGAACTGTCGCTCGAATCTTTTGAAAAACTGGAAAAGAAGGAAAACGGCGTAGAGTGGCGCGGGGGCCGTGCGATCTACGATATCGATTCTTCCGATGTGGAGGAGTCCCTCAATAAGGTCTTTAAGGACTACGAAGTTTCTTACTCAATCTCCGGATTCTTCGTTAAGGAAGTGACTTTTGAACTGGAAAGGACCGGTCCTGCCTATGACAAAAACATCGATGACATGGGTGACTTCAGCTCGGCTCTGGCCAAGGCGACCCAGAATGATTTTACGATCAAGGTGCCCTATAAGCTGCTCGGCACGAACGGGAAAAAGGTGAAGGGCGAATCGAACACAGCTTCCTGGAGCATGAAGAAAGTCGATTCTTTCGGACAGAAAAGAATCACCATGACGGTAAGTTACCTGAATCTGCCGATCGTACTTGCCTTCTCGGGAGGCGCTCTCCTGATCATTATCGTGCTTGTGGTCGTGCTGATCATTCTTATCCGAAAGAATAAGAAAAGGAAAAATCCTGAAACAAGTGAGCAGAATGTTGAAGTTTCCGATATCCCGCAGGTGCTATAATCAGCATGTGAAGATAAGAAAATGCGAAAGATTAGTGCATAAGAGAAGAAATGGAGATCCGGCATGGAAAGAAAGACGGTCAGAGGTAAGACGTTTGATGAAGAGCGTGCGCTCTATCACGCGGTGGATATGGATGTTGTGGAATGCAATTTCGAAGGTCCGCAGGACGGAGAATCCGCGCTTAAGGAATCCAGCGATATCGTTGTCAGGGACTGCACATTTTCCCTGCGGTATCCATTCTGGCATGTCACAAGGTTCTCCATAGACCGGATCACGATGAATGAGACATGCCGGGCGCCGATCTGGTATGCAAAGGAAGGCACACTTTCCAACTGTGAGATCAAAGGAGTAAAAGCGATCCGTGAGTGCAAAGATATAAAGATCAGTAACTGCACGATCGATTCCCCGGAATTCGGATGGAAATGCGAAGGTCTCCGTCTCGAAAACGTGACATTGAATTCAGAATATATCTTCTTCGAAAGCCGTCACCTGCATCTTGAAAACGTGACGATGAAAGGGAAGTATTCTTTTCAATACGTCGAAGGCGGATATATGAAAAACTGCGACTTCGATACGAAGGATGCATTCTGGCACTGCAAGGACCTGACGATCAAAAACTGCACGATCAAAGGCGAGTATCTCGGATGGTATTCCGACGGCCTGACGCTTAAAAACTGCCGCATCATCGGGACCCAGCCGCTTTGCTACTGTAAGAATCTGAAACTGATCAACTGCACGATGGAAGAGTGCGACTTGTCTTTCGAATATTCCGACGTTGAAGCCGAGATCACCGGGCGGATCAATTCTGTGAAGAATCCGAGATCCGGAAAGATCGTCTGTGATGAAGTCGGCGAGATCATCCGAGGCGATGAGGTCATGCCCTGCAGCGGAGAAGTCGTGATCCGAAAGAAAGGCTGAAGGGGCCTTCCTTCTTCATTTGCTATTGCTCTCTGACGAATGTTCTGGCGCGGTTTTCAATGATCGAAGCGACATCGTCGACGCTCTTCTGACCGAGGATACATGCCGGCGCTTCTTCTAACATGATCATCAGGATATTCGGATCCGAACCGCAGAGTCCGCCGATGCTCTCGATATCTTTTTTCAGCCGATCGGTGACGCTCTTATCGAGTTTCATAGGTAAGTAGATCTCGTCGGTCTCTTTTTGTTTGGTCAGCGCTTCTTCGTACATCTTGTTGTAGTAGGAAAGGACGTCATCCAGCGCCTTGCGGTTGATCGGGAATCCGGTGTTTTTGCATTTTTCGAACTGCACATCATCGCTCATCAGGAATCGTATAAAATCCCAGGCCTCGCTTGTGTGAGAGGATGTCTTCGAGATGCCGATCGAGACAATTGGATTTGCATAAAGCCCCTTGGCACCTACCGAGGGGATCGGATAGAGTGCTGCATGTCCGTTGTTTTTCGTGATGAGCTGGGCATAGTAACGAATATCCGCAGTATCAGCACCCAGGAAAGCCAGAAGGCCTTCATCGAATTTTGTCCAGGCATCGACAGTTCCCTGCGTAAGACGAATATTCCACAACTCCGACTCCGTCTTCTCGGTACCATATCTTTTCGAAAACTCCAGAAGCTTCTTAAAACTGTCGTCGGTCAGATGCACTTCTTTTTTGTCATAATCGATAAGATCTCTTCCCAGACAGGCGAAGAATCGGGGATACATGTTTTCGATCGGCTGGAGGAATTCATCGAGCACCTCGACATCGTCAGGTAGCTTGTCGATCGCAGAGAAGAACTCGTCATATGTCCATGGCTTCGGATCGCCAAGAAGATCAGTATTCCCCAGGATCCCCATGATCCCGTAGCAGATGGGTATGTGATAGAGTTTCCCGTTTTGCTCTCCGGCCCGAAGGATCGCGTCAAAATAGAGGCTTCGGTCAAGTCCGTTCTCTTTATCATCGATTAGCGTATTCAGATCAAGAAGACACTCGCCGGTATTGAACTTCGGGTATTCGGAGAAGTTTACGAGAATGTCCGGACCGTTCCCGGAGATCAGTTCCTGATAAACGATATCAGAGATCGATGCCTGCTGCTGAAGTCTTGAAAGTGCACTGTCCATGTCAGCGGAATAGTCGTGAACGACGATGCGGGACTTCGCGTCAGCAGACGTATTGTAGGAGATCACGTCAGGCATGATACCGGAGACGACGGCGCTGAATTGCGCAGAGTCGTTCTCCGCGACACGGATGATCGGCTTGCCAGCGTACGGATTCTTTTCCATGCGAGAAAAATGGGCTGCAGTGATGTGCATGGAATTATCTCCGCCATCAGAATAGGCATTGATCTTTTCCAGGAAAAAGACGATCTCGTCGTCGGAAAGGATCTTGAAAGATCTTGCATTTGCGGAAGAGAAATAGTAATCGCACTGGCTCCATTCCATGACCTGCGTTTTCTGGGAAGAAAGAAGATCGACCTTGACGATGCCGTTGGTATTCTGAAGATAACTGCCGTCTTTTCCGCGCACCATGAGCATGGCCTGAGGATTTTTGATCTTCTCTCCAGTCAACACACCTTTTTCGATATCGATCTGCTGAATATATGCATATCGCTCCTCAAACGTCGTACCGGTGACGTTGTTAAGTGCGGCGTAGTATTTTCCGTCCTGCTGAAGAAGATGTCCCTGAAATCCTTCGCAGAAAAAACCGTTCTGCAGGTTCCCGTTTTTATCGTAGATGGCGATATATTCCCAGCTTCCGATGACGATGTGACCATCTTCCGTGAAGAGGACCTGCGAATCGGAAAGATCCGTGAATTCTCCGTTTAAGCGGATTCCTTTGTCGAGCTCTCCGGTATCAGAGATCTTGCAGAAATAAAACCCTTCTTCCTCCTGATCGCGCATAACGATGGCATATCCCTCGCCATTTGGACCCTCGGTGACCTGCAGGATATACTCCGATACGGGCGTTCGTTCGCCGGGTTCTACATGCATGACGCGTGGGGTCTTTCGGAGAAAATTGCCGTTTAGATCGAAGACGGCCCGGCCGTCTTCCCGATATGCCATGACCGTGTCATAATCCGTACTGTTTTGAAGTTCCGGCGGCATTTTATATTCGATGAAATATGTGACGGAGATCGTTTTCCCGGTCACGACCGGGCTTTCCAGACTACACGACAGGATCTCTTTGTCCGCGGGGGAAGGGATAAGAAGTTCATGCTCTTCGACTTGAAAAAACGGGTCAGTCTCCAGGACAACGTCGCTCTTGCGATCCTGCTTATCTCCTTTCTTCTTGCTTTTGCAGGATGAGGCGGAAAGCATAGCTGCACAAAGCACGATTGCAAAAATGCGTTTCAGGGTATTTCTTCGATCCATAATTTTTCTCTCCATAGGCGGTGCTCGGAGATGGATGTAATTTCGACCATCTCAGGTAAAAGCGGCTTCTCCCTCATTTACCATTATAGGGAGCCGGGATTTCATAAGCGTGAGGGTCAGGTTACGGACAGATTAAATCATTTTTCACCGGATAAGCCTCATAGTATACACGCCTTGCCAAGAGAACTCCGGCATGTTAGTATCAGAAAAGAAGAGCGCGTGCGGATCTTTTGCCGCAGAAATCTTCAAGTTTTAAAGAAGGAGCGCGGAGTCCGCGATTTAGGTAGACCGATGAGAAAGTGATGATCGTTGAAGGATACACAATTTATGGAAAAGACCCGGCAGAGGTCGTCCCTTGTGCGCTTTCATGGAATCATCGCGTCGTTACGCCTATTCTCTTTCGAAAAGAATTGTAGGATCGTGTGAGTCTGTTTTTGCGTATGCGGGAACGGACTTTTTGTTTCGGGCAGAAAGAGGACTACTATGGCACAATTGAAAGTAAATGATCTGTCTTTCTCCTACGAAAGCAGCTTCGACCCGATCTTCGAACACGTTTCGTTTACGCTCGACACTTCCTGGAAACTGGGGTTTATCGGGAGAAACGGAAAAGGAAAGACGACATTTCTGAATCTCCTTTTAGGAAAATATGAATATAGCGGATCCATCAGCTGCGATGTACGGTGCGACTATTTCCCGTACAGGATCGATGCCGAGGATCTCGGCCGGACGGCGGATGAACTGATGGAACAATGGAAACCGGGCGTGGAGAACTGGCGCGTCATGTGTGAGATCGCAGATCTTTCTGTGGACGCGGAGCTTCTTTACCGGCCGCTTCGGACGCTGAGCTTCGGCGAGAAAACGAAAGTCATGCTGGCGGTTCTTTTCGCCGGGGAGAATGATTTTCTTCTCATCGACGAGCCGACGAACCACCTCGATCAGGAGGCTCGGGAGCTCGTGAAATCCTATCTTGCGAAAAAGAAGGGATTCATTCTCGTGTCGCACGACAGAGATCTTCTCGATGCCTGTGTCGATCATGTGCTTGTCATTCAAAAAACTTCGATCGATGTGCAGAGCGGAAATTTCAGCTCCTGGTGGGACAATAAGGAGCGCGCGGATGCATTCGCCCGGGCGGAAAATGAGAAGCACTTGAAGGAGATCGGACGACTGAAGGGCGCGATGCAGCAGAGCCAGGGCTGGGCGACGAAGGGTGAGAATACGAAGATCGGATATGATCCCATCAAGGAGCATGACAGAACGAAAAACGCGCGCACGTATATTAGTTCGAAGACGAAGAAAATGGAAGCGCGTGTGAAGGTCTTCGAGCAGCGTATGGGAAAACAGATCGCGGAAAAAGAAGGGCTTCTCAATGACGTCGAACAGATCCGAGATCTCCGGCTTTCTCCGATGACGCATTATAAGGACAGACTCGTCGAGACGAGGAATCTGTCGTTTCAGTATAAAGATGCGGAAAGACCGGTATTCACGGGGCTTACCTTCGAGATCCGAAATGGCGAGAGGGTTTTCCTGCAGGGGAAAAACGGTTGCGGGAAAACGAGCCTCATCAAGGCGATCCTCCGTGATGCAGGCTATCGGAGCGGAGAAACTGAAACGGGAGAGAGCAGAGAAGATGAGGAACAGATCTTTTCGATCGGAGGCACGCTTCTTACCGCGCCGCACCTCAAGATCTCCTACATTAACCAGGATACCTCGCACCTTCACGGCGACCTTCGGACGCATGCGTTTGAAAACGGGGTGGACTACAGCCTCTTCCTCGCGGTGCTAAGGCAACTCGCGCTCGAGCAGGTGCAGTTTGAAAAGAACATCGAGGATTTTTCCGAGGGACAGAAGAAGAAAGTCCTGATCGCGACGAGCCTGCTGACGCCGGCGCACCTGTATATCTGGGACGAACCGCTGAACTATGTTGACGTCTTTTCGCGCATTCAGCTCGAAAAGCTCATCACGGAGTATCAGCCGACGATGCTGATCGTGGAGCACGATGTGCGATTCCGGGAGAAGATGGCAACGAAGGTCGTGGAACTGTGAAGCGATGGAATTTCCAGTTTGTTATAAAACTGCGCAAAAGAAGAATCTTATTACAACAATCCAAGTACATTTTGTTATAAGAATGGCTACAGAAAGAATCTTATACAAATAATTCGAGCCCAATGTGTTATAAGAATGGCGATAATGCTGCTCTTATAACAATGGGTATGCCGATTTTTGTTATAAGATGGACATTTTTAATTGTCTTATACAAAAAGATCTCGATTTTGTTTGTATAAGAAATGTTGTTTCTTCATCCTTATACAAAAGAAATGGTTCCTGGTGTGGAAACCTGTGAAGATGGCACTTGTTCTATGATATAATGAGCGCGCATGAATTAGAGGGGGAAGAGGTCAGAAATGAAGATCATCGATATTCTGAATAAAAAGAGCATGTCTCTGTCGTTTGAAGTTTTCCCGCCGAAGAAGGAAACTTCTTTCGAGAGCGTTAAGGAAACGACCGAAAAGATCGCGGAGAACAAGCCTGCTTTCATGAGCGTGACATATGGCGCCGGCGGCGGAACGAGCCGTTTTACACTCGACATCGCCAAGACGATCGAGGAGAAGCACGGCGTGCCGACCATGGCGCACCTGACCTGCGTCAGTAGCTCGAAGGACATGATCCACAGTAAGATCGAAGAGATCCACAGCATGGGCCTTCAGAACATCATGGCGCTTCGCGGTGACCTGACGCCCGAACTCGAAAATACGGACCGCAGCAAGTGGGATTACCGACACGCGGTCGAACTTATCCGTGAGATCAAGGAGAGCGGTTACGATTTCTGTATCGGCGGCGCATGCTATCCGGAGATCCATCCCGAGAGCGTAAATCAGCACGAAGATATCAAGCACCTGAAGGAAAAAGTAGATGCCGGTGCGGACTTCCTTGTAAGTCAGATGGTATTCGACAACAACCTTTTCTATAACTTCCTCTACAAGATCAGAGAAGCCGGAATCACAGTCCCGGTCGTTCCGGGCATCATGCCGATCACGAATGCGATCCAGGTCGAAAAGGCGATCAAGTTAAGCGGCTCTTTCATGCCGCAGCGCTTTAAGGCAATCGTGGATTATTTCGGATCCGATCCGGAGTCTATGAAGCAGGCCGGCATCGCCTATGCGACCGACCAGATCATCGATCTTTATGCCAACGGCGTGACGAACGTGCACGTGTATTCCATGAATAAACCGGACGTGGCCGAGGCCATCATGAACAACCTTTCCAACATTCTCTGGAAAGACTACGGCGTGCAGTAATATGGACCGTAAAGCACTGATCGGGGAGGCGCTGGCCTCCGATAAACAGACGATCCCGCAGTATCTTGACTACGAAACTCCCTCGCTCAATGTGACCGAGTGGCTTCGCTATTCCTGCATTCCCGTTTACGAACAGGAGAACGCCGCGAAGGATCCGGAGCTCGCTTCTTCCATGGAAAAAGCACTGTCCCTGATCAACGGCGCGCTTTCTTTTCGCGTGGGTTTTGTGGTCGTACCGCTTACTTGGGACGAGGAAGGATTTCCGGTCTTTCCTTTTGAACAGAGGTCGGAAAAACTTAGGAAGAATCTTCAAGGCTGCGATAGGGCGGTGCTTTTCGCGGCGACGATCGGCTCGGGGATCGACCGCCTGATAAGACGGTATGAAAAGGCGGACCCGAAGCTGGGGCTTCTGCTCCAGGGATTAGGGGCCGAGAGAGTGGAATCGCTGTGCGATGCTTTTAACGATGAGGTCAAGGAGATCTGCGAAGAAATCGGACGTGCGACCCGCATGCGCTATTCGCCGGGATATGGCGATCTTCCGATCGAAGTACAGAAGGTTTTCCTGCCGCTTCTTGATGCCGAAAGAAGACTCGGCATCACGCTTTCCGAATCGTGTCTGATGGCGCCGAGTAAGAGCGTCACGGCGATCATCGGTATCGCGGCGAAGTGATCATCGGTATCGCGGCGAAGTGATCATCGGCCAGCTTTGTTGTACCAGTTAATTCCGATGGCACGATGTGAATAATCATTGTATCCATATGTGATCGCCCAGACCGACACCAGCACGCAGGCGAGGTAGATATAGAGGGCGATGTACTTTTTCTTTATGGCGAAAATGACCATCGGTACTGAAAGACCGAGATATATGGCAATGACAAAGATCGATGCCACAATGAGTTTCCTTTGATGATCACTTTCTATATTTCCGACAAACTCGTCGTAATTCGTATACTCCTTCGGGATACCGGGGGATTTCTGCGATAGACTGAATTCGCCTTCGTACTCGCCTTCGAAACGGAGGCTCTTCAGCGGTTCTAAAGTATACTCATTGTCGTCGATGCCCATGATCATCTCGGTATTTTCGGGGGCCCCGTTTTCAAGATTTCGGATGATCTCGAAAAGCTCCTGCCGGGTGACTTCCGTGCGGGCACCATTTACATTATGGAAGATATGCGTGTTGTCCAGATCGACTTTAAGATCGTGATCTCCGATGTACACATAACCATGACCGAAAGAGCAGAACGAGATCTGATCTCCGACACCGTATTCATGAACAGAGATGCCTTCGTAGGTATAATGTATCGAAAAGGAGGTCCCGGCTTCATCGGTGATCGTTGGCGTCAGCATCACGCCGTACCCCAGACTGTATTTGTATCCTTCTGCAAAAAGAGAATAACAAAAGATCAGATCCGCGATCCATATAAGGAACGCCGGAATGATGATCAACAGTTCTTTTAACTTAGAATTCTTCATACGATCCACCCCGATCTCAAGGTCATAGTAGCATGCGTGAGGGATGCGCGAAAAGCACTGAAAGAAAAACTTTACTGTTTCTTTATACAAAGTGTTCCGGACGGGAAGATAGGCGCGTCTTCGGAAAATGTGATACAATCCTCGCATAGACTAGTCTTACGAGGGGATCCGATATGCATATTCTCGACTATATGAAAGACCATTTCCTGTTCCTGGATGGTGGTATGGGTACGCTTTTGCAGGAGGCGGGCCTTCAGCCGGGAGAACTTCCGGAAAGATGGAACGTATCTCATCCGGAGGAGATCATCCGGATCCAGAAGTCCTACTATGACGCTGGTTCGAATGTCGTCTTAAGTAATACGTTTGGCGCGAACGGCTTAAAGTTCGACGACGAAGAACTTGAACAGCTCATTACGGCGGCGGTAAAGAACGCACGCGAAGCGGCTCGCCAGAGCACCGGCACGCAGGAAAAGTATGTCGCGCTCGACATCGGTCCCTTAGGAAAACTCCTGAAACCTTACGGCGATTATGAATTTGAAGATGCGGTCGCGATGTACACTAAGACCGTGAAATACGGCGTGGCCGCAGGAGTCGATCTCGTATTCATCGAGACCATGAACGACAGCTACGATACGAAGGCCGCGCTCCTTGCGGTAAAAGAAAATACGGACCTTCCGGTGTTCGTTTCGAATGCCTACGGTGCCGATGGCAAGCTCATGACGGGCGCGTCCCCGGCCGCGATGGTCGCGATGCTCGAGGGCATGCATGCCGACGCGATCGGCGCGAACTGCTCGCTCGGACCGGACCAGCTCGTCGGCGTTGTGGAAGAATATCTCGAATATGCTTCCGTCCCGGTTCTTTTGAAGCCGAACGCGGGTCTTCCGAGATCCGAAAACGGAAAGACCGTCTATGACGTATTCCCGCCGGAGTTCTCCGAATCTGTCGGAAAACTTCTGGAAAAGGGCGTGCGTATCGCCGGCGGCTGCTGCGGTACGACTCCGGATTATATCCGTGCGGTGGTCGAAAAATCGAAGGCCATTACGCCGGTGCCGGTTACGGAAAAGAACCTGTCTCTGGTTTCGTCCTACACGCATGCGGTCAAGTTCGGTGAAAGCCCGATCCTGATCGGCGAGCGCATCAACCCGACGGGAAAGAAGCGTTTCCAGCAGGCTCTTCGTGAAAACGATATCGACTATATCCTCGGCGAAGCCCTGAAACAGCAGGACGCGGGAGTCCAGCTCCTCGACGTCAATGTCGGACTTCCCGAGATCGACGAGCCGGCTTTCCTGCTTCGTGCGGTCCGTGAGCTTCAGGCAGTTACGGATCTTCCGCTGCAGCTCGATACGACCGATCCGGTCGCCATGGAGGCAGGCCTTCGCGCATATAACGGTAAAGCGATGGTCAATTCCGTCAACGGAAAAGAAGAAGTCATGAGCGTGATCTTCCCGCTCGTTGCGAAATATGGCGGTTTCGTCGTCGCCCTGACGCTCGACGAGGGCGGTATCCCGGATACGGCCGAGGAGCGTGTCGCGATCGCCGAGAAGATCATTAAGAGAGCCGCGGATTATGGCATCGATAAGAAAGATCTTATCTTCGACCCCCTCGCGATGACGATCTCCGCAGATACGACGGCGGCGCTGGCCACAATGCAGGCGGTGCACCGCATCCGTCACGAACTGAAGGTAAATACTTCACTGGGTATTTCGAATGTCTCTTTCGGACTACCGAGCAGAAACATCATCACGTCGACCTTCTTCGCCCTGTGCCTTCAGGACGGACTTTCGGCGGCGATCATGAACCCGTATTCCCAGGAGATGATGAATGTCTACCATGCCTTCCGTGCGCTTCACAACATGGATGAAAACTGCATGGACTATATTACTTACGCGCAGAATCTGCCGGCGCCGACGATGGTTGCCCCGGCGGCGGGAACTGCGCCGGCCGCAGGCGCGGAAAGCGCTTCTTCGGGTTCCGGCGAAGGTCCTTCCACAGAGCTTCAGAAAGCGATCGTAAGAGGACTTAAGGAAAAGACCGGATCACTGACCAAGGCGATGCTCGCGGACAAAAAGCCGCTTGAGATCATCCAGTCGGAAGTTATCCCGGCCCTCAATATCGTCGGTGCGGATTTCGAAAAGAAGAAAGTGTATCTGCCGCAGCTCCTTATGGCGGCAGAAGCAGCGAAAAGTGCTTTTGAAGAAGTAAAGGTGGCAATGGCGGCAAGTGACGACGGGACTTCCGGAGGATCTTCGCGCTGCGCGTTCGTCATTGCGACCGTGCATGGCGACATCCATGATATCGGAAAGAATATCGTCAAACTCATTTTGGAGAACTACGGATTCGCGGTTTCCGACCTCGGAAAAGACGTGCCGGAACAGACGGTGGTCGACGAGGTCATCCGCCTGCACGCCCCGATCGTCGGCCTTTCGGCCCTCATGACGACGACCGTTCCCGCAATGGAAGAGACCATCAAGCTTCTGCGTGAACAGGCGCCCTGGGCGAAGGTCTGTGTCGGAGGCGCGGTACTGACACAGGAATATGCGGACGCCATTGGCGCGGACAAGTACTGTAGAGATGCGATGGAGACCGTGCGTTACGCCGAAGAGATCGACGAGGAACTGAAAAAACAGGGCAATTAAACGTCGACAGCAGTGAGTTCACGGTAGATAATCAAGACGGGGGTCTTGTAGTCGTCCTTCGGCTTCCTATGCTTTTATTGTCGTGGAAAGTGCTTTTCGAGCAGAACTTCGCTCCTGCGCGAAGTGAACGGGAGGATGTTTCTGCAATCAAGTCAGGCCGTAAAGCTCTTTGATCTGTTCCCGGAAAGACTGGATGTTAAATGGATACTTCTCTGATTCCCAAGTGACCAGGAGATTTTTGCCGATGAAGATACCACTTGCTTCGTACAGACGGAATTTCTTCATATTCCGTTCGCGGTAGTCCTCTTTATCGAGCCGACCGAGATGTTCATGGTAGAATACGGTCCTGCGCGAAGCGTGGTACAGTGTGAAGTCAGGATATTTCACGATGCCGTTTTTCAGTTTGACTTCACACTCGTATCGGTAGGGGATCCCAAGGTCGTTATACATGTCGGCGATCATGACTTCCGATTTAGAACGGACCATTTCGCCGCGACGGGTCTCGTAGATCTTTTCTTCGGGAAAGTCGGTCGAAGCATTGAATGGCTGGCTGCTCCAATAACGGATCCGCTCCTGTTCATCGCGGAGAATGGGCATGACCAGTTCTTTTCGAGCAGGACTCAGTTTCGAATAGACGGATTCTGCATCATGTTTTTCAATGGTCTGAAGGAGTCTTTCAACCGCCTTCAATTCACATTCCGCCTCGCTGAAGACCTTCTTTGCATAACCTTTCTTGGCGAGATCGGTGACAAGATCAGAATTCTCGACGGGGATATAACGACCATGCGGATCACCGCCTTCAATTACGTGATAATAGCATGTTCTCCCGCGACAGCTGCTTATCCTTAAGGAACCTTGGGGAGAATTGATAAGTGTTTTCTTGACAGAGGAGATTCCTTTCACGAGAACTGCTTTTCTTTCCAGTAATTCTTGTACATATTTATCCATGATGCATCCTCCGTTTCGGGTTTTTCAGCTAATGACGATTCACTTTCTCTATATTGAACGGTGAAGCCGCAATGAAAGCAATATGATATATCCCAAAATCTGTAAATAATCGCGTAACTTTTCTGCGAGGAGGACAGGGGACAGGGTGAATTGTGAAGAGCGTAAAAAACACCCTGATGATTCCATATATCTATCAGGATAAAACTACAAACTTTTCGAGAATAGCCTGCTTCCTTGAGTGATAGAGGCTTTTCATTCAGGCTGTAAGAAAAGAACATGCGGTTTTATCCTGCATGAGAAGGAAAAAAGCAGGCTGTCTGACCGCAATTAACAAATTTGCCCTGCTAACCCGGCTAAATCATCAGGTCATTATTCCGTTTTTTTTCAGGTTATCCTGTTTGATCACAACTGATCCGTCAATAAACGAACCAACAATACGTACTGCATATACAATATTCAAAAGCCTATAACGGTTCTGACCTACGTGATGTCCGACGGGATCAAGCGGAAATCCGCCTACGAACGGATCTCCGAATAAGATCTTCTTTCTATTCCAAGCATCATCTATCTGATATAATGAATCCATCATGTACATGTTAGGAGAAGGAACTCATGAAGACCTGGGAAGGATATCAGAAAGGCGTTAACTTAGGCGGCTGGCTGTCGCAGTGTGACGATACCGAAGAGACATACAGTTCTTTTATCAAGGAAGGAGACATCAGAACCATTAAGGAATGGGGCATGGACCATGTCCGTCTTCCGTTCGACTATGAACTGATCGAGGATAAGGAAGGAAATCCTGTAGAAAGCGGCTACGGCCACATTCAGGATGCGATCGACTGGTGCGGCAAGTACGGCCTCAATATGATCCTCGATCTTCACAAGACCATGGGATATTCCTTCGATCCTGCATTCGGCGAAGAAGGATTCTTCGACAGTGAAAGACTACAGGAGCGCTTCTATACGCTCTGGGAAAGAGTCGCCGAAAGATTCGGACAATACGAAGACCGTCTGGCCTTTGAGATGTTAAATGAAGTCACCGATAAGGAATACTGCGACCTTTGGAACAAGATCTCCTACGAGTGCATCCGCCGTATCCGTGCAATAGCTCCGACCATTAAGATCCTTGTCGGCGGATACTGGAATAACAGTGTAGATTCGGTAAAAGATCTGGCCGCACCATACGACGAGAACATCATCTACAACTTCCACTGCTACGAGCCGCTGATCTTCACGCATCAGGGCGCGCCGTGGATCCCGACCATGGACACTTCCTTCCGTATCTCGATCGATGCGCCGTATAAGGAAATGGACGAAGCGGGTGCGAAATATCTCCAGCAGGTGACCACCGGATTTAAGGGATTTGCACCAGAGCAGACGCTGACCTCCGAGTATTTCGAGAAGATCTTCGCCGAGGCGATCGCAGTCGCGCAGGAGCGGGATGTCGCGCTTTACTGCGGTGAGTATGGTGTCATCGACCGCGTTGCTCCGGAGGATGTGCTGAAGTGGTATCAGAAGATCAACGAAGTCTTCGTGAAGTACGGGATCGGCCGTTCGGCCTGGAACTATAAGGTCATGGATTTCGGCATCTCGGATGCGCGCATGGACTCTGTCCGTGAGGAACTCCTGCGCTATCTCTGATTCGGGGAGGTGCGGGGTTTGACAAAACTCCGCTTCGTGTTACACTATCACTTGCAAAGCATTTTCCGATCAAAGGAGGCAGAATAATGGCTAAAAACACGAGAACATCACGCTATGGCGCCGGAACCAGACTCCTCGCTATCGTTCTTTCTATCATGATGCTTTCCTCGATCCTCTTTCTGATCGTCATGGCGATCCGTATGGGCTGACCGGAAAGGTCCTTTTCAAGAAGAAAAATACCGCTGTCAGGAAGATTTTCCGGCAGCGGTTTTTGTTCCATTTTTCTGATCAAAAAGATCCCTTACGACGGGATATCTTCGATATACTTCAGGCCATCTTCATGGAAGGTGTAGGCGTAGTCTTTCAGCTTCTCGCTGACGAAAGCCTGGTAGTTATCCATGCGGATAAAGCTGTTGACGCGGTCATACCATTCCGGGTTCGGAGAGGCTTCCACATAGAAAAGGATCAGCATCTGTGTATCGCCCTCGATCAGGATTTTGTCGCCGCTCTTTCTTGCAGGATCGAAGATCCAGTCGTCGATCTCGGCAGTGTTGTTTCCGGGGTAGAGGGAGGCCTGCTGGACGGAACGCATGGAGCCGTCGAGAAGGTAGTCGGCATAGGTGGTGTCGAGCGTGATCATGCTCGTCTCATCGGTGATGCTGTCGAAGATCGTCTGCGACAACGGAATGATCTCGCTTACGGGGATGCCCGGTGTTCCGGTCTCTTCATTCTCCATATTGATGTAGAAGAAGCGCACATTGCGAAGAGGCTCATCCTGACGCACACGGTCGACGAAACAAAAGATGATCGGGAATCCGTAATCATCCTGGAAGATCACGCAGTCGCCGGACTGTCTTTCTGTATCGAAGAGCCAGTTTCTCCAAGTAGACTCTTCGACCTCTGAATAGCGGACACGCTTATGGAGCGTCGAATCCGGGATGAGGAGCTTCTGCTGCATGTCCCCACTGAAATACTTCGCCGCCACGGACTCGAACTTGCTCTGGTCATGGTCGGTCTCCGCCACGATCTTCTCGGCGCGGATGTTCGCGGTCTTTACATAGCTTTCTTCACGGGCTTCCGTAGCGATTCGGATAACCCGGTAGGAGACCAGATCGTAGGAGTTTCTGGCATCCTGATAGGCCTGTTCTGCCTGTTCCTGTGTCGCTTTGAGCTCTTCGAGCTTCTGGTGTCCGGCGTAGTCTTCTGCAAAATACACCTTCGGAAGTACCGAGAGGATCAGACTCTTGTTGACGTACGGACCGAAAGTACCCTTGATGTAGGTGTCGAGATCCACATGGATCGCTTCGGCCTTCGTCTTCAGCCAGTCGACATAGGCCTGGGCACGGTCCTTGTGGTCCTGTGTGACGGAAAGTCCGTGCGCGACGGCATCGTCATAGAGCATATATGTCGCCTGGATCTCCTTGGCGGTAACATCCAGGAAGTAGTCGCGATAGGTGGCAAATCCGTTTTCTCCGGGCGCTGCCAGCATTTCTTTTGTGTTCGCCTTGAAAATATCCACGCCGTTTTCCAGAAGCACATAGTGGTACATGAAACTGAACTCGGCATTGGAGACATCTCTGTTACCGACGGTGAGGGGACTGGTCATGCGCTCGTTGAGATTTCCGAGGGAGATCACGGACCAGATCAGGACCAGGACAGCGACTACTGCCATCACGATCAGGAACATCCTCGGACGCAGATTCATTTTCTTCGCCTTAGAGGAGACCGCCGCATCCGAAGGGCGGGTGGAAGTCTCTACGAAGATCGGCGAGTCCGGGTCATCTTCCGAAACCACGTTAGCAATCTCATGTGTGCCGAGCTCCATCGGAACAGGCTCATCGGTTTCCCAGGGCGCGGGTTCTTTGACCGGAGCAGGTTCATACGGCTCGATCCGGATATCCGGGTCTTCGTCTGCAGCATCTGCGGTCTCCGGTGTCAGTTCGGAAGGAACGTCTTCCGGCTCTTCGTCATCGCTCAGAAGATCTCCTATATTTCCCTCGATGATCTCGGGCACAGTCTCCGATGGCATATCCGGGTCCGAAAGAACGTCCGGATCTGCGTTCGAAGAAACATCCGCTTCGGGTGTGGCGGCGTTATTTACCGCTTCCGCTGCGTCGAGATTCTCTTGATTGTGCTTATTTTTCTTCATAGCAGTAAACACCTTTCGAATATCAGAAAGTGCCTGAAACAGAACTTTTCCGAAGCACTATAAATACTCAATATCTACTCTAGCATAAAACCTTTGCAAATACCATTTCCGTAAGGTTACAGAACTTTCACGTAATTATTCTTCAGCGGCAAAAGATCCGTTCCCGCGGCGCTTTTTCTTTTTAATGCCAAGTGTTGACCTATATGGTACAATTATCCTTACGGAATTTATATTCTTATTTAAACAAATTGAGGAGAACATAGTATCACCCATGCGACCATCGAATAAACGGTTCCTGCGCAGGCTTTCGGAACGACAGTTTCACATATATGCATTTCTTATCCCGTCCCTGATCATGACAGTGATCTTCGCGATCTTACAGGTGCACCCGTTTGCCACCGGTAAGAACATGATCCTGACTGTGGACTGCTATCACCAGTACGCACCGTTCCTGGTGGAACTTCGAAACAAGATCCTCTCCGGAGAGAGCCTGTTCTTTTCCTGGCACGTCGGCATGGGTACGAACTTCTGGGCGGTGTTCGCCAACTACAGCGCCAGCCCGCTGAACATCCTCTGCGTCTTCTTCCCGGCGAAATACATCAGTGACTGCATCGCATTCCTGGCCATCATCCGCTGCGGACTTACGGGTCTTTTCATGTCGTATCTGCTTCCGGAATTCGATAAGAAAAGAAAAGACCTTTTCCTGACGGCATTTGCCTCGTTTTACGCACTCTGCGGATGGGCGATCTCCTATTTCTGGAACATCATGTGGCATGACGCAGTCGTTCTGCTTCCGCTGATCGTTCTCGGCCTTCTCAAGATGTTCCGTGACAAAAAGCCGCTTCTTTACTGCTGCTCGCTGACGATCTGCCTGATCTCGAATTTCTATTCCGGCTATTTCGTCTGCCTGTTCCTCGTATTCTATGCGCCGATCCTCTATGTTACCATCACGGAGAAAGTCACGCTGAAGAATTTCTGGTCCGCCGTCTGGCGCTTCGGCGTCTACTCCGGTCTGGCCGGCGGCCTTTCCGCATTCCTTACGTTATCGACGTATATCACACTTCAGAAATCCTCCGCCACCAGCGGTACTTTCCCGAAAGACTTCCAGGTCATGAACGATCTGTTTGATTTCATCAGCCGCTTCCTCGTGGCGCCGAACCCGAACATCCGTGACGGTATGGCCAATGTCTACTGCGGCATCTTCGTGGCCATGCTGATCCCGCTCTTTTTCCTCTGCAAAAAGATCCGTCTTCGCGAGAAGGTGGCGTACGGTATCGGACTTGCGATCATGTACATCAGTTTGAGCAGCCGTATGATGACCTATATCTGGCACGGCTTCCATTTCCCGAACCAGATCCCGTACCGTCAGGCATTCCTGATCTCCTTCCTCATCGTCATCATGGGCTATAAGGTGCTCCGCAATCTTAAGACCTTCAGCAAGAAGGAGCTGATGATCCCGTGTCTTTCGATGATCGCTTACCTGATCCTTTACGAAAAGATCGGTGAAGGGCAGGAGGGGTATCTCGCCATCGGCCTTTCGCTTCTGTTCCTGATCATCTATACCGCAGTGATCCGCGCCATTTCCGATTCGAAAAGAAGCGCGATGTTCCAGCAGATCCTGCTGTTCTGTGTACTCGTTTCCGAACTTACGGCTTCCACCTTTGCAACGGTCAGCCTCGTGGCTGCGCACGAGAGTTTCACCGGCTGGGATTTCTACGGTTCCCACTACGATGAAGTGCAGGAACTGATGGAGGCTTCCGAAGCGAAGAATGAATATGGTTTCGAGAGATCTGAGATCTACCCGGCGTTCATCTGCAACCAGCCGGCCCTTTATAACATGAAAGGTATTTCGATCTTTACCTCCACAGCCAGAGAAAGCTTCGTTACCTTCATCAAGAACCTCGGCTTCCACCACAACG
This sequence comes from Clostridiales bacterium, assembly GCA_017551865.1. Classification (GTDB taxonomy): domain Bacteria; phylum Bacillota; class Clostridia; order Saccharofermentanales; family Saccharofermentanaceae; genus Scatonaster. Next base: position 29,561 of record JAFZKB010000012.1, on the reverse strand, counting down.
GCATCAACAGCATGCGTAACTTCGGTATGACCGAGGTCACCGGTACACTCTTCGGTGTCCGCAATATGTACGATATCAACAAGAATTCTCCGATTCCGAAGTGTTTCGAGGAAGTGGAGAATGACACGGAGTTGCGTTCCTTCGTCAATCCGGATTCTCTGTCACTTGGTTATATGGTCGATTCCCAGATTATTGACTACCACATGACGCAGACTTCCGTACCGTTCCTTTCCAACAATGCTTTCTTAAAGAGCATGGGTATCGAGGGGGATATCTATGAGCCTGTCGAACTGAATTTCAACGGCTATGACGAGCTCGAAGAGGCCGGCGGTGTAGCCAGAACAGGATATAAGTTCACATTCGAAGACGATGCCAAGTCGGCACAGATCATCTTGACTCCGAAGGAAGCAAATACGGGTGACCACCTGTATCTTTATCTCGTATCCACCAAGGCGCCGAGCGTAACGATCAACGAGCAGCGCCAACTCCCGTTTGATATGAAGGAGACGAAATATACCGCGAAGACATATCAGATCATGGACCTCGGTTACTACGACAAGGACTATTCGAAAGTCGTAACTCTGAAGTTTAACGATTCTAATCTTTCCGGAAACATCTGGGTACAGTGTGCAAAAGTTGTCGAGCCTGTCTATGACGAGATGGTTGAGAAACTCAGCGATGAGCAGATGAAGGTCGTCTCCTACGATTCGACGCATATGGAAGGCGTGGTCACGGCCAAAGAAGATGGCGCTCTCTTCCTGACGATCCCGTACGATGAGAACTGGACGGCGACCGTAGATGGAAAAGAAGCGGAGATCTTCCCGATCGACGATGCTTTCATGGCGCTGAAACTGGATGCCGGAACGCATACCATCCTGATGAAATACCACCCGGCGAAGTTCGAGCTCTGCGTGATGATCTCGCTGGTCTGCCTCTTTATTCTCGTCCTCCTCACGATCATCCGGAAGATCCGTGAGTCTCTCGATGTGAAAAAACGTCTGGCAGCAGAGAAGATCAATATGGCAGAAGATTCGGAAGAGAATACCCTGAAACAGAATGCTCCGGAACAGAATCCTTCAGACGAACCCGAACTGATCGAAAAAGAAACATCACCGTCCGGGCCTTCTGCGGAAACAGTTTCTCCGGATCAGGGAAATACTGAGGAAACTCCTTCTGCCGATCAGGAGGATGCATGAGATATCTTCGCAAAGATAACCGCATAACACTCGCTGAACCGATGACGAAGGTCTGCCTTATTGCGTCCTTCATTCTTCCGATCCTGGTGCTGCTTCTGGTGGCATATAAGCTCAATATCTTTCCGTTCAGCAGCAATATCTTCATGTCGGATTCCACACAGGCGACATACATCCCGGTCGTTACTGAGCTTAGAAGGAAGATCCTGAGCCGCGAGTCGCTCTTATACACATGGAACGCGGGCGGCGGAAGCGATTTCTGGGCGAGAATAGCTTCCTTTGCTGCAAGTCCGTTTGTACTCATCTATGTTATTTTCCCTGAAAAGGACATCCCGAAGCTCACCGAGATCATCTTCGCGCTCAAAGTCGCGTTTGCCTCTTTAAGCTTCTTTATCCTCCTCTGGAAAAAGGAGAATGCCGCATCTCCCGTAACCGTAGGTATTTCTGTGGCTTACAGTCTCTGCGCATATGTCCTTACATATACGCAGGAACCCTGGATGCTCGATACCGTCATCCTGCTTCCGCTTCTGATCCTGACGCTGAACGGTCTGATCCTCGGGAAAAAGAACTGGGCCTTTTCACTGGTCTGCGCACTTACAGGGATCACCTGCTGTAAGGCGGGGATCTATATCGGCATATTCATTCTGATCATGTTCCCGCTTCTTTATCTCGAAGCCCGTCATGATGGAAAAGAACTGCGCAAACTCCGCAGTATCATTCTGGATTTCTGTCTCTTTTTCTTCCTCGGCATCGGCCTTTCCGCCTTTGTCTGGTATCCGGCCCTGCAGTCGATCTGGAAGACAGTTCCCGGCACCCAGGTCCTTAAGTTCCCGAAGGATCTCGAGTCAAATCTGATCGCGTGGGATTTCCTGGAAAGAGCAGGATTTGACGCATCGCTGGTATTCCCGGCGGATACGATCCAGTTCCCGTCCATCTACTGTGGTCTCTTCCCGGTGATCATGGTCTTCCTTTACGCATTCTCTTCGAAGATCCGCTTCTCTGAGAAGATCTATGTTTTTACGACCATGATCTTTTTCTATATCACGATGAGCAGCAAAGTCGGAAGATTCCTGATCAACGGTTTCCACAACCCAATCACGGGAATGTACCCGCAGGCGATCCTGATCTCTTTCCTTGTTGTGTATGCGGCAGGAAGACTTCTGGGAAAAGAAATCTGGATCGAAGACCGGTCTCATCTTTACACTGCCGGCGCCATCATCGCTACATTTATGGTGATCCGGTCCGCCATTTCTAAAACCGTCTCTTATGATGACTACGAAGTCTATATTGCGATCGCGCTGATCATCCTCTACTTTGTTCTGACGATCCAGGTCCATGGTTCGACAGGGAAGAATAAGACCTATTATATGAGTGTTCTTGCAGCCTTCCTGGTTCTCGAGGCCGGCATTTCCTTCTATCGTCCCATTAAGGAAAAGTATCTTCATTCGGTGATCCGCCGTCCGGTCATAGATAAGAGTTCTTCTGAAAAACTCGTACTCGACCCTGACGCTCTTATGTCCCAGAAAGGGAAGAAGGTCTATGAGCTCGACAGCACGGTCCGGTATGATGAGCCGGATACGAAAGAAGCTTCTTTCGTTGCTGAAAGAAAAACCGGACTTCTTCCTTCAGAACGTGTTCTTCTAAAGGATCCTTCCTGGAAGAACTACGGACTCCTTTATGATCTGCCGACGATCGCCAGTGACGACTACCTCACATCTAAGCGCTTTTCCAAGATCCTTCGTGCTCTCGGCCTGAACCGCTGTGCGGACGGATCGAAGATCCTTCCTGTGGAGGGAACTCCGGTTTCGGACATCTTCTTCCAGCAGACAGTTATTGACTCGTCGGAAAATAGCTTTGGGGTCATCGATAAAGAGCATATCTTTGGTTCCAACGGTTTCTTCGTCTCGACGGAAGATATCTATACAGATGTTCTGAATTCAGATTCTCCGTTTGATAACCAGAATATGCTGGCCTTCCAGTTCGCGGGCGTAACTCCCTTTGACGTCATCTCGATGGAAGCTGTGGAATTAGAAAATATGACTGTTGATGACGACGGATACCTGAAAGTCGAATCCAGAGACTCCCGTGCGGAAGTCACTTTGGAATCCGAGATGCTTCTCCCGTCGTCTAATAATCCTTTATATATATACAGCACAAGTGAGATGACGGCGACCGTCGAAGTATATGTTATCGACGAAAACGGAAATGATATCCTTCTTGATCGCCACGAAAGTGTTACCGGTGAGTGTCTTTGCACAAAACTGGATCGCGCGGAAGGAAGAAAACTGCGTATCCACATGACATTCTATTCTCCGGACCGTGTCTCTTTCCGTGTGAATGTTGCCATTCTCGATCAGGAGAAACTGGAGAGATTTACGTCTTCTATGAAAGATCTGTCCTTTAAGATGGATTCGATCTCTTCCGGTTCCATGTCCGGAACAGTAAATGCGCCATCAGCAGGCAATATCGTCTGGAGTGTCTCTGCGGACAAGGGGTGGACCGCGACGATCGACGGAGAGGAGACAGCGACATTCTCCGCATTCAGTAATTTCCTTGGTGTACATGTTCCGGAAGGAACGCATGAAGTGAAGCTTTCCTACATGCCGTATGGAATGAAAACGGGAGCTTATGCCTCGATCGGCTCACTGGCACTGATCCTGTTCCTCAGTTTTAACGTGTCCTTTCCGAAGAAGAAAAAAGAGCCGAAAGAAGAAAGTGTGAAAGAAGAAGAAGTGAAGGAGCAGAAGCAATGATCCGTGAGGACAATCTTTTCCCCATGACGTTTGTCGTTTTTGACATGGAGTGGAATCAGCCGATCCCTTACATGCCGTCACCGGTCGACCCGAAGATCCTCCCTGGAGAGATCATCGAGATCGGTGCCGTAAAACTTCAGATGCTTTCCGAAAAGGACTATGTCCTTTCCCGGCCTTTTTCGATCACAGTGCGGCCACAGTATTACCGCATCATGAACCGCCAGGTCTCCCGTGTCATCAACAAGAGTACGGATGATCTTAAGTGCGGCATGCCGTTCCCGGAGGCTTACAGTCTTTTCCAGGAATGGTGCGGTGAAGACTACGTACTCTGCGCCTGGGGCGATTCAGACATCTCGATTTTGAAATCCAACCTGAAGATCCATGGACTGACTTCGGAGATCAACGAAAGATTCTTAGATATCCAGCCGCTTTTCGGAAGAGTGGCGGAAAACACATCGCAGCAGAGAAGTGTCGCCTATGCCGTCGACTTCTATAAGATCCCGCAGACAGATGATTTCCATAGCGCCGATAAAGACGCCTGGTATGAGACGCGTATCCTCCAGGAGTCGCTGATCGATTATTTTTCCATTAAGGAAAAGAACCCGGATGATGAGCAGGCGTTCCCGAGTCTTCGCACATATATCTCGAATCCAAACCTGACGACACAGAAGAAATGGAGAAGCGAAGCTTTTCCATCAGAGAAGGATGCGATCCGGGCCACACTCGGCGAGATCCTCTGCTGTCCGATCTGTGATGAGAAACTTCAGACAGAAATTCCATGGTTTTCTTCCGGAAGAACATATTTGTCCTTGTGGCAATGCCCGCAACATAGTACAATGTCAGGGAAGATCCGTGCAAAAAAGACACCGAAACAGGAATTTTACGGATCCGGCCAGCTCCGATTCGTAAACGGGAATGCCGCGAGATATGTAAGAGAAAAGTGGCAGGAAAAAGTCGAAGGAGTGAAAAAGGAGGCAGAATCGCCAGAAATTGACAGTGAAAACGAAACGAAATGTGAACAAATGTGAACTTTCCAGTGAAAAGTATTCCTTTTTGAAATTATCTTTATATAATGATAATTAAGTATAACCAATAACCATGTAACTTAGAAGAATTGATTCATTAGACAGAAAATGGAGGCAACACGAGATGAAGTTCTTACATACAGGTAAGCGTCATCACATGAACAACAGAAAGGGCGGCATGCTTGTCCTCGTTCTGATGATCTTTGCTGTATCGCTTATCCTTATTTCATCTGCAATGACGATCACGCTCTCCAGCCGTTCCCGTTATTACGTGGACACAGAAAGAAGCCAGGAAAGACTGACTCTCACCTGTGCGGCTGAAGCAGTTATTGACGCCATTGAAACTCAGGAACTTACGGACGAAAGACTTGAGTACATGGCCGGTAACCCGACTTCCAAGTACTATATTACAGGTGCTTCCGGAACGAAGGTTGCTGATGGTGCCAGTGCTACTGACGGTAAGACGATTGCTCCTGGTCTCGCAAAGACTGGCCAGAGCTATACGTACATGACCGTTAGACCCGCTGACGACGGTACTCAGGATATCTACCTGAAGTTCTCAACATTGATCAACGTAACGAATCAGGACGGAAAGACAGAGAATCTGGAAGTCAGACTTCATTACGAAGAGCCTGAAACAGTTACTCCTCTTTGCGCCAACATGGTAACATGTGGTGACGAAACTGTTCCGGATGAAGTTGATGTTCAGAGACTGTGGGTTGAAACCGATAGATCTTATACTGTATTCCACGGTAATGTATATGTTACAAGAGCCGGTGAAACATTGATCCATAACAAGACTGTATTTACAGGTCCTGCAGCCGGTGGTAGTGGTACATACTACTACAACGACGTTATTTTCTATGGTCCGAAGGCCGGTGTTAACGTTGATTCTGCCGGTAACGGTTTCTGGATCAAGGGCGACGGTGACTTCTACTTCCTTGGTGTACCGGTAGACGGTAACAACAACATCCAGTATGCGTTTGTTGACAGCAACGGAAATGAGAAGATCCCGGGTGGTATCAATATGAGATCCCACAACCAGAATAATGGTGGTGCTTACTTCTACAGATCCAGAATGTCTACACCGAACTACACCTTCACACACAACGATACTAAGTATCTGGTATCCGGTAGTGGAGCTACAGTTTCCCGTACAACACAGTACGACGGTGTTAATAACGTCATCATCAAGGATGGTGGTAGTGTAAACAACAACTCTGTATCTACAACTGTTCTTGAAAGTGGTTCCCTTAATGGTGCTGACCTTACAGCTTACACCCGTCTGCACAACAAGGCTCGTGATTATCTCAACGATCCTGCTCTTAAAACGGCAGCTGCAAGAACCATTCCGACCAGTGCTCAGATGACATCTGATTATGGTGCTTACACTCATGGCACAACGCTTATCAACACCAGATCTGGTAACTTTACCGTTCAGGGTGGCCGTAAGTATGAGATGTATGGTGAATATCATGATGGTAGCTTGTCGATTGACCTTTCTCAGGGTGTAACAAGCATCTACATCTCCGGAAGTGTTGTATTTAACGCTTTCCACATCAATGTATCCAATTCTTCCGGCAACTCGCTCGTTATCGTAATGGGTTACGGCACGAACTTCACAATGGGTTCCATTAAGCACTGGGAGAACAAAGTAACAGGTATTCTTTCCTGCGACACACGTAACAGTACAGCTTGGAACCAGGCTTACTCCGCACCTCTCGAGGCGACATCCGGACAGAAACCGGCATGTGTTATCGTAGGTCTTGGTAAGAATCAGTTTAAGGCAGTTCAGGCCAGCGTAGTAGATGCTTATATCTCTCTTGCAGGTAAGGGCGCTGATGCAAGTACCGTTGTATTTGAGAATGGTCCGCACTACTATGGACGTTGGGAAGCTGCTAAGTACAAGTACACCGGTGGTGACCCGAGTAAGATGACTTACTGCCCGGGCATGGATGAGGACGATGGTTCGCCGACACCGTTGATCACAAAGTACTCTCCAGAGACATACAGATATTTCTATGAGTAATCTGTAATCTGTGTACGAACGAAAAGCAAACGAGGGGGGCTCGAAAGAGCCCCCCAAATTATTATCCGAAAAAGAGTACGGATATTAACAGCAAGACAGAAAATATATCCGTACAAAACAGAGCGGATCAAAAAGCCCTGGATCACCCGAATAGGGATGATCCGGGGTTCTTATATATCCGAATACATAGAATTAGGCGCTCGAGCGAAGAAGTGCGCTCTAAGGGCATTTAAGACAATGATATATGAGCGTGTACAAGCGAATGATATACGATGGGTAAGGGAGATAATTAGCAGAAAGATCTTATTCATCACAGAGACGTCTTATGAAGGATACATTCACTTGCTTGAATTGTCGTGGAGAATTGAAGAATCTGATTAATCAATCAGAAATCTCCATCGGATCAATAATCATAACATCAAAACCATGAAAAAGCCTTGTGCGTAAATTTCGGGCGAGAAGGGGGCAAAGCGAGCGATGAGGGTAAAAATGATAACGGATATATCCAGAGCCAAGCACAGCGGAATAAGGGGCAATCTGAGGACATGATATAATTGTGACTTGGGTAGACGTATTTATACCAAAAATAATCGACTGTAGTTTAAACGCAAAAAAAGAGCTGCCTTTTCAGACAGCTCTTCGTGTTTCACTCAATTCAAATGATCAAACCGTTAACGGGATAGGATCTGTAGTAAAACCAAGCTCCGAACCCGAATAATCGTCAAATGTATCAGGACGGCAGCAAGCACAGTAAACTGTGATCTGATCGGTGTAAGCCACACCGGAATCAGGCTCTGCATTATCCTTCATTGTCAGCACGACAGTTACAGTTTTGCTTTCCTTGTCGCACGTAAAACTCATCGTTAAAAACCACTTTGCTGTAGTTCCGCCAACATGATACTGCTGGAATCCCGGAAGAGCATCAACTTCGTTGATCAAGACTTTAGAGGAGTCACCACTAAGCTTGATAGATTGGCCCTCGCCGATACTTGTGGCATTTAAAAGGTGATTCTCAATAGCATGCAATGTGAGAGAAGCATAATCGTGCATATCATTGACAACGGCAACTTTAAGATGACTATAGTTGACTACCTTAAATGAGGAGTAAAGGTAAGTACTCATAATCAACATGATAGCGATAACAAGAACCATTTCAAGGAGTGTAAAACCTCTACGGAGGATCTTGTTAGACTTAAATACTTTCTTCATAAAGATCCCACCTCCTTAATAAAATCTCTTCTTGTATGTGCAGCCAGACTTTGTGCAACGGCCTTCAACATAATGGTTTCCGGCATCATCAGTAGCATCAAAGAATTTGAGTACTGTGTTGTCATAAGGACACTTTCTAGCTACATAATAGAAACCGCTACGGTTTGTAGTATGAGAGAAATTCGAGTCATCAGTAAGCTCGGAACCGGCAGAGAATACAGACATGCCGCCATTTTCATGAAGAGCATGAACCTGAATAGCATTCTTATAACCAGTGCCTTCAATTAAGATAGCTGTTGAAGTTTCTCCTCCAGATATGGATGCTGTTTGCTTGCCCATTTCTTTGTAGATATTACCGGCATTTGTATTACTTACTCTGTCAGCTAAAGCGGTATCACCGGCATAGTTGAGAGTAGTCATAAAACCTTCGTAAGCAATAAGGGTAACGATCAACAGAAGTGCGACAGATAACATAGTCTCAAGCAACGTAAAACCGCGCCTGGACGCCTTTTTTAAACGTAACATCTTGCGAACCCTCCTTAAAATCCCATTGCGACAAATGATGCATTCTTCGCTGAGTTATTAGATTGGAAGTTTTCCCGTCTGCTATGGATACTCGCAGATGCATTGTTACCTTTGGCCAGATACCCATGAATGGAAATGCCAACAACTGCAGCTAACATAACTATAATGGCAATGACGATCATCATCTCTACGAGAGTGAAGCCACGCTTCGACTTATAGATTCTGTTCATAATTTCCTCCAAGTATAACCGAACTCATTATATCACGCGAAAGGTGATATGCAAATACCCAAATTGTTAACAAATCGTAAAAAAAGAGGGGGCTTATTCAGCCCCCCCTCAATTTAGCTAACTAATAAATATTAGAGCTCAGCGTCGATAGCTGCGGTTACGTCGATGATAGCATCGTTGTGGGATTCGATCTTAGCTGTAGCGGAACGAGCCTTTGCGAGGTAGCTGCTAACAGAGAAGAATACGACTGCTGCCAGGATAACGATGATAGCAATAACGAGTACCATTTCAACGAGCGTAAAACCTTTTTTGTTCTTCTGAATCTTCTTCATAATAAGTTCCTCCTAAAAGTTTTATTGAGTTTGTAATTACATTATAGCAGGTGATTCTGAAAATGCAATAGCAATTTTGAAATTTCTTCACATTTTTGTGAAAAAATTGTTTATGACATCATTTTACACCCTTTCTGGCACTCCGATCCAGGGCTGTTTGAGTTTAATTTTGATAAATCCAGATTAGTGTAGAAAAGCTCAAAATGGCTGGCATTGTTGAATATGTGGCGTTTTAACGACATTCTGAAAGCAAGAATATGCTTTGAAGAAGATAAATTGTCTTGACCTGCTTCAATTGTGACAAAATGTGAAGAGCGAACAGAAAAAACACAGAACCGGATCTGAGTTTTCTGTTCAGCGAGGTTTTTTGTATATAAATGATCAAACGGATCAATAACTGTTTCTCTTTTCGATCTATACATTTAATGTCGATCAACGAGTTTATTACTCACCTTTACTCATATGAATTTATAAAGGATATAAGAAGAGGAGCCACCCTATTGGATGGCTCCTCTTTGATCAACGATCGAAATTCTGTTTGAGAACGTTACTCACTTAAGCATTTGTATCATCTGTGGTAGTGGTATCTCCATCAACTTTTGTTAATTCAGTCATTTTCTTGTCGAAATCTTCCTGAGAGATAGCACCGGTACGGTACAGAACATTGAGCTCGAGAAGGTTCGGCGGCAATGTTGCGATATCGTTCATCAGAGCGTCAAGAACATTCCACTCATATGCCCAGTGATTCCATGCTGCGAACGGACGGTTTACCTTGAAGTCATAAGATACGAAGGAAAGGTAATGACCGTAGAGCGGGGAATTCTCATCTACCTTGTAGTTATCTGAATGGAGAACAAAGTAGCTCGGAATACCAACGAGACCGCCTGTTTTGATTTGATTAGAGCCGACCCAATCCATGTAAGTCATATGTTCCGGAACCGCAGAAATACGGTTAACGAGCTCATATGCAAATACATCAACCTGTGCAGTGTAGTAGCAGAAACCCTGACCTGCATCTTCAATGTGAATATCGTGGATCTTCACATAAGAGAGATTCTCAGATTCGATACTCTTCAGAGCAGCGAGGAATTCATCGTAACCAACATAGGTTTTGGATGTATAAGAGCTAACATTATCAATACCATATTCCTTGGCTGCCTTGTTCTCGGTCTTTAAGTCGCCAGGAGCGATACCAAGCTGTGTGTAGAAAACCTGATAAGGGACAATGTCGCCTTCGTCATGTGTCAGCAACCATCCGTCAGTACCGGAAACTTTGATCGTATAACGGGAAGATTTAACACGGTTCGGGCTCACTGTACCATCTGTCAAAGTAACCAGTTCATACTCGAGTGGTGTGTTTTTTACTTCTGCGATGAACGGAATATGAGCATCAGCAAAGTGCTGATAAAGCTTTCTCTGAATTGCACTTGTTGTGAGATTCGGGAGAAGCTTCACTTCGAGTGTCTGAAGCTGATCTTTCAGCTTTTCACGTTCAGCATCGAGTTCTTCTGCCTGCTTAATAATTGCGTCATTCTTTGCTTTTGTCTGTTCTACTTGCTCAAGCTCGAGCTTTACATCGCTGAGTTTGTCAAAATTCGGCTTAATTACCAACAAATAGCATGCCGTGCTGACAACAACGAGAATAAATAAGAACAAAAGGAAAGTATCTCTTCCGCCAGAACTTTTCATCAGGATTCACCTCCATTGTCAACAGCATACATTAATTCGACATTCATATTGCTGGTAATCTTACCGCTCAACTCTTTATTCTTGAGAATATCAGAGAGCTGGGAAGCAGAAACCGCTGTGCCATTGATCTTAACATTTGTAAGCTTGTAGTTAACGCCATCAACCGTCAGTTTATCAATATCCGGGATCTTATAATCGGAGCCGGCGCTGAAGGACTGTCTGTTGAGAGCTGTAAGTGCTGTCGGAACAGTTCCGTCAAGGAAGGAAGCCCAAGTCAGGGAATAGTGACCCTTGAGATAGCACTTGAAATCAAATGTGTAGCTAAAGCTTCCAAACATGAGAGAATCCTTGTCGTAACCAAGCTCGATCGGATCCTGAGGAACAATCTGTGTCTCCATAAACTCGAAGAGTTCAGTTGCGCGGAGCTTCTCAAGGTAGTTGTAAGCGGATTCACGTCCTTTGCAGTTTCCTTTGATCTCAACGATTCCATCTGCATCATCATAGTAAGTCAGGTACATGTCGTCCGTAAGGTTTTCTCTGCACTTGGCCATAGTAGAAGAAGCAGCAGCAACTTTGTTTGAAACCTTGGAATCAAGTGTGGAGAGTACGTACTGATACTGACGAAGCTCTTCAACCTCTGCTTGGGAACGGTCTTTCGCCTTCAGGCGGTTCTGGTAATCTGCAGAAGCCATAATAGCACGCAGATCATTGATCTTATTCTGCTTGTTCATGACCTGTACACCACAATAGATCCATACGATCAATGTGAACACAAGAAGGATCACAGTAAGAAGCAGGAAGACCGGGATTGCTGACGAAATTTGCTGAGATGCAGCTGATGTGAACTCAGAAAAGAAGTTCATATCCTTTTTTGAAAAGTCATTTTTTGATTTTGCAAAACTCATAATCTCGCCTCCTTTCAGTTTTCACGAATGAGTGCGCCGCACGCATTCACGTAATCGCTAAGCAGGAAGTCCTTCGGACCCTGAACGGAATTCAGAGAGCCAAGTACTTCAACCTGCGTGCCCAGCTGACGGGCGAGTTCTTTATCCATCTTTCTGTATCTTGCACCGGATCCATAGAGGAAGCAGGTGCTGATCGCATCAAGGTGGTACTTGGAGATCGAGAACTGAGCTGTTCTGGAGATAGCATCTGTAAGGCTCTTGAAGTAAGCCGATACAGCACTGTTCAGAGAAGGCTCGTCCTTAACGGTCTCGTGCCATACATCGATATCGGAAACATCCACTGTGGAGATGCCTTCGCCCTTAACGACCTGAAGACGGCGGGTAAGGATAGAAGACTTGTTCGCGGAATTGCCCTGAACCTTCTTAACGGTCTCCGCAACCTGACGGATATTGGAGTGACCGAACTGAAGACGACGGGTGAGTACCGGGAATCCCTTGTCGAGAACAGTGATGTTCGTTGTCTTAGAAGACAGTTCAATGAGAAGAAGTGTGTTGGAGTTGATGTTTGTTGTACCGTTAATCGTTCCGCTTCTGAAAAGCTTTCTGATCGCGTTCGGGTTAACATCCAGAGCTACCGGAGAAAGAGCACTTGTCTTCATGAGCTCACGGAAATCATTGGCAACATCCTTCGGGATCGCTGTAGCACGAACCTTGTACTTCTGCTGCTTTGTCTCTTCGTCTAAGACCTTATCGTAAATAATGTATTCAACGATCATGTCACGGTTGTTCGTGCCCTGACCGAGAATTTCGTAACGGACCATGTCGCGGAGCTGATCGCCCTTAACTGCCGGGAGTTCAAGATCTCTTGTGTGAAGATAACTACCCTCAACAGTTAAAATCGCGCGCTTGTCCTGAATGTTGCTCTTTGCAAGAGCATTTTTCAGAGCCATTACCACACCAAACTGGTCTGCGATAACGCCATCTGCGATTGTGTCGGACTCGAGCGGGATAAGACCGAACTTGTCGATCGATACTACACCAGTCTTGCGGTTGTAGCCACCGAGTACCATTTTCATGTTTGAGCTGGAGACGTCAATCGATATCTCTCTGCTGCTTCCAGTTCCAAAAGCCATAATTAATCTCCTTTCGAGTTATCATCACATAATGTTCTTGGTCATTGTAAGTACCGGCAGACCGCAGGCACCAACGATAAGAAGAACGACACCCGCCATGATGATGATCATGATCGGCTCCATAGCCGCTGTCATCTTTGCCGTTGCGGCATCAGCTTCATCTTCGAAGAAGTCAGCAGCCTTGTCCAGAATGCTGTCCAAGGTACCGGATTCTTCACCGATAGCTGTCATAGCGTAAATCATAGGAGGGAACTCCTTGATTCCACGGATGGATCTGGAAACAGAAGAACCTTTACGGATCTCGTTTCTGGAATCATAAAGCTGAAGTTCCAGATATTTGTTTCCAAGAGTGTGGCTGGTGATCTCCATCGAGTCAAGAACACTGATACCACTTCGGAGAAGTGTGGACATTGTTCTTGTGAAACGAGCTGCTGCAGTAGCCTTCTGGGATTTACCAACGATCGGCATACGGAGCAGGAAACGGGACCACTTGATGGAACCCTTCTCTGAGTGGACGAAGAGTCTGAAGGCAACGACGATTCCGATAATAACACCAAGGTAGATATACCAGAAATCAATGATACTATCACTGAACGCCATAACGGCCTTGGTAAGTCCTGGCAGGTCACCACCCAACTCGTTAAGAGTTGTAGCGAATCTCGGAACTACCAGGGTCATCAGACCAACTGTGATACCGAAGGTAACCACGGCCAGGATGATCGGGTATACCAGAGCGGCACCTACTTTGTTCTTCAACTTCTGTTCCTTCTCGAAGTGGGCGGCCAGACGGGCCATAACCTCATCGAGACGACCAGATTCTTCACCGGCGGAAATCATGGAGACCATGATCGTCGGCAGAGCTTTGGACTGTTCACGGAAAGCCTCGGACAAAGTTTTACCGGCCTGGATAGATTCATAAACAGAACCGATAACTGCTTTGGCCTTCTTGCTTTCCAACTGCTGATATAGCATATCCAATGAACGGATTACTGTGATACCTGCACTCAGAAGAGAAGAAAGCTGTCGCGTAATGATCATGAGATCTTTGGTCTTCAGCTTCGGACTTCCAACATTCATCGAGAGGATACCGGCACCGGTGTCCTGCTCAAGTGAAGCGATGAAACGACCGTCCGCGCGAAGCATCTTTGAAGCATCCGCGATAGTCGCGGCTTCAATTACGCCTTTGCTTGAACGCCCTGCTGCATCAACTACTTCATATTTGAAATTTGGCATGAAGCGAACCTCCTTCTTTCTTTATTATCAATATTCAAGAGTGCTAAACAAACCGCTGGATACGGAGTTCGCAGTACCGGCAGAAGCCAGATAACGACGATACTCGTCCGGATCCTTACAGCGAGTGATCGCTGTTTCACGGGTGATCAGGCCCTTCTTGGTGAGCTCAGCCAGATAGTAGTCGAGCGAGCACATGCCGAGTTTAAGATTCGTGGCGATCGTGTTGTCGATCTGGTAGGTCTTACCTTCACGAATCAGGTTACGGACGGCGTCATTTGCAATGAGGATCTCAAATGCAGCTACACGTCCGGAACCATCTGCACGCGGCAGAAGGGTCTGGGAAATAACGGCAACCAGCACAGTACCAAGCTGAACACGGATCTGGTCCTGCTGGTGCGGCGGGAATACGTCGATAATACGGTTGATGGTATCAGCAGCACCACTGGTATGGAGTGTGGACATAACCAAGTGACCTGTTTCTGAAGCGGTGATAGCGGTACTGATCGTGTCAAGGTCACGCATCTCACCTACCATGATAACGTCCGGGTCTTCACGGAGAGCAGCACGGAGGGCGTTCGCAAAGGAGAGTGTGTCTTCGTGAACTTCGCGCTGGTTGATCATCGATTCACCGTGACGGTGGAGATACTCGATCGGCTCTTCCAGAGTGAGAACGTGGCAACGGCGGTTCTGGTTGATATGACCAACCATGGCGGCCAGTGTAGTAGATTTACCGGAACCCGTCGGACCGGTAACGAGGATAAGTCCACGCGGCTTGAGAGCAAGGTCCTTAAACAGTTCCGGAAGACCGAGGCGCTCGCAGGTAGGGATCTCTGTGGTGATCGTACGGGCTGCCAGCGTATAACTTCCGCGCTGCTTAAAAACGTTGCAACGGAAACGGCTGTAGTCCTTGACCACGTATGAGAAGTCGATCTCACCACGTTCGTTGAGGTACTGCTGTCTGGACTTGTCCAACATGGACTTACACAGATACTCTGTATCGCTCTGTGTCAGGATGTTGGAATTCAAGGGCATGAGTTCACCGTGTACGCGGATCATCGGTGGCAGACCAACGGTGATGTGCGTATCGGACGCCTGGCGGCGAACAGCCTCTGTGAGAATGGCATCCATACTTAATGTAAATTCTTCCACTTTCTTTCCTCCTTAACCGTCAATGGAATATGTTACTTTACTCATCTCTGCAACAGTTGTAATTCCCTCTAATACCAACTGAGCAGCAGAATCGGCAAGCATTAGTGTGCCTTCGGAGATCGCCAGAGCACGCATCTCGTCTTCACCGGCGCGGCGCTCGAGCAGAGCTCTCATGGCTTTTGTCATAATGACTACTTCGTGGATAGCGATACGGCCTTTATAGCCTTTCTCGTTACATTCGGAGCAACCGACACCGTGATACAGCTTCTGTCCCGGCTTGAGCTTGAGAAGCTGGACTTCGTCCGGACCAGGTGTATATTCCTCACGGCAGTTGGTGCAGATACGACGTACGAGACGCTGCGCAACTACACCGATCAGGGCGGTGGAGACCATGAATGGCTCAATACCCATATCGATCAGACGGTTGATGGAAGAAACAGCATCGTTGGTATGGATAGTACTGAAAACCAAGTGACCGGTGATAGCGGCTCGCATGGCGATCTCAGCTGTCTCACCGTCACGGATCTCACCGACGAGGATGATATCCGGGTCCTGACGGAGGATAGAACGAAGACCGCTGGCGAAGGTCATACCGGCTTTGGCGTTAACCTGTACCTGGTTAAGGCCCGGGATCTGAATTTCGACCGGGTCCTCAACGGTTACGATGTTTGTTTCCGGTGTGTTCTTCTCGGAAAGGAGAGTGTAGAGCGTGGTCGTCTTACCGGAACCGGTAGGACCGGAGATAAGGCAAACGCCCTGCGGAACTTTGACGATCCTGTCGATCATCTCGTTGTTGTGCTCATTGATACCGAGATACTTACGGTTCAGGTTGGCGTCGTTCTTGGCCAGGATACGGATAACGGTTTTCTCACCGTGTACAGTTGGGAGGACAGATACACGCATGTCAACCGGATTTCCGTTGATGATGGTCTGAACACGACCGTCCTGAGGGATACGCTTTTCGGCGATGTTCATGCCGGAAAGAATCTTAATACGGGTGATGATGGCGTCTTTCGCCGCAACCGGCGGGCTCATGATCTCAGAGAGGACACCATCGATACGGATACGGACTCGAACACGATCTTCCATCGGTTCGATGTGAATATCGGAAGAGTTTGCACGGATAGCATACTCGATCATGGAGTTTACGAGCTTAACTACCGGTGCATTATTAACTTCATCAGTGATCTCGTCGCCGAGTTTCTTCATATCCTCGATATCAAGGTCAGCTGCTAGGTCATCCGCTGCTTTCTTAGCAACTTCTTTACCATAGTTCATCTTGATGGCAGTGAGGATCTGCTGCTTCGGCGCAAGTAGCGTTACGATGTCGTTGCCTGTACGGAAACGGAGGTCATCAGTAACAAGGATGTTCAGAGGGTCGTAGATAGCAACTACGAGTTTGCCTTCATCAAAAGCTACCGGAATGATCAGGTTCTCTTCGCAGTACTGCTCGGTAACTACTTTTGTAGCTTCCTGATCGATATCGACCTGCTGAAGGTCAATGATAGGAAGATCATACTGGCTGGAAATAGCACGGAGAATATCGAGCTCAGTAAGCAGGCCCTTTTCTACAATAATTTCACCAAGACGTTTCTTGGTAGTGGAAGTACGCTGTGCTTCCAGAGCCTCCTGTAATTCTGCCTGAGACAGAAAGCCGCTGTCGATGAGAATGTCACCTAATCGTTTCATCATACCCTCCCAAATTGATGCACGTTTTAGTATTTTTGCGAGGACAGGGAATACCCGCCCCCGTCTATATGTCGATAATAGTAATGTACACCCAAACAGCGGTATTTGTATAGTCTCTGGTGTAAACAAAAAATTACAATTTCGCTTATTTTCCAAGCGAAACTGTTATCATCTTGTAACCCTTACCCGTTTAGATACGATACAGAACCATCGTCTTTTTCTCAATAAATATACATGGAAATACGCGAATTTGCAACTCAAATTGAATATTTTGCTGAAAATTATGCAAAAAAGTTTGATAGAAAACCAATGAATTTGAAACTCTGAATTGCAAAGAACCGCCTTTTATACTATTGTTAGGTAGAAAGAAATAGGAGTGTGAAAGTATGGACCCCAATGTTGTTTTTGCAATAATGAATGTCATCCTGGCCGGCATGTTCGGTGCTGTCATCGGAAGTTTTACCAACGTATGTATTTACAGGATCCCGGAAGGACGAACGATCGTAAAAGGACATTCGATGTGCATGACCTGCTCGCACGAGCTGGGAGCACTGGATCTGGTCCCGATCTTCAGTTGGCTCTGCCTTGGCGGTAAATGCCGTTACTGCAAGACTCCGATCTCTTCGAGATATATTAAGATCGAAAGCCTGACAGCGCTGATGTACATCCTGATGGCCGCGACGCACCTTTCGATGTTCCCGGATCCGATGGACCCTTCGGGAAGTTTCTATCCTTTCATCGAGCTTTGTGCACTCTTTATCATGATCAATATCGTGATCGTCGAGATGATGATCATGAAAGATACCGGATCTTCCATGTACCGCCTTTCCGCGGCGCTGGGGATCGACTTCCTGGTCCAGATCATCGGCCGTGTGCTGACTGTCGTTACCACAGATGCTTCTTTAAAAGAGGCGGTCGCCACATGGATCGAAAACATCCTGGCCGGCCTTCTAATCGGAGTTGTAGCCGTATTCATCGCGGTGATCTTCTCAAGCAAGCCGAAAGAGCTGGGCAAATATTTCAGTGATAAGAAAATGAGAGCGATTCGCACGTCGGATCTTTTCGCGATCGTACTTTGCGGATGCATCGGTATTCTTCCGGCAGCAGTGGCTGCAATCGTTTACATGATCGCACGAATCGCGATCGGAAACGGGAAGAATGTGAAGTATCTCGGGACGATCCTGGCCGCCGGCGCGGCAGTCGGATACTTTGCAAACTGCCTTATACAAGTGCTATAATATTATGAACATTTTTTCAAAGTGGAGGTTTTCCTATGTCCGGACATTCCAAGTGGAATAACATTAAGAGAAAGAAAGAAGCATCCGATGCGGCAAAAGGTGCAGTGTTTACCAAGGTCGCAAAGGAGATTATGGTAGCAGTTAAGGCAGGTGGGCCTGATCCGGATAATAACTCAAAACTCAAGGACGTTATCGCAAAGGCGAAAGCGGCAAATATGCCGAACGACAATATCAACCGAGCCATCAAGAAGGCGGCAGGTGCCGGCGAAGGTGATGATTACGAAGAGATCGTTTACGAAGGTTACGGCCCGGGCGGAATCGCCATCATGGTCAGAACCCTGACGAACAACCGTAACCGTACTGCTGCTGATATCCGTCATATCTTCGATAAATACGACGGCAACATGGGCGTTTCCGGTAGCGTTTCCTTTATGTTCCAGGACAAGGGAACGATCCTTATTGACTCCGAGGAGTTCGATGATGAAGAGACCGTCATGATGGATGCCCTCGACTGCGGCGCAGAAGATTTCAGCGCAGAAGAAGGTTACTATGAGATCCTGACCGATCCGGCTTCTTACTACGAAGTCAAGGACGCGCTGGAAGCCAAGGGATACACATTCGTAGATTCCTCTCTCGGTCCGGTACCGCTCAACTGGTCGAAGGTCGAAGACGAAGAGATCGCCGGAAAACTCGAGACGATGCTCGAGAAGTTCGACGAGAACGATGACGTCCAGGAAGTTTACAACAACTGGGACAACTGAGAAAAGAACACCAGAAGGAAGACGGGGCCACTTGTGGTCCTGTCTTCTGATATTTTGGAAGAAGAAACCTTTATAAGTTAAAGAGGTATAGTAGGAATGGATCTGCCGAAGCAAAAGGGCAAGGAACAGACTGAACACCCGGAAGAGCGGCAAGGCGCTTCACGCCGGGGGGTATTTATTCCTGAGCTTCGTGCGACGCTCCGCCGTATCGAGAAGAACGTGGATACGCGTGCTCATGCGCGTACCGAACGTCATATCGATATCGCTGCCAATGACGAAAAAGAGATGAGGGAACTTCTTTCCTCCATCGCGGTCGTTGCTTTTGTCGGACCGTCCGGTACAGGTAAGAGTACCCGTGCGATCCGCGTAGCGAAACAGAATTCCATCAATTACATAATCGACGACGGTCTTCTGATCAACGGAAGCCGTATCGTGGCCGGCAACTCCGCCAAGAAAGCCCCGACAAAGCTCGAGTCGGTGCGACAGGCTCTTTTCGAGGATCCGAGCCGTTCTTCCATTATGAGAAAAGCACTCGCGGAGAATCTTCCGTCAACGCTCATGATCCTCGGCACTTCCGATGCCATGCTTACGAAGATCTGTAACAACCTCTGGCTCAATCAGCCGGCGATGCTGATCCGCATCGAGGATGTAAGTTCGGAAGAAGAGATCACTCAGGCGAAAAATACCCGTATCCGTGAAGGCATGCATACGATCCCGGTCCCGAGCATGGAGATCAAGCATGAATTCTCCGGATATTTTTCCGACCCGCTCAACCGTCTGAGAAGAAGATGGGATAAGGAGCGTGGTGTGCAGACGATCGCCCCGGATACGGAGCGGACGGTCGTAAGACCGACCTTTTCGAGCCTCGGAAGCTACTCTATTTCGGACGATGCGCTTTTAGACCTCGTGAAGATCATCCTCCGAAAGGTGCCGGGCGTACATGATGTTGTCGGCTTTTCTTCGGAAAAACGCGTGTACGGCGTTGTTCTGAGTATCGATCTCGAACTGTACTACGGATTCAATGCCCAGGAGGTGCTCCTTAACGTGCAGCAGCGCCTGGGAAGATATATCGAGGAGTATTCCTCCATCAACATGGTCGCGGTCGACGTTCGCGCCAAGCGACTGATCCACGAGGATCCCGCCTGATCTTTTATATCGAAAGGAAACACTTATGAAAGTCGAAAAGATCTATACCATTCCCGTAAACGACGCCTATTCCTCTTCCTGCGCCTGTCCGCTCTGTGCGCTTCGGGCCAAGGTCGAAGCAGATTCGCTCGATTACTATCTCGGGCCGTCCCTGATGGAGCCCGATAACCGTGTCCTCACGAACAAGTCCGGATTCTGCGGAGACCATCTGAACAAAATGTTCGCCCGCGAGATCAACCGTCTCGGCATGGGACTTATGCTCCACACGCATATTCAGGATGTGAAGAAGGAGACGGATCCGCTCTGGGAAAAGGCCGCTCCGGCGAAGCGTTCGCTCCTTTCGGGAAAGGATGCCGATTATAAGAAGAGACTTACTCAGCTGGCCGAGAAAATCGATGCCAGACTGGAATCCTGCATCATCTGTGACAAGATCAATACCACCATGGACCGTTATATGGAGGTTATCATGTGGCTGTATTTCGAAGATGCGTCATTCCGGGAGACTTTTGCGACCAAGACGTACCACTGTCTTCCGCATGTGGCCATGCTCCTTCGCGCCGCAGCCGACCAGCTCAACCAGAACCAGGCGGCAGAATTCGTCGCGGCACTGGCCAAGACCCATAACGAGGGCCTTGATGAGCTCATCAAGGATGTAGAATGGTTTACCTTGAAATTCGATTACCGTAACAAAGAGAAGCCATGGGGCAACAGTAAGGATGCGGTTCCGCGCGCCATCGCCATGCTGGGCGGGCAGATGGCAGATGCTCCGGCCCCGGCAAAGGAGAGCGAGAAATAATGGAGATGGGGAAGATCTTTAACGAAGAGAATACGCAGACGATCCCGCAGATCGCACTGACGGCCAGAGACGGCGCGCCGAAGAGAGTCGTGCTCCTGATCGAGGGCGAGATCGTCGGAGATAATAAGGGTGACGAGACGTCTTTAGAGCACGGAAGTGACCTGATGCTTCATGCACTTTCGAGCCTGAAGACCGCAAAAGCTGTGCCGGACGAGATCATCCTGGTCCACGATGGTGTGAAGCTGCTTCTTCCGGAAAGCGTATGCTTTTCCTGCTGGAAAGATATCCTCGACCGTGAGATCGTGGTCAAAGCATGTAATGAGACGCTTTTTTATCTGGGAAAGATCCCGGAGGATCCAAGGATCATCTGTGAAGATATGTCCGAGCTCCTGCAGAGCCTTCTGACAGCGGACCGCGTGATCAGGCTGTAAGAGCGGGGAGAGAAGATGGCTATTAAAAGATATAAAAAAGAAGACCTGATGACCTACTGCCTCGGGGCAACGGTCAGCTTGGAGTACCTGAATATCCGCCCGGATAAAGTCACGCATGTATACCTGCACAGTGCTTTTTACGAATCCGAAACGAAGGAAAAGATCGAACGGATCTGCCGGGAAAGAGGGATCCCCTGCGAGGTCAATGACAAGGTCTTTTCGATCCTCTCGCAAAAAGAAAACTGTTTCGTGATCGCCATGATCAAAAAGTACTCCTGTGATCTGGATAAGACCGGATCCCACGTAGTCCTCGTCAATCCGGGAAACTCCGGAAATGCCGGCACGATCATCCGTTCCTGCGCAGGATTCGGCGTGAAGAATATCGCGATCATCCGTCCGGGCGTCGACTTTTTCGACCCGAAGGTGATCCGTGCGTCGATGGGGGCGCTTTCCCGCGTAAACTTCAAATACTACGATTCCTGGGAGGAGTACGAAGCATCGGACGGAACCGGCAAGCGACATTTTTATCCCTTTATGCTCGACGGGTCGTCACTTCTTCACGAGACGAAGATCGAGAAGCCCTTTTCCCTGATCATGGGAAATGAAGCAACGGGTCTTCCTGCTTCTTTTGCGAAAGTCGGGCATCCTGTCCGGATCGAACACACGGATAATATCGACAGCTTAAATCTCCCGATCGCCACAAGTATCGGGCTTTATGAGGCGACGAAAGGGAATTTTTGACAGAAAAGCAAAAAAAGTCTTGCACCACAGAAAAAGGCATGATACAATGTCTCGGTGTCTGAATGAAGATAAATACTGATGGAGGTGAAGGAAATGCCGAATATCAAGTCCGCATGTAAGCGCGTTAAGGTTACAGAAAAGAAGACTTTAGCGAACAAGATGAAGAAGAGCGAGATGCGCACCATTGTCAAGAAGGCAACGGCTTCTATCGCCGCATCTGATGATAATTCTGCAACGCTCGTTAAGGACGCTCAGTCCGCGCTGGACAAGGCTGCTGCTAAGGGTTATATCCACAAGAATGCAGCTGCTAGAAAGAATTCCCGTCTGGCAAAGGCAGCGAACGCTGCAAAGGCTTAATTATCAATTGATTTGAGCTTTTCAAAGATCCCGTTTCGAAAGAAGCGGGATTTTTTTGTCCTGATTATTTGATCATGTATTAACATTCTGTTTCAAATTTCCTAAAATCACATTGTTTTTTCGGGTTTTTTCGGTTTCTTGTGCTTGTTTTTTATATCCTAAAATCTATACTCATTTATAGTGATGTATTAAAAATGCCTTAAAGTGCACAAAGCCAAACAAAAAACTCAAAAACACATTTTTCGACATCTCGGGTAAGGCAGAAGGGGAAGAATATGAAAAAGATTTTCCGAAGCAAGAAATTCATCGGTTCTGTCAGCCTCTTGCTGACAGCGTCCATCGTTGTGGGCACGATCGCCGTCTCGAAGTCGAAAAAGGGCAGCGGGATCACAGTCGGTGTTCCTACAGTGCACGCAGATGACGGCGCTCTTATGAGCTATGACTCCGCAGGACTGGTCAATTATACCAGTGTTTTAGGACGTGCTATCGATTACGGTATCGTTTCCACGCGCCTCGAACAGAGAAATCACATGGAGACGACCTATGCGACGTCTGACTTCTTCAACCAGAAAAATGATAACTGCGACGTCGACCTCGCAGGACTTGAACCAGCCCAGTTCATCATTGCCTCGATCTCCGGCGGCAAGGCCAGATTCGGCTATACCTATGGTGCGAAGAACAACTACAACAATGCGACCCCCATGCAGTTCGTGATCGATACGACACCGGCTCTTAAAGATTCGGGTCTTTTCACATACGATGATGGAAGCTTCAAGGGCGATGCGCTTTACCGTACCTTTGGCAGGACAGAACTGGAAGATGCTGTCCAGGGTATGGTCGACCATATTACCGATGAATCGAATAAAATGATCCAGCACGTAGCTGTCCCCGGTGATGAGATCGCTGATTTTTCTACAGGAAAAGGCGTTATCGATCTGACAGATGAGAGCTACAAGGCTGCGACCGTTTATATCAACGTTCTCCCCGGAAGCAAACTCGAAAGAAGTATCGAAGAGACCGAAAACCTCCAGATCAAGAAAGATCCGAGCACGGTCGTTGTTTTCAATATCCTGAATCCGGATAGCATCAAGCTTGCCAAATACGTTGTTATCTCTGATGAAAAAACGATGGATACCTATACCGACCACTCCGGTAACGATACCCAGAAGAATAAGGATATCGACGAGTACATCACCAGAAAGATCATCTGGAACATTCCTTATGCAAAGACGGTAAGCTACGACACGACAGCCGGTCTTTTTATCCTTCCGAATCCGCAGACGGTCGGAACGGTAACGACATCCAGTGCAGGCTGGATCGCCGCGGCAGGTACCACTGTCGTTAAGGGCGGTGAGTTCCACTATATCTATCACGGAAGATCCCAGGACGCAAACACCACAGACGAGAGCGTGATGCACTTTGCGATGCGTAAAGCTTTTGTTGCAGACGGCACGCCGGCGACACAGATCAAGGATAAAGAAATCAAGAATATCCATGCGGGCAAGAACCAGTATACGTTCACGATCCGTGAGACGGATGAGACATATCAGAACGATAAGGGCACATTCACGCAGGATGTATCTACTGACGAAGATGGAAAAGTCGTTTTCCAGTCGATAAAAGAGACTGTACGTGACGTCGATCCATATAACGGCAAACACCGTTATTTCGTTATCACAGAAAAATCCATGGCATCCAGTGTAGACAGCCATATCACGAAGTCGAATGGCGAGATCCGTATCGACCTTTACATCACAAATGTCAACGGCATCATCCATTATAAGATCTATTCTTGGAAATACGCGGATTCGAATAACATTTCCGAAACCGGTTTGATTGCAGAAAATCCTGGCGTAGATATGGCCGGAACCGAGTTCTCCTTAGGAGGCTTCTATAACTACTATGATATGAAACTGGCCAAGCTGTCGATCACAAAAGAAGTGAACGTGGATGGAGTAGACGCTTTTCCGGCAGATCACGAATTCAGTGTTGCCATCAAGAAAGATGCCCAGTATGTTCAGGATGAAGACGGCACGATGAGTGAGGGCATCAAGTGCTTCAAGATCAAGAGAAACCAGACGCTCTCTATCGAAAATCTTGTCCCGGGTACATATATCATTGATGAGATCGAAGACGACGTTGAAGGATACAGCTTCGTTTCCAAGCAGATCAGGGTCAACGGCTCCGTTATGACTGATGGCAAGGTCGTGCTTGCAGACGATGCGAATATTTCCGCTACGTTGACCAATAACTATAAGAGAGTAAATACAGATGGCAAGTACTCCATGAAGGTCACAAAGAACGTCATCGCAAACTACCCGCAGGGTATGCCCGATCAGTCCATTGACTTCAAGGATAAGGTCTATAAGTTTACTGTAAGGACTGGAAATCGGTACTTGCAGGATAGAAACGGAACTTTGGGATCAAGCCCGAAAGAATTCTCTATTCGTTACGATCCTACATCCACAGATCCGGAGGCGAATACGATCGAGTTCTATGGTCTTACTCCGAATGCGCAGTATACGGTATCGGAATTGCGCGATGAAAACAGTGGTGATAACGCTCTTGTGAAAGTTCCCGGATACACGTTTGCTTCCAGCAGCAGTGATACGACGAAGACGGTGACGATGTCTTCCGATAACCGGGAAGTCGAACTGACGAACAGATATAATGTCATCACCGGAAGACTGACGATCAATAAACAGTTCACAAATTACAATGAATATCAGACAAATGGTCAGGGAACGGTAAGCCAGAGCAATCTTCAGAATCTGTCAGGCCTTACTTTCCATATCTACGGACCGAAGGGCTATTCCAAGACCCTTACCTGGGCAGATATTCAAAGCGGAAATAACGTGCTCAATAATGTTCCGGTCGGCCTTTATACCATCGAGGAAGAAAATGCCGAAGCAACGTCTAAGGGAACATATACTTTCAAGAAATACACCTATGGCGGCATGGATGGCACAAATTCCTTATCGGCCGACTATCCGCAGACGATCACGATCTATAACCAGTACGAAAACACGTCCAGCTCTTCTTCGACCGGAAGCATCTCCATCGAAAAGTACATGGACGGCGAGCATGCGAATAATGGCATGACGGTTGATTTCGCAATCAAGAATGAAAACGGCCAGTACCTGGTCTTTAATACCAGCGGCCAGTACACGGGAGTATCGGATACTCCGTCTTATGCGACGATCACTTTTGGATCAAACCGTGACTATGTGAGCCGTGTATTCAGAAATATCCCTCTGGGCAAATACACGATCGAAGAAGTCCCGTCGGCGGCATTTGCCACGATCAACGGAAAAAAGGTCGTTCCGGAATATACCGTTGACGGTAGCAAGACACAGAATATCAAGCTCGAAAGCTATTCTCAGATCCAGGTAAGAAACCACTATCGTGAATTCAATCTGGTAGTAAGTAAGAAAGTCTTCGGAGATCTTCCATACGATTACAGCCAGTTTGACATGGAGTATGAGTTCGTCGTAAAGAAGGGGAATCAGTATGTCCAGGCAAACGGAGATGTGGATGCCAAGGAGTACGTTTTTAAGATCAAGCCGAATGAGACGATCTCGATCCCGATCGCGCGTCCGGGTGATTATCAGGTCATTGAGAAAACGACTGAACCGGAGAACTCGCTCTTCACTCTGGCGACGACATACAGCACGGAGAATGGAACATGCAGGTTCGGACCAGGTTCAAAAGAAGCTTCTGTTTCGATCAACAACACTTACACTTATAAGAACAAGGGTGCCCTTGAAGTAACTAAGGCAGTTTCTGATCCTTTCGGAAAAGCACCTGCCGGAACATCGTTTGACGTGGGTGTTACGCTGGATAAAACGGCTACATTTAATGTCGAATATCCGGATGGAACGACTGCCGATGTAGACTTTGTAGCAGGCGAAGAAAAGACGTTCACACTGAAGGACGGCGAATCCGTTAAGATCAACGGAATCTATGCAGGTACGGGATATTCCGTATCGGAGAGCACGCTACCTTCTGACTACTCGCTTTCCGGCATCGTATATGGAAATACGAATAAGAAAATCCAGAAGGATGTAACGGATCTTGTTACCGTAAATAACCAGTACGACTATGTTCAGGAGTACGGCCAGCTGACTGTCCGCAAGAACATCACTTCCGGTACAAATGAGAAAAAGTACAATGCGGATACGCTGTATACGGTAAATGTACAGTTCGATACAGCCGGCACCTACGATGTTTCTATCAATGGAGCGGCGGCAGTAGCGACGACATTTGCTGCAAATACACCTGTTTCCTTCGATCTTAAGGCGGGACAGGAACTAGTGATTTCGAATATTCCGGTCGATGTCAACTACACCGTAACTGAAGAAGATCCGACAGGACTTGGTTACAGCAAAGTAAGCATCACGAATGGTACAGGCACGATCACGACGACACCTTCAACAGCCATCGTCAACAACAAGTACGAGTATGTACAGCAGTACGGTGAACTTTCGATCGAGAAGGTCCTCGTATCCGGTGATTCTGAAAAGAACTATGATCCGAATACCGAGTACACTGTAAATGTTCAGTTTGATACAGCCGGTACTTACAATGTATCTACCAATGGTGGTGCAGCAGTAGCTACAGCATTCGCTGCGAATACGGACAAGGCCTTCACTGTGAAGGCGGGAGATACCATCGTGATCTCTAACATTCCGGAGGATGTGAAGTACACCGTAACGGAAGCCGATCCGACTGGTCTTGGCTACAGCAAGGTCAGCATCGAGAATGGTACAGGTACGATTTCGACAACACCTTCTGAAGTGAAGGTAAACAATAAGTATGAATTTATTCAGCAGTACATGAGTGTTGAGATCGAGAAAGTCATGCTTTCCGGAACGAATGAGAAGAAGTACGATCCGGATACGGCATTCACAGTGCATGTTCAGTTTGATATTGCCGGCACATACGACGTTTCTATCAATGGTGCAACGGCAGTATCTATGGCTTTCGAAAAAGATACAGATAAATCGTTTACTATGAAAGCGGGCGATAAGATCCTGATCTCGAACGTTCCAGTCGAGGCAAAATACACTGTATCCGAGGATGACCCGGTTCAGAAGGGTTATTCCAAAATGTCTGTGATGTATGAGACAGGCGCGACAGGTACGGACGTACGTCATGTTACCGTAAACAATAAGTATGAGTACATTCAGGAATACGGCGAACTCTCCATTGAGAAAGTCCTCGTATCCGGTTCTAATGAGAAGAACTACAACCCGAATACGGAATACACAGTAAATGTCCAGTTCGATACAGCTGGTACTTATAACGTTTCTACCAATGGTGGTGCAGCAGTAGCGACAGCATTTGCTGCAAATACGGATAAGGCGTTCACCGTGAAGGCCGGAGATACCATCGTGATCTCCAATATCCCGGAGGATGTGAAGTATACCGTAACGGAAGCAGATCCAACAGGACTCGGCTACAGCAAGGTCAGCATCGAGAATGGTACAGGTACGATTTCGACAACACCTTCTGCGGTAGTCGTAAACAACAAGTATGAATATGTGCAGCAGTACGGCGAACTCTCGATCGAGAAAGTCCTCGTATCCGGTTCTAATGAGAAGAAGTACGATGCGAATACAGCGTACACAGTAAATGTTCAGTTCGATACAGCAGGAACATACGATGTATCCATTAATGGTGCAGCGGCAGTTGCGACAGCATTCGCTGCGAATACGGACAAGGCGTTCACCGTGAAGGCGGGAGATACCATCGTTATCTCCAATATTCCGGAGGATGTGAAATACACCGTAACGGAAGCCGATCCGACAGGTCTTGGATACAGCAAGGTCAGCATCGAGAATGGTACTGGCACGATTTCGACAACACCTTCTGCGGTAGTTGTAAACAACAAGTATGAATACGTACAGCAGTACGGCAGCCTCAAGATCAAGAAGGAGATGCAGTCCGGAACCACAGAGAAGAAGTACGATCCGAATATGGAGTACACGGTATACGTCCAGTTCGATGTTGCCGGAACGTACGATGTATCCATCAATGGTGCTACATCTGCTGGTAAGATCTTTGCAAAGGATACAAATGTTGCATTTACTATTAAAGCCGGTCAGGAGATCGTGATCTCCAATATTCCGGAAGATACAAACTATGTAGTTTCCGAGGCAGATCCGACAGCTGCCGGATACAGCAAGTACTCTATCCTGAATCCGACAGGCACGATCGATACTTCAACGAAGTCTTCGACCGTATACAACAAGTATGAGTACATCCAGGAATACGGCGAACTCTCAATCGAGAAGGTTCTCGTTTCTGGTTCTAATGAGAAGAACTACAACGCGAATACTGTGTACACAGTAAATGTGCAGTTCGATACAGCAGGAACTTATAACGTTTCTACCAATGGTGGTGCGGCAGTAGCTACAGCATTCGCTGCGAATACGGATAAGGCGTTCACCGTGAAGGCCGGAGATACCATCGTGATCTCCAACATCCCGGATGGCGTGAAGTATACCGTCACTGAAGCCGATCCGACAGGTCTTGGATACAGCAAGGTCAGCATCGAGAATGGTACTGGCACGATTTCGACAACACCTTCTGCGGTAGTTGTAAACAACAAGTACGAGTATGTACAGCAGTACGGTGAACTCTCGATCGAGAAAGTCCTCGTATCCGGTGCAACCGAGAAGAACTACAATGCGAATACTGTGTACACAGTAAATGTTCAGTTCGATACGGCAGGTTCCTACGATGTATCCATCAACGGCGCTGCGGCAGTTGCGACAGCATTTGCTGCTAATACGGACAAGGCGTTCACCGTGAAGGCCGGAGATACCATCGTGATCTCCAATATTCCGGAGGATGTGAAGTACACTGTAACTGAAGCCGATCCGACAGGTCTTGGATACAGCAAGGTCAGCATCGAGAATGGTACTGGCACGATTTCGACAACACCTTCTGCGGTAGTTGTAAACAACAAGTACGAGTATGTACAGCAGTACGG
>JAFZKB010000011.1 GCA_017551865.1 Clostridiales bacterium | reverse complement strand
GACTGGTTGTGGCAAGCTACGAAGTCAGCCTTGTTGATGAGGTATGTGGAACGGATCGGAGTTGTACCGAATCTCAGGTCAGAGATCGTGATACCACCGGACTTCTTGGAGTCGTAAGAGAAGTAAGCCTGAGCATACATATCTGTGTGGTCACCGATGATCTTGATGGAGTTCTTGTTCGCACCAACTGTACCGTCAGCGCCGAGGCCCCAGAATCTAGCCTGTACTGTACCCTCGCCTGCAACTTCGATAGACTCGGAGCAATCGAGAGAGAGGAATGTAACGTCATCATCGATACCGATGGTGAATCTTTCCTTCGGCTGATCCTTCTTGAGTTCCTTATAAACTGCGAGGATCGTCTCAGGTGTGGTGTCCTTGGAACCCATACCGTAACGGCCGCCGATGAGCTTCGGAGCGTTCTTGCCAACGTAAGCAGCAGCAACATCGAGGAAGAGCGGCTCAGCGTAGGAACCAGGCTCCTTCGTTCTGTCGAGAACTGCGATTGCCTTAGCAGAAGCCGGGATAGCCTCGAGGAGTTTCTCAGCAGAGAACGGACGATAGAGGTGAACTTTAACAAGACCAACTTTCTCACCGTGAGCGTTGAGGAAATCGATAACTTCTTCAGCTGTCTCACAGACAGAACCCATAGCAATGATTACGCGGTCAGCGTCCTGCGCACCATAGTAGTTGAAGAGCTTGTAGTTGGTGCCACGGATCTCATTGATCTTATCCATGTAAGCCTGAACCTGATCCGGTACTGCAAGATAGAACGGGTTGGAAGCCTCTCTGCCCTGGAAGTAGATATCCGGGTTCTGAGCTGTACCACGAAGTGTCGGGTGGTTCGGAGAGAGGGATCTCTTACGGAATTCCTTGATTGCATCGTAATCAACGAGGGAGCCGAGTGTATCGTAATCGATAACTTCGATCTTCTGGATCTCGTGAGATGTACGGAAACCGTCGAAGAAGTGAATGAACGGAACTCTTGTCTTGATGGTAGCGAGGTGAGCTACTGCTGCGAGGTCTGCTACTTCCTGAACGGAGTTGGAGCAGAGCATTGCAAAACCGGTCTGACGGCAAGCATATACGTCTGCATGGTCACCAAAGATGTTCAGCGCGTGAGCTGCAAGAGCTCTAGCGGAAACGTGGAATACGCAAGGGAGAAGCTCACCTGCGATCTTGTACATGTTCGGGATCATCAGGAGAAGACCCTGGGATGCGGTATAAGTTGTTGTCAGAGCACCTGTTGCCAGTGAGCCGTGAACAGCACCTGATGCACCTCCCTCAGACTCCATCTCGACGATATTTACCGTCTGTCCGAAGATGTTCTTTCTGCCCTGCTGTGCCCATTGGTCGGTGTGGTCAGCCATAGGCGAGGACGGTGTGATCGGGTAAATCGCTGCGTTTTCGGTAAATGCATATGAGGTATATGCAGCAGCTTCGTTACCGTCCATGGTCTTTTTTGTAAGTTCGATTGCCATACACTTTCTCCTTTATATAAAGATTTAACTATAGTTTGTGGCTCCTCCGCGTGCG
Organism: Clostridiales bacterium; assembly: GCA_017551865.1. GTDB lineage: Bacteria > Bacillota > Clostridia > Saccharofermentanales > Saccharofermentanaceae > Scatonaster. The sequence continues at coordinate 48,803 of JAFZKB010000011.1, read as the reverse complement.
AATGGGCACACGTTGAGCGCATATATTATATCACATATATAAAGGAATGGCGCTGTTTTCTTGCACGGAAACGGTAAAAAAACCTACTTTATTCTGCCGGCGCGGCTGTCGTTTCCGCAGGCGCTTCTGTAGTCTCTGCAGGCGCTTGTGTTTCCGGGGTCGTGGCCTCCGTCGGAGGCACATAACCATCCGGCGGCGTTACTTTTCCCGTAGAAGGATCCATTTTGAAGATCGTACCACCCGGTCCCAATGTACCGACACGGTACTTGGCTTCGATCAGACGGTACTCGGTCATGATCTCTTTTCGAGCGATCTCGTTCCCGCCGGCATCATAGGTAACTTTATACGCCTTCGCGAGTATATGGTTATGCGCAGATCTTTCTTTGACGACCTCACCTACCGCAAGTGTCGGATCGGCTACATATTCTGTATGCGTCGGCTCTTCGTTGATCAGGAGTTCCGGATCGCCGAAGAACTTGATCGTCTGTCCGTCCGGGAGCAGACGCCCGTAGATCTCTACCGTGACCCAGAGGTCGCCGTAATAGGCATGGATCGCTACCGGATAGTCTGTGTTGTTGGTGAACTTAAAGTTCGGATACTGCCAGGAGACTGTCGCATCTGTACCAATGTCAACATAGTCACTCGGCCAGGAGTGCGCGACTCTCTCGTCGACCTGAAGATCCGCCTCCATGACACTGTGATAAAGCATGGTATTTGCCTGACAGATACCGCCGCCGTATTCCAGATTGGATGCACCGTCCAGAATGCCCGGCGCTTCTTTATAGCCTTTCTCTGGCGTTCTCTGACCGACGACGCCATTGAAATCGAACTGCTCGCCGGGCTGCAGGACAAGACCGTTGATCGCTTTGCATACCAGATAGATATTGGTGTTACGGTTCGGCTTATCTTTTGTCTTGGAACTGTTGGAAGAAACACGTCCGAGTTTCGAGCGCAGGGATTCCGCTGTTGTCTGCGGCTCCACCACTTTCAGTTCCACAGGAATGACTGTCTTATAGTTCTTTTCGGCAAAAGAAGCCTTTACATTTGCGATCGCCTCATCGATATCCACCGACTGTCCGCTCTTGGATTCTTCGATCACAAACTTCAGCTCGGATACATCAAAGCTTGTCGCCTTGGCTTCCACCGGCGCGATATTATATCCGTCCAGCGCTTCATGCGTCAGGAGACTTACATTGTCATCGCCGATCGTAAATACGGAATTAAAATCCATCGGTGTTTTCTGAAGCGCCGTAATTTTGTCATAGCGGTCGATCAGGCCTTCCGCGCCGTCCAGTGTGCTTGATTTTGCATAGTAAAAGGCCTCGATCAGGACATCATCAATATTGGAAGAAAGAGACATTCCATCGGTCTTAAGACGCACTTCATCGTCTCTGACCTTAAAACGGATGTCGACTAATTCATCCAGCTGCGCCTCGCGGATCTCCGAGAACATGGATTTTGCCTCATCCATAGTTTTACCGGAAACATCCACACCGTCGATCCTTATCCCCTGATAGAAACGGTCGCTGGTCACCAGTTCTTCCAGCTCGTCCGCCGTATACTTCTTTTTCTCTCCATTTACATCCGTTACGGTATATTTCTTGGCGAAAAAGTGATCCACTTCCGATTTAAAGACCTGTGTATAAAGGATCGTAAGTGTCAGCACGAACACAAGCACCGCGGTAACGATCGCGGTGATTTTCGTGGAAATATGGCACTTTTTACGTGTATTCTTTCTTTTTACGCCCGATGTCTTTCTTATTGCGTGCTTTTTAGCGGACCTTCCTCCGCGATTCGCAATATTCTTCTTCATCTTTCATCAGCCTCTTTTTACCTTTTCCTTCTTTTTAGAATAATACGCTGATATGCTTTGACATTCAATATATTTTTTCACGTATTTATATCTTTTCGAAAAGAAAGTGCCGCAAGCGATTCTCATCGCCTTGAGGCACTTTCTCCCTTGGTTGTATGTAAACCGGATGGATCAGATTCCAATAGCAGCAAAGCCCTTATGCAAGCGAATACATCGTAGCGACATATGTTTTACCATCGACTATTCTTAAGAATAAGTCCACATATCCCTTCTTGATCTTATACGTGAATCCATATCCGTCATCACCTTCAAAAAAGGCGTTTTCAGTGATCGGGTCTTTATGAACATCGTAATTCCCGCCACTCATGGCTTCATATGCGGCCATTCGCTTTTCTCCCAGGTCACTGCCTTCGAATTCAAAGCAAATTGCGCGGAGAATATCGTTAAGGTAATAGAATGTAAACTCATTTCCATTGTTGGTCACACTTACGTAGTAGTCGAAGTCGTAATTTCCTTCATATCGAAGATATCCGCCGAAGCCGGATCCTCCATTAAAGTAAGTATCCACCTCATCCATCGTCAGACCCAGAAGATAGTCATCAATATAGAACACGCCGTCTTTGAAATACAGGGATTTCTCATCCGCATAGTGATCCAGCTTCGGCGGGGCCCACTTATCATTGACGTCGTCATTATTGTCACCAGGATCTACATTATCCATGGCATCCAGTCCGCCGCCATTTACCGTTAATTCCCCTTCTTCGTTGTAGTCTGACGGGTCGTATGTCCATTCTTCTTCCTCTTCGTCTTCATCCTGCGTCGGATTTTCCGTCGGATCTCCCCAGAGGCTGTCCTCATTCTTTGTAGGATTCTCTGTCGGATCTCCCCAGAGACTGTCTTCATCTTTTGACGGATTTGAGCTCGGGTCTCCCCAGAGACTGTCATCATCCTGCGTCGGATTCTGACTCGGATCGCCCCAGAGGCTGTCCTCATCATTCGTATCGTTATTGTCTCCCCAGATACTTCCCGTGTCCGAGGTCACTTCTTCTTTTTCTTTCTTTCCGCAGGATGTCACACTCAAAGCCATTGCGCTTATCAGCAAAAAGGACAAAATGCGGTGTTTGGTCGTAAAAGCATTCTTCATAAAATATTCTCCTGACAGATTGATGGAATTAGTATATCACATTCCATCAAATAAGTTTTACGTTTTGGTAAAAATGCAAAAAACAGCGCCTCCCGAGTCCGCCTTCGAAAAGGCTTTCCTCAAAAGAGGCGCTGATGATCTGCTTTGGATTAATTGTATGAATTACTTCATCTTGATCATGGAAGACTCCCAGCAATCCGGCTTCTCAACACCGAGAAGATCTGCGATGGTTGCTGCGATGTTTGCAAGACCATAGGAATCGGAATCTACGACTTCATACTTACCCTTGTTCTCCGTGTTGTCATAGAAGATGCACGGTACAGGATTGAGTGTGTGGGAAGTCTTAGCCTTGATACGGCCGTCCTTGTCTGCCTTCGGAGAACCGTCCTTAGCAAGCTCGAACATTTCCTCGGCATTACCGTGGTCAGCTGTGATGATCGCCATACCGCCGACTGCATCGATGGCCGGAAGGATTCTCTTCAGAGCGATATCTACGGACTCAACGCCGATGACAGCAGACTCGAAAACGCCTGTGTGACCGACCATGTCACCGTTCGGGAAGTTTACTCTCATGAACGGGTACTTGTTTTCAGAGATGAGCTCAACGAGTTTGTCGGTGATCTCTGCGGACTTCATCCACGGACGCTGCTCGAAAGGAACGATATCGGACGGGATCTCGATGTACTCTTCGAGATCATCGTTGAACTTACTGGATCTGTTACCGTTGAAGAAGTAAGTCACGTGACCGTACTTCTGTGTCTCGGAGATCGCCAGCTGAGCGATGCCCTTGTTTGCGAGGAGCTCGCCGAGGGTGTTTCTGATGACCGGCGGAGAAACGAGGAACTTCTTCGGGATGTGAAGGTCGCCGTCGTACTCGAGCATACCGGCATAGTTTACGTTCGGAACACGAACGCGGTCGAACTTATCAAAATCTGCGCCGCTTTCAAATGCTACTGTCAGTTCCTGAGCACGGTCACCACGGAAGTTGTAGAGGATCACGCTGTCGCCGTCTTCGATGGTTCCCACCGGAGCGCCGTTTTCAGCGATAACGAATACCGGAAGATCCTGGTCGATAACGTTCGGGATCTCGGAACGGAATGTCTCGATCGCTTCTTTTGCTGTAGCGAACTGTCTGCCCTCACCGAGTACGTGAGTCTTCCAGCCGGCTTCTACCATTCCCCAGTTAGCACCGTAACGGTCCATCGTGATAACCATACGTCCGCCGCCGGAAGCAATTCTGTAATCGTGTGTTGCATCGGAAAGCTCGGAAAGCTTTGCCTCGAGCTGGTCAACATACTGAAGAGCAGATGTCTCGCCAACATCACGGCCGTCAAGAAGGATGTGGATGCGGACCTTCTCAACGCCCTCTTCCTTCGCCTCATCAAGCATAGCGAGAAGGTGATCGATATGAGAGTGTACGTTACCATCGGAGAGAAGACCGATAAAGTGCATCGTGCCGCCCTTCTTCGCATCTGCTACGAGGGACTGCCATACTTCACTCTGGTACATGCTCTTGCTGGCAAGAGATTCGGAAACGAGTTTTGCGCCCTGGCTGTAAACCTGGCCTGCGCCGATCGCGTTGTGGCCAACTTCGGAGTTACCCATATCTCCGTCAGACGGAAGACCGACGGCAGTACCGTGTGCCTTCAGCTTCTGCATCGGATAGTTCTTCATGCAGTTGTCCAGGATCGGCTTCTTCGCGCCTGTTACGGCGTTACCTGTTTCGATCTCCTTGATTCCCACACCGTCCATGATGATCAGTACGATCGGGCCTTTGTAGTTTGTGCTCATAGTCTTTTTCTCCTTTTCATAAAAAGGGCACAACCCTCAAGTTAAGACTTGTGCCCTGAATTATCATTAACCTTCGCTTGGTGCCTCTGGATCTTTGGACTCCGCCGGCGGCGGTGTCGTCTCCTTCGGTGCCGGTGTGGTATCCTCCGGTGGTTTGGTCTCCTCGGAAGCCTTTGTACCCTCGGTTTCCTTTGTCTCTTCTGGCGCCTTGGTTTCCTTTGTTTCGGAAGGTTCTTTGGTCTCAGACGGTTCCTTCGTCTCGGAAGGTGCCTTTGTCTCGGTCGGTCCCTGGGTCTCGCCCGTGTTCTCCGTCTCGGAGTTGGTACCGGTCTCGCCTGTCGGCTGTACATCATCCGGCATATCGACCTTACCGGTTGCAGGATCCATGTTGTAGATCTTGCCGTCCGGACCACGTGTACCTACGCGGACCTCCGCATTATTCATCGGGTAAGAGCTCTTTAAGTACTCAACACGTTTGACCTCGTTGCCATCCTTATCGTAGTAGACCTTCCAGGATGTGCAGGTGTAGCCTGTGTGTGCGGAACGAGCTGTCTCTCTGGTGCCGACTGCCATAGAGGAGTCTGCGATATAGACAGTTCTGGTCGGCTCGGAAGAACTTAAGACTTCACCGATCAGTTCGATCCTCTGTCCATCCGGAAGCGGACGGCCGTAGATCTGAACGGTTACGCTCTGGTCAGCATAATAAGCATGGATCGCAATCGGGTATTCAGAGTCATTAGTGAACTGGAAGTTCGGGCTCTGCCATGTAACGGTCGCGTCAGTTCCCTTCGGAACGTAACTGCTCGGGATAGTGTGCGGATGACGCTCATCTACCTGCAGGTCTGCCTTAACAACGCTGTGGTAGAGCATGGTGTTTGCCTGGCAGATACCGCCGCCGAGCTCGAGCTTATACACGCCGCCAACGATTCCGTTCGCTTCTTTATAGCCCTTATCTGCGGTTCTCTGTCCGACATAGTCGTTGAAGTTGAAGCTTTCACCCGGCTGGAGCACCAGACCGTCGATCTTCTCGCAGACCAGGCGGATGTTGGTGTTACGGTTGGAGTTCGATGTTGTTGAAGAAGTTGTGGAAGATACCTTGCAGAGGTACTCTTTGAGGAATTCTCCGGAAGTTTCCGGTTCAACGACCTCAGTAGATACCGGAACAACGACTTCGTATTCCGAACCGGCAATGGCACTCTTAACATCGGCGATCGCCTTGTCAAAATCTACGTTGAAACCTTCCTGGGAATCTTCGATGATGAATTCAAGAGCCTCTTTATCAAACCCGGTTGCATGTGCTTCCACAACATCCTTCTGGTAGGAATCCAGAGAATTGTGAACCAGGGTATCGACCGCTTCTGTGTCGATCGTGTATGCGGAAGCAAACTCGACCGGCTTCGTCTTCAGTGCGTTGATAGTGTTATAGCGGTCCTTGAGACCTTCACTGCCGGACAGTGTGCTTGTACGGCCATAGTTATATGCTTTTTCGATGATCTCGTCGATATCGCTTGTCACGGTGAGACCATCTGTTCCCATCTGGATAAGGTCACCGTCGATCTCAAACTTAATATCGAGAAGATCGGAGGCGTTCTTCTTGTTATTCTCAGCGAAAAGATTCTTAACCTCTTCTTTGCTTTTTCCTCCTACGTCAACGCCATCGATCTTGATGCCCTGGTAGAAACCGGGGGTGTCGATCTCGAGAGTCAACTCTTCCGGAGTATAGGAAACTTCACTGCCGTTAATATCTGTAACGACGATCTTGGTCTCCTTCGGACCACCAAACACGTCCTTCAAAACGGTCATGTAGAGCACGGTGCCGATGGCACCCAGAACGAGCACACCTGAAACAACTCCAAGTATCGCCGTAGTGATTTTCTTTTGTCTTCTCTTCGCCGCGTTTTTCTTCATGTCACTGACGCCTCTTCCCGAATTATTTATATAATTATGCACCCTGTAAAATATTACTATATCCAGACAACTCTATCAAGAGAAAATCAAGGATTTTTACCTTACAAAATATGTAACAATCGCTTTCCTTTTTTTGTGTAATCAGCGCGTTTCTTTTGACATTTTGCGTTTCTTACAAAACTTTTCCGATTCGTGTTACTATTAGCACGGAAGGATTATTCCGAAAACGCCATGAAAAGGAGCTTTTCTCTCTTGGATAGACTGATCGTCTGCGATATCGATAACACTCTTCTTCCTCCGGGCGGGAAGATCTCGGATGCGACCATGGAGGCCATCGCCTCTTTAGGCAGCCATACCGGGTTTTCCATCGCTACGGGCAGATCTTTTCACGTCGTAAGAAAATTCGTCGGGGATCTCGGTCTTACCCTTCCGGTCATCACCAGTAACGGCGCGCAGGTCTATGATTATCAGCGCGAAACGCCAATCTACGAATCCTGTTTTTCCGAACGTTCGGCTTCTTCCCTGATGCACCGCCTGATCTCCGAGGGCTTTGATTTCGTCGCATACGGAAAAGACGGCATCTTCTACCGTCCGGGAAGCACGCATATGGATTTTTTCCTGAACTATAACAAATCAGTCCGTCCCGAGATCCGGGCGCCGCTTATCCCTCTGAACGAAAAGGACCTTTCCTCGGTCCCGAAGGCGCTGACGAAGGTCCTCGTGTACTTCCCGACTTCGGATCTTACGAAGTCTCTTTCCTCTGAAAAAGATCTGGAAGTGACCTCTTCGATGCCGCATGTCATCGACATCATGGCGAAGGGATCCACCAAAGGAAATGCCGTGGTCGCATTAGCGGAGTATCTTCAGGTGCCGCTTTCTTCCGTGTACTGCTTCGGCGACAACGAAAACGACATCAGCATGTTCACCTGCGGCGCCGTAGGAGTCGCCATGGGAAACGCCTCGGAGGAGACGAAGAAATATGCTTCGATCGTGACCCGTAACTGCAAAGATGACGGAGTCGCTTACGCGATCCGCCATCTTCTCTAAGCATTTTCAGTTGTAATAGGAAACTTCCTCAGCGGATCGATACGTGCATCGATCTTGCGATGATGAAGAATCTTCTGTTTTCCACCTTGATCTTGAAGATGTGATATCCCTGACCGATGTGGTATCTCTCGTTCATCTGGTAGAATTCCTCCTGCGGAGCCAGACCGATAAAGTCCCCACCCTCATAGGTGAATCTCATCGGGCAGGAAATCATGAACGGCTGCATGAAGACGATCTCCAGAACCGGATCTGCGAACTCGTCCGGTCTGCCGACAAGGACGACCTGCTCATTGTCCGCGGACTGGATCTCAAAATACATCCACAGTACATCGGAAAGGCACTCTTTGATCGAATTAAATTTGATCAGACACTCGTTTGCCGTCATTTCGCATACTCCTCCTACTAGAATTCACCCCGAGAATAACATCAAACGAAAACGAAAAAAAGACTTTCAAGGCTCTGAAAAGTGACAATTCTGTGGAAAATTAAGAAGTTTGTCACATTTCCGCCACAATTAAACCGATTCAGGTGGAAATTCTATGTTTTTCTTCGCATTTGACAAAAAGCGGCGTCAGTTAGCATACGCTTACAGACGCCGCATTTTTACGGTTTTATTTCAGTTTTCCTGGAGATCTCAGAGCTTTGCTTTGACGCTCGAAGTAACTTTCTCCTTGGTTTCAGCCAGTTTATCGGACGATCCCTGACGGGTGTTGCCATAAATTCCGAAGTAGATCTTCAGCTTCGGCTCGGTTCCGGACGGACGGGCGCAGGCCCAGTCGAGTCCCTTATCTCCGCCGAGTTCATAAAGAAGAACATTGGAGACCGGAAGATCGATCGGCTCGACTTCAATTCCGGACTCTGTAAATACATATCTCTTCGACTTCTGGTAGTCGCGGACGGCTACGACAGGAGCTCCGCTTAAAAGCTTCTTTGCATCCTCGATATTCTTGCAGTTTTCAAGATCCTCACGAAGGGAGACCATCGCGCCGGCAATCTTCTCGATACCTTCTTTACCTTCGAGTGTGATCGAAACCGTCTCTTCAAATCCGTACCCGAAGCGCTCGTAGATGCTCTCGAGACGGTCGGTCAGGGACTGGCCGCGCTCTCTGGACTGCGCATACATGCCGGCAATGAGCATCGCGGCAACAACTGCGTCCTTATCACGTACGTCGAGGCCCGAAAGATAACCGTAGCTCTCTTCAAAGCCAAACTGGAAGTGCTTGCTGCCGAACTCATCGTCGAGCTTGATACGCTCACCGATGAACTTAAAACCGGTAAGAACTTCCTGAAGCTCTACGCCGTAGTATTTGCAGATCGCTCCGGCAAGTTTGCTGGAAACGATCGTCGTTACGGCAAAAGACCCCTCCGGAAGTGTGCCCGCACTCTTTTTCGAGTCGAGGATGTAGTCGAGGAGCATGACCCCTACTTGGTTTCCGGAGAACGGCACATAGGTCTCATTTCCATCGACCTTCGTTCTGACGGCGATGCCGATTCGGTCGCTGTCCGGGTCGGTGCCGATAACGAGATCCGCATCCACCTTCTTAGCAAGGTCGATCGCCATAGAGAGAGCCGCCGGGTTTTCCGGGTTCGGCACCTCAACTGTCGGGAAGCTGCCGTCCGGAAGCTCCTGTTCTTTTACAATATGGACATTCTTCAGACCGATCTTTTCAAGAATACGGCGTACCGGTTTATTTCCGGAACCGTGAAGCGGTGTATAGACGATAGACATATCCTTCTGATTGAGGATCGCATGACGGTCAATGACCAGTTTATCGAGCATATCGGTATAGGCGATATCGACTTCTTCGCCCCAGTAGGTCAGAAGGCCCTTGGCCTTGGCGTCCTCGAGACTGTCCGCTTTCACTGTGCGGATATCCTCGATCCCTTCAATGAAGGAGAGGATCTTCGATGCAGCCTCCGGCGGTACCTGTCCGCCGTCCTCGCCATATACCTTATAGCCGTTATACTTGGCCGGGTTGTGGCTGGCGGTGATCATGACACCGGCAAAAGCCTTATGGTAGCGTACCGAGTAAGAGAGCATCGGTACCGGACGGAGCTCGTCCGAAAGATATACGCGGATGCCCATAGCGGTCAGCGTTCTTGCGGTGATCTCCGCAAACTCCGGAGAGTAGTGACGGGAATCGTAAGAGATAACGACACCGCGCTTCATGGCCTCCTCGCCTTCGCTTACGATATACTTTCCAAGTCCGGCAGAAGCTCTGGACACGATATACATATTCATGCGGTTCGTCCCGGCGCCCAGGATGCCGCGAAGTCCGGCGGTTCCGAACTCGAGGTCTCTATAGAATCTCTCCTCGATCTCCTTCTTGTCATCACGGATCGCCAGAAGCTCCTTTCGGGTCTGCTCATCAAAATACGGATCCTCACTCCATAATTTGTACAGTTCTTCAATGTTCATGATCATTCCTCCCTTTCCTCATTCTCATTGGATGCAATCACATCATTTTTCTCAGTTGTATTTTTCTTTTTGCGAAGTATCATGACCGTTACCGCGGCGAAGATCAAAAGGCCGAGGCCGCTTGCCACAAGTCCCGCATTCCAGCCCGGAGGCGTGAAACGAAGTTCCACGTGATGGGATCCGGCACCGGGTTCAACGCTCAGGAGTGCATCCTGATATGCAATGATCTCCGTTTCTTTTCCATCGACATACGCCTTCCAGCCCTTTTCATAAGGAGCCGTGATCAGCAGGAGCTCATCTTCGGAAGCATCCACATCGATCTCATAGTGTCCATTCTTAACGGTCACATTCTTCACGCCCTCCGAAAGAGCTTCCGTGTGCGGGGCGATCGCTGTCGGATCGAGATATGCGAATATCGGCGGGAAAGATCCGTACACATCTTCTTTGACGCGCAGCTCGACCTTCACCTCATCTCCCTCATTGAAGTAGCCGAGATCGTAGATCTGGCTGTAGTACGAGTTGGAATCCGTCTCTGCGATCTTTAATCCGTTAACATAAAGGTCTGTGACACACTGCAGATACAGGTACGGTACACAGAAATAGATCGCGCCCTTCTTCTGTGCGGTGATGGTCGTACGAAGGACCATCGGCGCCTTATCGTTATTTCTCAGGTAGAAGATCAGATCTTTGGCTTCCTTGTTCTTCGACTCCTGGGAAAGCGAGTTATCAAGCCTGTCGCCTCTCGTGATATTCCCTTCCGGCGGGATGTCCGTCTTCTGTCCGTTGAAGACTTCCCACTCCGAAGTGAAAGTATCGTAGATATCGTCGGCCGGAAGACCCGAAAGCGAAGAGATCCAGTTTCCCTGGAACGTAAAGTAGTCCTTCTTTACCTCGTCCTTTTCCAGTGCAAAACCGTCGAAGCTCAGGGAACCCTTCTTCGCCAGCATCGCGGCCGGCATGGCATACGGGTTTTCATAGAGATAGTACTCTGAAACCGCCGTCTTATACGACAGTTCTTTGACACTGTGATCCGTCGTGATGTAATAACGGACGCCGAGGATCGAGTCCGCCGGCAGGATGGAATTCATATGCAGCAGAGAAAAGTAGTTGTAGTTCGAGTTATATCCCAGCTGCTTCAGAAAATGGTTCGTCTGCTTGTTCGCCATGGAGGCGAAGATGGAGATGCTCTCTCTTCCTGTGTAGAAAGGCAGGTTGTTGGCATCTACCAGGTAGTGCCAGGGCTTATGGATCTCCGTGCGGAACCAGTCCTGATCCTCGATCTTATCGGACAGTTCCCCGAGTTCTTCGACCATGACGGCAAACTCCGGCGCATCCTCGATCCCGGCGAAAACATCCGGCATATAGCATCTCGGATTGAAAAGAACTACCTCGATGACGATGACGCATACGAGGAATACCGTTCCCAGACGTTTAAGGTTATAGATCACATCCGGCCACTTCGGCAGGATCTTCCCGTAAAGGAGCAGGCAGACCAGCACGGCAAAAAGGATCGTGGCAAAGAAGGAATTGTCCTCTTTGGCCATGTTGCCGAAGCTCTGGGAGATCACGGCAATTCCGCCGACGATGCCCAGCGCCGTAAAGAAATTCTTCTTGGTCGCGCCCTCCATGTGAAGATACGAATAGAAGGCCACGAGGATCATGACAAAGGAGAATAAATAGGAATATCTGAAATTGAACCAGTTCGGATCGTCAAAAAGATGCCATACGCGATTGAAAAGCGGGAAATGGAAACACAGGATCCCGCTCCCGAAAGCCACGGCAATGGCGATCTTCAGGTTCTTTTTGATCTTCGGATTCAGGAAGAAAAGGATACAGAGGAACAGCACCGGAATGCCGCAGAAAACGAGCGGCAGGTTATTGGAAAGATCGCCGACCCTCTTTTCCACCAGCTGATCAAAAAACGCGACCAGGCTGAATTCGGGATTCATGCTGAGTCCGCCGTCGTTGATGGTAAAGTCCGGATTCCCGAGCGTATTCAGTCCCGCCGGGACCAGGATACAGGCGCTCATGAGTGCCGCCGTCACGGCCGACAGGATGAAAAAGCCGACGGTCTTGCCGCCTTCCTTTTTCTTCTCGTTTGAGAATCCCCCCCGATAGCCCATGTAGCTCAGAAGGTAAATGAAAGAGAAGATACCAACCATGTAGGCCATGTAGTAGCCGGATACGAAGAGTATGAAAAGAACGAGCGTAAGCGCCGGCCACGCCTTCTTTTTCTCCACGATCTTTTCGGTAAGAAGGATCAGCAGTGGCAGGATCGCGAATCCATCGAGCCACATGATGTTGAACATGAATACGATGGCGAAAGAACAGAGCGGATACATCATGCCGAAAAGGATCGTCATCTTATCCTTGGTCTGGAATTTCCTGTCGAGGAGCCATGTCATGAAAGCGCCCGCGAACGACAGTTTCAGCATGATCAGCAGCGTGATCAGCTCCTGCAGGTTCTTGCTCGGGAAGAAAAATACGAGGAAGTTTAACGGGCTGGAAAGATAGTAGGCAAACACACCCAGTGTATTCCCGCCCAGTCCCAGGCTCCGGTTATAAAGCAGTGATTCCCCGCTGGTAAGTGCCTGACGAAGTCCGAGCAGATACGGGCCATACTGGGCCCCGAGGTCGGATGTCAGTACATTTCGCGCGCCAAACGGGATGATCTGATTGATGGCAAATACCGATGTCATCGCAATAAATGTCAGAAAAAATGCAAAGAGCGGGCGCAGATCGATACTACTGTTCCGCTTCTTCTCAAGTGAAGTCTTCTCGATCATACCTTATCTCCCTCTGCACAGTCGTTTTCTTTCTTATTCTTCCGCGTAAAGAGAACCACGCCAAGACTAAGAATCACACCTGTCGCACTGATTATAACACCAATCGGCGCGGCAGGGGGAGTAAACTTCAGTTCCACCTCATGCGTTCCGGAATCAAGGGGAAGGCAGAGGAACGCGTCCTGATAGGAAGAAATCTTCGTCTTTTTCCCGTCCACATAAGCCGTCCATCCCTCTTCATACGGGATCGTCGCGATCAGGGTACGGGCACGGTCCGAAGCTGCCGTGAACGTTACTTTTCCATCGGAGACCGAAAGGCCCGAGATGCCGGTCTTAAGACTATCCGTCTGCTTCTTCAGTTCGTCCGTATCCAGCACACCAACAAGAGGCGTAAACGAAGCGAACATACCGTCATCGCAGCGGATCTCGAAGTCAAGCTTCTCGCCGGATGTGTGGACGCCCGTATCGAGGATGACCGAATAATAGGACGAAGACTCCTCTTTATAGATGCGCTTTCCGTTGCAATAGACTGAAATCGGTGCGCCTCGCATGAGGAACGGGATCGAAAGGTACACCGGTGAGTCTTTTCCGGTCGTAAATGATCCGCGCAGCACGATCGGTGATTTCTCATTCGTCCGCAGATAAAGATCCAGTTCTTTCGAGCCTTTTTCAATATTTTCGAGGTCGAGCCCGTCTTTTTCCCGGTCATATTCGAGGATCACATTCTCGATCTGCCCCGAAGACCGCTCGGCGTTGATAACTTCCCATTCGATCGGCGTGGTCGTAAAGACGTTTTCGGCATCGATCCCGGAAAGTGAGCTCATCCATTTCTCCTGAAAGGAAAAATAGTCTTTCCCCTTCCCTTCTTTTTCCAGCACATACCCGTCAAAGTCCGGTGCTTCGGGCTCCGCGAGGAAGACCAAATTCACGGAATAAGGATTTTCAAAAAGAGAATATCTTCCGAAAGTCCGCAGATAGTTAAGTCCGCTGACTTCACTTTTCGAGGAGACGATGTATCGGATGCCGAGGATCGAATCCGCCGGAAGGTTAACGTTTCTATGCTCAACAGAGAAATAATTAAAGTTCGTGCAGTACCCGAGCTGCTTGAGGAAGCGGTGCTGGGTCTTGTTCGACATCGAGCAGAAAGCGCCGATGCCGGGAGTATCCGTATAGGACGAAAGGCTCAGGGAGTCGATATTATCAGAGAGCGTACCTCCCTGTTCGAGCCGGTAGCCGGAAGTCCGGTCGATCTCCGAAGTCAGTTCCGCAAGTTCATTTATCTCCGAAGAAAAAGACTTTGCTTCCTGAGTATCGTTCCAGATCGCGCCCACCGTGACTTTCGGCGCGAGGAACACGATCTCAACCACAACGATCGGTACCAGGATCCCGCTCCCCCACCTCTTGAGGTTCGAAAGCGACTCCGGCCATTTCTCCTTCGTCATGCCGAAGAGGCAGACCATAAGGAGCGATAAGACCAGAAGGTTCTGAAAATACATGGATTCGCCCTCTCCCGCTCCGCCAAAGCGTTCCGAGATCAGAAGCAGCAGGAAAAGAATCCCCGACACGACCAGAAAGTCCTTGCATCGCAAGGTCTTCAGATGCAGGAAAGAATAAAACGCGATGAGGATCGTACCGAAGATGAAGAGGAAGGAATAGCGGTATAAAAACCAGTTCGGATCATCGAAGAGCTGCCAGGCCATGTTAATGAGCGGCATGAGAAAGGAGATCACGCCGAGGGAAAGAGCGATCCCCGCACGGATCTTCAGCGCTCTTTCTATTTTGGGATTCCGGAAGAAGAGCAAAAGCAGTATCAGCACGAGAAGGCTCGAGTAGATGAACGGAAGGTTCGTCGTGATATCTGTAAGCTTTCCGAGGAAAATCTGGGACAGGAGCTTTACCGCAGGGAAATTCGGATCCATCGTCATTTTAAACTGTGAAGAATTGTCCGCGTTCCGGATCGTATCCAGGCCGGCCGGCAGAAGAAGAACGGCACACACCATCGCCGCACAAAGTGCAGCCAGAAGGAAGATCCCCACAGTCTTTCCCGCCGGCGCGCGGCCATTTTCTTTACTTACGTTCTTTATGTACTCGATTCGTCCGAGCAGATAGAAGAACGAGAAAATGCCGACCATATAAGCGATATAGTAGTTCGATGCGAAGAGGACCACCAGCACGACAAGGAGTTTCCATGCATGCTTCGTATTCTCCAGGATCTTTTCGACACAAAGGATCAGGAGCGGAAGCAGCGCAAAACCGTCGAGCCAGATGAAATTGAAGATGAAGGACATCGAAAAGGAGCACAGCGCATAGGTCATGCCGAACAGGATGCTCATCTTCGTCTCCGATTTAAACTTACAGTCGAGCAGCCACGTCATGAAAGCGCCCGCAAACGACAGTTTCAGCATGATGATCAGGACGATCGCATCTGAGATCTTCGACACCGGGAACAAAAGCGTCAGCAGGTTCAGGGGACTTGCCGTGTAATAGGCGATGATTCCCAGGAGATTTTTGCCCATGCCGATCTCGAAAGAATATCCAAGAGAAGTTCCGGTAAGGAGCTTGTTCCTCATCGTCACCAGGTACGGCGCATACTGTGCGGAGAGATCCGACACCAGGACACTTCTTGCGCCAAATGGCGACACTCCGGTCGAAAAGAAGATCGCGATAAGAGAGATGAAAACAGAAGCGAATGCGATAAGCGGACGCAGATCCCGTTTCGCCCTGCTGCGTTTCGGTTTATCCAGCTCGTTCTTTTCGATCATGAGAAAACTCCTATAAATAATTTGTCATTAGCATCGTATCACAAAAATGCCGTGTTTCCAAAAGGTTAACGATTGGACATATCTTATTATATGGGGAATGTAGTATACTGTAAGCATAGTATTTGGTTTACGAGGTGCGAACATGCTGGTCAGTCTGATGGTCCCGTGTTACAACGAAGAAGAAGCGCTCCCGTTTCTTTACGAGGCGCTCTGCAAAGTCATGGACGAATGCCCGAAGTACAGCTATGAGCTGATCTTCGTTAATGACGGCAGCCGCGACAAGACCCTTCAGGTCTTAAAGGATATGGCCGCCAAGGACCCGCGTGTCCGTTACATCTCTTTTTCCCGCAATTTCGGAAAAGAAGCCGCCATGTATGCCGGTCTCTCAGCCGCCAAAGGTGAGTGGATCGGTCTTCTGGATGCTGATATGCAGGATCCGCCGTCGCTTCTTCCGGAGATGTTTGAGACCCTCGAATCCGGAGAGTGTGACATCGTCGCTACCCGCCGCGTCTCCAGAAAAGGCGAACCGCCCATCCGCAGTTTCTTCGCCCGCCGTTTCTATCGTCTGATCAACAAGTTCACAGATGTCGAGATCGTCGATGGTGCCAGAGACTTCCGCGTCATGACCCGCCCGGTCGTCAATGCGATCCTGTCCCTTTCCGAGCGTCAGCGCTTCAGCAAAGGTATCTTCGCCTGGGTCGGTTTCCGTACCAAATGGCTGGAGTTCGAAAATGTCGAGCGTATTGCCGGCGAGACGAAGTGGTCCTTCTGGTCTTTGTTCCTCTACGCCATCGAAGGTATCGTCTCCTTCACCACCGCCCCTCTACGCATCGCCACACTCGTTGGATTCTTCATCTCCTGCCTGTCGTTCGGCTACCTGGTCTATTACTTCGTCCACGCGATCATGCTCCGTATCTGGGATGACGTACCTGGCTATCCTTCCCTCCTCTCCTTCATGCTCTTCCTCGGCGGCATGGTCCTCATGGCCCTCGGTATCATCGGAGAGTATCTGGCGAAGACATACATTGAAGTCAAGCACAGACCGCTCTATGTGATCTCGGAAGACAGCGAGAGCAAGAAAGAAGAGAAAGAAGAAGATTAAGTCATTACTTCGATTCATATTTGGCATAAAAGAAGTTTTCTTGTGCTGGTCCTCGGACTTTCGTCCTGCGAAGGCACTTCGAAAACTTTTTTCATGTTCGCTAAAGGGAGACTTCATGGGGTTTGTGAAGGATCTTTGTTTTCCCTTGCTTGATTTTTCGACTGTTTTCATGGGAAAGCAAAGGATTGTAAAATCCCCATGCCGTTCGAATCATGGGTATTTTTATTTGCTTCATTTTCCCATGCCCAAAAACCGAAAATCCAGCCTGTTCTGTCATGGGAAATTTTGTTTTCTATGATTCCCCATGAAAATCGTCTCTATTTTCGGCATGGGAATTATTGTTTTCCATATTTCCCCATGAAAACCATCACTTTTTTAGGGCATGGGTTATTGAACTCTCCCGGATTCCCCATGAGGCAAAAGAATCTTATCCGAAATCTCACTAGTCTCCCCGCCTCATCGCCAGAATTTGCCGCATGTAAAAAACCTTCCCGCACCTCCGCTGGAGCATTCTCCGGGGACAGTACAAGGAAGGTCTTCTTGCTTCAATAAAACAAACGATGTTACTTAACGACAGTTACTTTCTTCATGCGCTGTTCCTTCAGCGGTCTGTCTGCTCTGTCCGTCGGTGTGGACGCAATCTCGTCCACCACTTCGATACCTTCGATGATTCTACCGAATGCCGCATAGTTGCCATCGAGGAACGGGCCGTCTTCGTGCATGATAAAGAACTGGGATCCAGCGGAGTTCGGGTCACCGGCTCTGGCCATGGAGAGGACTCCACGCTCGTGGGACAGGTCGTTCGGAACGCCGTTCGCTCTGAACTCGCCCTTGATGTGATGGCCCGGGCCACCCATGCCTGTACCTGTCGGGTCACCGCCCTGAATCATGAATCCGGAAATGACGCGGTGGAAGATAAGTCCGTCATAGAAACCTTTCTCGATAAGATCTACGAAATTCTGTACACTGATCGGGGCCACGTCCGGATAAAGTTCCAGCTTCATGATGCCCCCGTTTTCCATCTCAATAGTTACAATTGGATTTGCCATTGTCATATCTCCTTCAATAGTTGTCTTGGATCTTAGTCGTATAGGACCACTCTCTTGATAGTACGGGAAAAGAACTCAATTTGCAAGAATCCTGTTCTGAGGGAATCTTTCATCAAAAGAATTCGCGCATGAAAAAACCTTCGAAGCGCCTCCGCATGGCAAAGCCCGAGGACAAGCGTGAGAAGGTTTTATTCAGCGCGATATCTTTACCACGAAAGATCATCGTAGAACACTTCTTCCAAAGTGAGTCCTTTGGCCGGCATTGTCTTCCCGGCCTCTTTTCTTACACCTTCCCCCGTCAGGAGTTTCTCGATCTCGGCACGGGTCATCTTCCCCTGGCCGACATAGACCAGTGTCCCCGCCATGATCCTTACCATATTGTATAGAAAAGACTCGCCGATGACGGTGATCTCGACAAGGTCGGGATCCGCAGTGTTCCTTCTTACATACACATCTTTCATAGTTCGGATCGGAGTGATGTCCGGGCCGCCCTGAGCGCGGAACGCCGAAAAGTCATGGGTGCCGATAAAAGCGGCGGCCGCGTCGTTCATTGATTCTACATCAAGGACTCCTGGAACAAACGCTTCTGTCCTTCTGTTGACGGCTGACGGCACCTTCGCGTTTCGTAAACGATAGCAGTAGCGCTTCCCCTTACTGTTGAAACGCGCGTGGAAAGACTCTGGAACTTCCCTTGCCGCAAGCACGACGAGATCATCATCGAGGACCGCGTTCAATGCAAGCGGGATCTTGTCGGCCGGGATCGGAAAAGGAACATCTACATGGGATACATGCCCCTTTGCGTGGACGCCGGAGTCCGTCCGGCTGCAACCGTAAATACGGCAAAAGCGCCCGTACACCTTCTCCACTGCTTCTTCCAGTGTCTGCTGTACGGAGCGCCCGTTATCCTGTCTTTGAAAACCGACAAAGTCAGTCCCATCATATTCTGTGAGCAAAGCGATGCGGATATCCGCAGGGTTTCTGCCTTCCTCACTCATTTTCTTAACCCTGGATCTTGTCGTCGAAGCAGGCCTTACCCATCATAGCGGCACCAACGATACCGGCATCGTTGCCCATTTTGGCAACACGGATCTCGGTCTTTCTAACGCCCGGGCCGAAGAAAGGCTTGCTCATGGTCTTCTCGCGGAGCGGGATCATCAGCGGATCACCTTCGTTGCAAACACCGCCGCCGATCAGCAGGACTTCCGGCATGAATGTATTGATTGCATTTGCCAGACCTTCAGAAAGGTAGTCAATATATGTATCCACAACATTCGCGGAGACCTCATCGCCCGCTCTCATACCGTCGAAGGCAATTCTTGCATTGGATTGTCCGCCGTTTTCCTCGATCAGTTTACCGAGGATGGAGGTCGGGTTTGCCGCTGCGGCTTCTTCGGTCATTCTAGCCAGAGCAGAAGCGGAACCATATGCCTCGAAGCAGCCCTTGCGACCGCAGGAACACTGCTGCCCGTTGACCATGATGACGTGATGTCCGAATTCAGAGCCTGCCTGGTTGAATCCGGAGAAAATACGATTGTTGATGATGACGCCGCATCCGATACCTGTACCGAGAGTGATCGTTACGGAATCCGCAACATCTGCTGCCGCACCGGAAACACTCTCCGCCATGGCTGCGCAGTTGGCGTCATTATCGATATATACCGGGAGGTCGATGACCTCACGGATGATCTTTCTCATAGGTGCGTTCACGAAGGGAAGGTTGGTCGCATAGACCAGTGTACCTGCCTTGTTGTCCGGGGTTCCCGGGGATCCGATACCGATCGCAGATACGTCGGACTCGGAAATGCCGGCCTCTTCGATTGCCTGCTTCGCCAGTTTTCCCATGTCTGTGATGATCTCTTCCATTGCACGGTCTGCATTTGTCTTAATGCTGACCTTATTCAGAAGTTCACCCTTTTCAGATACAACGCCGGCCTTAATATTCGTGCCGCCCAGATCGATTCCTACAAAATATGCCATTTCAAAACTCTCCTCATTTTTTTGAAATCCGCCACACGCGAATCATTTTACTTCAAATTCCACAAGAAATCTACCGCCAGCGGGATAAATGCGACAGCAGTCAGGACCAGCATCCACAGATAATCCGAAGGCTTCAGACGAAGGGGATGAAGCTTGGTCTTCCCGACTCCTCCCTGATAGCATCTGGCATCCATCGCCACCGCAAGTTCCTCCGCTCTTTTAAAAGCACTGACGAACAGCGGGACGAGTACAGTTACATATCCTTTTGCGCGCTGGAACACGTTTCCGGTATCGTATTCCGCACCACGGCTGGACTGTGCCTTCATGATCTTATCTGTCTCCTCGGCCAGCGTCGGGATAAAACGCAGGGCGATAGAGATGGTCATGGCCATCTCATTGACCGGCACCTTAAACACTTTGAGCGGGGAACCCAGAGATTCCAGCGCATCAGCAAGTTTCAGCGGCGTCGTGGTCAGTGACAGCAGAAGGCTTGTCGCCAGGATCAGAAGGAGCAGGCGGAATGCCAGCATAACAGCTCTTTCGAGACCACCGCTCGTGACCTTCAGGACGCCCCAACTCCATAGCGTATCGCCGGAACGGATCGTCAGGACATTGATCACGAAAATAAACATCATTATGAACACGATCGGCCGGACAGACCGCAGGATCTCGATCGGGCTTATCTTTGAAAGCAGTGCCAGAAACAGGATCACGGCAAAAGCAGCGATCATAGCGATCGGTGTATTGGCCATAAAGAGCGCGCACATATAAAGGATAAACAGGATCACCTTCATGCGCGGATCGAGTTTATGCAGGACGGAATCTCCCTGTACATAACGTCCGATCGAAACATCTTTCATCATGGGGCAGTCACCTCCCCATCAGACCCGAACACCAGATCCTGCGCCGCTTCTTTCACATCGAAAAGACACGCATCCACGTTCGGATGATCTTTCTTCAGATCGAGCATGGTCTGCATCAGGCAGGGGCGGTCAAGCCTCATAGCAATAAAATCAGTATGCTCAGCGAAAAGCTCCTTCGGCGTGCCGAAGAACTCCTGTCTTCCTTTTTTCAAAACAAGAACACGATCTGCAATACGTGCCGCTTCGTCCATATCGTGAGAGACCAGAACGATGGACTTGCCATTCGACCGAAGTGTCTCGATATACCCGAAGATCTCCTTTTGTCCGGCCGGATCCAGACCTGCTGCAGGCTCGTCGAGTATAAGAACGTCCGGATCCATCGCCAGGATGCCGGCAAACGCGACTCTTCTTTTCTGTCCACCGGACAGTTCAAACGGCGATCTCTTCAGCACTTCTTCAGAAAGCCCTACAAGCGGAAGGGATTCACGCATCAGGCGTTCGCACTTTTCCTCGTCATATCCCATTTTCTTCGGACCGAACTGGATATCTTTTTCCACCGTCTCCTCGAAAAGCTGGTATTCCGGATACTGGAAAAGAAGCCCCACATGGCGGCGAATTCGCTTGACGTCCGTGTTTTTGTCCGTGGTAATATACTTCTTCTCTTCTTCATCCCAGATTTCGACCGATCCTTCAGATGGACGCAGGATTCCGTTCAGCTGGGAGATCAGCGTCGTCTTTCCGGAGCCGCTGTGGCCGATGACCGCGACGATCTCACCCTTTTTTACATCGAAATGGATACCGGAGATCGTGTTCTTTTCTTTTTTCTCATAGCTGTAGGCGAGATTATTCACACGCAGGACGACCTGATCATCCACTTCATGCGTGGGACGTTCTTCCCTGGAGATCATGGAAACATCTGTTTCCCTCAGGATCTCGTTGATCTTCTTCACCGCATTTTTCTCTGAAATGAAATCATTCTGCTCCGGTTTTACCCCGCAGATCCGTCCCACTTCATACAGAAGTTCCGCCCATTTCGGAAGCTCAAGTCCGAGGCTTCGGATCGTGTCCACCTGGGAAAATACTTCCGGCGGCGTACCATTCAAGCGGATCTTGCCCTTTTCGAGCACGATCACTCTGTCTGCAAGATACGCTTCGTGCATGTCGTGCGTAATGTGAAGGACTGTGATCCCTTTATCCTGACGCATCCTGGCGACCAGATGCAAAAACTCATCTCTTGCCTTCGGATCGAGCATTGATGTGCTCTCGTCGAGGATCAGAAGCTGCGGCTCCATAGCCAGAACACCAGCGATCGCCAGTTTCTGTTTCTGTCCGCCGGACAGGGAAGACGGCTGTTTGTCCGCCTTTTCGAGAAGTCCGACATATCCCAGTGCTTTTTCCACGCGCTGGGTCAGTTCCGGGAGCGGGACCGAGAGATTTTCCGGGCCGAATGCCACGTCTTCTTCCACCGTCGTACCGACGATCTGGTTATCCGGATTCTGGAAAACCATGCCGCAGTGGGAACGGATCTTCCAGAAATTCTCATCATCATCCGCGGAGATCTCAAATACGGAAAGTTTTCCGGCATCCGGGGTCTCCAGGAGGTTGACCATCTTCGCCAGCGTGGACTTTCCGGAGCCGTTTCTCCCGAGGATCGCCACATATTCTCCCTTTTTAACGGAAAAAGAAGCGTGATCCACTGCAACGACATTCTTTCCGGAATTAGTGGCATAAGAAAACAGAATGTCTTCCGCTTCTATGGTCACTTTATATTCCGCTATGTCTCTTGCATTTGGATCCATGCTTCTTATTCTCCGATTTTCGATAATAGACAAAGTGACGGAAGGGAGAAATGCCCATCCGTCACCTTAATTGTATCAAGATTATCTCTGGGCTTCTTACTCAGCGAATGTGAGAAGAGCCATCTCAGAAGCGTCACCGCGACGTGTTCCGAGCTTAACGATCTTGGTGTAACCACCCTTGTGGTTAACGAGAGAAGGAGCGATCTCATCGTAAAGGATGTTTACCGGATCTACTACCTTGCCCTCAGCATCGTGGCTCTTTCTGAGCCAGTATGCAGCATTCTTTCTAGCTGCGAGACGAGAAGGAGCGTCAACCTGAACGGTCTTCTTAGAAACTTCACGATCTACTACATCGTACTTCTTACCGTTCTTGGAAGTCTTGGAAACCAGGACCTTCATACCCTTGCCATCCAGCTTCGCAGAGGAAACAGTAACTTCCTTTGTGGTGAAGTTATCTTTTTCACGAATGGCATCTGCGATCAGCTTGTCCATGATCTTGCTAACTTCTTTTGCACGAGCAACTGTTGTAACAACGTGCTTCTTGTTCTCAGCAAGTGCCTTTCCGTCTTCTTTTACCGGGCAAACAACAAGGGATGTTGCCAGATTTCTTAAAATTGCGATACGCTGATCGCTTACTCTTCCTAATTTTCTGTAACCTGCCATGGGTTAATACCTCCTGTATATTTTAAATATCCTAGCTGACCCGCGAGCCGCTATTTAGTCCTCGACATCTGCGAGAGACAGATCCATATCCTCGAGCTTCTGGATAACTTCTTCCAGAGACTTCTTACCGAGGTTACGGACTTTCATCATTTCGTCTTCCGACTTAGCAACCAGATCACCGATCGTGTTGATACCTGCACGCTTCAGGCAGTTGTAGGTACGAACGGAGAAATCCAGATCTTCGATAACGATATCGTGCGTAGAGTTCTTGCTTGTAGAATCATCGGAATCACGGAAGCTCGGACCATTGGTCACATCCGTGAGAGCGGTGAACAGGCCAAGGTGCTCACGCAGGATAGCTGCAGCGGAAGAAAGAGCTTCGTCTACCTTAATGGTAGCGTCTGTCCAAACTTCCAGTGTAAGGCTGTCAAAGTCTGTTCTCTCACCGACACGTGTGTTCTCGATTCTGTAGTTCGCCTTCTTTACCGGAGTAAAGATGGAGTCGATCGCGATCACACCGATCGTCTGTGTCGCAGGCTTGTTCTGATCTGCTGTCGCATAGCCGCGGCCCTTGCTGATCGTCAGTTCGATGAAGAGACGTCCTGCACCGTTCATTGTCGCGATGACATGATCCGGATTCATGATCTCTACTTCTTCATCATGAACGATATCGCCGGCCGTTACTACACCGGTCTTGCCCTCATCCATGCTGATGTAGACTGTCTTCGGTGTATCCACATGAAGCTTAGCGCGGATGCCCTTAACGTTGAGGATGATCTCTGTCATGTCCTCGATAACGCCCGGGATCGTGGAAAACTCGTGGTAAACACCCTCTACACGGATGGATGTTACGGCTGCGCCCGACAAGGAAGAAAGAAGCACACGACGAAGGGAGTTACCCAGTGTCGTACCGTAGCCACGCTCGAGAGGAGCAACTACATACTTACCGTAGGAGCTGTCTTCGTTAACTTCCACACACTCAATTGTTGGCTTCATAATTTCAATCATTGTTTATCCTCCTAGCAATTCATGCAATGCGGGCGGTTTCGATTACTTGGAATACAACTCGACGATGAGTGTCTCCTTAACCTCGAGATCAACATCCTCACGAGCCGGCTCTCTAACGATAGAACCAGTCAGTGTCTCTTCATTGAAAGACAGCCAAGCCGGTACCGGACGGGAGTTGGAAAGTGTCTCGAACTTCGGAGACTTTCTGGATGTCTCCTTAACAGCAATCGTATCACCAACCTTCAATGTCATGGAAGGGATATTCGCCTTCTTGCCATTGAGCAGGAAATGACCGTGTGTTACAAGCTGACGAGCTTCATTTCTGGAAGAAGCCAGACCAAGACGATATACGACATTGTCGAAACGGAGTTCGAGGAGCTCAAGGAGCTTCTCACCGGTCTTACCCTGCTTACGCTCAGCACGTGCATAGGTAAGTCTGAACTGCTTCTCGAGTACGCCGTAGAAACGCTTTGTCTTCTGCTTCTCACGAAGCTGTACACCATATTCTGAAATCTTTTTTCTGCCCTGACCATGCTGACCCGGAGCGGCACTCTTCTTAGCAAGTGCGCACTTCGCGGAATAGCATCTCTCGCCCTTGAGGAAGAGCTTGTCTCCTTCTCTGCGGCAGAGACGGCAGGTTCCTTCTGTATATCTAGCCATTCTCTATACCTCCGAACTCAGACTCTTCTTCTCTTAGGCGGTCTGCAACCATTGTGCGGAACCGGAGTAACATCTTTGATCATGGTTACTTCGAGTCCAGCTGTCTGCAACGCACGGATCGCGGATTCACGACCCGGTCCAGGTCCCTTAACGTAAACCTCAACGGTACGCATACCGTGATCAGCAGCCTTCTTACCAGCATCCTCAGATGCCATCTGAGCTGCGAACGGTGTACCCTTACGGGAACCCTTCATGCCCATCTCACCAGCGGAAGCCCAGGAGATCGCATTGCCCTGCATATCAGTAATCGTAACGATTGTGTTGTTGAATGTAGCGTGAATATGAGCCTGTCCCTTGTCAATATTCTTACGCTCTCTTCTCTTCGGTCTTGCGGCCGTTTTCTTAACTGCTTTTGCCATGAGACTTCCTCCTTACTTCTTCTTGCCAGCGATCGTACGCTTCGGACCCTTACGAGTACGAGCATTCGTCTTTGTGCGCTGACCACGAACAGGAAGACCCATTCTGTGACGACGGCCACGATAGCATCCAATTTCAGTTAATCTCTTAATGTTAAGAGATACTTCTCTTCTGAGGTCACCCTCAACATTGTAATTGTTTTCGATCTGATCACGAATCTTAGCGATGTCGTCCTCAGAAAGATCCTTAACACGTGTGTCAGGATTGATCTGGGTCTCCGCAAGAATACGATCAGAACTTGTCTTACCAATGCCATAAATGTACGTAAGAGCGATTTCTACTCTTTTGTCATTTGGCAGATCTACACCGGCAATACGAGCCATTCTGTGTACCTCCATGAATGAATCAATAAATGTTTTGTTTCGTATATATATGACATGCTGATGCTAAGATCCTCTCGGGTCAGGAGAGGCAGCCGCCTTGGCATAACTGGTGCATGTAATATCCTAACGTTTTCTACTTGTCCTGTTATGAGCAGACAATGACGAGGCCTGCAAACAGAAGGATCTGATTAACCCTGCTTCTGCTTGTGCTTCGGATCAGAGCAGATGATCATCACGCGTCCGTTGCGACGAATGACCTTGCACTTCTCGCACATGGGTTTAACTGATGGTCTAACTTTCATGACGCAAACCTCCCTGTTTACTTAAAAAAACAATGCAAAACTAACATACGCTATGCGCGCACGCTAAAATATTATACCAAAAACTCTTGGCGATTCAAGTAGTTTTTTGATTTTTCCGCAAGTTTTTTCTATTGCCCGAAAAGAACCGTTCCGGGGCGTTTTTTCTGCCGCTTCTTATTTCGCGCGCCAGGTGATACGGCCGCGGGACAGATCATATGGAGAAAGCTCCATTGTAACACGGTCGCCCGGCAGGATCTTAATGTAGTTCTGACGAAGCTTGCCGGAAATGTGTGCCAGTACGATATGGCCATTCTCCAGTCTTACCTTGAATGTGGCATTCGGCAGTGCATCGTCAACAATGCCTTCTACTTCGATTACATCTTCTTTAGACATTCTTTCCCTCCGTTAATGTAATGATTTCTGGTCCGTTCTCTGTAATAATGATTGTATTTTCGTAATGTGCTGCGTACTTTCTGTCGCGTGTGATCACCGTCCACTCATCTGCGAGGACAGCGATATCTCTCTTTCCACTTGCGATCATGGGCTCGATACAGAACGCCATGCCGGTCACGATCCTCGGACCGTGGCCGAATCTTCCGTAATTCGGAACATCCGGATCTTCGTGGAGTTTATGTCCGATACCATGACCTGTCAGTTCACGGATCACGCTGTAGCCATTGCTTTCCGCATGTCCCTGAACCGCCGAGGAGATATCGCCGATGCGGTTTTCTGTCGAAACCTTTTCGAATCCTTTCCAGAAGCACTCTTCCGTTACCCGGACGAGTCTACTTGCTTCTTCCGAGATCTCACCAACTGCGAAAGTACGGGCAGCATCCGCATGCATACCGTTCAGAGAGCAGCAGACGTCACAGGTAACGATATCACCTTCTTTGAGGACAAGATCTTTTCTCGGAACTCCGTGAACGATCACTTCGTTCGGGGAAATACAGATCTGTCCCGGGAACGGCGGTTCGCCATAGTGAAAAGACGAGGAGATCGCGCCGTTTTTGTCGAAGACTCTCTTGGCGATCTCATCGAGTTCCCATGTTGAAATACCCGGTTCCACAGCCCGGCCCAGAGTCAGAAGTGCTTCTTCTACCACCTTGCCGGCTTCTCTCATCAGCTGAAACTCTGCTTCTGTCTTAATCTGAATCATTATTATGCCTTTCTAAAGCCCATATTGGCCAGCGCTTCGCTTGCCTGAGCAAATGCAAGATCCGGACTCTTGGAATTGTCCGCGGAAATAACAATACCCTTCTTCTCATAGAAATCAATGAGGGGTTTTGTATTCTCTTCATATGTGATCAGTCTCTGCTTTACCGTCTCCGGCTTATCGTCATCGCGCTGGATAACTTCCTTGCCGCAGACATCGCATACACCCTCGACCTTGGTCGGACGGGAAACTACGTTATAGCTTTCTCCGCAGGATGTGCAGACTCTTCTGTTAACGACACGCTCCATGATTACCTCGGCCGGTACATCCACCTTGATGACAGCGTCAATCTTGGAATTTGTCTTTGCGAGCATATCATCAAGCTTTTCCGCCTGTGCGATCGTTCTCGGGAATCCATCGAGAAGGTAACCGTTCTTGCAGTCATCCTGGCTGAGACGATCCTCGACCATAGAGATCGTGATCTCATCCGGAACCAGCTGGCCGGCATCGATATACTTCTTGGCTTCGATGCCAAGAGGAGTCTGCTCCTTGATGTTGGCACGGAAGATATCTCCTGTAGAGATATGTGTGATGGCATATTCATTCTTAAGTACAGCGGCCATGGTTCCCTTACCGGATCCCGGTGCGCCTAAAAGGATCAGTTTCATACTAATTCCTCCTCGATTCTTTCTTTAGTAAAAGCAACATGCAGCCCCACGTGTTATCCACGCGAGGCTGCATAGTTTTATTTTATGGTTTGTGCATTACCGTTACCCAGCATAACACGTTTCCCGGTTTCTTATTAAACAAGGAATCCCTTGTAGTTGTGAGTAACCATCTGCGATTCGATCTGGTCAACGAGGTCGTTGGCAACACCGGTCATGATGAGCACGGATGTACCTGCGAACCATACGCCTTCCATTCCGGTCAGCTTACCGAGCAGTGTAGGTACGAGTACCACGATGCACAGGAAGCATGCGTCACACCAGTTGAGGCGGTTAGCCACCTTGGCGATGAACTCGGATGTCGGACGACCCGGACGAACACCCGGGATAAATCCGCCGTTCTTCTGAAGGTTCTGCGAGATCTCGATCGGATTGAACTGGATCATCGAGTAGAAGAACACGAATGCGAAAATGCAGATAAAGTAAGCTAGATAGTAGAACGGGCTACCGCCAAAGTTACGGAACCAGTCTACAATGATGTTGTTGCTGTTCGGGAAGAAGAAAGCAACGATCGTGGAAGGCAGAGCCAGGAAAGACATGGTAAAGATTACCGGCATAACGCTGGAAGCATTTACCTTGAGCGGAATGTATGTGTTCTGTCCGCCATAGACTTTACGGCCGATGACCTTCTTACTGTACTGTACCGGGATTCTTCTTTCTGCGTTCTGAACGTATACGCAGAAGATGATCGTAGCAAGCGAGATCAGGGAAACGATCGCGAAAGCTGTGATACCCAGTGCATTACCTACCGCCTCGTTAGTGAACTTACCGGCGATGTTAAGAGCATCGTAGTAGAGTGTTCTGATCATATCCGGGATTCTTGTTACGATACCCGCGAAGATGATAAGGGATACACCATTACCGATACCCTTTTCGTTGATTCTTTCACCGAGGAATACAACAAACGTCGTACCAGCGGTAAATGTCAGGATAATGAGTGCTGCAGCGAGCCACTTCGGAAGGTAATTCGTCATGGCAGAGCGTGTAGCGTAGGTGAAGAAGGAAGCCTGCATTACAGCAAGACCTACCGTAAGATAACGGGTGATCTTCTGAAGCTTTTTCTGTCCCTCTTCTCCCTCTTTGGCAAGATTCTCCAAAGCAGGGATAGCAACCGTAAGGAGCTGGATGATGATGGAAGAGTTAATGTAAGGTGTGATACCCATCGCGAAGATGGTTGCCGCATAAAGACCACCACCTGCGATGATATCCATCAGGCTACCGATCTGACCCCAATTCTGGACGATCGATGAGAACTCTGTACGATTGATGCCCGGGCACGGGATCAGACCGCCGATCATGTAGAGCGCAAGAATGAAGAGTGTAAACAGCAGCTTCTTGCGCAGATCCGGCAAACGGAATGCATTAACTAAGGTGTCAAATACGCCCTTCATGTTATACCTCCTGTGCCGTTCCACCAGCCTTTTCGATTTTCTCTTTTGCAGAAGCAGAGAACTTCTTAGCCTTAACAGTCAGCTTCTTTGTCAGGTCTCCATTACCGAGGACCTTAACGCCGTCGTTGACCTTGCCGAGTGTGATGATACCGGCATCTGCGAGGATCGTTGCATCGACCTCTGCACCGTTATCAAACTTCTCCAGATCGGAGACGTTGATCTCGACATACTCGCAAGCGAAACGCTTGTGATTAAATCCACGCTTCGGCAGACGTCTGTAAAGAGGCATCTGACCACCTTCGAAACCAGGACGTACACCGCCGCCGGAACGAGCATTCTGGCCCTTGTGTCCTCTACCGGCAGTCTTACCGTTGCCGGATCCGGCACCACGGCCCTTACGATATGCTTTCTCGTTTCCGCAGGAAGACATTTCATTAAGTTTCATGTTTCCTATACCTCCATTACACTTCTTCGCACTTAACAAGATGTGCTACAGTGCGAACCATGCCGCGAATTGCTTCGTTATCTGCCTTTTCTACAGACTGACCGATCTTGTGAAGACCGAGTGCAGCAACTGTAGCAGCCTGGTTTTTCTTAGATTTGTTGGTGCTCTTGACCAGGGTAATCTTTAAGTTTGCCATTGTCCCGCACACCTCCATTAAAGAATTTCTTCGGTGGACTTGCCGCGCAGACGTGCTACTTCTTCGAGAGAACGCATGCTCTTCAAGCCTTCCATGGTTGCATTAACAACATTGTTCGGGTTGTTGGTACCTAAGGACTTTGTACGGATATCCTTGATTCCGCAAAGTTCACATACCGCACGGACCGGGCCGCCGGCGATGATACCGGTACCACTTGCAGCCGGCTTCATAACGATCTTACCTGCACCGAATACACCGAGTGCTTCGTGCGGGATCGTGCTGCCATCGAGCGGCACGGAGATCATGTTCTTCTTGGCATCTTCGATGCCCTTTCTGATCGCGTCCGGAATTTCAGCTGCCTTACCAAGGCCCTTACCAACGTGACCATTCTCGTCACCTACGATCACGAGGGCTGCGAAACGGAAATTTCTACCACCCTTAACCGTCTTGGAAACACGTCCGATATGGATGACTTTTTCTTTTAATTCGGTTGAATTTGGTTCAAAACCCATCTTGTTTCCCTCCTGATTAGAATTTCAGGCCAGCTTCACGAGCGGCCTCTGCCAAAGCTTCTACACGACCATGGAAAATGTATCCGCCTCTGTCGAACACAACTTCGTTGATGTTCGCAGCCAGAGCGCGCTCTGCAATCTTCTTACCAACTGCAGCTGCACCTTCCTTGTTGCTTCCGTTATCGATAGAAGCTTTCACTTCTTTATCCAATGTGGAGGCACTTACCAGTGTCTTTCCAGCTTCATCGTCGATGATCTGGGCATAGATGTTTGTGTTACTTCTGAAAACGCACAGACGCGGACGTGCAGCAGTACCGGAGATCTTTTTTCTCACACGGATGTGCTTTCTGCGGCGAATAGCGTTCTTGTCAATCTTATTAATCATGCTTGTTCACCCCTTCACTTACTTCTTAGCGCCTGTCTTACCTTCCTTGATGCGGACATATTCACCAACATATCTGATACCTTTGCCCTTATATGCATCCGGAAGTCTGAAGGAACGGATCTTAGCGGCGGTTTCGCCAACTAACTGCTTATCTGCACCCTTAACGATGATCTGGTTCTGAGCCGGAACATCAATAGTGATGCCTTCCGGTTCTTCCATCTCGATCGGGTGGGAGTAACCGAGGTTGAACACAACCTTCTTACCCTGCTTTGCGGCCTTGTAACCAACACCCTGGATCTCGAGTTCCTTCTTGAAACCTTCGGAACAACCGATGACCATGTTGTTGATGAGGGAACGAGTCAAACCGTGAAGAGCCTTCACCTGCTTCTCATCGTTCGGTCTCTTGACCGTGATCACATTGTCATTTACTTCTACAATGATGGAAGGATGCACATTCAGAGAAAGTGTCGCTTCCTTGCCTTTTACAGTGATGGTCTGACCATCCTGCTTTACTTCGAGCCCTGCCGGGATCGTGATCGGCATATTGCCAATTCTAGACATACAATCTTACCTCCTGCTCTTTAGATTGTGGGACTTTCATCCCTTTTCAGAGTGTGTCTACTAAACTTACCAAACGTAAGCCATAACCTCGCCGCCAACGCCGAGCTTTCTGGCTGCCTTATCAGTCATAACGCCCTTGGATGTGGAGATGATAGCGATACCGAGGCCACCGAGTACCTTCGGGAGGTTCTCTTTGTCCGCATAAACGCGGAGACCCGGCTTGGAAATTCTCTGGATACCGGAAATAACGTGCTTCTTAGCAGCATATTTCAGAGTGATCTTGATCATTCCCTGCTTGTCATCTTCGATCGTCTCAAAAGAAGCGATATAACCTTCATCTACTAAAATCTGTGCGATAGCCTTCTTCAAATTGGAAGCAGGAACCATAACTGTCGGATGACCGGCTGTGCCTGCATTACGGATTCTTGTCAGCATATCAGCAATTGCATCTGTAATCTGCATAAATCTTTCCTCCTTGCTATCGGTTACCAGCTTGCCTTACGAACACCCGGGATCTGGCCCTTGTAAGCCAGGTCACGGAAGCACAGACGGCAAATACCATACTTACGGATATAAGCGTGCGGTCTACCGCAGAGCTTGCAACGGTTGTGCTGCTGTACCTTGAACTTCGGAGCACGCTGTGCCTTGAGTTTCATTGACGTTTTAGCCATATTACTTATATCCTCCTATTACTTGCGGAACGGCATACCGATGAGGGAAAGAAGGGATCTTGCTTCCTCGTCTGTCTTCGCCGTTGTTACGATGATGATATCCATACCACGAACTTTATCGATCTTATCGAACTCGATTTCAGGGAACATGAGCTGCTCCTTGATACCCATAGCATAGTTACCGTGACCATCGAACGAGTTCGGGTTGATACCACGGAAGTCACGTACACGCGGGAGGGAGATGCTGATCAACTTATCGAGGAAGTTGTACATATTCTCGCCACGGAGAGTAACTTTGCAGCCGATCTTCATGCCTTCTCTTAATTTGAAAGCAGCAACGGACTTAGAAGCAACGGTAGTGATCGGCTTCTGGCCGCAGATGATACCCATGTCACGCATAGCATTCTCGAGAGCCTTCGGGTTATCCTTGACTTCGCCGACACCCATGTTGAGAACGATCTTCTCAAGCTTCGGGATCTGCATTACGGACTTATACTTGAACTCTTCCTGCAAAGCAGGCGCAACTTCATTTACATACTTGTCTTTTAATCTAGACATCGATTACTCCTCCTTTGCCTTCTTGATCTGGTCAATGTCAGCGCCGCACTTCTTGCAAACGCGATACTTTGCACCATCCTCGGCAACTCTCTTACCAACACGGGTAGCCTTGCCGCACTTCGGGCAAACCAGCATTACGTTGCTTGCATCGATGGAGCTTTCCTTCTCGATGATGCC
Organism: Clostridiales bacterium; assembly: GCA_017551865.1. Taxonomy (GTDB): domain Bacteria; phylum Bacillota; class Clostridia; order Saccharofermentanales; family Saccharofermentanaceae; genus Scatonaster. The sequence goes on along the minus strand of JAFZKB010000011.1, from coordinate 16,139 downwards.
TGCCGGCTTGTTCTGGCCCTGAGCCTTCTGATGCTTCTTGACCATGTTGACTCCGGAAACAACTACTCTACCGGACTTCGGCTCAGTCTTTAAGACCTGACCCTGAGAACCGGCGTCCTTACCGGAGATAACAACGACTTTATCGTCTTTTTTAACGTGAATCTTGCTAGCCATTTGTCATCCTCCTTACAGAACTTCTGGAGCCAGAGAAAGGATCTTCATGTAATCCTTGTCACGGAGCTCTCTTGCGATAGGCCCAAAGATACGGGTTCCACGCGGGTTCTTGTCTTCCTTAATGATAACAGCAGCATTCTCATCGAACTTGATGTAAGATCCATCAGCTCTTCTAACGCCCTTCTTTGTGCGGACAACTACTGCACGAACAACATCGCCCTTCTTAACCACGCCACCAGGAGTAGCTGTCTTGACAGAGCAGACGATCACATCACCGATATTCGCGTATTTACGCCAGGAACCGCCAAGCACTTTGATGCAGGCAAGTTCTTTTGCGCCGGTATTATCCGCAGATCTTAATCTGGATTCTACTTGAATCATCTTGATTTCCTCCTTTACGTAATTCCCTTACGTATTACTTCGCCTTCTCAATAATCTCGACCAGTCTCCAACGCTTGTCACGAGAAAGCGGGCGGGTCTCCATTACCTTTACCTTGTCGCCGATGCCGCACTTGTTCTCTTCGTCATGCGCCTTCAGCTTGTATGTTCTCTTCATGATCTTACCGTAAAGCGGGTGCTTAACGTGCTCAACCACGGATACAACAATTGTTTTGTCCATCTTATCGCTAGATACGATACCGACACGAGTTTTTCTGAGGTTACGATCGCTCATTCCTACTTCTCCCTTCATTAATTAGCCTTAAGCTCTTGCTCACGGAGAATCGTGTTTACGCGAGCGATGTCACGCTTTACAGCACCAAGGCGCTGCGGATTCTCGAGTTGGTTTGTAGCATGCTGGAAACGAAGTTTGAAGAGTTCATCCTTCAATTCAAGCAATTCCTTCTGAAGTTCTTCTGTAGACTTCGAACGTAATTCTTTAGCCGTCATTTTCAGATACCTCCTCTTCCTTCTTGATGAACTTTGTCTTGCACGGGAGCTTGTGTCCTGCAAGACGCATTGCCTCACGAGCTACTTCTTCGGATACGCCGGCGATCTCGAAAAGAACACGGCCCGGCTTAACTACTGCTACCCAGTACTCCGGAGAACCTTTACCGGAACCCATTCGAGCTTCGGCAGGGTGCTTTGTGATCGGCTTGTCCGGGAAGATCTTGATCCAGACCTTACCGCCTCTTTTTACGTAACGGTTGATAGCGATACGGGCTGCTTCGATCTGGTTGCTGGTGATCCAGCAAGGCTCTGTGGAATACATACCATAATCACCGTAAGCAACGAAGTTACCTCTGGTAGCCTTACCGGTCAGACGGCCGCGCTGCTGCTTTCTATGCTTTACTCTCTTAGGAAGTAACATTACGCTTCGCCTCCTTCCGCAACTTTGACAGTCTTCTTCGCTGTCAGGATCTCACCGTGGTAGATCCATACTTTTACGCCGATACGGCCGTACTGTGTGTTTGCCTCAGCAAAACCGTAATCGATGTCCGCACGCAGAGTCTGCAGCGGGATAGTACCTTCGTGGTATGTCTCTGAACGTGCGATTTCAGCGCCGCCCAGACGACCTGCGCAGCAGGTCTTGATGCCCTTCGCACCGGACTTCATGGTACGGGACATCGCCATCTTCATGGCACGACGGAAAGAAACACGTCTTTCGAGCTGGGAAGCGATGCTCTCAGCAACGAGCTGAGCATTTGCATCAGCGTTCTTGATCTCACGAACGTCTACGAAGAAATTCTTCTTGAACTTCTTCTGAAGCTTCTTCTTGAAATCCTCAATGCCTGCGCCCTGGCGACCAATGATGATACCCGGCTTAGCTGCATTGATGATGATGGAGGTCTTGTCTGCACCCTTACGCTCGATCTCGATGTTCGAAACGCCTGCAGCAAAGCACTCTTTCTTTACAAAATCACGGATTTGCTTGTCCTCAACGAGGAAATCGCTGAATGTCTTCTTGTCGGCATACCAACGTGTGTCCCACTCTTTGATGACACCGACACGCAATCCATGGGGATTAACCTTCTGGCCCATTCTTTATTCCTCCTTATACTCTTTCTTTGAGAACAACAGTAACGTGACTTGTTCTCTTGTTGATTCTAGATGCAGATCCTCTTGCTCTCGGAATGAAACGCTTCAGGATCGGGCCTGCGCCGGCGTAAGCATCAGCAACATACAGGCTGGATCTTGTCAGACCGTTGTTGTTTACTGCGTTTGCCTCTGCAGACTTAACTGCCTTCTTGAGCACCGGAGATGCTGCCTTCGGGGTGTAGTCCAGGATCGCATAAGCTTCATCGAGATCCTTGCCCTTGATCAGGTCAGCAACGACCTTGACCTTACGGGGTGTGATGCGGATGTACTTAGCAACTGCCTTACCCTGATCTTTGCCGATACCGAGAAGCTTCTTCTGCTTCTTAGTAAGAACCGGCTTCTTCGCGTTCTTCTTCTGCTGCTTACCGTAAGCTTCGAGGATTTCATCGCGATTCGATTCGATATAGTCTTTAGTCAACTTAACTTTTTCCACTATTTTTTCCTCCCTTCACAGCTTACGATTACTTACCACCGGATGATTTCTCACCGGCATGGCCTCTGTATGTTCTTGTCGGAGCAAACTCGCCCAGCTTGTGACCGATCATTTCCTCGACCACATATACCGGAACGTGTCTTCTGCCGTCATAAACAGCGATCGTGTGTCCGACCATTTCAGGATAGATCGTCGAAGCGCGAGACCAAGTCTGTACAACCTTTTTCTCATTCGCTGCGTTCATAGCATTGATTTTCTTCATCAGGGCATCTTGTACAAAATAACCCTTTTTGGTTGATCTACTCATTTTGGTTCCTCCCTTCGCTTACTTTCTACCCTTAACAATGTACTTGTTAGACTGCTTCTTCTTGTTTCTTGTCTTCTTACCAAGAGTCGGAACACCCCAAGGTGTAACAGGACCCGGAAGACCGATCGGGGACTTACCTTCACCACCACCATGCGGGTGATCGTTCGGGTTCATGACGACACCACGTACTGCAGGTCTTACACCCATGTGACGATGACGTCCGGCCTTACCGATAGAAACGTTCTCGTGCTCGTTGTTGCCGATAACACCAACGGTTGCTCTGCACTTGATGGATACCATACGAACCTCACCGGACGGGAGACGTACCTGAGCGAAATCGCCCTCTTTAGCCATCAGCTGAGCGCCAGCGCCGGCTGTACGAACCATCTGAGCACCCTTACCAGGCTTGAGCTCGATGTTGTGGATCATGGTACCAACCGGGATATTTGCGATCGGGAGAGCGTTGCCTGCCACGATATCTGCATCTGCTCCGGAAACTACCTTGTCGCCTACCTTAAGTCCCTGGGGAGCCAGGATGTAGGACTTTGCACCATCCAGATACTGGATAAGTGCGATAAATGCTGTACGGTTCGGATCGTACTCCAGCGCTACTACTGTTGCCGGAACACCGTCCTTTGTTCTCTTCCAGTCAATGACACGGATCTTACGACGGTTGCCGCCACCGATGTGACGAACTGTGATACGTCCATAAGAATTACGTCCGCCTGACTTACTGCGTGCTACGAGCAGGCTCTTCTCGGGCTCTTTCTTCGTCAGGGAAGAAAAGTCAGAGACAGTCATGTTACGTCTCGCAGGAGAAGTTGGATTAAAAGTCTTTACTGCCATTCTCTCTTCACTCCTTTTCCATCAGGCCGATCACTGGCCGATTCCAAATTCTTCGATTGCTGTCTTATACTTCTTGTCGGCCTTAGTTGCCTTGCCGCCCTTACCAAGATAAGACACGTCCTTAGCTTCCATATCGATGGTAACTACTGCCTTCTTAAAGGAAGGAGTTGTTCCCTCGACGTAGCGCTGTCTCTTCTTCTTTCCATCATAGTTGACAGTATTGACAGCTACGACCTTAACACCGAAGAGAGTCTCAACAGCATTTCTTACGTCTGTCTTAGTTGCTGTCTTTGCAACCTGGAAAGCATACTTGCCGACTGCTGCATCATAAGAGCTCTTCTCTGTGATGATCGGCTTAATGATAATGTCCTGCGGTGCCTTGTTCATACATACACCTCCATAATCTTCTCAGCAGCTTCCTTAGTCATTACGAAAGAATCGTACTTAAGGATGTCGAATACGTTGATGGTATTGACGAAAGCTGTCTTAACTGTCGGAAGATTTCTAGAAGCCTTCTCAACATTCTCATTCTTTCCGCCGAGAACGACGAGAGCAGAATCATCAACCTTGATCGCCTTCATGAAATCAACCATGTTCTTTGTCTTCATGGTATCGAAATCGAGTGCATCGACAACGAAGATCTTGCTATCTGCCATCTTGGAAGAGAATGCAGACTTCATAGCCAGACGTCTGATCTTCTTCGGAACAGTGTAGCTGTAAGATCTCGGCTTAGGCCCAAAGATGATGCCGCCGCCAACGTACTGTGCAGAACGGGTAGAACCGTGACGAGCACGACCTGTGCCCTTCTGACGATAAGGACGCTTACCGCCGCCGCGAACTTCGCTTCTTGTTTTTGTGGAATGTGTGCCCTGACGACGGTTTGCAAGAATGTTGAGTACTACTGTACGCATTGCTGCAGCGTTCGGCTCGATGCCGAAGATCTCGTCAGAAAGATCCATCGATCCGACAACGGCTCCACTAAGATTCAAAATATCAATTTTAGCCATTTCTTAGTTCCTCCTTGTCGTCGAATTACTTAGCCTTTACAGACGACGTGATTGTTACGATGCCGCCCTTAGGACCCGGAACCGCGCCCTTAAGAACGAGGATTCCTCTCTCGCCGTCAACGCTGACGACCGTCAGATTCTGTACTGTGCAGTTTACTGCGCCCATGTGACCAGGCATCTTCTTACCCGGGAGAACACGAGCCGGTGTGGAGTTAGCACCCATGGAACCTACACGTCTGTGGTACATAGAACCGTGTCCATCCGGACCGCCCTTCTGACCGTGACGCTTGATGTTACCCTGGTAACCCTTACCCTTGGATACGCCGCTTACGTCAACATGATCGCCAACTGCGAGCATGTCGGAGACCTTGATCTCCTGACCGAGGCTGTAATCCTCTTCTGTCTTAAACTCACGGATAGTACGCTTAACGCTTACTTCAGCCTTTGCGAACTGTCCCTTGTCCGGCTTGTTTACAAGTTTCTCGCGAATGTCGCCTGTTGCGACTTTCACAGCCTTGTAGCCGTCTTTTTCTACCGTCTTATTCTGAATAACAAACATAGGGTTGCATTCGATAACGGTTGCCGGTACTGCCAGACCGCTCTCATCGAAGAGCTGTGTCATGCCGGCTTTTTTGCCAAGTACGAACTTTGTCATTTTCTTTTTTCCTCCTATTTAGGTTATTGGTTCGCGTTTTGTTTTAGTCCGCGAACATGACCTCCGCATATCCCGCCGCTTGGACGTCCGGCAGAACGCGGAAAAAGCCATTAGGCCTTGAGCTCAATGCTCACGCCTGCAGGCATGTCAAGCTTCATCAATGCATCAACAGTCTTCTGGTTCGGCGCAAAGATGTCGATAAGACGCTTATGCGTACGAAGTTCAAACTGCTCACGGGAATCCTTATACTTATGAGGAGAACGCAGGATCGTGGTGATCTCTTTTTCTGTCGGGAGCGGGATCGGGCCGGAGAAGCTTGCGCCTGTTCTGGTGACCGTCTCAACAATACGTGCTGCGCTCTGGTCAAGGAGCTCGTGATCATAAGCCTTAAGCTTAATTCTGATTTTTTGGTTTGTTGCCATGTTTGTTTCCTCCAAATCTTTTGCTGTTGTTTTTTCTTCACCCTGTTTAGCGTTTCTTTTGATCCCATCATAAAACCCAGGAGACCAGTTACCACCTTATGCGGCACTTTGGGCCTGGGCATGTGTTCTTCAAAACACACGCTGTAACATCCGGGTTCTTCGCCGAAGATCTAAGCCTTCGACTGCTCCGCCTAAGTTACCCGCTCTCTAAAGCACAGCCCGCTTTATCCTGCGGCAATCTCAAGCTTCAACGCTTGCGCGCACAAAGTCGCGCAGGTGAAATTATACAACGCATGTCTAGGGTTTGCAATACCTATTTTCGAAAAATCTCGATTTTTTCGCGTTTTCGGGTCATTTATCCCCGCAAACGCCCTGATACGAGCGGCGCCGCCTCCCGAGGAAAGGAAACGGCGCCGTGTAATTATTCTAACTCAAGAGAACTTCTTTTGTTACTTTCTGATCGACGCAAGGACCGCATTGATCTGTTTTTTGTATGTGGCGATCTCTGAAGCGGAGCAGTCATTATAGATATTCGCCATAAACTCATAGAATCTGCCTGTAGCTGTATCAAAGTAAAGACGCCCGTAGCAAATAAAATCGGAGTCTGAGAAATCGAGCTCGAGATCTGCATAGATGAGAGATCCGGAACTACCCTGCTTATTTGTCTTGACCGTTACCTCTCCCCAATTTTTGAAATTCGTGGAGATGTACGCTTCCACAAGGGAACCGAACTTATTGGCGAAATTCGCAGCATTCTCTGCAGAAGCGAGGTTCTGGCAGGAGGTAACAAAAATGCCACAGTCACTGTAATAAGCATATGTCGGGAAGCCCTTGAAGGTATCCTGCTCCACATCCCATACCGTCAGGACCTTATAGGAGAGATCACCGACCTTATAGCTTGTGTAAACAGGAAGAGTCTTTTTGCCGAATACATAAGAAGCGGTCCCGCCTACGACCATGTTTCCGCTGGCATCCTTGTGATACGGGAATACCCAGTAGTAGCTGATCTCATCTGTAGGAGCCTTCGTATCGGTCCAGGTAAGACCGGTCGTCATGCCCTTATATCCGTAAGATGTGGAATCTGTCTTACCATAGATCAGATATCCTGCCGCTGTAGCCGAAGTGTTCCATGTAAGCTTTACCCCGGCGGTAGTAGATGCCGCCTTGAGGCCGGTAACCGCGGCACAGATGCCTTTTGCGAAAACGTACTTCTGGCAGCCACCCGGGATCATCTTCCCGGATGCATCTTTCACATAAGCGAATACCCAGTAGTAATTGTAATCGTTATCAAGAGCGTTAGTATCAGTAAAAGTCGTGCCCTGTGTCGTCATGCCGACATAAGCGTACTTACCGGACTTCTGTCCGTAAACGAGATAACCCTGCGCACCGGAAACAGCTGTCCAGGTGAGTTTCACTCTGTTCTTACCGGCAGATACTGCCTTAAGACCGGTAACAGTACCCGGTTTCGTTACCGCTGCCGCCTGCGCGATGGAAAGTTGCGCATCTACATTCTTCACAGCTGCCGGAGCGGTTGCTGCAGAAACGATACTGCATGCACAGAGTACGCCAGCCACGAAAGAAAGGAAACGTTTTTTCATGTAAATTCCTCCTTCTCGATGTCAAATAAACCTGAAATCATTACGGTCATTATACCACAGGACCCCCTCCCCTTTTAAGTGACTTTTCTCTCACAAACGCCCTTATTTCAGGGGGATATTCCTGCTAAAGAGGAAAAAAAGTGCCGCCTGCGGGACACCCCGTAGACGGCACCAGATCATTTTGCTTTTTGAAAAGATCCGTTCAGATCATCCCTCGTACTTGATGGAGGCAACGATCTCATCGATCTTCTTGCTGAAGGTAGCTCTCGTAGTAGCATCCTCATCGAGGTAGACCGTTCCGAGGAACTCATAGAAAAGCCATGTATTTACATCATAAATAACTCGGCCCTTAACGATGCAATCGTCATTTGAGATCTGGATATCTGTATAAAGCAGAGTGGAAGAATAGGAACCGTTCTTTCTGGAAATCACGGTCCAGCCGCTCGAGGAAGAATAGAATCTCGTAACGTATTCATCAATGAGAGAACCATACTCACTTGCTTTTACCTGACGAAGTGTCTTCTGGCAGTATATACCGAAGCCGCCTACTCCAGCCCAGAATCTGTAGCTCGGATAACCGGCAAAGGTATCCTCTTCTACTTCCCAGAGTGTCGGGATCATCGCGGAGAAATTCTCTACCTTATACTTCGTGTTTACCGGAACTGTCTTCTTACCATATACATAAGCAGCTGTTCCGCCTACGACCATGTTGCCGCTGGCATCCTTGTGATAAGGATATACCCAGTAGTAGCTGAATTCGCTTGTCGGAGCCTTGGCATCCGTCCATGTAAGACTGGTCGTCATGCCCTTGTATCCGTAAGCAGTAGAATCTGTCTTACCATAGATCAGATAACCTGCCGCTGTGTTTACCTTGTTCCATGTAAGCTTAACACCAGCTGTTGTGGATGCTGCCTTAAGACCGGTAACTGCAGCGCAGACGCCCTTCGCAAATACATACTTCTGGCATCCGCCCGGGATCATCTTGCCACTGGCATCCTTTACATAAGCGAATACCCAGTAGTAGTTGTAGTCGTTATCAAGAGCCTTCGTATCAGTAAATGTCGTACCGGAAGTCGTCATGCCGACATAAGCATACTTACCGGACTTCTGACCGTAAACGAGATAACCCTGCGCACCGGAAACGGCTTTCCAGGTGAGCGTGACTCTGTTCTTGCCGGAAGAAACGGCCTTAAGGCCAGTAACGGTACCCGGCTGGGTGACTGCTGCAGCCTGTGCGATGGAAAGCTGAGCGTCGGCAGTTTTCGCTGCTGTCGGAACTACTGCTGCAGAAAGAATGCTGCAGGCACAAAGCACGCCAGCCACGAAAGAAAGAAAACGTTTTTTCATGTGAGGCCCTCCTTTAGAGTTTCACTTAAGGTTGTTGATAAGTAGGCTCATTATATCACACGGAACGCCATAATCTAAAGCTTTTTCCCTGTTTTCAAGCAATTTCAGGATTTTTCGGGTAAAACTCTAGAGATTGTCACCCTTTTGTCAAATGAATCAGACTTTTTCGTTACGCCTGATCCAGTAATCCCTTCACATCTTTCTGGGAAAAATGATATCTCTGATCGCAGAAATGACACTCCAGATCGATACCGTTCGGATCTTCTGAAAGATCTGTTAAATCTTTCTTCCCGATCGCCATGAGATTTCTCTCCATTCTTTCTCTGGAACAGTTGCATTTATAAGCGACCTTTCTTCCGGCGAGGAAGCAGATATCCTTATCGCCAAGGAACATATCCAGGATCTTCTCGGGATTCATACCCTCTGTAAGAAGGAAAGTCACATCCGGGAATCCGCCGCTGACGCGGTTCTCGAGATAACTGATCGTCTCTTCATCTGCGCCGGGAAGGAGCTGCACCATAAATCCTCCGGCACAGGTCACACCCTCCTGATCGATCCCCACGCCGAGAGAAACGATCGAAGGTGTCTGCTCCGAAGAGGCCAGATAGTAGGTAAAGTCTTCCGCGATCTCTCCGGAGACTAATTCCACCTGGCCCACATAAGGCTCTTTGAGGCCGAAATCTTTGACAACAGTAAGTTTTCCGGAACCGACAGCCGCACCGACATTAAGTTTGCCCGGACGGTGATAAGAAGTCTCTACGACAGGTTCCAGGCAGTAGCCTCTTACATTTCCGTGAGAATCCGCGACCGCGGTCATGCCCTGCAAGGGCCCGTCCGAACGGATGTTGGCCGTAAGGGAATCTCCTTCTCCCTTCAGCGTATCGGCGAGGAAAAGCGTTCCCGTCAGAAATCTTCCCAGTGCGGCTGTCGCCACAGGCGAGGTCTTATGGATGCGGAGAGCTTCCTGCACGAGCTTGGTGGAACGGATCGCAAGCGCGCGGACCTTTCCTGAAAGCGCAGTGGCCGTCACAATATAATCCGAGTCGTCCATCGGAGATCCCGGTGCCAGATAAAAGTCATTCATATTCGTTTCTCACTTTCCTTCCGAACTAAGACCGGGGATACGAGATCCCAGTGGTCTTCTTATGCAGTAAAATATCCGCTCGTCTTTGTCTCCGGGCTTTCTTTTCTTTAAGTCACCAAACACGCCCACCACTTCCAGACCACAGCTTTCGGCCAGTTTCCGGATCTCGCTGTCGGAATAGTAACGCTCCACGATATCTTCATCACATCGGCAGTACTTCTCCCCGTCTTCTGTCCCGAACATGGTAAGGGATGCCGTGTTGATACAGGACTTCTTATCGTAGTCGTTTTCCCAAAGGACTGCAAAATCATCCTCTACCAGATAGAAGAAGTCGTTTCCCAGTGTCTCCGAGAAGTGTCGGTGCGTTGCAACGTCGAAGATGAAGAGTCCTCCGGGATTTAAGAAACAGTGGAAGGATTCAAAAAGATCCTTCAGCCCTTTCTTGTCCGTGATATGGTTGACCGTATCCAAAAGCGATACGAAAATATCCATCGATCCATATAGGTCGAGTGACGTCATATCCTGAAGGATCCACAGGATATTCTTCCCCTCGCTCTGCGCGTGATCCCTGGCGCAGTCCAGCATTTCCGGAGAGTTATCGACACCTACAGTGTCAAAACCTCTGTCCGCCAATGCACATGTGACAAGCCCCGTGCCGCAGCCAAGGTCACAAAGAAGAGGTCTTCCCCCTTCTCCGTCGCCTTTGTACTGTCCGTATTTTTTTGCGATCCAGGTCACAAAATCCGCCCACTTGCCGGGGTTCAGATCTTTTTGAAAAGCATCATAATATTCTGCTAGAAAATCGTATGCTGACATATCTTATCCTTGAATATACGGGAGCGGATCCACTTTTTCTCCGTCGACGCGCACCTCGAAATGCAGATGCGGTCCTGTCGATGCGCCGGTACTTCCGCACTCAGCGATCGTTTCTCCGGCTTTGACCTGGTCTCCGACATGCACATACACATCTCTGCAGTGCGCATACGTCGTAGATACGCCGTTCCCGTGGTCGATCACGCAGTAGTTTCCGTAGTTCGTTCCACCGGTGTTCTGTCCTTCGACCGGCTCTTCGACCTTGATGACAGTTCCGTCGGCCGCCGCTACGATCGGGTTGCCGTATGTGCCGCCAAGGTCAACGCCCCAGTGCATCTTATTGACATGATAGATCGGATGGTAACGCATGCCGTATGGAGAATATACGGTATAGTCTCCGGGATATGGCCAGACCATCTTCATTCTCGGCTTCGTTTTGCTTCCGCCGTTATCACCGCTTCCGCCGTTGCCGCCATTTCCGCCGTTACCACCGTTGCCACCATTGCCGCCACCGTCTTTCGGTTTCGGAGTAGGTGTATTGGTTGCGCTTGCCGCCTGTGTCAGTTCCTTCTTTCTCTTCTCTTCTTCCTCGCGCTGCCTCTGCAATTCACGGATCTCATCGTCAAGACGGTCGGCTTCGTCTTTAAACGCGTCTTCCTTCTGCTGCCAGCGGGAAAGACTTGTAGATGTCTCGTCGAGTGCTTCTTTCGTTTTTCCGATGCGGCTCCTGAGCTCATCAAGTTCCGCTGCCTTCTGCTCGGCGATGGCCTGCATGTCCTCCGCTTCAGAAAGGGCGATCTCGCTCTTGAGTTCCGCATCGTCCATAGCAATCGTGAGCTGGTCGATCATCTGAAGATCAGCATCACCGATCAGAGAGATCAGTTCGAGGTTCGTAAAGAACCCGGCGATGCTGTCGGAATCCAGAAGGATCTCCAGCGTGGACTTATTCTCGTAAGCGAACATGATACTGATCCTCTCGGAGTATTCTTTTCGCTTATTAAGAAGATTCTCCTGGGAATCAATATAGGAATCCAGCGCCTCCTGCTTGGCCAGAAGCGCAGCCGCATATTCTTCCGAGATCTCCTGATACTGGGCCATCTGCTCATCGCTTAAGCCCTGAAGCTCGGCAAGTTCTCCGGACAGGCGGCTCTTTTCGCCCTTCAATTCGGAAACCTTATCCGAAGCAGCCTGGGCTTTCTGCTTGGCCTCATCTCTCTGTTTTTTGGCGTCGTCAATATCTTTCTGGGAAGGGGTGTAGGAAAGGAAGCCCCGGTCCACCGCCTTGATCGGCTTTCTTGAAAGAAACGAGACCACACCCGCCACCATAGAGATACAGAGAACTATGGAAAATAGTTTGATCAATCGGTTCGTTCTACTGAGCATAAGATCACCTCATCAGACCTTTACGTACTTACGTACGGCGATGCCGCTTCCGATGGATCCGATGATCACACCGCAGGCAAGGCAAAGAAGCAGGATCGAAAGAGACAGGCTTCTCATGGGAAGGATCGCGTAAATGCTCGTCGGCACTACATTCAGCATAGCTTTTTTATAGATCGCGCTGTAGGCAAAGTGGGTGATGCCCCAGGCGCAGAGCGCGCTCACGAGTCCGACGATCGCACCTTCCACGATATATGGAAGGCGGATATATCCATTGGTCGCTCCGACGAATTTCATGATGGCGATCTCCGTGGAACGGGAGTATACCGAGATACGTACCATGTTGGAAATGATGAAAAGCGAGATCAGGAAAAGAACCACAAAGGCGACAAATGTTGTGATGTTCACCGTTTTCGTTGCCCTTGTCAGGAACTTCATGACGTTGCTTTCCTGCATGACCTTCTCGATGCCGGGGATGGCCTTGATGCGCATGACGACCTCGTCAGCATAGGCCGGATCCGTCAGCTGTACGGTCACGGTATATGGCAGATATGTGTTGTAATCGAAATCATCCAGGATCGACGCGGAATCACCGAGTTCCTTACGGAAACGGTTATAGTTCTGTTCCGGGGTAAGGCCGTGATATTCCTTGATCTGCTGAGGGTTGGTCTTTAGATATTCCTGCAGAAGATCCAGCTGATCCTGCGTGCAGCCGAGTTTCATATAGACTTCGATCGGCGGCTGTTGGCCGACCTTTTTCATGACATAACGCGCATTGGCGGAGAAGATGAAAAAGACCGACATCAGAAGGAGCATCAGAAGGATCGTGGAGATCGAAGCGATCGTCACCAGCGGATGGCGAATGATACCCTGAAAGCCTTCTTTTAGGGAGTTCCAAAACGCACGGATGCTCATAGGTCCGGATCCTCCATTTCTTCAGGCTTGATCTTCGGAAGGTCCTTTTTCTTCTTTTTGGGAGGTTCCTGCGAAGGCTTTTCATCCTTCGGGGCGTCGTTCTTCTCTTCCTTTACTTCTTCTTTTAATTCTTCCTTTTTCTCTTCAGGAGCCGCGGCAGTCTCCGGCTTCTCATCGGAAGTCACAGAAGACTTCTGTTCTTCCATTGGAGGCTGCGGGAGTGTTTCTTCTTTTTTCTCGTCCTTTGGCTGCGGAAGTTTCTCTTCCTTTTTTCGATCCGGAACGACGACGATTCTTTCTTCCGCCATCTCCTTAGTCGGAAGCTTAGTGATCTTCGGTGTTTCTTCTTTTTCCTCAGACGGGAACTCCGGAAGGGCCTCTTTTTCTTCGGACGGGAATTCCGGAAGTTTTTCTTCCTTCTTCTCGATCTCGTGATACGATACGACTTCCGGTACGAATTCGTCGATCATCGACTGCGGGAGCGAATGCTTCTCCTCTGCGGTGTAGCCGGAACCCTTCTCATCACGGACGATAAGACCTTCATCCACCTCGATGACACGCTTTTTCATGCGGTCGACAAGATTGCTGTCATGCGTACAGACGATAACAGTGGTGCCGTTTCTGTTGATCTCATTGAGAAGTGCCATGATGGACTCGGATGTTTCCGGGTCGAGGTTATCGGTCGGCTCGTCGGCGACGATCAGCTTTGGGTTATTGAGCATGGCACGGGCAATGGCCACACGCTGCTGCTCACCACCGGAAAGTTCCATCGGCATGGAGTTGGCCTTATCGCGAAGGCCTACTGCGCCAAGTACGATATCGACCATCTGGTGGAGTTTTTTTCTCGGAACGCCGATGATCTCACCGGCAAATGCGATATTTTCTTCTACTGTCTTCGTCTCGATCAGTCGGAAGTCCTGATAGATGATACCGATCTGTCTTCGAAGGATCGGAACCAGTGCTCTCGGCATCTTGGAAATGCAGAATTTATCGATGATGACCAGCCCCTCAGTAGGCTTCTCCTCACGGGTAATGCATTTCATCAGAGTGGATTTTCCGGATCCGCTTTTGCCGATGACGAACACAAACTCACCGTCGCGGATCGCAAATGTCACTCCGCGGAGCGCATCCGTGCCGGTTTTGTATGTCTTATGTACATTTTCAAAACGTATCAAAGCTATCCGTTCCTATCGTTACCAGTTGATATTTCCGCCCTGACCGCTCTTTTCCTGTTTCTCAAGATAGGTACGAACCATCGCTGCCAGCTTGAAAAGCACGGCATCGTCGAAGGATCTAAGGTCGAGTCCCGTGATCTTCTGTACTTTATCGAGACGGTATACCAGGGTATTACGGTGTACGAAAAGTTTTCTCGAGGTCTCACTGCCGTTGAGGTTATTCTCGAAGAAACTCTGGATCGTCACCAGTGTATCGGAATCCAATGACTCATATGCTCCCTTCGGGAACACTTCGTTCAAGAACATGTTGCAGAGCGTCGGCGGGAGCTGGTAGATCAGACGGCCAAGGCCCAGTTTGTCGTAGCGCATGATGAATTGATCGCTCTCGAAGATCGATCCGACGCGAAGTGCCAATGTTGCCTCACGGTAGGACTTCGCAATATCACGCAGTGTCTGTGCCGGCATACCGATACCGACATGGGCACGGATCATGGACTCGGCATTGAGGTTATCAAGGATCGTCTTGCTGACCTCTGTCAGATAGTTATTCAGGTTCTCACCGAGATCCATGACAAGGACGATGGTCTCTTCGTCCATCGCGACGACCATCTGTGTCTTGGTATCCGGGAAAAGATTCTGCAGGATCTCAAGGCATTCTACGCCATCATTCTTGCTGACACGCACGATGAATACGATACGGCGGGTCGCAAACGGGATCTTATACTCTCTGGCCTTCAGCGGAATATCGCCGGGCAGTTCGTTTTCGAGAAGTACGTTCTTGATAAAGGTCTCGCGCTCGACATCCGTGTTTCTCTCACGCATGGCGGCTTTGATCCACTGGGTGACCAGTTCAAGATATGTTCTGGCGACGGCATCGACTCCGCTGATGAAGGCGATATACTGGGTGGAATCACCAATCACGATCTTCATGTAGGTCTTGCCGGCCGTGCTGGAAAAGAGTTCGTCTGAAAGAAGTACGGCTCTGGCACTGGAATCCTCGATACCTTCCCAGGCAGGATCGGTGCAGGCAACGACCATACCCGATGTATCCATGACGCCGACCGTCAGGTCAAGGATCTTCTTCGCTTCGCGCATACATTTCTTAAGTTCTTCCATACGCTTCACCTTATCTCTTTCGTCAAATATTTCGCCGCAGGGGCTATTCGCCCTCATACACTATACTATCCTATTTATCTTAAACTTTTCGTGAAAATCTTGCAACATTACGGATTTTCTGTTTTTGAGGGAAAAAAAGACCGTCTCTTGCGAGACGGTCCCTTTATATCTTTTCCTTACTTGCTTCCAATCAGGAAATGATGCTCTGCTCTGTATCCTTATCGAAGAGGTGAACACGGTTAGCGTCAACAGCGATGTCAACAACCTCACCTACACGGGACTCGGATGTGGTCGGGTCTACTCTTGCGGTCAGCGGGAGAGAACCGTTAACTGTTACGTACAGATAGGTCTCAGCACCGAGCATCTCGACAACGTCGACGTCTGCGGAGAATGCAGATTCCGGATGCATGGATACGTAAGTACCGTCATCTGTGAGAGCCTCAGGACGGATACCGAAGATAACTTCTGTGCCGTCACGCTCGATAACTTCCGGTACGCAGTAACGCTCAGCAAGCTTGATGGAGGTGTTCTCGAATGCAACATAAACGTCGTCGCCTTCTACCTGGATCATAGCGTTGATGAAGTTCATCGGAGGCATTCCGATAAATCCTGCTACGAATGTGTTGACCGGGTTGTCGTAGAGCTCCGTCGGGGAGTCAACCTGCTGGATGAAGCCATCCTTCATAACTACGATACGGGTACCCATCGTCATAGCCTCTGTCTGGTCGTGAGTAACGTAGATGATGGTTGTCTGTAGTCTCTGGTGGAGCTTGGTGATCTCAACACGCATCTGAACACGGAGCTTAGCATCGAGGTTGGACAGCGGCTCG
>JAFZKB010000010.1 GCA_017551865.1 Clostridiales bacterium | reverse complement strand
TGATCGAGCCGGAGATCGCATTTGCTGACCTTAAGGACGACATGCTCCTTGCCGAGTCCATGATCAAGTACATCATCAACTTCGTACTTGAGAACGCTCCGGAAGAGATGAAGTTCTTCAACGATTTCGTAGATAAGGGCCTCATCGAGCGCCTTCAGCATGTAGCATCTTCCGACTTTGGTCACGTTACCTACACCGAGGCGATCGAGATCCTCGAGAAGGTAAACGATAAGTTCGAGTATAAGGTTTCCTGGGGCTGCGATCTGCAGACCGAGCACGAAAGATACCTCACCGAGGAAGTATTTAAGAAGCCGGTATTCGTTACGGATTATCCGAAGGAGATCAAGGCTTTCTACATGAAACTCAACGAAGACGGAAAGACCGTAGCCGCGATGGACTGCCTGGTGCCGGGCATCGGCGAGATCATCGGCGGATCCCAGCGTGAAGATGACTACGACAAGCTCGCTTCCCGCATCACGGAACTCGGTATGAAGCCGGAAGACTACGGATTCTATATGGATCTTAGAAAGTTCGGTTCCGCAAGACATGCAGGTTTCGGGCTCGGATTCGAGCGCTGCGTCATGTATCTGACCGGTGTAAGTAACATCCGTGACGTCATCCCGTTCCCTAGAACGGTCAACAACTGCGAACTGTAAGGAGGTAAAAAATGGGTACGATTCAGATTCCGGACGGGTATAAAAGCCCACAAACGATCCGCGAGACAGAAGTCGCGATCAAGGAAGTAAAAGACTATTTTGAAAGAGCACTGTCGGATGCATTGAACCTCACTCGTGTATCGGCGCCGCTTTTCGTAAAGCCGGAGACAGGCCTCAACGACAACCTTAACGGCGTAGAAAGACCGGTTGCTTTCGGCATTAAGGAACAGGGCGAAAAGGAAGTCGAGATCGTTCACTCCCTCGCAAAGTGGAAGAGAATGGCGCTCTGCAAGTACGGTTTCCACCCGGGCGAAGGTCTCTATACTGACATGACAGCGATCCGTCGTGACGAAGATACCGACAACCTCCACTCGATCTATGTCGATCAGTGGGACTGGGAGAAGATCATCACGAAAGAGCAGAGAAACGTCGAGACTTTAAAAGAGACGGTCTTCCGTATCTACATGGCGATCAAGCAGACCGAGTACTATATGTGCGGTAAGTATCACTTCATGGACCCGTTCCTGCCGAACGAGATCCACTTCATCACCACACAGGAACTCGAGGACATGTATCCGGATAAGACACCGAAGGAAAGAGAGAACCTCATCACGAAGCAGTACGGCGCCGTTTTCCTTATGCAGATCGGTGGCGCACTGAAGTCCGGAAAGCCGCACGACGGCCGTGCTCCGGACTACGATGACTGGTCCTTGAACGGCGATATCCTTGTGTACTATCCTGTGCTCGGATGCTCTCTGGAGCTTTCTTCCATGGGTATCCGCGTGGATGAAGAAGCGATGGCCAAGCAGCTCAAGATCGCAGGATGCGAAGAGAGAGCAGAACTGCCGTTCCAGAAGGATGTACTTTCCTGCAAGGTTCCGTACACCATCGGCGGCGGTATCGGTCAGTCCCGTATCTGCATGTTCTTCCTGCAGCGCGCCCATATCGGTGAAGTACAGTCCTCGATCTGGCCGGAGGATGTGGTGGAAAAAGCAGCTGCGCACGGCGTGAATCTTCTTTAATGCCGAACACTAAATCAAAATGACGTGGGACCGGAAGATCATCTTCCGGTCCCTTTTCTTTTGATCCCGGGAGAAGAGTCCCGGAGATTCTCTCTCTGTATTGGCAGGCACAGAGATTTCTGAAGGAGGATATAGCAGTTCCTGAAAAAGGGTGCATTCTGTTCAGTTGGTGTAGCCGTTTTCTGCGAAGTGGAGGAAGCTGATCTTGCCTTCCTTATCGGTGAGGACGCTGAAGGGATGAGTTTTAGAGGCATTGTCCTCGAAAGACAGCGGAGTGACGGTATAAAGGATCTTATATCCCAGGATGCCATCGATCTGGATCGTCTTGTCTTCCGGATTTTCGAAAGCATCGAAGAAGATTTTACCGGTCTGCATGTCGATGATCTTCGCCTCGCTATTCTGGAAAAGAAGCGGTGTGGAGAAAAGGTAGTACTTATCTGTGCTTACATCATAGTGCACCTGACTGTCGCCCACACCCTCGGCAAGTACGCTGTAATCCGAAGAGTTCAGAAGTTTCCAGCATACAGTATCTAAATAAAGCGCGGTCAGAAGGATGCGTCCGGGAAGTCTTGTCGGGCTGCCGTACTCGCTGCTGTTCTTCACGGTCTTGGTGGTCCCAGCGACCGGATCGATGAAGGTGATATCTTCACCGGAGCGATTATAGAAGAGAGGAGAGAACGATCTGAGCATGTTCTCCTGACAGGAGAAGTCGGTCGGAACCGGCTGGCAGTCCTTGGCAGAGTCGATCTTGGTGAACTTAACGAGTTTAAAGTCTTTGTCATAGCAGAGAAGTCCTTCGTTGGTGACAGCGACGAAGTATTCTCCGAGGTAGTAAAGATTACACTTGTCATGGTCCTTGTTATCGATGGATCCCAGAATATTACCGCTGAGATCTGCGATATCCCATCCATCTTCGCGGGTAAGAACGATACAGTCATTGTAGTCGCGATCGATATAGTAGGAACTGTATGTACCGGCATCGAAAAGAAGTTTTCCGTCGATCGAGTAGAAGGCATAAGCGGAGTTCATATTGTCTGACTTGATTATGAGGTTACCCTCGAAGCTTTGAGGGAAAAGATCTTCGTTTCCAGGATAGGTGACCAGTTTGCCAGAAGTGCCGTCAACAGTAAAGGAAGCAAATCCGAGATCATCTGTGTAAAGAAGATAGCGGTCATCTAAGATGCGGTTGAATTCAGTGTATTCTCCCGGCTTTATAGTCTTGAGAGTTTTCTCTTTGCCGAAAGTATTTGTGTCCGGATCGAAAGAAGCATAGCTTGCCTTTTCATCGGAAGTCGATACGAAAAGGAGTTTTCCATCATTTTCGTAGATTCTATCGTACTTGATGCCGGTGAAAAACGCGCCGTCCAGAGAAATGTAACCTTTTTTGGAAGGCTGCATATAAGACTGGCCGTCAATTATGGACACGATATATCCTTTTCCATTAACACAGCCGATCAAGTGGAAGATGGGGTCACAAACGATGCGTCCGCTCTCGTCGAAAAGCCCGTAGAGTCGAAGCTCCGTGCCGGAGATACGTGTATTACCGAGGAACGGATAGACCTTGCCGTATTCAGAAGAAGGTACAAATTCCGTGATCGGATCAGCAGTCAGTCGCGTGAAGATCTCTTCCGGAAGCTTGACATTTTTATCGGGTGCAGTTGTTTCTGTCGAAGCTTCCACAAAGTTCAGATCATCGACCGTGGCGGATGAATCTGTTTCCGATCCCGTTGCGTGGGAGATATCAGTGCCCTTAGTCGTCTCGGACGAAGGTCTCTCCGTTACTTCGGTAATCACTTCAGTTTCTTTTCCGGTCTCATTTACGGATGTTTCTTTGTCCTTCTTGGCACATCCGGAACCGGAGAGAATGGACATCGCAAGGGTAAGAGCGACACATGATTTAGAGATGTTGCTTAGCTTTTTCATAACTACTCCTTCTGAGAGCGCTCTTTTGACCTTTGCGACGATCCGGCGTCTCTATCGTTTCTAATAGTTAGACGTCCAAAGCAACATATTTTTTTTCGAACACGAAAAAATATGAGAAGATTTTTATGCAGGAAATCATTTTTCATAACTCGTTGGCGGAGTTAAGAAGAAACGAGCCAAACAGCGCATTTCACACTGTCTGGCTCGTTTTGTGATTGAGAATCAATAAATCGGAGTGCCTCTGACTAATTCTTTATCCCTGAGCATTCCGGCTCCATGTCTTATACAAGTCAAATAGCCGATTTTGGTTTTTCTCTTTTGAAGACTTTCGGATGCAAACGAGGATCATGGCATAAGGGAACGTAGCCAGACCATCCATGGCATCAAAGATCAACTGAGGCCGGTTTACTCCTTCCAGTTTTTTGGGAGAAGTTTTATATCCCCAGTGAACGCCCGCGTTATTAGCTATCAAGGTTTCACCCCAGTATATCGAGATGTCCATGGCCAGCACGAGTGTCTGAACAGACAGTTTTTTCGTGCTGACAGGAACCACGTCGCGAAATTGTTCCGGAATGGAAGAAGACTCGTCGGCTATTTCTTTTTCCGTTTTGTCCTCCCATTCGATCCGATCTTCAAACCATTTCCACAGGCCGACCAGAGATTCCGGTGTTTTGTCTAGAGAGATGCTGCCGCCGGACTGGGAGATGAAGTCTTCCAGTTGCTGCATGCGGCTTTCCTTGACTTCCAGAAACCACTGGAAGTATTGCTCTGCCTGTTTCTTCGTCAGCGATTCAAAAGAAGTTATCTTAAAAGGCATTTCCATGATTGGATAATTCATCGATCTCACCCCAAATGTACAACGTAATGAATGCCATACTGGCTCAGAAGATCAAATACTGATTGTGTAGCTCCAACTGTACCAGAAATACTGCTTTCCGTGAAGACCCACACTACTTCATCAACCTTGCCGTTCTGAAGCAGCCAGCCGTCCTTGAGGATCTGCATTCTTACTCTTTGACTTAAGCAAGTGTATCCCACTTTAGATTCATAAGCAACGCCGTCGTTATAAAGATCAACATATCTTCCGCCTTTTACGCCGTTGACCCAGGTTTCAAAATACTTTTGCGGAGTTCCTCCGTAAGTTTCTTCTATGTATTGCTGTCCTGAAGCTCCTCGTTCGTGGATCGGCACAGTTACATTAACAAGATCATCTAAGCAACTGTCGCCATCTTCCATATCCATCTGAACCCACGTAATTACACCATCAGGGAGATTTTGAATTCCAAGGGCCAGGTATAGATCCAGACCACTTATTACACCAAAAGTTTCGATATAGTACATGATTGCTTCAATATGAGCAGCGACGATAGGTGTGCATTCGACGGCTATGATAGTCGCAATTATTACAGCTCCCAAAATAATGATGCAGCTAATAAGATCATACACATCATATGCATAGAAGATGTGAGTCGAAAAATTAATTTCTGCTTCGGAGAATACTGTTCCTTGGAAAAAGCCTCCGGAAGTGCCTTTGGAAACCTCGACCCATTCTTGCCAGAAAAGAATACCCTGGTGTTGGAAGTATTTACTTTCGCGCTGAGCAAGTCTCTGGAACACGGTTTCTCGAACATCTGACGAAACATTATCCATGTAGAACTGTGCGCCATCGTTATTCACAAGTCCAATAACAGTTAATTCGTTAAGGGTGAAGGATTGGCTTTCATTGCTTTGAATGCGGTTATAAATTTCAGTTATTTCATCACCAGACATAGGATTATCGACGCTGTTATCAACAATAACGAATACGTTGTCCAAGTAATCATAAGCGGTACAGGTTATTTTATGCCAAGTTCGTCCTGTGTTGAACTTGATATAGGAAGATGTGTCTTCCGTAACAACTGTGTCGAATATACGAGGATTCAGATCGTCGATATCAAGAAGATCATCGCCATCCGTATCTTTTGAACCGGGATTTGAATAGAATGTCCAATAGGCCCCAGTCGAAGAACTTACCTTTTGCTTATCCAGCTCGATTATATCTGGGATGCCATCTCCATCTGTATCAACAGTAATGTCACCAAGAGATGGGTCCTGATCGAGTTCTACAACTGTACCGTCTGACAAAGTGATAAGACATTTATCTAATCCGTCTGGATCATCCCATTCGATGATAATTCCGCAGTTGTATGTGCTCCAGAAATTGCTGGAAGAAACAAAGTTCTCGTTGAGAGTATCGTTCCATTCTCCGCAACTGAAACCGTTAACGGATTGACAGTACATGTGAACGACCGTCTCTGCCGTACTGTTCGGTTCCCCGGATCCCCAGTTGGTATATGATACCGGAGTTCCATCGACCCATGAGCACTGCTCATCTTCTCCGGATAATCCGATCCAGTAGAGATTCTTTAGTCCATGCGAGCGCAAAAGACTTGTTAAGAACTGCTGTTCGTACTCGTCTTCAATAATAACCAGGTGACCACCATGTGCTGCGCAGTAGTCTCTTGCGTCCGTCCAGCTCATGCTGTCGCTGAGCAAAGAGTATGCATGGCCATTATAGATATGGCGCACGGCATAGATCGGTTCCGGTGTTCCTGTCGGAGATTGTAACGTATAGCGGAATCTCTTTGCGTTGACCAGCAGATATGTGCTGTAGTGGCTTACGTTTGCCGACAGAGTATTTGTTGATTTGTTATATGTTGTATCGAGGATCTCGATTTCAGTGGTTTCCTCGTCAAAATACGCGATCTTCAGGTCGACGATGTTGTTTTCTGCCAATACAGAATCGCTGACGCGGAAACTGAGTGTGCTTGATTCAAAGGACAGATCTTCGTCGTGAACGAATTCGAAAGGTCTGCCGATGATCGCTGAGCTTGTAAAGAGCCCGCCATGATCTTCGATCATAGTTGCATACATCTTTTCACTGTAGTCGCCTTTGCCTGTGATCACGACACTTGGCTCGATAAGTGATTTGGAAATATCGATCTTCTCGATGGAATCCAGACGGACATGCTGAGTTACCGTCTCTTTTGCATCCGAAATTCCATCTCCGTCGGTATCCGCAGAGAGCGGGTCCAGTCCGGCATCGATCTCTGTTCCATCACCCATTCCGTCACCGTCGGTATCTTTGTTAATAGGGTTTGTGCCATAGACGAATACTTCATCGTAATCACTTAAGCCGTCCTCGTCACTGTCGGTCATGAACGGGTTCGTATCATATTCGTATTCCAGATCAAGTGTCAGACCGTCATCATCATAGTCATCAGACGGCTGAACGGAGCCGATTCCTGTTACGGAGACACCACGCACCAGCAGATATTTGAGGATGACTTTTTCATAGATATCAGGAAGACCGTCATTATCATTATCTTCCGTAATATCCGGAGTCGGTGTTTCTTCCGGTGTGGCCGTAGGTGTGGCAGTCGGCGTTGCCGTCGGAGTGGCTGTCGGCGTCGGGGTCGGAGTAGAAGTTGGCGTTGGTGTCGGTGTCGGAGTTTCTCCTTCTGCCACCAGAGGATCCGTTCCATCGATGCAGATCTCGACCCAGTCCAGAACCTGGTCTCCATCCGTATCCGATACCAGATCAAACGCAAGATTTACCTGCTTGAGAACAAAGTTCTCCGGCACATCAGAAGAGGAGCCCTGGGAACCACCCATGCCAATCAGGATCGACTGGTTGGGAGAAAGGTTCTGGGTAAAGCCATCGTTCTGAACCACATAATGTGTTCCTTCGCGTTCGATGAGCTTTGCGCTGGAGATGCTGTCGATGCTTCGTGAAAAATCGAAATCAACGAACCAGTCTTCTATAGCAGTTTCAGAAAGATTGGTGATCTGTAAAGCAGAAGTGAAGCCTGCGCCCCAATCGCTGTACGGGATGTAATCGATCTTAACACTGTCCAAAGGTACTTCTTCCACTTTCGTGTTTCTTACGATAAAGGATGGCGGTGTGATCTCGCCCTGGTCAGCAGCGGTAAAGCCAAATGAAATGCTGCCTCCCACCGGAATGTCCTGATTCCAGATCAGGTTTTTGACAGTATAGACACCGGGTTGGTGCTCGACGATCGATGCGTTCCAGATATTGGCGATCTCATGCGGAAAATCAAAGGTGAAAGCCCAGTTATCCACCGGCTCAGTTCCGGTATTGGTCACCGTAATGATGCCGTTATGGCTTCCATCCCATTGCGTTTCCACCTGAAAATCTGCCGTAAGTCCGCTTGCTTCAAAGACCGTCGAACTGTCAGGCTCAGCCGCGTTTACGCATATGACCGAAGTGCATAGTAAAGCAACGGCTAAAACGATAGAAATGAATTTGCTAGCTCTGTTTCTCATACATACCTCCTTATAAATTTGTATTTTTCTGCAAAGATGAGAATAGGTCATCATCTTGGCTAGCCATGGTCGATCCGGGCTGTCAGAAAAGGAAAGGAAGTATGATTCGGAGGGATGCAAGATGCATCCCTGTTCCGAAAAAGGGTACAAAAATTAAACGTCGCGACAGATATCGCGCCGGAGAATTCCGTATATAAATATGGGGAAATATGCCTCCTCGTCTCTTCCTAGCCCTCTTAGTTTTCAACCCCTAAAGCCATATTAGCATAGAAGATTCGAGAAAAAAACAGAAAAGAGCAAATTGAGGAAAACATTAAATAATCAGAACAAAGTTGCGACTCTGATGATGATGCCGGTGCCGAGCTTGGCCAGCGTGTAGAAGAGAAGATAGCTTACCGCCAGCATGTTGAAAGTGGCATTTTCCGACAGTCCCAGATCGTTCTTGAGTGAGACGAAATGCGTGATGCTCATGATGATCAGCGCAACGAAAATCAATGTAAAAGATCCTCTTGTGCCGAGAAGTACGGATAAGAAGATCAGTACATCGGCAAAGCACATGTAGATCGAGGACATGGTCACCGTATCCAGGGCGCGAAGGAACTTGAGTTTTCTATTCGCAAAGCGCGATGTGATGAAGAAGCAGCTTGCAAGGAGCAAAACGCAGAACCAGAGGATCGCGGAGATCGTGAAAAATGCAATCAGCGGATGCTCTGTGAAAAGATCCGTTTTACCGAACATCAGGTCGATCAGCATGCCGAGGAACGGCGAGTCGGTGCTGTTGGTAAAGAGGACCATCAGCGATGTCAGTGCCGCGAAGAGGCTGTGGATGAGAAGGGTCTTTCCGATCGGAACGACACGGGCCCGGTTCTGGATCGTGGTGACCGGATGCCAGATATAGGACATCACCGGACGCAGGACCTTCGACAGGGAAGGGAATCGCGCCCGTACCTGGTCGATGAATCGGGAAAAAGAAAAACGGGTGTCATCTCTCTGCTTTGTCCACTCATTTCCATAAGCGGAATCGGCCGAACCGGATGTGGCACGGCGCCAGACCTGCTTTCCCTTCTTCTCTTTCTGCTTCTTCGGTTTCTCTTCTTTTTGAGAAAAAGCAGAAGATGAAGCAGCAGAAGAAGAGGAGGAAGCAGTCTGGGAATAGGAAGAAGAGGTTTGGGAGGATGAAGAAGATCCGGCCCCCGAAGCAGCCCCGCCGGCGGGCTTTCCGGAACCACGACAAGAGCAGCGCACACCCGGCTGCAGTTCTTTGCCACAATAAAAACAGATCTTCGCCATATATTCCTCCTGACCTACACGTAATGTATAATACGTGATATATGTTATCAATTTATGTCAAAAAGAGGATTTTTCTGCCAAATTTGTGACGAATTGGAAAAGGGGCAGCATAGTGGGAGAAGAAAAAGCGCTTCAAAAGACCGGGAAACAGGAGCTGAGAGTTCCTGAAAAACCGAAGGATCAGCCGGATTACGGATGTGTGCCGAGCCGGTTCTGGTACACCTGCTTCGGTTCCCATCTCGTTTTAAATGCCTGCCGCTTCATTTTTGGCATCAAGGTCCGCGCCGACAGGAGAATCAAATCTCTTCCGGGGCCTATGGTTATCGTCGGCAATCATCCGTCTTTTATCGATCCGATCATCATGGCCACGGCGCTATACGGACGTCCGATCAATTTCGTGGCCGGAGAGTTTCTTTTCCGGCGGAAAATATTCGGACCTGTCATCACGAAGGGCGGGTGTATCCCGAAAGCCCAGTACAGAACAGATATCAGGACCGTAAAAGCCATGATGCGAGTGCTTTCCAGAGGCGGTGTCCTCGGCATCTTCCCGGAAGGGACGCGTCTTACGGACGGCCATTCCATCCCGTTTGAATCCGGCCTGGCTTCCCTTGTGAAAAAGACCGGCTCGTCGCTTGTCGTATTCCGTTCTCACGGCGCCTATCTGACCTGGCCGCGCTGGAGTGAAAACTCCTGGAGAAAAGGCCGCATCACGGCGGAGTTTACCAGCGTGCTTCCGAAGGAAGAGGTCGAGAAGATGAGCATCGACGAGATCTATGAGTTCATGAAAAAAGAACTGGAATACGACGAATTCCAGTACTTTTCCGACCATCCGCAGAATTTCCGCTCCAAGGCGATCGCTGCCGGGGTACAGAACATCGCGAATATCTGCCCGAAATGCGGAGGGCTCAACACCACCCGGGTCGTGGACGGGAAGGGCGATACGTCTCTTCGAAAAGATCTGCGCCGGAAGGGGAATGTCCTTGTCTGCAGTAAGTGCGGAAACAAGGTGGCCATGAACCGCAGATGTTTCTTCGAGCCCGCAGGTCCGGAGGATAAGTATTTCCCGGACCTTCGGCAATGGGCCGAGTGGGAGCAGGGCATCTACGAGAAGATGGCTTCCGAAGAGGGCTACTGCCTGAAGGAAAAAGTCGAGCTCCATAAGCTCTGCGAAGAGAGATATTACGCGAAAGTCGGCGAAGGTGTCCTGACCATCAGGGACGGAGCGATCACCTACGAGGGTACGGAGTGCGCGCCGGAAGACGGCATCCTCTATAAGAAGGGAAAACCGGTGAAATCGCAGAAAGACAGAGATCTCTCACTTGTCGCCAAGCCCGTAACGAAAGTATTCCCGATCCATCAGATCAGGGGCATGCTCATGGATTACGGTAAGTATATGGAAGTATTCGAAGCCGGCGGGAAGGGGAACCGTCTGATCCCCGAAAATCCGCAGCGCCTCTATGAGATCCACAGCATCGTGCAGGCCATGAAGAAACAGGATCCATCGTAAGGTCAGAGAATAAGTTCCCGGTCGAGCAGAAGATCCGTGATCCGCTCGATGTTCTCATCCGAGTATTCGATCTCGCTGGAGAACATGCGGGCCAGTTCGATCTGTTCTTCCTTTGAAAAAGATCCGTTCTCCGAAAGCCGGCAGGCACCGAGATACTCGAGGATATGAAGAAACAGGATGCAGAGCTGAAGATAAGTGGCGAAGGAGTCCTCATCGTAGGAAGACGCCAGATGCCGGTAGAAAAGATACCACAGGAAGTGCTCATATTCGGCCGTCCGGTCTTCCTTTTCCATGAAAGCGCGGAAAGAAGAAAGGTCGGCGTGTCCGTTTTTCATGCGATCGGTCTCCTTTTCCCAGGAGGGATCGAGCCGCTCGAGTGTTTCAAAGAAGTCGCCCCAGAAGGAGATGCCGGTCGGGCTTTCCGGAAGGCAAAAACGCGCCCGGATGGCGGAGATACGGTCCTCCAGGGTCTTCGTCCTGTCTTGAAGAAGTGAAAAAACATCTTCGCGGAATGAAAGAAGGAGCGGATCGAAAGAAGATCCTTCCTCTTCCGGTTCAAAGACACCTTCTTCGGCCGGATCGGAAGAGCCCTCACCGGCAGGATCGGAAAGATCGCTCGAAAGCAGACGGATCGGATCTTTTCGGGCAAAAAGAAGACGGGAAGCCTCCTCGCAGCAGAGGCCGAGGCCCATCTCGAGGTTTCCTCCGATCCGGTTATAAAAGCGCGGATGCTCGCGGCAGATGTCGCAGAGAGAGTCCTCGCCGAGCGTCAGGATCAGCTCGCAGAGATTGCGCTCATTTAAGAACGGGCAGCGCTCCTGATCCTGGAGAATAAAGTGGGCGGGGCAGTCCTTTTCGGGCGGAGCAATTAAAGAAGAAAGCTTCTTCCCGATCTCCCCGGGCACGCGCTGATAGCGCGCGAAAGCCTCGTCGTTGATGTCGATCTCCCAGCCGATGCAGCAGCTGTGGCGGCATTTTTCGGCGATGCACTGAAAATCGGCACAATAATCGGGCATGATCTGTTTCATATCGTCTCCCATGATGCGTCCTCCCAAAAGAAATGTAACGCGAATGCCTGTTATTGGCAAGTGCGGGAGGAGCCGGGCAAGAAATCAGCTGTTCGTTTTTCGTTTTGCAACAGATCCCGATTTTGCTTCGTCATATATTGCGAAGGACAAAAACTGAGGAGAATTTCAAAATGAACAAGAAAACGATCATGGCCGTATTTATGGCCGCCGCATTATTCGTCAGCGCATGCGGATGCGCAAAGAAAGTAAAAGCAAACCAGGCAAAAACGCCGAATCTCTTCGGAAATCCGGACAAGAGCAGGATCTCTGAAAGAGGCGTGATGCCTTCTTCCGAGGCAAAGACCCCGGTCATTTCCGATCTTCGAAGCGCGTACTCGGTCATCCACTGGGAGATGTACAGTAAGATCGTATCCGGCTCGGAATTCACGGTCGAGCCCTATATCAGTGAAGCGTACGACCAAAACGCGCCGGAGGAGATCACGATGTATGTGTTCGCGCATAACGACGATTATGAGTGGAACACCGAAGACGCCTATGCGAAGATTCACGGCAGTCCGATCCACTCGATCGTTGACCAGGAGTACAACACGGTCCACACTTACTGGATCAAGGGTATGCTCCCGAAGGATATGCCGACCGGAAAATACACGATGGTCTTCGTCCTTCCGGATGGAAGTGTCGATTCTATGGCCGACTTCGATCTGGTCCAGCCGGACGAGGCCCCGGAACCGCTCTCGATCGACTGAGGCGGCAAAGAGCGGATCTTTTCGCGAAAAAGAAAGGAAATCTTTCTTTCGAAATCATAAAAGTGGCGCATCTCCCCTTCCGGTGCGCCACTTATTTTCTTTATAAATAAAATTGAAACCGCGCGCGGATGCGAGTATAATAATGAGGCTTGAACAACAAGTAATTTTCTTAAGGAGTGTGAACATTATGGCAATGGTTCAGAAGAAAAATGTCGAAGATTTAAACGTTTCCGGCAAAAGAGTAATCGTTCGTGTGGACTTCAACGTACCGCTCGACAAGAAGACAGGTGAAATTACAGACGATAAGAGAATCAAGGGTGCTCTCCCGACGATCAAGTATCTCGTAGATAACGGTGCGAAGGTTATCCTCGTTTCCCACCTCGGTCGCCCGAAGAATGGACCGGAGCCGGCATTCTCCATGAAGCCTGCTGCTGATCGTCTCGCTGAGCTCATCGGCAAGCCGGTAACACTGGCTGCTGACGTTATCGGTGAAGATGCAAAGGCGAAGGCTGCTGCTCTTCAGGACGGCGAGATCCTCATGCTCGAGAACGTCCGTTTCCACAAAGAAGAAACAAAGAATGATCCGAAGTTCGCAGCCGAGCTCGCTTCCATGGCTGACCTTTATGTCAACGATGCTTTCGGTACAGCTCACCGTGCACATGCTTCCACAGCAGGTCTTGCAAACTTCCTGCCGTCCGCTTCCGGTTACCTGATCGAGAAAGAGATCAAGTTCATCGGCGGTGCTCTCGCAAATCCGGAGCGTCCGTTCGTTGCTATCCTCGGTGGTTCTAAGGTTTCCGATAAGATCGGCGTAATCGAGAACCTCATCGACAAGGCTGACACGATCATCATCGGTGGTGGTATGGCTTACACATTCGCAGCTGCTCAGGGCGGTTCCATCGGTACTTCCCTCTGTGAGCCGGATAAGTTCGATCTTGCAAAAGAACTCATCGCTAAGGCTGAGGCTAAGGGCGTTAAGCTCCTGACACCTGTGGATACAGTTGCTGCTGATGCTTTCGATGCAAACGCTAACTCCCAGGTAGTTGATACCATGGCGATCCCGGATGGCTGGATGGGTCTGGATATCGGACCGAAGACCATCGAAATGTTCTCTGCTGAGATCAAAGCTGCTAAGACCGTTATCTGGAATGGTCCTGCAGGCGTATTCGAGTTCGAAAAGTTCGCAGTTGGTACAAAGGCTCTCGCTCAGGCGATCGCTGAGTCCTCTGCCATCTCCATCATCGGTGGCGGTGACTCCGCTGCTGCTGTTGAGAAGCTCGGCTATGCTGACAAGGTAACACACATCTCCACTGGTGGTGGCGCTTCCCTCGAGTTCATCGAAGGTAAGGTACTCCCGGGTATCGACTGCCTGAACGACAAGGAGATCGGCAGAACATTCGCTGCCGGTAACTGGAAGATGAACTGCGGTATCCCGGCGGATGCTGTTAAGCTCATCGATGAACTGAAGCCACTCGTTAAGGACGCTACAGCGAAGATCGCTCTCGGCGTTCCGGCTACTGCTCTCGCAGCTGCTGTTGAGGCTACAGCTTACACCAACATCAAGATCGCTGCTCAGAACTGCCACTTCGAAGAGAAGGGTGCTTTCACAGGCGAGATCTCCCCGCTGTGGCTGGCTAAGATGGGCGTTACTTACTGCATCATCGGTCACTCCGAGCGTCGTGAGTACAACGCTGAGACAGACGAGACGGTCAATAAGAAGGCTCTGGCTCTTCTCAAGTACGGCGTGAAGCCGATCATCTGCTGCGGTGAGTCCCTGGCTCAGCGTGAAGCAGGCGAGACATTTGACTGGATCAAGGGTCAGATCGTTGGCGCTTTCAAGGATATCCCGGCTTCCAAGCTCTGCCAGATCACGATCGCTTACGAGCCGATCTGGGCAATCGGAACAGGCAAGACAGCTACAGACGAGCAGGCTGAAGAAGTTTGCAAGTTCATCCGTGGCGTCATTGCTGAGCTCTACTGCGAGAAGTGCGCTGAGGCGATCACGATCCAGTACGGCGGATCCTGCAACGCTGGTAATGCTGCAGGCCTCTTCGCTCAGGCTGACATCAACGGCGGTCTCGTTGGCGGTGCTTCCCTGAAGGCTCAGGACTTCTCCGTCATCTGCAACGCTGCTAAGTAATTCATTGCCATAAGAATTGATAAGTTAGATCAGGGGGCGCTTTATGTGATGAAAGTCACGTAAAGCGTCCCTTTCTTTTTCTGCTATAATAAGGGCGTATGATATGTGCCGCGGAGCTTTTCGAAAAGATCCGGAAATTGCTTCCGTGTGTGCAGGATAAAAGGAGTGTGAACCATGGGCTTTTGGGATTTTATGAGCAGTTTCGGTCTGATCATCTCGATCGGCATGATGGTGGTCAGCCTGATCATCAGCGCAAACTGCAAAAATACATTCAATAAATACAGTAAGAAAATGGCTGCCAATGGCATGACCGGCGCGGATGTGGCACAGCGCATCCTGAGTTCTTACGGAGTCAACGATGTCACGATCCAGCATATCAGCGGAAACCTCACGGACAACTTCAACCCGAAGGATAAGACGCTGAATCTGTCGGATTCTGTTTTCAGCAGTTCTTCGATCGCGGCGCTGGGCGTTGCGGCACATGAGTGCGGCCACGCGATCCAGCATCATGTCGGCTTCGTGCCGAACAAGATCCGCTCCGCTCTCGTTCCGGGTGCGAATATCGGCTCGAGATTCGGACCTTATGTCGCGATCATCGGCCTGATGATGATGGGTTACCTCGATTATTCCGATACTTCCAGCGGTGGTATGGGAAATACCATCTTCTGGCTCGGGATCATCATGTTCTCGCTGGCTGTTCTTTTCTATCTGGTCACGCTTCCGGTCGAGCTTGATGCTTCGAGAAGAGCGCTGAAGATCTTAAGAAATGACGGCATCCTCGCAGGCGAAGAGATGACCGGTGCGACGAAAGTTCTTTCCGCGGCCGCGATGACCTATATCGCCGCTGCTGCTTCTGCGATCGTCACGCTCCTGCGTCTGATCTCCTACGGCAAGCGCCGCCGCTGATCTTTTCACTTGGAAAAAACATTCGGGTGCCTCATGTGCTGAAAGTTCACAAGAGGCACTTTTTTGTTTTGCAATGTTTACAAAATCGCGCTTATAAAATATAGTTTTCGTTTTCCTTCGAAAGTAATATACGGGCACACTCAGAATATTACGAAAAGGAGAATGAAACATGACAACTGAACAAACGAAGAAAACACTTGGTACAAGGCAGTTTCTGGCTTTTGTGCTGGTCCTGGCTTTTCTGGCCTCCGCGCTTCCGTCAGCAGGTTTCCTGAGGTCCGTCCTGGCGGCGCCGCCGCTCATGGAGACTGGGAATAAAGTCTACCACGACGACCAGCCGTTCGAACTCTACAGAAACGTCAATGGCGAGACCCGGATCAAGATCCTCGAGTACATGTATGCCGAGACGACGGAACCCGGTCAGCAGCGGCCGGTCTACTGCGTAATGGCGGGTGCTCCCTCGCCGGAGGGCGGGAGCATCAAGCCTACGGTGATGCAGGATCCTATGGCAAAAGAACTTCTTGGGAAACTGCAGTACATCATTGAGATGAACAGCTCCCACTTCAAACTGCCGGATACTGTCAACGGAATCTCCCACATCCACTACTGCGTCAAGCAGCTCCTGATCTGGCATTTGATTTACCTTTATCAGGAGAAAATGGGATCTGAGGCGCAAACGTATCTTAAAGGAGTCGATCTGGATTCCTTTATTGATGGGCAGGGAAGCGGGCAGACGGCTATCTCGGTCCTTGCTGAAGCGAAAAGACTATGGAAGGTCTACGATGAGGCGGGGCGACCGTCACTGACCGGAGCTTATACTCCAAACTATGTTGCAGAGATCAAGAATCTTACCACACTTGCCTGGGAGAGTGCGGCGAAAAAGTATAGGGCGACTTTTACCGTGAATGTGCGAGAGACAGTCAAGGGAAAGACCGGAGGAACTTTCAGTTTTACGAAGATCAATGGCGGGAAGATCTACCTGAAAGGATCTGACGGAACGTATTCCCAGCTGGTATCCCCAAGCAGCGAATATCCGTCCGGCAGTTCGTTCCGGATCGAAGGGGAATGGAAGGGAATGGTCCAGGAAGAAAATCTTCGGAGCATGAACATCCAGGTCCGGGCGGAGAGCAACACGGGAAATGAAAGTTCCCAGTGGATGTACGGGTATTTCTTCGATGGCTCTCCGTCGGAGTCTGGCAAACCCAGACAGACATACGTCGCGCTCTACGAAAGTTCCCAGAAGACTTTTGCCGGTTCTTCGGCGCGCTGGCAGGTTAAGCAGACGAAGGTCGAGCTTACGAAGGAGACTGTCTTCGAATCGATCCGGCTTCCCGAAGAAGGCGCGACTTTTGAGATCTACCGCTCTGATTATACGGATCTGGCTTCGGCCAAAACTGCTGGATTCGGATTCGATTGCATATCCGACAAAAACGGGAAGATCAAGAATAAAGCGACGGGGGAAACACTTTTACTTCCTTCCGGGAAATACACGATCAAGCAGACGTTCGCTCCGTCGGGGACGAAGATGATGTCCCCAAACCCCGCGACGTTTACAGTGGATGCGAATAAAACGACCAGCACGGCCTTCTTTGAGGATGTGCTTAAGAATGGCAGTATTGCCATCGAGAAGAAGATCCAGACTGGATACGATATCTATGCTGGAACTGCGACCTCCAAGCTCGCTTCGGAAAAGGGTGCAGTATTCCAGGTCTGGAACACGAAATATGCCTCTTATGAAAAAGCACCGGAAGTGTATCGCGATCTTCTGGAGACCGATCAAAACGGACGGGCTCAGTCGAAAAAGCTTCCGGCCGGTGAATACAGGATCCATCAGATCGACTCGGAAGCCACGAAGTATACGTATGCCTGTTCGGATGAGAATATCACGATCACAGGTGACGGAACGGATGGAAAGCCGGAAAAGACGCTGACACTTGTCGATCGTCAGTATGAACTAAAGATCCAGATCCGAAAGGTCGATCAGAAAACGGGCGAGATCATCCCCGTCAAAGGTGTCGAGTTTTCGGTCCTGAACGATAAAATGCAAGTCCTGAAGGATTGGAATGGAAAGGATACCTTTGTCACAAAGGCTGATGGAACGGCAGACCTTGATAAACTCGGGCTTGCTGTGGGCACTTACTATATTAAAGAGAAGAAGGCCCCTTCTGGTTTTGTTCTTTCAAAAGAGCCGATCCGGATCGAGGCGAAGAAAGGTGAATCCTTTATCGGAGTGGGCCCGAAGGGCGATCTTAAGGCCGTTCCCTTCGCCGATGACGAAGTGGAGGTTACGCTTGAATTTACTAAAAACGGCGGTAAACTTGCTTCGGCCACGTCGGTGGAAACAGGCTATGATGACCTGAAAGGTTACCGTTTCAACTATTCCTCGGTCTCGCTTTCCGGCGCTGTGTATGAACTATACTGTAACGAAGATGTGCTTGGCTTCAGCAGAGACATCTCACTTCTGGATCCGAAGAAATATCCGGAGGGGACGATCCTTCGTTCCACGGATGGAAAAACTTTTAGACCCTATAAGATGTTCGACAAGGACGGGGACGGAGTGAAGGAAACGCCTCTTAAGAGCGGAACGCTCCTCGGGACATATGCGACGGATAAGAACGGAAAGATTTCGATCGAGCATCTTTCGCTGAATGCGGCGACTTCCCGTGCTTCCTATAAGCTTGTTGAGAAAACGGCTCCGGACGGATATCTTCTCGATCCGACCCCGGTCATCTTTTCTGTTTCAGATACGAGATCTGATCAGACGATCCGGATCGTGAAGTCAGAAAAGAGTGCGCTCGACTGGCGTCAGAAAGCAGAGATCACATTCTCTAAAGTCGGCCGGACATATGAATTCGATCCGAATACGAAGACGTATATCTCTTCGGAAAAAGAACTGTCCGGGGCGGTCTTCGGGGTCTATGCGGCAGAAGATATCCATTCCGCAAGCGGTGCGGTGATCGTGAAAAAGGATGCGCTGATCGAGGTCGTCACTTCCGATGAAGACGGGGTCTGCCGGACAACTTCAGATCTTCCGTTAGGATATAACTTCTATGTAAAAGAACTGAAAGCACCGGATGGGTATCTGAAGGATGAAGGTACCCATGAGATCTCCACGAAGAAAAAGAAGAAAGACCAGACGACAGCCAAAATCGTCTTTGCTATGGAAAAGCCGATCGTAAACGAGATCTCCCGGGCAAGGCTTCAGATCGAAAAGATCGCAGATGACACGAGACTTCCGATGGAAGGAGTGGAGTTTGAAGTATATACCACAAGCGGAGATCTGATCGAAAAACTGGTTACGGATAAGAACGGAAAAGCGGAGACGAAGACCGCATTCCCGAAATGGGAGACGATTCTTCTTCGGGAGACGAAGACGCACGAGCACTACGCACTTGAACCTGATAAGACGATCCGGATCAGCCGTTCGCAGAAAGAACTTGGTACATATGCCGTGCAGACGGAGAAGATCTTTAATTATCTTCTGTCGGAGATCTGTGTTCTGAAATGTTGTAACGACGGATCGAAGACACCGATGGACGGCGTGACGTTCCAACTATGGAAAGTGGAAGACGGAGGCGAACCGGACACCTTCATCTCTGAAGGGAAAACGGACGCCGAAGGGAAGCTCAGTTTCTGGGTCGGGGAAGGAGATTACTACCTGATCGAGACGGATGTGGGACGATGGACGAACTTCCGTGTTCTGTCGGAAAAGATCCCTGTATCCTATACCAAAGAGAGCGAAGTGTACCACTTCGAACTTTTAGATGATTATACGGAGATCCTGGCAGAAAAAAGATCCGCATCGAATGGCGAACTTCTCGGAAGGTGCGGTGTCTCGATAAGAGATTCAAAAGGAGAGATCCTCTCCTTTATCTGGCTTCCTGAAAAGATGGCGTACATGACCTGTGGAGCAAGTGATCCGGGAGCTACGACGGTCCTCTTCACAAATGAGGAGAGGAATACTTCGTGGTATGGAACGGTCACGATCCTGGGACTTGCTGCGGGCGACTATGAGATCGTCGAAGTCGAAGCGCCGGAAGGGTATAGAAATGACAGTGAAGTAATGCCGGTAAAGGTGAAGAACAAAGGAGAGATCTCCGTGACGCGCCTTTACGATACTGTGAAGACCTCGGAAAGAGACCTCATCATCGGAGGCGGCTGTTGCGGGATCTTCGGAGTTTCGGGGATCTCACTGTTCCTTCTTGCTGCGGTCGACATCATGAAGAGGAGAGGTGCCCGATGACGAGCAGACGGTGAGAGCCGACTCCGGTGGGCGTGCAGGTGATCAGAGTGATCCTCTTTTCTCCCTCGCCCATCGCGATATAGCGGGATAACTCTGAGGGCTCGATGACTTCGGTCTGATCGACGATATAGGTAAAGGAGCGGCCGTTTCGATTGACGGTAATGGCATCTCCGGAAGAGACCTCGTCGAGACGGTTGAAGATCGAGCCCTTCTTCTTCATGCGATGCCCGAAGATCACGAGGTTCCCTTTCTCCCCCGCTTCACAGGACAGCGGCATCCTTCCGACACCGTATCGCAGTTCGATCTTCCCGGCGCCATCCCAGAGCGGGAGCTCACAGTCAATCGAAGGGATCAGAAGCGTGCCGTAGGAGACGAGAGTATATTCTTCGGAGGTAGTCGAGGGGGACGCAGAAGGTTCATGTGTTTCCTGGGCGGTGCCCATTGCTGTTTCCTCTTGCAGTTCTTCCTCTTCCAGATCGTCCGCTTCTGGCTCTTCAGAAACTGAAGTTTCGCTTCCGAAAGCGGATCCTTCGGGATCAGAGGCGGAGCCTGAAAGCTCGATAGATCCTGATGGCGCTTCAGAAGGAACATCCGGCGCAGTCTTCTCATGGGCCCTGATATCCTCTTCTTCGCCTTCGACAGGGAGATCGTCCTCGGAAACGAGGAAGGTGGGGTTTCCGCCGGATCCGATCTCGGAGGCCATGTCCTGTATCTTCGACTCCCTGTCCTTTTCGTTCTCCTCGTGGGAAATATGGTGTGTCAGCGTGCTCCCGAAAAGCAGGGAAACACATACGATCCAGCCGATGATGATGCCGGGAAATAACTTGGAAGAATGCTTCATGAACTTATTCCGTCCTTTCCTGCCTGTGAGTATGGATAAAGCATAGGTCCAAAGCAGAAACGAAAACAATATGATATAAGCGCGATTTGGTAAATTGTGAAAATATACTAACAGGCGAAGGGGAAAAGGCGGTCTAAGGTTGACTTTTCCACCTCTTTAGAAGTAGAATCAGTAAGCCTGTTCAAGGCGGAAATTATATATAGGAGGAAATAATGATGTCCGAAGAAACGTACCAAAATGTATTTGATGTGTTGGAGGCACGTGGTTATGTAGCGCAGACCACACATCGTGAAGAAATCTACAATCTGTTAAGTAAGCCGGGTGTCACCTTCTATATCGGCTTTGACCCGAC
>JAFZKB010000009.1 GCA_017551865.1 Clostridiales bacterium | reverse complement strand
GATTGCCAAGGTTCTCGGATGTACCGGCAGACAGGATGGTTACCTGGAGGGTAACGGATATCTTGTCAGCTGGTGCGTCGGGCACCTCGTCGGACTGGCTCAGCCGGAAGAATATGACGGCAGATATGAGACATGGAAGAGGGAAGACCTTCCGATCATTCCCGAGAGTTTTAAGTACCAGGTTGCAAATGCAACGAAGAAACAGTTCAGAATCTTAAAAGAACTGTTCCACAGAAATGACGTGAGCTGTGTTACGAACGCATGTGATGCGGGACGTGAAGGAGAGCTGATCTTCCGCCTGGTGTACGAGAAGGCCGGATGCAAAAAGCCAATGAAAAGATTGTGGATCTCATCCATGGAAGATGAGGCGATCCTTAACGGTTTTAAGAATCTGGCAAACGGTGCGGAATACGACAAGCTCTATGAAGCTGCACTCTGCAGGGAGCGTGCCGACTGGATCGTCGGTATCAATGCAACAAGATTCTTTTCAACAGTTTATGGTGTGACATTGAACGTGGGCCGTGTTATGACACCTACTCTTGCATTAACTGTCGAGCGCCAGGCACAGATCCGTGCGTTTAAGCCGGAGGATATATATACGGTGCAGATCGATACTCCCTGTGGTCAGTTATCGAGCAAAAAGTATAAAGACATATCCAAAGCAAAGGAAGTGATGGCAGGATGCATCTCTTCACCGGGACTTACGGTCACAAAAGCGGAGAAAAAGGATAAACAGGAAAAGGCTCCCGCACTTTTTGACCTGACATCCCTTCAGAGAGAAGCAAACAGAAGGCTCGGGTATACCGCACAGCAGACTCTGGACTATACACAATCTTTGTATGAAAAGAAGCTGGTATCTTATCCGAGAACGGATTCCAGATTCCTTACGGAAGATATGGAAAGTTCGTTGCCGGATCTTAT
Source organism: Clostridiales bacterium (assembly GCA_017551865.1). GTDB lineage: Bacteria > Bacillota > Clostridia > Saccharofermentanales > Saccharofermentanaceae > Scatonaster. The sequence continues at coordinate 979 of JAFZKB010000009.1, read as the reverse complement.
CAGAAAAGCAGGGGCGGTATGTAACCTTAAACCGACCGGCACACAAAATCTGCGTGTTGTTATAAACGGCAAAAAGGTAACAGACCACCATGCGATCATCACAACGGCATCTGTTCTGAACGCTGATTTGGGTGAATTGCCGACAGGCGAAAGAGAGATCCTTAAACTCATCGCCACAAGACTTCTTGAGGCCGTATCGGCTCCGTGCGTGTACGAGGAAGCAGTTCTTGAAGGTGAGTGTGCAGGTGAGAGTTTTTCTGCAAAAGGAAAGAGCATAAAGGATCCCGGATGGAAGGGTATCGCAAAGGTGCCTGATGAAAAATCTGCAGATGCTTCAGAGTCAGAGATCAGACTTTATGACGGAGTATCGGCAGGCACCATCATCGATATCAGTAAAGCCGGTGTAAAGGAAGGAAAGACAACTGCTCCGAAGTGCTTCACCGAAGATACGCTTCTTTCTGCAATGGAGAAGGCCGGCAGTGATGAGACTCCCGATGAGGCAGAGCGTAAAGGACTTGGAACTCCTGCAACAAGAGCAGGGATCATCGAAAAGCTCGTCCGTATCGGTTTTATTGAAAGACGCGGTGATAAGAAAACTAAATACCTCGTCCCGACAGAAAAGGGCGAGAAGCTGATCACCGTGATCCCGGAGGCGATACAGTCGGCATCCATGACTGCAGAGTGGGAACAGAAACTTCTTCTGGTCGAGAAGGACGATTACAGTTCCGACCGGTTCATGAGTGAGATTGCCGATCTGATCACGGAGCTTGTAACTACGTATGAAAAGTATCCGGTCACGTTTGAGAAAGAGAGGAAATACAGCTATGGAAAAAAGAAGAAAAAGTAAGATCCGCAAATGGGATGAGACCCAGGGCGCGGTAGAAGTTGAAGTGGAGGAAGTCGGTACTTCCATTGACGAGACTCCCGGTTCCGGTCCTTCCGTCAGCAGAAATCCCATGAAGGGCATCGAGGATATGGT
>JAFZKB010000008.1 GCA_017551865.1 Clostridiales bacterium | reverse complement strand
TCGATCCCGAGTTTCTCTGCCAGATCTTTGGCGTAGGAGATCTCGTCATATTTCGGATCAGCGTAGCCGACGGTAAACGTCTTGGCCGGACGCGCCAGCGAAACGAGAAACGAGGAGTCGATCCCGCTGGATAAGAATCCGCCCACTTCCACATCCGCGAAGCCGTGATATTTAACGGAAGATGCCAGCGCCTTGCGGATCTCTTCCGCCGTCTCTTCCGGATCATAGGATGCATCTTCGGTCAAATCCAGTTCGAAGAATTTCCGGATCTCCATCTTTCCATTCTGATAGGTCAGCTGGTGGCCCGGTTCCAGACGGAAGACGTTTTTGAAAAGTGTCTCCTCTGTCGGAACAGAGTTGAAGCACAGGTACGCGGAAAGAATATTTTCGTTCAGTTCCTTTTTGAAATCCGGGTGATCCAGAAGGGCCTTGATCTCGGATGCAAACAAAAGGCTGTGATCCGTCTGATAATAGTACAGCGGCTTGATGCCCCACTTATCGCGCGCCAGGAAGAGTTTCTTCTTCGCAGTATCCCAGATGGCAAATGCGTACATGCCACGCAGTTTATCCGTTAGCGTATCGCCCCATTCTTCGTATCCATGCACCAGCACTTCCGTATCCGACTGAGTCTGGAATGCATGTCCGCTCTGCTTTAGGTTTTCGCGTAGTTCCTGAAAATTGTAGATCTCGCCGTTAAAGACAACGACGATGCTCTGATCTTCGTTATAGATCGGCTGGTCGCCGGTCACCAGGTCGATGATGGCGAGCCTTCTGTGTCCCAACGCACATGTGTCGTCGGTATAGAAACCTTCGCCATCCGGCCCGCGGTGCGCGATCCGGTCGGTCATGGCCTTCAATACGTCTTTCGATATTCCGCTGTTACTTACATAGCCTGCAATGCCGCACATACTCTGCCCTCTGAAATGAAAAACGGGATCTTTAACAATCCTGTTAAAGACCCCGTTGCCTTAACTACTATGTAGTTTACTCTTGTTTCAAAGATCCGTCAACGGCCGATCATCCTTCGATCATGATCCGTTTTTTCTCCGGTACTTTCTCCGCTTCCTTCTTCGGAATGGACAGTTTCAGGACGCCATCCTCAAATTTTGCTTTAATGTCTTCTTCCTTCAGATCCTTGCCGACGAAGAAACTTCTTTGCATCGATCCGGAATAACGCTCCTTGCGGATCAGTTTTCCTTTCTGGTTCTTCTCGTCGCTCTCCAGCCCTTTGGCTGCGGATATCATCAGGTAGCCATTTTCCAGATCCAGCTGGATCTCATCTTTCTTGAATCCCGGAAGATCGATATCCAGTTCGAAGCCCTGCTCGTGCTCATGTACATCCGTCTTCATGATGTGCGCGGCGTTCTTGCCGTAAAGCTTCTTTTCAATGTTGCCGAAATCCCTCATATCCGGGAAATCCAGCCAGTCATCCAGTAAACTCTCTCCAAAAATACTCGGTACTAACATAGGTCATTCCTCCTTCTCATATAAAGAACATTTCTTTTTATGAGCATTG
>JAFZKB010000007.1 GCA_017551865.1 Clostridiales bacterium | reverse complement strand
GGGATTGGCTGACTGTTTTTTGTGCGGATGCTTGATCCAAGGGGCTGTACGTCAGGCCAATTACTCCCCATATTATAAGAAAAAAGTGCAACTGTCAGAGTTAATTACTCTCTAACAATTACACTTTTATGGTACTAAAGGGGCTATCTCACAGGGCAACCATTTTTCGATTTTTGTATAAGACCAGTAGTTTGGCGTTTCTTATAACACTATATTTGGAAGCTGTTTGTATAAGACCAAGGGTTTTTCTTTCCTTATAACAATGGGGGGGAATGCTGGTGTTATAAGACACTCAAAAAACATGATCTTATGCAAAGAACCCGCATGTTTGTTGTTATAAGAGAATGCCTTTTTGTAATCTTATGCAAAGTCCCCCTTCTTTTGTTGTTATAAAAATGAGTTGCATCACTTCCTTATGCAAATTCCTCTTCTTTGACCGCTCCCTCGCATGCATCAAGACCTCTTCGGCATTCATTTGATACATTCCCGTGAAAAGTAAAGGGCTGCGCTCTTTGTTTTGAATACAGCCCCTTCCTTTCAATTATCAGATGTGCGGAAAATCAGTCCTTCGACTGGATGACGGCCTCTTTTATATTCTCGTAAAGAGCCACGCCCACGGCTGTCACGGCAAAGACCGTCACCGCGCCAAACTTGCCGAAGAAAGCATCGTTTTTAGTCATAACGAAAACCATCATCGTGAAGATATGCATGATGTATATCGGAAGAGAACATGTTCTTCCGAGTTTTTCCGCATATGTGCCCATGCCGAAGTTCGGGAAGCGGAGGCAAAGGAGTACGAGCACGATCGTCAGGATCTCGCAGCCCACGAAAGGTACGGCGATGCCTTTCTTATAGGTGCAAAGCTCGATGATCGCAGCAACACTTGCTCCGATGGCCAGGACGGGAAGGATGATGTGAAGGTTCTTGATACTTAAGATCTTCTTTTCATATCTTCTGATGAGCATTCCGGTCATGGTATACGCAAGGCCGACCAGGATGGCGTTTCGAAGCTGGTAGGATTCTCCGACACCCATATGCGACAGGATCACATAGGCGGCGATCAGCAGAGGTCCTGCAAATATCGCCGGTTTTAAGAACTTAAGCTTATTCAGGATCAGAAGGATCACCAGAGCATAAAGAAGGGAACCGAAGAACCACAGATGCTCGGAAAACGGTGAGAAGTTATAAAGGAGGAAGTCCTTTATGGCCTTTTTGGTGAAGTACTGGCTCATATCCACTTTTCCGGTCATCTTCTTGTCATAGAGAGCGGTTGCTGCCGCATAGAAGACGTTCGATGCAAGGAAGAATATCAGGATCCGGCGGGTCTGCTTAAGAAGACGGGACATGAGTTCTTTTGCATCATCTCTATACAGCATGTAGCCGCATACGACCAGGAAGAACGGGACGGCCGTCTTTCCAAATGTGATGAAGACATCTCCGGCGCTTCCGGAAAACGGCATATGGATGGTCACGACCAGGAAGGCCATGACGATCCTCATCAGGTCGATGGCATGGTTGCGGGGAGTGGGGAGTTCCGAAAACTCCTTCTTCTTTCCGCTGATAAGACCGATCAGGTATTTATCCGTGCCGCTGATGATCGTGGCCGCGCCGATAGACATCAGGATCGTAAGAAGGATGTACATCGAAGGTGAGCTCACTTTGAATATCCTGCCGTCAGCAAGACCCGTAAGGAACAGATTGTGGATCAGATAGAGTTCCAGCGAGATCGAGCCGAGGAACTTCAGGACAGGGTTTCCGAAACGGATTTTCATCATGACAAGAAGGACAAAGAGAACAAAGCAGAGAATGAACGGAACCTGTACGGAAAGGCAGCGGAGCTTATCGAGGTATCGGGGATCTTCGCCCGGGGTCTCACTCCAGTAGGAGTATATGTCGAGGAACCGGCTCGTGATCCATCCGAAAAGACCCGTCAGGATCGCAAAAACCGGAAGGAGTACGACATAGGCTTTTCTTGCGATCTTTCGGAGAGCATCCTGATACTTGGATACGAGGATGCCGACGATGAAGAGGATCGAAGCGTTATACCACCATTCGCCCATGAACCAGTACCGGCAGCCCATATCATTGCCGTGGCACAGATAGAGGCTTCCGCCCATCATGAGGAGTACGAAAAGGCTCATTGCACAGGTGGCTGCCGTGCGGTTTTTGATCAGCTTATAGAAGATAAAGAACGCCAGGTACAAGATCGCGATCTCCACGATATACCACATATGGCTGTTGATCAAAGACCATCCGGAAAGCACGGAAAGCAATTCCAGGGGCTTATATTTGGTGCCGCAGATGCAGGATGCCACGGTGAATACCGCGATACACATATAAAACGGAATAAGGATCGTGATGAGGCGCTTTTTCAGGAAGCCCTTAAGATAGTCATCCTTCGTCTTTAGGCTGGTATAAAGCCCGTAGCCGGAAAAGAAGAAGAATATGCCTACGAAGAGGACACCGCACTCGGACAGGAACTGGAACGGACCGGAAGCCTGAAGAAGCGACTGCGAGAGGTGGTGAAGGATAATGCCTATGGCAGCAAATCCCTGGATCGCCTTGGAAGGAACAAGAGATAGCGGTTCTTCCTGCCATTCTTTTCTCTTGGATGCTTTTGCGCCGGCGATCAGAAGAATCACAAGTCCTGCCAGGAGGATCCAAAGCGGGAAGGAGAATCCGACGAAGCTCTTAAAGAACGTCTTGCCTGAAGATTTCGTAGCTGTGTTTCCCGGCTTGGTCTCAGGAATCTCAGGAGTCTCAGGAGTCTCTGGAGTTTCAGAAGATACGGCTTCACCTTCCTTAGACACAGGGAACGCTGGCAAATCGATACTTATGGTCTTTCCGTCAAACGTAAGACCACCGACGATATAGGATTCGAGTTCATCCAGGTACGCGAGATCCTCTTCTGTGTAAGGAACTGCATCGCCCAGATTGGAAGGATCCGTTATGATCGAAATATTGATAGTGAAGAGTTTTCCTGATTCAGATACAAAAGCATAGTTGTTTGCTCTGATTTTGTATTTAAAGTGGCCGTAAGTGTTATTTATTTCGATGGAGGCATCGCTGCTGATCTTATAAAGATCTACATTGCCGATGTGGATCACGCCATTTTTGAGGATCTCGAAGTGCTCCACATCACCTTCCTCATCTACATCCTCGTAAGTGTCGGAAAAGAATGCGGATTCACTTATTTCGGAAGGCGCATCCTCAATGATGGCCGCGACCTGGATGATCTGACCGTCATCCGCTCCAACAGGGGGGACACTGCATTGAAGGGCTGTGCCGGTGTTTTCATATAATTGCAGGACCGGCTCCACCCCAGCCTGCCGCGTCAGTTCCGTATCGTCCGCATCCATGCCGATCCAGAGGACTTCGTCAAATCCGGCCGGAAGGATGACCGTTAATCCCTCGGGAAGGGGATAGGTAGTACCATCTCCGCGATCTACAGAAGTGCCCGCGTCGGAAGAAGTGACAATATCAGTGCTTCCTGATGGGCCTCCTTCCGTGGTGTCTGCAAAAGACACAGAAAAAAAGCTTGCGATGACCAATGTGATCGATGTCAAAAAACTTAAGAACTTCCGGTAACCCATGAGGCACCTCCTGATGATTTTTCTAGCCTAAACCTACCATCAAGTGCCGTTTTAGACAACCGACTGTTGGTAGAGTCCCCTGTTTTCAGGGCTTTCCAGAGCCGGTTGACTGGTTGGCTGCTTCGCCTGATGCCGGCCGCTCGATCTTCTTTTTAGGACTGGCGACGATCAAAACTGACCATTTTTAATGAGGAATCCTGCGGCCCTATACTACCGCTATATTGGTATAATGAAACCAGTAGTCTAAAATATGAAGTTAAATAGCCGACTGGCTGTTTAAAAAATTTCATAGTGAGGTGAACGTAATATGATACGTGAAGCAACAGTAAATGACGCCGTAAGAATTGCGCAGATCGAGGTCGAAAGCAGCAGATATGCATATAAAGGTGTGGTTGCGGATGAGTGTCTGTTTCGGGATTTAAATGTCGAAAGCCGCGTTCCGGTCTATGAAAGATGGATCTCCGAGAAAAGATTCGCTCTTTATGTGTACGAGGATCCTGATGACGGTCTGATCAAGGGCATGATGGGCATTGGCATGTGCGAAGACGAGGATAAAACAGATGCCTTCGAACTGCATTTCATCTATCTCGATCCGGAGTATGTAAGAATGGGCCTGGGTACGAAAATGCTTTCGTTCTTTGAAGAAAAAGGAAAAGAGAAGGGCTGCTCGAATTTCGTGATCTGGGTCCTCGAAGAGAACAGCATGGGAATCGCCTTTTATAAGAAGAACGGCTATTCTTCCGATGGAAAAGAGAAGATCTTCAAGCGGTGGAATAAAAAGGAGATCCGATACGTGAAGGGCTGATTCTCCCGTGATGCTATAGGTCGCTGACGGAAAAGATCCGGAAATCGCCCTGTAGCAGTAAGATCTGGAAGAAAGAAGAAGGAAAATAGGAATATGTATCTGTATCACTTTTTCGACCGGCGCACCGGACCATTCCGGAGCCTGACGAATATTTCCCCCGAAGAGGCGAAGGCCGTGATCGAGAAGATCAGGGAGGAACGCCCGGACTCGCTGTGTGCCCGAAGAGACGATCAGTATGTGCAGAAAAGGCGTAACTGTGAAGCGATCCTGCGGCGTGAGTTTGCCGCGAAGGGCGGGCTTATGGAGAAGGACTCTCCCCACTACATGGTGGTGGAATTCAGTCCCTGGCTTTCGACCTGGTTTGAGCAGTCGGAGTACATCAGGATCCCGATCGAGGAATTCGATCTTCGGACCGTTTCTTTTACCTATGGAGACTCGATGCCGACCTTCAGCGACAGGTGTGCGGACGGGAAAGAATACAGAAAGAAACTCTACACGTACGAGGAGATCCTGAAAGTTATTGAGAAATACGGCCTCCCGCAGGACTGGAATGATGACGGGAAGTTCGGGCCGGAGCGGTATATCGAAGCCCATGTCTGGAGCGAGATGCCGGTGGCAAAGTATATCGATGAGTACTATAAGAAGCTTGCTAAGAAAGAAGAGGGATGATTATGACACAGAGTGAACAGAAGGAACTGGTGGCATCAACAGCGATCGATACATTGATCCGGCAGGGGAAGATCTTCTCGGGCATGAAGATCGGTCTTGGTACGGGATCGACTGCCTATCCGGCCGTAAGACATCTGGCCAGAAGGATCGCGGACGGAACCGTCAAAGATATTAAGGCCGTAGTGACCAGCTTCGGTACGCAGAACCTCTGTGAAGAACTGGATATTCCGGTGTTTTCCATGAATGATAAAACGATCGGAGGACATCTTGATCTGGCTATCGACGGGGCAGACGAGGTCGATCCGTTGAATCACGTGATCAAGGGCGGCGGAGCGGCACTTCTTCGGGAAAAGATCGTCGCGTATAACTCCACACAGTTTGTCATTGTCGCCGATTCCACGAAGATCGTCGATTCTCTCGGCACCGGTTTTGCGCTTCCCGTGGAGATCATCGGAGAAGCGAGAGTGCCGGTCGTAGCTGCGCTGAATGCGCTTGGCGCGGAGTGTGTCCTTCGCGAAGGCGTGAGAAAATGCGGTCCGGTCATTACCGATAACGGAAACCAGCTTCTGGATATTAAATGGAAAACGCCTGTGGATCCGGCTGAGATGGAAGACAAAGTCAACGGGATCGTCGGCGTGGTGGAAAACGGGTTCTTTACGAAAAACAGACCGATCGTCTTTACCATAGATAAAGAAGGTAACGTGATCGAACGCTGAAAGAAAGAGAAGCGCGCAGCGATAAGAACCTTTTTTCGAATGCGTGGTATAATGGAAATTGACTGAGGGATCCCTTGGGGTCCCTTTTTCATAGGGTTGTGGTTAAAAGAGTATCGGGGGTATCAGCATTATGCCGTCCAGTCATAGTTCCAGTTCACATTCGAGTTCATCGCACTCTTCTTTTGGCGGCGGTGGAGGGTTTCATCACTCCTTCTCCAGTCATTCCAGCTCCTCTCACAGCAGCTCCGGGCAGGAGTCTTCGAGTTACCGCCCGACGCGGAAAGTGACGAGTTATGTCCTTCCGGCGGAAAGACCGAGAACGAATCAGCCGACGAGATCCGGACGTGCGCTTACTTCGTATTCTCTCTTCCGAAGTGTCAGTCATGACTATTTCTATTATCCGGAAGACTGGACGGATGAAACGACCGGAAGAAAATATAAAAGCGGCTACTATGATGAGAAAGGCAACTATTCCAAACAGGTCATCCTCCGTAAAAATTCCCAGTATGAGACGCGTGCCATCTGCAATTACTGCGGCACCCAGATCAAACTCAAGTGGACGAAGGGAGCGCTTCCTTCCTGCCCGAACTGCGGAGCATCGCTTTCGGAGATCATGGACGGCGCCGTGATCGAAGAGGAGCTCAAGCCGGTTGCGCAAACGAGCGTGGTCGCCGATACCCGGAGTCCGGATGATACCTATTTCCGGAATGGTCAGCATATAGGAGCATTGGACAAGATCGATACGAGTAAACTTTCTTCCGTTGAGAAGGAGGAAAGCATAAACTCCGGAAGATATGCAGGCGGGTTTATCATTGCGGTAACGGCAATCGTTCTGGCCGTTATTGTCGGTGATGCTGTAAACACCAAAAACAGCTCCAAGGGACATGTATATACATATTCTTCTGAGGAATGGGAGTCGATCGAGCAGTCGAGGGAACTGGACAGGCAGACAGCAACTCCGGAGCCGACGCCGGTCCCGGAATACTATTTCAAATTCGTCGCGGAAGAGGATTTTTCCAGTACGATCTATGTGGACGCGATCGGAAGAGAATGTGGCTGGCACAGTTCGGGAAACTACTATGACAAGACCACAGACTGCTATTTCTGGCTCAATACGGACGTCGAACCGCCGATCTGGCAGTACTGGTATGAAGGGATCTCCTCCGCCTATGGTGACTACGGATGGATGGAGTACGACTTTGCCGAGGATACGTGGTATATCGAAGCAAGTGCGGGGAACTGGATCGTGCTCCCGGAGGGGAAATACGATAAGGATCGCCTGTGGCATATGTCCTCCCCTGATGACGGAAGATATAATGGCCATAACCTGATCTATGTCCAGGAGATCGGGCGGACATGCGAGTATATCGAAGAAGAAAGAAACTACTACGATCCTGCGACGAAATGTCATTTCTACTACGATACCTATACGGGAACGGGCTTCTGGTGTTACTGGTTCGAGGATTTCCGCGAAGAACACGGGATCGGATGGATGAGATACGATCCGGAACAAAACTGCTGGTGTGTGGAGAATCAGACACGCTGGTATCCGCTTGGAAAGAATGTCTATGATTTTTCAAAATGCTGGCATATTGAAAATGAGCCCCTTCCAATGGATGAAGCCGGATCCGATCAGGCTCTGTCCGAGGAGACTTCGGCAGAGACTTCGGCGGCGACAACATAAGCCCTAAGATAAGATCAATGAGAAAAGTCGAGCGCCTCCTGCCCGTCCGGCAGGAGGCGCTTCTATATTTGATCAGGGGGGGGTAGAAAAAACGCTATATCAAATTATCCGAGTACAGTCTCGTTCTGACCGGAGAAGGTCATTCTCTTCAAAGTGAGTTTGGATCCGGAATCGTCTCTGACCATGAAGTAGATGTCGTCACCTACGATCACGATCTTGGCAGAATCGATCTTGCCGGTATAGAGGAGCTGGTGGTCGGAAGAATTCTTTCCGACATAGAGCTCATCGGAGTTACAGACGACATCTGCGTTTTCGGAGATGTTTCTCGAATACGGAGCTGCCTTGGAGATCATGTCAAGAGAACTGCCGTCGAGCTTCATGGTGAAGTAGCCGGCGCCGTCCTTTTCCGTATTTCCGTAGAAGTACAGAGCTTTTCCGTCAGAGAAGAAGATATCCTCATTCTTCGCTTCCACATCGGAAGAGATCACGGTCTTGTTCTGGCCATCGAGATCCATGGAATAGATTTTGCCGTAGAACATACCGCCGATTGCGAAGTTCGCCGCATCCGAATAGTAGATCTTGCTGTTGGCGATGCAGAAAACGATATTGGCTGTAATTGCCGAATGCTCCGCCTTGAAAAGCTCCGTGGCGTCACCGCCGTTTTTCCCGATCTTCATGATCGCGCCGTCGTCGCTGAAGTAGAGGAAATCTCCATCTACGATCACGTTGGAGATATTACCGCCGTAGATGATCTCTGTTTCAAAAGAGCTGAGATCCATCTTAATGATCGAGTACGTCGAATCCATCGCGTCGCTGCCGCCGCTTTCACGGAAGTAAAGCGCGTTGCCGGAGATCGTCAGGCTGTCGAGCGTCTTGTTCGGGCTGTATGCTGTCGTACGGATCACGTTTTTCTCGCCGCTTGTGCGGTTTTCCTGTGTGATCGTAAGACGGCCGTCTTCCATATGCGTCACGTAATAGACGAACTTTTCATCGCCGGTGGCAAACCCGCCGTTAGCAAGGTTACCGGCGCCAAGGGTGATCGCAGCGGTTGCCGGAGTCGCACCCTTGTCCGTGGACGGATCTTTTACTTCAGAAGCCGTATCATCGGTAACGATCGAATCAAAAGGTTCCTTGGCCGGCTCATCCTTGAGCGGAGTTGCGTTATTCTTCTGATCGTCGGCACTCTTGTCCTGGGCCTTCTTCGGAGTATTTTCAGAAGCGTTCTCGGAAGCATTGTCCGGATTCTTATCAGAACCCTTCTCAGAATCCTCCTTGCCGCCCTTGTTTTCTGTTACAGCATCAGATTTCTTTTCTGTATCCTTGGCGTCATCTTCGATCACTGCGGAAGTGATCTCTGTTTCACTTCTTTTCTTTTCTGCCTTCGTGGTGCTCTCACTGTCTTCGCCGCAAGCCGAGAAGAGGCAGGCACATGCGATCACTGAAGCGATCAATTTCGTATATTTAAACTGTTTCATAAGATTACCTCCTTGTTGGTAACATACCGGACACGACCCCGGTACATTCATAGTACACGTAAGTGCCGCGCTCCTGATGAACGAACTGTCACATAAATGGTAAGAGAAACGTCACATTCGTCACATTCGGAGCGATTCTACTGTATAATCTACCTTATGAAAAAGCATTGGGGAAAACACATTATGAAAAGCTATTTTAAAAAACACACTACACTGATCCTTGCCATGAGTATGCTCATGGCTTCCTGCCTTTCCTCCTGCGACGGCGCGGGTAAGGATAATTCGGACGGAAACACTTCGGAAAACGGGAAGACCGATTCTTCGTGCCCCGGCAAAATGGTCGTCCGCGGCTACGATTTCGGCCCTTCTGTGGAAAAAGTGATCATCGATATCCCGGATGAGAAGAAAGATGCACTTACTGCGGATATGTTTTCGGTAAAAGAAGAGAAGAAGGATGGATCTTCTTCCTATAGTGATGAGAGAAAAGTGAAGGATGCCTTCTATTCCGATGCGGAAGGGAAGAAAGTAGACCTTTCCTCCTATAAGGAAAACCTCTATCTTACGGTCGAGCTGCAGGACCATCCCGATGAGGGCCTGCTCTTATACTTTGATAACTACACCTCCTCGAATCACTGGTTTTCCGACTATTCTGTAACAGTGTTACAGAGCGGGGAAGTGCTCTCTTATGTGACGGAAATGGACTTCCCGGAACTAAATCGGGTCGACACGAAGGGTTCTTTTACCGGCTCAGAGGGCCACACTTTCTCCTATGCTTCCTATGAACCCGAAAATGCCACGGCAGAGAATAAACGCCCCTTAATCATCTGGCTCCATGGCGGCGGAGAGGGCGGCACGGATCCGACGACGACCGTCTATGGAAATGAAGTCGTCGCTCTTTTCAGAGATGATTTCCAGACCGTGATGGACGGCGCCTATGTCCTCGTACCGCAGTGCCCGACGGCCTGGATCGAGTTTGCCGATAACGGGAAGAACTGGAATGAGAATGCCGGCTGCGACTCCATCTACGTAAATGACCTGATGGAGCTGATTGAAAAGTTTGCTGATACCCATCACGTGGATAAGGGGCGGATCATGCTCGGCGGCTGCTCAAATGGCGGCTACATGACGATCGATCTTCTCATGAACTATCCTGGGAAATTCGCGGCGGCCTATCCGATCTGCGAGATCCTCGATCCGGAGGGACTTCCGGAGGATAGGATCAACGCCTTAAAGGACGTTCCGATGTGGTTCGTCTATGCCGAAAACGATAAGACCGTTATCCCCGCAGTTTACGAAGAACCCCTGATCGCAAGGCTGAAGGAAGCCGGCGCAAAAGACCTGCACTCGTCCGTTTTCCAGGACGTGCATGACACAAAGGGATATCTTCAGGAGGATGGTCAGCCGTACCAGTACTACGGTCATTTCTCCTGGATCTATTTCTTCAATGATGAATGCACCGACGGAAGCCTTAGCCTCTGGCAGTGGCTTTCGGATAAATAAGCGCCGGAACGGATCTTTTCGAACGGAAGAATTATCCCTCCTGACCCGTTACTTTCACGTTTTTCATGGCATCTTCCCACGAGGTGGAAGTGCCCCATTTATCGGAACTGAAGTAGAAACGGATCATGTTCTCGATTTCCGTGATCTTGGCCATGAACTCCGGTGACAGCTCGCTGGGAGATGTGCCGGTGAGCGCGCAGAGCATCATGTACTCGTAGGTCAGAAGACGGTCGTTCTCCGGAGATGCCAATGCTCCCGCAGAAAGAAAATACGCCGAATCGTCTTTTTTGAAGCCCGTGGAAAGCGTCTCCATATCTTCGGTATAAAGGTATGTCAATCCTTTCGGATTCAGCGCCTGCCAGCTCGTATCGCTGTACGTCACTTCGTCAAAGAAGGCATTTCTGTTCTTCATGATGTTTTCCGTCTGATGCCAGATATCGCAGATCAGCTGGCAGGCAATGTCGCCTGCGGAAGGGAAATACATATTCTTGATCTCATCTGCACCGGGATATCCCTGTACGCGATCGAGGCCGACATCGACATAGAGCATCAGGTAATTCTTGTTCTTCAGGAAAAGATGCGACGGGTTATTGTATTCGAAGTTCCCATAGTAAAGGCAGATCGCCACCCCCGTATAATACTTGAAAAGGAACCGCTCCAGATAGTCTCTCGGATAGATCGACAGCACTTCTTCAATCTGGTCGAGTGCATTGCTGATCATATCCGGATCATAGGCGATAATGTCATCGAAGTAGAGTGCACCGGAAGGCGTCAGATCGCCAAACCAGACTTCTATGCCGTACGTAAATGCGATGTCTTTTGCCCGGTCATAAAGTCCGGAAAGACTGCCGTCACTGCCTTTCATCTTTAGGTCATGTGCAGACGAATTATCCTGCATCTGCGAGGCGACAAAGTCTTTTCCTTCCTGAGAAGCATCCGAAGGAAGTTTTTGGGGTTTCTCGATGGCCTCCGGGACCCAGTTGTCGTAAACTTCGAAATTCAGAATGGTATTCGTAGTAAAGTCGAAGTCCATGATCACGGCCTTCGGGACCGTTTTCCCATTCTCTTTTACATAGAAAAGACCTGTCAGTTTGAGTTCCCCGTCAATGAAGGCTGGGGACGGCGGGAGAAGAAAGCTCATGCCTTCCGAAGAGTAGCCTTTTTCTTCTCTGATCCTCTTCAGGAAAGATTTTTCCTCGCTTTCTGAGAATCTTTTGAGTGTGTTTGTAAACTCCTTGTAGGAAGAGGGGATAACTTTCAGAAGATCATCTTCCATCGTGGCCAGGATCCGGCAGAAGGCAGCGTCCTTTTCGTAGTCCGGTCCGATCTTGTTGATATAAAGACGGATGAGCGCTTCCTGCGGATCCATATAGTTTTCAGGATCCGTAATTTCGCTCCGATCGCCCATCTTCTCCATCACGTGATAAAGCTTTACGATCTCGTCATCAGTGAATCCGTTATCCATAAGAAGTCCGACGAAGAGCGGATCGGTCTCGTGGCTGAAGAAGTATTCTTCCACCATGTCGCTTCCGAAGATATACTCCAGTGCGACCAGAAACTGTTCGGCGACGATGTAGGCACCGGTTTCCGGTGCGTGCGTGAAATATCTGGAATAGAAGAGCTCGGAACCTCCCTCAACCCAGTAGGCTGCATGGAGGAACTCCTTGTCCTCATCGTCTACCGTTTGTTCATTCGAAAAAGCGTAACAGTAAGTGGGCATTCCATCGATGCAGTAGTCGATGAAATGTATGAGTTCGTGATACACGCCTGTGGCTTTAAGCTCTGTCGGACTCTGCTCGTAGCTGTTTACTTCGATCTGGATCTTGTTCGGGCCAGGCAGGAATCCGCCCCATGGTTCGGGATTATTCGATTTCAGAAACTCGAATGCAAGATTGTTGACCTTTCGAAGGAAGTACGATTCATTCTCGTTTTTCAGGTGATCTGCGACGATCGGGAACAGTTTATACATATAGCAGTCAAAGTCGAGAAGATCCGGATTTCCTGCTACCGCATCCGCATACCTGAGGAAAAGAGAATACTTCCCGCGAAGATCTTCTTCGGAAAGCCCGACTGTTTTGGCGATCTCCTGTGCTCTAGGTTTTGCTTCGTCATCTGAAAGAGGCTCTGTTTCGCTCGGCTCTTCTATCTCCTCTTCCGTCTCTGACTCTTCTGACGTTGCATCCCGAAATGCCTTACTGGCACTGGCCCTGGACGCCTGTTCCTCTTTTTCCTTTTTCGTCTTTTTTCTCGTGCAGCCGCCTAATGCCAGCGATGAGAAAAGAAGTGCAAACATAAGAAAAATGCACTCCAGCCGAATCAGTAAACGCCCTTTACCACCTTGTTTCATACCCCGGATTTCCTCCTTTTTCCAACCATGAACCTCCTGGACACTTTCGCCGCGATCTTATAGGGAAGGGGAGAAAGTGCAGCATTTGCCTCTTTGAGTTTATCACGGATCGGGATATTTTGTGGACAGTGTGTCTCACATTTTCCGCATCCGACACATCTTGACGCATCCGCCGGCTCGAGCCGGAGCGCGATGGTCTGATAGTATTCTTTTCTTCCCGAGCTTTTCTTCTCGGAATACATATGATTATAGCAGGAGAAGATACCCGGGATATCTACTCCTCTCGGGCACGGCAGACAATACTTGCAGCCCGTGCATCCGACTTTCGTGTTTTCGTTGATGTAGCCGCGGATCTTCGATATCATGGAAAACTCCATATCTCCCCATGCGCCTGCCTCGGCAGAAGATGCGATCCTGGCATTTTCCTCGATCATCGGGATCGAATTCATTCCCGACAGCACGCAGGTGATCTCCTTCTGGTTCCAAAGCCACCGGAACGCCCATTCCGCCGGCGTCCACCCATGAGGATCCGAAGCGATCTCTTTTTTCGCCTTTTCAGGAAGAAGATCCACGAGCTTTCCTCCCCGGAGCGGCTCCATGATGAATACCGGGATCCCTCTCTTATATGCTTCCGCGATGCCGTCTTTCCCGGCCTGTGAATTCTCATCCATGTAGTTATACTGCACAAGGCTCAGCTCCCAGGAATATGCCGAAAGGATCTTCAGATACATTTCCGTATTTCCGTGAAAAGAAAAGCCCACGTGGCGGATCTTGCCTTCCGCCTTCTTTTCTTCGATCCAGTCCGTAACCCCGAGGGACAGAAGTTTTTCCCACTGCGCGATATCCGTCATGTGATGGAAAAGATAGTAGTCGAGATAGCTTGTCCGAAGACGCTTTAATTCCTCGTCGAGATATTTGTCGAGGTCCTCGCGCTTTTTGACAAGATACTGTGGAAGTTTCGTAGTCAGCGTGATCTTTTCCCGAAGAGCATGCTTTTCGAGGATCCTTCCGACGGTATCCTCACTTCCGGGATAGATATAGGCGGTATCAAGGTACGTGATCCCGAGATCGACCGCACGGAGGATCTGTTCCTCCGCCTTTTCAAAATCGATGCTCCGGCCTTTGGTGCTAAAACGCATACAGCCGAAGCCCAGGATCGGAAAACCATTACGCGTATTCATAGAAGATGCCTCCATGTGCTGAAAGAAAACCACGATCGTCAGATTCATTATACTATACGCGCGTATAAGAAGAACAAGCGGAAATCTACCGTTTTTCAGGTCCTCACGCTATAATGAAAAAGGGTGGCCGGCAAAAGGTGTAAAATAGGTACGGGGATAGAAATGGAGAGGTATTATGAATAATGGTAGCGATAAGACGAAGTTTAAGCTCCGGCACGAGAATATGTGGGCCAAGATCGCCATTTTACTTGCTGTCCTGTTTTGTATGGTCACTCTGATCATGCAGGTGACCCTGCTTATGATCGTAAGCTTAGTCATTTTCTTCCTTACTGTACTGTGGTTTGTCCTGGATCTGATCGTGGGGGCATCCATTGTGGTAAGTGATGACGAAGTTTCGATCAAACGGCTCTTCAGTAATAAGAGGATCGCCATCTCCGACATCGGCACGGTAGAAACGGAAGAATATACCCGAACGAGGAATCATCATACGGAATACCGTCTGAAGATGACGATGTATTATGGTTCCGGCGAAAAGATCGTACTTTCGGATAATGCTTCGACGACCGGCGGCCTGGTCGGATTTATTACCGGCGAGCGGGACAGACGCCCGTATGTGGATATCCCGCTTTATCAGGCATATATGCTCATAAAAGAAAAGAAGGAACAGCGGAAAGCCGGCTGATTCCCAGCCTTACGATCTCACCTCAAAAGGGTGAGATTTTTCTGTATGACAAAGTTCTCACTTTTCGAGGTGTATTACATGGTATTATGCCTGCGATAAAGAAAATAACTTGAAAAATTTTATGGGGGGAAAAGAGACTTATGAAACGTCGTGACAACAAGATTTCCAGCAAACTGATCACCGCATTGCTTATGGTCTGCATCTTAGGTTCTTCAGCATGCTCGAAGTCGGATGACAAGAAAGAAGAAACGAAAAAAACAACCGAAACGAAGATCGAGGCGACAGAAAAGCCGGAGTCTGAAGAGAGCAAGGAAACGGAAGCTCCTTCCTCCGAAGATACATCTGCCACAGAAGGAAGTTCCGAAACTTCTGCTGATCCGGAAAGCTCCTCGGATGCTTCTGAATCGCAGGCGGAGACGACAGCTGAACCGGAAACCGCAGATGTGGTACTTGGCGCCGGCAACATCGGAAACGGCGGATTTGCCACAGGTAACAGCCGCTATTCCTTCTATGTGATGCATCCGTCCGGAAAATCCCAGGTCACACTGATCCAGGAAGATAACGCTTCGGGCGAGAAGAAGGAACTTTATTCCGCGGATTCTATTGACTGTCTGAACCTGACATCCGATGCCCTCTATTTCCGTGAAGGCAAGAACGCGATCACCAAAGTAAGCCTTTCTGATGGTTCGGCGAAGAAAATCAGCGAAGGCCAGATCGCCAATCTGACAGTATATAACGACAATCTTTATTACAGCGAGAACAGCTGCCTCGTAAAGACGGCGCTGGACGGGAGCAATAAGGCGGTTCTTTTCGAAAAGCAGCAGACTGCAATGCCGGCAGATATTGCTTTCTGCATCACAAACGACAAGATCTTCTTCTCGGATCCGACGGACTTTGCCAACGGCGGATACTTCTTCGGATTCATCTACTCCATGGATCTCGATGGCAACGGCAAGACAGAACTCGGCATGACTCCGCACGCATGTAACGGAGAAACATTCTTCAGCGATGGCGAGTGGATCTATTTCTACGGAGATGCCGCAGACGGAAGCGTAGCCGGATACCTCCGTGTGAAGATGGACGGCAGCGATATACGACAAGTCAACAGATACTCCCCGTGCTCCGAAAACTACGCGAACGGCAAGCTCTATATGGCTACATCTGACGGACTTTATGTCCTCGATAAGGACCTGATCCAGACACAGATCCTCTCGGAGAACATCGGTTCTGCGAAGTTCGTGATCGTGGGCGACAGCGTGTACTACATGGATGCTTCCGGAACGAAGACCATGCGAGCTTCTCTGGATGGCAGCAACAAGGTAGAACTGGGTTAAACACCAGGATTAAGATAAGAAAAGCAAGTCAGAAGACGCCGCGTGAAAACTGCGCGGTGTCTTTTTTTGCGGGGTTTCAGAAGGAATAGAGAGAATGTGATCGTGGGGGCGGCCCAGTTTACCCTGGATGGCATCGTTATGCCGGAGATCATCGACGAATATCTGGAAGAACTGGAAGAAGACCTCCCGAAAGTGATCGTGGTGGAGAAAAACAAGATCTCACAAAGGATGTATACTTTCTTGCTGACACACGGATACACACTCATGTGGAGCGCAGAAGCAGGTAATATTGCCAGCGATTCTGTGTATGTGAGGGGGAAGTAAGCAGGTAGCCAAGCCGGTTATGCGATCGGGGAAGCCCCTTTCTTTGCTTTTTGTATAAGACCAGTGATTTGGCTTTCCTTATAACACATTTTTGGAAGGTCGTTTGTATAAGACCAATGTATTTGCTTTCCTTATAACAATTAGGGGAATACCTGGTGTTATAAGAGACTCAAAAAGCTCGATCTTATACAAAAAATCCCATGTTTGTTGTTATAAGAGAATTCGTTTTTGTGAGCTTATGCAAAGTCCCCCGTCTTTTGTTGTTATAAGATTGCGTTGTAGCACGTTCTTATGCAAACTCCTCATTATTTTCTTTATCAATTCTTTACCTTCTTTTGACGATGTTTTTACCTTCTGCCGATAGAATAAAGACATAAAGACAAGGGCAGGACACCGAAGGAAATGACAACTAGGAATAAGAAAACTGCCGAGATGAAATAGCATGACCCACTACTCATAATATACCACCCTCTAACCTAGAAGACCCGGAAGTGAGAACCGGGTTTTCTTTTGCCGTTTTTTCTTGTGTATAATAGGCGGGGGAGGATACTATGACTACTCTTTACTTCGTAAGGCACTGTTTGCCGAATACCAATAACCACGACGATCTGACCCGGGAGCTCTCCGAGCAGGGCATGAAGGATCGAAAACTCGTCACTTCGTTCTTCCGGGATAAGAAGATCGATGTTGTCCTCTCGAGTCCTTATAAGCGTGCGGTCGATACCGTGTCGGATCTGGCGGATACGCTCGGTCTTCCGGTAAAGACATATCCGGATCTTCGGGAACGGAAAGTCGGGGCCGGCTGGATCGAGGATTTCCTGGATTATACGAAAAGACAGTGGAAAGATATGGACTATAAGCTTCCTGACGGAGAGAGCCTTCGGGAAGTGCAGGAGAGAAATATCGCTGTCGTAAAGGAGATCCTTCTTGACTATTCCGGCAAAAACATCGTGATCGGAAGCCACGGCACCGCGTTAAGTACGATCATCAACTACTATGACAGGTCATTTGGATACGAAGACTTCTACGAGATCATCGACACAATGCCATGGATCGTGGAATTTGTTTTTGATGAAGATGGGAAGATCCGGTCGATCCGAAAGACCGATCCGAAGAAGTAACGGTATTCCCTGAAAAAGAATGGAAAATACATCAATTTCTGTTAAGATATCTTACAGATGAATATATCATTTGGAGGAGAAATGAGTATATGATCAAGTGTGTGTATTGTGGTAAGGAAAACTATGACGGGCTGAAGTACTGCACCGATTGCGGCGGCGCGCTTCCAAAGGCACCGGAGCCGGCACCAATGAATAATTCTGCACCGAATCCGGCGGCACCGAATCCTTCGGCATATACTGCCGCACCGATCCCGCAGAGTGTTCCGATGTCAGTGCCTATGGGCGCTTCCATGAATATAAACGGTCCGGAGACGAATTTCCTGTGTCTGGCCGGCATGATCGTTTCCCTGGTATCGATCCTGTGCTGCGGCATCACGGCGATCTTTGGATTTATCCTCTCCCTGATCGGCCTGATCATGGCGATCAAGAGAGAAGAGAAAGGTAAGGGTATGGCGATCACCGGTATCGTGGTCTCCGTACTTCTTATGCTGGTCATCGTTATCTTCTTCGCGGCCGGCGGCTATGATTCCCTGAAAGAAAGTGTTCAGGAGAACCGAAAAGAGAGAGAACAGGAAAAGACAGAAGATATCGCCAAAGACATCGTCAAAGAAGGCTGGATCGAGATCCACAGCGATTCTTATCTGGAATTCGGAAAGAAAAAGACATTTAAGTATTATAGGGATTCTTCCGATCTTTCAAATAATTACTACGAAGGCACTTACAAGCTCTATATCGGGCAGGAGGCGTTCGATTATATCACGGAAGACCTCTCGGAATACGGCATGACGGCCGAGGAACTCAAAGACGCCATCAAACGGGGAGACGGCTATGAGATGTCGAACCTTGTCTGCTTCGTGATGGAGAATAAGACCTGCATGATCGATGGCGAGAATACACTGGATAAGCCGGTATCGACACCTTATTTCGGATTCTATCTGAAGGATAAGAAGCATTCCGTCCTGGATCTGGCGAACATGAAGACCGCGACCTACTATACTTTCGTTCCGGAAGATGAGGTGGACGACACGTATGCAGGAGATCTGCATAAGTGATACTCTGGTAGAGGAATAAGGAGGCATTGGCATGGGGGCTTTGGATATACCAATAGGTTTTTTCCTTGGGATATTTGCGTGTTTGATCACAATAAGTGTGCTGCTGTTTATTTCTTCAGCGATCTCGATCCTATATCTCGTATCCCATGGTGCGGAATGCCGTTATTTCCATTACCTTATCTTTAAAATAGAGAAGATTCTTTATTCTGATGATCCGAAAAAGAACGGACACTATGCTATTAGAAAGGTAAAGTATACGGGGATCCCGAATTTCCTTGTCCTTCATGGGAAACTCACGCAGGAAGAGTTTACAAAAAAAGATTCCTTCGCGGGCATTCTTATGATCCCATTTTCGCTTACACTTTTGATCCTTATGGTCTATCTGACGATTCGTGCAGAAAACTACTATCTGCGTATGTTTCTGTTCGGTGTTTCTGTCGGTTTCTGTTTGTATTGCCTTTTACACATCAAGAGCGCAATTGAATCGAAATCCGGTGCGAAGACACTTCGAGGATATACGGTGAAGAAAGCGCAGGAATTTATGCAAGTAGGACCGGAATCGGTCGAACTTCCGCCGCTTTCCGAACTTCCTTACGAGAAAGCATTAGATACAGAAAAGTTCATGTATCTCAATCTTCGGCATGTCAAGGCACAGATCTTGAACGATCTTCCGGTTCTTGCGGAATGCGCCCATCAGATGGAAGAACTGGACAGCAATAAGCTTCTTAAGAATTTCAAAGCTGCCAAGGATGCGATCCTGATGGACTATTATTCCTTCCGTGAGAAGAACGCACTTAAGGCCACAGAGTTCTATGAGGCAAGTAAAGATAACATCGAGGAGGATATGGACTGTAACGGCAGAAGAAAACTTGCCTACTATAAGTACTATGTCCAACATGATACGGAAGGCGCCAGAGTCTGTGTAGAGCAGGGCATCAAGGCGCTTAAGGTGGATGATCCCGCCAGAACGGAGATGGAGAAAAAATTCGAAGAGAATATGCTTCTTTACCTTAAGGGGGTAATCGAAAATGAAACGTAATTCCGTAAAAAGAACGCTCAGTATGGTGCTTACGGCCTTGATGGCAAGCTCGCTTCTTACTTCCTGTAAAGTGAACCGGAAGAAGGACTTTACATTTAAGCCGGAAGATACCGACAGAAAATACGGAATGAAGCTTCCGGAAAAATCGGAAGATGCCTGGACAGATACGCTCTGTATGGACAGTGAATATGAAGGCGATCTGGTGGGAAAAGGGTCGGAGATCATTGTGTATTGCTATGTGGATATCAATGCACTGCCGGACGAAGTCGATCCGAAGGATAAAAAGGATATCCCGCTTATGCTCTACGTCTTCGATTTTAATGAAGACTATGCCTGGAACAAGAAAGCGTCGATCGCAAAAACAGAAGGGGATCTCACTTTCACGGGCGAAGATCTGGTCATTTACCGCTATAGTTTCAAACTTCCGAAGAAGGCGAATTATGGGTTCTATACGATCGCCATGGTAAGAGAAGACGGAATTGTCGACTGCGTCTATGATTTTGAGGTCTCAAAGAAAGCAAAGGAGACCGAAATGGTGCCTACGGAGGCTAAGCCGGTGATTTATCTATATCCGGAAGAAACCATGGATATATCCGTAAAACTCGACCTTCAGGGAGATATGACCTGCTCCTATCCGGATTATGGTGACGGATGGAACGTGACCGTTTCTTCTGACGGGAAGATCTTCGATAAAGGATCTAATCGGACCTATGACTATCTCTTCTGGGAAGGAAGAAGTGCGCTGGTGCCGAACGACTTTTCTAAGGCGGCCTGTGTCGCTTCCGAGGATTCGGCAGCATTCTTAGAAGAGTACTTAAGTTCCTGCGGATTAAATGATTCGGAGATCGATGATTTCATTTCCTACTGGCTCCCGAAGCTTCAGGCACATCCTTATAATCTCATCTCTTTCCCGACGGAAGAATATAGTGAGATCGCAAAATTGAATGTTTATCCGAAGCCGGATACCGAGATCCGCGTATATATGGTATTTAAGGGCTTGGAAGCACCCGTGGAAGTAAGTCCCGAAAAGGCTCTTGAAAAACCAGCTGTGAAAGAAAGATCGGGATTCACCGTAGTCGAATGGGGCGGAACGGAATTCTAAAGAAATAAAAGAAGACCGCATTGAAAGATGCGGTCTAATTTTTTTACATCTGGGAAACGTAGAGGTGATAGTAGTCGCCTTTCTTCGCCATGAGCTCATCGTGTGTGCCGCATTCCGTGATGCCGCCGTGATCGATATACATGATCTGATCGCAGTTCTTAATGGTCGAAAGACGGTGCGCGATGATGAACGAGGTCCTGCCCTTCAGCATGTTATCGAGACCTTTCTGAAGCGCTCTTTCTGTCTGTACATCGATACTCGAAGTTGCTTCATCGAGGACGAGAAGGGCCGGGTCCGAAAGAAGTGTTCTTGCAAAAGAGATGAGCTGCTTTTGTCCCTGTGACAGGGAAGAGCCGCGCTCCTTGACCTCCGTCTTATAACCATTGGGCATCTTCGAGATGAAGGTATCTGCGCAGACCGAACTGCTGGCCGCCTTGATCTCTTCTTCGGTCGCATCGAGCTTGCCGTAGCGGATATTATCCTCGACCGTTCCCGAGAAGATGAAACTGTCCTGCAGCATGATGCCCATCTGCGAGCGCAGCGAATGCAGCGTCACATCAGAGATGTCCTGACCGTCGATCAGGATCTTCCCGGAATCAAGATCGTAGAAACGGGAGATGAGGCTGACGATCGTGCTCTTTCCGGCACCGGTCGGACCGACGAGCGCGATGCTCTGTCCGGGAGCGACCTTAAAGGAGACATGATGCAGGACTTCTTTTCCTTCCTCGTAGGAGAAGGAGACATCCTGGAACTCCACTTCACCTTTAATGTCCGGCATTTCGACGGCCCCTTCTTTATCCTTGACCCCGACCGGCTCGTCGATGGTCTCGAAGATACGCTCGAGGTAGGCCATGTTGTTGATGAAGTTATTAAAAATGTTGCCGAGGTTCATGATCGGCTGCCAGAAGCGGGCGGTATAGCTCGATACGGCGACGATCGCACCTAAGGTCTCCTGGCCCTGTGAGAAGAGAATGAGACCGACGACGAAGATGGCGCCACGTACGAAGACGGAGATGCTGTCGATGCCCGGCCATACGAGGTTCGTGTAGCGCAGAGCCCCCATCCAGGTCGTCCGGCAGTCATCCGAAAGACCTTCGAAGATCTCGGCATTTTCTTCTTCTCTGGCGAAGATCTGGGTGATCTTCGCGCCCACGATATTCTCCTGAAGATAAGCATTCAGGTTTGAGTTCTTGTTCGAGACCATCTGCCAGGCTTTTCTCTGTTTTGTCTTGACCCAGAACATGAAGACCATGAGGACAGGGACACCGATGATGACCACGAGCGAGAGCTTGACGTCGGTCGTGAACATGAAAGCGACGATGAACACGAGGTTGATGATCTCGAGGATCGCATTGATCAGACCATTGCTCAACATGTCGCATACGGAGTTGACGTAGTTGACGACACGGATCAGGATCTTGCCGTGCGGACGGTCATCGTAGTACTGGAAAGGGAGCTCCTGAAGATGCCCGAAAAGATCTTTTCGGATATCGTATACGATGTCCTGGGACATCCGCTCCATGATGTGCGACCGGATCGTATAAAAGAGGATGCTCACGGCATAGGCGAGGATCAGAAGAAGCAGAAGGCGGTGGAGCATCGGCTTATCTTTGTTCGGGATGACGACGTCGAGGGCTTCCTTGGTGATCTTCGGGGCGCAGAGAGCCGCCATCGCGCCGAGAGCACTTAAGATCAGGGCGATGGTCATCTTTAAAGAATACTTTTTGATATAGACCCAGGCGCGCAGAAGGTGCTTCATGGAAAACGGCTCCTGCAGCGTCTCATCGACACGGTAGGTGTTGCGTCGGGATGTCGGCGGAACCTGGTTTTCCGGGTTCTGCTTCTTTGCTTTTGCCATTACTGGATCACCTCCTGTCCTGTCTGAAGTCGTACGAGTTCGGCATAGTAGCCGTTCTTTCTGATAAGTTCGTCATGCGTGCCTTCTTCGGAGATCTTTCCGTCCTGAAGGATCAGGATCTTATCAGCCTTTTTCGTGGTCGAGATCCTCTGCGCGATGATGATCTTCGTGCACGGGAAATCCAGTTCCGAAAGACTCTTCTGGATCTGTTTTTCGGTCTCCATATCGACGGCCGAGGTCGTGTCATCGAGGATCAGGATCGACGGGCGGATCGCCAGCGCTCGGGCCAGTGAGATTCGCTGTTTCTGTCCGCCGGAAAGACCGACGCCGCGCTCACCGACGATGGTGTTATACCCGTCGGGCATTTTCGAGACGAATTCGTCTGCGGCGGAATATCTGGCAAACTTCACGACGTTTTCTTTCGTGAGGTTACTGTCGCCGTAAGCGATGTTTCCGTCGATGGTATCCGAGTAGAGAAGCACGTCCTGGGTGGCCATGCCGATGCTGGTGCGAAGCTGCCTGAGCTTTAAAGTATTTACATTCAGATCATCGACAAGAACTTCGCCGGACGTCGGCTCATAAAAGCGCGGGATGAGCTGGATGAGAGATGTCTTTCCACATCCCGTTTCGCCCATGATGGCGATCGTTTCGCCGGGGTTGGCGACGAAACTGATGCCCGAAAGAACGGGAAGGTCAGAATCTTCGTAGCTGAAGCTGACATCTTTGAATTCGACCTTCCCGATGAAACGGTCGGGGTGGTCGATCGCATCCGGAGCATCGACGATCGAGGGCTCGCTGTAGTAGATCTCCATGACCTTATCGGCGGCTGCGGAGAAACGCTGGAACTCGTTTAAGATATTACCGAGAAGACGCATCGGGTTGGCGATCGCCCACATAAGACCGGAGAACGCGACATATTCACCCATGGTCATTTCATCCTGCATGAGAAGTGTACCGCCGACCCAGAGGAGCACGACCGGAAGAAGGTTCGCGCAGGTCTCGACAAAAGGAAAGAACTTGACCCATACGAGGCGTGTCTTCTTATTGGTTTCAGCATATTCGCGGTTGATCTGATCGAACTTATCGATCTCGTGATCCTCACGGGAGAAGGCCTTGACGACGCGGTTGCCGGAGATGTTCTCCTGTGCCGCGGTATTCATCTGTGCATGTTTTTCACGAAGCAGCTGGTGCATCGGCGCGACCTTCTTTCGGAAGCAAAAAACGATCACGAAGATGACTGGTGCGAGCGCTAAGATGCAGAGCGCCAGCTTGACGTTCATGGAGAAAAAGTAGATCGATACGGCGGTAAAGAGTGCAAAGCACTCGATGATCATGCGGATGACCCAGGCGATGTTGTGACGTACCGCATCGAGGTCGCCGGTCAGGCGGGTCATGAGATCGCCGGTCCGGTATTCGTTATAAAAGTGCATATCCTGGCGTTCGATCTTCTCGAAGAGAAAGTTACGGATGCGGTAGAGCGCTCTTTGGGAGACATGCTCATAGGCCATGCAGTCGAGATAAACGATAAGAGCTCGAAGGAGCGTGATGCCGATCATGGCAGCGATCAGAGTATAGAACTCGGACCGGTGGGCATCAAAGTTGGCTCCTGCATTTTCTCCTGTCAGGAAACGGTCGACGATGAGCTGGGAGAAGAAGGGGACAGTCAGCTGCAGAAAGTTATAAAGAACCGTACCGATCATGGCGATGATCAGCATGCCGCGAAGTCCTTTTATGTTGTCCCAGATCCAGCCGATCTTACTTCTTGGAAAACGCTTTTCCTTCATGATCTTTCTCTTTGCACCTTTGCTAAGATTACAGGTCTCATTTTAGGCTTTAGGGAAGAGGATTTGTTCTGTGATTTTGCCCACTTATTTCCCCATTTTGCCGTCTTCTGATTTCTGTGAAAAAAGTATAACACTTCCCTTTGAAAGAGAAGTGTTACTGTTAGTATAAGGCGATATGAATAGGTTTTTGAAGAGCCTTATTTTATCTTTCCTGTACGACGAGGGACGCACGGTTTTGAATGTTTTTACATACATCTTCGACAGATCTCTGGTCTAAGAAGAAAGCAGGTACTTCTTCTAAGATGATGTTTAATACATCGGTGTCGCAGCATTCGATCTGTGTGACACTTTCGATGAGTTTTTTCAGTCCGTCGGCCGTCTCCTGCGTAAGGTGCAGGAATGCATTCAGATCTCCTGCCTTTTCCGGATTGAGCTTGTCCATGTCCGAAAGGGTCTGATAGTATTCATCGTTGACCTGCATCTCGATTTTGCAGTTCGCATCAAAGGCCTTTCTGTTTACCGGGAATCTTCCGGAATAGAAACTGAATTTGGTCTGTGCATCTTCCTGCAGGAAGTCTTTAATGAATTCCCAGGCAAGATCCGGATTTGCGGAACTTGCGGAGATCGACATACTGAGATCGCCTTTGGCGGAAAGTCCCATGCCGGAAAGGGAGGGGAAACCGGTGAGGGTCACGCCATCTCTTTTTGCCAGATTTAAGGCCAGCGCATAGGAATCCAGAGAATAGATATTGGTCTCACAGGAAGCGACGGAACCTTCCATGAAGAGTACGTCATCGTTGATCAGGAATCCGCCATCCTTCATGGCAGGATCTGAATTGCCTTTACTGTTGATCTCACCGTACTTTTTGATCGCGTTAAGAAGTGCCTTAAATTCTTCGGATTCAAAGTCCACCTTCTGGTTCTGGTGGTCGATGAAGTGCGACATCAGGTGCGGGATCCATCTTTTGAGAAGAGTGTCGTAACTGCTCGAAGAAAGAAGTCTTGTTCCCTGCGGAAGAGAAGAGGCGACCGCATCAAGATCAGCAAAAGTCCAGCTCTGCTTGCCGCCGGTCATCGTGTCATTTAAGGCGACACCGTCGATCGAGAAAGTAAGCGGGATCGCATAGAGTTTTCCGCCATCTTCAAAAGCGCGGAAGATGTTATCGAAATAGTCTTCTCTATGGAAAGAACTGTCTGCATCAAGATACGTATTGAGATTGATAAGGATATCGTCAGAAAAGAACTGGGACGCTTCCGAATAGCCGATCAGGATGTCCGGGCCTTCTCCGGAAAGCATATCGAGATTCAGTTTTTCAATGCTTTCCATTTCCCCGCTGTTGTATTGATCCATGGGAAAATCACTGCCTCTTTCGAGATAGTCATGGAGCTCGAGTCTTACGGGCTTGGTCATGTCCATGTTGTATTCGAGGATATGCTCCAAAAGATCTTCGCTGGTATATCCTTTTGTGGCGATCTTGAGGACCGTTTTTCCCGCATGTGGGTTCTTGTTGGCTTTGGTCAGTTTTTCGACGGAGACCTTTCTGGCTTCTCCGCTCTTTTTATCCATATCAGAACGGCCTTCCGAGTCCGGTGCTTTTTCCGAGAAGAAGAGCATCTCATTTTCGGAGATGATGTGGGCGCCTTCGAGGGTGATCGTTCCGGAGTTGATATCTGTTTCGTTCCAGGAAAGGATCTCTTTGCTCTCCATCTTGATCGGATCGTACTTACTGATACCGTTATTATCTAAAACGAAACAGTCCTTATCGCCTTGTGTCACATAAAAGACCGTATCTTCGCTCTTGATCGGCTGGCCCTGAAGTTTTCCTGTTTCTGCATTATATTCCTGAATATATGGTTCCTGGCCGTCGGAAGTCATACGCGGGACGATGGCATACCATTTGCCGTCGGAGCAGAGCATGTAGCCGCTGAAATCGGCATTCTTTTCTTCGGAGATGAGTTTTCCGTTTGTATCGAAAAGGTAGATCTTTCCGGAGCTGGCAAGGATGAAGTTTCCGTTTTCGAGGACATACATGTTTGCGCCATGGAGAGGCTCACTTAATTGAAGGTCGATGTCTCTGACTTTCTCGCCGGCCGAAGAGAGGACGAAAAGCTTCGGCTCGGCGGAGCAGTCATTCCAGTTGAATTTACTGGTGAAAACGAGTGTCTCTCCATTCGGGAGAGGGAATGCGTTATTAAATTCCGCTTTGGGATCCATTTCGATGGAAGAAAGAGGATTTCCTTCTAAGTCGAAAAGCTGCATCTTGTTGCAGGAGTATTCTTCCATGATCCTTACGTATTCCTCCGACTGCTTTTCGTCGTAGAGGTTTAAAGAATTGAGGTTCTTTTCCACTTCCTCCGGGATCTCATACTGGATGAACATATTCGCGAGGATCCGATCGCCTGCGATCTTGTGGGAAGTGATCTGGTAGTAGTAAAGTTTCTTGCCTTCGGGGATATCTACTTTAAGCTGATTGGAGGCAACGTTAAAGTACGGGTCTTCTTCTTTTATGATCCTTCCAGTTCCGGATTTCTTTTTGTCTTTGGATTTGCCTGTGTCTTTATTATTGTCTGCTTCACTGCTGATGCCGTTCGAATTGCTGTCTGTGCCGCTGTCGCCGCTTTTCTTTTTACATGCGGTAGAAGAGAATACCATGCCGAGAGAAAGCGCGAACGCGAGCGTGCTTTTGAGAGATTTCTTCATTTTTGACCTCCATGGATGGGATGAAATTGTCGTAGTCGTCATGTTCTTTTGACAATTTCATTTTCACATTCACGTCTTACATCGAAATGACGATGCGGTGAGAGAATCGTCACTTAGAAAGTCAAAGTTTTTATGTGGTTTGGTGATTAGAAAATGAAGTTTACGTAGATCTTCCAGGTCTTGTTAAGGTCGCCGACGACACGCATGACGTGGAAACTGTAGAAGAAGTCGATGACCATGAGAACGAAGACCGCCACGAAGATCCTTCTGCCTCTTTTGGTCATGTGGTTGTGGAGGAATTCCATCACCGGCTCATAGCAGTAGTACATGAAGAACGTGATGATCGCCGAGAATCCGAGGCTCGTGAAAAGACTCGTATAGCGGGTCAGATGCATCGGAAGGCAGGTATAGTCCCAGTAATAAAATCCGCAGACCTTTTCGACCGTAAATCCGAGGGCGATCTCGCCGATCGACACGAGGAAGAATACGATGGAATAGTAAAGAAGGAAATGTCCTTTTTTCGGAGTTCCGAGCAGAAGATACATGCCGACGACCGCGACGCCGTAGCCGAGCAGAAACGGCAGGTTCATGTTGCGGTTATCGATAAAACCGCTTCTCGTGAGCATCCAGAAATTCTCGACGATGAATCCTAGAAGCGAAACAAGCGCCGTCATCGCGAAAACTTCCGGCAGATCATAGATCTTCGGTCTATAGAATAATTCGTCTTTTCTCTTCCAGATGATCTCCATCTGAAGCACCCCTTCTTCTTTTTTACTACGATCCCTACCTGCAATTTAATACTTTTTACGGCGAGATTCAAGGAAGAAAAGCAAGTCTTTATTATTTCTTAAACATGTGCCTATAATGAGAGAAAAAACGACCAGCAGCTACGGGGAATTTGACCATGAAAAACCGATTCAGATTAGACGATGTGACAGTTATAGATCCTCTTTGGATCGAAGCGGCG
Source organism: Clostridiales bacterium (assembly GCA_017551865.1). Lineage (GTDB taxonomy): Bacteria > Bacillota > Clostridia > Saccharofermentanales > Saccharofermentanaceae > Scatonaster. The sequence continues at coordinate 19,154 of JAFZKB010000007.1, read as the reverse complement.
GAGAAGAACGCGAAGTTTCTATCGGAGATGGATCCCGAAAGAGTGCTCTCGGGTTTTCAGAAAACCGCCGGGATCAAGACCACTTCCAAGCCATATGGCGGGTGGGAAAATAGTCTTATCGCAGGTCACGCCGTCGGACATTACTTCTCGGCGCTGGCTATGCTGATTGCTTCGCTTCGTGGCGAAAAGAACCGTAAAACCGAGCTTTGTAACAGTGTTACAAAAGCAAAGACGATCGTAAACGGGCTTCTGGAATGCCAGAAAAAGACCGGATCGGGCTTTCTTTCTGCTGCGACCGTGCAGGATAAGAAAAACCCGCAGATACAGTTTGATGTTCTGGAAGGAAAGGCCGAAGGGCAGCAGTGGGTCCCCTGGTATGCGCTCCATAAAGTCCTGCAGGGCCTTATCGATCTATGGAAATATGCAGATATCGATGGCGCGGAGGAAGCCGCGTGTAACTTAGCCGACTGGGTCTGCTCCCGCGCACTTTCCTGGGATCAGCAGATGAGAAGAAAAGTCCTCTCCGTCGAGTACGGCGGCATGAACGACAGCCTCTATCAGCTTTACTGCCGGACCCAAAAGGAAGAATACTTAAAGGCCGCGGAGGTCTTCGATGAACCGGAGCTTTATTCGGATCTTCTGAGTTTTAAAAACCGCATGCGGGGTGTGCATGCCAATGCGACGATCCCGAAGATCCTCGGCTACCTGATGGGGGTTCAGGCTCTTGAGATCGCGGGCAGATCCGGCGAAACGAAAAAGCGGATCGAGGTCGCGGAGAAGTTCTGGGATACCGTCATTAAAAACCAGACCTATGCGACCGGCGGCATCGGAGACATGGAGCATTTCTTCGCTGACGGCCTTCTTGACGGATCGAGGACCCAGTGCAATGCCGAGAGCTGCTGCTGTTACAATATGCTCAAGCTCTCGCAGGTCCTTTTCCAGATGACGGGAAAAACGAAGTACCCCGACTATATCGAGAAGACCCTCTGGAATGCAAAACTCGGTTCGGTCGGCCCTTCCGGCGGATATACCTACTTTAACCCGATGGCCACAGGCTACTACCGGCTTTATTCTTCTTCACACCCGAAGAGCAATCCTTTCTGGTGCTGTGTCGGCACGGCCCTCGAGGACTTTTCGAAGTTTTCAGATCAGATCTACTACTGCGAAGGGGAAAACATCTATGTCACGCAGTGGATCTCCTCGGATCTTCGGATCGGGGAAACGGTGATCCGCCTTCGCGTCGATTTTGAAAAGGGCCGTTTCTCGCTTAGTAGATCCGAAGATGGCGCGAACATCAAGATGCGCTTTCAGATCCGTATCCCGAAATGGATCAGGAAAAGATCCTCGCTTCTTCCGAAAGAGAAGGAGTATCTGGAAGTCGTCCTTTCGGATGGCGGGATGTATGCGATGGACTTTGAGATGAAACTTCTGCTTCTGACCTTGCCGGACAATGCTTCGGTCAAAGGTTTCCAGTATGGGCCGTTCGTCCTGTCCGTACCGCTCGGAAAAGAGAAGTGGGGCATTTCGGCGGGCGCCGGCATCGAGGTCTACGCCCCCGCATGGAAGGTCGTCATGGGAAGTGCAGTGAAGAGCGATATCACGTACGGGAAGACGCAGAAAGCGATCCTCGATCGGGAGTTCCTGAAACTATCGAAAGACGAGAGCGAAGAGGACTTTGAAAAGCGCTTTAAAAAGCATATTCGAAGAGAAAAAGACGGCTTCGTGTTAACGGGTCTTTTCGGTCCGGACGGAAAGCCTCTTGATCTTCCTTTATTACATTACTATAAAATGGGGGATCAGCGATACGGCATCTACTGGTATATCGGAAAGCAGGAAAACGTTTTCCGACCTGGAAAATTGTAATACAGGAAAACGCTTTTTCATCTTGTAAGTTTTCGGAAGGATTGGGATAATATTTCTATTAACTGATCGAGGTATGGCAATGAAGATACATGGCATAATGAAAATGTCGCTTTTGGATTTTCCGGGATATGTGGCCGCGACGGTCTTTCTCGGCGGCTGCGATATGCGCTGCCCGTTCTGCCATAACTTCGAGCTTACCGACTATAACGCTCCGGCGATCTGGGAAGAGGCGGATCTTTTCAAGTTTCTTGATACGCGAAAAGGACTTCTCGACGGCGTCGCATTTACCGGCGGCGAACCGCTCCTTAGGAAGGACCTCCCCGAAGTGATTAGGAAGATCCGGGAGATGGGCTTTAAGATCAAGCTCGATACGAACGGCAATCATCCCGACAAGCTGATCGCGCTGGTGGAAGAGGGCCTGCTGGATTATGTCGCCATGGATATCAAGAATTCTCCGGACAAATATCCGCTGACCTGCGGGGTGCCGGACTTTTCAATGGAGAATGTCAGAAGAAGCGTCGATTTTCTTCTTTCGGGAAAAGTTCCTTACGAATTCCGTACGACAGTCGTGAAGAACTATCACACAAGAGATGATATGGAAAATATCGGCAAGTGGATCGATGGCGCCGACAAGTATTTCCTTCAGGGATTCGTCGAAAGAGATACCGTTCCGGTCGAGGGTCTTTCTGCCTGTTCAGAAGAACAGATGAAGGTCTTCCTGGATATCGTAAAACCTTACGTAAAAGAAGCAGGTCTTCGCGGGATCTGATGAAAAAGTCAAATACATAATTCTGCCTTCAGGTACTATATGTTGTGTTTTGATTAAATTTGCTCACAAGATATTGACTTTTAAACCCATAGTGTTAATGTATATATATCAGCCGAAAAGAGGGGTGACCGATGGCGATTTGACCGTCAGGGTTATGACCATCGTGGGAGAGTATATTTCTGGAGGAATGACATTATGTACCGGGTATCAAAGAGAGATGGAGTTGTAGTAGAGTTTAATGTTTCGAAGATAAGTGCCGCTATTGAGAAGGCATTTGTTGCATGCAACAAGCAGTATCATCCGAGCGTGATCGACATGCTCGCACTTCGCGTAACCAGTGATTTCGAGGATAAGATCAAGAATGACGTGATCTCCGTAGAAGACATTCAGGACAGCGTCGAGAAGATCCTCTCCGAAGCAGGATATTCCGATGTCGCGAAGGCTTATATCCTTTACAGAAAACAGCGTGAAAAGGTCCGTAATGTTAGAAATACGATGCTCAACTACAGAGACATCGTAGATAACTATCTGAAGATCAACGACTGGCGTGTAAAAGAGAATTCCACCGTTACCTACAGCGTCGGCGGACTTATCCTTTCTAACTCCGGTGCGATCACCGCGAACTACTGGCTGACCGAAATCTACGATCAGGAAGTAGCCGAAGCTCATAGAAAAGCAGAGATCCACATTCATGACCTTTCGATGCTCACAGGTTACTGCGCAGGTTGGTCCTTAAAGCAGCTCATCCAGGAGGGCTTAGGCGGTGTCGTCGGTAAGATCACATCCGCTCCGGCAGGACACCTCTCCACACTTTGCAACCAGATGGTCAACTTCTTAGGTATCATGCAGAACGAGTGGGCCGGCGCACAGGCTTTCTCCTCTTTCGATACTTACCTTGCTCCTTTCGTTAAGGTAGATAACCTTACACAGAAGGAAGTGAAGCAGTGCATCCAGTCCTTTATCTTCGGCGTCAATACTCCTTCCAGATGGGGTACACAGTCTCCGTTTACGAACATCACTCTTGACTGGGTCGTCCCGAAGGACATGCAGGACGAGAATGTGTGGGTCGGCGGCAAGCAGCTCGACTTCACCTATGGCGAGTGCCAGAAGGAAATGGATATGGTCAACAAGGCCTTCATCGAGATCATGATCGAGGGCGATGCCAACGGCCGTGGTTTCCAGTATCCGATCCCGACCTATTCCATCACCAGAGACTTCAACTGGGATGAGACAGAGAATAACAAGCTTCTTTTCGAGATGACCGCGAAGTACGGCACACCTTACTTCTCCAACTACATCAACTCCGACATGGAGCCGAGCGATGTTAGATCCATGTGCTGCCGTCTGCGTCTCGACCTTCGTGAATTAAGAAAGAAGTCCGGTGGTTTCTTCGGTTCCGGTGAGTCCACAGGTTCCGTAGGTGTAGTTACCATCAACCTGCCGCGTATCGCTTATCTTGCCAAGGATAAGGAAGATTTCTATAGAAGACTCGACCGTCTCATGGACATCTCCGCGAGATCTCTGAAGACGAAGAGAACCGTTATCACGAAGCTCCTCGATTCCGGACTTTATCCGTACACGAAGAGATATCTCGGCACATTCGATAACCACTTCTCCACCATCGGTCTGATCGGCATGAACGAAGTCGGCCTCAATGCCGCATGGCTCAAGAAGGATCTGACCAACAAGGAGACACAGGAATTTGCTGCAGAAGTCCTCAATCACATGAGAGAAAAGCTCAGTGACTATCAGGAGAAATACGGCGACCTTTATAACCTCGAAGCAACTCCGGCCGAATCTACGACCTACAGATTCGCCAAGCACGATAAGGAGCAGTTCCCGGACATCATCACCGCAAATGAGAATGGTACACCTTACTACACCAACTCCTCTCATCTGCCGGTAGGCTACACCGAAGATATCTTCTCAGCTCTCGATGTTCAGGACAACCTGCAGACCCTCTACACATCCGGTACTGTATTCCACGCTTTCTTAGGCGAGAAGCTCCCGGACTGGAAGGCCGCAGCGACACTCGTACGTAAGATCGCGGAGAACTACAGACTCCCGTACTACACGATGTCTCCGACATACTCTGTATGTAAGAACCACGGCTACATCACCGGCGAAGTCTATGACTGCCCGCACTGCGGTGAGAAGACCGAAGTCTATTCCCGTATCACCGGTTACTATCGTCCGATCCAGAACTGGAACGACGGTAAGGCTCAGGAGTATAAGGATAGAAAAGAATATAACATTTCTAATAGCAAGCTTTCCCACGACGGCCCGATCCGTATCGTGGAAGGATGCGGATCCTGTCACGAAGAGCCGATCCTGGTAGATGAGCCGATCAAAGACGAAGAGATCGTCGGACTTCCGGTCATGTATGTAAAGGATCACTGCCCGAAGTGCAAGGGTGCAGAGCAGAAGTTCAAGCTTGCGAAGGTAGATTATACACTCGTGAACTGCTCCGAGAACATGGAGCTCGCCAGAGAGCTCAACATCCAGCAGACACCTACGATCATCGATCCGGACGGAACGAGATATGTAGGCGACACAGCGGCAGCTGACTGGCTCCGTGCGCATTCCACAGTATCTACAGGAGTGTAATATGTACGATATTATTGTAGTCGGCGGGGGACCTGCGGGTCTCACCGCCGCTATTTACGGCAGAAGAAATGCAAAGACAGTAATGGTGATCGAGAAGTCCGTTTTCGGCGGACAGATCGTCAATTCCCCGAAAGTCGAGAATATCCCGGGCTTTGATTCGATAAGCGGAGACGAGTTCGGCGACAAGCTTCTCGAGCAGGCGATGGGCCAGGGCGCGGAAGCGACCATCGAGGATGTCACCGGTATCTCTAAAAACGAAAACGGCTTTAGCGTAACGACCGCAGACGGATCCGTGTACGAAGGAAAGACCGTGATCCTGGCAACAGGAACGACCCACAGGACCTTAGGCCTTCCGGGCGAAGAAGATCTCATCGGATCCTCGATCAGTTTCTGCGCGGTATGTGACGGCGACTTCTACAGAGATAAGACCGTAGTCATGGTCGGCGGCGGAAACTCCGCATTCGTCGAGTCCGCGCTCCTCGTCGGCATCGTGAAGAAGCTCATCATCCTGCAAGATATGCCTTTCTTTACGGCAGACCAGAAGCTGCAGGATCAGGTGCTCTCCGGCGGAAATGTCGAGACCCATACGGGCACGAAAGTCCTTGCCTACGAAGTATCTGAGGATAATGCGCTTACCGGTGTGACCTACGAAGAAAACGGGGAGAAGAAGACCGTCGCCTGTGACGGTGTATTCCTCGCCGTCGGACTTGTTCCATCGAACGAAGCCTTTGCCGATCTGACGGATCTGGACGAGAGAGGATATTTCCTCCCGAAGGATATCTGCCATACGAAGACCGAAGGACTCTTCGTAGCAGGTGACTGCTGCAGGAAGACCCTGCGCCAGGTCACGACCGCATGTTCTGACGGCGCCTACGCGGCGATCGCAGCGTGCGACTACCTGAACGCATAAAAGAAGTGGTGGCCTTCCGCATTGGAAAACCACCACTTTTCTTTACCTGAATTAGTTTCGGCTAAGTGATCCGAATCAGAGACCCAGGATCTTCAGAGCATCAGCAACGTCGCTCTTTCCATTTTCGCCGCCACCCATAGCCATGATGATCATATCGTCAGCATATACGAACTCGATGTAGCTGTCTTCAGATGTAGCGCAGATTCTGCTGGAAGAAGTAGAGAGCTTATCGATCTCGCCGTCATCTTTTGCTTTCTTCGCGCTGTCCTTGGTCATGTCGAAGAATTCCTTTGCATCATCCTTGTTCTCGTACTCAGAGTAGCTGATCATAACGGAGGTGCCGATAGCGGAGAACTGTGTCTTCACGCCCTCTTCGCGAGAAGCTTCATCAGCTTCGACTACTGTGTAGCCTTCTGCCTCGAGCTTGGACTTAAAGTCAGCCGGGGCTACCTTCTTCGCGCCCTTGCCGCCGCAGGCTGCCATAGAAAGTGCCATAGCACCGATAAGTACAACAGATACGAGTTTCTTTACAGTTTTCATTTTCTTTCTCTCCTCAATATTTTAGAGTCTTTTTATGTAATGCGTTCATTACCGCAGTACATAGTAATATTATAGGTCTCAGTTGTCAAATAATTCCGAGAAAAGAATCATAAATAGGTAATGTTATAATGTGAAAAATGGCGAAAAACTTTTTCTTGCCCCCCTTGACCCTTCCCTTGGGGCACCCGTTAAGGTGGTATCAACAAAGAAAAAGGAGGTCCGAAAGATGGACAAGAAAATGACTTCAGGTGAGATCGCAAAGAAAGCGGGTGTGTCGCAGAAAGCTGTCCGCCTGTATGATGAAAAGGGCCTTTTGAAGCCCACGGAGTATTCTGAAGGGAACTATCGTCTCTACGATGCCGGCGCGCTGAAGATTTTAGAAAAGATCGTGGCGCTCAAGCAGATCGGCTTCTCTCTTGAGGAGATCCGCGACAACCTCGTTGCCGGCGAGGCCGGAAATATCGAAGAAGCGCTTCGCATGCAGCTTAAAGTGATGGAGGAGAAGCGCTACAGGACCGAAATGGTGATCGACGCGATCCAGCGCACCTTAGATCGCAAGAGCGATTCTCTCGACTGGGATGATGTCGCCGAGATCGTCACCAGCGTCTCCCTCGATCAGGAAGCAGACAGAAACCACTGGCTCATGCTCCAGCACACCGTGCCGGGCGAGGACTGGTATGTCAAGGTCTTCGGTTCCATGGGATTTGGAAAGGACGAGAAGATCTTGGATCTCGGATGCGGTTTTTCGAAGATCTGGAGAAATAACTGGCAGCAGATCCCTGAGGGCGCGAAGATCTTCGCCTACGACGTACGCGGCAGTTGGGCCGAGGACTTCGGAAAGTTTCTTTTCGAGAATCAGAAAGACCTGCCGGAGGGCGTTTCGATCGACCTTACCTTCGAAGATCTCGAGGAAGAGCTTTCGTGGGAGAAGATCGAAAAGGAGAAGACCTACGATAAGATCGTCGCGCACTATCTTTATTCCGAGCTGAAAGATCCGGAAAAGCTCGTCGCAAAGGCAAGCGAGGTCCTTTCCGACGGCGGCATGTTCTCCATGAACGGCCCATCTCCCTGCACATGGGATCTGATCTTTAAGGAAGCACTCACCGCCCTTTCGCTCGACAGTTCTTTTATCGATGAAGTGATCTCTAAAGATAAGGCCGAAATGGAAGGCTTTAAAGAGATGCTCGGAAAGTATTTCGGGACGGTCGAAAAGGTCATCCTGACCAGCTCTTTCCGCTACGACGAAGCGGACGACCTGCTCTCGAAAATGAAGGAATCCTACCAATCTCAGGAGAAGTTCTTCTGTAAGTACGGCGAGAAGATCAGATCCTACTTCGCGGATAGAATCGAGGAAAGCGGAGAGCTTCTGGTTACGACCGAATCGTACTTCTTCCACTGCGGAAAGTAATAGCACGACAATTGACCTGCAGTATAGTAGTAAGACCCGAATATGGGCGAGAACTGGGACGGCGAAGGCAAAGCCAAGAACAAGCTTCTGATCACGAAGACCGATGCTTTGGAATCTGTCTCGAGAATACGACGACGATCCTCGAAGACTCAAGCGATATCTATGTTTCCATCACCGGCGACCAGTGCGCGCTGACGAATATCCGTATCTTACGGAAATAGTTTTTTGAGCGGAAAATACCCTCTCTGCTGCTCCTGCAAAGAGGGTACTTACTATTTTCCGAATGTTATGGCTTCATCGTACGATGAAGGCCTTTCCGGGTTATGTAATGTAGAAATGGATCGATGTCGATATCGTCTTTCCGCTTTCTGTGGCTTCGATCACAAGCAGGTAGTGACCAGCCGGTCTCGATGCAAGATTTAATCTGCTCGTGAAGATGCTGGAGCTGCTAAGTGAGGCATTGTGGTCGTTATTCGGATATAACCGGTCCACATACGTATTCACTGTGTAAGGAGAATAACTGTTGTAGTACTTCTTTAAAGTGACTGTCAGATTGACCGAAGTCCTGACATTTGCGATATATCCGCGAATCGATGCACTAGATCCCTGCTGGAAAGTGGAAGGCGAGAGATATACATTAACAAATTTAAGAGTCGGTGTCGGCGTCGGTGTCGGAGAAGGCGGAGCGACCGTCGGCTTATGCGGCGGTGTAGGAGTTGCCGTCGGTCTTGGCGGTTCTGTCGGACGCGGTGGTGTAGGTCCCGGCGGAGCCGGTACCGGTGTGACCACAGGAGCATTTGTGGTCGTGACTGCATTTACCTTCGGTGCCGGCAGGCTGGCCGCAGCGATTCCGGCGAAGATCGCCACTATGCACAGCATAGTGATCAGATACAGTTTTCTTTGCCATTTTTCGTTTCTGAGATTTTTCCCCATATTTGTACCTCCATACAAAAAGTATATGCCTATATTTTAGGCTTTTTGCGGCCTTTTCGTAAATAGAAAACTGCCTTTTTACCAATCAAGGATTCATGAGAAATGGAGAACAGTTTTCACAAAGAAAGACGTTAGCAGCTGCTAACTATTTGGCAAAATCACGAAAAGAAAGAAGAACGGATCTTTTCGCTTGAAATCAGCTCGAAAATGGCTGATAATCCATGACGAAAGGTTAGCAAGAGCTAACTTTATGTAACTTGGTTAGATAGTGCTAACCAATAAGGAGGGTGAAAATGATGCCGCTTTGTTATTCACAGATCGGAGAAGAAAACATCATTAAGAAGGTCGGCGGAAGCCCGGAGGTCAAAAAGCATCTCGAAGACATGGGCTTTGTCGTCGGCGGCACCGTCACTGTCGTCAATACTCTCGCGGGAAATGTCATCGTGAACATCAAGGAATCACGCGTGGCGATCAGTGAAGAGATGGCGCGGAAAATCATGGTCTGAAAAAGGAGGGGATGTTATGACACTAAGAGAAGTCGCAGTCGGAAACACAGCGAAGGTCATTAAGATCCATGGTGAAGGGCCGGTCAAGCGCCGCATCATGGACATGGGGATCACAAAGGGCGTAGAAATCTACGTTAGAAAAGTGGCGCCGCTTGGTGATCCTATGGAGATCAATCTTCGCGGATATGAGCTTTCGCTTCGTAAAGCGGACGCAGAAATGATCGAAGTCGAATAAAAAACACAGCACAGATCTTTTGGAGGAGTACAAAAATGGATATTCGCATTGCCCTGGCGGGTAACCCGAACAGTGGTAAGACTACATTATTCAACGCCCTGACTGGCGCGAACCAGTTCGTCGGAAACTGGCCGGGCGTTACCGTGGAAAAGAAGGAAGGTAAGCTCAAAAAGCACGATGGCGTCATCATCACGGACCTTCCGGGTATTTATTCTCTTTCTCCGTACACACTGGAGGAAGTAGTCGCAAGAAACTATCTCATCAAAGAGCGCCCGAACGCGATCCTCAATATCGTGGATGGCTCCAACCTCGAGCGTAACCTGTATCTGACAACGCAGCTGACCGAACTCGGAATCCCGGTCGTTGTGGCCATCAACATGATCGATGTTGTCGAGAAAAACGGCGACAAGATCAATCTCGATGATTTAGGAAAACAGCTGGGCTGTAAAGTCGTAGCGATCTCAGCCCTGAAGAATAAGGGTGTCATGGAAGCAGCGGAAGCGGCGATCGAAGCGGCGGAAAGCACAAAGACCGTACCGCAGCATTCTTTCTCCGGTCCGGTAGAACATGCCATCGCACACATCGAGGAAGCCGTGCTTCACGATATGCCGGAAGAGCAGCAGAGATGGTACGCCATCAAGATCTTCGAAAGAGACGACAAAGTTCTTGAAGATCTTTCGATCCCGTCGGAGAAGATGACACACATCGAGGCGGATATCGCCGCCGCGGAAAAGGAACTCGACGACGATGCCGAGTCCATCATCACCAACGAAAGATATGTATATATCGCATCCGTGATCAAAGGATGCCTGAAGAAAAAGAGCAAAGGACTTCTTAGTAAGTCCGATAAGATCGACCGTATCGTGACGAACCGTTTCTTAGGTCTTCCGATCTTCGCCGTCGTCATGTTCCTCGTGTACTATATCGCCATGATGACTTTCGGCGCAGAGGCGACAAACTGGACCAACGACAACCTTTTCGGTGACGGGTTCCACCTCTTCGGACACGGCGATTCCGCCTACGAAGAAGCCTCGGAAGAATACGGCGATACAAATGAGATCATCGCAGCGATCGTCGATCAGTACGGCGATGAGGATATGGCTGCAGCTCTCGAAGATGAAGAGGGCGAAGGTCTTTCCGATGAGCAGATCGCATCCCTTCGTGAAGCGATCCCGTCTGATGCCACGATCGAATATGAACTCGAAGATGAAGAAACTCTCGAGATCTCCACAGAAGAAGCTTCCTATGAAGATATCGACGGTGCGCTCGACAAGTACGGTTCTGAACCGGATCCGGCAGATTTCGGCACATGGGTACCGGGTATTCCGGTCCTCGTAGAAAGAGGCCTCGATAAGGCCGGTGCCGCGGACTGGCTCAAGGGTCTGGTCCTTGACGGTATCGTCGCCGGTGTCGGTGCAGTCCTCGGTTTCGTACCGCAGATGCTCGTACTCTTCTTCCTCCTGGCGATCCTCGAAGCCTGCGGCTATATGGCCCGTATCGCATTCGTACTGGACCGTGTATTCAGAAAGTTCGGTCTTTCCGGTAAGTCCTTTATCCCGATGCTGGTAGGTACCGGCTGCGGTATCCCGGGCATCATGGCTTCCCGTACCATTGAGAATGAACGTGACCGTCGTATGACGATCATCACCACCACATTCATCCCGTGCGGAGCGAAGGTTCCGTTCATCGCCATGATCGCCGGCGCGATCTTCGGCGGTTCCGGTCTCCAGCGTTCGATCGTATCTGCCTCCGCTTACTTCATCGGTATGGCTGCGATCATCATCTCCGGTATCATCTTAAAGAAGACTAAGATGTTCGCAGGCGAACCGGCTCCGTTCGTAATGGAGCTTCCGGCCTACCACCTTCCGACATTAAAGAATGTTCTCCACTCCACATGGGAGCGCGGCTGGTCCTTCATCAAGAAGGCCGGAACGATCATCCTCCTTTCGACGCTCTTCGTATGGTTTGCGACGAACTTCGGTGTCGTGGACGGATCTTTCCAGATGTTGTCGGAAGAGCAGATCGACAGTTCGATCCTGGCAGGCATCGGATCAGTCCTCGCCTTTATCTTCAAGCCTCTTGGCTGGGGCAACTGGCAGGCTTCCGTGGCCTCCATCACCGGACTTGTTGCCAAGGAGAACATCGTAGGTACCATGGGTATCCTTTATGGCGGCGGAGATGCTTCTCTTTATGCTACACTCGCAGCGACATTCACAAAGGTCACCGCATTCTCCTTCCTCGTATTCAATCTCCTCTGCGCTCCGTGCTTCGCCGCGATCGGTGCGATCAAGCGTGAGATGAACAACGCGAAGTGGACATGGTTTGCGATCGGTTATCAGTGCGGCTTTGCCTATGTCATCGCCCTCATGATAAACCAGTTCGGCGGCCTCTTCACAGGCGACGGAAATATCTTCGGTGCGATCATCGCCGCAGCGATCCTCGCATACGGCATCTACATGCTGTTCCGTCCTTACAAGGAAGCCACCAAACTCACCACAAAGGTGAAGGTATAAATTTCGCCAGTTACTAAGAATAACCCTCCTTAGTTAACTACATATAATTCTGGTCTGAAGAGAGCTGCCCTCATCGGCAGCTCTTTTCTTTACGGTAGCGCGACTTTTCTCGAGGCCCGCGACGCGTTCGGGACGATAAACCATCCGTTATACGGATCCGCCGACCGTGCTATAATGAAAACGTTTATGGGAGGAGCATCGTATGGATAAGCGTTTCGACATCATCTGCATGGGCATGGCCCTTATTGATTCCATCATCAAAGGCTTCGATCCGGAGCCGATCTCCGCATCGGGATACCGCGCATCTTCCGGTTCTCTGAATGTCGGCGGGGAGGCGGTCAATGAAGCGGTCGCCGCATCGCGCCTCGGTATGAGAACAGGCATTCTCTGCTCCCTTGGAGAAGATGCCGCCGGTGACATGATCGTCGGTTCTTTAGAAAAAAGCGGTGTCGATACCTCTTCGATCTTAAGAAACAGCGAACATCCGACTCCTGTCACGACAATGTTCGTCAGAGACGACGGAACAAGAAAGTCCATCACGAATTCCTCACACAGATATAACTTTCATCCGGAGAAGTATGCCGGTTCTTTTACATGCGCAAAAGCCGTGATCCTCGGATCGCTTTTCCGCGCGCCTTTTGATGATCCGAAGATCATCCATTCCGTAGTTTCAGACGCGGTATCTTCCGGGACGCTGGTGTTTGCAGATACGAAGCTTCCGAACTTCGTGAAGCTCTCGCTTTCCGATATTTCCGATACGCTTCCGCTGATCGATTTCATCACGCCGAATGAAGATGAAGCGAAGTTCTTTACAGGGAAGACGGATCCGACCGAGATGGCGGATGTGTTCCTGTCCTATGGCGTGAAGAATGTAGTGATCAAGCTCGGCGGCAAAGGGTGCTTCTTTAAAAACAGTTCTGTCACCATGGAACTTCCGGCCTTCTCGATCGATGCGGTCGATGCCACCGGTGCAGGGGACTGCTTCGTAGCGGGCCTTGCTTCCGAGATCCTTCGCGGGAATATCACTGACTCGACGAAGATCCCGGATCAGGTGCTGGAAGATGCGCTCCGTTTCGCCAGTGCGTGCGGCGCGATCTGCACGACCGCGGTCGGCGCGGGCACCGCACTTCAGAGCCGGGGGCAGGTGGAAGAGTTTCTGAAAAGCCAGGCGTGATGCTGTGGCGTGGGATCCTTCCTTGTAACAATTAGTCTCGGGGCCGTAAAGCGAATCGCAAAATCAGGGGAAATTCATTCCAGACGGACAAAAATCGGCCTTCGGGCCGTAATTTTTCATGTTTTTAGAGCTCAAATTCATTCCCGAAGAGGATTATTGAACCCTCAGGCCGTAAATCGGGATTTCAAAACCCGAAAAACGAGGATTTTTACGGCCCCGAAGGCTCCAAAATGTGCTCTGGAATGAATCGGTCGACAAAACAGGAAGATCCTTACGGCCCGGAGGGCTTCAAATATCGCCTCAGGCCGTAAACCGCCTTTTCAGCCGTCCTTCGGGTCCCTTCTGCGGCCTTCCTTAGACTTCCTTACAGCATCCTTCCACAGCCTCTCACGCCCTTGCCTTCGCCTTCGCCCTCGCCGCCTCACTCACGGCTTCTTGATCAGATCCGGATCGGCTTTCTTCTCAAAAGATTCGATATAGGTATATTTGACGTGGTCGAGATCGCTGTACTTGATCGCGAGGATCTTCTCGTCTCTGCAGAAAAAGATATACGTGATGCGGTCCAGTGTCCATTCTTCGACGATGTATTCTTCGCCGTTTAAGATCCCTTTATAGGCCTTCTTAAAAGTCGGATCCTTCATCGGATTGAGCACGGCCGGAAGGGAATAGAAGACATCTGTATCCGGGAAATCCTCCGTCTTCTTATCGGCTCTGGAATTGCCGTCTGAAGTGGAGGTATAGATAGTATCTCCTAAAAGAACTCGCGTGACATCGTAACTGTCGTAATTACCGTGCGCATTGACCTTCTTATATTCGTAGAAGTTGTGATGCTCATCAAAAGAGATGATCTCCTGCGATTCTCGGAAGTTATAAAAACTCCACATCTTCATGGTGACCGGTCCTAAAGAATTCAGGTAATCGATATAGCCGGAAACGACCGGAGATCCTTCGTAAGGTTCGCCCTCTTCCACACTTCCCATAAGATCGAAGAAACCGCGATTGGTAAGGTCTTCCGTACGCCATTCCTCTTCGGACTTGCTGGCGTCCTTTTTCGCCTTGTTGGTCTTCTCGGGTGTATGCTCCTCGGCATGCGCGATCATCTCCGACAGATCTTCGTCCGTATGAGTAAGATTGATGTAGTAGTAGATGATATGACCCTGGTTTCCGTATTCCCAGCCGCAGATGATCCGGCCATCTTCCGTCAGTAACACATAGATAGTTTCTCTGTCGAGAGCATCTCCCGCGCGATAGACTTCGCAGTAGGCAGGGACCAGCTGCTCGAAACGGATGCCCGGGATCGCCTTATCCTGAGACTGAGCCGCCGGATCGGCAGGTGTGAATTCGACCTTATATCCTTCGACGAAATCATAAAGATCCAGGACCTTGCCGAAAAGTGTTGCCGCCGTGATCGTAGACGGATCCGCTTCATAGAAGACATCTGTGGTATCGTCACGTGTAAAGGCTTTCTTGCCGTCCGTGAAGGTCTCTGTGAAATACGCATCCTGCGTGACCGGGACATCCTCGACCTTGGCATCCGTGACCACGACGGTGTTCTCCATGAAGTAGATATTCTGACCGTTTGCGATCCGTAAAGTGATACTGTAAGAACGGTCAGATAAATATGTATAGATCGCTTCGCTGTTGGCGGTCTTCTGGTCCTCGCTGATCTTGGTTCCGGAGTACGGGGAACTTCTGTCGATCGTAAACTCGCCGTCGATCACACTCGCGAGATAACTGCTTCCGGAAAAAGCATTTTCCCCGGCCTTCTCGTAGATCAGCCGAAGCATCCTGTCATTTTCTTCCGCATCTTCCACGGCAAAAGAATCGGTCCCGTAGGCATTGCTGTGGATCCACTGGCCGTTTCCGAGATACTGGAAGCGCGTGTCGAAGATGTCGTTACATACGATATCGATGAGGGCATCTCCCGTTACTATGGACTGAAGATCCACCAGATCGCCGTCTTTCCAGGGGTCGGTATTCTCGATGGCCTTCCCGTGCTTTTCTGAGAATTTATAAAGCTCATCGAAAAGATCCTGTGCCTTGGTCTGGTCTTTGATGGGATACTTTTGTACGGATTCGAGCTTGTTGATGACATCGACTGCTTTTGCGTGGATCGTAAGATCCGATACAAGGTGTACCGGTTTCTCCCCGGTGGTGGAGAGAAATTCGGTCACGGCATAGAAACTGGAAACATCCACCGTTATCGCGGTGACCGATACATAGGCCCCGGTCGGGGAGATCGGAGAGATGGTGATACTGAAGACGCAGGGTGCCTTATAGTCGACTTTGCTGTCGATGCAGTAAGTCTTGATGGCTTCCTTGCAGCGGTCGTCTTTATAGATCTGATCAAATCCGAGCCGCAGTGCCCCCTCGAGAAGTTCAGGCGTCAGATCCTCTGAAAACTGTTTTTCGCTCTCGTTCACAATGAAGAACACACGGTCCTTCGGGAGTTCCTTTAGCTTATGGTCTTTATTCAGAAGCCCGGCCTGATCCGGATAGGCCTTGGTCATCTTCGAGATATACTCATCGTATGTCATTCTTTCCGCTGACCAGTCCCGAACCTTGTCATTATAGAATTCCTCGGAGAACATGTACTCATTGTAGTATGTCTCGACACATGCCCTGTATTCATCTGTGGTGCATTTATCGATCTTCCCCTCGTCCGTGTAGGCGATGATCGCATACCCCTCGGCCCTGTACATATCGGCCAGGGCGGTGACCGCGGAATCATCCGGAATCAGGATATCGGAATCGGAAGGAGTGGAAGCACTGGTATCTTCCGTCTCCGTTTCTGTCTCTTTAGAATTATCACTTTCGAAAAGATCCGTTTTTCTCGTCTTTTTTGTGCTTTCGGAAGTTACATCTTCATCCCCCGAAGATGCTTTTTTCTTCGTGCAACCGCCGCACGATGCCAGAATGGCAAAAGCCAGCAGAAGCGGAAGTATGTGGAACTTTCTCATATATGTACCTCAAATAATGTCATTCGTTCTTCATCCTGAAAGGTATGATATATCTTCCTGTAATCTTTAGCAAATCTTTAATATTTCTTGGCGTTTGCTTGAGAAGTATTCTATAATATGAAATCGTGCCGCAAGGGGAGATTCGGCACGTTCATAAGCTATGTTGGGAGATTTTTTATGTTAGACGTGAATCATGTAACTAAGAAGTATGGGAAAAACATTGCCTGCAATGATGTGACATTTACACTCGAGCCGGGAAGCCTGACGGTGCTCCTCGGACCGAACGGCGCAGGAAAAAGCACGATCATCAAATCCATCATCGGATTTTTGAAATACGACGGTTCCATCACCGTCAACGGCATCGAGAACAAGACTCCGGCCGCCCGAAAGATCATGGGATATATCCCGGAGCTGCCGTCCCTTTATCCGACACTTACGGTCATCGAGCACATGGAATTCATCGCCCGTGCCTATAAGATGACGAACTATAAAGACAGGATCGAGATGCTCCTCGACCGCTTCGAACTCTCCGACAAGAAAAAGAAGTTCGGCGATGAGCTCAGTAAAGGTATGCAGCAGAAGCTGAACCTCTGCATCGGCCTTCTCCCGGATCCGGACATCCTCCTGATGGATGAGCCGCTCCTGGGCCTCGACCCGCACGCGATCAAAGAACTGAAGAACTATATCGAAGAAATGCGCCAGGCCGGCAAGACTCTTCTGATCAGTACGCACATCATCGACAGTGTTGATATGCTCTGGGACAGAACAGTCATCATGCAGGAAGGCAAAGTCCGCGCTAATGTCAGCCGCTCCGAGATCGAGGGCGCCGGAAAATCCCTGGAAGACCTCTTCTTTGAGGTCACCGAGGGTCTTGATCCTTCTTCGGTAAAAGAAGAGGGAACCGATCCTTCTTCGGAAAAAGAACCTGAGGAGGTAAAGGATGATGAGCCGAAGGGAGAACCGGAGAAATGAGATTATTCTGCTATTATACATGGCATTCCTTCGTTAATACGATCCGAAGGGTGCTGAAAACGTGGGTAGCGATCATGCTGGCATGCCTGGCCCTGGGTGTAGTGGTCGGTCTGATCGTCAGTGTCGCTATTCCGGACAGTGATGATAAAGAAAAGCCGGAGACTTCCATCGAGCAGGTCTCTCCTGACGATGCAGAAAATTCCGAAGCCGAGATCACGGTGAGTAAAAAGGATAAGGAAATGGGCTTCCTCAAGGAGCGCGGTAAGACGAAGGCCGATCTGGTGGATCTTATCGTCAGCGCCGTATTCTTCCTGTCCCTTGCCATGAACATCTCTCAGGCAAATAAGTCAGGTAAGATATTCAAGCCCGCCGATGTGCCGATGCTCTTTGCGACCCCGATGAAACCCCAGTCGGTCATGATGTTCCGACTGATAGGTACTCTCGCGGCCAGCCTCATGCTCTCACTATACATGCTCTTCCAGTTACCGAACCTGATCTATAATGTCGGACTTGGCGTCTGGGGCGCGTTCTCGCTCATTATCGCCTACGCGCTGATATTGATCTTCGGTACCCTCTGCCAGGTGGCTTTCTATACGGTCATGAGCGGCACCAAACGCGGCTCCAAGGGCCTTTCCACCTATGTATTGATCGCTTACGGCATCCTCGCTGCATCTTTTGGCGGCTATGTCGTTGCAACAGGCAAAGATCTGCTCACGGCGGCCTTCGATTTCTTCGGAAGCAAGAGCACCTTCTGGGTTCCGTTCTGGGGCTGGATGCGCGGCCTTTGCTACTACGCGATCACCGGAGAAGTTGCGCAGTCTCTTCTGTACCTTGCGCTCTTTATCTTCGCCTGCGGCCTCATCGTTGCCTTCATCTGGAAGATGAAAGCCGACTTCTACGAGGATGCGCTCTATGAGACCGAGCGTCAGGCTGCGGTTCTGGAAAATGCCAAGAATGCAGCTTCCGGTGTTGCGACCACACGTGAAAAAGACAGAAGCGCAAAGCTCGAAAGAGACGGTTTCCACAGAGGTTTTGGTGCCAGTGTTTTCTTCCATAAGGCACTTTTCAACCAGCGCCGCTTTGCGAAGTTCGGTATCTTCTCGAAGACCACGATCGTATTCACGGTGGCAGCCGCATTCGCAGCACTGTTTGCCACCCGCTCAGATATTGGCATTGACCTGTTTATCATCCCGGCCTGCTGCCTCGGCGTCCTGATGTTCTACAGGACTCTTGGCAACCCGCTCCAGGAAGACACGAGCCGAGAATTCTTCGTCCTGATCCCGGAATCTCCGATCATCAAGATCTGGTATTCGCTCCTCGGAAGCCTTGCCGTAAATGCCATCGACCTTGTCATCCCGATGGCGGTCGCCGGCATCATCCTGCGCACGAATCCGCTGACGATAATTGGATGGTTCATCTTCATCCTGTCCATCTCGATGTTCGGAACAGCAGTCGGCACCTTTGTTAATATCTCCGTGCCGGGTGACCATGCCCAGACGATCAAGGTCTTCGCGCAGATCATGCTCCTTTATTTCGGCGTCCTGCCGTCCGCGGTCTTCGTCATCATCGGCACCGTCATGCACCTTCCGCTGATCCCGTTCCTTGCAGGATCTCTCTTCAATGTCGCGATCGGCATGCTGTTTACGCTCATGACCCCGCACTTCCTGACCAACCGCTGACCCGCCGCCGGTGGCCACGCCCCGGTCCGCGCGCCAGCTCGCCCAACCATTTGATTATCCGGCCGCCTCTTCCGGGGCGGCCTTT
>JAFZKB010000006.1 GCA_017551865.1 Clostridiales bacterium | reverse complement strand
TGAGCCAGGATCAAACTCTCAAAAAAAACTTTTGTGAGCCTTTTGGCTCTTTGTTTACTTTGTTTTCATCTCTATGAATTGAACTATTGGCTCGTATAAAATGTAGTATTTACTTTCTGCTCTTCTATTCAATTTTCAAGGTCCGTCCGCGTCGCTCTCTCGCGAAGCGCTTAACTATAGTAGCACGGGTACGGGGTACTGTCAACACCTTTTTTTAGAAAATTTTTCCTATATATATCCTTATTAGAATTAAGCTTTCCCGGATATGGCTTATCGTCATCGAATTGTAACTTGCATACTAGCACTTCTTAATTTCGTGTGCTTTTCGCATATGTGAAAATGCATTTTCGTAAGTGCTTTTATGCATATAATGCTTTTTGCATTTATGCCGTTGTCATTGCGCATTTTTCATATTAAAATACGCTTGCCAGTTTTTCGAGTGGTCGCTTTTACTATGTTTTACTACAGTAACAGAGGGCTTTTCGAAAATGTGAGTGAATACAATGAAGTATTGTGGGAGTTGGTACGAAAATGAAGATTAAACATGGTTCTAAGGTAGCGATTATCGGTGCAGGTGCAGTCGGATCTTCGATTGCTTTCGCAATGGCCATTCAGCAGCTGTGTACTGAGCTGGTCATGATCGATGTTAACCAGGACAAGGCAAAGGGTGAAGCTCTTGATATCAGCCACGGCCTTCCGTTCCTCGGTCAGATGGACATTTACGCAGGTGACTATTCCGATGTTAAGGATTGCGACCTGATCATCATCACAGCAGGTATCCCGAGAAAGCCGGGCGAGACACGTCTCGATCTTGCAAAGAAGAATGTAGGTCTTGCCAAGAAGATCACCGAATCCATCATGGAGCACTACACAACAGGTAACATCCTCGTAGTATCCAATCCTGTCGACGTTCTTACCTACATGATCGCTAAGTGGTCCGGACTTCCGAGAAACCGCGTTCTTGGTTCCGGTACAGTTCTTGACAGTGCCCGTTTCCGTATCCTTATCTCCCAGAAATTAGATATCGACGTCCGTAACGTACACGGCTACATCATCGGTGAGCATGGTGATTCACAGCTCCCGGCCTGGAGTGCTACAAACATCGCCGGTCTTTCTATCGACGATTACTCCAAGACAACAGGCATCCCTTTCACACAGGCTGATAGAATCGAGATCGCGGAGAAGACACGCTTCTCCGGTGCAGAAGTCATCAAGCTTAAGGGTGCTACCTTCGATGGTATCGCTGTTTCCGTTTCCACTATCGCTAAATCCCTTCTCAAGGGTGAGAACACCATCCGTACTGTCGGCAGCGTTCTCAACGGCGAATACGGCATCCAGGACGTAGCTACTAACGTTCCTACGATCATCGGTGCTGACGGTGTTGAAAAGGTACTCGAGCTTGACCTTGATCCTCAGGAGCTCCGCTTCCTGCAGGCTTCCGCTGAATCCGTCAAGAAGATCCTCGCCGAAGTAAAGGATCTCTAATATCGCATCTCATCCCTTTCGGGAGTAGAGGAGAAGATATAAAGCAAGGGAAAAAGAAAAGAAAGCCGCCTCATTTATTCGAGGCGGCTTTCTTCTTTTTATTCGTGAAATATAAGCTCGATCAGAACTTGATCTTCCGAACGCCCATTCTCTTTCTTCTTCTCTTCGCACGTGCGACAGACACGGCAGTGAAGATCACGAGAACAAGTGCGATTGCAGCGAGCGTCAGCACAACGATGATGAGGACCGGGTTACCGCCCAGGAATCCGCTGTCTTCTTCCGGTTCCGGTGTCGGTGTGGTAAGCGGCGCTGTTTCAGATGTCTCTGCCGGAGCAGAGGTCTCTGTCGCCTTCGGATCCTCCGGACCGGAGATCGTGATCTCGCTCTTTTCACCCGTCGGACCTTCACCATCCGGGACATTATATGCGCGGTAGTCCATGATGTTGCCTTCTACGCGCTTGACCGGATCCTTTTCCCAGCATTTGAGGTTCGCTTCTCTGACTACCGCAGCCACATAGACTGTCTGATGGTCAGACATATCGTACGGGATCCCGCATACGCAGGTGATGATCTCATGTCCGTTCTCGTTGATGGTAAGTACCGTCATGCCGGTACCGGCAACCTTTGTCGTTCCTGTCTTACCACCATAGACTTCTGCGCAGTGGCAGTCCTCGCCGATGATCCACGGGTCGGTCAGAAGGTTGTTGGTGTTCTTTACGACTTTCCATCCGTCGAAAGGATGCTTGTTATCGGCCTTGAAGAAATGCGTCGGTGCATGGATGACCGTGCAGAAATCCCTATAGTTCAGTGCATAATCGAACATCATGGACAGATCGTGTGCTGTGGTGTAGTGATTATCGTTCTGAAGGCCGTTCGGGTTCATAAAATGGGAATCCGTAAGTCCCAGATCCCGGATCTTCATGTTGGCGATATACGCGAACTGTCCGATCAGGGAGAATGTATTGGGATCTTCCGTAGTCGGACCCGCGGAAATCTCACCGTTCTCCGGCGGCTGGGTCGGCTTCGGTGTCGTAGTCGGAAGCACTCCCTTTGTCGATTTATAATGCTTGGCGATCTCCTCGGCAAGGACGTTTGCGGCGTCATTACCGGACGGGAGCATCAGACCGTAATAGATCTCATTGACTTCGATCTCTTCGCCGGTCACAAGGCCCATCATGGTGGAGTTCGGTGTGGTCGCATCCATCGCCGTCTTGCTGACCGTGATCTTCTCAAACGGATCGAGATATTCCATCGCAAGAGCCAGTGTCAGGATCTTCGTCATGCTGGCCGGATAGATCTTCTTATTCTCGTTTTTCGAGATGATGACTTCTCTCGTAGTTCTGTCAAAGCAGAAGTAGGATGCGCACTGCACCTGATCCAGCGACGGGAGCGTAAGATCCATCTGCCCGACGCCCTTGGAGGAGCCGTCGATCTGCGTCGTGGCCGGTGTCCCTTCAGAAGGATCGGTAGGTCCTATGACGCCCACTTCCGAAGTGGACTGGTCATAGGCCAGAAGACCGGCCGACGGAACCATCCCGAAACTGATCACAGCGACCAGGATCGAGGAAAGGACAGCCTTTCCGATTCTTCTGAAATTCCTCCGGGCGAACCGGACTTCTTCTCTATTTGTTCTATGCATCATGCTTCCGGACTCTCCTCCACAGGATTCGCCTCTTCCACAGGTGCCTCTGTTTCTGCATCTTCAGAGACTGCTGTCTCTTCCGCTGTCTGTGCTTCTTCCGCGCCTTCCGGAAGTGTCTCTGTGACTTCTTCCTCTTCGTGATCGACGATCGCAACGTCTACGATCAGGCTATTCTTAGATCTCATCAGCGTAACGCCCTGAGTAACACGGGAAAGCACAGGGATCTCTTTCGCCCAGAGACGGATCACGATACCGTCGTCGTTGATGATCAGGATATCCTTGTCATCGTCGACGAGGAGCGCACGTACGAGCGGACCTGTCTTCTCGGAGACACGGTAGGTCATAAGACCCTTACCGCCACGGGACTGTACACGGTACTCTTCCATTTCTGTACGCTTGCCGAAACCCTTTTCTGCGACAACAAGGAGGTTTCTATTCTCAACGACCGGTGCCATGCCGATGACTTCGTCACCCTCACGGAGAGTGATACCCTTAACACCCATGGTATTACGGCCGGTGCTTCTTACACCGTTTTCATCGAAGCGGATGGACATACCGGTTCTCGTAACCAGAACGATCTCCTGCTTGCCGTCTGTCATATGTACGCCGACGAGTTCGTCGTCTTCTCTGATATTGATCGCGATCAGACCGGAACGGTTGATGCGGGAATAGTCTGCCAGAGGCGTCTTCTTCACGATACCGGCTCTGGTTGCCATGGTCAGGAACGCACCGGATTCGAAATCGCGAATCGGGATGATCGTCCTGATCTTCTCATCGGCTTCAAGCTGCAGAAGGTTGACTACGGCAGTACCCTTGGCGGAACGTCCTGCTTCCGGTACCTGATAGCCCTTCATACGGAATACACGTCCGCGGTTCGTGAAGCAGAGGAGGAAGTCATGCGTCGAAGACGTGATGATCTTCGTGACATAGTCCTCTTCGTGGGTCGCAAGGCCCGAGATTCCGCGGCCGCCACGATGCTGGCTTCTGTATGTATCGATCGGGCAGCGCTTTACATAACCGAGATGAGTGAGCGTGATGACGATCTGCTCTTCCTGGATCAGGGATTCATCGTCGATCTCGTCTTCATCCGGCGGTCCGATCTCTGTTCTTCTATCTTCGTAGTACTTTTTCTTGATCTCGAGGATCTCATCCTTGATAACCTTACGTAGGAGAGTCTCATCGCTGATAACATTCTGGAAATACTCGATACGTGCATCGAGTTCTTTTGCCTCGGCTTCGAGCTTTTCTCTCTCAAGACCGGTCAGACGGCCGAGTCGCATATCGACGATATGCTGAGCCTGCTTATCGGAGAATCCGAAGCGCTCGCACAGTCTCTGCTTCGCCTGATCTTCGGTCCGGCTGGAGCGGATGATCTGGATAACTTCGTCGATGTTGTCGATCGCGATCAGGAGACCTTCCACGATGTGCTTTCTGGCCAGTGCTTTTTCCAGATCGTACTTGGTACGGCGCAGTACAACGTCTTCCTGGTGCGCGATGTAGTACGTCAGCGCATCCATCAGGTTGATGGTCTTCGGCTCGAGTCTTCCCTCCGAATCCGGAACGAGTGCCAGCATGTTGGCACAGAAAGCGTCCTGGATCTGGGAGTTCTTATAGAGCTGGTTCAGAACAACATTCGCGTTTGCATCACGGCGCAGCTCGATAACGATACGCACCTTCTCGTTACGGTCGGACTCATCACGGATATCGGAGATACCTTCGATCTTCTTCTCCTTAACAAGTTCAGCGATGCGCTCGATGAGACGGGCCTTATTGACCATGTACGGCAGATCGTGCACGATGATGCGCGCACGGCCGTTGCTCATGACTTCGATATCTGTATGGGCACGTACAACGATACGGCCCTTACCTGTTCTGTATGTATCGGAAATACCGCGGCGTCCGAGGATCATACCGCCTGTCGGGAAGTCAGGTCCCTTGATGACAGTCATCAGATCTTCGATCGTGCTCTCCGGATTATCGAGGAGCATAACGACACCATCGATGACCTCGCCCATGTTATGCGGCGGGATGTTGGTCGCCATACCTACGGCGATACCCACAGAACCGTTTACGAGAAGGTTCGGGAAGCGGGACGGGAGAGCTACCGGCTCGACATCGTGTTCATCGAAGTTCGGACGGAAGTCGACAGTACCCTTGTTGATGTCGCTCATCATCTCCATGGCGACCTTCTGGAGTCTGGCCTCTGTGTATCGGTAAGCAGCCGGCGGGTCACCGTCCATGGAACCGAAGTTACCATGGCCTTCTACCAGCATATAGCGCATGGAAAAGTCCTGCGCGAGACGAACGAGAGCATCATATACGGATGCGTCGCCGTGCGGGTGAAAACGTCCGAGAACGTCACCAACGGTAGTGGCGCATTTACGGTACGGCTTGTCCGGGGTAAAACCCTGGGTAAACATCGAGTAGAGAATTCTTCTGTGTACCGGCTTAAGACCGTCACGGATGTCAGGCAGAGCACGGTCCGAGATAACGCTCATCGCATAGTCGATGAACGACTTTTTCATTTCTTTTTCCAGATCGACCGGGATGATCGTGGTCTGCTCGGAGCAGAAGATCGCGTCCACTTCGGCTTCCTGCTGCTTGCGCAGATCCTTGCCGGAAAGCGGCTCGTTTGTAGAATCAGACATTCGTCTTCCTCCCTTATACCTTGTTATTAAATAATCACCTGTATATTTTACCACAAGATAGTTCTTTTCGGTGGTCAAAATCAAGATTTTTGTATAGAATAGGTCTTGTGTTGGATTTTTAGAATTCTCTCCGAAAAAGTGCAACAGAAAGCTATTTTATCTCGTCTGATATGTGAGGCAGAAAGAAACCGTTATGGCTATGGAAGGTACAACTTCATCCGGACAAAAGCCCCTTTTCGATGTCGAAGAGCTTTTCCGGCTTTACGGAAATGACGTGCTGCGTATGTGCAACGTCTACCTTCGCAAGCAAAGCCTCGCTGAGGATGCTTTTCAGGACGTGTTCGTGAAGGTCATGACACGTTCGGATTCCTACAGAGGCGACTGCGATATCAAGTACTGGATCCTCTCCATCGCCAGAAATGTCTGTCTGGACTACTTAAAGTCCTCGTACATGAAGCGGACGAGTTTTCTTGGTGATCTTCTGGACCGCACCAAGCCGCAGAGCGAGGAGAAAAAGAGAGTCCATCCCCTTCCCGGAAATCCGGTGGAGGACAGACTGGTAGAGTCGCTCGATACGAGCAATCCGCTTCTGGATGCAGTCCATAAACTGCCTGCCAAATATAAGGATGTGATCCTGCTTCGTTTCTATTTCGATATGGATAACGAAGCGATCGCCAAGCAGCTCGGCATCACGGAGAGTACGGTGAGGAGCCGTCTGATGCGGGCTCGGGCGAAATTAAAAGACTGGGGAAAGGATGATGACGATGTTAAGTGACGAACTGAAGAAATCTTTAGAGCCGATCCAGACATCTGACGAGCTTTTGGAAAAGACCCGTAAGGCCATCGAAGAAGCGCGCCTTCAGCAGGCACGTGAAACGGTCGCCCAGAAGAGTCATGTCAGAAGTTCTATCTTCGATCGTCTTTCTTTCAACACCGTGATCTACATCATCTGCGCCGTTCTTCTCGTCGGAGGGATCGCGGTCACAGTACCCTTTATCGTGAAGATGGGTAAGCCTTCCCGCACCAAAAGTGACAGAGGGATCCAGCCTCACAATGACGCCATACACGAAGTAGTCGCAGAAATTGATGCTGATCTGGGCTATGAAGGGGTAAGGACTTCCGACGCTCAATATGAAAATACTGAGGCCTGGGAGTCAGAAGAAACGACCACAGCAGATGCTAAAGAGGAAGAAACCGAAGCAGGGACCAAACCACAGAGCGCGGACAACATGGACAATAAAAACCATTTGGGTCCGGATTCCCATTACAGCAGCGTCAATTATGTCCGGGTCGGAGACTATATCCTCCATATCTCCGAAGATAGAAAAGGTCTCCTTCTTCTTTCGATGGAAACAGGCGAGGATCTGCCGAATACCCCCGAGCACAACGTTCCGGTCCTGAAGAGTCTCGGCAAAGATGAGCATATCGTCGGGCTTTCCTACGATGAAAAGGTCGGTCTGCTCTACATCACGACCGAAGAAAATGGCATCCAGAAGATCTACAGCTGCAGATACGAAGATGGAAGAGTCGTAGGAGAAGACATCATGATGGATGTCTAAAAGGATCAGAAGATCTTATCTACAAGAAGTACCCATATAGGAAGCGTAAGCACCGAAGAAGCCGTCGTCAGGAATACACTCTGGGCGGCTTTTATCGAGTCTGAACCCGCATTCATGGCGATGATCGTCGTCGAGGCTGCCGCCGGAAGCGCGCAGTAGATGACGCACATCTTCACCAGGACCGGATCGAGAGAAACAAATCTCGTCAGAAGGAACATCATTCCGAGAGCGATTGCCGGTGCAGCGAAAAGACGAAGAACCGCAAGTGTCCAGATCCGTAAATTCTTCAGGCATTCTTTAACCGGAACCTCTGCAAGGCACATGCCGCAGAGCGCCATGCCCATCGGGGTGACGACACCCGCGATCGAAGCGATACTGTTACTGACCGGAGACGGAAGCCCGTCCGGAAGAAAACTTAAGGAAAATCCGACGGGGATCGCAATGACAGGCGCGGAAAGGAGCACCTTTCTGACCGCTTTCCCAAGAGAAAGGGAGGACGGTGCTTTTTGCGAAGAATCGCCCTCCTGATTCTTCTTCGCAGCGGTGGCGAGGATCAGGGGCGTGACAACGTAAAAGAGGATACGTACAGGGATCGTATAGGCCACGATATAAAGGCTCCCCTTCTCGCCGTAAAGGGCTTCAATGATGGGGAATGCCATGAAGGTAAAGTTTACGAACATCAGGTCAACGATAGTAATGCGGGACATGTCGTCATTTTTGCGAAGGATCTTATTCACAAGAAGTCCGAAAAGAAACATGACCCCTATCGTACAGAGGCTGATGAGGATCAGGATGCCCATCTCACCGATGTTGGAGAGGTCCGCGGACATCATGGCTTTCAGAACGACACAGGTAAAGCCGAAGTGGTAAAGGAAGTTACCGAGAGACTTGCTGAACTTTTCATCGACGATATTGACTTTACGGGCGAAGAAACCCACGCCCATAAGAAGTGTCATCTGGATCGCTAAATATACGGCAGTCATACGATCGGCTCCTTTTCCGCCTTGCCCTGGCCTCTAGGATAACGGGCCGGCGTCGGACGGATCTTCCGGATCACAAGGATCGTACGGGTCATATCCGTGCCCGGAAGAAGGAATGTGTGGACATCTTCGATCGTGCCGCCAAGCGTCACGATGGCCTTTCCGGCCTGCTCGATCTCTTCCTCGGCATGTCCTTTCATCGCAAGGAAGATGCCGCCGACTTTTACATACGGCAGGCAGTATTCACAGAGGGTCGGAAGAGACGCAACGGCACGCGCGGTCGCGATATCGAACTTCTCTCTGTAAAGCTTATTCTTCGCTCCTTCTTCCGCCCGGCTGTGGATCGCCTGGATTCCCTGAAGTTCCAGCGCTTCACAGACCGCCTGAAGAAAACCGATGCGTTTTTTCAGTGAATCCAGGAGCGTGATCTTAAGGCTCGGCATCGTGACCTTGATCGGGATCCCCGGGAATCCCGCGCCGGTTCCGACGTCGATCAGTGACAGATCCGTCTTTCCTTTCTTCTTCTGCTCTTCTTCGATATAGGCCACAAGGGTCAGCGAGTCGATGAAATGGCGGATCGCGATCCCCTGATCGTCCACGATATTTGTCAGATTCATCTTCTCATTCCACTTTCGAAGCATCGCCGCATAGACCTGGAAGGCCTTGATGCTCTCGGCAGAAAGCGGTACAGAGATATCCTGACTTCCGGATGTGAGGAATGGCGAGATCTTCCCTGCTTCCGAGATATCCTCCTCGGAAGTCACTATCGGCTCGTGTTTCGGCGCGGCCATATTCCCGCTTCTAAGATCTTTTTTCTCCTCCGGCGAAAGCTTTCTTCCGATCTCCGGCTTGATCCTCTTTCCCTTATCCATTCGTTTCCTCTTTTCCTTCTCTTTGCTTCGATTCCAGATAGACCAGAAGCACCGCGATATCCGCAGGAGATACGCCCGAGATACGGGACGCCTGTCCCAGGGACGAAGGCTTTCTCTGCGCAAGCTTGCTTCTTGCCTCGAGCCTCAGGCCGGTGATCTGATCGTACGGGATATCCGGCGAAAGCTTCTTGCTCTCGAGAGCTGCAAACTTACGGATGCGCTCCTCTTCAAGGGCCAGATATCCTTCGTATTTTATGTCGACTTCCACCGCAAAGATCACTGCGGCGGCAAGTTCTTTTCTTCCTTCGTCCACTTCTTTTAAGTCCGCATAGTGGATCTCCGGGCGCCTGATGAGCTCGGCCAGAGATGCACCGGACTGCGTGACCGTACTGCCGCACTTTCGGAGGACCTCGTGGAGTTTCTCACTCGGCGGCAGGAAGGTCGTGCGAAGGCGCGCCTTCTCTTCCTCGATCGCGGTTCTTTTCGCTTGAAAAGCACTGTACCGCTCTTCACTGATGAGGCCGATTCTCCTTCCGATCTCCGTCAGACGCATATCCGCATTGTCCTGGCGCAGGAAGATCCTGTATTCGGCACGGGAGGTCATCATGCGGTACGGTTCTTTCGTGCCCTTCGTGACCAGATCGTCGATCAGGACACCGATATATGCCTGCGAACGGTCAAGGATCAGAGGATCCTTACCGAGGATCTTCTGCGCGGCATTGATGCCAGCCATAAGGCCCTGTGCGGCGGCTTCCTCATATCCGGAAGAACCGTTGATCTGTCCTGCGGTAAACAGCCCCTCAAGGCAGGTCGATTCCAGCGAAAGCTTCGCCGAAGTCGGATCGATGCAGTCGTATTCGATTGCATAGGCAGCGCGCTGGATATGTGCTTTATCGAGTCCCGGGAGCGAATGGACCATCTGTACCTGCACATCTTCCGGCAGACTGGTCGAAAATCCCTGCAGATAGAGCTCCTGCGTCTCCTCACCCATCGGCTCGACGAATATCTGATGGCGGCTCTTATCCGGGAACCTCATGAATTTATCTTCGATCGACGGGCAGTATCTCGGGCCCGTTCCTTCGATCACGCCGCTGTAGAGCGGAGATCTGTCCATATTCTCCGTAATGACCTTCCGGGTCTCTTCGGTCGTCCAGATAGAATAACACGGGATCTGATCCGGGCGCGGCGTAAAGCCGTTCATCTCATTTCCATACGAAAACGGCGGCATATCCGGCTCTCCGGGCTGGATCTCCATGACAGAAGTATCAACTGTCCGGGCATTGACACGCACCGGCGTTCCGGTCTTAAAGCGCTGCATCGGGATGCCCGCTTCTTCCATGCTCCGGGAAAGACCCACTGAGCGGGAAAGTCCGTCCGGACCGCTCTCGACGATCACTTCTCCACGGATCGTTCTGGCTTCCATGTAGGTGCCGGAGCAGATGACGACGGCTTTTACGTGATAGCAGGCGCCGGATCTCGTGCGGATGCCGTCGATCTTCTTTTCGCTGTTCCAGAAAAGCTCGACCACTTCGCCCTGCACGAGCGAGATGTTCTCTTCTTTTTCGATACGGGACTTCATCCTGCGGCTATACGAAGCACGGTCCATCTGCGCACGCGGTGAAAAAACCGCCGGACCTTTGGAACGGTTCAGCATGCGGGTCTGGATCGCCGAAAGATCGGCCATCTCACCCATAATGCCACCGAGTGCATCGATCTCACGCACCAGCTGGCCTTTTGCCGTACCGCCGATGCTGGGGTTACAGGGAAGATTTGCCAGCTGGTCCAGATGAAGTGTCAGAAGCAGCGTGGAAAGCCCCAGATGCGCGCAGGCAAAGGCCGCTTCACAGCCGGCATGACCGGCGCCGACGACGGCCACGTCAAAAGTACCTGCATCGTACCAGGATGCGTTTTCTTTCATCTGTTCCCAGTTACCCATGTATTCTCCTTATTTTCCCACGCAGAAGCGTGAGAAGATCATATCTACCAGTGTATCGCTCACTGAATCTCCGGTGATCTCCCCGAGATCCTCAAGCGCTGTACGAAGGATCAGTGACGGAGCCTCCAGGCTTTCGCCCATCTTGCAGGAATCTATGCACTGATCCAGTTTTGAAAGCGCCGAACGGAGGCGTTCAAAGTGGCGCTGGTTCGTAAGAAGAACTCCCTGCGACGTGGAAGATCCCAGGCTCTCGTAGGTCTTCTTCACATATTCTTCGACCTTCTCGATCCCGTCGCCGTTTCGGGAAGAAATGCTGGCCACCAGATCCGGCTCCCGCAATCCTTCTCTTTCACGGATCTTCGAAAGGATGCTCTCTTTTTTATCGTTGATCTCTTTTTCGTCCGCGGTATCGGACTTACTGATCAGAAGACCGATCTTTGTATCCGAAGGAAGCGACATTACCTGATCGATCATGGTCTCTTCGGAAGTTCTGTCCTGCTCTTCCCAGGAAACGAGCCACAGCACGATGTCCGCCTCGAGGATCGCTCCGGATGCACGGTCGACACCGATGGCCTCAACGACATCGTCGGTCTTTCGGATCCCGGCCGTATCGATGATCTTCACAGGTATCCCGCCCATCGTGGTCTGTACCTCGAGCGTATCTCTCGTGGTGCCCGGCACATCGGTAACGATGGCACGGTCATAGCCGCTCAGGCAGTTAAGAAGCGAGGATTTCCCGCTGTTCGGGATCCCGCAGATCACGATCTTCATTCGCTCGGAAAGGATCCGTCCCTGACGGTAGGAATCCAGCAGAGCCGCCATGCGTTCCCTTGCCAAGATGAGTTTTTCGGTATTTTTCGTAAGGGCGATCTTCGCGTCCTCGTCATCGGGCTCATCGATCCACATCTCGAAGACTGCCATCGCCTCATAAAGCTGATCGCAGGCCTGCCGGATCTTTCCGGAAAGAGAACCGGAAAGCTGGGACTGGGCCGCACGAAGCGCCAGTTCCGAGTCTGCCGCGATCACGTCCATGACCGCTTCGGCCTGGGAAAGATCGATCTTCCCGGCAAGGAATGCTTTCTTCGTGAATTCCCCGGGCTCGGCCATGCGGGCGCCGTTTTCCAGTAAAACGCGAAGGATCTCCTGCCGCACGGTCAAACCGCCGTGACAGGAGATCTCTACGGATTCTTCACCTGTATAGGAATGGGGCGCGCAAAAGCGTGTCACCATTACTTCGTCCACTGTCTTTTCCGAAGAAGGATCGAAAAGGATACCATAAGCAACTGTATATCCGGGCATGTCAGAAACGGTCCGGACGTCACCATTGGCGCGACGGATGTGGAATACCTTATCGGCAACTGCGGCGGAACCTTCCCCGGACATGCGGATCACTGCGATCCCACTGACTCCAGGCGGCGTAGCACATGCGCAATACGGCTTATCCAACAGAAAATCGCCTCCCCTTGGAAAACGGGTGATCAGCCTTCCAGTGTCACTACGACTCTACGGTTCGGCTCTTCCCCTTCACTGTGTGTCGTAACGCCATTGACGCCCTGAAGCTCAGCGTGGATGATCCTGCGCTCTGCCGGATTCATCGGCTCCAGTACATACTGGCGCTTGTTGCGGAGTACCTGATTGGCTGCCTTGTGAGCCATGTTGATCAGGACTTCTTCTCTGTGCTTTCTGTATCCGCCGATGTCGAGGATGACACGAAGTCTGTCCTCACTGTGGCGGTTGGCAACCAGGTTGGTAAGGTAAGCGATGGAATCCAGTGTCTCACCGTGACGACCGATCGCTGCGCCGCAATCCTGTCCATTTACAGTAATGTGGATCACATCGTCCTCACGATAGGAATCCAGCTTGCCGTGGATGCCGATGCCGGAGAGTACTTCTGCGACAAAAGAAACGGCTGCGTCTTCTGCTTCACTGGCTTCGTCACCTTCGAAAGACTCGTCGTCGCCGTAGTATACGTCGCCATCGTCTTCGTCGTCTGTAACTTCCTCATCTACATCCGCAGTAACGCGAACTGTAGCTTCTTTCTTTCCGAGTCCAAGGAAACCCTTATCTTCTTCCAGAACCTCTACCTGAGCCTCTTCTTTCGAAACGCCGAGTTCCGAAAGAGCAAGCTCGGTTGCTTCCTCTACCGTTTTGGCGGTCTTGGTCACTGTCTTTTCCATAGCCTGCCTATACCTCCTTGCCGTCCGCGTCGTTGCGAACGTATTATTTTTTCTTCTTTTTACCGGAACCGGCTGTCTCAGTAGCAAGCTGCGCCTTCTTCTTAAAGGCCAGTCTCTTCTGCTCTTCCAGTTCTTTCTTCTTCTCCTCGAAAGGCTTATTGAACATGTAATATGTCAGTACCTGCTGGAGGATACCCATAATGTTACCGATGATCCAGTAGAAACCGAATGCCGCCGGCATCATGAAAGTCGTGATAAGCATTACCGCCGGCATAAAGATGTTCATGATCTTCGCGGTACGCTTCGTCGGGTCGTCCGGCTTGTTGTTGGCCGGATTCATCTTTGCTCTTTTTCTTTCTTCCTTATTCTTCTTCGCTTCCGGTTTCATCGCAGACATCATGATGTTCTGCACGACCGTCGTCAGCAAGACGAGAATAGGGATGATCAGAAGCGGAAGATAGATCGACGGATTCTTCGCGATCTGGTTCGGGAGCCATTGCGGTGTTCTGCTTAAGTCAAGACCCAGGAATTTCATATCCGGGATCTGCTGCAGCTTGATAAGACCGCTGCCAATTGCATCGCTCATCGCCTTACCATCGTTATGCAGACGATTGATCAAGGTGATATTATCGTTCACAACGCCACTCATGCCGAGAAGATCTCCCAGTGCGGAGATATTGCTTCTGCTTACGCCCATGACATACTGCAGCGGCATACGGACGATATAGTATGTCGGGAAAAGGAACAGGACAGGAAGGAACGGAACAATACATCCGGAAAGCGGAGAAACACCATTTTCCGTAAAGAGCTTCTGGAGCTCCTCGTTCTGCTTCTGCTTATCGTCAGGATATTTTCTTCTGATCTCGGCCTGCTTGTCATTGAGCGCCTGCTGCTTCATCATCGCTTTAGCAGAACGGACATTGAGCGGCACGAGCAGACCACGGACGATGATCGTAAGGAAGATGATCGCCAGTCCGAAATTTCCAAAAAACTCGTAAAGAAGGCTGGTCAGCCAGCCGAGGATCGTAGCGCCCGGCCCGACAAGGATATCCATAAGTCCCAGACGGGCGATAAAGTGTAACTGCATTGTTTACTCCTAGTACTCTTTTACTTCAGCGGATCATATCCGCCCTTGCTGAAAGGATTGCAGCGCAGGATCCGCCACATACCCTTCAAGGAGCCCTTAAGGAAACCATATTTCTCGATCGCTTCCAGTGTATACTGCGAACATGTCGGCGTGAACCGGCAGTGCCCGATGTGGTCGGGGCCATGCGAGTTCTGATAGAACCGGATCAATTTGATCGCCAGTTTCTTCATCTCTCATCTCCGTCAGGAAAGAAGATTCAGCTTCGCCAGATGTCTTCCCATTTCTTTTTCCACTTCCTGATAGGTGGGCAGTTCCGTCCTCGCCTTCATCAGGAAAATGATGTCATAGCCTGTCTGAACATTAGGTTCGTATACAGAAAATGCCGCTCTCAGCAGCCTCTTTGCGCGGTTCCTGGCCACTGCCGTCCTGCGGCCGTGCCCATTTGTAAAACCGACACGAAGGATATCGATGGGGATCGGTGTCTGATTATGTTTAAGATTCGGACTTCTCTGGAAACAATGCACGCTCAGGTATTTCCCTGTCGCAAAACTTCCCCTTTTATATACACGGGAAAACTCATAATTCCATCGCAAAGTCTGCGTCGTCTTCAGCATGACATCCAATCACTCCGGTTTCCTTATAAAAAAGGACCACGTGGGTGATCCTTATACGGTAAGACTCTTTCTTCCCTTAAGTCTTCTTCTCTTCAGTACATCACGGCCGGATGCTGTCTGCATTCTAGCGCGGAAACCATGTACTTTAGATCTCTGCCTCTTCTTCGGCTGATATGTCATCTTCATATGGATCTACCTCCAATAATTAGTTTCTTCTACCTTTTTTCACGAATAATCGATACGAATAGCGATAGAATTATACTAGGTGTCAAGCATAAAGTCAAGGTTTCGTACTTAAAATGAAAAAGGGGGAAGACTCCCCCCTTCTTCACTATTCCGTTATTGAGAATCAACTGTTCACATCTTTTACTTCAGCGCACGTCCATAGGTATACTTCGCCGTCTGTCCGACGATCATCTTCCCGTTACTGTCCTTAAAGTAAGGATAAACCCAATAGTAGTTATACTGTGTAGCGGATGCTTTCTTGTCTGTGAACGTCGTTCCCAGAGTCGTCATGCCCACATAGCCGTAGGGTTTCCCATCGACGATTCCGTAAATGAGATATCCTTCGGCATCCAGGACTTTATCCCAGGTAAGCTTTACACCGCCTTTGACAGATGCAGCTTTCAGGTTAGTGGCCGCAGGACAGATCCCCTTGGCAAATACATATTTCGTTGTATCCCTCGGAACCATCTTCCCTGCACTGTCTTTGACATACGGGAATACCCAATAGTAGTTATAATCATCATAGAGGGCCTTGGTATCGGTAAACGTCGTTCCCTGGGTCGTCATACCCACATAGCCGTATTTTCCATCTTTCTGTCCATAGATAAGATAACCTTCCGCTCCAGCGCTTCCTGTCCAGGTCAGTCTGACCTTACCTTTTCCTGCGGATACGGCTTTCAGATCCGTTACTTCTGCCGGCGGTTCAGTCTTCTTCCATACCGGATAGAAGGTAAGATCTCTGGAAACGACAAACGATGTGCCCGCCTGATACTGGGGCGTACTTGCATCAGCATTCCTTGCCCAGCCCAGGAAGGTATAGCCGGCTTTTGTGGGAGTGAAATCTTCGATAGTAAATCTTTCGCCATCCACGGCCAGTTCAGAGAAAAACGCCGGTTCTGTGGCGGATGTCTTATACTCAACCTTATATAGTGTTGTGTACGGGATCCATGTTAAATGAGTGTTATTCTCAGCAGGAATATCCGGGAGAGTCCACGGCTGGTCTGAGGGATAGTAAACTTTTGCAGTTACATTGGCGAAGGTGTTATTAGCTGAAACTGTCCCCGATCCTCCAAGAAGCACTATCAGCGAAAGCTTTTGATCGTTAGTAAATGTCCTTACGAGAGTAGTAATTCCTGCCGGAATGACAATTCTGGTAAGCGAAACGCATCCGACAAAAACACCCTCTTCCATGTAATTAAGTGTTTCAGGCAAATGGATCCGTTCAAGCGACGTACAATTACAAAAAGCCATATATCCTATAGATGTTATGCCTTCTGGAAGTGTTATTGACCGAAGACTGGTGCAATTCAAAAATGCCTCGAAAGGTATTTCCTTTATACTCTTCGGGAGAATCACACTTTTTAACGATTTGCAGTCTTGAAATGCAAACCATCCAAGACTTGTCACCCCTTCCGGAATCTCTATCCTTTCCAATGCAGAGTTACAGAATGCATTTTTGTCGATTACAGTTACACCGGAAGGTATAGTTACCGAAGTAAGGGAGGTGCAGTTATAGAAAGTCTCTCGGCCAATCGTGGTCAGCCCGGAAGGAAGAGAAACTTTTTTCAGATTTGTACACCCGGTAAAAGTCCCTCTCAACATCTTAACTCCTTCAGGTATCGTGACCGACGTAAGCGAAGTACATCCATAGAAAACTAACGCCCCCATTTCTTGAATCGAATCGGGAAGATGAATAGCGGATAGGTTTTTACAGTTGTAGAAAGCAGCATCCCCCAAAGTTTGAAGATGATCCGAAAGTTTGATTGACGTAATTGTCATGCCGGCAAATGCCCGAGATCCGATTTCAGTTACACTTTCCGGTATGACCACCTCAGTTATCCCTGTACCCTCGAAGAAAGAACCTCCGAGCCGGATTAAATTAGAAGGGAGCTCAAATCTCGTTGGAAATATACATCCTGAAAAAGACATATTCCCCAGCACTTGCAAGGAGGATGGGAGCGAATTTACAGGAAGCGATGTACACCCTTCAAACGCATAATCTCCAATTTCTGTAATCGTATTAGGGAACGTTACACTTGTCAGGGAAGTACACTTTTCAAAAGCTCTCTCTGGAAGTTTTGTTAGATTTGTTGGAAGCGAGATGGTTTTAATCGAAGAACATCCATAGAATGCAGCTTCGCCCATCGAAGAAAGATTCGAAGGCAATGCATTGACAGAAAGCGATGTGCACCCTTGAAACGCATACTCTCCAATTTCTGTAATCGTATTAGAGAATGTAACACTTGTAAGGGAAGTACACTTTGCAAAAGCAGTCCTGGGAAGCTTTGTCAGCTTTGTTGGAATCGAGATGGTTTTAATGGAAGAACACCCATAAAATGCAGATTCGCCCATCGTGGAAAGATTCGAAGGCAACGTAATTTGTGATAAGGACTTGCAACTGGCAAAGGCCTTCTTACTTATAGATTTTACATTATTCAGTGTGACCGATACCAAACCGGAGCAGGCATAAAATGTTCCTTCGGGTATTACGTCTACTCTCGACGGAATAGTAATAGTACGCAGGTTTGTACAATAATTGAACACATAATCTTCCAGTCTCAAACTCTGTGGAAGCACAACAGTTTTCAAAGACGAACAATGATCAAAGGCGTATCTTTGAATTTCACTTACACTTGAGGCAATGAGAACTTCAGAAAGATTTACATGTTCCGAAAACACATACGCTCCAATGGAAAGAACCCCATCATTGATGACCACTTTCTTTATGTCGGAAATGTGATCTCCCCACGGGACTAATTCATCCGGCCAGGCAACACTGGCCTGAGATGGCACCCTGTATCTCCGCATATATCCCGAACCTGAAAACTCAAGTGTTCCCTCACTATCAAGAGTCCATGTAACAGAATCAGGATCACTATCTACTCCACAAGAACCTGAAGCGATAATCGTAGCCGCACGCACCTTTACATGGCCAAATACAATAAGGGGCAAAAGTATGAAACACGTCAATAAGACGAATGCATTTAATCGTTTTCTCATAATGCACTTCCTTTCTTTTGTCTAAATCAGGATTCACAGCATCTTTAATGCGCATATCCGTTCACTTCTTCAGATTGTACTCCTGGCACTACAACCCCACCTTCATAGAAAAATGGGAATACCCAATATCGATTTAGCAGTGTAGTGGATGCCAGATTGTCAATATAAGTTGTATTGTTGATTCCCGTCGTCATTCCGATATAGCCATATGATCCTCCGCCACGTATTCCATAGATAAGATATCCGTCCGCTTCGGCAGAGCTTCCCCAATCCAGTTTTATTGAACTCACTTGTTCTGTTCGTGTAAGATTGGGAACCGCTGTACAGATACCATCCGCAGAAACCATAACACTCACTGTCCCTGGATGCATAGTACCACCATAAACGGTGCTCATAATGATCTTCGTTTCTGTTAGGGTCCAGCTCGCTTTCATCAAGATTCTCAAGATATTCCAGAATCTGTCGGTTCAAGTCTTCGTCGATCTGCGTTTCCTCGATTGGATCATCGTTTTTCCGGTCATTCTCATCATCTCCATCTGCAAATACATACGAAGAGAGAATCGACATGGTTAAAACTACAGCTATCAACGAAAGGATACGACGATTCTTCATAGGATACCTCCCCCTACTACATAACCCCAAACCTTAAAATCATTATAACGTCGCAGAACAATTCCGTGCAATAATTGCGCATAATCATATACAGAATGTTTATAGAATATCAAAGCTACAGAATATCACTCACCATCAAGAAAGAAGCATAAGTCTCCAACCGCAAGGAAAATAGACTCTTTTCATTTCAAGTACCACAACTTTTCAAACGCGAAAATTTCTCTTGCTGAAATGAAAATCATTTGCATAAAAATACCTATATATGTGTTACTATTGTATAAGACAAGACACTCGGAGAAAGCAGGGTATTTTCACATGCGCTCATTACATGCTTTTGCCGGAGGTGTGCATCCTCTCGGCAACAAAAATACCGACGTTCTGCCTTCTATCCATCTGCACGGCTTCCCGGAAGTGGAACTGCTGATGCAGCAGCATATCGGCCCCCCTTGCACATGTGTTGTAAAGCCGGGCGATCACGTGGATGTTGGCACTCTGGTGGGTCGAGCGGACAAACCAATGTCGGTCCCCGTTCATTCCAGTATTTCCGGAACAGTAAAAGAGATCCACTACGTCGTTTCCGCCAATGGTACTCCCGTCGAAGCCGTTCGTATCGAATCCGACTTCAAGCATTCAATCAACCCGTTCTGCCGTCCTCCGAAAGTGGAATCCTTCGAGGATTTTGTGCAGATGATCCGTGACTCCGGACTCGTGGGTCTCGGCGGCGCGGCTTTTCCGACATATATCAAAGTGAATCCGCCGAAGAATAAAATGCCGGATACCCTGATCGTCAATGCGGCCGAGTGTGAACCGTATATCACGGCTGACTATCGTCAGATCTGTGAGCATCCGGATGATATCATCGACGGTATCCTCGAGGTCATGAAGTGGCTGGAGATCCCGAAGACCATCATCGGTGTCGAGGACAACAAGCCCCTCGTCACACGTATCTTTTCGCATGAGATCAAAAAGCGTGTCTATAAGACGGGAAAACATCCGGACATAGAAGTAAAGACGCTGAAGACCATCTATCCGCAGGGCGCGGAGAAGATGCTGATCTATACACTTACCGGCCGTAAAGTGCCTCCGGGAAAACTTCCGATCGATGTGCATACGCTGGTGATGAATGTCAGCACGCTCCGTTTTATCGGACTGTACTTAAAAGAAGGTATTCCGCTGACGAGAAAACGTATGACGCTGGATGGCAGTGCCCTCAATACTCCGGGCAACTTCATCGTGCCGATCGGTGCCCGTATCGAGCACATCATCGAAGCGGCCGGCGGCACGCGCGAAGAGCCGAAGAAGATCATCATGGGCGGTGCCATGATGGGCGTTGCCCTCGACCGCATCGACCACGGTATCATCAAAGCCAATAACGCGATCCTCGTTTTCGGATCCGAAGAGACGGCACTTCCTCCGGAATCTCCCTGCATCCGTTGCGCACGCTGCGTCAATTCCTGCCCGATGGATCTGATCCCCTGCGGAATCGACAAGGCCACGCGTCTGCGTGATACAGAGATGCTCGAGAAATATCACGTGATGGACTGCATCGAGTGCGGCTGCTGCACCTATGCATGTCCTTCGAAGCGGTTCCTCACCCAGAGCATCAAGAACGGCAAGGTCATGGTACGCGCCGAGCGTGCCCGCATCAAGAAGGAACAGGAACTCCTCGCCGCATCCCAGCAAAAAGGAGGTTCTTCGCCCTCATGAAACTGCAAGTCTCACATTCTCCGCACGTACGGGATAAGGCGACGACCGCGTCCATCATGCGCGATGTCATCATCGCACTTCTTCCCGCCACATTCGCCGGCTGGTATTACTTCGGAATCCGCGCGATGATTATTACTTTCGTATCTATCGCCGCCTGTGTCGGATTCGAATATATCTGCCGCCGCGTCATGAAAAGAAACAACACCATCTCGGATCTTTCCGCGGTGGTCACGGGTCTTCTTCTGGCCATGAATCTTCCGGTATCCATACCGCTTTACATGGTCATCGTCGGTGCCGCATTTGCCATCGTCGTCGTCAAGCAGATGTTCGGCGGTCTCGGCAACAACTTCGTAAACCCGGCTATCGCCGCCCGTATCTTCATGGTGATCGCCTATCCAAAGGCCATGACCTCCTGGACGATCAGGACCGGCTCATGGCTGTCGCTGCGCTCTGTCGCCGCGGTCTCCTCGGCCACGCCGCTGACCATGATCCACACATCCGACGCTCCGTCCATGTGGGATCTTTTCATCGGAAATAAAGCGGGCTGTATCGGTGAAGTCTGTATTCTGGCGCTTCTGATCGGAGCTCTCTATCTGATCCTCCGCCACGTGATACGCCCGTGGATCCCGCTCGCCTTTATCGGAACATTCTTCGTCCTTTCCTTCTTCTTCGGACACAATAATGTTTTCAATTTCACAGGCGATCTCGCGACCCTGACCGGATGGTCCGATCTTTTCTACGAGAGCTGTTACATGATCTGCAGCGGCGGTCTCGTGCTGGGTGCTTTCTTCATGGCGACCGACTATGTCACTTCACCGCTTACTACCAAGGGTAAACTCCTTTTCGGTATGGGCTGCGGCATCTTAACATTCCTGATCCGCTACTACGGCAACATGGCCGAGGGCGTATCCTTCTCTATTATTCTTATGAATATATTGACTCCGCACATCGATGACTGGACGATGGGAAAACCATTCGGGGAGGTGAAGGAAAATGTCAAAGCTTAAGTTCAAAGACCTTCTCCCCGCCCTGATCCTGGCAGCGATCTGCGGCATCTGCGTATTCCTTCTGGCGGGAACTTACTCCCTGACGAAAGAGAGTATCGCCAAGCAGGAAGCTGCAGGTGCACAGGAAAGAAAGCTCACGATCTTCCCGAATGCGAGATCTTTTGAAACCTTTAATTATTCCGACGAGATCTGGGAAGAACTGACCGCCCAGGGCATAAAGCCGGATGAGGTCTATTATGCATATGCCGAGGATGGTTCACTTCTCGGTTATATCTTCGTAAACTCCGGTTTCGGATATGCAGGAAATATCGTAACAACTACCGGTATCAGCACCGAAGGAAAGATCGTCATGGTCATCGCGACCGCCGCTTCGGATACCCCGAAGCTCGGTAAAGAAGTTGAAGGCCGTCCGTTCCTTGACGGATTCACGGGTCTTTCCACAGAGTCTGAGATCGTTCTTAACAGAGATGTGTCTGCCGTATCCGGTGCGACTATCTCCTCCCGCGCCGCGACCGGCTGCATCAACCGGGCACGTCAGGCGTATCTTCTGTTTGTAGAAAGGGGGTTGATGAAATGAGCGAAAACAAGATGAAGGATTCCACCTACCGTTCTCCGGACGAGCGTCTGGCGGAAAAGAAGAGTAAATATACTCCGAAGTCCATCTTCTTGAATGGTGTTCTTTTTGAAAACCCGGCACTGCGTCTGGTACTTGGTACCTGCCCGCTCCTCGCCGTGACTATCTCCGCAAAGTCTTCCCTGTTTATGGGACTGGCCGTTATCTTCGTTCTGACAGCTTCGGAAGCGATCATCTCCCTTCTTCGGAATGTCATCCCGAACAAAGTCAGGATCCCGGCGTTCATCACCATCATCGCCACCTTCGTAACGATCGTGCAGATGCTGATCTCCGCCTATTTCCCGGCGCTCAATGAATCACTCGGCATCTACATTCCTTTGATTGTCGTAAACTGTATCCTTTTAGCCCGCGCCGAGACTTTCGCAAGCAAGCAGAAAGTCCTGCCGTCTATCCTCGATGGTCTTTCCATGGGTACCGGCTTTACTCTGGCGCTCCTTCTCATGGGATCGATCCGTGAGATCTTGGGATGTGGCACATTCTTCGACATGCAGCTCCCGCTCTTCGGTTCCGTGTTTGAGCCTATGATGTTCTTCATGCTGCCGCCGGGTGGTTTCTTCGTATTCGGCATCTGCATCTGTCTCGTACAGTTCCTGATGAAAAAGCAGGAGAAGCACGCATCCGGCAAGTCTTCCACACCGTGCGGTGCCGCGGGTGATTCTTCCGACTGCCTGTCCTGCGGCGGATGCAGTCTTTGTAAGGGAAAGGAGGAGTAAATCATGACAAAGGAATTTCTGATCATCATCTTCTCCGCGATCCTCGTAGATAACTTCGTACTTTCGAAGTTCATGGGTATCTGCTCTTTCCTGGGCGTTTCCAAAAACTTAAAGACGGCTATGGGCATGTCCGGCGCCGTTGTCTGCGTCATGCTCGTCGCCTCCGCCATCACCTGGCCGATCCAGCATCTTCTTCTGAACCCGCTAAA
The DNA here is from genome assembly GCA_017551865.1 of Clostridiales bacterium. Lineage (GTDB taxonomy): Bacteria > Bacillota > Clostridia > Saccharofermentanales > Saccharofermentanaceae > Scatonaster. The sequence goes on along the minus strand of JAFZKB010000006.1, from coordinate 1,458 downwards.
GCTCGGGTATCTGCAGACGCTGGTCTTTATCCTCGTCATCGCCGCATTAGTACAGATGATCGAGATGATCATGAAAAAGTCTATGCCGCCGCTTCATAAAGCACTCGGCATCTACCTTCCGCTGATCACCACCAACTGTGCTGTTCTGGGCGTAACGATCCTCAATATCAACTCGAACTATTCATTTGCGGAATCCATGGTCAATGCACTGGGTGCCGGTATTGGTTTCACCCTTTCGCTGTTCCTCTTCTCCGGTGTCCGTTCGAGGATCGATAAAGCGGATGTGCCGGAAGCTCTCAAAGGTCTTCCGATCACCTTGATCTCCGCCTCCCTGGTCGCCGTCTCGTTCCTAGGCTTTAAAGGCCTTGTCGAGAATCTGTTCGGAGGTTAAAGATCATGCCACAGACACTAACTAACATTCTTATACCTACCGGGATCATGCTGGGGCTGGCGCTTCTGCTCGGATTCCTGATCGTTTTAGTATCCAAGGCTTTTGCCGTCGAAAAGAACGAGACGAAGGAGAAGATCCTGGAAGCACTTCCCGGCGCCAACTGCGGCGGATGCGGATTTGCCGGATGTGAAGGATATGCCGATTATCTTTCCAAGAACGGGACGAATACCGCGCTCTGCGCTGTCGGCGGTGTGGATTGCGCCCGCGAGATCGCTTCCATCCTCGGCACCGAAGCAGCGATTCCTGAGAAAAAAGTGGCCGTGCCACGCTGTCAGGGCACATGTGAGCAGACCAGCAAGCGCTATGTATACTTAGGCACCAGCAGCTGTCACGCGGCTTCCGGTCTCCTCGGCGGACCGAACTCCTGTACCTTCGGCTGCCTCGGCTTCGGAGATTGTGTAGCAGCATGTGCTTTTGGTGCGATCAAGATCGTCGACGGGATCTGCCAGATCGACCGTTCCCAGTGCCACGGATGTGGACAGTGTGTCAAAGTCTGTCCGAAAAAGCTCATCGAACTGATGCCGATCACTGCAACAGTTGCTGTACGTTGCCAGAATGAGTGGCCGGGTGCCAGAACGAGAAAGAACTGTAATATCGGCTGCATCGGCTGTCAGAAATGCGTAAGGTTCTGCCCGCAGGGCGCGATCTCCATGAGAGAGTCTCTCGCGGTCATCGACCAGAGCAAATGCATCCACTGCGACACCTGTGTCAACGGATGCCCGACGCACGCGATCGCATTCCTCCGGGAGGATCTGAAACGCGCTTCCGAAGAGGCAAAGAAGGAATTAGCGGAAAAATCATAAAATCGCTTGGAATCTCTTGCATCAGAGGAATAATTGTGTTATCATCTTATCTGCGCGTTATTCAGGTCGCGTATTTATAGCACATAGGAGGTGTTTACATGGCAAAGTGTGAGATCTGTCAGAAAGATACTCATTTCGGCAGAAAGATCAGCATCACGCGTTCACAGGTTTCCCGTCGTGCGTTGACACAGCAGCAGCCGAACG
>JAFZKB010000005.1 GCA_017551865.1 Clostridiales bacterium | reverse complement strand
GAAGGCTGTTCCGGAGTTCATCGAGAAGGTCGTTAACGTAATGAACAGACAGGAAGGTAACAAGCTTCCGGTATCTACCTTCAAGGGTATGGAAGACGGTACTTTCCCGCAGGGTACAGCTGCTTATGAGAAGCGCGGTACTGCTGTTGATATTCCGGTTTGGGATGCTTCCAAGTGTATCCAGTGTAACCAGTGCTCCATCGTTTGCCCGCACGCTGCAATCCGTCCGTTCCTCCTCAATGAGGAAGAGGCTGCAAATGCTCCGTTCGAGACAAAGGACGGCATGAAGGGTTACGAGCAGTACAAGTTCCGCATCCAGGTATCCGCTATGGACTGCCTCTCCTGCGGCATCTGCGTAGAGTCCTGTATCGCTAAGGAAAAGGCTATCACGATGGTTCCGCTCAAGGATAACCTCAAAGAGGCTGAGAACTGGGATTACTGTGTTGCTCTGTCTCATAAGGATAACCCGATGAACAAGGCCAGCATCAAGGGTTCTCAGTTCGAGCAGCCGCTCCTTGAGTTCTCCGGCGCATGCGCAGGCTGTGGTGAGACACCTTACGTTAAGCTCCTTACCCAGCTCTTTGGTGACAGAATGCAGATCTCCAATGCTACAGGATGCTCCTCTATCTGGGGTGGTTCTGCACCGTCTATGCCTTATACAACAAACTACAGAGGTTTCGGTCCTGCTTGGGGTAACTCCCTCTTCGAAGACAACGCTGAGCACGGTCTCGGTATGTTCCTCGGTTACAAGCAGCTCAGATCCAGAGCTAAGTCCCTCGTTGAGGAGACAGTAGCTGCAACATCTTCTGAAGACCTTAAGGCAGCTGCAGCTGCTTGGATCGACGGATTCAACTCCGGTGATCAGGCTCGTGAGAATGCAGAGAAGCTCGCTGAGGCTCTGAAGGCTGAAGGTTCCGATGCTGCCAAGAAGGCTCTCGAGTATGAAGACTTCTTCATGAAGAGATCCCAGTGGATCATCGGTGGTGACGGTTGGGCTTACGATATCGGATACGGCGGACTTGACCACGTACTCGCTTCCGGTGAGGATGTCAACGTTCTCGTTCTCGATACTGAGGTTTACAGTAACACTGGTGGACAGGCTTCCAAGTCTACACCTCACTCTGCTGTTGCTCAGTTCGCTGCAGGCGGTAAGGCAATCAAGAAGAAGGACCTCGGCATGATGGCTATGAGCTACGGTTATGTATACGTTGCTCAGGTATCCATGGGTGCTGATAAGAACCAGCTGATCAAGGCATTCACAGAGGCAGAAGCTTACCATGGTCCGTCCATCGTAATCTGCTACGCTCCTTGCATCAACCACGGTATCAAGGGTGGCCTCAAGGTTGCTCAGATCAAAGAGAAGCAGGCTGTTGAGTGCGGTTACTGGCATCTGTTCAGATTCAACCCGACTCTTACAGCAGAAGGCAAGAATGCATTCACCCTCGACTCCAAGGAGCCGACAGGCGATTTCATCTCCTTCCTCAAGAGCGAAGTTCGTTACAACTCCCTCTACAAGAAGTATCCGGAAGACGTCGTTGACGGTATGTTCGAAAAGACACACCAGGATGCGATCGAGCGTTACGGTACTTATGTAAAGAAGGCTAACGAGGCATAATCCTCACGGACTTCTGATCGAAGATCATTTCAGAAGAGCTGTTTCCCGAAAGGGAAGCAGCTCTTCTTTTATACTGTGGATGACTGGTGAATCATGGAAGATCTAAAGTATACTGTAGGAAAAGCACCGGATCGGAGGAAGAAAAAATGAAAGCGGCAATACTGACCAGTTCACTTGGCGGCGCGGAAAAGATCGATGGGAAGCATTTCCCGGCAAAGCTTCTCGAGGACAATGGCGAACTTGAGATGGTACGATCCTTCTGGACAGATAATGCCAGAGTGCTGTTCATCACGGCATCTCCGGATGATCAGGAGCGAAACGACGGTACGCTTTACTGCATGAGTCAGGCTTTTTCGATGAGCGGGCTTTCTGTATCGGAAGTACTCATGTGCGACAGAAGAACAGAAGAGCTGGTAAATGAGATATCGAAGATGGATGTTCTGATTCTGACAGGCGGCCATGTTCCGACGGAGAATGCTTTCTTTCAGGAATTAAAGCTTCGGGAGAAGCTTTCCGGATTTAGTGGACTTCTGATCGGATGGAGCGCAGGTTCCATGAACTGCGCGGATATGGTATATGCCGGACCGGAGCTTCCGGGAGAGGCAGTAGATCCCAATTACCAAAGATGGATCCCGGGACTTGGAATCACGAAGACCAATATTTTCCCGCATCTTCAGTATCTGCGTGATGCGATGATCGACGGAATGAGAATAATCGAAGACGTTACCTTCACTGACAGCATGGGGCATGAGATCCTCGCGCTGAATGACGGCAGTTATCTCCTGGTCGAGGAGACGGGGGAAACGGTGTTTGGAGAAGCTTACCGCATTTTAGACGGCAAGATGGAGAGAATATGCGAAAACGGCGGATCGGTCCGCTGGCGTGCATGAAATATAACACGATCTTCTGACCTCCTGCTTTTTACGGCACGGGGAAAAGGTGCTATAATATTAGAACCTATTTCACTTGGAGGTCAGCCATGACAGCGGAAGAAAAAGAGAAACTTTTGCTTTCGGACACGCAAGTGCCGGATCTGTTCATTACGCAGTATATGTCATCGCTGACCGGTTCATCGATCCAGATCTACTTATTCATGCTTATGGACCGCTCATCTTCTTCCGGGAAGATGAACGCGGACAAGCTTTCCAAAAAACTGGGCATGTCCCAGTCCGAAATCGAGGAACAGCTTTTCTATCTGACGTCGGCCGGCCTTCTGGAAAGAGCCGAGGACGGATCGCTTCATCTTGTGGATATCAAGGCGAAGGAAGTGGACCGCTATATCGAAGCCCGCAAGGATTCTGGATTAGAGACTCCTCCGCAGCATAAGTCCCCGGAGATGATGCGTCTTTCGAGAAGCATCAGCGATACTTTCTTCGTCGGACACATGAGCTTCATCTGGCAGCGGTTCATCGACGACAGCGCGTCTGTGCATAAGCTGGATCCGGCGGTGATCTATGCGCTTTTCAGTGCACTTCAGGAAAGAGGAAAACTCTTAAACAAGAATACCCGTCCGGCCGAGGAACTCCGCGAGGAGTGGTGCCGCCGAGGCGTACATACTTCGGAAGAACTCGAGAAGGTATTAGAAGGAGACAGAAGGATCAAGGACTGTGTTGCCCAGATGGGCAAGAAGAAGAGAAAAGCCCTGGATGGCGTGGATATCGAGTATATCACCACGTGGATCCTGACATATAAGATGGAGCCGGATGTGCCGCCGTTCCTTTATTCCTATCTTCGTAAAGTGAAGAATAAGGAGACAGTTACATTTGCCCAGATGGATGAGATCCTCCAGGAGTGGTTTTCCCATAATATACACGATGTGGCCTCTGCCACGGATTATGAGATGAAGAAGCAGGCCGCCGACAGAACTGCGGCTCTGACGAATGTCTGCGGGGAGCTTTTCCGAAAGAAACTGGATGGCGTGGACCTGAAGATCATCGACAAGTGGGCCAATACCGACTGCTGGGAAGAGCCGATCATCCGCTATGCCTACGAAGTGCTTCACCGCTTCATGGGCTCGATCACGCTTTCCCAGGTAGATGAGAGACTTACGCTCTGGAAGGAAAACGGAGTGGCTTCGGTTACGAAAGCCAAACAGTTTGAAGCCGAGGCGAAGAGAAAGAACAAGGATGCCTATTCCGAGCGCAAAAATGCGGCAGTATCCTCCGGAGCTGAACCGGTCCCCTATATGGAGAATGAATATTCGAAAGAACATTATCGTGAAAAAGAAAAGCAGTCTCTCGATGCTTTGGATGCGCTTCTTAATGAAGAGTAAGGAGAAAGCTTATGGACAGTGTATATGAGGATGTAAGAAGCATCCTGGAAAACCGCAGGATCCGAAGCGAGATCCTTCAGCAGATGAAAAGCGAGAAGATCCTTTCGGATCATCCCGAGATCGCATCGATCGAACAGCAGATCGCCTTAACCAAAGAGCAGATGCTTTTAGAGTCCCTGGAAGGCAACAGCAGCGACAGACAGGCGCTTGAATTAAAGGATCTGGAAAAGAAGAAGGCAGATCTTCTTTCTTCTCTCGGCGTGGACCCGAAGGACTTTCAGGCGGTACCATTCTGCAGTAAGTGCGGGGATACCGGCTATGTGGTGAAGACCACAAAAGACGGGCAGCAGAGAGAAGAACTCTGTGAGTGCATCCGCTCGCTTCTGGCGCCGGTCATGCTTTCCCGTTCCGGAGTAGAAAAGTACCCGGGGTATTCTTTTGATGCGGGAGCAGAGCGTTTTTACGTGAGTGCTCCGGCGATGCAGGAACTCTATGGGAAGCTCCGTCAGCTGGCTGAAAAAGGCAAGGTCCCGAATGCCGTATTTTACGGTAGTTCCGGAAAAGGAAAGACTTTTACGGCGGTAGCGATTGCAAGAGAATATGCCAATGCCGGAAGATCAGCGATGGTCATCCGTCAGGCGGAGGCGCAGGAGCTCATGATGGAGCATAGAAAAGTGATACAGTCTTTCTATACTCCGCGTGGAAAAGAAAAGGAAGTCGAGAAAAAGGTCGGATATCTTACCGAGTGCGATATCCTCGTACTGGACGATCTGGGCGTGGAAGCAAGAACGGCGAACACGGAGGCGGATCTTCTGAATCTGCTGGATACCCGTATCCTCTCGGGGAAAACGACGATCATCACGACCAACTACGATATGGAATCGCTGAAGGAACGTTACGGTGGAAGATTCTTCGACCGCATCGACAGGAACTTCAGGATGTTCCCGTTTTCCGGATCGGAGAAGGCTTTATGATCTCCAATGGTGTGGATGTGGTCTCGATCGAACGGATCGAAAAGGTCATCTCGAGAAATGAGGAGGCCTTCAGAAGGCGTGTCCTGACGGAGGCGGAAAAGAAGGAGTATCCTTCTAACGAAGCCAGAAAAGCCGAATATCTGGCGGGCCGTTTCGCGGCCAAGGAAGCAATCTCCAAAGCCCTGGGAACAGGGATCGGCGGTCAGGGCGTGTCCATGACCGATATGGAGGTCCTTCGAAAGGACAGCGGTGCACCGTATGTACAGCTTTACGGATGTGCCAGAAAAGTATTTGAAGAAAAAGGTGGACGATCCATCTGCATCAGTATATCCCATGATGGCGGCGTGGCCGTGGCTTTCTGCTGCATCGAGTGGGAGGAAGAATAAAGGAGATATATGAGACAGGAGTCGCGTCTTTTAAAACAAGTGAAACTTCGCATGTCCCGGCTTTTCAGAAAGAAGAGCACGGACGTCGGCGTCCTGTCGAAAAGCCCCTTTATCGAGCCGGATGGTGACTACGGCAAGGCTGAAGACCTCGCGCATGTATGGTCTCTCGACAAGGCGGATTCTTCTGTTGCAGAAGATTCCGGCAGCCGCTGGCCGAGGCTGATCCTGGCCGGATCGATATTCGTGGTCATTATGCTGTTCGTATTCCTTCTGCTCCCGAGAGTACTTCCGGGCTTTTTCAAAAACTCAGACATCGCGCTGTTCGTTGAAACCGATCCGAAGCTCATCTATGACGATACCTACCGTGTAGTGAAGACCAGCTGCTGTTCGGTCTTAAGTAAGGACGACATCACGAGCAAGAGGATCACTCAGCTCCTGATGAACGAACCTGTGCACTTCCTTGGAGATGACTGCAAGAACGGCTATGTCCTGATCCGGACGATGGATAATATCGTCGGCTACGTAAAGGGCGATGAACTAAGTTCGGATATGTCCTCGTGCGAGCCGGACCTGCATCTTTATAAGATCGTAATCGCCGATATCTCGAAGCGTGTCATGTCCCATGCCAGCAACGGTACCCTGATCTCCGAAGTGGCTATGAATACGGTCCTTTTCGCGGACGTAAAGCGTGACGGCGTATATCAGGTACAGCTTCCGAACGGGGAGAGCGGCTGGCTCAGCAGCAGCGGTGTGATCGAACTTCAGGTCGATGAGAATACGGCGGAAGTAGGTGTCCGATACTTCGTCAGTTCGGCGCTGACTATGGTGAACGCGACGTATCTTGACGGCGGTATCACGAAGCGCGGCATCAGCATCCAGGGCCTGGCTTATGTGGCCGCGGCCGTAAACGGAATTGCGATCCCGAGAGAACTCAAGGACCAGATCAACTGCGGGAAGCCCGTGAAACTGGAATATGACGCGGTGACTTCCGATCTTCTCGTGGAGAGCATCCAGCCGGGCGATATCGTGTTCCTCGCAGATCCTTATAAGGCGAATAGCAAAGATCCGTACGAGGCGGCAATCTGCACGGATACCGGTGTGCTTCTGATGCGTGCGCCCGCAGGCACTTCCATTAAGCTTTGTAAATTCGATGCAAATTCCGAGGTGGTCAAGCGGATCATCACGGTCCGTCGTGTGTTCTCGTAGTACCTTCCTCGACCGACCGGGAGATATAGTATTCGTGCTTTAGGCTTTTAAAGCCCATTTCCTTGATGCTGTCATACGTGATGCGGTAATTGCCCTTATAGTGGCGTCCCTTATCCAGATATCTCACATACTCCAGAAGATACATGTCGAGTTCATGCAGGCTTTGATCTGTCGTGATGACAGGGAAGAACCACCGGCTCCAGGTGAAAAGATCCTCGTTTTTTTCGTTATAGAATTTCTTGTTGAAGGTGCGGATCAGGGCACGTGCCGCACGCTCGAACGATGCATCGTTCTTCGTTTTCCAGCGCAGAAGCGCCCGGGCCTTTCGCCGGATCTTGCCTTTGAGCTTTTCTTTTGTGACCTCGGAGATGTCCACCTGCCCGTTTTTATAGCAGAATCCCAGGAATTCCCATGGCTCGCCCGGAGAGGAGATGGAGACTTTTTTCGGATTGACGGAGAGGCCTTTCTTTTCGATGAAAGAATAAAAGTCGGAGATCCGCATTTCCAGTTCTTCCCTCGATCTCGAAAAGATCAGGATATCGTCGGAATAGCGGAAATAAGAAGCTCCGATGGATTCGAAATACTGATCCATGGAAAGAAGATAGACGTTGGCAAAGAAGGGGGAGATCGGGATCCCCGCCATGGCACCGCGTTTTTCGGAGATGACGGACCCGTCGGAAAGACGGCTCATTCCGCAGGACAGGAGCTCTTTTAGAAACCACAGAAGGTCGGGGTCATCGTCGATGATGCCCGTAAGGACATCGATCAGGGACTCCTCGGGAATGGAGTTGAAGTAGTTGCTGATGTCCGCCTTGAAGCAGTAAAGGGAATCTCTGTTCTTCTGAAGAAGGATATCGAAGATCGCATTTCTTGCGGAGCGGGATCTTCTGAATGAATAGCATCTGGGAGAGAGTTTTCCGTCGTAGCGGTAAAGCTGGAAAGCAAGGCACTTAAGGAAGAGGTTCTCGTCTTCGGAGAAGGTATAGACGACACGCTTTTTACTGGTGCCGCTCTTGTTGACGGTCCGTCGCTCGGGAAGCCCCAGACAGTAATCCTTCTTACAAAGTCGCTGCGCAATAGGAAGATATCTTTTCTCTTCCACATAGGAGGAAAGCTGCTCTCTTTCTTTTCTCGAAAGATAGTTATGGGTGAGCTTATAGCTAAGAAATTCCTCCCAGGTCTGCTCCGAAAGAAGGAGCTCCAAAATACCGGTCATGCCGAGATAAAGGTCCTTTCCGAGAATAAAAAAAGAAGAGAAACAGCTTTGAAACAAGCATTGCTTGTGTTACCGGATCTGTACCCGCGCCGATTGCCTGCAAAACCGGCCGCGCAAAACCGCGGTCAGAAGGCCCGGGCTTGATCCACCGCAGGCGCGAAAACGCATTTCTCTTCTTTTTATATATCGCGCATCAGAGATACTGATGTAAACGATCGATGATGTAGCTCTCCTTATTCTCTGAATTAAGGAGGAAATTGATAAGCGTGATGCCGCTCTTCTCCGCAAACGCCTTCGAGAAACGGTAGGCCTTCGTGGAACAGGTGTTCCTGTCAGGAAGCATCAGGATCAGCTTCGGCTGGCCGAACTGGGAGATCACATAGGCATAGGGCAGAAGAGATCTGTCCGTCGCACCCATGGTACGCGGATCGACATTCTTTTCTACCTGATAGGAGGAAAACTCGGAAGCGAGGATCTTATCCAGCTTCTGATCTACCGGGATCTCGATCTCTTCCGGCTCCGGCTGCGCGTAGGTCTGCGGCTGTGGAGCGGGTGCGGAAGTAGCACTGGTGGAACTGTGTCCGGTCACATTATCGATTGCATCGTTGATCGCTTTTTTGGCAGCGTTGCCTATAAGTCTATCCAAAAATCCCATAATCGCCCTCCTTATCTGATCCCCGTACGGGGCACTTGTCAGTACAATTTGAGAATACCACAAAATGCAAAAGATAACCAGCGAGAATCTTTATCGGGATAAACGTCATCCGCGGGTTGCCCAGTCCGGAAATTCCTTCGAGAAGAAGATCTGCGGAAGGACGGACAGGAAGTGCATGTCCTCCTCGTTGATGGTGAACCCGAATATGTCCATATTCTCCTTCATGCGGTCCTCGTGCGTGGTCTTCGGGATGATCTGGATCCCGGACTGATTGAGGAACCGGAGCAGAAGCTGGGATACGGGACGCCCGTACTGCTTTGCCATCTTCTGAAGATACGGCTCATCGGAAAAGTACATGCGTCCTAAGGGGCTCCAGGCCTGAGGAACGATATTGTGCGCACGGCAAAAGTCGAGAGTATACTGCTGCAGATATCCGACATGAAGCTCGAGCTGGTCGACCATCGGGACGATCTCGCAGTCATCCAGGATCACCTGAAGGTGATGAGGCTGGAAGTTGCATACGCCGATCGCGCGGCATTTTCCTTCCTTATAAAGCTCCTCCATGGCGTGCCAGGTATCACGGATCTTCTGTCTCCACTGCTTATCCTCCGGATTCAGCTTCGGCCAGTGGATCAGATACAGGTCGATATAGTCGGTCCGAAGCTTACTGCAGGATCTGGCAAAAGCTTCCTTCGTCTCTTCGTAGCCCATCTCGGTCGGCCACATCTTGGTCGCCAGGAAGATCTCCTCTCTCGGGATGCCGCATTCGGAAAGCGCTTCGCCGATGACCTCCTCGTTCTTATAGAAAGAAGCGGTGTCGAGGTAACGGTAGCCAAGCTCGAGAGCCTTAAGGATCGGAGCTTTTCCCTCGGAAAGCGTCGAACGGTAGGTACCATAGCCGATAGGCGGGATCTCGATGCCGTTATTGAGTTTAAAGTTCTCGGGGGTTCCTGCTGTGGAAAGACGGTACATGCTGACGGTCCTTTCCGCGCCATCTTCGAGCATGTGGTCGATGCATTCGCCTTCATAAACGAAACCGCACTTCTTCATGACATTGCCGGAAGCCGTGTTTCTCACGTCGTGACGGCCCCGGAACTGCGTCTGGTGAAGGGTGTTCCTTCCAAAGTCGAGCATCGCGCGGGCGGCCTCGGTGCCGAGACCCTGGCCCCATGCCTTTTTGGCGAAGTTATAGCCGATCTCGAACATGCCGTCTTCATCATCGTAGTAGATCCCGCCGGCACCGATGAGCTCGCCTGTCTCCTTAAGGACGAATCCCCAGTCAAAATCCGTATCGCTGTTTTCGTTGGCTACGACTGATTTCAGCCACTCAAGAGTCTGGCCGACTTCCTTATGCGCGTAATAGCGCATGTATTTTGCAACTTCCGGATCGGATGTCCAGGTATCAAAAGCGGTCTGCGCGTCATCAAGCGTTAATGGACGCAGGATCAGTCTTTCGGTTTCAATAATCGGATTTTTCATGAGAGATATCTCCTTAGGAAAAGATACCTCTATTATATCGATAAAAGCTTCCCGCGGATAATACCCGCAGTATATTCTTAAGAAGTCCGAAAAATCTTAAGGAGCGTTTTTTCCCGAAGTTTCGAAAAAACCTGCAGGCGCCTCCGCAGGGCGCAAGCCCGAGGACCAGCGCCGATAAGGTTTTATTCGAAACGAAAAGCATGAAAAAACCCGCTGTCTTCAAGTGAAGAAGCGGGAACATTTTCATCTAAATATTCGTTTCGGTAAAAGAACTTACGCTCTTTCTACGGCGCCGGAACGAAGGCAACGCGTACAAACATGCATAGTCTTAGGGGTGCCATCAACAACGACCTTAACGTTACGAACGTTCGGCTGCTGCTGTGTCAACGCACGACGGGAAACCTGTGAACGCGTGATGCTGATCTTTCTGCCG
>JAFZKB010000004.1 GCA_017551865.1 Clostridiales bacterium | reverse complement strand
TATCATACACCGCAAAAAGCACTCCGGGTGGCATAGGTCCACGAACCCCGATCTTTTCTTTTGAAGCTCCTTTTTCCACGTATTTCTGGACATCCGGAATCAGTTTCTTGGAAAACCTTTCTTTTTTCTTGGCCATTTCCTCCAGATAGTTCAGAGCAAGAAAATAGTTTCGGATCTCCTGCTCAGGTGTGAGAAAATGTTTCCGCTCATCACGTTCAATCACTTCATCAACTTGATTTTCAGAGAGAGGATTCCCTTCAATTCTGTTAGATGAATAGGTGCTTTTCTTCTTGGAATTTTTACGAAGTCGGTTGACAACCGACGGAGCCAGTTTGACCGAAGAAACCCTATACCGGTTTTGATCGATAGCCGTTATATATTTAAGGATTTCATTGGATAGAGTTACCTTAATCAAGACAAATCACCTCGGTAACAGTATATCAAAACCGATGGCTTTTTTCACTATTCTTACACTATTTTTTCACTATTTTCCATTAGCAGATTTCAAAAAAAGACTGCGCGAACTATGTTTTCAGACTTTTAACATCACATTTTCCAGAAAGTGCGCAACGGCATCTTCTTCGTTATATCCGATGACTTTTGTCGCCAGTTTTTTCAGTTCATCGCGCGCGTTCGCGACGGCATAAGCTTCGTCCGCGATCTTAAACATCGATATGTCATTTAGAGAGTCTCCGAAAACGACCAGCCGGTCGAATCCGAAATCTTCTTTCAGCTTCAGAAGGGACTTGGCTTTGGTGCAGTTCTTCGGGCAGATCTCAAGCCAGTATTCGTCGCGGTAGGTGTCCTTTTGGAAGATGCATTCCCAGCAATCGTAGACACGGACGCGGTCGTAGATCGGCTCGATCTCCGCCTTTTCACCGATGCAGGTGACATAGCCCGGAAGACCCAAGAACATCTCTTCATAAGAGTCCATATACTTCATGGTCGGATCACCTTTATAGTAGTCGAGGTATCCCTGAAGACCCACGCTGTGCGTCCCTTCCATCGTCGTGCGTATCATCTCTTCTCCGATAAAGCAGGAGACATAACCGCAGTAGGGAATATTCGTAAGAAGCTTTTTGAGAAGAGAAACTTCTTCTTTTGAAAAGACAGCTTTCTTTATATGTGCACCCGTCGTGTTATCGGCAAGCACCGCGCCGTTTCTTGTAACTACGGGGAGTTTCAATTTCAGCCCGCCGGTAATCGGACGAGCACTCTCGACAGACCGTGCTGTCGCATACGTAAAGCAAAGGCCTTTTTCGACGAGCTCGTTGATGATCCTTACCGTGTTTTCGGAAAGGGTCTCATCGTTTCTCATCAGCGTTCCATCCAGATCGGAAACGTACAGTACTTTTTCCATCTTCACCTCATTTGCTCTCACTATTGATCTGTTCGACAACGCCCTTCGGCTTTACCGTCATCTGCACCCAGGAAGGCACGAATCCGCTCTTGATGGCGTTACGTGCAGAGCGCAGGTTCGACCATGCGCAGCAGTAGAACGGTACTTTTCCACGGGAAAGGATCTCTTTGGCAAGCGTACTGGTCAGTGTGGAGGCAAGGCCCTGTCTTCTGTATTCGGGAAGGACATCCACGCCAATCTGCCACATCTGCTCACAGTCCGCCGAGCAGGCCGCAAGTCCGACAAGTTTTCCGTCGTCATAGGCGCCCACACCCAGAACGTCAAGTTCTTTTCGTTGCTCACAGATTGCATTGCTCCACTGCGGCAGGTAAAGGTCGGCAAAATCATCGTGCTCCAGTACCTGGAGTTCATAAGCACATTTCGGGTCCAAAAGCTTTTCAAGATCGGGGAGGAAGTATTCGGCCATGAAGCAGACCTTAGCGTCCATTTTCTCCAGACGTTCCTGCAGCCAGTGCATATTTGGCGTTTCAAAACAGTGGTAGAACTCAAACTTGCTGATGTATTCCAGTGCCACATCTGCGACCTCGTCTTTTGCCGATGCGACGACATTATTTCCGTAGGAGATAAAATCGCAGATGATCGGCTCCTTATAGTATTTACGCGCATTTTCTCCGAGCTTAAATGGCCTTACCACGTTCTCATTTAAAAGAAAGTCTTCGACCCGGCATCCGCAGTCCTCTGCTGACTGCTGCATGGCGATCCTAAGTATGTCCTGATTTGTCATGTGGTTTCTCCTTTTTCTTTCTTCATGTGTCCGAGGATTTTGCTTCCGATCCGATTATATAGTTTAATCAGCATGCCGACTAAAACAGCAGCCACGATGCTGCCTTCTCGAACACCTTCGAGTCTTCCGAGGCAGCTCATGCAGATAATGGCCGACAGCGTGATATAGAAGATGTCGAACGCAATCTTGATGTTCTCATAGCGCTTCCCCGTGACCTCGGAGATCGCACGGTTCATGGCCTCTCCCGGGAGCATGGCCACGCCGCCTTTAAACTGGATCCAGATGCCGAGCGCGAGGATGATGCAGCCGAGGAGCATAAAGGCGATTTTCGATTCGTATCTGACCAGAGATATGTCCCGCATGAGCCAGCAGGAAAAGTTCGTGAGATATCCGTATACGAAGGCGAGGACCGTCTGGATCGCAATCTCCAGAGGGTAGCACTTTCTTCGAAGAAGAAGGACCTGCACCGTGATCTGAATCAAACTCAGAAGATTCAGCCACCCGCCAAAGGACATCGTCGTGCCGCCGTCAGAAAGGAAGATCGAGTACGGGACCGAGGCGACCGGAGATGTTCCGAGTTCGGCTACCGTGGAAAGAGCCACGCCGAGGGAAGCGATGAAAAGCCCGACCAGGAACACCGAATAGCGGATCGGGAGATGATCCTTCGGCTTCGGCCGTTCGATCGGTTTCGGGGGTACGAAGTTCACCGGATCGTTTCCTTTCTGCTTTTCCCTCTGATAGAATTCACAGAAATCCTTCATCTTTTCTCTCACGATAACCCGGCAATCATTCGGATCCGTGACCTCATCTGTGACTCCGTAGATTCCGGACTTCGATGAACTTTTCCATTCAAGAAGATCTGTGAGGATCAATCCTTCAAAAGACCTATTATACTTCTTTCCTCCGCGAAGCTTAAAAAGCCACGGAAGCTCCATGTATTCACCGTTTCTTTTCAAGAGGAAATACAGCTGGTAGTGTTCGTAATCTTTATCCAGCACGACCTCCACCGAGAACTCTTCTCCGAGATGCTCGCGGATGTACTTGTCAGCGCATTCCTGTGCCACTTCCTTTGGCTGGGAAAGAAGCGGCAGGAGCTCCTCTTCCGTAAATGTATTCTGATGAAGCTTCAAGAGATCATGGTCGATGAAAGCAATATTGTTCTCTCTGATCTCCGCATAGACACGCGGCATAGAGAGTGCGTAGTAGAGTGCGGAATCCTTATATTCCTCATGATCGATCGTCAGAAAATACGATTCCCTATCCTCATCCAGCTCGATCCGCTTGATCTCGCTATAGGGATAGGTCTTCGTGAAGAGGCCCTTTTTTACTGAAATGCCTTTCGATGTCGAGTAAAACTTCATGGGACGTCTCCTCCTTTCGAAAAGATCACTTCGTCTCCGTCTCTTCTGCTATCAGCCACTGGTGCATGCCTGGTCCGAACTTCTCCGACGGACGGTCCACGAATCCGAATTTCTTATAGAATTCGTTTTTCCCGACCGCGGACATGAGAGACACCATAAACATATATCCCGGCTTCATCTGGGAACGGATGAAAGCCATAACGGTCTCCATCAGCTGTCTTCCGAGGCCCTGTCCCTGGTATTCCGGAAGCACGATCACATCGGCGATATAGACCACATATCCGTGATCCCATATCACTCGTGCCAGAGCGATTGGACGGTCGTTATCCCGAAGGCACCATAGGTAACAGTTCTTCAGGCCTTCCGCTGCCTGCTCCAGTGCGAAAGTATGCCATCCGACGATCTTGCGCATATTCATATAATCCTCGGGAGAGATCGTATCCGTCATCTCATAGAGATCCTCTCTTCGGATCACCATGTTCTTTCTCGCCCATTCTTCATCCTTATACCGGAACGACTGAAGATCCATCTTCCGCTCGCGGAAACCCGCGCCCGTGTAGCATCTCTCCGCACGTTCATTGCCGGCAAATACCATGAGGTGCACCGCCTTGGCTCTGGAATCTGAAAAAGCAAAGCGGATCGCCTGACGGATCATCTGCTTGCCCAGTCCTTTTCCTCTTCGGGATGGGTCGACCATGACGAATTTCAGCATGCCTTCATGCGTCTCTTCGTTAAGAGAATAGCAGAAGAATCCCTCGACCTGTCCGTTCTCATCGACCGCAACATATGGCACATCGCCGAATCTTTTTGAAAAAGAATCCAGCATTTCCATAAAGCTTTCCTTCTCCAGCGGGAAAGCGGTAAGACCTGCGCACCAGAGGGCATGTGTCCGCTCATCGGTGCTCCAGGAAGCCACTGCAGAAAAGTCTTTTCCCTGATCGTATTTCCGAATTTCCATTTTCTTTTTCCTGTCCTGATAAAGCAGTTCTATTCACCTAATTTTAGCACAGTTTCCTGACCCGTCGGGCCGAAGACCCGGGGAAAGAAGTATCCTTCTGGTATAAAAAGACCCGGGGATCTCCCGGGTCCTTCGAAAGTATTTTTTTCTCTTTAGTTATTCCTTCGGTTCGGATCCTACTTCCGTAGGATTTGCCTCCGCCTGAAGCTCTGCTCTTCGAGCCATCTGCTTTTCGAAACGCTGCTCAATAATGGCCTTCGCTTCGCTCTTTCTCACTCCGCAGGAGCACATGCCGAGGAAGTTCGGATTGATTTTTCCGCAGGAGCATTGCCATTCATCCGCAGACGGTCCCGTCTTGACCGGTGAACGGCCCGAACGATTGCGTACACTTGTGACGATCGTGCTCGTTTCCGGCGCTTTGTAAGATATGCAGGTATCCGAGGTCTTCTTGAAAAGGAGTAACTGCCAGATCACCACGACAATAGCCAGGATCGGATAAGCTACCGACAGAAGATAAATCAGAGTCACTCCGGCAATATTCAGTAATGCCAGTACGACAAGAAGGATCGGCGTGATCAGTAAGATCGTATACAATTTCAGAAGGTTTCTCCAGGAATCCGCAAGATAAGGATCGTAAGGATCCACTCTCGTCGACATCTCCGGGAAAAAGGTGTAGATGTAAATCAATCCGGCGATAAAAGCGATGACAGTAAATATGATCGCGACATCACTGCTTCCGAACGCGTATTCGAAGATTCCGGCAACAGAAGCGATGATCTGGCACACACCGGCCTTAATAAAGCCTTCATGCGGATTTGGCATCGTGCAGATAACGATACCGAAGATCACGTTCACTGCCTGCCCGATGATCTGCAGGATGTTTAATGCAGATGCTTCTCCTGCAAGCTTAAGTACAACGGCAAATACGGACAGGATCATGGAGAAGATCAATATTCCGAACAGTATCTTCGTCTTTTGTCCCAGCTCGTGGATTTCCTGCGTCTTTAGCTCGATCTCCCGCACCCTGGCGGCTTCTCTCTCATTCATAGTCGACATTTTTTGTTCCCCCTAATTCATTTCCCTCAAAAATCACAAGGATTTGACAATATTGTTATACCATCTTTCCGGCAGGGCTGTAAATGGTCGACATTTGCGGAAACATCATTGCTATTTCTTCTTTGGAGCCGGAAGCTCATCGTACATAGCCTCCAGAAGTTCCATAAGGAAATCCCGGTTGTCGATATCGTCGACGAGGAGCATCTCTTTTGCACCTTCATAAGGGAGTTCCAAAGGAGCGTCCGGCATCTTCTCCCGGGCCGGTTTTACATTCTTTACAAGGAAACGGTCGTCGTAGATCCCTCCGACGATCTTCCCACGGTAATAGAGGATGTATTCCCCCATCATCGCTTTATATGTGATATCCTCCAGTCCCGAAAGCTGTTCCAGGACGAAATCTAGGTATTCTTTACTTGATGGCATCTTCCTTCTCCCTTCTAACAAAAATGTCCTTCCCCCGTATCTTATCGCATCGCCAGCTGGATCAGTCCGTTAATATGGATCTCCACCGCATTAAAGCATCGAACCGGGCAGTTACTGTAACTCAGGATCAACGGAAGCTCCGTGCATCCCAGGATAACGCCGTCGATGTCTTCCGTCTCCATCATTCTCCGGATGATCTGGAGAAGTTCCTCGCGCGTTGAGTCTTTTACGATCCCTTGTTCAAGCTCCTCATATATCCTCCTGCCGATCAGTTTTCTTTCGGAAGCGTCCGGAACGACGACCTCAACGCCTGCTTCCCGGAGGTCCTTTTTCATAAAGTCATGTTCCATGGTAAAGACCGTACCGAGGAGAGCAACTTTCTTGCATCCCTTCGAAACGACCTCGTTACATACTGCCAGCGGGATACTGACCATAGGTACTTGCGTAGCTCTGACCAGCTCGTCGAAGACCACATGCATCGTCACCGCCGTGAGCGAAATGTAGTCCGCCCCGCCCTTCCTGAGACATTCGACCTTCTCGCGAAGATAGTCAAAAAGAAGATCTGTTTCTCCCTTCGTGACATAGTCCCAGGCTCTGCGAAAATCCACGCTTTCGATCGCGAGATCCGGCATCGCCTTGCCGTCTGTGAGACGGTCGATCTCTCGGTTTAAGATCTTATAGTACATGAGTGTCGATTCCGGCCCTGTGCCGCCAACTAATCCAATCTTTTTCATTCTCTTTTCCTCTTTCTGTTTTGTTCTTATTTCTTCTCCATGTAGACGAATACAAGCTCGTCATCCACGGCTTTTTCATCGAATCTTCTGTATCCGGCCTTCTCATAAAGACGTATGTTCTCTACACTTCTCGTGCTTGTAAATAGTTCATACCTCATTTTCGGGAAATACTTCTCGATCTCCAGCAGGAGCGCCCTTCCGTACCCCTTTTTTTGGTGGTCCGGGTGGACCATGAGTTTTCCGACATAAACGGTGCCGTCTTTTTCCTTCGCGCGTACCGAGCCGATGATCTTCCCGCTTTCGTTGACAAGTTTCAGGATGATCCCTTCCCTGTACTCCTCAGCTACTTCCTCCAGCGTCTGTTTTAGCGGCGGGATATCTTTATTCCCGAAAAGAGCCGCCTCACTCTGGTATGCGATGTACTGAAGATCCAGGATCTCCCGGAGATCTTCACTTCGGGCTTTTGTGATACGTATCGCTTTTTCACTCATGGGAATCGCTCCTTTCTTCTTTCCCTCGAAAGATCACTGTAAGCAAACCCCAGGTGATCATCGCGCCGCCACAATTGAGGATCAGGTCGGTGATATCGAATATCCTCGCTACATTTCCCGTCAGAAGAACGAGCAGAAGCTGCAGGATCTCGCCACCTATGGAAAATGTAAGAAGAAGGAAAAAGCACTTCTTCCTCTTCTCCGGGAACCGGAAGAAAAAATAGACAGCCATCGGAACGAATAACAGGAAATTGCCGACGACGTTCTTAATGAGATAACGGATCTCCACGCGGGTAAGTCCTCCGGAAAAGAGCTTCGCTTCGTGGTTAAAGGGAACCAGTGTCAACACAAGCCCGGAGAAGTCTCTTTCCTTATAGATCTCGATCGGGAAATATAGGATCGCAATCAGAATGAAACTATAGAGGATGAACATAAGATCGAGAAGAAGATCTTTTTTTGCGATCTTCCGATCTTCTCTTTTCCCACAGATAAAATAGATCACAAGTGTGATCAGAAAAGGAAAGATCAGGATCTTTTCATCTATACCTCTCATTCTGCTGCTCCCCAAAAACATGCTTCCTCGTGGATAGTCCATCTCTTTTCGACCCGCATGATATGGGTCTATTCTAACATAAGAACACCCCCCATTACGTGAACGTTTTCGAACGAATGGGGGGTGCCTTATCTGAGCTTGATTTACGCGTTCTTCAGATTACTTTCCACAGTAGATCGAGATCGCCTGATGCACGAATTCCGCCGTGCCGGAACCGCCGTAGGAATCGATGTTCTCAGTGAACTCTCCTCCAGCAGCATACATTTTCCCAAGTCCGAAAAGAACCTCATCAGAACACTTGTAGAAATTCTTCGAGATAAATGCCTGAAGGTCCTTAACCTTCTGCTGCGCCTCCGGAGAAGAGGGATCAGAATCCTTGATCTTCCCGAAATCAGCAAACAGCTGGATAAAGCTGTCATAGACAGCCTTCTTGCTTTCGTCCGTCCAGTTTTCGGACTTCTTCTCAAACTCCTTAAACTCCGGAGAGGCCCCCCACTGCTTCCTGGCATTCTCTGTGTACTCGTCGATCTTCTTCGTATCAAATGCTGAAAAATCCATGTTTTTCACTCCTGTCTTTTTTATTCCACGGGCAAAAGTGATCAGGTCCTCCAGGTGCTTCTTCTTCAGCGTGAGGAGTTCGATCTGCTGCTGTAGCGCCTTCTTCCTGTCGAAAAATGGGCTTTCGATGATCTCCCTGATATCTTTTAGCGGAAACTCCAACTCACGAAACAGCAGGATCTGCTGCAATCTTTCCAGGGCTGCATCGTCATACAGCCTGTACCCCGCATCGGTCTTCTCCGCCGGCGATAAAAGACCGATCTTGTCGTAGTACTGGAGCGTGCGTATACTCACGCCGGTCAGCTTGCTCACTTCATGCACTGTCATCATTGTCGTGTTTCCTCCTTCGTGGTAAGTATACTCTAAACTATTACGTAACGTCAGAGTCAACACCTATTTTTCATATTCTTCTAAAAAAGTTCCAGAGAGCTGTCGAGATAGATCTCTTCTCTTACTTTCAGCTGGTACTCGGGCTTTGTCATGTAGTATAGAAGGAACTCGAGGATCACGGCACTTCCGAGACTTCTTCCTTCGATCTTAAAGTGTGAAAAACCTTCCGGAAGATACACGTTCTGAATATCCCCGATCCCGATAAAACCAGGGTTCTTCATGGCCTCGGAGAAACGGTATCCTTTTGCCGCCTCCGGCGACACGCATTCGTGCTCCGGACAGTCCTCGCCGAGACTTTTTCGGCTGACATTCTCATAGCAGTTCTTCCGGTCAAAACAATCGAACCAGCAGCATTCGTTGCAGAGAAACTCCACTTTTCCCTTCTGTTCCGGCGACAGTTCTTTTAGCGCGGAAAACTCTTTATTTAACCGAAAATCCGGCACCACATAGCGGAATTCTTCGCGATCCAGTTCGTCTATAAACTGATCAAAATCCGTCAGCACTTTCGTCGTCGAAGAGACAAAATAGAACGATGGATACGTCTCGCGGATATACGTAAGGAGCAGATCCGAATGCACGATAATGCCGTTTTCCGCCGTGCTGTTCTTTTCAAAAAGCGCACAGAGATCATTGCACCGTTTTTCGGAAAGATGCGCCTCCGTAAGCAGGGAATTACTGAACGTCAGGCGCGAGGATATCCCGTATTCCTTCATAAGAGAAGCCACGTCGCGGGGATCCGCATCACCGAATCCGACACGTCCGCCACCCCAGAGACAGTCCCCCGGCGCACCATAGATCGACCCGATCTCACACCAGTCGTAGAAGTACTCACGGTGCTCCCTGAAAAGCGGCAGGAATACCTTATAGAGCTCATAGAACTCGAACAGTCCGGGAAGGTGATAGTATGCCTTATCTCCTGCCATATAAGTCATCCTTTCTGCTGATCGGCCGTGTAGTATCTGTACGAAGCCGCTACGCAAAGGATCGCCATGACCGTGATGATCCCGAGCATCACGATTATATTCCATTCTCCAGGAATGAACAGGGAAAGAAGGATCATCAGAAAACCGCAGATCACGCATGTGATCCCGCCGAATCGCTGGGTCTTCTGCCAGACCGAATCATTTACCATGCTCCAGGAGGTGCGGATACCGAAAACAGAATTTATTCTCGCCTTCGGCATGATGTTACCGAGCACGACCAGGAGAGCACCGATGCCGACATTCATAAGCTTATTCATGTCGCCAAAGGAGCCTTCCGACACAGTGTCTGCATCATATCGGCCTGCCTGGAACATGAAGTAGAATCCGATAAGAGCGATCAGGGCGATCACCCCGATCCCTGTATAAAGAAGGATCTTCTCATTCGACTTT
Source organism: Clostridiales bacterium (assembly GCA_017551865.1). Lineage (GTDB taxonomy): Bacteria > Bacillota > Clostridia > Saccharofermentanales > Saccharofermentanaceae > Scatonaster. The sequence goes on along the minus strand of JAFZKB010000004.1, from coordinate 36,991 downwards.
TCGGCCTTCCTTCTTTCCAGTTTTCCCATGATGGCGAAGAACAGTCCGAGTCCCGCGCCGATTCCAGGGAACACGAGGTATTCAAATTTACTTCCGATACGGTCCACATCTCCCGAGATACTCATATGTACCGGGATCTGATCCGGCGAAAGGATCAGGAAGATCACCGTGCCGGTAAGAAGGATCAGAATCGTAAAAAGCATGATCGTATACAGTTTTTTCATGGCTACTCACCTCGCAGATCTTTCAGCCATAGGAGCGCTTCATCCAGAACGGATGCATTCAGTTCGTAGAAGATGTACTTGCCTTCCCGCTGGTCTCTGATCAGGTCCGCTTCCTTCAGGACCGCCAGATGTTTGGAAACAGCCGGCAGGCTCATGTTGAAGTGTTCTGCGATCTCACCTGCGGACAGGCGGCTCTTCTTTAAAAGGTTCAGGATGGTTCTGCGGGTAGGGTCGGCTAAAGCCTTCATCGTATTTTGAATACCCACATCATCACCCCCTTTATCATTTAACCTTTTGGTTAATTGTATGACGGAAATAACCCCGCGTCAATATGCCGCGATTTCTTTTTGAAGAGTTCGATGCTAGAGGATATACTCCATAAACACATCCGCTTTGGGGTTCTCATTGTACCTCGTGATGTGGGTAAATCCATACTTCTCATATAGCTTCAATGCCGCGGCATACTTAGACATGGAATCAAGAACGATCCTCTTATATCCTTTTTCCGTCGCGAAAAGAACCGCCAGATCGAGCAACTTATATCCATATCCCTTCCCGCGCAGTTCCGGTGAAAGATACAGAGCTTTTAGTTCGGAAGTCGTCTCATCGAGGCACTTGACTGCTACTGTTCCCAGCACTTTTTCATCCGAAAGAAGGCACCAGAAACGGTCAAATTTCTTTCCGATATCGTTATAGTCAGAATGTCTTCCTTCGGGCTCAAATTCCTTACCGACACTTCGGAAACACGCATCCGTAAACGCGAACACAGCCTCCTTCATGGAATCGTTATAGATCTCGATCTTTTCCATCTTCTCACCTTGAAGCATATCAGCGGTTCTCTTCCAGAATACGAAGTCCCTGATCTATGTCGTCACCAAGGACCTCCTGGACCTTCTCGAAATCCTGCTTCTTATGAAGGTTTTCAAGGACAGTCTGCACTTCCTTCTTTCCGTACTTGCGGATAAAAAGCGACATCGACTTGATGGCATGGACTTCCTTTCCCAGGGAGTAGAATCCGTGTTTGCAATCACGGATATCGTCACACTCGTAACAGCCGTCGAGGCCCTTTTTCCTGCAGCATGCAGCATTCGGGCATACCCCGTCCGGCGAGCACTTCGCATAAGAGCACGTGTTATATTTGGTTCTACAGGAACCACACCAGTCCTTCAGAAAACAGTGCGCACAGGAAAGACCGCAGTACGCAATCTGATCGACGCCCTTTTTCGCCTTCTGGCAGAGCTTGTTCGTGATGCGGCACATTGCCTCGATATGCATGATCCAGTGCCGGCTGAATGGCATCTTCAGAAGTCCTTTCACATCTTTATCACGCCAGTAATCGATCAGCCAGACCGCGCTCTCATCTGTACTTACGCTCTTGCTTTTTAGGATCTGTTTCTTATCCGCATCCGTGAACGTTCTCTTCAGATCCTTATATGTCAGCTTTTTAAGGATCTCATTTGAGGATTCCATAACGGCTCTGCAGTATTCATAGACAGCCTTCACATCCAGCTTCTTCGAGAATTCCGCGATCCCTTCATCATGAAGTTCATTTCCGGTCGTGATGATCGGACTCTTCGTTTTCTTCAGCCAATTCCCCGTGAAAAGTACCTGCTCATCTTTGGCGATCAATTCATGGGCCACGATATCCTCGATACGGAAGATATGCCACATCGAGTAGATGAGTGTCTTACTGTGATATCCGTCCGCTCCGGCAAACGGCATCAGGTAGAAAGCCTCCGCAGGATAATTCTTCGCGATCGACGTGATCTGTTCAAAAAGGTTGTTTCGAAGATCGATAAGAACATCGATCCCCTCCGGAAAAGTCGCTTCTTTTCCGATCAAAGTCTGCATCTTCTTATTCTTATCTGACCAGTCTTTATTCATGCGTCTTCTCCCCCTGTAGATGCCCTGTTTTCAGCACCGTTTCCATGAGAATCATTATACCATTTCCCGGCTTTACTATTCAGAAACGAAAGAAGGCACGAGATGCCGAAAGTCACGAGGATGATGCCGGCAAAGATAAGGACAGCGACTCCCCATCCCCAGCGGAGAAATAAGTAGAAATCATTGTTGTTAGGGTATCTTCCACCCTTGCCGTTGATGAGGATATTCAGTATATATCCGAAACCATAGGCCACCGTCAGCATGGTGCAGGAGATCTTCCACTTCAGCTTCTTCGGCGCGTCCGAGATCAGGATGAAGTCGATCATGCAGATGAGCGGAACGATCAGATGAAAGTAGAGATTGGCATTTTTATACATGCGCCAGTACCCGTATACGGGTCCCAGGAAAAGAACTACCACGGTAAACGTGAGACCCGTCGCCGTCGCGGACATGAACTTCAGGACTTTCGTTGCTTTTCCCTGATAGAAAAGCGCTATCAGTGCCACGATCCCGGCGAAGAGATTCGACTGCACAGTGAAGTAGCGGAGGCACATGATGCCCCGCATCTGAAACTCCATCCAGGCACTCCGGTATGTCATGGTCATGTACATACCGATCGAAACCAGGATCACGATCACGATATTCGTCAGGATCTGACGTATTTTCGCTGTGCTGTTATCTCGACTCATAAAGGTACCTGATCACGTATCGAAGCGGAACGTGTTAAAGTCCGCAGAACCATTTCCTTCGTAGGTGAAATAAAGTGCATGCTTGCCGGATCCGATAGCAAGCGGTGCCGAGAAAGAAGTCCAGTTTTCTGAAGGCTCCACCTTGATCCTCGCGACTACATCACCGCCAAGACCGTTTCTGACTACGAACTCTCCGTCTGCCGTTCCTCGAACTTCGACAGCGATCTTCTTTGCTGTCTGAAAGTCGAAATAGCGGTATCCGGCGGTCGCGCCATCTACCATGTTGTTAATGTATTGATTCGGGTTATCCTCTCTGTCTTCACCCTCCTGGGTAAACGCGGGGTGATTGCTGTCCTGCTGCTCGGCAAGGCTTTCGGTCGTGCCGTTTTTGCTGTAGAGGTGGCAGGCGATTCGTGCTTCGTAACTACCCTCATCCTTAAGCGGTCCGCCGTTAAGTCCGCAGGAAGTGATCTCCGCCTGATGGAAGGCTTTTCCGTCAAAATAGATCTCCTCGGCACAGGCCTGGCGGGAGAAGAAATGGCGGTTGGTCTGGCGGTGGTAGAACACATACCATTTTCCATTTACGAAAGCTACACTTCCGTGTGTGTTTCCACGGTAGTTTCTCGCCACCGTATTTCCGTTGACACCGATGTCTGCATTCGATACCAGCACGCCGCCGAAGTGGTAATCCCCTAATGGAGAATCCGATACAGCCCAGCAGAGCTCGTGCATCCAGCAGGACGAATAGATGAAGTAATACTTTCCGTTGATCTTTCTTACGGAACTTGCCTCGAAGAAAGGATGGGCCTCGTACTCCGTGCCATCTGCATCGTTAATGATCGGCAGGTTATGGTAAGGTCCGTCTTTGACGGTGATCATGTCCTGCTCAAGCTCCATCTTCAGGCTGTCCTTATCGACCGGAGTCTGCTTGTATCGCGGACTGTTTCCGGAAAAGAGATAAATGCGCTTATCGTCATCGATGAAGATGCCGGGATCGAACTGACGGATCTCGTCAGGACGGGAACCTAGAATATCTCCGTTCGGATAACGGACGAAGTCTAAAAACTCAAAGGGTCCGACCGGATTATCCGCGACCGCTACGCCGATCTCTTTTAGAAAATCGAGGCAGTAATAAAGATAGTATTTCCCGTCGTTTCCACGGCAGACATCCGGCGCCCAGAGCGCATGGGAACCATCCGCATTTCTCGGGTCCTGCGTCTTCTTATAGATCACGCCTTCGTATCTCCAGTCGGAAAGATCTGTTTCCGGACAGGACCAGCAGACGTAGTCATTCGCGCAGTATACTTCACCGTTAAAGCGGTCGTGACTTCCGTAGATATAGAGGCGCCCGTTGAATACTCGGGGCTCTCCGTCCGGAATATATTCATAGCTGGGAAGATAGGGATTAAAGACCTGCTTTTTCATTTTCCGGCCTCTTCTTTGAAGAACCTTCTTAAGGCATCTGTCATCTCATCAAGATGCTTCGTGAAGCAGTGATCGTCTCCGTGGATCGGAATCAGTTTTGCGTTCTTATAAAGCTTGATCGCTTTTTCCGCATACATAAAAGGCACCGAATCATCTTCATCTCCATGAATGATGAGGACTGGACCTTCGTATCTTTCGATCTCATCTTCGACATGGATCGTCTGCGCCACACGGACATAGTCTCCGGAGAGTACCACTCCATAGTTTTCCAGAGTCTGCGGTATATGCTTCGGATCGAAGTTAATGCCGAGAAGATTTCCTTCTCTGGCTCCGTCAGGGATCATCCAGGCGGGAGACAGCGGGATGATCGCTTTAAAGGTATCGGGGAACATGCCGCCGATCAGCATCGTAAGAAGACCTCCCTGGGAATGTCCGCAAAGATAAAGATCGGTCACGAAATCGAGTGTCTTTGCATAGTTAACGACTGAGATCGCATTGGTCACCCACTTATAAAGTGTATGTTTCAAAAACTCACCGTCACTGCCGCCGTGTCCGTACATCTCTGCGCGGAGCACCGCCACACCCGCATCATTCATCGCCTGCTGCGCACCGACGATATGAGTCTCTTCCATATTTCCCGTAAATCCATGGATCAGAATACAAAGCGGACCCTTTGTAAAACCTTCCGGCTTATCCAGTTTGGCATGAAGCCTGATTCCGTCACAGTTGATATAAAACTCTTCCATACATCTCCTCCTCTACTTTCTTGCCAGTTCCAGATCCAGTGTGTCTTTTATCGTGATCGTTCCGCCGTGACGGTCGATCGCTTCTTCGATTTTACCAAAGAATGCATTCCGGATCTCTTCTCCGAGCGCGATGTGGTCGGAGTACGTCCCCAGAAGCTGCGTATATTCCTTCGCCGTAAAGACTCTTTCACGGAAGAAAAGGTGATAACGGATATCCTTGAAACCATACTTTTCCGGGATCAGGGAGATCGCCTTCGCATCCTCCTCCGAGAACCATTTTCTCGTGCCGGAATGGAGCCCGTAGTGCTTGTTATAGTACTCATCGTAGATCTCGTTTATCTCACGCAAAAGATCCGGATCATCCTGGCTGATGCACGGGCGGTTGGCAAAGCGTGCAAACGCGCCGCCTTCTTTTAAGATCGAGAGGACCTTCGGATACCCGATCTCTTCCGGGACCCAGTGAAAAGCCGTCGCGGAGAATACCAGATCGTATGAATTTTCCGGGAGCTCGACATCCTCGAATTTCCCCGTGAGCACGTCGAATTTATACTCTCTGAACTTCTCTTTCAGTAGTTCGGAAAAGTTTTCTCCGTATTCGACCGCCGTGAGTGTGCATCCTTTCTGAAGGACTGGAAGCGTCGCCTGACCGCTGCCGCTTCCCACCTCGACAACATGGCTGCTTCCATCGATCTTCACGTAATCAAAAATCGCCTGATAGAGGTCCTCTAAATATCCGGGACGCATCTTCTCGTATAGAGATACTTTCGTATCAAAGGTAGCACCTAGTTCTTTACGGTTATCCATAGTATCGATCCTTTATTCTGCCGTCGCTTCGTCTGTGATATAGCATGCAAGTTCCAGGGCAATATCGAAATGGCCCGGGTCATGCTGAGTGTGCTTTTTCTGATTTTCCTGCCTTCTTGCATCCCACTTCGGCGCATCCAGAAGATCGCCGCTGGTAAAGAAGAAGTAGGCATCTACTCCCCGAAAATCACACATCGCCTGCACCGCTGCGCACTCCATCTCTACAGAGATACAGCCGTCATTCTTTCTCTTTTCAAAATTGCCTCTGGTTTCACGGTACGGTGCATCCGTCGTCCAGGTCTTTCCCAGGACATAAGGAAGCCCTGCCTGCTCCATGAACGCGGCGACCACTTCGCTGCTTTTCACGGTGATATAGTCTGAGGCCGGTGCATAGTGATACGAGGTCCCTTCATCTCGAAAAGCAGCGGTCGGCACCATGACTTTTCCTCTGGCGATCTCCTTATTAAGACATCCGCTTCCGCCAAATACGATGTACTTTCCGGTGTTAAGGATCATGCTTGTATCTTCGATATCTCCCACACAGGCAGAAGCTCCGACAAAGGACATATACACTGCGAATTCTTTTCCCTTATACGAAAAACCGTATACCGGTTTTGCCCCGTTCGAGGAATACAGATCTCCGATCTTTTCGCAGTCATATGCTTCCAGAACATGCTGCAGGATCTCGTTGGAAAAAGTCAGAATGCAGGCATCCACTTTCTTCGCTTCCGGATTTTTATAGGGGTTGATGATCGCCTCTGTTTTGTTATCAAATGTCTCCGTGATCATGACTCTGCACCTCCGTTCATATAGGACATATCGTTTATGTGTTTTACCCGGTGTTTGCCGTCATCGCCGACGAACATGTGGGAGACGCCTCCGCCCGGTCCGTGGATATCGATATCGTAGAAGGCTTCGACCGGAAGCCCGAGATACATGAGGTTCCAGAGGCTCAGCAGATCGCCGTGGGAAACGATGATGATCTCTTCATCCGGACTTGCCATCACTTCTTCGTAGAAAGGAAGGAGACGGTTCCAGCATACGCGACGGCTCTCTCCGTCGGAAAAGAGACAGTCATCGACCGTCTTTTCCGGTGTCTCGATATTTTCACGAAGCCACTGCACGGATTTGCCGCAACACTTCCCGAGATTTCTCTCCCGGAGTTCTTTTCGAAGATGGATCTCCACACCGAGATACTTCGCGATCTCATCCGCGGTCTGCTTCGCGCGCTTTAAGTCGGAAGAATACATGACCACTTTCTTCCCCTCGAGCTCTTCTTTCAGCTTCTTTCCGATACGATCCGCCTGTTCTTTTCCAAGCTCGGTCAGATCCCAGTCTGTCCAGGATCCCACCATCCCGTTCGTGTGATGAACGGACTCTGTATGCTGCACGGTGATAATGTGTTTCATTTCTTTTCCTCCTTTGCGCGGACGCCTTTTAATAGCCGATTCAGTCCATCCTCGACCATCGATCTCGGACAGGCGAGATTCATGCGCACGAATCTTTTTCCGTTACCGCCGAAATCCACACCGGAATTGAGCATCAGCTTCGCTTCTTTTTCCAGAAAGTCCACGAACTGATCGGCGTCGTCCGTGATGTCCGAGCAGTCGATCCACATGAGATAGGTGGCATCTGATGGGATCACCCGAAGGCTCGGGATATTCTTTCCGATAAACGCTTCTGCAATTCTCCTGTTCTCGAAAACATACTCGCGAAGCGCGTCGAGCCACTCTCCGCCTTCTTTGGTAAAAGCACTTTCGGCGGCGATCCCTGAAAAGCAGTTTCCTTCTGCGCTTTCGTCCGTGTTGATCCTTAACCACATCTTATGGCGGATCTCTTTATCCGGAACGACGATGGCCGCCGTCTTTATCCCCGCGATGTTGAAGGTCTTCGTCGGCGCGATGCAGGTCACGCTGATCTTCTTATTGATATCCGATACCGAGGCAAAAGGAGTATACCCGTATCCCGGCGCGAGAAGGTCGCAGTGGATCTCATCGGAAACTACGATGACATGGTTTTTATAGCAGAGATCCCCGATCCTCTGAAGCGTTTCTTTATCCCAGATATTTCCCGACGGATTCTGCGGATTACAAAGGACCATCAGGGTCGTTTTCGGATCCGACAATTTCTTCTCGAGGTCTTCCCAGTCAATTCGGTAAGATGAGGACTCCCGATCGTAAAGCAGCTGATTTTCCAGTAAATTCCGATTATTATTCAGAATGCTCTCAAAGAACTGCGGATAAACAGGTGTCTGGATCACGACATTCTCGCCGGGATTCGTGAGTGTTCGAACTGCCGAAGAAACGGCCGGGATGACGCCGGTCACAAAGACGAGCCAATCCTTTTCGATCGCAAAACCATGGCGTTCTTTCCACCAGGACATATAGGCCTGATACCAGTTTTCTCCGAGAGCCGTATAACCGTAGATACCGTGGGAAACGCGCTTTTGAAGCGCTTCTTTTACCGAAGGGCAGGTCTCAAAGTCCATATCCGCAACCCACATGGGCAGCATGGCATCTCCGTTCTTCCACTTCCAGCTTCCGGTTCCCGATCTGTCGATGATCCTGTCAAAATCGTACTTCATCTCTTTAATCCGTTTCTTATCTTCTTTCCCGTTCCTTTTGAGAAACCTGTTTTGGATATTTTTAACTCTGTAGTTGAGATTTATAAACCGCTGATAAAAGAATACCATACCAGCACTTTAATGGCATTAGACTTTAATACCAAAATATTTATTAACCGATTTAAGCCAGCTCTTGAAAGAATCAATAATCGAGAGTCCTCCTTTGAAGAGATTTCAGAAATATTATTAGAGATTAATAGCGTTATTAAGAATAATGATTTAGGCAAAAAAACATATATAATCGAAAATGTAATCTCATGAACGATTCTTAGTGGAGGGGGAAGGAGTTATCGTGGATTTTCAGACTATCGCAGATTCGATTTTCGCACCGACCTGTATTGTGTCCGTGGAAAAGAAAAAAGACGGCGGTTATGGAGATGTCTGGTTCGACTCTTTTTTTGCAAGCAAACTATACCGAAAGTATAATTTTACCTACCCTATTTGTATCGGTAGTGTATTTTCTTTTGACGCCGTTTCCTCTACAATGAAGACAGTTGAAACCACACCGGCAGTATAGGAAAAGTCCTGCTGCCGCAGGAAGAGGAGACATCTATGAAAAACCATTTCGCCACACAGATCAGAGCTTTTCGTAAAGAAAGAGGGCTTACGCAGGAGAGGATCGCCGAGGTCTTCGATGTCACTTCCGGCTCCGTCCACAAATGGGAAGCCGGGCTTTCGACCCCGGATGTCGGACTTCTTATGGAGATCGCGGACTTCTTCGATACATCGCTCGACACACTGATGGGCTTCGATATGCGCGACAACCGCGTAAATGAACTGGCTAAACGTCTCCGCTACATGATCGACAACAAGGATCTTTCCGGAATGAAGGAAGCGGAGATGGCACTTTTAAAGTATCCGCACAGCATCGAGATCGTCTATGAAAGCGCCTGCATGTATCTCGCCTTCGCGACACTTTTCAAGGACAACAGGAAATACTTCAGCCGCTCGGTCGAACTCTTTAAGACCGCGATCCGGCTCCTGCCGCAGAACACGAATCCGAAGATCAACGACACCGTCATTTACGGCGGTCTCGCCAAAGCCTACACCGGACTCGGAGAGACGGAAAACTGCATCGAGATCCTGAAGTCCCGAAATGCCGGCGGCACGTATAACTCGATCCTCGGGAACACACTCGCAAGTGTCGGCAGATACGTCGAAGCAGACATCTATCTTTCCTACAGTATCATCGACCTGATCGGCAAGTCGATCAATTTCGTGATCGGGAAATGGCTGGTGTATCTGCACACAGGGAAGATCCGGGAAGCGAAGGATGTTCTGCTTTTCGGACTTCAGCTGAATGATCATTTCCGAAGTGGTGATCACACGATCCTCCTCGATAAGACCGACTGCCTGTATCTGACGGGGCTCGCCGAGACCGAGCTAAAACTCGGGAACAGAAAAGAGGCGCAGAAGTATCTGAAGAAAGCCCTGGAAAAAGCAAAGGAGTTCGATCTCGCACCGGACTACGATGCCAGGAATCTCCGCTTCTGCTCCATCAATGAAAGCTGCACGACATACGATACGACGGGCGATAAAACAGCGATCGAGAGTATCGAGTATGTTCTGGATTTTCTGAAAGACAAAGAGCTCGAAAAGCTCTGGAAATCGACCATTAAGTAATTCACGAGGTAACCTAAAATGAAAAACAGATCCATTCGTGTGGAACTGGTATCCCGGTTCTACAGGAAAAACCACTGCGCCTTTTTTCTCGCCCTTTTCGGTGCGATCCTCTCCGGAACGCTGGGACTGATCATCTCCTGGATCTTAAAGGAGATCATCGATCTGCTGTCGGGGAAAAGCGTTTTCACGCTGCCTCAGATCCTCCTGATCTGCTTAGGATTTCTCGGTCTCGATTTTATCCTGACCGTCATCCAGTATGTGTCCGAGCCGCGTTTTATCCGCCGCGCCATGAGCCAGTATAAAGATAAAGCCTTTTCGATCCTGTCCGGAAAGAACATCGGATCTTTTCGGGACGAGGCCACGTCCACTTATCTTTCCGCACTGACGAACGATGCGACAGCCATCGAAAACGGCTACGTCGGGCAGATCCTGCCGATCGTATGTAAAAGCGTGTCCTTCTTCGGAGCGCTCCTTCTGATGCTCGTCTATTCTCCCATCCTCACAGGATTTGCGATCCTGATCATGATCTTCCCTTCCCTGGTCGCCACCATCATGGGGAAAAAGATGCAGAAAGCGCAGAAAATAGTCTCCGACAGAAACAGTGCTTTTACCGCAGCTTTATCCGACTGCCTCGGCGGTTTCTCGGTCATTAAGAGTTTCCGTGCAGAAAATGAGGTCCTGAAGATCTACGCATCCGAAAACGGGAAACTCGAGGACGCCAAATGCCGCCTTCGCAAGATCTCTGTCGTGGCCGGCTCCCTCGGCATGACCTCCGGAGCTCTCGCCCAGTTCGGTGTTTTCCTCATGGGTGCCTTTCTCATCCAGCGCGGAAGCGGCCTGACGGCCGGATCTCTGATGATGTTCGTCAATCTAATGAACTTCCTGATCCAGCCGGTATCCGAGCTTCCCCGTCTTCTCGCCGGGAAGAAAGCCGCCGGCGCCCTGATCGACAAACTCGCCGATTCTCTTTCCCATAACAACTCGGAAGCCGACGAGACGAATGTCGGATCGGTCGGCGATGCCATCGAATTCAAAAACGTCTCTTTTTCCTACGACGGGGAAAAGGACGTCCTCCACGATATCGACTGCCGTTTCCTGCCCGGAAAGTCCTATGCCATTGTCGGAGGAAGCGGGAGCGGAAAATCCACCTTCCTGAATCTCCTGCTTGCCGGCGGTTCCGACTACCGCGGAAGCATCACGATCGACGGAAAAGAACTGAATACGATCTCCACAGATTCGCTCTACGACCTCATGACCGTCATCCAGCAGAATGTCTTCGTTTTCAACGCATCCATACGGGATAATGTAACAATGTTCCGCGACTTTTCAGATGATAAAGTCGAGGCTGCACTCGCAAAAGCCCACCTTCTCGAGCTGATCTCGGAGCGTGGAGAAGATTATCTTTGCGGAGAAAGCGGAAAAGGATTATCGGGCGGAGAAAAGCAGCGCGTGTCTATCGCGAGGAGCCTTCTCAAAGAATCCTCGATCCTTCTGGCAGATGAAGTGACTTCCGCGCTCGACGCGAAGACTTCCTACGAAGTCATCAGCGAGATCCTCGATCTGGATTCGGTCACACGCATCGTCGTGACCCACTCGCTTCAGGAGTCCCTCCTAAGGCGCTACGACGAGATCCTCGTGATCCGCGACGGCACGATCGAGGAAATGGGAAGCTTCGATGAGCTCATGAAAAAGAACGGCTACTTTACGGCACTCTATACGATCCAGCAGCCTGCCGCTGCGTAAATAACAAGATGGATAAATCTCATCTGACGCGACACCAAATGCAGGGCCCAACTTTGGGGGCGTGCCAAGAGTCGAGACCTGGTTCACTTCTTCGTTTTTCTCGATACGAACATCAGGTGATCGGAATGCGTCAGATAGTCTTCCTTATCGCAGAACCTGATCGCATAGTCGTACCAGGCCAGGCGCACTTTTCTCGGAGTCTGCTCCAGAGCATTTCTATACGGAGACAGGATGCTCTCCTGTCCGAAAATCGTTTCCGTCTTCAGATTCGGGATGCTCGCCATCAATTTCTTTGCATCCTTAACCGTGGTCATGTAGGAATACGTGAACGCTTCAAAAGAAAGACTCTCGCTTCTGGCACACACTTCGTAAAGCACCTTTTCTTCTTCTCTGATGATCGATTCCCGAAGATCACGAAGTCCGTAAATGACACCGCCGAACATCAGGATGAAACTACAAAAGAGAAGTCCGCCCGGCTTCAAGACACGTGTCGCTTCGGTAAGGGCCTTCTTCCTGTTCTTTTCGGTCATCAGGTGATAAAGCGGTCCCATGAGAAATACTACGTCAAAAGAACTATCCGGGAATCGCGAGAGATCCATCGCATCGCCCTGCTCCGCCTTTATCCTGACGCCGTACTGTCGGGCCTTTTTCTTCGCGAACCGGACGTTCTCCGGACTTAAATCAAAGAGCGTGACATCGTGTCCTTTTTTGGCATAGTGGATCGAGTAATGTCCCGGTCCTCCGCCGATATCGAGGATCTTGTCGCCATCTTTAATATAGCGGTCCATCATGTGGACCGTGATGTATTTTTCGTGCGGAAAACGCTTCTTCAGACGGTCCCATTCTTTCTTCGGATCGTCGTCGTAGTACTTTCTGATGATTTCTTTTTCTTCTTTCATTTTTATCTCCTTATGACTCTCCATGCCTCGATCAGTCGGTCGATATTCCACGCCGCATTTGCGGGGCTTGTGGATGGAAGGCAGATTGCCTCTCTTCCAATCATCGGCTGCGTGTATCTCTGATACATCTCATACGCTTTTTTCCCGTTCACATAGATCGCTTTTATGTCGGCTTTCTTCAAGATAATGTCCAGATCGTTGACCGTCACATCACGGATGGTGGCGTCGGAAGATCCTTCGATCTCACAAGATCCGATCACATCCCATACGGCGATGTGATTTCGAAGAAGGAATGCCTTTTTCTCTTCAACCGTTACCGGTGTTTCTTCAGAAAAAACAGCTGCCGTGACTTTCCAGAAACGGTTCTGCGGATGCCCGTAAAAGAACCCGGATTCTCTCGATTTCACCGAAGGAAAACTTCCGAGGATCAGGACTTCCGAATGCGCATCAAATACCGGTGGAATGGGGTGAACGATCATGGTTTTCTCCTTTTGAAAAGTCCGCTTCTTACTCGTAGTATTCCCGCGGGATCTCTTCTTTTTGGATGCAAAGATCGTGGTCTGTTTTTTCCCAGAGTTTATTCACGGTATCCGTCATCTTTCTGCAGTCGCAGACATAGACAAGTGCGTCTCCAAGATGGCCATAGGTCACTGCTCCGTCGTGTTCAAAAGCTTCCCTATAGTTCGGATAGTACTCCGACACGCAGGTATCTGCAGCTACCGTATAGTGCGTACGGAAAGGCGGCGACTGGAGGATGTTCCCGTCGTAGTCCTTGATGTTGATGACGAAGGGGTTCGGGTTCAGCCGGTCCGGGATACCGAGGCGCTCGTCGACGGAATGAAGATAGGTATTTCTTTCGTGACCGACACCGATCAGGAGGATTTTCCCGTTCTCTTCATAGAGGCGGCTCAGGCAGGAATTTACAGGGGCCGGTGATCCGCACTTCTCTTCGCCTTTAACGAAATCCGCCGCTTCTTTGCCAAAAGCAACGACCGAGTGCGTCGGGTGAAGAGACCGGATACCGTCCTTACGCGCAACGGCTACTTCGGAAAGTTTTCCGATGCAGGGCACCGAAGTCTTCACATCGTAATTCGGATTGCTTCTTCCCACCTCATCCCAGGTGTGCGCCGGGATGATCAGAAGTCCTTCGCTTAGGTATTCACACATCGCGTCAATCAAGCCGTCCGCGCCATTCTCGATCGGTCCGATCGAACGCAGCGAAGCATGGATCACTACTTTATCGTTATGTTTGATTCCGTTCTCCTCAAGGAAACGGAAGATGTCTTTTTTCGTCAGCATATAAACCTCTTGTCGAAAAGAACCTGTTACACCATTTTTCCGTCGGCTACGGAGACCGCGATCTGCCAGTCATCCTCATAGGCGATGGTCCCGACGAAATTAGTATATACCACATCGTACGGGCGGTCGTACTTGTCCAGAAGCGCGATTGCAGGTTCGAGTTTCTTTTGCATTTCCTCTGTAGTTTCACACTTGAAAAAGGTGATGACCTTCTCGTGATTCTTACACGGTTCCGGTTCGGGAAGATTTTCCTTGAACCAGTTATCGATCGAGATGAACAGGGCCTCTTCTTCCGGCGTCAGTATCTTGTCGCGGATCATGTTCCAGCAGAGGCTGAAAACACCTTTCGGATACTTGGTGATATACGAATCCTCTCTTCCCTGGATGCGCATGTACTTATACATATTCGGACCGTCCTTCATCGCGAATTTACCTTAGCACAGCGAAGATCATTTTTCTTCCGCGGCAATTTGATTATAATATATTCAAACCTCGGAGGATATATACTTGAAAGCTACTGTCGCCATGGATTCCTTTAAGGGATCGCTTACTTCTCTGGAAGCCGGAAATGCCGTAAAAGACGGTATCTTAAGCGCGTCTTCCGAACACGAGGTGACGGTGCTTCCTCTGGCCGACGGCGGGGAAGGAACGCTGGAAGCTCTGACCGAAGGAATAAATGGGATCTACCGGTCCGAAGAGGTTACCGGCCCCGATGGAAAGATAGTCCTGGCCCGATACGGTATCGTCCACGGCAATACGGCGATCATCGAGATGGCCCAGGCCTCCGGTCTAACCCTCGTAGAAGAAAACGATATCCTTAAGGCCACGACATACGGAACAGGCGAACTGATCCGCGCCGCGCTCGATGAAGGGATAAGAAAGTTCATCATCGGCATCGGCGGCAGCGCAACCAACGACGGCGGGACCGGCATGCTCGAAGCCCTCGGCGCCCGGTTTCTAAGCGGAGCACACGGTGAAGAAGGTGCCCGCGGCGCCCTGACTTTGCAAACATTGACTTCCATCGATATATCTGATCTGGATAGCAGGATAAAGGAGTCTTCCATAAAGGTCGCCTGCGATGTCCGAAATCCCCTCCTCGGGAAAAACGGCTGCAGCTTCATCTACGGACCCCAGAAAGGTGCTTCTCAAGAGCAGATCGAAGAGATGGACATCTGGATGAGATCTTATGCGGAGCAGACCCGCAAGATCCTCCCGGAAGCGGATCCGGACTTCCCCGGAAGCGGTGCTGCGGGCGGCATGGGATTTGCACTTAAGTACTATCTCGGAGCAGAACTCGTCTCCGGTTCGAAGCTCATTCTTGATGTCATTCACCTCGAAGACTATATAAAAGGATCGGACATCCTGATCACGGGAGAAGGCCGGATCGACGGCCAGAGCCTTAATGGAAAAGGCCCGGTCGAGGCCGCAAGGCTTGCGAAGAAATATGATAAAGAAGCAGTCGCTTTTGCGGGATCTGAAGGACCCGACGCGAAGCTTCTGCTTTCGGTTTTCGATTCGTATCACATACTTCCGGACGTGCCGGATCGTATGCAGAAGGAAGTCGCATATGAGAACTTAAAAGAAACCGCACACGAGTGCTTTTTGAGCAGAAGGAGCAACCATGAATTTTGATGCATTTGTAAAAGATATCACGGACAATAACTGGAACGTATTCGGCGCCGAATTGTACTTGCACGGGCAGCTGATCAGAAGCTTCGGAGACACAGAAGGACTTCACGATCTTTATTCCATGACCAAGACCGTCCTTTCTGTCGCCGTCGGTATCGCGTATGATGAAGGCCTGATCGATCTGGATGCATCCGTCCTTTCTTATCTGCCTTCCAAATATCTCGAAAAGCTTTCGGAATCCCAGACCGCCGTATTCCGGGAGATCACGATCCGAAGACTTCTTACCATGTCGGTTCCGGGTTTTCCTTTTCGGGCGGAAGGAGATGACTGGCTCGAGTTTTCTCTTCGATGCCCCATTGAAAACGTTTCCGATAAAACGTTCAACTACAATAACATCAACGCATATCTGGTCGGTGTCTGTCTTACGGAAGCACTCGGAAAAGACCTCGGCGCCTTTATCGAAGAACGGATCTTTTCGCCACTCGGCATAGAAAATTTCGAGTATAAAAGAAGCCCCGAAGGTTATTTCTACGGGGCTTCAGGTATGAAACTGTCCGTTCACGACATAAGCAAGATCGGCCTGCTCCTCCAAAACGGGGGCATCTATAACAGCGTTCGGATCCTGTCGGAAGAATACGTCGGGAGGGCGACCTCCATCCAGCAGATGAACCGGGAAGGTGGGTACGGATTTTTCATTTGGAAGTACAGAAGCGGCTTCAGCATCAACGGTAAGTGTAAGCAGAAGTGCTATGTCCTTCCGGATAAAGACCTGGTTTTGTGCTATCTTTCCTACATCGATGATGATTCTCACGATCTCGTTGAGAGCGCGGAAAAACACATCCTTACATCAGAGAGCCAAGAAGAACAACTGCGATACCGATCGCAATAACGATAAAGCCCTTCTTTCTCATCATAGAAACAGCCTTCGGATCGTCACGCTGGTCTTTCTTTGTGGCATACTTCGGGCAGGCAACCTGAAAAATGCCAAGTGCGATGATAATAATGCCGAAAATGGTGTAATACATAAATCCAATCCTCCAAATCAATAGTTTCCAAACCGATTGTTTTTTCCAAATCCCGGGTCCTTCCGAGACCCTGCTAACACTATACGATAAAGAGGATACCTTGTCGATAAATAAATCGCCAGATTCGCAATTATTTTTTTCTTTTTTTTACGTTCCTTCGAATACTCTGATCACTTCGATCTCCCCGATGATGTGATCGTTAAACTCCTCGAGTTCCTCAGAAGGGACCCACAGTTCTTCGTGCATGGATTTTCCGACCACATGCGTTTCGTATTTTGAGACAAAACTGTCTTCCACCTCAAAGCGCGTAACATATCCCTTGTGATCGGAATTATATACCGCATTCCACTTCGAGGCGATCTCGATCGCGTATTCCTCATTGAGAACCGGATAGAAAATCGGCTGGTCCGGCAGTCTCGGCGGAAATCTCCTGTTCCCGCTATTTTCAATGAGCCTTAATTCTTCTGTTCCAACTGGTCTATATAAAATCATATGATTACACTACTTCATCCTTCAAGTTAAGAGCCAGTATCTCTCTGGTCGGTCAGAAGGCGCAGAGATGAAGCCTCGTGACTTTTCCGACCATCGGCCGGAAACACTTTACGAAAGTCGGGATCGCGGTCTGCACGACCTCCGGTTTATCGATAAGAATCGTCGTATGCGGAGTAAAAGGATACTGCTGTGGAACGCCCATCTGGCACGTTTTCTGAAGTTTATCCAGTTCCGGATTTCTTTCTGGCGCCGCGAAAAGAACCTGTCCTCCTGCAAACATCCCCATATGACTCAGGTGCACTTCCACCTGGAAAAACTCTGCCGCCACTTTCTTAATATTCTCGACGACCTCTTCTTCCATTTCCAGAGGATATGTCGCCAGACTTATATGGTAAGGAAGGTCTGGCGTCTGCGCTCCGGTAAAGCCTTCTTTCTGAAGTTCTTCGTACCATGAAGACATATTCTTCTGGACGCCTTCATCCAGATCCGCCATCAGACATATAAAGCTTTCCGCCATCTTTTCTTCCTCTGCTTTCATATTATTCCGCTTTTTCAAAAGCTCTGTTATTCAGAGTATAGTGCCTCTTTCCGGCATTGTCATTGTCCTGGAAATATAGACACTTGATTCATCCCGGAAGGCCTCCATTGATGATGACATAGATGATGAAGGAGATGATGTCGATCGCCAGGAATACACCCAGCGCGATCAGCACGTATTTGAGGAGTTTTTTCGATTTCTCCTTATTCTGCTCCGTCAGTATCTTCTGGTCGAGCACATCACCGACCGTCATATGCGCATCTTCCGTCTTCTCTTCTGTCGTTTTCTCCGCTTCTTTTTCCGGCTCGATCCCCTTGAGAAGGTAGTCCGTGGTGACTCCGAAGATCTCGCTCATGGCGATGATCTTCTCCGGATCCGGGGACGCCTGTTCGCTCTCCCATTTGGAGACCGCCTGACGGGAGACTCCCATTGCCTCGGCAAGCTGTTCCTGAGACATTCCTTTGGACTTTCGAAGTGTCAGAATTCTATCTGCAATACTCATGCTGTTACCTCTTTTGCCGTATGATCGCGCTTCATGGAAAGAAGGATCATGGAAACTACGGCCAGATATCCGATCAGCGCCACCAGTGAAGATTCTATCCCGAACTGCCCTCCTGTGAGAAGCATGGAATCCGAACGAAGCACATATGTCACGATCGATCCTTCCGAAGGAGCGCTGCTGATCGTAAGACCGCCACCAACTATTATTATATTCCAGATGGCATGAACGATGCCACTATTCCAGACCGACCCTGATTTCACGGCGATCAGGGAGAACATGATGCCCGAAAGCGTTCCCGCCAAAGCGACCAGGAGCATGGAGCTGACCGTAGGTGATTCGATCTCCATAATATGGATCAGCCCGAAAAGCACCGACGGAGCGATGACCGCAACTGCCGTATTCCATTTCTTTTTCAGAAGATGAAGCATCACGCCGCGGAAAATGATCTCTTCCACAAAGGGTGCCGCCAGTCCGGTATAGAAAATGCCCGCGGTGACGGTCGAGAAGATCCCCTCGCCCGTCATGCCGGAAGAGATAAAGTCTCCCCTTACAAAAAGAAGATAGGAAGCGGTGACCGCAAGAGAAAGGATCACGGCCAGAAGAATATATCTGAACTTGATCGAGACCTTCGGCATGCCCATCTCCTCCGGCTGGCTCTTAAAGAGCTTTTTGACCAGGATCTTGACCAGAAACCAGGTGATTGCCAGGTAAAGGATACCCATAACAATGTTACAAATGCCCACGGGAACACCGATTACGACCAGTCCGCTCGCAAGGAGCCCGGACAGTTCCACCGACAGGATCATAAGGAGAAAAGCGGCGAAAACTCCGCCAATTGTTTTCTTAATACTCATATTCTCGCACCTCCGCATCTTCTCTTACATAGGTAATCCGATCGTAAGCAGTACAACGATAAAGGAAATAAAATCGACTGCCAGGAGCGCGAGAAAACCATATAAGGAATACTTACAGAGTTTCTTCACTCTCTTACCATTCTTTTCGGTCAGGATCTTCTCGTCGATCAGATCCGCCATGGTCTTGTGATTGTTGTAGTTCATTTTTTCTTCGTAGTTCATATTGCACCTCCAAGTTTTTTTGATGGTCCCAATGTACCAGCCGGCATGGTTGCGACTCCACCACCTTAGGCTTGAACTTTCGCAACCAGAGGTTGCAACCACTGAAAATACGTCATTTTCGGTCCCAATGACATCTGTCATTCAAATTCATGACGCACCGCACTTCCCCCGCCACCTCATCTTTGAGATAATAAAATCACAAGGCAAACACAAACCCGGAGGATATAAACATGAAGGTATTAGTATTAAACGGAAGCCCCAAAAAGCAGAGCGACACATACAGACTCACAGATGCTTTTCTCAAAGGATTGAATAGAAACAGCGAGCATGAAGTAAATGTCGTCAACGTGATCGAGAAGAACATCGCGCCGTGCCGAGGATGCTTCGGATGCTGGCAGCAGAAGAAAGGCCACTGTGTCTTCGAGGACGATCTGAATCCGATCCTCGACATGTACTGCGACGCTGATCTGATCATCTGGAGCTTCCCGCTTTACTGCTATGGCATGCCTTCTCATCTGAAAGCACTGCTCGACCGCACCATCCCGCTCGTAAAGATGGATATGGAAATGATGAATGACGGCACCGTCCGCCACAAGGCTCTGGTCGATTTCTCGAGGATCCACACCCTCGTGATCTGCGGCTGCGGTTTCCCGAACTGGGAAGGAAACTTCGACGCCATGAAGCTCATGTGCAAGAACTGTTTCGGCAACCTGAACATGGTCTGCGTTCCCGAGACTCCGATGCTGAACATCCCCGCCGCGGCTGTCGTCGCCGATCCTCTTCTCGCCCGTTTTGAAAAAGCAGGCGAAGAGTACTGCGCTTCCATGACCCTTACACCCGAGACCATCGCCGATCTCGAGCGCCCCATGATCTCCGCAGAGGACTATATCAGAAACGTGAACGGAGGCTGAAAACTGCTTTTGTATGAGTTGAGCATGTAACAGGGGGCGCTGAAGCTTTGCAGGTCAGGAAACAAACATGAGATTTAATAAGCTTGTACCAGAATTGAGTGTTTCAGATATTCTTGTATCCAGACAGTTTTATACCGATGTTCTGGGATTCAGTATTGAGTATGAACGGAAAGAGGACAAGTTTGTTTTTCTCTCTCTTGGCGAAGCTCAGTTGATGATCAATCAGATCAACGGTCATTGGGAAACCGGCAAATTAGAGTATCCTTTGGGTCGGGGAATCAACTTTCAGATCGAAATCGACGATATCGAAACTCTTGTATCTCGGGTTAAAGAAAAGGGGATAGTCCCGTTTAAAGATATATTTGTCAGCAGGTATACATGTGATAGTGTAACTTATGTTGAAAAGGAAGTTTTGATACAAGATCCGGATGGCTATCTGCTGCGTTTCTCCGAAACAATACTCGAACAATGATTGCGGACTAAAAACGCTTACTTCAAAAGCCCGCCGTGGAACACACACTCATAAACTTTCGTGTCTCCCTGATAGATCTCTTCGTATCCCTGAAACCAGGTAAAATCACCGGTCACTTTGCATCTGTATGTATACTCGCCGGACTGGAAAAGTTCCGGTCCGCGATAAGGCATCTTTTCATCTGCTGCACGCAGTGCTTCCTTCAGAAAATTCCCGCTGAATCCGTCCGCTAAAACACGACCCATATAGTTCATCGCATACATCGCGACACCGTCTTTCCAGACGGCTTCTTCACCGGCAAATTCCTCGCCGCCGACATAGGTGTCGTGGTACATGTACTTGCCGTTTTCATATCTGAAATCGTGGGATGCGGGTCTTGTCGCATCCACTTCATTCTTAAAGGCAGCATAGGTATTCACATTCGCTTCCAGACGGAATGCGATCAGTTCATCGAGATCCGTATCCGTCTGCGCCTTGATATTGACCGCGCAGTCCTGGTCTTTCACCAGATAATCCACGCTCACATTCATGAGTTCACTGATGGAAATGAGGTTGGAAATATCCGGGTAGATCTGTCCCGATTCCCACTTCGCCACGGCCTGTCTTGAGACACCAAGTTTCTCCGCAAGCGCCTCCTGTGTGAATCCTTTATTCTTTCTCAGTATCTGCAGTTTTTCAGAAAATATCATGAAGATCACCTCCTGAAACTAATGTACAAAACAGAGGCTTCTACATCCATCAATCCTCAGTTGCAAATTTGCTACTTTCATTATACAAAACACAGTTGTACCGGACCGTTGACCCGTCCGGATACTCGATCACGACTCTTTCCGCTTCAAAACCACTGCTTCTATAAAATCCGATCGCATCGTCATCTGTCTGGGCGGTGATCTTCTTGAGCCCCGCTGCCTCCATCACCTGATAAATCATTTCTTTTCCGAGGCCCTTTTTACGCTGATCTTTTCTCACGGCAATACCCAGGATCTCTGCCTCGGAACCGTCTTCTTTCATCACCAGAATACCGGCCTTTTCACCTTCATTTTCACACACGAAGATCTTCACCGAAGGATCCCCCAAATACTCCTCCATCTGCGCGACGAAATCATCAAATGTCGGCTGATACATACAGGGAGCATAAATCGAAAAAGCCTCCTTCGAAGTCAGCCAAGCTCTATCAAAACAAAGCACCATATACATCATTTCGCCTTCTTTTTCTTCGGCTCCGGAAGTTCCCCGAACATCGCTTCAAAGAGTTCTTTCAGAAACTCCCTGTTCTCGACATCATCCACCTGGATCATCTCTTTTGCACCCTCGTACGGAACTTCCATATCCGCATCCGGCATCAGTGCTTTTGCCGAAGCCGTAGGCTTTACGAGGAAGCGGTCATCGTAGATCCCGCCGATCACCTTTCCTTGGAAGTAGATGATGTATTCACTCATCATCGTGCGATAGCTCACATCGGGCAGCTCCGACAGCTGCTCCATAATGAAATCCAGATACTCTTTACTTGATGCCATATCAAATCTCCTCGCGTTTACATATTCTTCAGCGTCTCTTTTTCCATCTTAATGATGTAGATCATGCGGTCGATTGCACAGATGCTGGAATACGGTGCTTTTGCAGCGATAAGTTTCTCTTTGTTTACTTTGGTTCCCGCTTCGTATTCATCCAGAAGCGCCTGCCGTTTCTTCTTCTCTTCAGTAAGTTCCTTCTTGCTCAGAACATCCGCGAAGATCACTGCCAGGCAGAACCAGACGGAGTCATAATCGACCCGCTCGAAAAGCTCACAGATGGATTTCTTCAGTTCTTTCCGGCCTTTATCCGTGATACAATAAACAGCCTTATTCTCGGCCTCTCCCGTATCCTCGATATAGCCCTTCTTCTGAAGGCGGATACATGTCTCATAGAGTGTGGTCGCACCAATGGGAAGCCAGTATTTCATATTCATCTGGTCGACGACTTTCAGAATGTCATACGCATTCTTCTCGCCTCGGGTCAGTATCCCCATGATCACGATCGATGTTTTCGACAGCATTTGTATTTCTCCTAACTTTCCGGTAAAGGAACCATCCTAAGATCAAGAGCCAGATGATCAGTGCGAACACGAAGGATTCGATGTTTTTGATCCCCTCTCCTGCTTCTGAAGATATTATAACATCCCAGAGCGCGCCGACTCCCCAGAAGAACGGGAATATGATCAGCATATTCCGGGTGATATAGAACACGGAGCAGTACATCAGTCCCACCAGGAACAGATGCAGGAACTCCGGCTGAAATCCTGCGTGATGGAAGGAGTAGAAAGCACTGGTCAGAAGGATCGCCGGGATAATGCCGAATGCTTTTTCGAAGCTCATTCTCAGGAATCCGTAGATAAACAGCATCTCGAAAAGACCCGCCGTCAGAATATACACTGCTGCATAGAGATTCTCGATGCTAAGGATCTTCGTGTTCTCCGGGATCCCGTCCTTTATGAAGATCCCGGCAAGCCCGGCAGCAAGGAGAACATCCAGCACCAGGCTCAGCTTAATTTTCCGCTTCGAAAAGCCGATATCCGAAAGGATCTCTTTCCCCTTCTTATCCAGAAAGAGCGACACGAAAACGATCCCCAGACCGAAAATCATCAGGACATCCCGGATCAGAAAAGAGGCGATCGTATCTCTTATCGAATCTCCCGAAAACGGTAGCATCAGAAGGCTCAGTGCAATCATCACAAACCCCGTGATCACTGCAATTCCCGTATCTCTGGTCATTTTTATCTTAAACAGTTCTTTCACGTAATTCTTCACCTCAACTCAGAATATAAAACATATTGCTACGTATGCGTAGTATTGTGGCAAAATAATACCACGTATACGTAGTAGTGTAAAGACCCATTTTGAGAAAAACGAAAAATCCCTTTTGCGAAAAAGGGATTTCGATGCAGAGTTGAAGCAGAAATGCGATGTATCGATCAGAATCCAGACAGTAGATCGCCCAGTGTATCCTGTGTCTCCACCGGCACCCAGTGCCCTTCCACGCAGATTTTCGGACCGATCTCCTTTATCTTATCCGCAAGTTTTAGGCTACGGTCTTTGTCTTTGGGACCACCCGGAAACTCGTTACAGGTCGAATCCCCCAGGAAAAGCACCTGGTCATCGCAGACATACACCAGGGTTGCATCATCGGTATGCGGAGATGCGCTCTCCATGACCTTCACCACGCACCCGCCGAGATCCAGTGTCATCTCTCCTTCAAAAACCATATCCGAAGGAACGACGATCACTTCCTTGTTTCCCGCATATTCTACCCGGATACTCTCCGTGATCGACAGAAACCCGGAAGGCCCTTCGGTCTCGATCTTATTCTTCCACGTCAAAAGATACTCATTCGTTCTTTTGTTTGTCAGACAAAGGCCGTGCACCGCATGCATCCCGAACGTGTGGTCCCAGTGCCAGTGCGTGATCACCGTGAGATCCGGAAGCGGGAGTCCCTCTTTTTCCAGGAGCGCGTAGAATTCTTTCACATGCAGGTCCGAGTGACCCGCATCGATCGCGAGGCTCCAGTTCTCGCCCTTCACATAACCGAGATTCGGACGGTCTCTTTCTTCTTCATGCGTCATATACCATATGTGTTCAGTTAATTTTTTCAGTTCCATAATTATGTTCCTCGTTGGTTTTTAATGTTTTATTTTCCTTCCGGATCGATGATCTTAAACAATCCCTTCGCTGATGAAAGATCGTATGTGGCCCATCCGTTCTCATCTCTTTCGCTTTTCTTGTTAAGCCACGCCGATCTGATCCCCGCGTGATGCGCTCCGAACACATCTGTTTCGTAGATGTCTCCGATAAAGACTATGTTCTCCCTGACCTCGTCCGGGTTTTCAATTAGCGCTGTTTTGATCGCCAGTTCGAAGAAATCCCGATCCGGCTTGATCCTTCCGAAATCTGCGCTGGACCACAGGTGCCTCATGTACTTTCCGATCCCGAATCTATGAAGGATCTCCAGCAGTGCTTCCGCTCGAAAACCACTGTTCGACAGAACATACATCGGGATCTTCATCCGGCTGCATTCCTGAAGGAATCTCTCCAGATCCGGATCTAATTCGAAGTCATTGCAACGCATCAGGAAATCGGCTTCTTCCTCGGCACTCATCGTCAATTTATCCCCGCCGAACTTCTTTGCAAAAAGCGGAAGTTCCACTTTTACGAAAGGAAATTCCTCCCCGTCTTTATGCTTCAGAAGAAGCTCCTGGAAAAGATCCTCGCCGTATTTCTTCATGTCCTCAAACGGACATTTCTCCTGATAGTATTTTTTCCAAAACACATAAAGACCACGGTTAAAATCCATGCTCTTCGTGTTAAGGAGTGTCTCAAAATAATCGAATATCAGGATCATGATCTACACCACTTTTACTTCTCTACCCAGTAGACTGCATACTCCGTCTCCGGGACGAATCCATGCCCGATCGCCATCTTCGATGACATCGGATTCTGCGCATCCCAGTGCACCGTAAAGCCCTTGCTTCTGCTCTGTCGGAGCATCTCAAAAACACAGTGATCGGCAAGTCCCTTTCCCCTGTGTTCCGGCTCCGTAAACACATCCAATTCTACATGATCTCCGAGCGTCAGAAAACTTGATGAAGCAGACACGACCTGCCCGTCAAACAGCACGGCCGCTCCTGCCGCTCTTTCGGAAAAGTCCTGATAATCGTTATATCCCCGTCCGTGGTCAAACGGGTGCTTTTCGAATATCTCCTCCGTAAAAGCACCGATGCTGTACCCTTCCGGAAGCTTCTTCATCTTCTTCCCCGAATCCGCACAAAGCGGCTTCATGAGTTCTCTTCGAAGAATGAACTTCACCGGCATCTTCCGGATATACTCTTCCCACTCCGAACTCATGCATACCAGGCGCGAGTTATAGATCAGATCCGGGTTCTCCGAGATAAACTTCTCCTCGGGCTTTCCGCACAGATACGTAAACACCGTCTTATAGATACATCCGTCGGGATAAGAAAATACCGACCCGATTTTTCCTTCCTTACATGCAGTCAGGATCAGCGGCTCCACCGAAAGGACCCCGCTTCCGTCCTTATTCCATATCTCATAAATATCCTGTGTTTCCATAGTTTTTCTACCGGTTCCGTTTCTCAATTCTCATATCCATCATATCATCCGGCACGAATAAATGTGATCATTTAGACTATTGGTATAAGTGTTTAAGAATAGTGCAATCCTGTTTGCCGGATCACTTCCAGATCAGATGCTTTCATGCCTGCCTTGTACAGTTTTAAATACTCTTCCGACAGCGTGGAATTAAATATCAGAAGATCATCCGTATTGATCGTGACCTTTACACCATTTGCGAACAGCGTATGGATCGGGTGAGTCTTATAGTCAGCGCTTACCTTCAGCATCACATTACTGGTCGGGCAGACATTGAGCTGGATTTGATTATCCGCAAGATACCGCATGATCTTTTCCGACTTTGCCGCAAGAACGCCATGCTGGATCTGATCAAGTCCCAGCTCTTCCGCGTATCTTAATACATCCTCAGGCTCCCCGAATTCTCCGATATGCGCCTTCAGGATCAGTCCGTTATCCTTTGCTTTCCCGCAGATACTCTTCAGTTCACTCATGGTGTACGTGCCCGCGCCGTTCATGATATCTATACCGGAAAACCACTTGTATGAGAAGATCTCATCCAGATCATTTACTTCTTCCGTAGAGTATCCGAGGCCCAGATCCGGAAGAAGAACCGTATCAGGAGCAAATCTTTTCTGAAGTCCGTCTATCGTATTCTTGAAGGATTCCATTCCTCCGAGAAGCTGTATCTCATCCACACAGAAGCTTAACGCCAGTACAGTTACGTTGTCTGCTGCCGCCTGTACAAAAGATCCTTCCACCTGTTTCAGGTAGCCTTCCGCGCCTTGGGGAAGATGGCATTTCACATTATCTTTCAGCCATTGATTCATCTCGAAAAGACTCTCGAATGGTCTTTGATTCGGAGTGATCTTTACGTTCGCATATTTCTCGATATAGGAGATATGCCCGCCTCTTCCCGCGTGGCTGTGAAGATCGCTCTTGGGAATTCGCTGAAGCGCCGGCAGCGACTCGTTTTTTAACGCTGTTACAAAACTGCTTTCTTCCATGCTTTCTACGCCTCCGGAACAGGATATGGTTCTATTCTACCATGCCTAACCTGGATTATTTGCGTTAGCTAAAAAGAATGAACAGCAGCATCCTTTCTTCAAAGGCACGAATAATAGATTGACATATACCATTTTGGTAAAGTAGATTAAATATGTGTTGTGGGGTTGGCAGAAATGCTATTGGAGGCTTATATGTTCATTAATCGACCGATTACAAAACATATGAAAGCACTGATAAGTATTCTTCTTTGCCTTTCGTTCTCTGTCAGCGCCTGTGATACTACGTCCACAACAACTCTCCCGCCGACAACCACTCCTGTTCCCAACGCGACCGCAGATAAATATGGCGTTGTCCCGTCATCCACTTCGGAGCAGCTTCCCTTCTCCTATACACTATTCGAGGATCAGCCCTCCCCTCTTGTAATCGTACTCCCCGTAAAGGTAGAAGATTATATCAGTGAGAGTAAAGACGGCAAATCATTTGATATGCGAAAACTCGCTTCAGACTATGGCTGGAAAGAAAAGGACGACTACTTCTATTATGAAAACAATGATATGTGGGTGCGAATAGATGTGAATTATGGAAATGATAATACTTACCGCAACCTTGGCAACATCGTGGCTGGCGGGCTTTATAGTTTTGTTTGGGCTAAAGATCCGGATAAGAATTATTATCCTTTTGATCCCGGATTTCACAGCCAGACCAATAATGTGGAATGGCATTTCTACCCTCGCGAAGATGGTGTGCCCTATGAGTATTCCATATCCCTGGGTGAAGAAACGCATGCCAGATGGGAACATATCGTGCTTTTTACCTATCTTTTTACTTACGTATCCCGTGATCCACAGTATAATCCCTTCAACTATGATGAATTCCACGTCCGATATCTTACTATTCCGGAAGACGCAAGAGAAGCCCTTTGTTTGGATATGTATTCTTTCTGACCAGAGAGAAACTTGACGACACAAAAAAGCTTCAGAAAATAAATCCTGCTAACAAGCTATAGATTCTTGTTAGCAGGTTTTTGAAAGCTTATTTCTCACTATTCGTCAGATATGAATCTTACTTCTTCTTGATCGGGATCCACAGCTCGCAGAAGACCTCCGGACGCGTGCCGTCGAAATAGAGCTCATAGTCCGTCTGTTCCGAGGCCTCGTAGCCCATCTGCGGCAGGAACTCCTTATAGAACTTCACCCAGGTCTTCGCGATGCAGTCGCCGTCTTCTCCTACGCAGTCAAAGACGACATATGTGCCCGGCTCGACGTCCCAGATGCGGAAGCCTTTTTTCTCCAGATCCGCCTGATCGAACTCTTTCGTGTCCTCATCAATGATGATGCCGATGCCGTACTCGAAGGTATCCTTTCCTTCTGTCGTCGGGCTGCAAAGACCATAGAGGTCGCGCTTCCCGTCTTCTCTCAGCATCCAGATCGGAGAAAGCATCTGATTGCTGTTGACCTCGCCCCAGAAGTCCGCCACATCGTGGTTGGCTTCGTCGTTGATGATCGCATTGCTGAACTCTCTTACAAGTGCGATAAACTTCTTTTCTTTTGTTTGTACAATACGGTAATCCATACTCTTACCACCTTTCACAGATAAAGTAATCGTAAGCGGATTGAAAAGCGCCAGCTTTACGGCTTCTTCTCTGGCTGTTTTCGGTGCGACACCATGAAACCTGGTGAAAGCCTTGGTAAAGCTTTCAGGCGTCTCATAGCCGTACTTTAAAGCCAGATCCGTGATCTTCGCATCGGACTCCACCAGTTCTTTTCCCGCCAGAGAAAGTCGGCGGTTCCGGATGTATGCATTGGCCGTCATGCCCGTCACGAAACTGAAAGCCCTGTGAAACTCGTAGCTCGACGTGTGCACCTGCTTCGCTACGTCCTCATAGTTGATCTCCTCGAGTAGATGATCTTCCATGTACGTGATGGCTGTCTGTAATGCTTCGATCCATTCCATGTTTTGTCCTCCTGTGCAGAATCCTTTGCGGCTTTCCTCCTGCTTACACGTCCATTATGGACGAGATCCGGAAAGGGTACATTTCCTCGTTTGCGAAGATTTGTCAGGTGGTTCTATTTTATCATGCGGTAATACATATCCGACAGATCGCTCCCTCATAATCACTCTACCGGGAAGCATGCTTCGGTGACGAACTCATTCGGATCCTGCGTCTGTACCGGTCCGACGTGGTAGATGTTAAACATCGGTCCATTCATCTTATATCCGTTTTCCTTGATCCAGGAAACCACAGACGCATATGCTTCACCCATCTGGTCATAGCTTCCCTTGACGACGCAGCTGGCGACCTTGACCGCCGGAAGCGTCTTGAACTTGACATGCTCGGTATCCTCATAGGTACCCTTGACTGTCATGGAAACCTCGATCTCCACGTTCTCTTCTTTGTACTCGTCATCGAAGAATTCTGCAATCGCCAGGCACGGCTCTGCCGGGATCAGAGGAGTCTTGACCTCCGCCATCATGCCCCAGAGCATGCCTTCGTCCTCGTAGTGCGGAACCACCATGTGTACTGTCGCCGCATATCTCTCCGGAATTGTTTTTACTGTTACATCGAAACTCATATTCTGCTCCTTCCTCAGCCTCTTTCGGGCTGTCTCCAGAAGCATCAGTTTATACTCTGTCTCTTCGGAAAGCTTCGCCAATTCCTTCTGTCTTTCCGAAAGAAACACCTCCATCTTCTCCTTATCGTCATAGCTGTCTAATATCTTGATGATCTCCGCAAGCGAAAACCCCATATCCTTCAGCGCCGTGATCCGGCCGATGGTAAAAAGCTGATCCTCACGATAATAGCGATATCCTGTAAAATCATCGATCTCCGCCGGTTTCAGAAGACCGATATCATCGTAGTGTCTGAGCATTCTGATGCTGACTCTGGATAGTTTTGAAAATTCACCTATCTTTAGCATTTTGTCTCAACCTCCATGGACGTTATTTCTAGAGCTCATCACTACTATAATCCCTCACACTATGTGAGAGTCAACAGCATTTTTATAACGCTTATTTTACGTCTTTTGGGACAAAATGAAACTTGATAGCAGACGACTCCAGGATTCTTAGTATAATAAAGTCATCAGCAGGAATATTCCAAACGATTCGAAAATGCAGCGGGGTGCCCTTTATGGAGAATAAGCGAAAAGAAACAACCTTAATCATATTAATATCCGTAGCATTGATCGGGGTATTGGTCGCGCTCGCGGTTTTCCTGATACCTAAGCTGTTCCCGGAAAAGTCGGATTTCCCGGCAGACGATCTGAGCGGTGTAAAATATGTGAGCAATTCCGGTCTCGATTACGGCGAATCCTCTTCGTTTGTTTTAGGAAAATACTCTGTGAAAAGAGAGGGCTCCTCTCCCAAAACGGGGAATCTTGTGATCAAGTGCGCAACAGATAAAACAGAAGAAAAAGATTATATAACTTACTGGGTATTTGACTCCGCCAAGGATGCCAAAAAATGCTATCAGAATGAGTACGATTTCGTGATCGAATACTATAACGAGCGTGGGCAAAAAGGTAAAGACAACATCTTAGGCGAGGGCAGCAACTGGTTCGAGGCTAATATGCCTGCAAACGACGCAGAGATCCACCATTTCTATTATCTGATAGATAACGTGATCCTGATGGCAGAAACGGATTACATATCTTACATGACCACAGTCGAAACGACCCGATCCGAAGAAGAACAGACTGATTCAGAGCCTACTCCAACTTCGAAGATCTCCAAAAGAGCATTATCCGGATATATCAAAGATCATGCAGAGGAACTTCGAAGATTCGTGCTGACGGAGATCTGCCCGAATATCAAAAAGCGAACTTGACCGCATCTCTCCGGATATAATCACTGCTTTCGTATCCTCATAAAAAGGTGCTCATCATCTTCGCCGGTAACATAGGCTCTGTTCTTTTCCAGGACTCTCTTTGATGCGATGTTATCTTTCTTTACTCGAAAGAATACTTCCTCTTCAGGGATGATTTCTCTGGCTTTTTCCAAAGTTAGTTTCAAACCGGCAGTTCCATACCCTTTTCCGCGCAGATCTCTTCGAATACTGTATCCGATATGTCCTGAACCGGTCCGTAATGCCTCCGTCAGATGATGCCGTACATGGAATTCTCCGACAAGAATTTCCCCGTCCCACAAATAGAAGATCGTTTCCGGGACAAACCAGTCAGGCATGTTCTCGGCATGCTCATACGACATGATCTTCGGAAGCACTTTCTCGACATATTCTTCGTAGGAGATCCCGTGATAAGAATTTTCCAACCCGTTCTCTTCTGCCGGAAGTTCCGTTATAAACTGCCATTCATAAAAAGCATCTTCTATGTTTATTTTTCGTAGTTCCATCACATATCTCTCAACACTTTTATCTGACTATAATCACCATTAACAAAAACAACACTCTCCCCGGCATCTTCAAACCCATGAACAAAAGCGTGATTCTCTGAGACCAGCCGCTGTATAGTACAGTCCGAATCATCCAATCTGCTTTCAATATCTGATGCATGCTTCTGGATGATCTCGTAGTGTGTTCTTATATATTCTTCAGTGAATGCTAAACAAACAAAACAGATGTTGGACAAGTAATTCTCATCAAAATCTTTTCTCCATTCAAACGGAACGTAGCATCCCTCCACAATGAGATTTTGATGATTCTCAATCGCAGTTTTCATCATCTCCCTAACGATCGGCCAGAGATAATCCGTAAGTTTTTCGTCATCTTCGGGAGTGAGATCAGTATTTCCGCTTCGGATAAGACCCATTTTCAAATGATCAATAGAAATATATGGATAACCATACTTATTCAGAAGTTTCTGTGCAAGAACGGTCTTCCCCGTATGAGAAGCACCGGTAATCAGGATTATCACTTGAACCTCCTATGATGTAAAAAGCAGACCTTTTTTCCGTTCCATGGGGTCTCCCCCTGTTAATGCTCATTATACCATCATTAAATGGTCGTAATTGGGGGGGCGAAGAATGAAAACGACGATCGGATCGCTTACAATTTGATTCTTAGTTCATTACTTCCGGTTTAATCTTCTATAGTCAGTGTGCCCAGTTTTTTGAATATCTTCTGATCCCGCTTTTTCGTCATCTCACAAATCGAGTATTTCTTCCCCCGCTCCAGCATATAATCTTCGTCTGTACTCTTCCACTTTCTTGTTTTCACACGACAGTGTGTAACGCCTTCCTCCGCTTTATCATCCATTTTGAACTTAATGACCAGATACGCTACACCATCCCCATCCATCGGAATTACGATCTGCCTGCCAAGTTCAGCTTGCTCCACTGGCCATTTTATGCCACTCTCCTTCTTCGGCAGCCAGCATACTTTTCCGGAAACAGTGGTTTTCAGCCATTCGGTATTAAACTCGTATAACTCGTTTTCCCTCGGATTGCGGCATTCAGTAAACACATCCGTCTCAATCAGGGTAAAACGATATCCGTAATTCAAGGCGCCTCTTTCCGCATTCGGTACTTTTCTTGCCATACCGTGGATTGTCACCAGGTATTTTCCATTCGGAAAATCATAATGCACATCCGAATAACTGAGCGTACCAGCCATATCTTTATGCCAGCGTTCTTTCGATGAATTATAGGTCACCATCCCCCAGCTCCCAGCAATCTCCTCACCGTCGCCTTCATATTCTTCCGGCTCGAATTTCAAAAAACTGCCGGTATCTGAAAGCCAGAAGCCGTCCTGCACCTCAAGGTTAAATCCGTCATAAGAGAAAATTTCTTCCCACTCATCATCAAAAACCTCGTCAACTCCATCCACGCATACCCGGTAGTGTCCGGAATTGATTCCCACAATCGGCAGCCATACACCTTTTCCGATTGCGTCTAGATAAATATCCTTCTGTTTCTGCATTACCTCCAATACCTTTTTTGATCGGATTTTCTTTTCCTTCAAAAATGCCTGTATATGCGGCATAGAGAACAAACATAAACCATAATTATATGTGCTGATTTCCACAGCCATAGTATTCTCCTCCCTTCGAAAAAAACACCTTAGTCGGTTATGCTATAAGTTTTCCATACTAAGGATTGCCACCGTTACATAATCATTATACTACCTGAAAATGGTCGTAAATGAGGAGCGAAGAACGAAAACGACGATCGGATCGTTTAATATCCAATCGTCGTTTCATGTTTACTGTGTAATTAGGACATTTACGATATTAGTCGGAATCGTAAGATTTGAACGAACACGCGCTCTTTCTGATCTTATCACAATCCATTAATCCATTCTCTCAGAGCATCTTCGGAAACCCCGCCATCAAATCTTTTTCCTTCGATCCAATTTCCGTTTCCGGAAAGATCAGCAAGAGTAGATCCGCTTTTTCCAATACCGCTGCTTCCTGAGGTACAGAATGGGATCATTATAATATCTCCAAAATTATAACTCTCAACAAAGGTATCCATAATGCGTGGTTCCTGCCCCCACCAGATCGGATAGCCTATATAGATTTTGGAATATTTTGTAATATCAATGCTTTCACTTGCAATACCGGGTCTTACAGAAGCATCGTTCTGCTCTTTTGATGTTCGGCTGTTATTATCATTATAATTCAGGTCCTCGTCAGAATAAGGCTCTGCAGCAACTATTTCATACAGATCTGCATTTTCGATAGCAGCGATCTTTTCCGCAACTCCTTTTGTTGTACCGGTTGCTGAAAAAACAACTACGAGGACATCCGTTTCCGACTCTGTATCCTCCTGTTTGGGCTGAATACTTTCTTCAGTTTCTGTTGTAGCCTCGGTTGTGCTTTGGACTGTCGTCTCAGCACTCTCTTTTGTATCCGCCTGTGTCTGTGTGCTCTCTATAGTAGCGTTATCTGCATTTTCGGCTTGTGTATGATCCGCACTGCTTCCGCAGGCAGAAAGAGCAAAGCACATGCAAAACACCAATAATAATGCAGCCGCTGTTTTAATTTTCCTCATACTGTGTCGTCTCCGTTATTTCATACTACCGAAATCTTCATTAGATACCGGTTCACTCTTCATTCCACGCTTCTTTTGCCAGTCTGAACACTGCCCACCCTTTTGGCCAGCCTACATACATCGTTGCGTGGGTAATGATTGCTGCGATCTCTTCCTTCGTCACACCGTGATCTTTTGCGTTCTGCAGGTGATACTTCAGGGAAGAATCCGTAATACCTGACGCCATAAGGCTTACCACTGTGATGATGCATTTTGTCTTCACATCAATGGCTTCGTCATTCCACACCTCATCGAACAGTACATCATCATTCAGATGCGCAAACATCGGTGCGAATTCACCAAGCTGATTTCTTCCCGCTGTCTGTACGATTTTCTTACCCATTCTCCGTCCCTTCCTTTCTATTCTCTGATAAAACTTTTATCTGATTCAGGCATAGTGTCATCAGACTTATATCTTTCTACTGTCATATGAAGATCATACTTTTTTCTAAGTTCAATGATTGTTTTCATCATAGGAGAGGCGTGATGAATATCGATAGCCTTCTGATCTTCCCAGCTGTCAATAAGCAGTATGGTTTCAGGATCATCAAGTGACTGAAAGTATTCATACTTCAGATTTCCGGCCTCATTTCTAATATCAGCCACTGTTCCTCGGGATATCATTTCTTCTGCAAATTTCTTCGCAGCGCCACTTTTACCTTTGTACCGGATATTAACAGTAATACTCATAGGTTAGCCCCCTTCATTTGGCAATAGCTCACAATACTTCGGCAAGCCACTTCTTTATCTCACTCTCATTCGGGCGGTTGATCTGTCTGCCCTTTTCCCATTTCGCGTTGCTAACAACATTCTTATGAAGAGCGACATCGCTTCTTCCTACTCCGCTTCCGCCGGATGTACAGAATGGCACTATGGTCTTTCCACTGAAATCATAGCTTTCCAGGAATGTTTCGATAATGCGCGGAGCCAAGCCCCACCAGATCGGGAAGCCAACGATCACCGTGTCATAGGCATCCATATCAGCTACGGTTCCGGCAATCTCCGGCCTTACTGACGGATCGTTCATTTCCACACTGCTGCGGCTCTTCTTGTTCATCCAATTAAGGTCATCGGATGTATAAACTTCTTTCGGAACGATCTCGAAAAAAACTCCACCTGCTATGCGGGCGATTTCCTCTCCGACCTGTTTCGTCACGCCGCTTGCTGAAAAGCATGCCACTAAAACCTTCTTCGCCATCATGTTTTCCTCCTTTTATTGTGCTATTTATTTTCTCCCAGCAGCCTGATAAGGCATGCATAGGTAATCTCCTGTATTGACTGATAAGCAAAATCTATATCTGCCTGTTTCATTGCTTCCCTCTGTTTGTCTGTAACCTCGGTATAGGGATAAATCCCGAACATGAACGGGAAGAAAATATATATAAAGTTTTGAATATCCTCAACTGTCATCTCCGGGCAGAACTTTTCAAGCAGCCGGCATATATTTCTCATTGATTCTCCATATGCTTTCTTGAACGACACAAGAAGTTCCGGCCTGCTGTTGGCTTCCATGTCATAATTATTCATGGAGAGAAGTTTTAATAACTGCTTTCTGTTTGCAATAGAGGAAGCGATCTTTTCCGCCAGCTTTCGTCTGCTCAAACTCTTATTCTTCCTGATGACCACAAGCTCCTCATTCCATCTGTCATACTCACGCTCATAAAGAGCAAGAAAGATTTCTTCCTTTGTTTGGAAATAATTGTAGATGGATGTTCTGGTAAAAGATGTCACTGCTCCGATCTCTTTCAGTGTGATATCCTTAAAACTCATTGTCTGATAAAGCTGCTCACAGGCATTTATGATTTCTTCTTTCCTTGCAGCCGTTAATTCCGGTGATCCCTTCGGCATATCATAATCTCCATTTCATTAAGGATTGTTTGTGTTCTGACATCGTGTCAGAACACATTATAATTCCATTCTGACGCCGTGTCAAGATAAAGCGGATCTGCTTTGAAACCAGCATCTGACTGAGATTACCCTATGTATTACCGGACAAAAACAAAGGACAGGAAATACGATATTCCTGTCCTTTTCGGGAAATCCAGTAAAGATTGAACCCTATTATGTGTAGTCAGGACAATTAAGATATCATTTGAAATCAAAAGATTTGAACGACCCTGCGCCTTTCTCTCGTTTGATGTACGGTACTATTCTGATTAGATGATTTTTCCTATACATTCTTCAGGCGATTCAGCAAATCAGTGATAAGACCTTGATCATCCCACTTGGACAAACCAAAACATTTCTTTCCAGCATCCTTAAGTGAAGCTCCGATATGATAAACCATCGTACTATCCAGAATCAGAAATCGATCATGGAATACCTGTGTCTTTTTTACCGTCAATGTCGGATACTGTGCATTGAAGGTTGCTGCATCTGTATTTGTCAGTCTTGTACTCGCGTATGTATAGACCCTTACAGCAACACCGGTATTTTTCTTTGCCAAAATGTTTAAAGTATCAACATCAACATACCCATCTATCAAGATAATCTCCTTCTTTGCTTTCTGGATAATAGAAGTAAGCAACCTGAAGGCGTCATAAATCTGGCCATCAAAAAACACCTTCTGTTCCGCTTCTTCATGATCCTCGATGTACTGAAACACTTTATCAAACCTTTCATCTGTCGACTTCTGATATTCAAGCTGTTTAAGCTCTATGTGGCTGACCTTTTCAAACAATAGGGCGTTATTTGATATAAAGTGTCGCATCTCGCGGAAGGCTCTCATGATAAAAATGCTTTGCCGTTCTGCCAACTCACCCTTGAGCACGGTTGCCAACATATATATACCCTGCTCTGTAAAAGCATATGGCGCTTTTCTTCGACCTCCTTCCTGGCCTGAAAAGAATGTTGAATCTGGTGAAATCACATTTTGTGATTTCACGAATTCAATTTCATCTTTGGTAAGTTGAAACATAAAATCATCAGGAAAGCGAGAAAGATTGCGCTTGACCTGCTGATTTAATGATCGGACTTCATATCCATACAACTCGGCCAAATCATAATCCAACATAACTTGAAGGCCACGAATAACGTATATCTTGTTTTTCAACAAAGATTCATCTGCAATCAACTTTTCTGCGTAATCGTTTGACATTTCTTTCTCCTCCAGTTACTTTTTCAATACTAACCCTTGAATGAAATACTAACTTTAGACTAAGATCTCACAGAATAACACAGAAGCGTTTTTGAGGCTTTCTCGAACCGAATTTTGATATGTTTTCGACCTGAAACGTGCTATAATCCAATTAAATTCTGTTGTTGCTGGTATT
>JAFZKB010000035.1 GCA_017551865.1 Clostridiales bacterium | reverse complement strand
CGGCCTCGCGCGAGCAGCCCGTCGGTCGCCGGCCCCCGCGCCGGCCAGCCTGCCCAAAAACAATCGATGAATACTCGGGGCTGACTCACAATACTGAGGCAGACTTCTTTCATTTTTCAAGGAAATGTATCAAGTGGATCTCCGAAGAACTCTCGAGGCAATCGAGCGGAGCGGTCGAAGCATAAGTGATTTGGATAAAACACCACTGCCGCGCGCCCTTATCCCAGAAGAAGATAGATGAAATTGGATAAGACTACAAAAAAGCATATGTATATCCCAGCAAACAGGAGATTTCTCCGTTCCGCTTTGGATAAGATCTGATTTTTTGTTTTGTTTATCCAATCAAGCATTTTCAGAACTGGGATAAGGAAGGCAACCCAGTCGGATTTATCCAAATGCTGTTCATATTTACTGGGATAAGTAATTTATTGCCTTTGTATTTATCCAAGAAACAAAAGAGTCTGAAAAGAAGCCCCCAATACGGGCAGTAGTCCGGCAGCACCCGATTTTATTAAACGTTATGTCGAATGCGCCGCAGTTTTGCTATAATACAAGGTTGAAAAGAGAGAAAAGGAAGAGGTCCTTCTTATGAATAAAAAACATCTGCGGTTATGGCTTTTGCTCATGTGCGTGATCCTGACGCTGGGCCTGTTTGCCGGTTGCCGCAAAAAGAGCACTTCTAAGGAAACGACGAAAAAGACGACGACAGTCACTGAGACCACGGCGGCTCCCGAGACTACGGACGCGCCGAGCGAGAAAACAAGCGACGAGACAGAGCTGACTTCTCCGTCCCGCAGCTCCACGGAGTCCGAAAAAGAGACATCGGAAGAGCCTTCCGAGTCCACGACTGAAGCCACCGAATCGACAGAAGAATTTGTCGAGTTCACGACCGAAGAATCCACGAAGAAAACGAAGAAGACGAAGGCGACGAAATCGACGACGGAAGCGACAGAAGCTCCGTCCGAAGATCCGACCGAAGCCCCGATCGACGAAAACGGCACCTATACCAGTAAAGACGACGTGGCCCTGTATATCCACACATACGGCCATCTGCCGTCGAACTTCGTGA
This sequence comes from Clostridiales bacterium, assembly GCA_017551865.1. Taxonomy (GTDB): domain Bacteria; phylum Bacillota; class Clostridia; order Saccharofermentanales; family Saccharofermentanaceae; genus Scatonaster. The sequence goes on along the minus strand of JAFZKB010000035.1, from coordinate 18,918 downwards.
CGAAGTCCGAAGCGAGGAAGAAAGGCTGGGAGGGCGGTTCTCTCGAGGATTACTTCCCGGGCTGCAGCATCGGCGGCGACGTTTTCGGTAACATAGAAGGGATCCTGCCGACCAGGAAAGGCCGCACCTACTACGAGTGCGACATCGACACGAAGGGCAAGAAGTCCCGCGGCGCGAAGCGCATCGTGTTCTCAAACGACGGTCTGATCTACTACACCGAAGACCATTACGAGACCTTCACACTTCTTTACGGGGAGGAATAACATGGCGATTTATCTTCTGGATGGAAAAGATATGACGAGCAGGGAAGAGGCGTTCTCCCTGATCAGTAAGGAGCTGGAGCTCCCCGAGTATTTCGGTAGAAACCTTGACGCGCTTTACGACTGCCTGACTGAGAAGAGTTCCGACCATACCGTGGTCTTCGTGAACACGGCGATCCTCGAGGAGTACCTCGGCGATTACGCGCAGAAGATCTTAAGTGTTTTCCGCGACGCTTCTGCCGAGTGCGGCTTCGAATTTAAGGAGAAGCGCTGAGCCTCCGTCGCGCAAATCTTGAGAAGAAGCGCTGATTCTTCTTCGCGAAAAGATCCGTTATACGAAAGGACGAGTTTATACTTTTTATGCTGGCGAACTATCACACACACACGCCCCGATGCCACCATGCTATCGGCTCGGAAAGAGAATACATCGAACAGGCGATCAAAGCGGGATTTAAGATCCTCGGATTTTCGGACCATGTCCCGCAGCCGTATCCGGAGGATTTCCACTCCACGATCCGCATGGAAATGAGCGAGATCCCGGACTATACCGGCACACTTGTGAAACTGAAGGAAGAGTATAAGGGGCAGATCGATATCCTGATCGGCTACGAAGTCGAATACTCGAGAAGATTTTTCCCGACCCTGATCGAAGAACTGAAGAAATATCCGCTGGATTACCTCATCCAGGGCCAGCATTTCGCGATCAACGAGATCGACGGCACCTATGTTGGCTGGCCGGTCCACACCGAGGAAGAACTCATTTCCTACGTCGAGACGACCATCGAAGGCATGGAGACCGGGCTCTTTACCTATCTGGCGCATCCGGATCTGGTGAACTACCAGGGCCCCGATGATATCTATCTTAAGCACATGAGAAAGATCGTGGAGAAAGCGATCGAACTCGATATTCCTCTTGAGATCAACATGTACGGCTTTTCCGACGGGCGTCATTATCCCTGTGACCGTTTCTTTAAGATGGCGACGGAGATGCACCCGAAGTTCGTCTTAGGATGCGACGCGCACCAGCCGTACCTCGTAAGGCAGCCGGAAGATGTACCTGGACTTCCTGAGTTCTTGAAAAAACACGGGATCGACTGCGGCGACAACCTCGTCACGATCAAGGATCCGCACGCGTCTTTCTAAGCCCGCACCACGCGCCGCGCGCCAGCACAAATCCCGCCGCGCGCCGTTAATTCAGCCTTTGTAACACTGTTACGCCAGCCCGTTCTCCTCAAAGAGAGCGCGAATATCCTGTTTTTCCTCATCTGACCCATCCCGGATCTCGACGTAGATGAAGTAGTTCTGCGCGCATGCGTTCCAGGACATGACCTCCACTGGCTTCTCCTTATCGGTGGTATAGCCGTAAGTTTCGAAGTAGAGATATCCACCATTGATGTCACCGGAGTAGGCCTGCCCCTGCTCCAGGTCTTCGTAATGGATCATCCGGCCGATTGCGTGATCGACGGCGAAAATGTTGGTGTATTCGATGGCGATGACAAGTTCAGTATGGTCGCCTTTTACGTATTTTCTGAAACTCGCCGTATCATTTTCGAGTGTATAACCATGGGCTTTCAGGGACTCGTCAAACTGATCCAGATAGAAAGGAATTTTACCGAAAGTTCTCTGCACTCTGGTGTACTCTTCCTCGCTGATCTCCTTTCTTTCGAAAAGAGATTCGGCGGCCGCATTGTAGCACTCGATGACATTATCCGAGTTACGGTAATCCCAGCTTACGAACGGCTCCTTGCTCGGCATGATCTCAGTAATATCGGCTTTGATGGTAAATCCATCCGTGGCGCTGTCGTCGAGTTTTATATCGAAATGGACATCGTGCTCACGCATTTCCTCCTTTTCGAGTTCCTCCCGCAGATTTTTGGTAATGGTCGCATAGTTCAGGATATCGACAAATGTGGTGCCGGACGTCAGTCCGTCCAGAACAACCATGATATATTGTTCGATAAACGGGATCATTTTCTGCGGATCGTTAAAAAGGCGTTCGCCGGCGGGCTGGTCGTTTTTGGTTTTGACGTGCAAAACTCCGCTTGCCGTGGCATCTGTCGTCTCTTCGATCTCGATCTCATAGGTCATGAAGGACATTATGGTCTTAAACAGCGGCAAACGCTCCATCGGGTATTCGTAGATGTTCAGCGATCCGAAATCGCAGTCGCTCCGGGTGAGGTACGTCAGATCCATATCCTTTAATCTATCCATGAAGAAATCGAGTTTCTGGGTCACGGCATCCTTGATATCCGGAAGCATTTTCAGGAAGGTCTGATACTGCCCGTAAAGCTCATCGTGAAGTTCCTTCGTGCTCTGGATCCGGCAGGAATCGTCGGAACTGAAGCTCAGGCGGAAGACGATCTCTTTTTTTGCATTCACTGCTGTATCGGAAATAAACTCGTTGATCTCCGGAAGGGTCATGCTTCCGGTCTTTTCAGCTAGAGCCGTATCGGCATCGATATACTGGATCTTCACGGGGACATCGACAATATCGCCGTCGACGGTGGCATCCCCGACATTAAACTTTAAAGTGGAAAGATATTTGGTGAAAGTCATGTAGCTCGGTTCGGTCTTGAAGTACTGCTCCGTCTGCTGAAACGGATCATCCGAGCTGTTGCAGTAGCGCGATAGTTTATTGGTATTATCGCGCGTCAGATACACGAGGTAGTCTTCGACGGTGCCCTCGGCTCTTCTCTTGATCTCATCGGTTTTCCCGCCTTTGCTTTTACAGGCGCTACAACCGAGAAGGAGCGATAAGCTCATTAAGGCGGACAGGAAACGGACACACTTCTTTTTCATGTTATTCCTCCCAAAGCATATTCACCCCTATCTATGATTATACTCATATGGAAAAGAACCGCAATGGATAAGAACTGCAAACCGTCCGTCTTTTGCTAAGTATTTCGTCACTTATTGTGGGTCTGCCGCGCCGCCCGCCGCCGGCGCTCAGGATCTCTTCGGAAGGCGCATGGCGCGCAGGGAATTTAAGATTGCGAGGATCAGTACACCGACATCGCCGAAGACGGCGAACCGCATACCCGCAAGTCCGAGGGCGCCGAGCACCATAACCGCGACCTTCACAAAGATCGAGAAGAGGATGTTTTCTTTTACGATCCGCATGGTCTTTCGGGAGATACGGATCGCATCCGGGATCTTCCCGAGACGGTCGTCCATGAGAACGATATCTGCAGCTTCGATCGCGGCATCCGAGCCAAGAGCACCCATGGCGATGCCGACATCCGCGCGGGTCAGAACCGGCGCGTCGTTGATCCCGTCGCCGACAAAAGCGACACGGCGCTCTTCTGCGAGCAGCTCTTCGACCTTTTCGACCTTCTGGGCAGGGAGGAGCCCCGAGAAGAACTTCCTGATCCCGACCTGTTCGGCGACTTTGGAAGCGACCTTTTCGTTATCACCCGTGAGCATCACGACGTCACGGACGCCGGCCGCGCGAAGGTCAGAGATCGCACCGGCCGAGTCTTTCTTGAGGATATCGTTGATTACGATATGGCCTAAGTATTCTTTGCCTTTTGAAACATGCACGACAGTGCCGGGCAGGTGGCATTCGTGGAAGTCCGCCGAAACGTCCTCCATGAGTTTGCCGTTGCCGACGAAATACTCCTCTCCGTCGATAACGGCGCGGATCCCGCGTCCCGCGATCTCTTCGACGTCACCGAGGCGCGAAGCATCGATGTGCCTTCCGTGCGCATTGACGATCGATTCGGCGACCGGGTGGTGGGAGCGGCTCTCGGCGAGCGCCGCAATATCGATCAGCACATCCGGGTCGATCTCGTTTGGATGGATCGCATCTACGGCAAAAGATCCTTCTGTGATCGTTCCGGTCTTGTCGAGTACGACGGTGTCGATCTTCGACAGGGTCTCCATGTAGTTACTGCCCTTTATGAGGATGCCGCGTTTGCTGGCCGCGCCGATCCCTCCGAAGAAGGAGAGCGGAACCGAGACCACGAGCGCGCATGGGCAGGACACGACGAGGAAGATAAGTCCGCGGTAGACGCTTCCGGCCGCCCCGAGGTCAGTAAAGAGGAGGCATCCGAGCGCGATAAGGACCGCGAGGATAACGACGGCCGGGGTATAGTAGTGCGCGAACTTCGTGATGAACTTTTCGGACTTGGCTTTCTTATCCGTGCTGCTCTCCACGAGCTCGAGGATCCGCGAGACCGTGCTGTTTTCGTATTCTGTAGTAGTAGTGACTTTGATGGCGGAAGTAAGGTTAATGGTGCCCGAATAAACGGACGCTCCGACGCCCGCTTCGACCGGGAGGCTCTCGCCGGTCAGCGCCGCCGTATTTAAGGAAGTTCTGCCTTCGGAGATGACGCCGTCGATCGGGATCTTCTCACCGGGCTTGACGAGCACGACTTCGCCGACAGAAACTTCGGACGGGTCCACCTCGTCCTCGGCCCCGTCGCGCAGGACGATCGCGGTGTCGGGGCAGATGTCCATCATGGCGGCGATGGACTTTCTACTCTTTCCGACCGCGATGCTCTGGAAGAGCTCGCCGACCTGGTAAAAGAGCATGACCAGTGTCGCTTCGGGGTAGTCGCCGATGATGAAAGCGCCGATGGTGGCGATCATCATGAGGAATTCTTCATCGAGAAAAGACCCGTGCCCGATCTTTTTGAGCGCGCCGAGCACGACATCGTATCCGACAAGAAGATACGGGATCAGATAAAGCGCGTTCCAGAAACCTTTAAGCGGCAGGAAGTGCAGCACCACCAGCATCGTAAAGGAAATAAGAACGCGTATCAGGGTCTTTTTCTGTTTTCTCGTCATAGGTTCCTCTTCGTTTCTCAGCGCGCGGCTTTTACATAATGATCTTGCAGTCCGGCTCGACTTTCGCGATGGTCTCCGCCGCTTCCTTTAAGACGGATTCGAAACGGTCGTCGTCCGCTTCAAGGATCATCTTCTGGGCCATAAAGTTCACAGAGACTTTGGTCACGCCCGGGAGCTTGGCGATGGCTTCTTCCATCTTGGCAGCGCAGTTTGCGCAGTCGAGGTCTTCGAGTTTAAATGTTCTTTTCATATCCGGTTCCTCCGATACTCTGCGGTTTTGTCGTGCCAATCATATGAATGATTATTCATATGTCTGACAATTCATATGATAATCCTTTTTCTGAAAAAGTAAAGAGGTTTTCCGAAAAAAGAAGACAGGATCTCCTGATGATTTTCCCGTAGTTAACCACCGACCGGCGGAAGGTTGCCTTCGACCGCGAAAAATGGTATCGTTTCCTTAATTGTAACGGAGGTCCGAAGATCCATGAAACAGGAGCTGAGTACGAAGGAAGCGCTGCTACTTCTTTTTGAAAAGAATAAGGGGAAATTCTTCTCTGGAGAAGAGATTGCCGAGGAGCTTTCGATCTCCCGGACGGCTGTCTGGAAAGCCGTCAAGACGCTCCAGTCCGAAGGCTACCCGATCACGGCACAGAAGTCCCGCGGCTACAGCCTTTCTCCCGATACCGACATCGTCTCCTCTCAGGGCGTCGAGAAATACTTAAGCGACGGCCTTGATCTGGATATCTCCGTCTTTGACGAAGTCACCTCCACGAATACGCTTTTAAAAGAAAAGGCCGCAGCCGGAGATCGCGAGGGAACGGTCATTATTGCCAACTCCCAGACCGGCGGCAAGGGAAGGCTCGGAAGATCTTTCTACTCGCCCCGAAATACCGGCCTTTATATCTCCATCCTTCTTCGCCCGTCGGATCTCCCGCCGCAGAAGGCCTTGAAGATCACGACCATGGCGGCCGTATCCGCCTGCCACGCGATCGAGTCCGTGCTCTGCGCGCCTTCTTCGCCAGCCGCCCTTCCCGGCGACGACGCCCCGCAGATCAAGTGGGTCAACGACATCTTCTACCACGGCAAAAAGGTCGTCGGTATCCTGACCGAGGCCTCCGTAAGTATGGAAAACGGTAATCTCGAATATGCCGTCCTCGGCATCGGCTTTAATGTCTATGCTCCTAAAGACGGATTCCCGGAAGAACTGAAAGACATCGCCGGCGCGATCCTTCCTGCCCGCCAGCCGGACGCGAAGAATATAATCGCCGCGGAATTCCTAAACCACTTTTTCAGGACATTTACCGCACCCGACCACGGAAACTACGAAGAAGAATATAAGCGCCGAAGCCTCGTCCTCGGGAAAGACGTCAACGTCATCTCCACCGGCTCCGGCAGCACCCGCCGCGCGAAGGTCCTCGACATCACGTCCGACTGTAACCTCCTCGTGGAGTACGAAGACAAAACCACCTCGGTCCTTTCTTCGGGCGAAGTCAGCATCCGCCCGGCCGAGAAGCCGCAAAAAGGGAAAAAGAAAGCGCAATAAAGTATCCTTTTTCGTGACCTTCCCGCATTTGTGCAAAGGTAAAAATATGTTAATATATTTAATGTGCCGAAGGGAAAAGATTCTTTCCCGAAGGCGCGATCTGATTTTTCTAGGGGAGACGGGAAAATGGCGGAAGGAACTGTGGCTCCGGCTACGTTAAAATGTAAGATCTGCGGAGGCGAGCTGAGAAACGATTATCTCGGCGGTTTCTGTGTATGCGCGCACTGCGGCAACAAGTGGTCGATCCAGGATCTGGTTCCGGATTACGGGAAATACTCCCGCGTCATCGAGAAGATGAATCGCGCCAAACAGCTCCTCGACGAAAACCCCGACCCCGCGACGATGGGTCAGGCAAGGCTCATGTATAAGACCGCCGCGCTCGAATGCGCATCTTTCATGGACGCGGTCGGCAGCGACCTTCAGAAGAACTGCATAGAAGGGCAGAAGAGAGCCGACGATCTCGGCACCTATGCCAAAGCGAAGAGTTTTTATGACAAGAAATCCTATTCCCGCGCACTTGTAGAATTCCGGAAAGTCCCGGATCTTCTGGATGCTCCCGCGCTGATCGCCGAATGCGAAAAAGGCGTGGTCAAGGAGCGGAAAAAGCGCATTCCTTATGCGATCATTGTCGGTCTCATCCTGCCGACGATCCTCTGCATCGCGCTTTATGAGAAGTTTTCATTCCCGCTTTATTTCGGGATCCCGATCGGCCTGGTCCTTGCGGCCGGCCTGGCTTTTGTGATCTATAGAGACGGCGCGATCGCCACCATCATCCAGATCCTCTCGTTTGTCTCGGCCGTACCGCTGATCATCTTCCTGATCCTTGCATACGGATTCCATATGGAGACCGGACCTGCAGCCATGACCGCCATCGGCGTCCCGATCGCTGTGGTCGTCGCACTGGGCCTGATGCCGGATCACAAACCGCAGCAGTAAGGTCTTAGAGAAATAGACGTAAGGCCCTAAGGAAGGATCTGTAAGGACGGATCTCTGCGGCACATCCCGCGTCAGCGGAAATCGCTTTTAATATGCATTTTCATCGGGCAGCTATGGTACAATAAAACATAGCTGCCCGGTTCTTTTGGGGCAGAAAAATAGGATTGCGAGGAGTAGATTTATGAAGATCGGATGTGTAAAAGAGATCAAGAACAATGAATTCCGTGTCGGTCTGACACCGGACAACGTCAGAGCCTATGTTGCCGCAGGACACCATGTCTATATGGAAAAAGGCGCCGGCGTCGGCTCCGGTTTTACCGATAACGAGTACGTGGATGCCGGTGCGTCCCTGATCGATAATGCCGCAGATGTATGGCATCTTGTGGACATGATGGTCAAGGTCAAAGAGCCGCTCCCGGAGGAATATCCGCTCTTCCGCGAAGGTCTCATCCTTTACACATACCTGCATCTGGCTGCAGATAAAGAGCAGGCGGATGCTCTTTTGGCCGGCAAAGTCAAAGCTGTCGCTTATGAGACGCTTCAGGAAAAAGACCGTTCGCTTCCGTGTCTTGCGCCGATGTCCCAGATCGCGGGCCGTCTCTCCATTCAGGAAGGCGCGAAGTACCTGGAGAAGAAGTTCGGCGGTGAAGGCATTCTTCTCGCCGGTGTTCCCGGAACCCCGAAGGCCAATGTCGTGATCCTCGGCGGCGGTACGGTCGGCATGAATGCCTGCAAGATCGCGGTCGGTATGGGTGCCAATGTCACGATCCTCGATGTTAACCTTCGAAGACTCGAAGAACTCGACAACATGTTCGGTGCGCATATCCAGACCCTCGTAAGTAATGACTCGAATGTCGAGCGTGTCGTCAAGGACGCAGACCTCGTCATCGGTTCCGTACTGATCCCCGGAGGCTCCACCCCGAAGCTCTTTAAGAAGAAGTATCTCCCCGAGATGAAGAACGGCGCGGTATTTGTAGATGTCGCCATCGACCAGGGCGGCTGCGGTGAATCTTCGCACGTTACCACCCACGACGATCCGGTCTATATCGAAGACGGTGTCGTTCACTACTGCGTCGGCAACATGCCGGGTGCCGTTCCGAGAACAAGTACCATTGCCCTTACGAACGCGACATTGAAATACGGTCTTCAGATCGCCGAGGCGGGCCTCGAGGAAGCCTGCAAAAAGAGCGAAGTCATCACGTCCGGCGTGAACTGCTATGCCGGAAAGTGCACCAACAGAAATGTTGCCGCTGCTCTCGGATACGAATTTACCGAGCTTTCTTCCCTTATGTAAAAGATCCCGTATCGCTATAAATAGTGAGGCCGTTTTGCACAAAAAAACGGCCTCATTTTTTACGCCCGTAAGGCGCCTTTTCCCTTGAACAGGAATTCATTAAATGATAAAGTTATATTGATAATTAGCTTTTTCCAGGGAGGATATATATGGGACTTTTTGATAAGAAATTCTGCGATTTCTGCGGAAATAAGATCGGCCTTCTCGGCAACAAGAAACTCGAAGACGCCAACATGTGTAAAGACTGCGCCAGCAAGCTTTCCCCGTGGTTTAACGAGCGCCGTCACAGCACGAAGGCAGATATCGACAGACAGCTCGAATATAGAGAGCAGAACAAGGCAGCGGTCGCTTCCTTTACGACGACACAGTCTCTGGGCCGCACCACGAAGCTCCTGATCGACGATAACAATAAGAAATTCATGGTCACCAGCGCGAGCGACTTGAGCGCCGCAAACCCGGACGTTCTCGATTATTCGCAGGCTCTCGGCTGTGATCTCGATGTCAAGGAGAGCAGAAACGAGCTCCGCACCAAGGATGCGAACGGCCAGTCCGTCAGCTACAATCCTCCGCGTTATGAATATTCCTATGACTTCCACGTTATCATCCACGTCAATCACCCGTATTTTGACGAGATGAAGTTCTCGCTTTCGAACGGAAGCATCAAGGTCGGCGAGCAGCCGATGAACCCGGGCCAGAGCGGCGGATGGAGCGTTTCCAGATCCGGCTTCAGCCTCACGGGCAATAAGATCGACCAGTACTACGAGTGCGTAGATATGGGCAACCAGATCAAGGCGGCCATCGATGCGATGAGAACCGGCGGTAACGTCACCATGAGTGCTCAGTCCGGCCAGTATGTTCCGAATCAGGGCATGCCGATGGGTGGCGTGCAGCCGATGCAGCAGGGTTACGGTCAGCAGCCGGTCCCGATGCAGGGCGGTATGCCGATCCAGCCGGGTATGAATGCCGGAATGGGCGCTGGTATCGTTGCAGGTATGGCGATGCCGCAGGGAATGCCTATGCAGGGCTATCCTCAGCAGGGTTATCCGCAGCAGCAGATGGCTCAGAACTTCCAGAATATGCAACAGCAGCAGGCTTTTGCCGCTCAGCAGGCAGAATTGCAGGCACTGGCAAACGATCCCCAGGCGATGGCACAGAGACTGCAACAGGCTCAGCAAGAAGCCATGCGTTCGATGCAGCAGCAGGGAATGGGCGCAGCAGGAATGGGTGCTGCCGGAATGGGTGCAGGTATGGGCATGCAGCAGGGTATGCCGATGAATCAAGGCTATCCGCAGCAGCAGATGGCGCAGAATTTCCAGAACATGCAGGCGGCTCAGCAGCAGGCTTTTGCCGGCCAGCAGATGCAGGGCTTCCAGCAGCCTATGGGCGGTGCCGGAATGCAGGTCACATGCCCGGCATGTCAGGCGACGACGACCGTCGGCCCGAACGGATGCTGCGAATTCTGCGGAAACAAGATCATGTAAATTCATATCGGAGAACTTCCTGATAGCGGGGGCTGCCATTTCATGGCGGCTCCTTTCTTTTTATGCCCGAGCCCGCGTCGGACGATCTGCCGTAAATTTTTTAAGAATCCGATTTCATACGGCAGCATTTTCCGCCGACTGCCGTATGGATTGAAGTTTTCTTATTTTATACGGCAGTTTTTCCATTTTTTGCCGTACGAAAAGCACTTTTCCGTTTTCATACGGCAATCCTCTCCCCCCACTGCCGTACAGATTGAAGATTCTCGATTTCATACGTCAATCCGCTCCAAAATTGCCGTATAAAAACCACTTTTTCATTTTTTTTACGGCACCGCTCGGTTTTAGCTGCCGTATAAATTTGCATTTCCTGCTATTTTACGGCAGTTGGCTTCTTGAAAAGATCCTTCCCATGAACATCATGCGCTCTTCCAGGTTGACATATACCCCCGGGGGGGGTATAAAATAGCGAATGTAAAGACATACCCCCTGGGGGTATGCAATAAAGGGAGTTCATCCGGCCCGCGAAGTGGCCGATAAAGGAGTAAAGTTATGAGTTCTACGCGTAAATGTCCGCACTGCAGCGACCGAAAGAAGATGCGTTCGGAAGAAGAGAAGAAGGAGCTTCTGAAGCGCCTTCGCCGCGCCGAGGGCCAGATCCGCGGCATCGAGAACATGATCGAAGAAGATGCCTACTGCCCCGATATCCTTGTTCAGGTCTCGGCAGTCACCTCGGCGCTCAACAGCTTTAACAAAGAGCTGATGGCCTGCCATATGCGTTCCTGTGTGGCGGACGATATCCGCGCAGGAAAAGACGAAGCGATCGATGAGTTTGTTAAGGTCATGCAGAAACTGATGAAGTAAATCCACCGGATGGATCCGGTTAGAAAGTTTAGAGTAAATAAGTAATGAAACAGTATCAGGTTACGGGAATGAGCTGCGCGGCATGTGTCGCGCGTGTGGAGAAGGCGGTCTCCGCGGTGCCGGGCGTCACGGAAGTGGCGGTCAGCCTTCTTACGAATTCCATGGGCGTATCGGGCGAGGCGGATCCGAAAGACGTGATCGCCGCGGTCGAGAAGGCCGGGTATTCCGCGCGCCTGAAATCCGGATCGTCCGCATCTGATCCCAAGCCCCAGATCTCGGAGGACCTTAAAGATACCGAGACCCCGAAGCTTGTTCGAAGGCTCATCCTCTCCGCAGGATTTCTTCTGCTCCTTATGTATGTCAGCATGGGCCACAATATGTGGAATTTCCCGTTGCCCTCCTATTTTGAGCATAACCACTTGGGCCTGACGCTTCTTCAGATGATCCTTGCCCTGATCGTGATGATCATCAACAGAAAGTTCTTCGAAAGCGGCACGAAGTCGCTTCTTCACGGCGCCCCGAATATGGATACGCTTGTGGCCTTAGGCTCCGGCGTGTCTTTCCTCTGGAGCCTTTTCGTCTTCTTTAAGATGTGCAGCATGATCACTACTGGCTCCGTAAATGCCGATCTGCACGAGCTCTATCACGGACAGCTCTATTTTGAGTCGGCCGCCATGATCCCCGCCCTCATTACGGTCGGGAAGACCCTGGAGTCGATAAGTAAAGGCAGAACCACCAATGCCTTAAAGAGCCTGATCGATCTGTCTCCTAAGACCGCCCGTGTCCTTCGAGCCTGTGACGGGGAGACATGTGATCTTTCTGCTGCAAAAGATCCGTCCGCCGAGCTGATCGTTCCTGTCGAGGAAGTCGTCGTCGGGAATATCTTCCTCGTAAAGCCCGGCGAAAGCATCCCTGTGGACGGGATCGTCCTGGAAGGCGAGAGCGCCGTCGATGAATCGGCCCTGACCGGTGAATCGGTCCCTGTGGATAAAGCGCCCGGACTTAAGGTCAGCGCGGCCACGATCAACCGCTCGGGCTTTCTGAAGTGTCAGGCGACCCGTGTCGGAGAAGATACGACACTGTCACGGATCATACAGATGGTGTCGGAGGCCTCGGCCACAAAAGCCCCGATCGCCCGTATCGCAGATAGAGTCTCGGGGATCTTCGTTCCCGCAGTCATTGGTATCGCTATATTTGTTATCGCCGCCTGGCTTCTGGCTGGAAAAGAAGCGAGCTTCGCCCTCGCCCGCGGTATCTCGGTCCTCGTGATCTCCTGCCCGTGTGCACTGGGCCTTGCGACCCCTGTTGCCATTATGGTCGGTAATGGCCTGGGCGCCCGAAACGGAGTCCTCTTTAAGACCAGCGAGGCGCTGGAGCTTCTGGGAAGAGCGGAGGTCGTCGCTCTCGATAAGACCGGCACCATCACGTCAGGTGAACCGCGTGTCGTGGAGATCCTCCCGTCGGAAGGCGTAGAGAAGGAAGACCTGCTTTCGAAGGCTTATGCCCTCGAAAGTAAAAGCGAACATCCCTTAGCGAAGGCGATCGTCACAGAGTACCAGAATTCTTCCCCAAATAAAGAGATCCCTGAAGTAACGGCATTTTCCATCCATGCCGGTTCCGGCCTCGAAGGAAAATTCTCCGGGAAGCTCCTCCACGGCGGAAGCGGCAAATATATGCGAAGCCTCCTTCCGATCCCGGCTTCTCTAGTAAACGAAGAAGAAAGATGCGCCAGAGAAGGTCAGACTCCGCTCTTCTTTGAAGAGGACGGTAAGCTTTTAGGCATTATCTCCGTGGCCGACACCATGAAGGATGATTCCGAAGAGGGGATCAAAGAGCTTCAAAACCTTGGCCTTTCGGTCGTGATGCTGACCGGCGATAACCGGAAGACCGCGGACGCAATAGGGAAGAAGGCAGGTGTCGATCACGTGGTGGCAGATGTCCTTCCGGAGGGAAAAGCCGATGTCATTAAGAAGCTGCAGGGAAGTAGCTCCGATAAGCCCGCCCGCGTCATTATGGTCGGTGACGGTATCAACGATGCCCCGGCCCTGACGACAGCGGATATCGGTATTGCCATCGGTGCCGGCACGGATGTCGCCATCGAATCCGCGGACATCGTTCTGATGAATAACTCCATTAAAGATGTCGCCGCGGCTGTCCGATTGAGCCGGAAGACCCTGAAGAATATCCACGAGAACCTGTTCTGGGCATTCTTCTATAACGTGATCTGTATCCCGATCGCGGCAGGGATCCTGTCTTGGAAGATGAACCCCATGATCGGGGCGGCAGCCATGAGTATCAGCAGTTTCACGGTCTGTATGAACGCGCTTCGGCTGAATCTGTTTAAGATGCACGACAGTTCTTCCGACCGCCCGCTAAGAAGAGGCGGGAATTTAGATCTTGATCTTCCCGGGGATGTCCCCGAAGAAATAACGGTTCCGGAAACGGAGAAAAGGAGTAACGATATGAAGAAAACAGTTAAGATCGAAGGCATGATGTGCGGCCATTGCGAGGCTTCCGTGAAAAAAGGACTGGAAGAGCTCGATTTCGTGGCAAAAGCAACCCCGAACCACACCACCAATTCCTGTGAGATCGAGATCGCAGAAGGATCAGTCTGGGACGAAGAGAAGGTAAAGGCCGTTGTGGAAGGGAAGGACTATAAGTACTTAGGCGAAGCCTGATCCCTTATTTCTGCCCCCGAGTTTTCGGTAAGCCCTTGATTTATTTTCCGACTTTTAGTAAAATCTGAAAGTCGCATGGGTGGTTAGCTCAGCTGGTTAGAGTACTTGCTTGACATGCAAGGGGTCGTTGGTTCGAGTCCAATACTACCCACCAGAAAAGGCAGTTCCGGATTCGGAGCTGCTTTTTTTGTTAAGAGAAAGGAAGGTCCTGCTATATGACGACTGTTCTTTGTTATGGAGATTCGAATACCTATGGCTACGATCCGAAAACGGGTCTTCGCTATTCTGAGGACGTCCGCTGGCCGGGTGTTCTGTCCTCTCTTCTCGGGGAGAATTACCATGTGGTCGAGGAAGGCTGTAACGGCCGAACGACGGTCACCGATGATCCGGTCGAAGGCTGGAAGAACGGCCTTGACTACCTGCGCCCGTGCCTTAATTCCCATAAGCCCGTGGATATCGTGGTCCTGATGCTCGGCACGAATGACTTAAAAGAGATCTTCCACCTGACGGCCGGGGAAATTGCCGATAACGCCGGGATTCTCGTTGATGTGATCCAGTCCTTTACGAAAGAAAAGCAGGGTTTTGTCCCGAAGATCGTCCTTATAAGTCCGCCGGAGATCGGAAAAGATATGCCGAACTCCGTGTTCTCCCAGTCCTTTGCGCCCCGCTCCATCGAGGAATCAAAGAAGTTTCCGAAAGAGTACCGCCGCATTGCAGATAGCAGGGGCTGTCTGTTCCTGAATGCCGCGGAATTTATCTATCCGTCCGACGCGGATTCGCTGCACCTGACCGAAGAAGGACACCGGATCCTGGCCGAAAAGGTCGCACAGATCGTCCGTTCGATTCCTGTTTAACCGCCAATCAGTGGGAATTAGTCCCGCAAATCTTGCCGTTTCGTCGGTGGTAGAGTCAAAACCATTTGCGTTATAATCTGATATGACGAGGAATTAAAAATCTTAGGAGGTTTCCCATGGGAAGTCGAAGATGGTCTATGTATGCGCTGATGTCACTTATTGTAGTGGCGTTTATGGTGTTTTGCTTTGTGAAAATATTCGGTAGTGATAAGGATGACGAGAAGATCCGTCAGAATCAGATGAAAATGGTCGAATCGGCTGCCGAGACTATTAATTCCCGAAACCTCGATGTCATGTACATTGGAGCAGATCTTGGTGCTCCTTCGAATTTTCGTGCCAGGCATATTTACAATTTTGAATATGAATCTTTGGAAAATGCCGATTCTCCTGCCGGACATGTCGGTCATATGATTATTATCAACGATCCGAAGGGTGACCTTTTTATCTCCGATGACCAGTGGTCCACGTTAAGTGAGCTTCGGGTAAATTACGGCTACTACATCGTCTATTTCGGTAATGCTAAATTCGAAAAGATGAAGGAGGCAGGACTCATCTCCAGCATCCCGTCCTCCACAGTCAAGAGCATGATTGTCTGGGGAAGTAGTAGTGCCCCGGGCTTTGCCGACGATACTGCCCTGATCCCCAGTAAAGTCCTAAGATCCCTCTCCGCCGAGCAGGTCCCCGTGTATGCGATGATCATGGAACTCAGTACCTATGAGAGATACTGGAATTAAAAGAGAAGCGGTTTTCTTCCTTTTTAACATGAATATGCTTAGGGCATCTCGTTGATGAGATGCCCATTTTTTCGCGTGAAAATCTTCTCTCGTTATTGAAATATAACTTGGGAGGATATGCGATATGGTAGTTAACATTAATGAAGAACTGGAAACGAAGATCACATCCGGACTGCGTACGATCTATACGGTAGAGGACCGCTATTACAACCTCAAGCAGATCGAGAGATCCATTATCCGTGATGTATTTGGAAAAGAAGAAGGAAAGAAACATTCCCTTGAGGATTGTCTTGCTAAATTCAGGAAGCTCCCTTCTGTGCAGAATTCGTACGTGAAGTTTGCGATCCGGAAATTTGAAATGACGATTGACATCTGGAACCGGGATAAGCAGCAGATCAAGATGGAGATAAGGGACAGGAAGAAGTTTCAGAAGATCCTTGAGAAGGTTGCCAAAGACCTGAAGGGGAAGGTCCTGTTTGATTTAAGACTTCCTGGCTCTGATAATTCCGAACCCATCGATGCCATTCTGATCGTCCCCTCAGGTATCTATCTTCTGAACCTGTTCGTTCCGGTCGGGGATGCGGGAATCGATGAAGATGGCTACTGCTGCTGGTTTGATGTAAAGACCGTCAAGTTAATGAAACTGAACGTCCGTGAAGAGCTGGAGAAGCAGAAAGAACTGGTGAAAGATATCCTTGCCGAGAAAATGGATCTTCCATGTGATGTATTTCCCAGACTGATCGTAGGCGGAGACGACTCATTCAATAACCGATGTTCCCCGAATGTGAGATGCGACAGACTGCCTACGCTCGAAAAGAACCTTAAATTCCTGAACATAAAGCTCTTGCGGAAGTTTGACATTGTCGCCCTCTCTTCGAAGCTTCAAACGTCCATGGTCAAGGAAGTGAAGAAGCCCGTGTTTCGTGAGCCGGAATTAGTCGAAGCATACTGCCAGCTGAAGGGGCTGTGCCAAAAGGACGATGAAGTATATAACTGATCGAAGAGATGGTATAATGAGCTTGTACAGGGATGCAATTAGGAAGAGAATGAATAGTGATGATCTGAATCAGTAAGAAACAACGGCGTTTCATCTAATTGGATGAGACGCCTGTTTAGTTAGGAGAGAAATATGCAAAAAACCGGTTATCGGCGTGATGCCGTTATGGGATGATGAAAAAGAGAGTATGTGGATGCTTCCCGGCTATTTTGAAGGGATCATCCAGGCCGGAGGAACACCTATCATGTTCCCGATGCTCACAGATGAGCAGGAACTGCGTCATCTCATGAGTATTACGGACGGTATTCTTTTTACCGGAGGTCACGATGTCTCTCCCGAACTCTATGGTGAGGAGCTGATCGAGGGTGTCAGTGGCTGTAAGATGCGCGATGATATGGAGAAGATCGTACTCCGCATGGCCATCGAGACCGACAAGCCGGTCCTTGGCATATGCAGAGGTATCCAGTTCATCAATGCAGCACTCGGCGGAACCCTCTATCAGGATCTTCCGACCCGGTTCAATTCTGAAATCGACCACCATCAGGAGCCGCCATATGATGTCCCGGTCCATTCGGTGAATATACTGAAGGATTCCCCGCTGTACAGTTGCTTGAATTTGGAGAAGATTCAGGTCAATAGTTATCACCATCAGGCAGTGAAGGATGTGGCTCCTGGTCTCAAAGTAATGGCAACCGCAGAGGACGGGCTGGTAGAGGGACTGTATATGCCCGATCACCGGTTCTTGTGGGCGGTGCAATGGCATCCTGAGTTTTCGTATCTCAAGGATGAGAACAGTCAGAAGATATTCAAGGCATTTATTGATTCGGTTCTTTGATTTATCTTCGAGACGAAACTGTGAGTTCGTTGAAGCATTACTCTAGATTATCCCTCCCATATGGCTTATTATGGAAATAGGTATCGGCCGTGTATTCACACATCAGGACTGGGGGGATGTTTGTGAGTAGGAAGAGTAAAGATTTTAGTTTACGTAAGGTCCGTATCGCGGGATTTGAACTGAAGTGGTTCATTATCATCTCGCTTATCATAATCACCGGTTGTGTGTTGGGTGCGTTTCCTACCGGAATGGTAGGTGCGTTCCTGTTTCTTATGGTGTTCGGTGAACTTCTCAATCAGACAGGTAATATCACACCATTTGTGAAAACCTTCCTCGGAGGCGGTGCCATTGTCTGTATCTTTGTGGGTGCAGCGATCGTTTACTGGCATCTTGTTCCGACAGTTATTGTGGAGAATTGTTCCACCTTCATGAAGGGAGCAGGGTTTCTGGATTTCTATATTGCCGCCTTGATCACAGGATCGATCCTTGGCATGAACCGTAAACTCCTTATTCGTGCAGCTATAAGATATCTGCCTTGTATTGTCGGAGCTGTTGTTGTAGCCCTTGCAGGAGTTGCCGCAGTTGGTTATCTCTTCGGCATGAGTGCCGGTGAATCGATTGCTTATATTGGTATGCCCATCATGGGAGGCGGCATGGGAGCTGGTGCGGTTCCGATTGCTAAGGTATTTGAAAGTGCATTGAGTATTCCTTCGGAGACTATTCTCAGTCGTCTGGTTCCTGCAGTTGCTCTGGGAAATGCTTTCGCTATTGTTTGCGGTGGCCTTTTGAACAGACTGGGAGAAGCATGTCCGTCTCTTACTGGTAATGGATCACTCATGCGTTCGGATGACCCGTCTCTCAAGGAAGAGAAGAAAGAGCCTAAGGATAGAAGTGTGGAGAGTTATGCCAAAGGTGTGATCGTCTCTACATCATTTTATGCTTTTGGCTGCTTGGTTGCGTTCCTCATCAAGAAACTGGGATTAGATATCCATCCCTATGCCTGGATGATCATTGGCGTAGCATTAGCCAAGTGTTTCAATCTTATCCCGGAAGAATACGAAGAGAATGCTTCTCTCTGGTATTCCTTTGTTTCGAAGAACTGGACTGCTGCATTGATGCTCGGTATCGGTATGGCCTATACCGATATGGGTCAGATCATTGATGCATTTAATCTCCAGTACATTGTACTTGTACTAGTCACCGTTCTTGGTGCAGTTCTCGGATCCGCGTTGATTGGCCGACTGGTAGGATTCTATCCAATCGAAGCAGCCATTACTGCCGGACTTTGTATGGCGAACATGGGCGGAACCGGAGATGTAGCTGTTCTTATGGCGTCTAAAAGGATGAAACTGATGCCATTTGCCCAGATTTCCTCAAGACTTGGTGGTGCGGTAATTATTTTGCTGGCCTCATTCCTAGTGCCGGTGTTCTTTGGGTGAGAAGTGAATAATAAAACACGTTGAATGAAATAGTAATACTAGACTAAGATCTCACAGAATAACGCAGAAACGATTTCGGGGCATTTCCGAGCCGATTTTTCGGTATGTTTTTTCTCCGAAACATGCTATAATCCAAGTAAATTCAGTTGCTTTGGTTATTTTCTGGCATAGCAAACAAGCGTCTCGCAAACCGTTGTGCAAAAGTAATCGCGACCGCT